>NZ_BNBV01000027.1 GCF_014656135.1 Streptomyces thermodiastaticus
CCGAACTGCCGCGGGCTCAGCCCGGTGAACCGGGCTGTCCAGGAGGGCTCCGACGCCGTGATCACACCAGCCACGACGTGATCATCTCACCCATGACCAGCAGTTACGGGACAGCCCTCAGGGGCGCTTTCGGCCGGCCTGCGTCCTGGCTCCCACGAGCCATCCGTATCCCGGCCGGACCTGGCAAGGCGCGTGCGGCAAAGATGAACCTGGTGTCTGAAGCCGCCCAGGCCCTCAGCCCTCGCTTGAGCGCCTGCATCTGGACCGCCGCGCGGTGCCTGCCGCCCGCCTTATGCAGGTGAGTCCAGGCACCGCATCAAAGCCTGAAGGCGCCGCCACGCCACAGGCTCGTCTCCATCGCCAAGCTGGTAGTACAACGCCGGCCGGGCCTTCGAGCCAAGCCGCAGAGGTGGCGCGTCGGGCAGTGCGGCATTCGCACGGTTGAGTCCGAAGTCCGCCACCGCGTCCGGGCCGAGTGTGAGCGAGACGGGGAGGGCGGGCGGCTCATAGTGAGCCGGAACAGTGAGGTCGGCGCGCGCGGCCCGGACTTCGGTAACCATCGTGGCCAGGTTGTGGTGGGCAGCGAGTTCCTCGGCCAGGTGAGGCAGCCGGTCCAAGGGGGCGGGCCTGTCCGCGGTGTAGCCGAAGGCGAGGGTGATGTGCTCCTCAACGCCGAGACGAGTGTGCTGCACCTGCTGAGTGGCTATCCCGGGCTGGCCGGGGCTGCCGATCGCCACAAGCCAGGTCGGGGTTCCGCACCGCGCCCGGGTCCGGGCCAGGTCCGTCAGCTGCCGACGGGACCAGGGAACGTTCACCGGTTCCGCCGTGGACCAGACGGCGGGCGGTTCACCAGTCAGCGTCTGCCAGGCACACTCCAAGGCGCCGCCGAGGAGCAGGTGTTCGTCGGCGGGGTGGATGGTGCGCAGAGACAGAAGAAGCTGGCGTTCGCCGACGGCGCCGCCCGCTGGTGGCCGGAAAGCTTCCGCGACGGTCGGGCTCGGATCGGTGACGGGCGTGAAGTGACCATCGCGCCAGCTCAAGACCATGCCGGACAAGCCGTCGTAGTAGCCGGCCTCGGGGTCCCTGATAACCCACCGGGCGGCGGCACGGTCCAGGACGGTACGGGCAGCGAGAGTGAGGCGGGCCGTAGACGGGGTGACCAGATACAGGTGACGGCCGGTCTGCTCAGGGGTGCGCAGAAGTTCGGTCAGCCAGGTAGTGACTGCCAGGACTGGAATGTCGTAGAGGATGACGGCTGACTGGTCAGTCAGCACGTCGGCTTCGGCAAGGACGCCATCCCCGTCGCCGGGTGACGGGTGTGTGCCGGCAGCGGGCAGGGTGACAACCTCTGTGTGGGCGGCGGCCTCAGAGGGCCAGGTAACACCGTCGAGGAGAGCTGCCAGGCGGCCGGCGATGGAGGCTGCCAGCCGCTGCGCTTCCGGTACGGCCGTGCTCGCACGGACCTCGGTCCACCACAGGGGTAGCTGCGTCTCGACGGCCGGTGCAAGCAAACGTGTTGCTTCTCCCGCTACCTGTATAAACCGAGGTGCCTCAACCGAGGCCACCTGACGGCCATCCTCCGTGCGCAGGTACACGAGAGCGCCTTGGCCTGCGCGGCTGACCCGCAGATTCGGGCCGCCAGCGTAAAGGGCGGCTAGCAGACTCTGTGTGTCCGGCATTCTCTGGGTGAGGACAACTACATGTTGAGTCACGTGGTGTCTTCTCGGGACTAGTACCGACCTGACAGCTCTTGCAGAGCGTCAAGTGACGGGGACTCGCGCGGGGCATCCTCGGCAGGGAGGCCGGCATCGGCAGGCGGCGAGGTCTGCGCCGCCCAGGACAGTGCGGCAAGTGCGCTCATCCCTTTGGCGTGGGCTTCGCGAAGGCGGAGAAGCCATTGGGCACCTGCTTCAAATGCAACCTCACCAAGCGCCGTTCGAGGTTCGTAGCCTGCGGCCTCGTCACCGGTGGAGGCCCAGAGGTAGCCGAGCGTCTGGCCGTCTCGTTGGATGGTGAAGTAGCGGACCGGGTGGTCGGTGATACCTTCGTACTCGTCCTCGGAGGCCGGGATGCGGCGCTCGAGCAGCCCCGCACGGCCAGGTACCTCGAACGTCCCCCACGAGTCGTCGTACGCGAATCCTTCGATCCTTGGGTCCTCGAAGCCAAACTCGGTGGGAGTCGCGTGCCGGTTGGGGTCACCCGGGATAGGGGCGCTCCCGAACAGCGCAGCGAGCTCCTTCAAAGCAGCGGTCAGCCGGGGTGCGTTTTGCGCGTAAATCTCTGGCTGCTCACGGTCACGGGTGTCCATGGTCAACCATGCGTCATGGTACGTCTCGATGGTCACCACGAACATGCGGTTGGGCCAGAGATCTACCTGGACGACGAACAGTATCTCTGCCCGGTACTTGACCCCCGACTCCAGCCAATAGCCCGGACATTCGAAACGGACATTAGCGAAAACCTCGTTGCCAACAAGGGCGTCTACCTTGTCCGCCAGAGAGGACAGAGCGGTGCCGGAAGACAGCGGTTCACGCTCCAGGGGCAACCCAGATGCCTCCACTCTTTCAACGCGTGGGCCGCGCGTGACTTGGATCGACACCCTGGCCCGCCCCCCGGGGATCGACAGCTCGTGCCGGGCCAGGACGCTCCAGATAGCCGCAGCAGTTTTCACTGCCTTGACAGGACGAGCCTCTTTCTCGTCCAGCGTCAGTTCCCAAGTCCAGTCACCAACTGGGTTTTTTGAAGTGATCACAGCTTGCCTTCTGGATCGAGCTGTCTTCCGGGCGGAATAACGAGATTGCCATCCTCAAGACGGATAACGAACGTAACCGGCTCGCCATATCGCACGATTGGCTTCCCATCTCGCACGCGCCAACCCTGCTCCAATTCGAGCGGTCTATCATAATAGCCGCGAGATATCCAGTCAGCTTTCGTGCCCTGGCCGCCGTCCACAAGGAGTATTCGATGGTGGACCTCAGCTTTCTCCAGCTGACCCAGGTACTTCACTCGCGTGATTTCGTTAACCGGATCCGCAGGATTGTTGAGGTGTTTCAACTGATAGGCGTAAACTTCACCGGCACTATCCCTTACTTGAACATCCACGTCGGCGCCAAAATGATTCTTCTGCTCAAAGCAGATAGCGGAAGAAGGAACTCCGCTTTTCACCAGGTCATCCGCGAAAATTAGCTGATCGACAGCAGGCTGGAACATCTGGGCCTTTTTTCCCCATGCAAGATACGACAGCTCGACGGCGCCGCCCGCTGGTGGCCGGAAAGCTTCCGCGACGGTCGGGCTCGGATCGGTGACGGGCGTGAAGTGACCATCGCGCCAGCTCAAAACCATGCCGGACAAGCCGTCGTAGTAGCCGGCCCCGGGGTCCCTGATAACCCACCGGGCGGCGGCACGGTCCAGGACGGTACGGGCAGCGAGAGTGAGGCGGGCCGAAGACGGGGTGACCAGATACAGGTGACGGCCGGTCTGTTCAGTGGTGCGCAGAAGTTCGGTCAGCCAGGTAGTGACCGCCAGGACTGGAATGTCGTAGAGGATGACGGCTGACTGGTCGGTCAGCACGTCGGCTTCGGCAAGGACGCCATCCCCGTCGCCGGGTGACGGGTGTGTTCCGACAGCGGGCAGGGTGACAACCTCTGTGTGGGCGGCGGCCTCAGAGGGCCAGGTAACACCGTCGAGGAGAGCTGCCAGGCGGCCGGCAATGGAGGCTGCCAGCCGCTGCGCTTCCGGTACGGCCGTGCTCGCACGGACCTCGGTCCACCACAGAGGACCGTCCCTGTGCACCACGTCGCCCAGTAGCCGCGCTGTCTCTCCGGGCACCTGTATGTAACGCGGAGCCTCCAGAGAGACCACCGGGTTTCCGTCCTCGGTGCAGAGCTGTGCTACGGCACCCTGACCTGCCTGCTTCATACGCAGGTCGGGGCCGCCTGCGTGCAGGGCGGCCAGAAGGGCTTCAATATCGGGATATTCAACGGTGATAGCAAAAGCGCTCTGCGGCATGCACTGCATCCTTGGGCATTGTAAACCCAGCCAAGAGAAACTAATAATTCAAAACTACGACGGATACACAATCCGATCTCAGAGTTTGTCTGTCAAGTCTGGTCCGAGTCCGTCATCACACGAATCAGGCGTAGAGATTCCGCACCCATGCGCATGACCAAAGTAAGTAGGCTCTCCTGCCTCAGGTGTCACACCCAGCACGGAAGTCAAATCTTCCAACGCCTTGGCGAGCCGCGGAGCATTTTGATTGTAGACCTCAGGGTGCGGACGGCCAGAGAAGTCGAACCAACACCAGATGTCATGATGAACTGCAACCTCAGCCGACGGGCCGAAGGGATCCGGCGATACACTCAAGTCGATCAAACGCGACTCTTTCCGGGAGGCACCTTCTGAAGTGATCCACAAACCGGAGCCGATCACTTCTAGGTCGCCCACCTCAGCATCGGGGAAGCCAATAGGCCGACTAGCCAGCACCTTCTCGGACAATTTCGGGTCGTTCAATGGCGTTGTCGGAATAAGTAGACCGCTTGTCACACCTGTCGAACCCGCACCGAGTACGTACCAGCGGTATTCAAGCATGACTGGGTCGAGCAGGTCATGCTCCCGCAGAACATCAACCATGCGTGCGGCGATTTTTAGCGCTGACACAAGCCCTGGCTCTTCGACTTCGCCGAGATCCCAGAACCAAGATCCGCAAGGCTGCGGTGCACGCATCAGCATTGACATGATTGCCCCTTAAGGGTATACGGGGTTTTCAGATGGGACCGTGATAGCGCCATCCTCGAATCGGAGTAGGTAGGTAACTTGCGGACCTTTGCGCGAGATGTGCAACTCCCTCAAAGATTCGCGGGGTGAGATTTTCCAGCGATTCATGCACATCGAGGATCGCCACACGGTGACTCATCGGGTAGTCCATTTGAAATGCCGACTTGCTAGCGCGCAGCTCAGCAGCCGTGGGGACCTTGGCCGCCTCACGCTGCGACCGCGCAGCCATCTCCAGATCGCCCTCGACATAGGCGTTGGTGGCTTTGACGGTGCCGTCCATGGTCTTCCTGATACGGGCCGCCATGAACGTGATCTGCCCTTGGGTGTCAGAGACGAAGTTCGCCACCGCGGCACCGACCGGACCTGCGGGCGCGGGTCCGCAGTAGGGACCACTGGTCGTGCCCGCGCACTGGGCGGCCTCCTCGACACTCTTGCCGTAGCCCTTGATGTCCTTGCTCAGGTCCTCTGCTGCCAGCCCGACCAGCGACAGAATCGACTCCACCCCACTGGGTGTGATGTCCCACCCCGTCACGGCCCCCCGAGGCACTCTGCCAGCGTTACGTTCTCATAGTCGTGCCCGGCAGCAAGCACGCCGCGGACAGGACGATCTTCATGCCTATCAGGGCAACGAAGGCCAGCACAATGCAGTTCGTAGCCGATGGTGCGGAACCGGCCATAGGCAAGGAATCAGCGCGCGGCGGTGCCACGCCTGCCGCGATGACCAGACCACGCCAAGGCCAGGTCGTCTGCCCCGTGAGTCCGGTCACTTGGCATCCGAGACGGTACAGGCCCTGACACTCTTGCAGCGTGTCGAGGGGCGAGGACTCGCGCGGGGTGACCTCGGCAGGGGGTCGGCATCAGAGGGCAGAGAAGTCCGGGCCGCCCAGGACAGTGCCGCGAATACATTCAACCCTGTGGCGTGGGCGCCACTTCAGGCGCAGGAGACACCAGGCGCTCCTGTCGGGCGAGCGTCGGGGTCCCGGACGGGAGCCCGACGGCGCATGACGCCGTCTGATCGAGCGGGGCACGTCCGCAACCAGGGCCCTGAGCCGACGGCAGGCCGCGCACAGCCATAGCGCCAGTTCAGGTCCCCCACTGGGGGTCTGTTGTCGTAATCGGTCCACCTACGGCAGCGCATGCGCCGAAGGGTATTCCCGGCCCGACAGGTCCTGCACGTCCTCCACCGAACAGGATGTTCGCAGTGAGTCCCGCACCACAGTCCCGGATCGGTCGGTCCCGGGCCACCGTATGGCTTCATGCAAGGCATCACGCGCTGACAGTCCACGTCGTCTGGCTTTACCGAGGAACATCAGCCAGTCCTGCGCCACGTCGAGCGCAGCATGTCCCGCGGCGGGACGCGGCTCGTAACCTGCCGCATCACCTCTCGCATCCGCCCACACATATCCGATCGGTCTGTCACCGATTGCCACCTGGACGAAGTCGACAGGCGCTGAAGTCGTAGTGCCGTATCGCGGGGTGTCCTTCGGCACCATTCCATGCAGCCACTCGGTACGTCTCGGTACCTCGAACATGAACCAGGAGTCGAGGAGATCTGGGTCATCGTCCGGGAAGTCCTCGAACCCGAACTCCGTGGGCGCACCATGAACACCCGGATCCCAGGGCTCGATCGGGTGTACCGAGCTGCTCCGTGACGGCCCCGAGCGCGGCCCGGAGGAGCGCAGCATTCTGCTTCTGCACATCAGGCTGCTTGTGACCGCGCAGATCGTGCGACAGCCAGCAGTCGGAGAAGGTGTGCAGGGTGGTCGTTGCAGCACCACTGGGCCACATGTCCACAGTGATGACGAACAGCTGTTCGACTGAGCATCGTCTGCTGCCGCGTAGGACACTGCCTGGCAATGACAGGTCGACCGTCACATAAGCGATGTCCTGATTCTCCAGCTCACTGAGTACGTGGTGGAGAGTGAGAGTTCGCTCGAACTCGACGGCGGGGAGATCGACCCGCAGTCGCCGCTTTCGCAGGACGACATCGCCGCTCGCTGCATCCCGAGCAGCAAGGTCCACGTGTGCTCTCGCGTCCGCAAGGCCATGTGACTTGAGGACCGCCCAGACACCGGGTGCTTCTCGCGCACACTGTGCGAGCAGGCAGGCCAGGTCGCCCGCCGCTGTTGAAGCCGCCAGTGTCTCCCAAGACCGACTGGCGACCGGATCGACGATTCTGATCACAGAACACTCCTCCGCGGGTCCGCCCGGGCTTGCCTCCCCAGGGAACTGCCGTCAGCGAGAGAGTTGGCCCTGTCGACCACCGCGGCCAGGGCGGTGCCGGAGGACAGCGGTTCGCGCTCCAGGGGCAGGGCCGCGGCCTCGACGCGGTCGATGCGTCCGTCGTGCACGGATCGGGCCGAGATGGTCGCCCTTCCCCCAGGCAGGGCCAGCTCATGCCGGGCCAGGATCTTCCACACGGCCACGGCGGTCTCGATCGCTCGGGCAGGCCGTACCTCGGTGTTGTACATGGTTTCCCAGTCCCAGTCGCCGACGGGGTTCTCCGAGGTGAGCACGGAGCACAGCCTGCCTTCACATGTCGCGCTTGCGTGCGGTGATGTGCCCGGCCCGCGGCGCGGCGCCGCGTCCCCTGGCCCGGCCCACGGGTGTCGCCGGCCGGGCCAGGGGGCGAGGTGCCTGCTACTGGGCCGGGCTCAGTTCCGCGCGGCCGAACAACAGAGCGTAACCCGAGGGGAGTTGGGCGAGGATGCGGGTCAGCAGGTCGGTGTCGATCAGGTCGGCCACCACGCTCAGGACCGAGCTGACGTCCCAGCGGGCCGTGGCCGGGGTGGAGCCGTCGATGCGGGCGGCCACCGCTTCGACGAACTCCGCGGCCGTCAGGGGGCGGGTGACCGGGATCTGGGAGGCGATCACACGGGCGGCCTCCTCGGGGAGGGCGCGGGCCAGTTCCACACGCTCGTCGGCGGTGACGTGGCCGCCGAGGGCCGACAGGACGATCCGGGTGACGCGTTCGGCCTCCGCCCGCGTCGGGTACTGGCCGGCGTCCCGCACCCGCTCGGTCAGGTCGGTCCAGTCCGGTTCGCCGCCGCGCGTCCTGCGCTGTGCGGGCAGGTCGAAGGCCGGCTCACGGTGCGGGAGCGCTGCGGCGGACGTCGGTGTCGACGGGACCTTGGTCGTCGTGACGCTGGGCAGGGTCACACGCGGCACCGTGACACTGTGGACCGTCGTCGCGGTCATCTGTGCGGTCCTCCTCCTGGATTGCGTACGGGCATGGCCGCGTCCCGCGGCGGGGTACCGGATCCGCGGGACGCCTTTCCTGGAGTGGTCGGTGTCGGGGCGGCGGAGATCAGCTCCCGATCAGCTCCCGATCTGCTTCCGTTCGCTGCCGCCCGCGATCGGGATCTTGCGCGGCTTCGCCTGCTCGGCCACCGGGATGCGCAGTGTGAGGACGCCGGCGTCGTAGGAGGCGTCGATGCGCTCGGTGTCGAGCGTGTCACCGAGGAACAGCTGGCGGGTGAAGGTGCCCGTGGGGCGTTCCGCGGCGATCATCTCCGCGCCCTCGGGGGCGGGGGACTTCCGCTCGGCGCGGAGGTTCAACACGTTGCGCTCGACGTCGAGGTCGATCGTCTCCGGGTCCACGCCGGGGAGGTCGAAGTGGACGATGAAGTCGTCACCCGACCGGTAGGCGTCCATCGGCATCGCTCCGGGGCGGTCCGGGCCGAAGACCTCCCTGGTGAGGCGGTCGAGCTCACGGAACGGGTCGGAGCGCATGAGCATCACAGGTCACTCCTTTCGTGAGGCGCTTCTTGCGATGCCCTCTGCTGCTTATATAACTCGAAGGATGAAACTTGACAAGAGTGGACTCAGGTTTGCCTCGGATGGGTGAACAGGGGGTGGTGGGGCGGGGCGTGGGGGGGGAGGGTAGGGGTCGCGGCCGGAGGCCGCGTGGTGGGGTTTCGGCGGGTGTCTTGCGTGCAGGACACAACGACACGTACCCGGGCTCCCGGTGGACGCCCCGGCGGTACGTTTCCTCGCCGGTGGGGTGCGCGCTCGGGTGCCGGAACGTGAGCGTTAGCCTCGGTTTGTTTCTATCTCGCAAGCCGGGAGGCAGTGATGGCGCAGATTCTGGCGAAGGTTCCCACGGCGGCGGTGGCCGCGAGCGGGCTCGTCGGGGGGTACGGCGTGGCGCGCTGGACGAAGAAGCGGCAGCTGGGCGGCGCCGTCCTGGCCGTCGCCGGGGCCGCGGCCGCCCATCAGTGGACCAAGCGTGCGGGCGGCAAGGCGGCGGGGGCGCTCACCGCCGCGTATGTCGCGGCGTTCGCCGGTTCGCACCCGCTGGCCAAGAAGGTGGGTGCCTGGCCCTCGGTGTTCGGTGTCGCCGGGGCGGTGGCCCTGGCCTCGTACCTCGTCGCCGACCGGCGTGGTGACTGACGGACGGATGAGGATCTCCGGCGCGGCGGCCTGACCTGTGCCGGTCGTCAGGCCGGGTTCGAGGACGGCGGTGACGGCGGCCGGATGTCCGGAGGGCCGCCGTTGCCGTCGGTGCCCGTGGCCGTCGGCCCCTCCTGGGGCGTGACCGCCGTCAGCGGTGTGGCGATGTCCTCCAGGGAGCGGCGTTCGGCCTTGACCGCGAGGAAGACGGCGACCAGTCCCGCCGCGCACATCAGGGCGGCGCCGATGGAGAAGGCGAGCACGGTGTCGCCGGTCCTGCCGGTGCCGGTCAGGCCGGCGAACAGCAGCGGGCCGCTGATGCCGCCGGCCGCGGTGCCCAGGGCGTAGAAAAAGGCGATGGCCATCGCCCTGGTCTCCATCGGGAAGATCTCGGAGACGGTCAGATAGGCGCTGGAGGCGCCCGCGGAGGCGAAGAACAGCACCACGCACCAGCAGACCGTCAGGGTGGTCGCGGTGAGCGAGCCACGGCCGAACAGCCAGGCCGTGCCGAACAGCAGCACGCCGGACAGCAGGTAGGTCGAGGAGATCATCACGCGGCGGCCGACCGTGTCGAAGAGCTTGCCCAGCAGCAGCGGGCCGAGGAAGTTGCCGGCCGCGATGACGGCGAAGTAGTAGCCGGTGTGATCGGCGGGGATGGCGAAGAACCGGGTCAGGATCGCGCCGAAGCCGAAGGTGATGGCGTTGTAGAGGAAGGCCTGGCCGACGAAGAGGGAGAAGCCGAGCACGGCGCGCTTGGGATAGCGGGCGAAGACGGTGCGGCCGATCTCCGTGAAGGAGATGCTGCGGCGCTGATGGATGGTGATCTCGCCGTGCGGCGGAGGCAGCGGTCCGCTCCGCCTGGACTCGATCGCGCCCTCGATGCCGGACACCACCTCCTCGGCCTCGCGGTCCCGGCCGTGGATCAGCAGCCAGCGCGGGCTCTCCGGGACGTGCCGGCGGACCAGCAGGATCACCAGGGCAAGGACGGCGCCGAGCGCGAAGGTCGCCCGCCAGCCCACGTCGGCCGGCAGGATGCCGGTGTTCAGCGCGACGACCGACAGCAGCGAGCCGGCGACCGCGCCGAGCCAGAAGCTGCCGTTGATGATCAGGTCCACGCGGCCGCGGTAGGCGGCGGGGATCAGTTCGTCGATCGCGGAGTTGATGGCCGCGTACTCGCCGCCGATGCCGAAGCCGGTCAGGAAACGGAAGAGGAAGAACCACCACGCGTGGAAGGAGATGGCGGTCAGGGCCGTGGCCGCCAGATACACCGCCAGGGTGATCATGAACAGTTTCCTGCGGCCGAACCGGTCGGTCAGCCGGCCCCAGAACAGGGCGCCGCTGCACGCGCCCGCGACGTAGAGGGCCGCCGCGACGCCCGTGACCTCGGCGGAGGTGATCGGCAGTCCGCTGCCGGGCTCCGACAGGCGGGCGGCGATGTTGCCGACGACCGTGACCTCCAGGCCGTCCAGGATCCACACCGTGCCCAGGCCGACGACGACCGACCAGTGCCAGCGGGACCAGGGGAGGCGGTCGAGCCGGGCGGGGATGTCGGTGGTCACGGTGCGGCCGGTCGCGGCGTCTGCGGTGGTCATGGGGCACCCTCCTCACCGAGGAGAACGCCCGGACGGGTGCCCCGGACACGGGCCGCGCACGCACCGCAGCGACTCGGCTACGCTCCCAGCACCCGGGTCACCGTGTAGATGAGCAGCCCGGCCAGGGAGCCGACCACTGTGCCGTTGATGCGGATGAACTGCAGGTCACGGCCGATGTGCGCCTCGATCTTGCGGGTCGTGTGCTCCGCGTCCCAGCTCGCCACGGTGTCCGTGATCAGCGAGGTGATCTCCTTGCGGTACGTCGTCACCACGTACACCGCGGCGCCCTCCACCCAGCGGTCCACCTTGCCCTGTGTCCGGGCGTCGCCGGCCAGCCGGTTGCCCAGGGACAGCAGGGAGGCGCGTACCCGCAGGCGCAGTTCGCTGCGTTCGTCCTCCGCCGCCGCGACGATCATGGAGCGGACGGCGGACCAGGCGGAGGCGATCAGGTCCTGCACCTCGCCGCGGCCCAGCACCTCGCTCTTGAGACGCTCGACCCGGGCCCGGGTGTCGCCGTCGGTCTGCAGGTCGGCGGCGAAGTCGGTGAGGAAGCGGTCGAGTGCGCCGCGTGCCGGGTGGCTCGGCATGTCCCGCATCTCGGTGACGAAGCGCAGCAGCTCCTTGTAGACCCGCTCACCGACCTTGCGGTCGACGAACTTCGGGGTCCAGCCGGGCGCCCCGCCCTGCACGGCGTCCATCACCGAGTCGCCGTGCAGCACCAGCCAGTCGTGCGCGCGGGAGACCACCAGGTCGACGGCCCGGCGGTGACCGCCGTCCGCGACGATCTTCTCCAGCAGGGTGCCGAGGCCGGGTGCGATCTCCTGCGCGGCCGCCCGGCGGGTGATCGCCTCTCCGACCACCGCCTGCACGTCCGCGTCGCGCAGCACGGTCAGGGCGCCGCGCAGCGCCGTGGCGAGTTCCTCGGTCACCCGGTCGGCGTGCTCCGGCCGGGCCAGCCAGGCCCCCAGCCGGCTGCCGATGCCGACGGCGCGCAGCCGCTGCCGTACGACGTCCTCGGAGAGGAAGTTCTCCCCTACGAACTCCCCCAGCGACACACCCAGCTGGTCCTTCTTGGTGGGGATGATCGCGGTGTGCGGGATGGGCAGGCCGAGCGGATGCCGGAACAGGGCGGTGACCGCGAACCAGTCGGCGAGGGCGCCGACCATGCCGGCCTCGGAGGCGGCGGCGACATAGCCCGCCCAGGCCCCGGCGCCGGCGTGCTGGGCGGCCTTGGCCAGGACGTAGACCACCGCGACGAACACCAGCAGCGCGGTCGCGGTCAGTTTCATCCGGCGCACACCGCGGCGGCGTTGTTCGTCGGCCGGACCGAAGACGGTCATGGTGCGGTGCGATGCGGCTGCCGCCGTGTCCGAGCTGGTCCGCGGACTCGTCGTCGTCGTTCGTTCCATCCACTCCACCCGCTCGGTGATCGCGCCGTCGGTGATCGCGCACACGTCCCGCCCCCAATTGTCCCTTCCTGGCCGGCTCGCGGGACGGGAGCCGGGGTTCGGGGCAACGAGGGACGGCTTGGCGAACGAAGCGGAGGGTGAACCCGGCTAGGCCTGGCCCTGCCGGCGGCGCTCCCGGTCCTCGCGGCGTTCGTCGCGCCGGGAGGCGTGCAGTTCGCTGCGCTGGGCCCGGCGTTCCAGCCTCTCCTGGCGGCGCTGCTCCTTCAGACGGGCCTGTTCGGCCTTGGCGGGCTTGCGTTCGACGCCCACGCCGCCCCAGAAGGCGAAGCCGGTCACGATCACGCGCGGGGCGCCGGGCTCGCCCGCCACGCCGTCCTCGCGGTGGTCGAAGCCGCCCATGATGCCGATGCCGCGCACGACCACCTCGACCCCCGGCGGCACGATCACCTGCATGCCGCCCATGATCGCGACGCAGTTGATCTCGACCTCGCCGTCGGCGAAGTCCGCCTCGCGCAGGTCGATCTCGCCGCCGCCCCAGAAGGCGAAGCAGTTGAACCGTTTGGGCACGGTCCAGGTGCCCTTGCGCTGGAAGCCGGACATGATGGCGACGGCCCACGAGGAGGAGCCCTCGCCGCCCACGATCCGGCCGCGCCAGCCGCTGTCCGGCACCGGGTCCTTGCGCAGGGACACCGCAGGGGCGGCCCCGGCGGCCGTCACCGCCTGCCCGGCGGGCAGGTCACGGGTGAGGGGCGCCAGCTCCCCGTAGGTGCGCGCCTTGTAGGCGGCCTCCAGGCGTTCGTCGAACTCCTGCATGTCCAGGCGCCCTTCGGCCAGGGCGTCCCGCAGGACCTCGGCGACTCGTTCGCGGTCGGCGTCGGACGCGCGCAGGTCCGGGGCTTCGTCGGTCATGGGCAGCAGCGTACGAGGCGGGCGCGCGCAAGACGAGAGCGTCGGCCGGAGGCCGGCATTCCCCTTGCGTCGCCGGGCTCGCGAGGGCGCACGGGGGCCGGCAGGGGCGCGGGCGCGGCGGTCCCCCGGCCGGCTACGACAGCGCCCGCTCGGTCCTGTCGGCCACGCCCTGCGCGTACATCCGGGCGATCACCGCCTCGATGTCCGGCTCCCGCACGGACAGGTCCACCAATGGACAGCGTTCCGCGATCCGGGCCACCAGCGGGGCCGCCGACCGGTCCGCCGGGAACGCCAGCCACTGACGGGGCCCCTCGACGCGCACCACCCGGGCGGGCGGCACGTCGATGGGCGGCAGCTCCCGCTCCAGGTCGACGACGAGGACGCGTTCGCTGCCGCCGGCCTCGTGCAGTCCGGCGAGCGAACCGTCGTACATCAGCCGCCCGTGGTCGATGACCACCACTCGTGAGCACAGCTGTTCGATGTCCTGCAGGTCGTGGGTGGTCAGCAGCACGGTGGTGCCGCGGTCGGCGTTCAGGGTCCTCAGGAACTCCCGGACCCTGGCCTTGCTGATCACGTCCAGGCCGATGGTCGGCTCGTCCAGGTAGAGGACGTCGGGGTCGTGCAGGAGGGCGGCCGCGATGTCGCCGCGCATGCGCTGGCCGAGCGACAGCTGGCGTACCGGGACGTCCAGCAGGCCGGACAGATCGAGGAGGTCCACGCAGCGGTCGAGGTTGGCCCGGTAGCGGGCGTCGGGGATGCGGTACATGCGGTGCATCAGCCGGTAGGAGTCGATCAGCGGCAGGTCCCACCACAGCGTGGTGCGCTGCCCGAACACCACGCCGATGCGCTGCGCCAGCCGCCCGCGCTCGCGCGCCGGGTCGATGCCGGCCACCCGCAGCCGGCCGGCGCTCGGGGTGAGGATGCCGGTGAGCATCTTGATCGTCGTGGACTTGCCCGCGCCGTTGGGGCCGATGCAGCCGACCATCTCGCCGCGCGCCACACGGAAGGAGATCCCGTCGACCGCCCGCACCCGTCGCCTCTCCCGCCGCAGGAACCCGGTCTTCCGGCGTACGTCGAAGACCTTCTCGACACGGTCGACGTCGATGAAGGCACCGTCCGGTCCGCTGTCCCGGTCCATCGCCCGCTCCTCACGCTCCCCTCAGCTTCCCGTACTGCGATACGCGCGCAGCCCCGCCCGCCAGGCCAGGCCCGCCAGGGCGCAGCAGGCCGCGGCGACCAGCGGTGAGACGAACGCCGTCCACTGCGGCAGCGCCAGCGGGTACGGCCGCCCCAGCACATGGGCGGCGGGCAGCCAGTTGACGAACGCCAGCGGCAGCACGTAGGTCACCCCCCGCACCAGCTCCTTGGCGAACACCGTCGGCGGGTACTGCAGCAGCGTGGCGCCGCCGAAGGTGAAGGCGTTCTGCACCTCGACGGCGTCCTGCGCGACGAACTGGAAGGCCCCGCCGGCCACGAACACCGCGCAGAAGATCACCGTGCCGCTCACCACCGTCATCGGCACCAGCAGCACCTTCCCGGCCGTCCAGTGCACGTCGAGCACGGCGAGGGCGTAGCCGAGCACGAGGACGCCCTGGGTGACGCGGCCCAGCCGGCGCAGGGCGAACCGGTCCCCGGCGACCTGGGCGAGCACCGGGGCCGGGCGCACCAGCAGCGTGTCCAGGGTGCCGTCGCGCACCCGCTGGCCCAGCCGGTCCATCGAGCCGATGGCGAGGTCGGCCAGGCCGAAGGAGACGCTGGACAGGCCGTAGAGGAAGGCGACCTCGGGCAGGGTGTAGCCGGCGAGCGCGTCCACGCGGGAGAACATCAGCAGGATCGCGACGAAGTCCAGCACGGTCACCGCGAAGTGCCCGACCGTGGTCATGACGAAGGAGGCGCGGTAGGCCATGGTGGAGCGCAGCCACATCCCGGCGACCAGGAGGTAGGCCCGCAGCCCGTCCGTGAGCCGGCTGCCGCCGGTGCCGGCTGGGCCCGTGGGTGACCAGGTACCGGCTGTGCTCGCGGGTGCGCCGGTTGTGGCTGGGCGCGTGGGTCCGCCCGGCCCGGCTGGGCCCGCTGGTCCGCCGGCGCCCGGTCCCGGTCCTGTGATCTCAGCCACCCTGGACCACCACCCTCCGGGTCGCCGCCCGCTGCAGCAGCCGTCCCAGTGCCAGCAGGGCCGCCGCCCAGGCGCCCTGGAAGACGTAGGTGTCCAGCGGGTCGGCGTGGCCGAGCAGCACATCGGCGGGGTTCTGCAGCAGCGCGGACCACGGCAGCAGGCGGACGACCTCGCCGAGCAGGCCGGGGAAGACGTTCAGCGGCAGCAGCATGCCCGAGCAGAAGTAGCCGACCAGGTGGGCGACCTGTGCCACGCCCATGCCGTCCAGCAGCCAGAACACGCTGAGCGCCACGAGGTAGCGCAGGGCGAAGCTGACCACCATCGCCGACAGCACCGTGCCGGCGAAGGCGGCCCAGGTGACGGGGTCGGCGGGCAGCGCGACCGGGAAGAACAGCGCCCCGAACAGCAGGGGGACCAGTCCGCGGCCCACCATCTGGAACAGGGCCCGGCCCAGGTCGGCGGCCAGCCACCAGGCCTGCAGGTCGGCGGGGCGGTACAGGTCGACGGCGACGTCCCCCGTCCGGATGCGTTCCATCAGGTCACGCTCGACACCGCCGCCGCCGATGGCGAGCGTGGCGAGCAGGGCCTGCCCCACCCACACGTAGGTGACCGCCTGTGCCTGGTCGTAGCCGCCCAGATGCGGCCTGGCGTCCCACAGCGCGAGGTAGGTGTGGACGAGGATCACTCCGAACACCGTGTTGGTGAACACCCCGGCCGCCGTCGCCACCCGATACGTCGCGTACCGTCTGAAGCCCCCCGCCGCGACGGCCGCGTACAACCGCAAGGCGCCCACGTCACGCCCTCCAAGGACCGTTGACCCGAGCGCGGAAGCGTAGTGCGTGCACAGCGCGGCCTGCCACATGTTTTCACCGGTCCTGTCCCGTTTTCACCGGCCCTGTGCCGGTGGATGCGGGGCCCGGGACCGGAACCGGGGAGCATGGTGCGGCAGTCTTCATCCGGGGGCGCAGAAGGCGCTTGAGAGCGTACGGAGACGTACGACGCGAAACAGGAGTCCGTGCACGACATGAGCGACGAGCCGCAGCCTCGGGCCGAGGCGCAGCCGCCGACCGAACCGCCGACCGGGCCACAGGCCGAGGCGCAGGGCGAGACGCAGGGCGAGGCCCAGCAGCCGACCGAGCCGCAGGCCGGGCAGCCGCGGGCGAGGGCCCAGGGGCCCGCACCGCGCCCGGCCGGCACCCCGGCCCGCTCCTCCGCCGCGGCGGAGGACAGCAGGGCGGCCGGGCCCACCCGTGAGGAGCGGGCCGCGGGGGGCCGGCCCGGCACCGGGGACGGTGGGCCGGCCGAGCGCCGGGGCGGGGCCCCGGCCGGGGACGGCGTCCGGGCCGCAGAGGAAGGCCGGGGCGGAGACGAGCGGCGTTCCCAGAAGCGGTCCGCGCCGGCCTCCGAGCCCGCGTCCGAGCCCGAGCCCGCGTCCGAGTCCGAGCCCGCGTCCGGGCGTGCCGAGCGCCCGTCCGGGCCGGACGCCCGGGGCCGGGACCGGGCCGGAGAGCAGGCGGAGCGCGCTGAGGCGGGCAGGCAGCAGGAGGACGTCCGGGCCGCACGGCGGCCGGCGGACGTGACGGACGACCGCGCGGGCGCGCCGAAGGCCGCCGGGGGCGCGGGAGCCGACGGCGCGAAGGCGGCCTTTGGACCGGCTCGCGCCGAGGGAGCCGAGGCCGGCGAGGGAGCCTCCGGAGCGAAGGGTGCCGCCCCGCGCGGCGGCTCCGGCGCGGAGGCGCGGCGCGAGGGCGCGGGGGCGCCGGCCGGCCGTACGACGCGTGGCACCGGCACGGCGGCGGGCGCTGCGGCGGCCCGGGCCGAGGGAGCCGCGGACGAGGCGTCGCCGAACGCCAAGGCCAGCGGCATCACCGGCGGCTCCGGTGACGCCGCGGGCGCGCGCCGGGACACCCGGCAGGGCGGGGCCGGCGGGGCTGCGGCCGCTGCCGGTGCCGGTGCTGTCGACACGCCCACCACGAAGATCACCGCCGTCTCCGCCGGGAAGGCCGGCAAGGCGCGGAAGACTCCGGGAGCGGCTGGAGCGGCCGCAGCCGCCGGTGCCGCCGGTGCCGACTCCCGCGGCACCGTCCCGGGCGCGACGGCGGCGAACGCCTCCGGCCCCGCGGCCGGCGCCCCGGACTCCACCGCGACGATCGCCACGGCGTCCGCGGCCGCCGCGGCGTCACCGGCCGCCGGTCCCGGCGCCGACGCCTCCTCGGACAAGGGCAACGGCAAGGGCAAGCGGCCCAAGCGGCGCGGACTGCGGCGGCTGGTGCCCACCTGGCGCATGGTGCTGGGCGGTGTCATCACCCTCGCCGTGCTGCTGATCGGCGCGTTCTTCCTCGGGTACTCCCTGGTGAAGATCCCGGCGGCCAACGCCCTGGCGATGAAGCAGGCCAACGTCTACCTGTACGCCGACGGCAGCGAGATCGCCCGCGAGGGCGAGATCAACCGGGAGAACGTCTCCCTCGCCCAGGTCTCCAAGGACGCCCAGCACGCGGTGCTGGCCGCGGAGGACCGCGACTTCTACACCGAGTCGGCGGTCGACCCGGTGGCGATGGTCCGCGCCGGCTGGAACACGGTCACCGGCAAGGGCAAGCAGTCCGGCTCGACGATCACCCAGCAGTACGTGAAGAACTACTACCTGGGCCAGGAGCAGACCGTCACCCGCAAGGTGAAGGAGTTCTTCATCGCGATCAAGCTGGACCGCAGCAAGTCCAAGGACGACATCCTCGAGGGCTACCTGAACACCAGCTTCTTCGGCCGCAACGCCTACGGCATCCAGGCCGCCGCCCGTGCCTACTACGGCATGGACGCCAAGGACCTGGACCCGGCGCGCGCCGCCTACCTGGCCGCGCTGGTCAACGCGCCCAGCGAGTACGACGTCGTCGCCCACCCGGAGAACAAGGACGCCGCCGTGGCCCGCTGGAACTACGTCCTGGACGGCATGGTCAAGAAGGGCTGGCTGAGCGCCTCCGAGCGGGCCGGGATGACGTTCCCGATGCCCAAGCAGGCCACCGTGCCGGTCGGCCTGGCCGGCCAGCGCGGCTACATCGTCCGCGCGGTGAAGGACTACCTGGACCGGAACCACATCCTCAGCGAGCAGGAGCTGGCCACCGGCGGCTACCGCATCACCACCACCCTGCAGAAGAACAAGCAGGACGCCTTCGTCAAAGCGGTCGACGACCAGCTGATGAACAAGCTGGACAAGGAGAACAACAAGGTCGACCGCTATGTGCGGGCCGGCGGTGCCGCCATCGACCCGAAGACGGGCGAGGTGGTGGCCATGTACGGCGGCATCGACTACGTCCAGCAGTACACGAACAACGCCACCCGCCGGGACTTCCAGGTCGGCTCCACCTTCAAGCCGTTCGTCCTGGCCTCGGCCGTCGAGAACGGCTCCCGGACCCAGGACGGCCGCCCGATCACGCCGAACACCGCCTACGACGGCACCAACAAGCGCCCGGTGCGCGGCTGGACCGGCTACTACGCCCCGGAGAACGAGGACCAGCACTCCTACGGCAACATCACCGTCCGCGAGGCCACCGACAAGTCCGTCAACGCGGTGTACGCGCAGATGGCCGTCGACGTGGGCTCGTCCAAGGTGAAGGACACCGCGATCGCGCTGGGCCTGCCGAAGGACACCCCGGAGCTGAGCGCCTACCCGTCCATCGCGCTCGGTGTGGCCCGGGCCAGTGTTCTGGACATGGCGCAGGCCTACGCCACGCTCGCCAACCACGGCCGGCACGGCACCTACACCATCGTCAAGAAGATCACCAAGGGCGGCGAGGCGGTGAACCTGCCGAAGCAGGCCACCACCCAGGCCATCAGCCGTGAGGCCGCCGACACCACCACCGCCGTGCTGCAGTCCGTGGTGCAGAACGGCACCGCGACCGCGGCCAAGGCGGCCGGCCGGCCCGCCGCCGGCAAGACCGGTACCGCCGAGGAGGACACGGCGGCCTGGTTCGCCGGGTACACCCCCGACCTGGCCACCGTGGTGTCGGTGATGGGCCAGGACCCGGACACCGCCGCCCACAAGTCGCTGTACGGCGCGATGGGCCTGCCCCGCATCAACGGCGGCGGCGCGCCGGCGGAGATCTGGGCGCAGTTCACCCGGGACGCGCTGAAGGGCACCCCGGCGCACGACTTCGATCTGCGGATGCAGGCGGGCGCCGACCGGATGCAGCCGGTTCCCGGCGACAGCTCCGCGCAGACCCCGGGCGGCGACGAGCCGGGCACCGGCACGCCCGGCGGGGACACCCCCGGCGGTTCCACCACCCCGGGCCAGGAGGGCCAGGTCCAGGGGCAGGGCCAGGGCGACGCGGGCCAGACCGGCGGCACCCCGGGCAGCGGCACGGCCGGGACCGCGGGTGACACCGCCGGCAGCGGCACGCCGCCCACCGGCGGCGCGGACACCGGCGGCGGTCCGGCCACCGGCGGCTCCACGTCGACCACCGGTGGCGCGGACACCGGCGGCGGTCCGGGCACGGGCGGCGGCATGCCGGCCACCGGCGGCACCGATGCCGGCGGTGCGGCGGGACCGGGCGGCCCGGGCGCGGGCCCCGGCCTCGTCGGCCAGCCGTAGCAAGACCGTCCCCGGGAACACCCGGGCACATGCCGGGTGGGGCTCAGTGACCGGAGGTCACCTTGAGCCCCACCACCGCTGTCAGGAGCAGGCACACGAAGAAGATCCGGGCGGCGGTCGCCGGTTCGCCGAAGACCAGCATGCCGAGCACCGCCGCACCGGCCGCGCCGATCCCCACCCACACGCCATAGGCGGTGCCGATCGGCAGGGAGCGGGTGGCCCGGGACAGCAGCAGCATGCTCGCGACGATCCCGGCGACGGTGAGCACGCTCGGGACGGGCCGGGTGAAGCCCTCGCTGTACTTCATCCCGATCGACCAGGCCACTTCCAGCAGGCCGGCGACGATCAGCAGAACCCAGGCCACGACGGGCACCCCCGAAGGCGACGGGCGACGACGCCGGACGTCGTCGCGGATCCGGACGGATGGCACAGAGCAATGCGTCGTCTTTGCCTTCGACCCGGTACGGCGCGTCTCGTCGGGTTCGCTTGCGAGGGTAACAACACGGCGAAGGGGCCGGTGACCGCGGACGGTCACCGGCCCCTTCGGCGTGCGCTGGGGTGACAGGTCACAGATACAGGCCGGTGGAGTCCTCCGACCCCTCGAACCGGTCCGCGGCCACGGCGTGCAGGTCACGCTCGCGCATGAGCACGTACGCGGTGCCGCGCACCTCGACCTGGGCCCGGTCCTCCGGGTCGAACAGCACCCGGTCGCCGGGCTCGACGGTCCGCACGTTCTGCCCGACGGCGACGACCTCGGCCCAGGCCAGGCGGCGTCCCACGGCGGCCGTGGCGGGGATGAGGATGCCGCCGCCCGTACGCCGCTCGCCCTCGGTCGTCTCCTGCCGGACGAGCACCCGGTCGTGCAGCATGCGAATGGGCAGCTTGTCGTGGTGGGTGCTCTGCTCGTTTCTGTTGGCGCTCACGCCTCGAACCTACCTGCCTTCACCGTGTCCTGACGCGGCTGGGTGGCGGCCGCGGGAGCCTGCCGGCGGACCATGGCTAGTCCCGGCGCCGACGGGCGCCCAGGGTGAGCAGCCCGACCACTCCGACGGCGAGCAGCGCGACGGGCACGATCCGCTCGACGCGCAGCGCTCCGTCCGCGTCCACGAACTGCGACCGCACCTCGCTCACCACCCGGTTGACCTGGACGTAGGCCCGGCCCAAGGTGTGATCGACGTGGGAGACGACCTTGGCTTTCGCGTCCCCGACGATCGTCTTGGGGTGCACCCGCATCCCGATCTCGTCGAGCGTCTCGGCCAGTACCTCGCGGCGGCGCCTGATGTCCGCCTCGATCTCAGCCGGTGTTCTGGTGTCCGCCGTGTCCGCCACCGTACCGCCTCCGAAGTCCACTGATGCCTGTCGAGCACAGTCTGTCAGTTCGCGCCGCGACCGCACGGTCGGCACCCCCGGTTACCCTCGACAGCGACGGTACAGGCATGCGCGAGGAGAAGACCTTCGATGACCGAGCGACTCCAGGCAGGGGACGTGGCCCCCGCCTTCACCCTCCCCGACGCCGACGGCACCGAGGTGTCGCTGGCCGACTACCAGGGCCGCAAGGTCATCGTCTACTTCTATCCTGCGGCCCTCACCCCCGGCTGCACCAAGCAGGCCTGCGATTTCACCGACAATCTCGACCTGCTGGCCGGTGCCGGGTACGACGTGATCGGCATCTCCCCCGACAAGCTGGAGAAGCTGGCGAGGTTCCGGGAGAAGGAGTCGCTGAAGGTCACCCTGCTGTCCGACCCGGACAAGAAGGTTCTGGAGGCCTACGGCGCCTTCGGGGAGAAGAAGCTGTACGGCAAGACCGTCACGGGTGTGATCCGCTCCACGGTGATCGTGGACGAGAACGGCACGGTCGAGCGCGCCCTGTACAACGTCAAGGCCACCGGGCATGTGGCCAAGATCATCAAGGATCTGGGGATCTGACGCGGGCCGGACGGCCGCCGCGTGCCCGGGAGTCGACGGGGGGCGAGCCGCGGCATCGGGCGTGGACCGCGGCGGCGCCCCCGGTAGCATGGGCACGCACGCGGCCGTTGCTGAACGGTATAAGCAGAGGTTTTAGGTGCCTCGGGGCGTTTGCCCATGTGGGTTCGACTCCCACCGGCCGCACCCCCGCAGGGGCCGCCCTTTGGACGGCCCCTGTCTCTTCTTCCGGTTCTTCCGGCATCTCCCCCGACTTGTACGCGGGCCGTGTCAGCCCAGCAGCTCCCGTATCACCGGCACCAGGGCCCGGAACGCCTTTCCGCGGTGGCTGATCGCGTTCTTCTCCTCGGGCGTCAGCTCGGCGCAGGTGCGGCTCTCGCCCTCCGGCTGGAGGATCGGGTCGTAGCCGAAGCCGCCTGTGCCGGCGGGTTCGCGGCGCAGCACTCCGGGCAGCCGACCTTCCACGACCCGCTCGGTGCCGTCGGGCAGGGCGAGGGCCGCCGCGCAGGCGAAGTGGGCGGCGCGGTGCTCGTCGGCGATGTCGGCGAGCTGGGCGAGCAGCAGGCGCAGGTTGGCCTCGTCGTCGCCGTGGCGGCCGGCCCAGCGGGCGGAGAAGATGCCGGGGGCACCGCCGAGGACGTCGACGCAGAGCCCGGAGTCGTCGGCGACGGCGGGCAGGCCGGTGGCCCGGGCGAGGGAGTGCGCCTTGAGCAGCGCGTTCTCGGCGAAGGTGACGCCGGTCTCCTTCACGTCGGCGACGTCCGGGTAGGCGTCGGTGCCGACGAGTTCGTGGGGCAGCCCGGCCTCGGCGAGGATCGCCCTGAGTTCGGTGATCTTCCCGGGGTTGCGGGTGGCGAGGATCAAGCGGGTCATGCCCACCAGTATCCGGGGGCGGGCGGAGGGGTGCGGTCCGCGACCGTGCCGGTCCCCCGGTCCGGGGGCCGGGCGCACGGCGGGGGTGCCGTACGCCCGGGACCGGCGCGTCGCCGTGACCGCCGCTGCGGCGGCCGGTGCCGGCTACTGCTCCAGGGCGGTGCGCTGGATGCGTGCCAGCTCGGTGCAGCCGGTGACCGCGAGGCCGAGCAGGGCGTCGAGTTCCTCACGGGCGAACGGCTCGGCCTCGGCGGTCCCCTGAACCTCGACGAAGCGTCCGTCGCCGGTGCACACGACGTTCATGTCGGTGTCGGCGCGCACGTCCTCCTCGTAGCACAGGTCGAGCAGGGGCACGCCGGCCACGATGCCCACGGAGACGGCGCTGACGCTGCCGGTCAGCGGCTTGCGGCCGGGCTTGATCAGCTTCTTGTCCTGGGCCCAGGTGATCGCGTCGGCGAGGGCGACATAGGCGCCGGTGATGGCGGCGGTGCGGGTGCCGCCGTCGGCCTGCAGGACGTCGCAGTCGAGCACGATGGTGTTCTCGCCCAGTGCCTTGTAGTCGACGACGGCGCGCAGGGAACGGCCGATGAGGCGGCTGATCTCGTGGGTACGGCCGCCGATCTTGCCCTTGACGGACTCGCGGTCGCCGCGGGTGTTGGTGGCGCGGGGCAGCATGGCGTACTCGGCGGTGACCCAGCCCTCGCCGCTGCCCTTGCGCCAGCGGGGCACGCCCTCGGTGAAGGAGGCGGTGCACAGGACCTTGGTGTGGCCGAAGGAGACGAGGACGGAGCCCTCGGCGTGCTTGCTCCAGCCCCGTTCGATGGTGACGGGGCGGAGCTGTTCGGGGGTGCGGCCGTCGATGCGAGACATGGCGCCGAGCCTAGTCCCCCGAGCCAAAGGGGCTCCCTCCGCACCGGAAGGAGCCCCCTGGACGGTGAACCGTGCCGGTTCACATCATGTCTTCGATCTCCGCGGCGATGGGGTCGGCGTCGGTGCCGATGACGACCTGGATGGCGGTGCCTATCTTCACCACGCCGTGGGCGCCGGCGGCCTTGAGCGCGGCCTCGTCGACCAGCGAGGGGTCGTTGACCTCGGTGCGGAGCCGGGTGATGCAGCCCTCGACCTCTTCGATGTTGTCGATGCCGCCGAGCCCGGCAACGATCTTCTCAGCCTTGCTGGCCATGTCTCTTCTCCTAGATCCGAACCGCTATGTCGCAGTAACCCACAGGTGGCCCATCTTCGCGAGCGGTCGTGCCGTGGGTGCCCCATGCTGGCCATCACGACGCGGAACCGTCCGTCAACTGGTCTACACCACGGCCCGCGCCCCGGCCAAACGCGGAGGACGCCGATGACCGCCGACAGCGCCGATGCCAGAGTCTCCCCCGTCCGCGAGCGATGGAACAGGGCTTTCCAGGGACTGCAGAAGATGGGCCGGAGCCTGCAGCTGCCGATCGCGGTGCTGCCGGCCGCGGGCATCCTCAACCGTCTCGGCCAGCCGGACGTGTTCGGCGCGGACGGGCTCGGCTGGGGCGCCGTGTCGAAGGTGATGGCGGGCGCAGGCGGGGCGCTGCTGGACGGTCAGCTGGGTCTGCCGCTGCTGTTCTGCGTCGGTGTGGCGATCGGCATGGCGAAGAAGACGGACGGCTCGACGGCGCTGGCGGCGGTGGTGGGGTTCCTCGTCTACTACAACGTGCTGCACCAGTTCCCCCTCGCCTGCCCGGCTGGAGCGAGGACGATGGCCACAGGGTGCCAGGGGGCGGACGGGACGGTGACGGCGTTCACCTACCAGAATCCGGGGATCTTCGGCGGCATCGTGATGGGGCTGCTGTCCGCTCTCTTCTGGCAGCGTCTGCACCGCACGCGGCTGGTGGACTGGCTGGGCTTCTTCAACGGCCGGCGCCTGGTGCCGATCGTCATGGCCTTCGTGGCGATCCTGTTCGCGGCGCTGTGCCTGTGGGTGTGGCCGCCGGTCGGCCGGGCGCTGGAGTCGTTCAGTGCGTGGCTGAACGCGGCCGGGGCGTGGGGCGCCGGTGTCTTCGGGCTGGCCAACCGGGCGTTGCTGGTGATCGGCCTGCACCAGTTCCTCAACGTGCCGATCTGGTTCCAGTTCGGAAGCTGGACCAAGCCGGACGGCACGGTGGTGCACGGGGACATCAACATGTTCCTGGCCGGGGATCCGCAGGCGGGGCAGTTCACCTCGGGGTTCTTCCCGATCATGATGTTCGCGCTGCCGGCGGCGGCCCTGGCGATCACGCACAGCGCCCGGCCCGCGCGCCGCAAGGAGGTCGGCGGGCTGATGCTGTCGGTGGCGCTGACCTCGTTCGTCACCGGGATCACCGAGCCGCTGGAGTACTCGTTCCTTTTCGTCGCCCCGGTGCTGTACGCGGTGCACGCGGTGCTCACCGGGGTGTCGATGGCGGTGACGTGGGCGCTGGGGGTGCGCGACGGGTTCAGCTTCTCCGCGGGCCTGATCGACTACGTCATCAACTGGCACCTGGCGACGCGGCCGTGGGCGATCGTGCCGATCGGGCTGTGCTTCGCCGTCGTCTATTACGCGGTGTTCCGCTTCGCGATCACGCGGTTCGGTCTGCGCACGCCGGGGCGGGAGCCCGAGGGCGAGACGGAGGACGTCACCAAGGCCTGAGAGGTCGCGGTGCACCGGGCCCGCTGGGCGCACGCACGGTAGCTGATCCGTCGCTGAATCGCGGGTTCCTTCCCCGTCCCTGTCGTGCTACAACAGGTCTACACCACTGGGAGTGGTGTAGACCACAGCCATGCCCGACTGGAGGATCTAGTGACCACGGCCAGCACCGCTCCTGCGGCCAAGAAAAAAGGGAACCGCGCCAGTTCGATGGCCGTGCTTCAGCGGATCGGTCGCAGTCTGATGCTGCCGGTCGCGGTCCTGCCCGCCGCCGCCCTTCTGGTTCGCATCGGCAACACAGACATGCTGGGCCGCCCGTCCTTCCCGGACTTCCTCACGAGGATCGCGTCCTTCATGACGGCCGGTGGCAACGCCATTCTCGATAACATGGCGCTGCTTTTCGCCGTGGGCATCGCTATCGGCTTCGCCAAGAAGTCCGATGGATCTACAGCGCTCGCGGCAGTCGTCGGTTACCTGGTATTCAAGAGCGTGCTCGGCACTTTCACGGACGACAATCTGCCGAAAGTGGCGACAGCCATCGACGGCAAGATCGTCTACCAGGCCGCCCCTGCGGATGCCAAGGTCCTCGGCGGCGTCGTGATGGGAATCGCCGTCGCACTGCTCTACCAGCGCTTCCATCGCACAAAACTGCCGGATTGGGCGGGATTCTTCGGCGGCCGCCGCCTTGTACCCATCTTGTCGGCCCTAGCAGGCTTGATCATCGGCATCGTCTTCGGCTACATCTGGCCAGTACTCGGCACCGGTCTTCACAGATTCAGCGAGTGGCTGGTCGATTCTGGGGCCGTCGGGGCGGGAATCTTCGGAGTCGCCAACCGTGCATTGATTCCGATCGGCATGCATCACTTGCTAAACTCGTTCCCCTGGCTGCAGGCTGGCGACTACCATGGCAAGAGCGGCGACATCGCGCGCTTCCTGGCCGGGGACCCGAGCGCGGGCCAGTTCATGACGGGATTCTTCCCCGTCATGATGTTCGGCCTGCCGGCCGCATGCCTTGCCATGGCACATTGTGCCCGCCCGGAACGACGCAAGGCCGTCAGCGGCATGATGCTCTCTCTTGCGCTCACCAGCTTCGTCACCGGCGTGACCGAGCCCATCGAGTTCACGTTCATGTTCATCGCGCCCGTCCTCTACGGCATCCACGCAGTCCTGACCGGCGTTTCCATGGCGCTGACCTGGGCACTCGGAATGAAAGACGGATTCGGCTTCTCTGCCGGAGCGGTAGATTTCTTCCTGAATCTGGGCATCGCAACCAAACCATGGGGTCTGGCCCTAGTCGGACTGTGCTTCGCGGCAGTTTATTACACAGTCTTCCGTGTTGCCATCACGAAGTTCAATCTGCCAACTCCGGGCCGAGAGCCCGACGAGGAGCTGGAATAAGCCATCAAAGCCGACGCAATCTAGCCACGTGCCGCGCCCCGGACCTCTGACTACCCAGAGGTCCGGTCTTTATCATTAGTACATAATTCAACTGAACCCCGCCGCACCATCCCTCTACAAGCCAAACGGTTGCAGTGATCAGGATCACATCGACCGTCTGTTGATCACGTCACACAAACATCCTAGATTCACTGCAAGCCGATCACGGCTGATACCGACAACGAGTGGGGAAATGATGAGCCTGCAAGCTCTGCGTGATCTGAATTTCACCGCGCTTACCGACGAGGAGGCGGCAGCAGCATCGGGTGAGGGGACGCCGAGCCGCGCCCAGTGCGAGTGGATCTTCGCTCAGATCGGCAACCCGATGTCGTGCAGCTACGGCGACTACTACCAGCTTTGGAAGTCGCTGGGGTGCGACAAGCTGTAATAGGAAATACGCGCCCGCCTCGTCCCGAGGCGGGCGCGCCCATGTCTAGGCCAGGGGTTGTCCGGTGAAGTGGCAGAGGTACCACACTCATCAGTCCGGGGAGACCGACTGCGGCCCGGCATGCCTGCGGACCGTCCTTCTTAGGCACGGAATTGCTGTGGACGCGGCACTCCTCCGAGAGTCCACGGGGCTCGGCGAGCGCGGTTCCAACCTGCTACGCCTGCGCGAGGTGCTGAGCGGTTACGGCGTGGACAGCGAACTGCTGCGCCTGGACATGTCGGAATTGATCAGGGCCGCACGACTGGCCGGTCCGACAATCATTCTGTTGGACGAGGACGGCTATCGGCACTTCATTGTCGTCCACGAGGTCACCGACAGCGGGCACATGGTGGTCAGTGACCCTCTGCTGCAGCGCCCCATGCGGATAGCACCGGAGGTCCTCGCCGAGGTCTTTCACGGAGAGGCTTTGGTGACCGACCGCCCTGCAGCCCGGCTTCCTCTCGGAGCCCGGATCAGAGCCTCGGGCGCGTACGGACTGCTGTGGCAGACCCTGCGCTCCCGTTGGCGGCATCTTTCGCTCATCCTCATCGCCACTGTCATCGTCGCACTGGTCGCTCTACTGAACAGTCTCTTCGTTCAGATAGCCGTGGACCACGTCCTGGGCGGGAGCTCTCGGTACGAGCTTGCGGTCATGTCCGTCGAGTTCATAGGACTCGGTGCAGCAGCAGCAGGCATCCAGTTCCTACGCGGCCGAGCCATAGTGGCGTTGAGCCAGTCGCTGCAACGACAGCTCTCGGAACGTTACCTGAGGAAGCTCCTGCGTCTGCCGGCTGAATACTTCAAGAGCCGCCGGGCCGGCGACTTGGTAAGTCGCATCGATGACGTACAGGAGATTCAGCGCGTCATTACGGGTACCTCTGTACGAGCGGCCGTGGACGTGTTCGTCGTCCTCTCGGTCGGCAGCTACCTCCTCGCTACCCATCCAACCTTGTTCATTTTTCTTCTCCCGCCCACTGCGGTCAATGTTGTCAGCTCGGTCATCCTTTTCCCGCGGATCCGCGATGCGGCACAGGAGTCGCTACAGAGGGATGCCACTCTGAAGTCCGAAACACTCAACGTTCTGCACGGTTACGCCGAGTTCACAGGGTACGGGAGGCGAGACTTCGCTCTCTCCCGGATGATCCGGGCACTGGATCGCAGGATCACCGCAGAAACTCGGCTCGGCCGCCAGGAGAATCTCAATTCCGTGATCAAGGTGGCCAGTCAGACCATCTTCACGGTAGTAGCGGCCTGGGTGGCCCTCGGTCGCATGATGTCCGGCTCACTCACCGTCGGCCAAGTGTTCGGTTTCCTGACCATGGCCGGCTACTTCCTGGGGGCGATGGACTCCGTGGCCTCTCTCCAAGTCGTCCTGCAGCGCACCTCTGCGGCGCTGGGACGATACCGGGACGTGACCTTCCAACAGGACGATGCCCGACTCGCCCTCCCCGTCGGCGGAGGATGCGAAACCCCTTTGGAGCCAGTCGACATCCGGATCCGGTCACTGGGCTTTCGTTACACCGGTGCCCGGCACGACACTCTTAGCGGATTCGACCTTGACATCCCGTACGGCACAACCATGCTGATTCGAGGTGCGAACGGCTCAGGCAAGAGCACGCTCCTCAATCTGCTGGCGGGAATGCATCACACATATGACGGCAGCATCACCATCGGTGGTGCCGAAATCAGCCGTGTTTCGGCTGCCGAGCTGCCTCGGTACGTCCTGTATGTCCCGGAAACCCCGGTTCTGCTGACCGCGTCCCTCCGGGAGAATCTCACTCTCGGCGTCCCACGCAGCACGGCCGACATACTTCAAGCATGCCGGATCGCATGTTTCCTGGACGTGATACAGAGCCTGCCCGAGGGCTTGGACGAACCGATGAAGGAGACCGGATCAGGCCTGTCGCGCGGCCAGCTTCAGCGCCTTTCGATTGCTCGCGCGATACTTCATGGCCCGCAGGTGTACTTGTTCGATGAAACCTTCAGCGGCATAGATCGTGATACCGTCGTCCGGGTGTGGGAAGGGCTCCGCTCCGTCAAGGGCACCAAGATAGTTGTGTCGCATGGCCATGTTCAGGATGTTGCCTTCGATTCTGAACATTCCCTGGGTTCAGCGGCCGATCGCTCGACAGGAATCTCTCGCACAGATGAAGTTCTCAGATCTCTTGACCCTCGTCCGTGAATCCGGGCCGTTCAGCCAATCCAAGCTTGCTTCCGACCTCAGCCTGGTCACTTCGGTTTCATTGGACCTTGCTGACGTGGCACTGCCGTCATCAGATACGGATGAGCTGGCGACGGCGTATATGTCGTACAGCCCGCGCCCTGTCTACGCGGTAGTACTCACCCGGGACGAGGAAGAACGGATCGAACGTTGCTTGGCGGCGCTGGCCGAGGACATCGACCACTGCCTTCTGATCGACTCAGGTTCCACCGACTCCACCATTGCGCGGGCTATGAAAGCCCGCACCGACACATGCATCGTGTCTGCCCCATGGGCTAACGATTTCTCCCTGCAGCGTAATATCGCTTTCCGTGAGGTCCACAACAACGGCTGGCTGTGCCATGTGGACGCCGACGAGGTTCTCACGTCCGCTCACGCGGGTCGGCTGCGGCGAGCTCTCTCGGCACTCGACTTCCTGCTCGGCGACCACGACTTCGTCGTCTCTCCTGTCATCGCCGACGTCGACGGCCCCGTCTACACCAACACGCAGCGCATCATACCGGCGGACGGCCCCTTCCGCTTTCGCGGACGTGTTCACGAACATCCCTACGACAGGCGTGGCTACGCTCCGGCACGCGTCCAGATCGACGTTCGTTTCGATCACTCCGGCTACCTTCCGGAGGTGATCGAGCAGCGAGCCAAGCGGCACCTGTACGTCAAGCTGGACAAGCTATGCCGCGCCGAGGAGCCGGACAACCCGAAGTGGGTCTTCTACGAGATCCGCGACGGCCTGGACCTCACGTCGGCTTCCGCGGCAGAGGTACGAGCAGCATTCGCCCAGCTGGCCGAGGCAGCAGGCACCACCGTTCCGGCCGGACCTCCCGGATACCGCACGGAACGAGTCGTCGATTCATGGGCATTGTTGTGCGAGCTGGCTCTGCGGCTCGGTGAGGCCGACGCCCTCATGACCTACACGACCCTGCTCGGCGAAGCCGGACGGACGGTGGAGGCCACCTACTACCGCACCCTTTGGGAGTCGAGCAGACTTCTCGGGGCGCTCTCCGCTCTTGTCGACAGGATCGCGTCGGTCGGCGCAGAGGAGGAACCCGCCAACCGCCACCTGGTAGCTCGCCTTTTCGATCTGCAGGCGTCGCTCGGACTTGCGAGCGGACGATACGAGGTGGTTGTGCCCGCTTACCGTGAGGCGACCGCCCGGGGTGCTGGGCAAGGCGTGGGTGAGGATCTGACGCGGCTCGCCCGGCTGCTGGCTGACGTCCCGGGGTCAGCGGCCCGCTCGGATCCTCGGAACGATCGATTTCAGAGGGCCGAGCAGGCCGCGGACATCTGATGCTCACTGTTCAGGGTGCCTCACGAGACAGCACCTGCACGGACAACGTCAGATCTCGTACGTCGCCCCCGGCGCCGCCAGCTCCACCGGGACGGTGCAGACCGCGCGGGCGTGGGCCAGGTTGGTCTGCGGATCGGTCCACGGCGGGATGTGGGTGAGGACCAGGCGCCGGGCACCGGTCCGGGCGGCGGCCTCGCCGGCCTGGCGCCCGTTGAGATGCAGGTCGGGGATGTCCTCCTTGCCGTCCGTGAAGGCCGCCTCGCACAGGAACAGATCGGTGTCGCGCGCCAGGTCCTCCAGGGCACCGCAGACGCCCGTGTCGCCGGAGTACGTCAGGGACCGGCCGCCGTGCTCGATGCGGATGGCGTAGGTCTCCACGGGGTGGGCCACCCGCTCGGTGTGCACGGTGAAGGGGCCGATGTCGAAGGTGCCCGGCTTGACCGTGCGGAAGTCGAAGACCTCGCTCATGGACGAGGCGGTGGGGGTGTCGGCGTAGGCGGTGGTCAGCCGGTGCTCGGTGCCCTCCGGTCCGTAGACCGGCAGCGGGGCGCAGCGCCCGCCGTCGTAGCGGTAGTAGCGCGCCACGAAGTAGGCGAGCATGTCGATGCAGTGGTCGGCGTGCAGATGACTGAGGTAGATCGCGTCGAGGTCGTAGAGACCGCAGTAACGCTGCAGCGCGCCCAGGGCGCCGTTGCCCATGTCGAGCAGCAGCCGGTAGCCGTCGGCCTCGACCAGATAACTGGAGCAGGCCGACTCCGCGGACGGGAACGACCCCGAGCAGCCGACGACGGTGAGCTTCATGGAACAGAAACCTCCGCTGACGGGAAACATACAGAAGGTGACGGGGGTCGTGCGGTCCGTCGAGCGTAAGGCGCGAAACGGCCGGTAGCCCCTTCTCCCGGGGTCGTTGTGGGGGAACTCACCTGCGCTGTCACCGGTTTGGCTGGACGTGCGGCGCACGAGGCAGGGCCAAGGGCGCGCACCGCGTGTCGCGCGCCGGTAACGTCGTTCGTATGGACACGTCCTGGTGGCTGGCGCTCGCGGCGCTCGTCCTGCTCGCGCTCGTCGCCACGCTCGTCGACGGCTGGGGACGCAGCCGCCGGCCCGCGGGACGCAGACTGCGGGCACCGGGACGGCCGGCCGGTCCGGGCGCCCGCCCGCAGCCGGCGGAGATCTGGTGGGTCGCCGTCCCCCTCGGGGAGGGCCAGGCGGTCAAGGACCGGCCCTGTCTGGTGCTGTCGGTGCACGGCAAGCGGGCGAGGGTCGCCGGGATCACCAGCAAGTACCACGACGAGCGGGCCGGGGTGATCCCGCTGCCGCCCGGCTCGGTGGGGGACGCGCAGGGGCGGACCAGTTTTCTGCAGACCGACGAGGTGCGCGAGGTGCCGGTGTGGAACTTCCAGCGCCGGGTGGGGGTGGTGGACCCGGTGCTGTGGGACCAGGTGCGCTACCTGGCCGGGTGAGCCGCCCGGAGGCGGGTGCGCCCCGGACGTCCGGGCTCCCGCGGCCCGCTCCGCCCGCCGGGCCCGCCGCACCGGCCCGTGCACCGCGGCCGGACCGCGGCGGTGCCGTCGCCGCGGCGAGAGTGCGCGGTGCGGGGGCGGGAGCGCCGGTGGACGCATGGGACGGCCGCCTTCCTTGACCGGTGGGGCCCCGGTGACGGACCGGGCGGTGTGCGCGACGCCGGTGGGGACGTCTGAGGTGTGCCTGACATCGGGTGGCTTCCTGGCGTGCCGGATGCCGGAGCGATGTCCTTCCAGCACATCAGGAACCCCTCCCCCGCGCACGCCGAGGCCCCGGCCGGACGGATGGGCCAGGGCCTGGGTGCACGAGGTTGCGGGGCGGGCGCTAAGCCCAGAGCTGGCCCTGCAGGGTCTCGATGGCCTCCTCGGTGGTGGCCGCGGTGTAGACGCCGGTGGACAGGTACTTCCAGCCGCCGTCGGCCACGATGAAGACGATGTCGGCGCTCTGGCCCGCCTTGACCGCCTTCTTGCCCACGCCGAGCGCCGCGTGCAGCGCCGCGCCCGTGGAGACGCCCGCGAAGATGCCCTCCTGCTGCAGCAGCTCACGGGTGCGGGTGACCGCGTCCGCGGAGCCGACGGAGAACCGGGTGGTGAGCACCGAGGCGTCGTACAGCTCGGGGACGAAGCCCTCGTCGAGGTTGCGCAGTCCGTAGACGAGGTCGTCGTAGCGCGGTTCGGCGGCGACGATCTGCACGTCCGGCTTGTGCTCGCGCAGGTAGCGGCCGACGCCCATCAGGGTGCCGGTGGTGCCCAGGCCCGCCACGAAGTGCGTGATCGAGGGCAGGTCGGCGAGGATCTCCGGGCCGGTGGTGGCGTAGTGCGCGCCGGCGTTGTCCGGGTTGCCGTACTGGTAGAGCATCACCCAGTCCGGGTGCTCGGCGGCCAGCTCCTTGGCGACGCGGACGGCGGTGTTGGAGCCGCCCGCGGCCGGGGAGGAGATGATCTCCGCGCCCCACATGGCGAGCAGGTCCCGGCGTTCCTGAGAGGTGTTCTCGGGCATCACGCACACCATGCGGTAGCCCTTGAGCTTGGCCGCCATGGCCAGCGAGATGCCGGTGTTGCCGCTGGTGGGCTCCAGGATGGTGCAGCCCGGGGTGAGCCGGCCCTCCTTCTCCGCCTGCTCGATCATGTGCAGGGCGGGGCGGTCCTTGACCGAGCCGGTGGGGTTGCGGTCCTCCAGCTTCGCCCAGATCCGCACCTCGGGGGACGGCGACAGCCGCGGCAGGCGCACCAGGGGCGTGTTGCCGACCGCGGCCAGCGGGTTGTCGTACCGCATGCCGATCAGACCATCCCGCCGGCGACGGCGGGCAGGATCGTGACGTTGTCGCCGTCGGACAGCTTGGTGCCGATGCCGTCGAGGAAGCGGACGTCCTCGTCGTTCAGGTAGACGTTCACGAAGCGCCGCAGCTGGTCGCCGTCGACGATGCGCGCCTTGATGCCCGGGTGCCGGGTCTCGAGGTCGTCGAACAGCTCGGCGAGGGTCTGCCCGTCGCCCTCCACCGCCTTCTGGCCGTCGGTGTACTGGCGGAGGATGGTCGGGATGCGGACCTCGATGGCCATGGCTCAGGGCTCCTGTCGGAAGAGTCGTCGGTTCGGTCAGGCGCGTGCCCGGGGCCGCCCGGGCCTTCGGCACCGCGGGAGCGCCGCGGCTCGCGGCCGCACGGCGGCAGCACCCTGCGTCAACACAGGGCGCTGTCCAGCCTGCACAGGTCGACGTGCAGCCGCGCCACGAGCAGGGTGCCCGGCGCCTTGTCGCTCACGTCGAGAAGAACCATGTTCACATCGTAACGATTCCCGGTTCGGGGCCCGGGATGTGGTCTCGTGATGTGAGCGGCGCTCGTTCGACAGGTGGGATCAGTAGCTCTCGACGACCTTGACCTCTTCCTCCGTGACCTCGCCGTCCACGATGCGGAACGAGCGGAACTGGAACTCGCCGGCACCGTCGGTGTCCGCGGTGGAGACCAGCACGTAGTGCGCGCCCGGCTCGTTGGCGTAGGAGATGTCGGTGCGCGAGGGGTAGGCCTCGGTGGCGGTGTGCGAGTGGTAGATGACCACGGGCTCCTCGTCGCGGTCGTCCATCTCGCGGTAGAGCGTGAGCAGGTCCTGCGAGTCGAACTCGTAGAAGGTGGGCGAGCGCGCCGCGTTCAGCATGGGGATGAACCGCTCGGGGCGGCCGGATCCGACGGGACCGGCGATCACACCGCACGCCTCGTCGGGGTGGTCCTTGCGGGCGTGGGCCACGATCTGGTCGTAGAGCGCCTGGGTGATGGTCAGCATGTCGGCCAGCATAAGCAGCCCCGAGGGGGCGGCGCGGGTGACGGGTTTCACGCCCCTCCGGCTCCGCGCAGCGCGGGTCCGGGCGCCGGGGGACGAAAAGAACGGGCCGTTCCGTACCGGTGCGTGGTACGGAACGGCCCGGATGCCGGACGTCCTGAGCGGCAACGGGGGCGGGACGAGAAGCCCGCCTCCCGCTGGACGTCCTGGAAGGTGGCTCGGCGAAGGCGGCTCAGCGCTTGCGGAAGGCCGCCGCCTCCGGGTTGCGGGCGCGGAGCACCGCGTAGCCGACGCCCAGGATCACAGCCCACACGGGCGCGCAGTACAGCGAGATCCGGGCGTCCTTGTCGATGCCCATCAGCACGATCACCAGGGCGATGAAGGCGAGCGCGAAGGCGCTGGCGAGCACGCCGCCCGGGGCGCGGAAGTCCGAGCGGGGCAGCTCACCGCGGTCGGACTTGGCACGGTAGCGCATGTGGCTGATGAGGATCACGATCCAGGCCCACATGCCGGAGATGGTGGCGAAGGACACGACGTAGTCGAACGCCTTGCCCGGCCACTGGTAGTTGATCCACACGCCGACCAGCATCAGTGCGGCGGAGAACGTGGTGCCGATCAGCGGGGTGCCGCTGGGTGTCAGCCGGGTGAAGAACTTCGGGCCCTGGTTGTTCAGCGCCAGGTCGCGCAGCATGCGGCCGGTGGAGTACATGCCGGAGTTGCAGGAGGACAGCGCGGCGGTCAGGACGACGAAGTTGACGATGCCCGCGCCGGCGGCCAGGCCCATCTTCTGGAAGGCGGCGACGAAGGGGCTCACGCCGGGCTGGAAGGCCGTCCACGGCACGACCGACAGGATCATGATCAGGGCGCCCACGTAGAAGACGGCGATGCGCCAGGGCACGGTGTTGATCGCGCGGGGCAGCACGGTCTTGGGGTCCTTCGACTCGCCGGCGGTCACACCGACCAGCTCGACGGCGAGGAAGGCGAACATCACCATCTGCAGGGTCATCAGCGACTCGCCGACGCCGTGCGGGAAGAAGCCGCCCTGGTCCCACAGGTGCGTCAGGGAGGCGGTGTCACCGGCGTCGGAGAAGCCGATCGTGAGGATGCCGGCACAGATCAGGATCATGCCGATGATCGCGGTGACCTTGACCATGGAGAACCAGAACTCCAGCTCGCCGAAGAGCTTCACGGAGATCAGGTTGGCGCCGTAGAGCACGACGGTGAACACCAGGGCCGACAGCCACTGGGGGATGTCCCACCAGTACGTCATGTAGGAAGCGGCGGCGGTGACCTCGGTGATGCCGGTGACCACCCAGAACAGCCAGTAGGTCCATCCGGTCACGAAACCGGCGAAGGGACCGATGAACTCGCGGGCGTACTCCGAGAAGGAACCGGCAACCGGGCGGTACATCAGCAGTTCGCCGAGCGCCCGCATGATCAGGAAGATGACGAAGCCGGCGATGGCATAGGCCAGGATCAGACTGGGGCCGGCTTTGGATATGCCCTTGCCCGCGCCGAGGAACAGGCCGGTGCCGATGGCACCGCCGATGGCGATCATCTGGATCTGCCGGGCGCCGAGCCCGCGCTGATACCCCTCGCCGCCCTGTACGGCCTCGCTGCCGTCGCTGTGCTGTTCGACCTGCACGGAGGTCATATGTGGTGCGCCTTTCTCCATGCCGATCCGGACCTTCGACGTCGGCCGCGGATCGGGTCTCGATCCCCCCGGAACTGGATGGAGCTGTGCCTGCCGACGGTCGTCGACTTGGTGGCGCACCCGGCGGAGCATGGGTGGTGTCCGCCGGGCGGTCGTGAAGATGTATCACGGCCGCAACAGAGATCACACCCGTGGCCTGTGACCGATCACACAGGCATACCGACCCAAATGCCACCGGACTGCGGCATTTGGGGGCACCTCGGTAATAGGATCGTTATGCGAAATTGAGGGTCCTCTGAGCGAACACTTGACAGACAGGTCCGCCAAGAGCGCCCGGAGCGGGAGGAAGCGGATCTTCCGGCCTCCGGCCGGTCACGGGCACGAGACCCCGGTCAGGGCATGAGGGTGGCGACCAGGGACTCCTGCAGCCCGCCCAGCCACAGGTAGGCCATCACCAACGGCTTGCGCGGGTCCTCGTCCGGCAGCCGGTACAGCTCGTCGGCCTCGTCCTCGTCGGTGATCTCCAGCCGGGCGCCGAGCGCCAGGCGCAGGTCGTTCAGCGCACCCAGCCAGCACCGGGACTGCTCGGGCGACAGCTTCAGCGTGGCCGGGCCCGCGCCCGCGGCGGACGACAGCTCGTCCAGCGTGCGGACCACCGCCAGCGCGTTCTCCCGCTTCCCGGCGCGCAGGTCGTTCTCGGTGTACCGGCGGAACTCGGCGGAGCGGGCGCGCTGCTCGGCGGCCTCCTGCGCACCGGGCGGCGTGCCCGCGGGGTCGCCGTAGGCGTCCGGGAAGAGGCGTTTGAGCACCGGGTCGGAGGGTGGTTCGCTGGGACCCTCGGCGAACAGTTCGGCCAGCGGGTCGGCTCCGCTGTCCTCGGCTGGGCCGGGGCCGATCAGCTCCAGCAGCTGCACCGTCAGGGAGCGGATGATGGAGATCTCGACGGTGTCGAGGGCGACGGCCGCGCCGCCGTCGGGGAGCGGTTCGAAGTATCCAGGCATGAAAAGGGTTCGCTGCTTCCGGTCCGTCCGAAGGTGGGCTGCTCGGCTGGGTGCGGTGAGGGGTGCCCTCGAACGAGGGGTTCCCTCACCTGCGGTCCTGCTGCAGGGTGGCCCACAGACCGTAGCCGTGCATGGCCTGCACGTCCCGCTCCATCTCCTCGCGGGTACCGCTGGAGACGACCGCCCGGCCCTTGTGGTGGACGTCGAGCATGAGCTTGGTGGCCTTGTCCTTGGTGTAGCCGAAGTACGTCTGGAAGACGTACGTGACGTAGCTCATGAGGTTGACCGGGTCGTTGTGCACGATCGTCACCCAGGGGACGTCCGGCTCGGGTACGGCGTCGACCTCTTGCGCCGACTCGGTCTTCTCGATCTCGATGGGTGCGGCTGCCGTCACATGGCCCATGCTGCCACCACAGGGGGGTAGGAGCACAAACGGGCGGGCGGTGGCCGGGTGAAGAGGCCGGACATTTCCGCCGAAGCGGCCGGAGACGCCCGCCGTTCACCAGGCGCGACCGCCCACGGGACGTGAAGAGACCCACAATCGTCAGAATGACGAAATGGGGGTAGCATCGGGCATCATGAACACAGCGGACCTTGGGCTGCCGGTGGACGTTCCCTCGACGGCGCTCTTCACCGACCACTACGAGCTGACGATGCTGCAGGCCGCCCTGAAGGCCGGGACGGCCGAGCGGCGCAGCGTCTTCGAGGTCTTCACCCGGCGGCTGCCGAACGGGCGCCGCTACGGCGTCGTGGCCGGCACCGGGCGGGTGCTGGACGCGGTGGAGAACTTCCGCTTCGACGCGGGCGTCCTCGACTTCCTGCGCGAGCGCCGGATCGTGGACGAGCCGACGCTGCGATGGCTCGCCGACTACCGCTTCACCGGGGACATCTGGGGCTACCCCGAGGGCGAGGTGTACTTCCCGGGTTCGCCGATCATGCGGGTGGAGGGCTCCTTCGGCGAGTGCGTGCTGCTGGAGACCGTGATCCTGTCGATCCTCAACCACGACTCGGCGATCGCGGCCGCCGCCTCCCGGATGTCCTCGGCCGCCGGGGACCGTCCGCTGATCGAGATGGGTGCCCGCCGCACCCACGAGCTGGCCGCGGTCGCCGCCTCCCGCGCCGCCTACGTCGGCGGTTTCGCCAGCACTTCCGACCTGGCCGCCGGCTTCCGCTACAACATCCCCACCGTCGGCACCTCCGCCCACGCCTTCACCCTGCTGCACGACAGCGAGCGGGACGCCTTCCGGGCCCAGGTGGCCTCCCTCGGCCGGGACACCACCCTGCTGGTGGACACCTACGACGTCGCCGAGGCGGTGCGCACCGCCGTGGAGGTCGCCGGTCCGGAGCTGGGCGCGGTGCGCATCGACTCCGGCGACCTGCTGCTGGTGGCCCACCGGGTGCGCCAGCAGCTGGACGAGCTGGGCGCCAGGGACACGAAGATCGTGGTGACCTCGGACCTGGACGAGTACGCCATCGCCTCGCTGGCGGCGGCCCCCGTGGACGCCTACGGCGTGGGCACCCAGCTGGTCACCGGCTCCGGCCACCCGACCTGCTCCATGGTCTACAAGCTGGTGGCCCGCGCCGAGTCCGCCGACCCGCGGGCGCCGCTGAAGCCGGTGGCGAAGCGGTCCACCGGCGGCAAGTTCTCCCTGGGCGGCCGCAAGTGGGCGGCGCGGCGGCTGGACAAGGACGGGATCGCCGAGGCCGAGGTGGTGGGCACCGGCGAGGTGCCGGCCGAGCTGGTCGACCGCCAGCTGCTGGTGCAGCTGGTCAAGGCCGGCGAGGTGACCGGCCGCGAGCCGCTGGACGTGGCCCGTGCCCGGCACCAGGCGGCCCGCGCCAATCTGCCGCTGTCGGCGATCCAGCTCTCCCGCGGGGAACCCGTCATTCCGACCGAGTACGTGCAGGGGCGCCCGGGTTGCTGAAGCGCGTGCCCTCCGCGCCCGTGCCACCCGCGGCCCGCCGCCCGCCGCATCCGCCCACCGACCGACAGCCGAAGGAACACCCCCATGCGCCGTGCCCTCATCGTCGTCGACGTGCAGAACGACTTCTGCGAAGGAGGCAGCCTCGCGGTGGCCGGCGGTGCCGACGTGGCCGCCGGGATCACCGAGCTGATCGGCCAGGCCCCGGCCGGCTACCGGCACGTGGTGGCCACCCGGGACCGCCACATCGCTCCGGGCGGGCACTTCGCCGAGGACCCCGACTACGTCCACACCTGGCCGGCGCACTGCGTCGCGGGCACCGAGGGCGTGGGCTTCCACCCGAACTTCGCCCCGGCCGTCGCCTCCGGCGCGATCGACGCCGTGTTCGACAAGGGCGCCTACGAGGCCGCCTACAGCGGTTTCGAGGGCCGCGAGGAGAACGGCGTGCCGCTGGCCGACTGGCTGAGAGGGCGGAGCATCGACGAGGTGGACGTGGTCGGGATCGCCACGGACCACTGTGTGCGGGCCACCGCCCTGGACGCGGTCCGGGAAGGTTTCCGCACCCGGGTGCTGCTGGACCTGACCGCCGGGGTGGCCCGGGAGACCACCGAGAAGGCGCTCGAGGAGATGCGCGAGGCCGGCGTGCGGCTCACCGGGAAGCCGGTCGTCGTCGAGGGCTGAGATCTCCCTTCGGCCGGCGGCCGGGATCGCCCGCCGAGATTTCCTGTTCCGTCCGTACCGGCGTGCTCAGCGACGCCGAGCAGCATCTGCTGCGCGAGGGGCTGACCCGGCTGACCTGGGATGCTCCAGGGGCCGACGAGGGCCGTCGGGCGAGCCCGGAGCGGCCCGAGCCGGGTCACGAGAAGCCGACGCCGTCACCGGGGTGGCTACCGCCTGACGGCCACCGGGCGGCCGAGGAGGGCGCGGATGGGGTGCCACAGTTCCATGGCCGGCTCGGGGCCGCCGACGCTGCCGGCGGGCGCGGTGCGCCAGACCAGGCCGTCGGGGTGGTGCAGGACCGCGGTCACCTCGTCGGGGGTGGGCGGCGCGGCATTGCCGCGCAGGTAGACCGAGCGCAGTCCCAGGTTGCGCAGCCTCGTCAGGGCCCGTGCGCGGTTCCGGGCGTGCACCAGGACCCGGACCTGGCCGATGCCGTCGGGAACGGTGCCGGGCAGGTTCAGGGCCACCACGACGGTGCCGTTCGGAAGCTTGCAGAACCCTCCTGCGGCCATGCGCTCACTTCCCTGTCCCGCTCGGTGTCAATAAGGAAACCACGCAGGCACTTAAACACGATCGGCGGCAACCCGCCAGAGGGTTGCCGCCGAAGCGCGTCTGACCTGCGGTTCTACCCGTTACTTGGTCGCGGGACCGACTTCCAGCTCGATGGTGGAGCCGTCGGAGGCCTCCTTGGTGATCTCGATCCGGGTGTTGGTGTCAGTGATCTTGACACTGCCGGTCGGGTTCGCCGGGTCGTAGTAGGTGCTGGTGTGGTCGTTGAACACCGGCACCCCCTTCGTCGGCTTGATCTTGGTGGCGACGTCGTTCTTGTGCAGGGTGAAGCCGTCGGTGCGGGCGTGGGTGAAGGTGGCGTCGAAGGCCTGGATGCGGTTGCGCATCAGCGTGCCGTCCGACCACTTCAGCGCCGTCGGGTGGGCGTCGACGGGAAGGATCAGGCCCGTGCCCGGGTGGACGCTGGTGTTGTTGTCCAGCTGGGAGGTGTCCCACTTCCAGATCAGCAGGCCGTTCTGGTACGCGTAGTGCTCCACCCAGTCCGGGCGCACGGCCGAGCCGAAGTTGTACGGGCCGGTCTTCAGCGTGGTGTCGTACGACACGTACTGCCGGTTCTCGGCGATGTAATACTGCGCGTAGTCCTTGGTGAAGGACGCGCCGATCCGGCTGAAGCCGTTCGCCGTCCAGGCGTCGTCCGCGCTCTCCGCGTCGTCGGCGAAGAGGGTCTCGCCGTCCGCGGTCACGGTGATCTCGTCGGCCGCGAAGCCCTTCTGGGCCACGCCGCCGTCGGTCTGGTAGCGGAAGCGGAGCTGGATCTTCTGGCCGGCGTAGGCGTCCAGCGGGTACGACAGCTTTTCGTAGCCCTCGATGGAACCGGTCAGGGCCGGCTTGTCGCTGCCGTCACGCGGGATCGGCTGACCGTCGACCGTGCCGTCCAGGGCGGTCCAGTTGGCGCCGCCGTCGGTGGACACCTCGGTGTAGAGGAAGTCGTAGTTGGCCTCGATGTCGTACCAGCCGTCGAGGGTGAGGGTGGCCGACTTCTTGCCGGTGAGGTCCACGGTCCGGGTCAGCGTGTTCTTCAGGTCGTCGCCGCTGCCGCTCCACCACTGGGTGGCGCCCTGCGCCGGGGTGACGACCTCGGTGGTGACCGCCTTGTCGGGCAGCGAGACCACCAGCGCCTGCTTGTACTTGGTGTTGTACTCGGCCAGGCCCAGCTTGTGCCAGGAGTTCACACCGGCCTTGGCGGTGTCGTAGTTCAGCCAGCCCAGCTGCAGCTTGTCCCAGGCGTTCATGTCGCCGGGCAGGTCGCCGATGGCCTCCTTGCCACGGCCCAGCCAGGAGCCGGAGGACATCAGGGTCCAGAAGGCGGTGGAGTTCTCGCCGCCGGCGGTGTCGTACTCGTCGGGCAGGCCGAGGTCGTGGCCGTACTCGTGGGCGAAGACGCCGAGCCCGCCGTTCTCCGGCTGCATGGTGTAGTCGCCGACCCAGATGCCGGTGTCGCCGATCTGCGTGCCGCCGAGCTTGTTGAAGTCGGGGCCGGTGGCGCCGGCGTCGGTGCCGTAGGCGTACCAGCGGTGCGCCCAGATGGCGTCGGTGCCCTGCGCGCCGCCGCCCGCGGACTCGTCCTCGCCGGCGTGCACGATCTGGAAGTGGTCGATGTAGCCGTCGGGCTCGTTGAAGTCGCCGTCGCCGTCGTAGTCGTAGCGGTCCCACTGGTCGTACTGGGCCAGGTCCGCCTTGATGTCGGCGTCGGTGCGGCCCGCCGCCTTCTGGTCGGCGACCCAGGCGTTCAGGCCGTCGCGGACCAGGTCCCAGGCGGTGGCGCAGGTGGTGGAGCCGCAGGCGTTGTTGCCGTAACGGGCCTCGTTGTAGGGCACCTTGACCCAGTCGGTGACCTCGCCGTCGACCGAGTAGCGGCCCGAGGACTGCTTCTCGTAGTACTTCTTCAGCGACTCGGTGCTCTTGCCCGTGCCGAAGTACAGGTCCTGGTAGTGCTTCTGGTCGTAGTCGGCCTGCCAGTCCGTGGAGTTGTCCTTGGACCGGTCCGGCTCCGCGATCTGGTTGTGCAGCGGGCCGGGGGTGCCGCCGTACTTGGCGTCCGTCTGGTCGCCGAACTCGACCAGGATGGTGAAGATCTTGTCGGTCTTCTCCCGGCTCAGCTCGACGTACTTGGTGTCGCCCTTCTTCTTGCCCTTCAGGCCGACGACCTTGGACCCGTGCCGCTCCTGCACCTTGGTCCTGCCGGTGATGAGCTGGTTCAACGCCTCCTGGCGCTGGGCCCTCTGAGTCCTGCTCAGCGGGCCGTCCAGGTCGTGCGGGTGCTGCTCGACCGGTGCGGGGTCGTGCCGGTCGACGGTGGCGGGCGCGGTGGCGGAGCCGCCGGTGGTGGCCGCCTCGGCGACGGCGAACGTCGAGAACGTGGCGGTGGCCGCGGCGAGCGCGACACCGATCGCCGCTGCTCTGAATGTCCAGGGTCTACTGGTCACTTGCTGTCCTCCCCTGACGCGCCCGCGCACGGAAGAGACGTCAGTGGACACGATGCGGTCCGCGCGCGATCAACGCGTGTAGTCAAGTGACGACATTTGACTAGAGGTTTAAGAGAAAAGACAGGTCTTGACTTGGACAGTACAAGTGCACTATGCGCGGCGGACCTTGGCTTGACGTCAGGCGTGAGGGAGGTGCGTGCGCCGCGTGAGGGGGAGGTGGAGCCGGGCCGGTGGCACGGTGTGACTCCGTGCGCCCCCCGTGCACCGGCACGGGAGGTCAGGGGAGGCTTACCGGCGGTTCCGCTCGGGCAGGCAGAAGTTCAGAGTCGATTGCCGGAACGCTCGGAAGTCGGCGGAAAGCCAGGCCGTCACCCCTTCTCACCCCCGAATCGTCCGAGGACACGATCGTCATGCCGCGTCCGACCGCCGCACAGCTCGCCTACGGCTCCTGCACCGTGATCGTCTCGACATTCGCCATGCTGCTGCTGTCACAGACGCGCTCGGGCCTCGGGATCACTGTCGTCGCCCTGCTCTCACTGGGGCTCGGCCTGCTGGTGGCGCTGACGGTGCCTCAGCCGAAGGCGGGCGCGACGGGCGCCGGGACGCACGGGACCGCCGGCCCCACCGGGCCGGCTCGGGTGCGGGAACGGCGGGAGACCGTCGGCGCGGGAGCGCGGCTGCCGGGGCAGCGCCCGAGGCCGACCGCCTGACGGTCACACCCGCTCAGTTCTCTCCATCGGTTGCATCATTTCCGGTCACCTTCGACCGGGGCGTGACGGCCGCTGCGGGCGTCCACGGTCGAGGCTGTTTCGTCAGGCGTCCATCCGGCTTCGTCAGGCGTCCATCCGGCCGGATCGCCTCCGCCGTGTGCCGCGTCCGGCCGGATCGCTGTCGCCGATTCAGCGCGAGGTGCTGACCACGACCGTCCGGGCCGCCTTGTCGTGCAGGCCCTGCTTGTAGGGCCGGTCGAAGAACGACCAGCCGCCGCACACGGCCAGCCACACGCAGGCGCAGCAGAACCAGAACGGGATCCAGAGCACCGCCGCACGCGCCAGCGACACGGCGACCGACGGTGTCGTGCCGTCCTTCAGGTTCGCCACCCGCATGCCCATCAGCCGCTTGCCGAGGGTCTGGCCCGACCAGGACGTCAGGAAGGTGTCGTAGGCCAGGTAGAGCACCGCGCCCACCGCCGACTGGGTCAGCGACCTGCCCACCTGCACCTGATCGGCGTTCATCATGTACTCGTTGACGTTCAGCGCCCAGGTGATCAGCCAGACGACGATGCCCACCAGGACCAGGTCGACGATCCGGGCCAGGGTGCGTCGGGCGCTGTCGGCGAGCGGAGGCATGCCGGCGAGCGGGTCCGGCTCGTTCGGGCCGCCGCCGTACGGACCTCCGCCGCCGTGGGAACCCCCGCCGCCGTACGGACCACCGCCGTACGGGCCGCCCGTGCCGTGAGGGTCGCCGCCGGGCGGGGGCTCGCCGCGGCCGCCGTCGTACGGCCCGCCACCCGAGGGCGGCGGGCCGCCGGGCGGAGGTCCGGAGCCGGGGGGTGGTGCGGAGCCGGCGGGCGGTTCGGTGCTCATGGGCCGAGTCGACCGCGAAGCCGGCCCGGCCGCATCCGGCGAGCGGCCGGACGGATGACGCCCCGCCCGCCTTCTACGCCGTCCTGGTCACCCCGCGACGAAGGTGTGCGCCGCCTTGTCGTGCCAGCACTGGTGCCACGGCCGGTCGAACAGGCACCACACCACGCCCACCACACCGACGACGAGGATCCCGGGGACGCTGTAGACGAGCCAGCGGCGCAGCGCCTGGGCGAGGGACGGCACCTCGTGGGCCTCGATGTCGCGCACCTGGAGACCGCACATCTTCTTGCCCAGGGTGCGGCCCCACTTGGCCGTCGGCAGCGCCTCGTAGAGGGCGCCGAAGACCAGCAGCACGGCGAGGACGATGCCGAGGTACGTCGCCGTGGTGCCGTCCAGCAGCCAGACGGTGACCGTCCGGCCGGACTGCCGGGCCGCCTCGATCTTGTCGTCGATGTGGCCGGCGGCCTGGATGCCGAGCGGCACACCGACCGCCGCCGTGACGGCCCCGACGACGGCCGAGTCGACGAGGCGGGCCAGCAGCCGCTTGCCCGGAGAGGCGGGGCGGGCCGCCGCCTGCTGCCGGGCGGCCGCCTGGAACGGGTCCTCGACCGGCGGCTTCCACGGCACGACGGGCTGGTCCTCGGCCGCCGTCCTGGTCCCGGCGAGCTGCTGCACCTGCTGCGCCCAGGCGGCCTGCCCTCCGCCGGGCCCGCCGGTCACCGAGGTGGGCAGGGGGCCCGGGGCAGGGGCGGACGGGTGCGGCCCGCCCGCCTGCTGGGGCAGCGAGGGGGCGGGCGAGGCGGAGGCGTGCGGGAACGGGGCGGGCCCGGTCTGCCCGGGCACACCGCCCTGTCCCGGTCCGGCGTTCTGCGCGGGAACGCCGGGGAACGGGCCCGCGGCGGGCGCCTGTGCAGGCGTGCCGGCCGCACCGTCCGGGGTGCCGGCCGCCGCCGGCGATGCCTGGGCGGGCACCGACGGCTGTCCCTGTGCCGCGTCCTGCGGGCGGGCCGGGCGGGGTACCTGACGGAAGGTCATGGTGCCCTCGTCCGCCTGGGGTTCGGGCCGGCCGGGCACGGCCCGGTCCGCGTCCTGCGGCGCCTCGGCGGTGCCGTCGGTCACCGGGCGGCGCAGCACGAAGGTATGGGCGGGGTCGGCCGGCGCTTTCCGCGACGCGGGCGGCTGGGCCTGCTCCTGCTGCGGGGCCGGCGCCGGCTGTCCCTGTCCGTCGCCGGCGTCGCCGTCCCGCGTGCCGGACGCCGGGGCCGTGCCGGACGCCGGGGCGTCGGTGCCGGCCGCTCGGGGGGCGGACGCCGCCGGGGCCTTCCAGGTGGCGTCGGATCCGCGGTCACCGCCGTCCGCGGGGGCCTCCTGTGAGGCGCCGGACTCGGTCACCGGTTCCTCGTCGAGGTAGTGCGGTCCGGTCTCCTCGCTCGAGGGGGCGGGCTCGGGCGCCGTCGCGGGGCGCACCCCGGGCGGCGGGCTGAGCGGCTCGCCGTCGGCAGGGGCGGGCCGGCTGGTGCCCGGTACCCAGGCGGCACCGTTCCAGTACCGGACGTAGCCAGGGATGGACGGGTCCGGGTAGTACCCCTCGCGGGGCCGTTCGTCACCGGGTGCCGGGGTTGGGGCGCTCATGTCCGTCGTCCCGTATCTGCTCGGGGGTGGTATCGGGGGATCCACATCTATCAGACCGGCGCGCGCGCCACCGCCCGTCCCACCCGGCCCACTTCTTTCCGGGCATCCCCGTACAGGTGCTTCACCGCACGTCGGCGCAGGCGGCACGGCTGCCGGACGCCGCCGCGGACCGGCGGTGCGGAAAAAAGTTTCGTCAACCCGCGTAATGCCGGCCGTCCCGTGCGCCTCTCTGCTCGTACGGGTCCGCCCGGGACCCGTACGGCACACCGGTGACCGCGCCGCGCGTGCCGCCAGGGCCACAGGACGCACGGACGCGTCCTGAGCGGAGAGGAACGAGGAAGCGTGAAGCACACCGTGGTGGAGCGGGAACTGCGACTGCAGCTGATCGTGTCGGCCGGCCGGGCGGTTCCCGTGCGGGCCCGCCTCGGGTACCGCACCGCCGACCCGTACGCCGTGCACATCGACTTCCATGTCGACTCGGCGTGCCCCGTGCACTGGGCGTTCGCGCGGGATCTGCTGGTGGAGGGGATGTGCCGGCCCTGCGGGCAGGGGGATGTGCGGGTGTGGCCGGCGCAGGCCGACGGCCACGGCGTGGTGGTGATCGCGCTCGACTCCCCTGCCGGTGAGGCCCTGCTGGAGGCGCCGGCGGCACCGGTGGCCCAGTGGCTGGAGCACACCCTGCGTGTGGTGCCGCCGGGCAGCGAGGGCGACCGGCTCGGCATCGACGAGGAGCTGGCGGGGCTGCTCGCCCCGTGAGGCGCGGGCCCGCGGGCGCCCCGGAAGGGGCCCTGAGGGCGCCCAAGGGGGCCTGCGGGCTTCCTAGAACAGCTTGCCGGGGTTGAGGATGCCCAGCGGGTCGAAGGTCTGCTTGACGGCTCGCTGGACCTCCAGCCCGACCGGTCCGAGTTCGCGGGCCAGCCACTCCTTCTTCAGCACGCCCACGCCGTGCTCGCCGGTGATGGTCCCGCCGAGCCGCAGTCCGAGCGCCATGATCTCGTCGAAGGACGCGCGGGCCCGGCGGGACTCGTCGGGGTCCTGGGCGTCGAAGCACACCGTCGGGTGGGTGTTGCCGTCGCCGGCGTGGGCGCAGACACCGATGGTGAGCCGGTGCTTCTCGGCAATCTGTTCGATGCCGTCGAGCAGGTCGCCGAGCCGGGAGCGCGGCACGCACACGTCGTCGATCATCGTGGTGCCGCGGACCGCCTCCAGGGCGGGCAGCGACAGCCGCCGGGCCTGCAGCAGCATCTCGGACTCGGCGGCGTCGTCGGCGGGGACGACCTCGGTGGCGCCGGCCGCCTCGCACAGCGCGCCGACGGCGGCGAGGTCGGCGGCGGGGTCGGGGGTGTCGAAGGCGGCGAGCAGCAGGGCCTCGGTGGTCTCGGGCAGGCCCATGTGGGCGAGGTCGTTGACGGCCTTGACCGTCGTGCGGTCCATCAGCTCCAGCAGCGAGGGCACATGGCCGCCGGCCATGATCCGGCAGACCGCGTCGCAGGCGGCGGCCGCGGAGGGGAACTCGGCGGCGAGCACCAGCTGCTGCGGCGGCTTCGGTTTGAGGGCGAGGACGGCCCGGACGACGATGCCGAGCGAGCCCTCGGAGCCGACGAAGAGGCGGGTGAGGTCGTAGCCGGCGACGCCCTTGGCGGTGCGGCGGCCGGTGGACAGCAGGCGTCCGTCGGCGAGCACCACGTCCAGGCCGAGCACGTACTCGGCGGTGACGCCGTACTTCACGCAGCACAGGCCGCCGGAGGCGGTGCCGATGTTGCCGCCGATGGTGCACATCTCCCAGCTGGAGGGGTCCGGCGGGTAGTACAGGCCGTGCTCGGTGACCGCGCGGGACAGGTCGGCGTTGACGACTCCGGGTTCGACCACCGCGATGCGGTCCACGGGGTTGATCTCCAGGATGCGGTTCATCCTGGTCAGGGAGAGCACGATGCAGCCGTCGGAGGCGTTGGCCGCGCCGGACAGGCCGGTGCGGGCGCCCTGCGGGACGACCGGGACCCGCAGCTCGGTGGCGGTGCGCATGACATGCTGCACTTCTTCCACGGTGCGGGGCAGCACCACGACGGCCGGGGAGCCGGACGGGCAGAAGCTCGCCATGTCGTGGGCGTAGGAGGCCGTGATGTCGGGGTCGGTGACGACCGCGTCGGCCGGCAGGCCCGCGAGGAGCCGGTCGGTGAGGGTGCTGTCCACCCCGTCGGGTGCGGCTTGGCTACGGCTCATGATCACAGCGTTGCACTCGGGGGCGCCGGTGTGAACCCCCTGCGGCGTGCGCTTCCCGCCCCGCGCGGGTGCGCCGGGGTGCGCTCGCTCGGGGCGGGGCGGGGCGGTCACAGGTTGCCGCGGCGGGCCTGTTCGCGCTCGATGGCCTCGAACAGGGCCTTGAAGTTGCCCTTGCCGAAGCCCATGGAGCCGTGCCGCTCGATCAGCTCGAAGAACACGGTCGGGCGGTCCTGGACCGGCTTGGTGAAGATCTGCAGCAGATAGCCGTCCTCGTCGCGGTCGGCGAGGATCTTCAGCTCGCGCAGGGTGTCGACGGGCACCCGGGTGTCGCCGACCCAGTCGCCGAGGGTGTCGTAGTAGGCGTCGGGGGTGTCGAGGAACTCGACACCGGCGGCGCGCATCTGCCGGACGGTCTTCACGATGTCGTTGGTGCTCAGCGCGATGTGCTGGACACCGGCACCGCGATAGAACTCCAGGTACTCGTCGATCTGGGACTTCTTCTTGCCCGGGGCGGGCTCGTTGATCGGGAACTTGACCTTGCGGGTGCCGTCGGCCACGACCTTCGACATCAGCGCGCTGTACTCGGTGGCGATGTCGTCGCCCACGAACTCCTTCATGTTCGTGAAGCCCATGACCTTGTGGTAGAAGTCCACCCACTCGTTCATCCGGCCGAGTTCCACGTTGCCGACGCAGTGGTCGATGGCCTGGAAGAAGCGCTCGCCGGGCTCGACGATGGGCCGCGCGGCGACGAAGCCGGGCAGGTAGGGGCCGTCGTAGCCGGAGCGTTCGACCAGGGTGTGCCGGGTGTTGCCGTAGGTGGCGATCGCGGCGAGGACCACGGTGCCGTGCTCGTCCTTCAGCTCGTACGGCTCGGCCACCGAGCGGGCGCCGTGCGCGGTGGCGTAGGCGTGGGCGGCGCGCGCGTCGGGGACCTCGATGGCGAGGTCGATCACGCCGTCGCCGTGCTCGGCCACATGCTCGGCGAGGAAGCGGCCCCAGTCGGTGGCGGGCTTGATCACCGAGGTGAACACGAAGCGGGCGGAGCCGCTCTCCAGCACGTACGAGGCGGTCTCGCGGCTGCCGTTCTCCGGTCCGGAGTAGGCCACCAGCTGCATGCCGAAGGCGGTGGAGTAGTAGTGCGCAGCCTGCTTGGCGTTGCCCACGGCGAACACGACCGCGTCCATCCCCTTGACCGGGAAGGGATCGGCCTGCCGAGCGGTCACGTCGGGAGCGTGCTGTGTGGTCTGTGTCATATTCGCAGGGTCACCCGGGTCCGCAAGGTGCGCAATAGTTCGTGCATCCACTGGGCAATCTGTCCGGTGAGACACGGGTTTCAGCGGGCTTTCTGTACAGGATGACCATCCTGGAGGCGTGCCATGGCGATCGATCACCTGGACGGCCGGATCATCGTGCTGCTGGCGCGCGAGCCGCGCATCGGCGTGCTGGAGATGTCACGGCGGCTGGGGGTGGCCCGGGGGACGGTGCAGGCCCGTCTGGACCGGCTGCTCGCCCGGGGCGTCATCCGCGGTTTCGGCCCCGAGGTGGACCCGGCGGCCCTCGGCTACCCGGTGACGGCGTTCGCGACCCTGCAGATCCGGCAGGGCCAGGGCGCCGAGGTGCGGGCCCATCTGGCCGGCGTCCCCGAGGTGCTGGAGCTGCACACCACCACGGGCACCGGCGACATGCTCTGCCGTCTGGTCGCCCGCTCCAACGCCGATCTGCAGCGGGTGATCGACCGGGTGGTCGCCATCGACGGCATCGTCCGTGCCTCCACGGCGATCGTGATGGAGAACCCGGTGCCGCTGCGCGTCATCCCCCTGGTGGAGCAGGCCGCCCAGGAGTGACGCGGCGGTGCTGCGGGCGTGCCCGGCGCCCGGTCAGCAGCTGGGGACCCGGCCGCCCTTGTTCAGGGCGGTCAGGGCGCCGACCGCGCCCTTGAGCGTGGTGACCGGGATCAGGCGCAGCCCCTTGGGCAGCTCGGCGCGCGCCTCGGCGCACTCGGCGCGGGGGACCAGGAAGACGGTGGCGCCGTCGCGGCGGGCGGCCCGGGTCTTCAGGGAGACCCCGCCGACCGGGCCCACCGTGCCGTCGGGGCTGATGGTGCCCGTGCCGGCGACGGTGCGGCCGCCGGAGAGGTCGCCGCCGGTGCCGTCGCCGTGCAGCTTGTCGACGATGCCCAGCGAGAACAGCAGGCCCGCGCTGGGCCCGCCGACGTCGGCGAGCTTCAGCGAGACCTTGATGTCCTTGTCCCTGTCGAGGCCGAGGTAGCCGAGGGCGGCCTGGGTGGCCGCGTCCTGGGACTGCCGCATCTGCTGGGCGTTGTGCTGCTCGATCTCCTTGACGTCGTCCCCGCTCGGGTAGACCGCGTCGCGCGGCATGACCGCGCGGTCCGAGGCGAACCAGCCGTCGAGCACGTGTCCCAGCGACACCCGGGTGTCCGGGCTGGTGGCCTCGATCGTGGTCATCCGCAGCTGCCCGGTGGTCCGGCGCACGGGCGCACCGCTGATGGTGATCACCTGGCTGCCCCGGAAGCTGCCGAGCACGTCCGCCGTCGCCCCCGGCTGCGCCACCGAGAACGGCAGCGGCGCGAGCACCGCCGCCCCGATCAGGCCCACGACGGGCAGCGCGCAGACACCGAGGGTTTGCAGGCGTGTGAGGCGAGAGAACACAGGGTCAATCTACGCGACGACCGGTTGCGGCCGGGCTCGGGCCGGGGCCCGGCCGACCCGGTGCGCTGCCGCCGTCCGCCGGTGTCAGCGCAGCGCCTCCGCCACCTCGCGGGCGGCCTCCACCACCCGCGGCCCGACCCGTTCGGGCACGCGGTCCGCCAGCATCACCACGCCCACGCTGCCCTCGATCCCGGTCACCCCCAGCAGGGGTGCGGCCGCCCCGCAGGCGCCCGTGTCCGGCTCGCCGTCGGTGACGGTGTAGCCGGGGTCGCCCGTCGCGTGACGGCGGGCCGCGAGGATGGCCTGGCCCGCGGCACCCCGGTCCAGGGGCTGCCGGAAGCCGGGACGGTAGGCGACGTGGAAGTCGGTCCAGGTGGGTTCGGCCACGGCGACCGCGAGCGTCTCCGCCCCGTCCACCAGGGTCAGATGCGCCGTGGCCCCGACGTCCTCGGCGAGGGAACGCAGCGCGGGCAGTGCCGCCTCGCGCACCAGCGGATGCATCTGGCGTCCCAGCCGCAGCACGCCGAGCCCGACCCGGGCCCGCCCGCCCAGATCACGGCGGACCAGGGCGTGCTGTTCCAGGGTGGCGAGGAGCCGGTAGACCACGGTCCGGTTCACGCCGAGCCGCTGGGACAGTTCGGTGACGGTCAGCCCGTGGTCCGTGTCGGCCAGGAGTTTGAGAACCTTCAGTCCCCGGTCGAGCGTCTGAGAGGTCTCCGCGGTCACGACGCCCACTCCTTCGGTGGTGAGGTCGGCGGCGCTCTTCGCGGCGGGTACGTCACCGAGTCCCCGTCGGTGACACGCGACGAAGGCCACCGATCGGCCGGCCGTCCGGGCCGCCCCGGACGCAAGGTCGCTTCACGGCTGCGCTCCGAGGCGGTGTCGCCACGGGGCGTGTGCGTAGCCGGACCTTAGCGAAGCCGGTTCGCTGAGCGGAAGACGTCGTCCAGAATCCGGTCACCGGCCGGTGCCACACGGGCGTGTTCGTCCCGGTACGTACGGCGCCCGGTGAGGCACCGGGCGCCGGTATCCGGTCACCAGGTCACCAGGTCACCAGGTCACCGCATTCTGGTCGCCCACTCCTGCACCTTGGCGATGCGCTGACGCAGCTGACCGGCCGTCGCCTCGGCGGTCGGCGGGCCGCCGCACACCCGGCGCAGCTCGTTGTGGACGACGCCGTGCGGCTTGCCGCTCTGGTGGACGTAGGCGCCGACCAGGCTGTTGAGCTGCCGGCGCAGCTCCATCAGTTCCTTGTGGGTCACCACCGGCCGCCGGTCGGCGGGCAGTTCGAGCAGGTCGGCCTGGTCGGCGGGCTTCCTGCGGCTGTGCGCGATCTGCCGGGCCTGGCGCTTCTGCAGCAGCAGCTGGACCTGTTCGGGCTCCAGCAGGCCCGGGATGCCGAGGTAGTCCAGCTCCTCCTCGCTGCCGGGATGGGCCTGCATGCCGAACTCGGCGCCGTCGTAGAGGACCCGGTCGAAGACGGCGTCGGACTCCAGCGCCTCGAAGGGCAGCATGTCCTGCTCGCCGGTGTTCTCGTCCTGCTGCTTGTTCGCCTCCTCCATCTCCTTCTCGGATTCGGCGTACGGGTCCTCCTCGCCCTCCTTCTTCGGCTTGTCCAGGGCGTGGTCGCGCTCGGCCTCCATCTCGTTGGCGAAGGAGAGCAGGTCGGGGATGGTCGGCAGGAACACGGACGCGGTCTCCCCGCGTCTGCGGGAGCGCACGAAACGGCCGACGGCCTGGGCGAAGAACAGCGGTGTGGAGATCGTCGTGGCGTACACCCCGACCGCCAGCCGGGGCACGTCGACGCCTTCGGAGACCATGCGGACCGCGACCATCCAGCGGTCGTCGTTCTTGCTGAACTCCTCGATCTTCTTCGACGCCCCGGTGTCGTCGGAGAGCACGACGGTCGGGCTGCTGCCGGTGATCTCGCGCAGCAGTTTGGCGTAGGCCCGCGCGGAGTCCTGGTCGGAGGCGATGACCAGCGCACCGGCGTCCGGGATGCCCTTGCGGACCTCGGTCAGCCGCTGGTCGGCGGCGCGCAGCACGGCGGGCATCCACTCGCCGCGGGGGTCCAGCGCGGTCCGCCAGGCCTGGCTGATCGCGTCCTTGGTCATCGGCTCGCCCAGCTTGGCCGAGACCTCGTCGCCTGCCTTGGTGCGCCAGCGCATGTTGCCGCTGTAGGAGAGGAAGATCACCGGGCGGACCACGCCGTCGGCGAGGGCGGAGCCGTATCCGTAGGTGTAGTCGGCGGCCGAGCGGCGGATGCCGTCGGCGCCCTCCTCGTACCGCACGAACGGGATCGGGTTGGTGTCGGAGCGGAACGGCGTGCCGGTGAGCGCCAGCCGGCGGGTCGCCGGCTCGAACGCCTCCAGGCAGGCCTCGCCCCAGGACTTGGTGTCGCCGGCGTGGTGGATCTCGTCGAGGACGACGAGGGTCTTGCGCTGCTCGACGCGGTTGCGGTGCAGCATGGGGCGCACGCCGACGCCCGCGTAGGTCACGGCGACGCCGTGGTACTCCCGGCCCAGCGGGCCCGCGCTGTACTCCGGGTCCAGCCGGATGCCCACGCGCGCGGCCGCCTCCGCCCACTGCTTCTTCAGGTGCTCGGTCGGGGCGACCACCGTCACCTGCTGGACGATGTGGTGGTGCAGCAGCCAGGAGGCGAGCGTCAGCGCGAAGGTCGTCTTGCCGGCGCCGGGGGTGGCGACCGCGAGGAAGTCGCGCGGCTGCTCCTGGATGTACTTGTCCATCGCGGCCTGCTGCCAGGCACGCAGCTTGTTGGCGGTGCCCCAGGGGGCGCGGCCGGGGAAGGCGGGCGACAGGTGATGGGAGGAAGCGGGCGACGGTCGCGAGGTGGTAGTCACGGTCTCCGGTTCGCTGCTGGACTCGGCTACGGGAAACGACGAGCCACCCTACCGGCGGCCCGGTGGTGCCACCGAGCGGACCGCACCCGGCCACGGGACATGGGAGCCAGCTCACATGGCGCCTACCGCACCGCCGTACGCGAGGGCCGGCGCCCACCGGTCGTCCTCACTTCGCCCGCAGCCGCGTCGTCACCCACGCCCCCACCAGGGCCACGCCCGCCATCGGCAGGAACACCGCGGCGAACGCCGCCGGGTGCGCCTCGGTGGCGGTGGCCGTCGCCGTCGAGGAGACGGCCGCCGAGCCGCCGCCCAGGGCCGCGAAGGCGGCGCCGCCCGCGGCGAGCAGCAGGATGTTGGACAGGGCGTCGGAGATCTGCAGGGCGGCGGAGTTGACACCGGCCTCGTGCGGGGCGGACAGCCGCAGCATCAGCACGCTGGTGGAGGCGATGACCAGGCCCATGCCGAAGCAGCCGAAGCCCCAGGCGACGGCGACCGTCCACACCGGCACGGAGCCGATCAGCACGCTCGGCGCGGTGGCGATCGCCGCGGCCACCAGCACCATCCCGAGCGTCATCAGCCGCTCGCGGTGCGGTGCCATCTGCGGCCGGGACTGCACCCACGAGCCCATCGCCCAGGTGGCCCCGCCCGCCGCCAGGGAGAACCCGGCGAGCGTCGGGGACAGGCCGCGCTGGGTGACCAGCATCAGCGGCACGAAGGACTCGGCGGCGATGAAGGAGCCGGCGGCCAGGCCGCGCAGCAGCACCACCGACGGCAGCCCGCGCGCCGCCCGGTAGGTGCCGCGCGGCAGCAGGCCCCGCACCGCCGGGACGAGCAGCGCGACCCCCGCCGCGCCGGGCAGCAGGGAGACCCACCGCAGGTCCTGCACCGCGTACTGCAGCAGCCCGGCGCCCAGCGAGATGCCGAGCGCGAGACGGATGCGCCGCCGGCCGGAGCCGGGCGGCTGTGCCGCGCCGTCCTCCTCCACCGGGCCGGCCGCCCGCCGGCGTATCTGCGGCAGGGCCACGGCGAGGGGCAGGACCACCAGCACCGGGATGCCGATGAACACCCAGCGCCAGCCGAGGTGTTCGGTGACCGCGCCGGAGGCGAGCGGTCCGACGATCGAGGGGACCACCCAGCTCGCCGCGAACGCCGCCATGATGGCCGGACGCAGCCGCTCGGGGTAGGCCCGCCCGACGACCACGTACAGGGCGACGATCACCAGACCCCCGCCCAGCCCCTGCACGGCCCGGCCCAGGACGAACACCCACATCGAGGCCGCCGTGCCGGCCAGCAGCAGCCCGGCCGCGAACGCCCCGATGCCCCCGGTCAGCGGTCCCAGCGGCCCCCGCCGGTCCGACCACTGCCCGGCCAGCACCATGCCGAACAGGCTGGTGGTGAAGTAGCCGGAGAACGCGAACGCGTACAGCGACAGCCCGTGCAGCTCCCGCGCCGCGACCGGCATCGCCGTGCCGACGGCGGTCGCCTCGAAGGCGATGAGCAGGACCACGGAGACGATGCCGATGCTCAGGGACCGGTAGGCCCGGCCGAGGACCGTGTCCGCGAAGGCGTCGCGTCCGGCCGCGGTGCCGGAGGTGTCCGCGACGGCGGTGTCGCGGGGGTCGAGGGCTGACATGCCCGCCAGCGTAAGGGCCGCCGACGGCTTTCGGCCCTGGCCCAGGTCGGTCACGTGCCCGGACCTTGGTCGTAGGACCGGGTTCGCTCCGCTCCCCCGTCGCCTCGCGACGTGCCGGCTGTCCGTCCGTACGGTTCCCCCTGGCGCCCGGTGCCCCTCCGTGCGGCCCGCCGGCCCTGTCCGTCGGTGCGCTCCCCGCCCTCGCGTGAATGCAGTGTGGCAGTCGTGTTGCACGGCCGACGGCACCCTTGAGTCACCGCTGTCACACGGCCTACCGTCGAGAAACCGAGTCCGGCACGGACCGCTTCGGTGGTCCGGTCGGTCGGCACGGCCGTGTGCCCGAGTGGTTCAGGGACTCGCCTGCAAAGCGAGTTACGCGGGTTCGATTCCCGCCACGGCCTCTACGGCATGACAGGCGGAACAGAGGGGCGGCACCCCGGCGGGAGTGCCGCCCCTCCGGCCGTCCGTCTCGGTTCTCGTATCGGTTCTCGTCTCGGTTGGGGCGTGGGACGGAACCGCCTTGTACCGACTCACTCACCCGGGGCCAGGCCCTGGTGGAGGGCGACACCCGACTGTGCCGCGGGTTACGCGGCTTCGATTCCCGCCACGGCCTCCGAGCAGGCCTCCGGCAACGCCTGCACCCGTTGCCCGCCGCGCCCCGACAGGGTGCGGTGGAACAGCCAGAGGCCGTGGGCGACGGTGGAGATGTCCTCCTCGAAGGGGTGGAGCGTGGCCTCGGAGGCGCTCCAGTTGCTGACCTCGCCGGTGATGCCGTCGACCACCAGGCTGCCGTCCTCGGCGAACTGGCCGAGGCGTATGAGGCGGTCGGCGTGGGCGGGGAGTCCGGCGGCGCAGCCGGCCTCGGGGTGTTCGTCGGCGTAGTACTCGGTGAGGGGGCGCAGCGGGGCGTCGACGTCCAGCTCGAAGAGCAGGCCGTCCTCCGGCAGACCCGTGTCGCGCAGGAAGCGGCGGGTCGGCTCGTGGGTGAGCGCGAGGGGGAAGTCGATCTCCTCGAAGCGGACGACGCGACCCCGGCCGAACTCCTGGTCCAGCAGGCGGGCCGGGATGCGCAGGGCGAGGCCCGGCTGCCCGCATCCCCGGCCGGCGGTGCGCGCCGCGGCCACGGTGCCCGTGCAGATGGTGCTCATCGGCTCCCCCCGGTGCTGTCCGAAGCCCTCGTTTCGACTGAGAACAACACTACGGTGTACCACTGACACCGCGTCAGGCCGGACGCGGGTCCCCGGTGAGGCGGTCGGTGAGACCGTCACTGGCCGGTGACCACCGCGGCCTGGGGGCGGATGGGCAGGCGGTTGACCGGGCGGCCGGTGGCGGCCCGGACCGCGGAGGCGATCGCCGCCGGGGAGGCCACCACGGGGACCGCGCTGACCGCCTTGGCGCCGAAGGGCGCCACGACGTCCCGTTCCTCGACCAGTTTCACGATCTGGATGTCGGGCGCGTCCAGCGCGGTGGGCAGGGCGTAGCCCGTCAGGTCGGGGTGGCGGACCTGGCCGCGCGGGGTGCGCAGGTTCTCCGTGAGGGCGATGCCCACGCCCTGGGTGACCCCGGCCTCGATGCGGGCGGCCAGCTGCGCCGGGTTCAGCACGTGACCGACGTCCTGGGCCACCGCGAGTTCGACGACGCGGACCGAGCCCAGCTCGATGTCCACGTCCACCACCGCGCGGATCGCGCAGAAGGCCAGGCCCACGAAGGCGTCGCCCTGGCCGGAGCCGTCCAGCGGCTCGGTGGGGTGGGGACGGCACTGGGCGGTCGCCCACAGTTCCTTGCCCTGGAATGCCTCGGCGACCGGGGTGGACAGCACACCGTCGTAGGAGGTGATCTTGCCGTCGGCGATCTGCAGCAGCTCGGTGGACATGCCGAACTTCTGCGCCAGCGGCTGGAGCAGCTGGGTGCGGACCATCTTGGCCGCGCGTTCCACGGCGCCTCCCGACACCCAGGTGTGCCGGCCCCGGCAGCCCGCGCCCGCGGGGGGCTGGTCGGTGTCCACGGGGGCGACGTGGACCTCGTCGATGCCGAGGGTCTCCTGCACGATCTGCCGGGCGAGGGTGGCGAAGCCCTGGCCGGTCTCGACGGCCGCGCACAGCACCGTGCCGACGCCGTTCTCGACCCGCACCGTGGCCGTGGACACCTCGTCGGCGCCCTCCGCGCCCAGCATGTGCACCATGCCCAGGCCGTAGCCCACGCCGCGCCGCACCGCGCCGGGCTCGCCGGCGCCCTCCGGGCCGCCGGGCAGCAGCCATTCCTCCTCGGGGACGTCCTTGGGCAGCGGGGGAAGCGGGTGCTCGCGGACCGCCTGGAGGAGTTCGGCGACCGGGGCCGGGCAGGTCACCGTCTGCCCGGTGGGCAGGACGTCACCGGTGGCCATCACATTGCGCAGCCGCAGCTCGGCCGGGTCGAGTCCGAGCCTGCGGGCCAGCTTGTCCATCTGCGCCTCGTAGGCCGCGCACACCTGCATCGCGCCCTCGCCGCGCACATGGCCGGAGGGCGGGTTGTTGGTGCGCACCGCCCAGCCCTCGATGAAGGCGTTGGGGACGACGTAGGGGCCGCAGGCGAAGGCGACAGCGGCGGCGAGCGCGTCGGAGGAGGTGTCCGCGTAGGCGCCCGCGTCCAGCAGGATCTGCGCCTCGACCTTGACGAGTCTGCCCTCGGCGTCGGCGTGGTGCCGGTAGCGCAGCAGCGTCGGATGGCGGTGGACGTGCCCGAGGAAGGACTCCTCACGGGTCGCCGTCAGCTTCACCGGGCAGCCGGTCTTCAGCGCCAGCAGGCCGAGGGGGAGCTGGAAGCCGCGGTCCTCGCGGTCCGCCGTGGCGCCGGGGACACCGGTGACGACGATCTTCACGCGTTCCGGCGGCAGGCCGTAGCAGGCGGCGAGCACGTCACGGTCGGTGTGCGGGTCGGTGGAGGCGGTGTACAGCTCCACGCCGCCGTCCGGGCGGGGCACCGCGAGACCGGCCTCGGCGCCGATCGGGGCCGGGTCCTGCCGGCCGATGCGGTACAGGCCCTCGACGACGACCTCGCCGACCGCGTTCGGGTCGCCGTGGCGCAGCGGGATGTGGCGGATCAGGTTGCCGTCCGGGTGCAGCGGCTCGGCCTCGAAGGCCTGCTCGGGGTCGGTGACGGGGTCGAGCACCTCGTACTCGACGATGACCGCGGCGGCGGCCATCCGCGCGGTGTCCGGGTGGTCGGCGGCGACGGCCGCGATGGGCTCGCCGTGGTGGCGTACGACCTCGGAGGCGAACACCGGGCGGTCGGCCGTGCCGCGCCCGTACAGCGGTGTGCCGGGGACGTCCTCGTGGGTGATGACGGCCCGGACGCCGGGCATCGACCGCGCGTGGCTGGTGTCGATGGAGACGATGCGCGCATGCGGGTGCGGGGAGCGCAGGACGGCACCCCACAGCAGGCCCTCGGCCCACAGGTCGGCGGCGTAGGGGAAGGTGCCCTCCGTCTTGGCGCGGGCGTCGGCGGCCGGCACCGAGGCGCCGATACCGTGCGGCGCCGGCTCCGGCGCGGGTGCCTGCGCGGTCGTGGTGGCGGCAGCGGTGGCGGCTTCGTTGCTCACACCTGGCCTCCGTCCTGGCCGTAAGGGTCGTGCGGGTGCGGGGAGTCGAACGCCGAGGGGTGCACCCCGCCGGCTCCGGGGCCCGCCTGGTGCGGGATGAGCGGCTCGGCGGCGGCCGTCTCACCGGCGCCGGGCGCGGCGTGCCCGGCGACCACCGGGTACTCCGTCTGCCCCGGCAGGCCCGGCTGCTCCGGGTGGCCGAAATCGTTCGCCTGGCCAGGAGGGCCGGGGTGGCCGAAATCACTCGCCGGATCCGGGTGTTCCGCGTGGCCGGATCCGTTCGCCTGGTCCGGGTGTGCGGGGGGCTCGGTGCCCCCTGTCGTGTCGTCCGGCTCCTCGGTCTGCTCCGCGTCGGTGTGCTCGGCCGCTGCCTGGGCCTCGCGCTCCGCGACGACCTCCCGCACGGCCTGCAGGACGCCCCGGTAGCCCGAGCAGCGGCACAGGTTGCCGCACAGCGCCTGACGGGTCTCCAGCTCGGTGGGGGCCGGGTTGCCCTCCAGCAGGTCGTGCACGGTCATCGCCATGCCGGGCACGCAGAAGCCGCACTGCACCGCGCCGCAGCGGGCGAGCGCCCGCTGCACGTCCGAGGGCTGCCCGTCGACGGCGAGCCCCTCCACGGTGCGGACCTCGCTGCCGGCCGCGGTCACCGCCGGCATCAGGCAGGAGGCGACGAGACGGCCGTCGACCTGCACGTTGCAGGCACCGCACTCGCCCTGCGAGCAGCCGTCCTTGGCCCCGGCGAGCCCGAGGCGCTCACGCAGCACGTACAGCAGCGACTCACCGATCCAGGCGTCCGTGACCGGCCGGTCGACGCCGTTGACGCGCAGCATGTAGGAGGCGAGCGGGTGCTCGTCCTGCGGGGGCGCGACCGGCTGTTCCTGGGGATCCGGCACGGCCTCCTGCGGGGCCGGGGCCGACTCCTGCGGGGCCGTCGCTGCTTCCTGCTGCGCGGGGGCCTGCTCCAAGGGCTGTTCCTGCCCGGCGGCCGGCGCGGGCTGCTCCGGGGACGGCTGCGCCTGCTCGAAGGCCTGCTGCTCCTGCCCGGCGGACTGCGTGGCCTGGTCCGGGGTGGGCTGGGCCTGCTCGGGGGCCTGCTGCTGCGGGGACGGCTGCTCCGCGACCGGCTGTTCCGGGGACGGCTGCCCGGAGGCCGGGGCGTTCGCGGCGGCGAGCTCCGTGGCCTGCTGCTCGGGCGCCGGAGCAGGGGCAGGGGTCTCGGCGGCTGCGGGCGCGGCGGCGCCCTCGGCCGCCAGGGGCTGCGCCGGCTGCTCGGCGGCGCCGGTGTCACCGGCGGCTACCGGGTGGGCGGCCACGGGATCCTGGCCCTGTCCATCGGGGGCGGGGTGCGCGGGGCCGTGTTCCGCGGGCGCGCCGGCCGGCCGCTGGGGTGCCGGGGTTCCCTGTTCGGCGGGCGCGGGTCCTTCCGCGGGCGCGTCCGCGGGCACGGGTGCCGGGGCGGCCGGTTCGGCGGGGGCAGGCCCGTCGGCCATGGCCGCGTCCGGCACGCGGGCGTCGGCCACGGCGCCGGCGGACTCGGGCCCGGCAGGCACGGCACCGCCCTGCTCGGGGGTGCCGGGCACGGCCCCGGCGGGCGCGGGTCCGGCGGCCTCGGGCGCACCGGGCACGGGGTACGCGCCGGAGTGCTGTCCGGGCGCCGCATGTTCCCCGGGCCCGTGCGGCATCGACGGCGCGGCCGCGTCCGTCCCGGCGGCCAGGGCACCGGAGCCGGCGTCGGAAGGGCCGGGGCCGGTCCCCGGGTCACCGGCCTGCTCGGGCATCGGGGACGCGGCAGGCCGCGGGTAGCCGGAAGGCTCGGGGTAGCCGGAGGGGGCGCCCTGGTCCGGGTATCCGGCGGCTTCTTGGTGCTCCGCATACCCGGCGGGCTCGGCGTGCTCCGGGTATCCGGCACCGGCGGGCTCGGCGTGCTGCGGATAAGCGTGCGGCTCCGGCTGCGCGGGGGCCTGTGCCGGCTGTCCCCAGGGCTCGCCTGCCGCCTGGGTGGCCCAGGGTGCGGGGGCGCCGCCGGGCAGGGTGTCCGGAGCGGTGCCGCCCCACTGCTGCATCAGGGGCGGCGTCGCGAACTCACCCGAATCGTCGGGAAGTTGCCCGTCGGCGACCGGAACCGACCACTGCCCGGTCACGTCGTGACCGGTGGCACCGGGGACGGTTCCCTCGTGGCCGGCGACGCCGTGCCCCGCCTGGATGTCCTGCGGGGTCTGGGCCGCCGGATAGGACCACTGCTGGGTGGCCTCGGGCTCGTAGGTGAACTGGTCGTCCATGCCCGCGCCCGCGCCGGGATGCGTGCCCGGGTAGGCGGCCGCGTCCTGCGGCAGCGCGCCCGGGTCGGACCACTGCGTCCCCTCGGCGGGCGTGGCCTGGACGTTCCAGGCGGCGGCCGGGTCGGTGGCCGCGTCGGACGCGGACGTGACCGTTATCTGCGGGGGCACGTAGCCGTGGCCCGGTGCGGCCAGCGGGCTCTGCCCGTTCAGGAGGGCGTCGACGCCCCCCTCGGGCAGGGTCACGAAGGCGGTGGCGCCGTCGTCGTAGTCGCCCTGGGGCAGCGGGTTCCAGCGCCCGCCGCTGTCCGGCGTCCCCTCCGCGTACTGGTCGTCCGTCACGACAGCGCCCTCCCCAGTGCTCGTCGGGCCAGCGCGGCGACGGTGCGCCGCAGGTGCAGTACGGCGGGCGAAAGCTGCTGCACGGAGCCGTCCTCCGCCGGGGCCGGATCGGGGATGCAGGCCGCGGCGACGTACTCGCCGAAGGCGTGCAGCGCCTCCGGGACGATCGCGCGGTCGTTGTCCCAGTCGATGAGCTGGGCCACCCACTGCTCGGCGTCCAGGGGCCGCAGCGGCATCGGCGCTATGGCGCCCACCGCGCAGCGCACACCGCGCCGGGCCGGGTCGAGGACCAGCGCCACGGAGGCGACCGCGCGGCCCGGTCCGGTGCGGCCGGTGGCCTTCAGGAAGACCTGCGGGGCGTGCAGCAGCGGAACGCGCACGTAGCCGATCAGTTCGCCGGCGCGCAGCATCTCCACACCGGCCAGCAGGTGCGAGACGGGGATCTCCCGGCGGGCGTCGCCCGGGCCCGCGATGATCAGCGTGGCCTCCAGGGCGGCGAGGACCGGCAGCGCGTCCCCGGTGGGAGCGGCCGAGGCGATGTTGCCGCCGAGGGTGCCCGCGTTGCGGATGTGCGGGGGGCCCGCGGCGCGCGCGGCCGCGGCCAGCGCCGGGATCAGGGCGGCGAAGTCGGGGCGGCCCATGCGGGCGTGGGTCAGTCCGGCGCCGAGCAGCGCGTGCCCGTCCTGGTACTGCCAGCTGCGGATCTCGCTGATCCGGCCGAGGCCGACCAGCGCGGTCGGCCTGAGCTGACCGGAGTTGACCGCGGCCATGAGGTCGGTGCCGCCCGCGACCGGTACGGCGGCCGGCACGGCGGTCAGTGCCGCGACGGCCTCGTCCAGCGTCGTGGGCAGCGTGACGGCCTGCCCCGCCTGCGGTGCGTGCGTGGTCAACCCGGCTGCCCCTTCCCGCTGCCCCACTGGTCCCACCCGTGCCGTACGGTACGGCCTGACAGGGCGGACGTGGCAACTCTGGCACATCTTCGCAGGGGTCCGGGACACGGGGCCGCCGGGTGAGGTTCGCCCACCTCATCGGGGAGTCTGCGGTTTTGGCACACCATCACCGATGCGAGCGAATTACTACGGTTCGCTGGTTCTTGCGGGTTTTTCCAGCAGTCAGTTCGAGACAACGGGAGGAACGGTACCTTCCGCGGCCGGCCGGTCACCGTGTGGCCGGTGCCGCGCCAGCACCGGCCCGCTCACCGCGCCGGCGGCGTCCCTTCGACGGGACGGCCGGGGACACCGGGGCGCCGCTGCCAGGGCAGCGGCCCGGTGGGCGGCCGGTAGGCGACGCCGAGCCCGTCCAGGCGCCGGTAGTGGGTCCGCATCCGCCGTTCGAAACCGGCGAAGTCCCGCCGCTCAGGGGCCGGCAGGGCGCTCCAGGCCACCTCGGCGAAGGCGGCCAGCCGCGGGAAGGCCTGGTAGTCGAGGCGGGCGGCGTCCTCCGTCACCTCGGTCCACAGGTTGGCCTGGGTGCCCAGCACATGGCGGGCCTGACCGGCGTCGAGCCCGTCCGGGACCGGCTCGAAGCGGTAGACGTCCTCCAGGGTGCGGACGTACCCGATCGGCACCGGCTCGTCGGCGCCCGTGTCCTGCCGGTGGTCCAAGTACACGTGCTGCTCGGGGCACATGACGACGTCGTGCCCGGCCCGTGCGGCGGCGATCCCGCCGGCGTAGCCGCGCCAGGAGGACACCGCCGCCCCGGGGGTCAGGCCGGTTGCCGCCCCCGGGCCGCCGTCCGGTCCGGTGCCGCCGGCCGTCCGGACCCCCTCCAGGATCTCGTCCCAGCCGATGAGCCGGCGTCCGCGCGCGGCGAGCCAGGTGTCGAAGTGGCCGATGAACCAGGCCTGGAGTTCCTCCTCGCCGGACAGGCCGAGTTCGGCGATCCGGGCCTGCGCGGCGGGCGAGGCACGCCACTGCTCCTTGGGGCACTCGTCGCCGCCGAGGTGCACGAAGGCCGAGAACCGCCCGGCGTGCGCGGGGAAGAGGTCGAGCACCTCTTCTAGGACGTTCTCGTAGAAGCGCAGGGTGGTGTCCGTGGGCGCGAGGACGTTCCTGCTGATGCCCCAGTCGTCCCAGACGGTGAGGGCGGCGGTGTCGACGACGTCGGTGTTGCCGAGTTCCGGGTAGGCGGCGATGGCGGCCTGGGAGTGCCCGGGGACGTCGATCTCGGGGACGACGGTGATGTGCCGCTCGGCGGCGTAGGCGACGATCTCCCGGATGTCGTCCTGGGTGTAGTAGCCGCCGTGCGGCTTCTCCTCCCACAGCGGGGAGGCGCGGTGGCCGAACCGGCTGCGGGCGCGCCAGGAGGCGATCTCGGTCAGGTGCGGGTACCGCAGGATCTCGATGCGCCAGCCCTGGTCGTCCGTCAGGTGCAGATGCAGGACGTTGAGTTTGTGGGCGGCCATCAGGTCGAGGTAGCGCAGCACCCCGTCCTTGGGCAGGAAGTGCCGGGCGACGTCCAGCAGCAGGCCGCGCCAGCGGAAGCGGGGGGCGTCCTCGACGACCTGGGCCGGGACCGCGCGGACGGCTTCGGGGCGTACGGGGGCGCGGCGGAAGGCGTCCGGACCGAGCAGCTGGCGCAGGGTCTGCGCGCCCCAGAAGACCCCGGCCGCATCGCCGCCGCATATCTCCGCGTCACGGCCGGTGACCGTGAGCCGGTAGCCCTCGGGCTCGAGGGTGTCGTCCAGGCGCAGCCGCAGCACGCCCGGCGCGTCCTCGCCTGCGGCCGGCGGCAGCGGCAGGCCGAGGGCGGGGCCGAGCACCGCGCGCAGCCAGCGGGCGGTGGTGTCCGTGCCGGGGGCGGCCCACACGGTGGTGTCCGCGCCGAAGCGGAACACGTCCGGTGCGGCGGCGCCCTGGGCGGCGCGCGGCGCCGGGATCACATCGGTCATGGCAGCCCTTCCCGTGGCGGCAGCGGCTCCCGGGCGGGGGCCGCAGGGCCATGGGTAGCGCCGCGGTCGCCGCGGTGCAATCGCCGTTGCACATGCTGCGCACGCCCGGGGACGGCCCAGGCCCCCGGGGGCGTGCGAGAGGGCGTCCTCGGGGGCCTGGTGCGGGCTGCTGCCGCCGCTGCCGGGCGGTGAGCGGGCCGTCCGGCGACGTGACCGCCGCCGGAGCCGGCAGGGCGCGGATCCGGCGGGTCACCGTCCGCGGCGGTATCCGGCGGGTCACCGTCCGCGGCGGGTCACTTCTTGTCGTCGCCCTCGCCGCCGCTGCCCATGGAGTCGTAGATCTCCTTGCACAGCGGGCACACCGGGTACTTCTTCGGGTCGCGGCCGGGCACCCACACCTTGCCGCACAGCGCCACGACGGGGGTGCCGTCCAGGGCGCTCGCCATGATCTTGTCCTTCTGGACGTAGTGGGCGAAACGCTCGTGGTCGCCGTCGCCGTGGGACACCTGCGGTGTCGGCTCTACGAGTGTCCCCGTACCAGTCCCGCGCTCGGGCTCGAGAGTGCTCATACCGCAAGGGTACTGAAGCGCACGGGCTTCGGGCCCGGTCCCGGTGGGTGCGCCCTCCGGCCGGTGGACGCACGGTCCGGGCAGGCCCTCAGTTGAGCGACGGGTCGTCGGGATACGTGGCGACCATCGCCAGTTCGTTGCGCTGCCGGCGCAGCACGGAGCGCCAGAGTTTCTCCGGGGCGGGCGAGGAGACGTCGCCGGGTTCGGACTCCACGACGTACCACGCGCCCTCCACCAGCTCGTCCTCCAGCTGGCCGGGGCCCCAGCCGGCGTATCCGGCGAAGATCCGCAGCGAGCCCACCGCCGAGGCGAGCAGCTCCGGCGGGGCCTCCAGGTCGACCAGGCCGATCGCGCCGTGCACCCGGCGCCAGCCGAGCGGGGCCTCCCCCGTCGCGCCGCCCGGGATCACGGCCACGCCGAGCGCGGAGTCCAGCGAGACCGGGCCGCCCTGGAAGACCACGCCGGGTTCTCCTGCGAGGTCGGCCCAGCCCTCCAGGATGTCGCCGACGCCCACGGGGGTGGGGCGGTTGAGGACGACACCGAGGGAGCCCTCCTCGTCGTGGTCGAGGAGGAGCACCACCGCACGGTCGAAGTTCGGGTCCGCCAGGGCGGGAGTGGCCACGAGCAGCCGCCCTGTGAGCGAGGACACCTCGGTCATGCCAGACATGATCCCGCATCTTCCCCCGCTCTGGGGAGCCGACCGGGCTGGCGGAGTGAGGCCGGCACCGACGCACGGAAGCGTCACCGGCGCACGGCCGCGGGGCGGCCGCAGAGCGGTGACCCGCTGTGCCCGCCGCCCGACGGTTCGTGTTGTGACACAGCCATGACGTTCGGTCCGTGCTCGGGCGTACTTCTATCGGGTGCGCGGAGATTACTCTGATCCTCCGGCCCCTGCCCGACATCCCGGCGCGGAAATCGAGAGATATCGGCCGTAATCCTGCCCACCTCATCGGAACGCGAGATACATGAGCGTCAACGACGATGTCCTGCTGGTCCATGGCGGAACCCCGCTGCAGGGCGAGATCCGGGTCCGCGGTGCGAAGAACCTCGTGCCGAAGGCGATGGTCGCCGCTCTGCTCGGCAGTGAGCCAAGTCGCCTGCGCAACGTTCCGGACATCCGTGACGTGCGGGTCGTACGCGGCCTGCTCCAGCTGCACGGCGTGACGGTCCGCCCGGGTGACGAGCCGGGCGAACTGGTGCTCGACCCGACGCGGGTGGAGCGCGCCAACGTGGCCGACATCGATGCCCACGCCGGCTCCAGCCGCATCCCGATCCTCTTCTGCGGCCCGCTGTTGCACCGGCTGGGCCATGCGTTCATACCGGGCCTGGGCGGCTGCGACATCGGCGGCCGGCCGATCGACTTCCACTTCGACGTGCTGCGCAAGTTCGGCGCGGTCATCGAGAAACGGGCCGACGGACAGTACCTGGAGGCCCCGAAGGGGCTGCGCGGCACCAAGATCCGGCTGCCGTACCCGTCCGTCGGCGCCACCGAGCAGGTGCTGCTGACGGCCGTACTGGCCGAGGGCGTCACGGAGTTGTCCAACGCGGCCGTCGAGCCGGAGATCGAGGACCTGATCTGCGTGCTGCAGAAGATGGGCGCGATCATCGCGATGGACACCGACCGCACCATCCGCATCACCGGCGTGGACAAGCTGCGCGGCTTCACCCACCGGGCCATCCCGGACCGGCTGGAGGCGGCGTCCTGGGCGTCGGCGGCGCTGGCGACCGAGGGCGACATCTATGTGCGCGGCGCCCAGCAGCGGTCGATGATGACGTTCCTGAACACCTACCGGAAGGTGGGCGGTGCCTTCGAGATCGACGACGAGGGCATCCGGTTCTGGCACCCCGGCGGGCAGTTGACGTCCATCGCGCTGGAGACGGACGTGCACCCCGGCTTCCAGACCGACTGGCAGCAGCCGCTGGTGGTGGCCCTCACCCAGGCCACCGGCCTGTCGATCATCCACGAGACGGTGTACGAGTCCCGTCTCGGCTTCACCTCCGCGCTGAACCAGATGGGCGCGCACATCCAGCTGTACCGCGAGTGCCTGGGCGGCTCCGACTGCCGGTTCGGCCAGCGCAACTTCCTGCACTCCGCGGTGGTGTCGGGCCCGACCCGGCTGCAGGGCGGCGACCTGGTCATCCCGGACCTGCGCGGCGGTTTCTCCTACCTGATCGCGGCGCTGGCCGCGCAGGGCACCTCCCGCGTCCACGGCATCGACCTGATCAACCGCGGCTACGAGAATTTCATGGAGAAGCTCGTGGACCTGGGCGCCAAGGTGGAGCTGCCCGGCCAGACGCTGGGCTGACGGGCACCGCGGGTCCGGTCCGGGCCCGGGCGGTGCCCGAGGCCCGGTCGGGACGGTCCCGGCACGGGGCACGGGCAAGCGTCTGAGGCGCCGACGACGACGGGGCGGCCCCCCAGGAGGGGGCCGCCCCGCTGACGTTGTGATCGGCCCTAGCGGGCCGCGTCGGCCGTCCCGTGGCGCACCGGCGGCACGGTCAGTTGCCCTTGGCGGCTTCCTTGAGCTTGCTGCCCGCGGACACCTTCACGCTGTAGCCGGCCGGGATCTGGATCGGCTCGCCCGTCTGCGGGTTACGGGCGGTGCGAGCGGCACGGTGGGTGCGCTCGAAGGTGAGGAAGCCAGGGATGGTGACCTTCTCGTCCCCCTTGGAGACGATGTCGCCGACGATGTCGGCGAACGCGGCCAGCACGGCGTCGGCGTCCTTGCGGGTCACCTCGGCGCGTTCGGCCAGCGCGGCCACCAGCTCACTGCGGTTCATGTTGTTACTCCCAAGTTCTTCTTGCCATTGCGGCGTGCCACGCGGCGAAGCCGCATGTTGGGCCAGCGAAGCCGATGCTGCCAGGGTCCTCGGTCGGTCCCCGGACCGGGTCCCTCGTCAGACCCTCGCGCCCAGGGAGGCATCCTGCCTCCACCTGCGGCGGGAAAGCCAATCCGGCACCCGTTGGAGTCGTGAGAACACCCGTGGGAGTCACACGAAGAGAGGGCTTGCCGCATGCGCCACGGCAGGGCGCGTCCCTGACGACGCGTATGCGGACGCGTCGGTTCCGGGCCGCACCGTGGCGATCATCACGCCCGGTACGGCCCGTGGCCGCCCCTGTGAGCGGCCGGCGTGCGCGGGCCAGGTCAGAGGCCCGTCGCGCTGCTGACGGCGGCGGCACCGGCCGCCTTGGCGGCCTCGCGGACCGCGCCGGCGACGGCACCGGCGACCTTGTCGTTGAAGACCGACGGGATGATGTAGTTCGGGTTCAGCTCGTCCTCGCTGACCACGTCGGCCAGGGCCTGCGCGGCGGCCAGCATCATCTCGGTGTTCACGGTGCGGGACTGCGCGTCCAGCAGGCCGCGGAAGACGCCCGGGAAGACCAGCACGTTGTTGATCTGGTTGGGGAAGTCGGAGCGGCCGGTGGCGACAACTGCCGCCGTCTGGCGGGCGATCGCCGGGTCGACCTCCGGGTCGGGGTTCGCGAGCGCGAACACGATCGCGTCGTCGGCCATGGCGGCCACGTCGTCGCCGTCGAGCACGTTCGGGGCGGAGACGCCGATGAAGACGTCCGCGCCGCGCACGGCCTCTTTCAGCGTGCCGGTGAGGTTCTCGGGGTTGGTGTTGTCGGCGATCCAGCGCAGCGCCGAGCCGGGGGCGGCGTCCACCAGGTCCTCGCGGCCGGCGTGCACCACACCGTGGATGTCGGCGACGACCGCGTTCTTCACACCGGCGGCGAGCAGCAGCCTGAGGATGGCCGTGCCCGCGGCGCCGGCGCCGGACATCACCACGCGCACGGTGTCGATCGGCTTGCCCACCACGCGCAGGGCGTTGGTGAGCGCGGCGAGCACGACGATCGCGGTGCCGTGCTGGTCGTCGTGGAAGACGGGGATGTCCAGGGCCTCGCGCAGCCGGGCCTCGATCTCGAAGCAGCGCGGCGCGGAGATGTCCTCCAGGTTGATGCCGGCGAAGCCGGGCGCGATCGCCTTGACGATCTCGACGATGGCATCGGTGTCCTGGGTGTCCAGGCAGATCGGCCAGGCGTCGATGCCGGCGAACCGCTTGAACAGGGCCGCCTTGCCCTCCATCACGGGCAGCGCGGCCTTGGGGCCGATGTTGCCCAGGCCGAGCACGGCGGAGCCGTCGGTCACGACGGCGACGGAGTTCCGCTTGATGGTCAGGCGGCGCGCGTCCTCGGGGTTCTCGGCGATGGCCATGCACACCCGGGCCACACCCGGCGTGTAGACCATGGACAGGTCGTCACGGTTGCGGATGGGGTGCTTGGACGCCATCTCGATCTTGCCGCCGAGGTGCATCAAGAAGGTCCGGTCGGAGACCTTGCCGAGCGTGACGCCCTCGATGCCCCGCAGCTTCTCGACGATCTCCTCCGCGTGCGCGGTGGAGGTGGCCGCGATGGTGACGTCGATCCGCAGTTTCTCGTGACCGGAAGCAGTGACGTCGAGGCCGGTCACCGAGCCTCCGGAGGACTCCACCGCGGTGGTGAGCTGCGAGACGGCGGTTCCGCTCGCGGGCACCTCCAGCCGGATGGTCATCGAGTAGGAGACGCTGGGCGCCGTTGCCATGGCCGACTTCCTCTGCTTTCACCGTTCACGAAGTACTGCCGTCCGATCGTCGCACCTACCTGCGAGTACGTGGTAACCGCCCCGGGTTGCGGCCTCAGTGTTCACAGACACGGTCCGGTCTCGGAAAGCGGATCCCACGATACGAGAGACCAGGGGCGGCGACGGCAGGTGTCCCGGACAGCGAAGAGGCCCACGTCACAAGGTGACGTGGGCCTCTCACATGCTCGATGACACCGACCCGCCATGCTCGCCTCGCGGCAAGTGGTCGCTCGAAGCGACAATGGTTGGGCCCGGGGGCTTGGATCGGGCCGGTGCCACCCCAAGGCTAACAAACGGATCCCCTGCACCATTCCCGCCGACGCGGCCCGCCCGGACACGCCTCGTCGCGCTGCGTCCGGCCGGACCGGGCGCCGTGCGGCGAAGTTCAGTCCCGCAGCAGGTCCGGCACGCCGGCCTCGTCCGGTTCGTCCCGCTCCCCCGCGATCACGGTCAGCTCCCGTGTGGCCCGGGTCAGGGCGACGTAGAGCACCCGCAGACCGGCCGGCGACTCGTCGGCGATCTCCGCCGGGGAGACGACGAGCGTGGCGTCGTACTCCAGCCCCTTGGCCTCCAGGCTGCCCAGCGCCACCACACGGTCCCCGAACCCCGCCAGCCAGCGGCGGGCCTCCTCGCGGCGGTCCATGGCGACGATCACGCCGACGGTGCCGTCCACCCGCGCGAGCAGCCGCCCGGCCTCCGCCCGCACGGTGTCGCCCAGCCGCTGTCCGGCGACCACGAACCGCGGCCGCAGGCCCGTGGAGCGCACCGCCGACGGCGGCCGGGAGCCCGGCATGGCCAGCGCGAGCACCTTGCCGGCCAGCTCGGCGATCTCGGCCGGGTTGCGGTAGTTCACGGTCAGCTCGAAGCGGCGGCGCGGCCGGGTGCCCAGGGCCTCGTCGCGGGCGCCGGCGGCCTCGTCCGGGTCCGACCAGGAGGACTGGGCCGGGTCGCCCACCACCGTCCAGGTGGCGTGCCGGCCGCGGCGGCCCACCATGCGCCACTGCATCGGGGTGAGGTCCTGCGCCTCGTCCACGATGACATGCGCGTACTCGGTGCGCTCCTGCGCCAGCCGCTCGGCCCGCTCACGCTGCGTCTCCTCGCGCACCGGCATCAGCTCCTCCAGGCCGGTGAGCTGGTCCAGCGGATCGATCTCCCGCTTCTTGCGCGGGCGGGTCGGGGTGCCGAGGATCGCCTGCAGCTCGTCGAGCATCGCCACGTCGTGCACCGAGTAGCCGTCCCGCTTCAGCGAGCGGGCGACCTTGCGCACCTCGCCCGGGTCGAGGGCGCGGCGCGCCCAGCGGCCCAGCCGCCGCTCGTCGGCCATCGCGGCGAGCACGGCCCGCGGGGTCAGCTCCGGCCACCAGGCGTCGAGGAAGGCCTGGAAGTCGTCCTCGGCGGTGACCTCCTCGTCGAAGGACGCGCGCAGCTCGGCCGCCAGCTCCGGGTCGGTGGCGCGGGCCGCCGCCCCGGAGAGCTCCCACAGGGCGTCCAGCAGCAGCCGGCGGGCGCGCGGGCGCAGCAGGTTCACCGGCGCGGTGCCGCCCAGGGCGGTGCGCCGGATGCGTTCCAGTTCGCCGCCCTCCAGCTCCAGCCGGCGGCCGAAGGCCACCACCCGCAGCCGCGTCGGCGGCCCGGCGGGGGCCGCGGTGTCCGCGTCGTCCGCGGCGGTGTCGTCGAAGGTGAGCTGTCCCACCGGTGCGCCCGCACCCGGTCCGAGTTCCAGTGCGCCCCGCGCCGCCTTCCGCAGCACCTTCAGCATCCGGGTGGAGCCCTTGATCCGGGCCACGGCCGGCGTGTCGTACAGCGTGGCCTCCACGCCGTCGACCAGCGAGCCCAGCGCCCGGATGGCGACCTGCCCCTCCTCCCCGAGGGACGGCAGCACGCCCTCGGTGTACGCGACCAGCAGCGGGGTCGGCGAGACGATCAGGATGCCGCCCGCGTACCGGCGGCGGTCCTGGTAGAGCAGGTAGGCGGCCCGGTGCAGGGCGACCGCCGTCTTCCCGGTGCCCGGCCCGCCCTCGACGTACGTCACGGAGGCGGCGGGCGCGCGGATGACGCGGTCCTGCTCGGCCTGGATGGAGGCGACGATGTCCCGCATGCTGTGGCCGCGGGACCGGCCCAGCGCGGCCATCAGCGCGCCGTCGCCGACCGCGGTCAGCTCCTCGCCGTCCAGGTAGGCGGTCAGCTCCGGCCGCATCAGGTCGTCCTCGACCCCGAGGACGCGCCGCCCCTTGGACCGGATCACGCGCCGCCGCACGACCCGGCCCGGCTCGACGGGCGTGGCCCGGTAGAACGGGGCCGCGGCCGGCGCGCGCCAGTCGATGACCAGCGGCGAGTAGTTCTCGTCGAGGACGCCGATCCGGCCGATGTGCAACGTTTCGGCGATGTCGGCGGTGTTGTCGGCGCGCACCGCGCCCTCGGCGGGCTCCACCGCCGTGTACGCCCCGTCGGGCCCCTTCTTGCCGTCCTTGCCGCGCAGCAGGTCGATCCGGCCGAAGAGGAAGTCCTCGAACTCGTTGTTGAGACGATTGAGGTGGACGCCCGCCTGGAAGACCTGCGCGTCGCGCTCGGCCAGGGCGCCGGGTGTGCCGATCTGGCCGCGACGGGCCGCGTCCTCCATGAGGAACTCGGCTTCCTGGATCTTCTCCTCGAGCCGCCGGTACACCCGGTCCAGGTGTCGCTGTTCACCGCGGATCTCCCGGTCGCGCACCGAGTCGTCCGCCGCCTCGTGCGCTGTGCTGTGAACCGATCCGACCGCGGTTTCCTGTTGAGCCTGAGCGGCCACCGGGCCCCCTTCTGACGTGCTGGGCAGCCGTCAACCGTACGCGAAGGGGACCCGTGGGCGGAAGCCGGACCCCGCCGGTGCCCGCACCGCCGGCCGCGCGGGCGGTCAGGCGCGGACCCGCACGAGCGTCCTTCCGTCCAGGGTGATCACCTCGAAACGCTCGATCTGGTGCGGGCTGAGGGCCGCCCCGCCGTGCACGTACAAAGGCTCCTCCGCCTTCCCGGCCGAGCCGCCCGCCGGCACGCCGTAGCCGTCGTCCGGCACGGACCAGGTGGTGAGCGTCTCCCGCTCCCCGTTCCGGCCGACGGCGACGAGGGTGCACCGCTTCGGGCCGGTGACGTTCTCCAGCCGCAGCACGGCATCGGTCCCCCAGGCCCTCGGCGCCAGCGCCACGGTGGCGGTGACGTGCGTGGCCGGGTCGGTGGCGGACACCTTGTCGGGCATCTGCCGGAACACGGCCTGCGCGGAGGTCACGGCCACCGCGGAGGAACCGCCGCTGTCCGTCGCCCGCACCGCGTACACCGTCAGCGGGCCGCCCACGATCAGCGCCACCGCGGCCGCGACCAGGTACCGGGCGCGCCGGCGCCGGCGGGTTCGGCGGGCGGCGACCTCGTCGAGCAGCTTCTCCGCCGGCCGCGGGCGAGGCCCGGCGGACAGCGACGCGCCGAGGGAGGGTGTGCCGATGGGGCCGGGCCGCTCCGCGAGCGCGGCCAGCACCGGCTCCAACCCGGCCAGCTCCTCCAGCTGTCGCGCGCACCACTCGCACGCGGCCAGGTGTTCCTCGAAAGCGGTCGCCTCGGCGTCGTCGAGGATGCCGAGGGCGTAGGCACCGACCGTCTCGTGCACGTCCGCGGCCGGGGTTTCCCGCCTGGAGCCGGGCTCGCCCGGACCGTCCGCACCGGACCTCGTCATGCCGTCACCCCCCGCTCCTGAAGTGCCAGTTTCATCGACCGCAGGGCGTAGAACACCCGGGACCGCACGGTGCCGCTGGGGATGCCCAGGGTCTCGGCCGCCTCGTTGACGGTACGCCCCTTGAAGTACGTCTCGACCAGGACTTCACGGTGCGCCGGGGTCAGGTCCTCCAGCGCGTCCGACAGCGTCATCAGCCACAGCGCCTTGTCTATCTCGTCCTCCGCGGGGATCGCCTCCAGCGGTGACGGGTCGACCTCGTGCGGCCGGGCCTGCCGGCTGCGGTGCCCGTCGATGACGATGCGGCGCGCGACCGTCACCAGCCAGGGACGCACCGAGCCGGCCCGGTCGAGCCGCCCGGCGTTCTTCCAGGCCCGGATCAGTGTCTCCTGCACCACGTCCTCGGCGCGCTGCCGGTCCCCGGCGACCAGCCTGAGCACATAGGCGAGCAGAGGGCCGGCGTGCTCCCGGTACAGGGCGCGCATCAGTTCCTCGTCGGGCTCCGAGGAGGGCGCGGGCACGCGTCGCCCGGCCGCGGGCCCACGCTCCCTCGCCATGGCCGCATCCTTGCCCACGCCCACCTCCGGTGTCCGGCGGCTTTCTCGGTCGCCCGCTCAGGGACGGGTACGGACGCCCGTCCCGGGATGTTCAACGGGACCGCAGGACGGTCCGGAGGACGGTCCACGGTGTGCGCCGTGAACCGGGCGACAGAGGGAGGCGACAAGGCGACAGAGGGAGGCGACGAGGGGAAGTACCGGGACACCCTCACCCCGAACGCCTCAGTCCGTCCACCCACATGTGAGCGACACGACGTGCGCCGCCGCCGTGATGTGCGGCACACGTCTGTGCTCCCCGGTGGCCTAGCGGCCTGCGCGGGCGCGGGCCACGCGGCGGCGGTGGCGGGCGACCCGCTCCCGGTTGCCGCACACCTCGCTGGAGCACCAGCGCCTGCGCCGGCCCCGCGAGGTGTCCAGGTAGACGATCGGGCAGTTGTCGCCCGCGCACTGGCGCAGCGCGGACCGGGTGACCGGGTCGGTGAGCAGGTCCACCGCGTCCCGCGCGACGGCCGCGAGCAGCGCCGTGCACCCGGGCGGGCCGTCCAGCGCCCGCACCAGGGTGCCGTCCCCGCCGCGCACCGCCCGGGGCGCCGGCGGCGCGAGACGGGCCAGGGCGTTGACGCGGGCGAGCGCGAGGTCGCACGGCGGGGTGTCCACGGTGCCCGCGGCGAGCTGCGTCCGCACCAACCAACCGATGTCGTCGCGCAGTTCACGGAACCGGGGCGGCCAGGAGGCGTCGGCGTGCGTCAGCGCGGTGCCCGGCGGCACCAGGTGCGCCCCGGTGATCCAGGCGCACAGCGCGGGCAGGGAGCCGAGATGCTCGCCGGGATGCGCGGTGGCCAGCAGGTCCAGGCAGATCCGTCCGGCGTCGAACCGCAGTCCGTACGGGGTCGTGACAGCCGCACCTGATGCCATGTTCCTGTCACCGCCTAGGACAGGGAGCGCATTCCCTGTCCCACAGTGCCTGCCCGCCCCCGCGGCCGGAACCCCTCGAACCGGCCGGGCTCACGGCCACCTGGTGACAGCGAGGGTGATCACCGCGGCGATGCGGAACCCGGTACGGCGTCCTCGGCCGTGCCCGCCGCACCGGGGTCCGTCACGCGCCGGCCTCCGCGGCGTAGGAGAGGAACTCCGCCCAGGCGGAGGGGGCGACGGTGAGGTGAGGGGTGGCGGGCGCCTTGGAGTCGCGGATGTGGATCGCGGTCGGGGTGGCGGCGACCTCGACACAGCTCGTACTGTCCCCGCTGTGACTGGACTTGCGCCAGTGGAGTTTCGGCACGGCCGCTCCCTCAGATGTCCCGGATGAGGCGTCGGACGAAGTCGCGCGACTCGGCGGGCCCGAGCGCACAGCTCTCCATGCGATTCAGCACGGCACGGTACTTGCTCAGCTGCGCATCGGCGGCGAGGAAGTCTCCATGGGCACCGTATCCCTGCCCGACACCTGGGTGTACGCCCTTCGCCTGCCGCATGATCCCCGCGCGGCACGTGTCGCACGTATGACCGTACGGACGGCGCTCAGCAGCCATGGACGGCACGAACTGGTCGACGTGGTCGAGCTGTTGACCTGCGAGCTGGTCACCAACGCCTATCGGCACACCTGCGGGCCCGCCTCCCTGCGGCCGGCCTGCCTCGCGGACGGCAGGCTGCGCGTCGGAGTCTGGGACAGCCACCCACGGGTCCCGGCCCCGTTCGGCGATCCGCCCTGGGACCGGGTGGGCCCCGCCCCGGAGGACGCCGACGGCGGGCGCGGGCTGCGGCTGGTGCAGGAGCTCGCGGACTCCTGGGGCAGCTGGACCGTCCGCCCCGGTCCGCTGGAACGCGGGGCGGGAAAGCTGCTGTGGTTCGAGGTGGGCGAACTCCGCGAGGGCCTCACTCCTCCCCGTACTTGCCCTCCGTCTCCGGGCCCAGAGCGAGCCGGTACCCACGCTTGACGACCGTCTGGATGAGTCTGGGGGTGCCCAGGGCCGTGCGCAGGCGGGCCATGGCCGTTTCCACCGCGTGTTCGTCGGTGCCCGCGCCCGGCAGGGCGCGCAGCAGGTCGGCGCGGGAGACGACCCAGCCCGGGCGCCGGGCCAGGGCGCGCAGCAAGGCCATGCCGGCCGGTGGCACCGGGCGCAGCTCGCCGTCGAGGAGGACCGCGTGACCGCGGATCTGAAGGCGGTGACCGGCCACGGGCAACGACGGCGTGCGGGACGGCAGTTCGCGGCAGAGCAGCTGCACCAGCGGGCCGAGACGGAAGCGTTCGGGCTGCACCGTGTCCACGCCGCGCGCCTGCAACGGCACCGCGGTGACCGGGCCGACGCACGCGGCCAGCACCCCGTGTGCGAAGGACTGCAGCAGCTCGGGCAGCATGCCGCGCTCCTCGGCCCGCGCCAGCAGGGACGCGGCGGCCGGTGCGCTGGTGAAGGTGACCGCGTCCAGGCCGTGGGAGGCTGCGGCGTCCAGCAGGCGGTCGAGCGGGCCGAGGTCCTGCGGCGGCATCCAGCGGTACACCGGCACCGGGACGACCTCGGCGCCGGCCGCCCGCAGGGACTCCACGAAGCCCGGCAGCGGTTCGCCGTGCAGCTGGACCGCCACCCGCCGGCCGTCCACGCCCTGGGCGAGCATCCGGTCCAGGACCTCCGCCATGGACTCCGAGGACGGCGACCACTCCTCGGTCAGCCCGGCGGCGCGGATCGCGCCCTTGACCTTGGGGCCGCGGGCCAGCAGTTCCGCCCGGCGGAGCCGGTCCAGCAGTCCTTCGCCCAGGCCCCAGCCCTCGGCGGCCTCCACCCAGCCGCGGAAGCCGATCGCGGTGGTGGCGACCACGACGTCGGGCGCCCGGTCGATGATCTCCTTCGTGGCGGCGAGCAGTTCGCTGTCGTCGGCGAGCGGCACGATCCGCAGGGCGGGCGCGTGGACGACGTCGGCGCCGCGCCGCTGCAGCAGCGCGATGAGTTCGTCGGCCCGGCGCGCAGCCGTCACGCCCACGGTGAACCCGGCCAGCGGCCCCGGCTCGGGCCGCCCGGCTGCCTGCTGTTCGTCGTGCATGCACTCTCCTAGCTGACCGGCATCCGCCGGCATCCGAGCCTGTCAACAGCGTGTGACAGGCTCGGTTCGGCCGCATTGCGCCGGAGTTACGTCACGCCTCGGCGTGTTCCAGGCGCGGTTCCGGCTCTGTCGTCACGGTAGTCACGGTCCGCCCGGTCGGTCGACGCAGGTATACGGCCCAGGTCAGGGCGAAACAAACGGCGTAGTGGACGAGGAAGGCGACGAACGCGCCGGTGCCGGAGCCAAAGGAGAGGAAGGACTGGCGGAAGGCGAGGTTGATGCCGACCCCGCCGAGCGCCCCGACCGCGCCGATCAGTCCCATGGCGGCGCCGGACAGGCGGCGGCCGTACGCCGTGGCGGCCTCTCCCTGAAGTCCTTGGGCCAGGGCTTTGGCGTGGAAGATGCCGGGGATCATGGTGTACGAGGAGCCGTTGCCGAGGCCGCTGAGGGCGAACAGGGCGACGAAGACGGTCACGAACAGCGGCAGCGAGGCGCGCATGCTCGCCACGATCAGTCCGGCGGTCGCGGCGGCCATGGCGACGTAACACCACAGGGTGATGCGCGCGCCGCCGTAGCGGTCGGCGAGCCGGCCGCCGAGCGGCCGGATCAGCGAGCCGAGCAGCGGGCCGATGAAGGTCAGGCAGGCGGCCTGCAGCGGGGTCCGGCCGAACTGGCCGGTGAGCACCTGGCCGAAGGCGAAGCTGTAGCCGATGAAGGAGCCGAAGGTGCCGATGTAGAGCACCGACATGATCCAGGTGTGCAGGTCGCGGGCGGCGTCCTTGGCGGCGCCGGCGTCGTTGCGCACCGTCGCCAGGTTGTCCATGCGGCAGGCGGCGCACACGGCGGCCACCACGATCAGCGGGATGTAGATGCCCAGCAGGACGCGCGGCCCGCCGCCCGCGGCGATCACGGCGAGCGCCACCAGCTGGATCGCGGCCACGCCGACGTTGCCGCCGCCGGCGTTGAGGCCGAGCGCCCAGCCCTTCTCCCGCAGCGGGAAGTAGGCGTTGATGTTGGTCATGGACGAGGCGAAGTTGCCGCCGCCGATGCCGGCGAGCAGCGCCACCCACAGGAAGGTGGTGAAGGAGGTGCCGGGATGCATGACGGCGAAGGCGGCGACCGTCGGCACCAGCAGCAGGGCGGCCGAGATCATTGTCCAGTTCCGGCCGCCGAAGAGGGCCACGGCGAAGGTGTAGGGGACGCGGACGACGGAGCCGACGAGGGTGACCAGGGAGGTCAGCAGGAACGTGTCGGCGGCGGTGAGGCCGTACTCCGGGCCCATGAAGAGCACCAGCACGGACCACAGGGTCCACACCGAGAAGCCGATGTGCTCGGACAGCACGGAGAACCAGAGGTTCCGGCGGGCGATCCGGCGTCCCGTCGTCCTCCAGAAGTCCTCGTCCTCCGCGTCCCAGTGTTCGATCCAGCGTCCTGTGCGGCGAGGGGGGATCGGGGCTCGGGCTGTCATCGCGCCTCCACGGGCTCCGGCTGCTCGGTCGGGTGTCGACCTGCCGTCGACTGACTCGCACCGACGCTAGAAAGGGCGCGTTTCCTGGCTGTGGCGGCGGGTGACCGTGAGGGAACGTTGCTCTCACCGTCCCGGGCGGGGCGGTGAGAGGGCGGGTCCCAGCGCCTGCCGGCCGGTCTCGGCGCCGGCCGGCCGGTATCAGCGCCGGCTTGCCGGCCACAGGTGCGGCCGGCGTCGCGCCGCGAGGTCCTCGACCCAGCCGAAGGCGCAGATCGCGGCACCGAGCAGCGGCCACACCAGAACGCACATCCACAGGCCGCTGCTCGCGTCGAGGACGGCGGCCGCCTCGTCGCCGCGCAGGAGGGGCAGCCGGTAGACCTGGTCGAGCAGCGGGACGGCGGCGGTGATGAGCAGGTTGTGCCACAGGTAGACGGTCACCGCGCGGTTGTTGGCCAGGGTGATCAGGCCGTCGAAGCGGCGCAGCCGCTCCGGCAGCCGCCGCCAGGACGGGGCGCCGTGCAGCAGGATCACCACGGCGCCGAACGACCACAGGGCCTGGGCGAGGGGGATGTCGTTGAGGTCCCAGCCGCTGTCCCCCCGGTGTCCGGCGGCGCACGCGAGGCCGGCCGCCATGCAGAACGCCGCCCCGGACACCGCCAGGTAGCGGGGGACGAGCCGCAGTGCTCCTTGCCGGTGGGCGAAGCCCAGGATCCAGCAGCCGCCGTACACCACGAAGTCCGTCACCGCGTCGCCCGCCTCGCCGGGGACGGTCACCAGGCCGGTGCCGAGCACCGCGGTCAGGGCGAGCGGGGCGAGCAGGGTGGGCCACGGGGCGCGGCGCCAGGCCCGCAGCAGCAGGGGGGAGGCCAGCACGAACCACAGGTAGGCGCGCAGGTACCACAGCGGACCGGCCGCGTCGTCGGCCCAGGTCGTGCCCAGCAGGCCGGCGGCGGAGCCGAGGTGCTCCGGGTAGGGCGGGGCGCCGAGAGGGACGAGGTAGGTCAGGAGCCCGGCCAGACCCGTGATGCCACCGGAGCCGGGGCCGTGCAGGGGGGTCCAGCCGGCGAGCAGGAGCAGCGGCAGCAGGACGGCGGCGAACGCCCACAGCGGCGGCAGCAGGCGACGCAGCCGGTCCCGGAGCACGCCGGGCGCCGACCGGCGGTCCAGGGAGCGGGCCGTCAGGGAGCCGGCCAGCGCGAACATCACGCCCATGGAGGGGAACAGCACCGTCAGCCAGGCCCAGCCGAACAGGTGGTAGACCACCACCCGGAGCAGGGCCAGGGCCCGCAGCAGGTCCAGGTACCGGTCGCGGCCGGGGGCCGGGGAGTGTCCGGGGGCCGTCCGCGCCGCGAGGGTCTCGGTCATGCCACGGGCCTCCCGGGTGCGGTGGTGCTCATCGCGTCCGCCCGCTCCCGTGGCTGCCGTGGCTCCGCCGGCCCGGGGGCGCGCAGCACGCCGGTGCGGCGCAGTTTCTGCCAGTGCAGCCGGCCGCCGGTCAGCGCGGTGATCCAGGACTGGAGCAGCACCACGTACATCAGCTGCCGGTACAGGATCTGCTGCAGCGGCAGCGAGACCAGGTGGATCATGGGCTCGCGGTCCAGGCGGAAGGCGTACGCGGCGCACAGGGCCTGGACGGCGAGCACGCCCAGCCAGGCGGCGATCGTCTTCTGCGTGGGCCCGAAGACCAGCCCGTACAGCAGGAACAGGTCGATCAGCGGGGCCAGCAGCGGGGCGACGACCATGAACAGGGCGACGAGCGGCAGGCCGACGCGGCCGAACCGGCCGGAGGAACCGCGGTCCAGCAGCGCGCCGCGGTGTTTCCAGATGGCCTGCATGGTGCCGTAGGACCACCGGTAGCGCTGGGACCACAGCTGCCGGACCGTCTGCGGCGCCTCGGTCCAGGCGCGGGCGTTCTCCGCGTAGACGACCCGCCAGCCGGCGCGGTGCAGGGCCATGGTGACGTCGGTGTCCTCGGCAAGGGTGTCGTCGCTGAGGCCGCCGGCCTGCTCCAGGGCCGAGCGGCGGAAGGCGCCGACCGCGCCGGGGACGGTCGGCATGCAGCACAGCACGTCGTACATGCGGCGGTCGAGGTTGAAGCCCATCACGTACTCGATGTGCTGCCAGGACCCGATGAGCGAGTCCCGGTTGCCCACCTTGGCGTTGCCGGCGACGGCGCCGACCCGCGGGTCGGCGAAGGGCTGCACCAGCTCGCGGACGGTGGACGGTTCGAAGACCGTGTCGCCGTCCATCATGACGATCAGGTCGTGGGAGGCCTCGGCGATGCCCCGGTTGAGGGCGGCGGGCTTGCCCGCGTTGCGCTGCCGGACGACGCGGACGCCGGGCAGGTCGAGGACCTCGACGAGGTCGGCGGTGCCGTCGGTGGAGCCGTCGTCCACGACGAGGACCTCCACGGGGTGCTCACCGGCCACCAGCGAGCGGACCGTGTTCTCGATGCACGTGGCCTCGTTGTACGCCGGGACGACGACCGACACCGGTGCGGTGACCGGCGGTCCCCACCTCGGGCCGCGGCGGCGGACCCGCCGGGCGTGCGCGGCGGAGAGCAGCACCATCAGGGCGAACCGGGCGATGACCAGGGCGCCGACCAGCGCAAGGCAGACCGCCAGGGCGCCGGTGAGCCGCTCGGAGGCCTGCACCAGGAGGATCCACGCCGTGCCCTGCCACAGGTCGGCGCCGGTGACCGGGGTGAGCGCGCTGGGGGCGCCCAGGGCCTCGGTGAGGTTGTCGAACCGGTAGCCGCGGGCCTGGAGCGCGGGCAGGTAGCGGTCGAGGGCCCGGACGGTCTGCTGCCGGTCGCCGCCGGAGTCGTGCATGAGGACGACGGCGCCCTGGTCGCCCTGCGGGGTGGCCCGGCGGACGATCTCCGCCACGCCCGGCCTGCGCCAGTCCTCGCTGTCGAGGGTGTTGACGACGGTGATGTAGCCGCGGTGGCCGATGTACCGGGTCACCGGCCAGGACCGGTCGTCCATGGCGTCGGCGAAGGAGGAGTACGGCGGCCGGAACAGCGAGGTGCGCACCCCGGCCGCGCCGGTGAGGGCGAGCTGGTTCTGCGACAGCTCCCAGTCGATGCGCCGCTCGGACTGGTACGACAGGTCGGGGTGGTTGAACGTGTGCAGGCCGACCTCGTGCCCCTCCGCGACCATGCGCCGCACCAGGTCCGGGTGGCGCGAGGTCATGGTGCCGGTGACGAAGAACACCGCGTGCGCGTGGTGCTTCCTGAGCACGTCCAGCACTTTCGGCGTCCACTGAGGGTCGGGGCCGTCGTCGAAGGTGAGGACCAGCCGGCGGTCGGGGATGCGCAGGCTGGTGGCCCGTCCGTGCCGGGTGTCGATGACCGGGCCGCCGTCCAGGATCCGCCGCGGCACCGTGCCGGTGGCGGCCTCGGGGCGGATGCGGTGGTCGGCGAGGATCTCGCTGTGCACATAGCCGCGCAGCATCAGCATCGCCGTCAGCGCGGCCAGCAGCAGCGCGGGCACCAGCAGCCGCAGCGGCAGGCGCCGCGGTGGGCGGCGGGTGCGGGCGGCGGCACGGGTGTCGCGGGCGGCGGGCCTCGGGCTCGGGCGGGCCATCAGGCGGCGACCCCCGGCGCGGACGGGGACGGGGACGGCGTCCGGGTGCCGGCCGGGCCGGGCCCGGGGACGGTCGTCGCGCCGGGCGTCGTGGTGGGATGCGGTGCCGTGGTGACGGGCACCGGGCTGCCGGGGCCGGTCGCGACGTTGCCGGGCCCGTCCGCGCCGGATCCGGTGCCGTCGCCGCCGGGGTCCTGCGGTGCGGGCGTGCCGTCGGTGGGCGTACCGCCGCCGTCGGGCGGCGTCGGAGCGGGCCAGGTGCCGGCCGGTGGCATGGTCGGCCGGGTCACCGGGGTGCTCACGCCGGCCGAGGGCCGGCGCGGGCCGCCGGTGGCGGTGGTGGCGGGGCCGGGGCGGGCCGAGGCGCCCGGGTGGCCGGGGCCGGCGGACG
>NZ_BNBV01000028.1 GCF_014656135.1 Streptomyces thermodiastaticus
TGGCTGACCACGGGCATCAAACGCAGGCCCCTGCAGGAACTCACCCCCACCGAGAAGACCGTCAACCGGACCCTGGCCGCAGCGCGGGCACCGGTCGAACGCGGTGTCGCCGGCCTGAAGTCCTGGCGGATCTTCCGCACAGCCCGCTGCAGCCCGAACCGCATGACGTCAATCGCCAAAGCTGTACTCACCCTGGAGCGGCAACGCTGAAGAAGCTCAATGGGCAGAGAATCGTCACCAAGCCATCATCGCGGACACCGCAGCCGAACATCGACTTGAGGCAGCAGAAAAAGCCTACGCCGAAAACCCGACTCCGGAACTGGAAGCCGCGCGAGACGCAGCCGAGGAAGCTCACTCCCCACTGCACGCAGAGATGCTCAAGCAGAGCGAACTATTCGGCGAGCACGTGGCGGAACACCATGCCATTCCCCAGGCATATCCAGGAGCGGAGCGCATCGACAACGGGGAATTTGGCAACAATCGATTCGATCAGATCTATCGGACACCAGACGGCCGCTACGTGGTTGTCGAAGCCAAGGGATCAGCCAGAGCCAGTCTGGGCGAGCGCACCAGTTATCGCGGCAACCGGGTCCAGCAGGGAACCCGTGAGTACTTCGAGACCATCCTTCACCAGATGAGCAAGCGCAGTAAAACAAAGAATGACCCGGTTGAGGCAGAGCTCGCAAGCAACCTGCGCGCCGCGCTCAAGGAAGGGAAGGTGGACTATGTTTTGGTGAAAGCAGACGCCACCCCTGACGGCAGGTATGCTGGGTACAAAAAGTACCAGTTCGACATTTAAGTGAGACCAAGGAGTGATTGATGACCACTCGCGTACCCCGTCAGGAATACCCCGGCGGCGATCCTACACGAATTCTGGAAATGAGCAGCCGTGAGACATTGAGGTCTATCGACGAATTGTCTGATCATCCGGAAATGTTCGGGCTGACGTTTGCAGATGCCGTAAGCACAGCCCAGTTGCACAGCATCCATGACCCAACCGCCGACAAGTCGGAGACCTGGGAAGCGTGGGTCGCCGCCATGCAAGTCGCCGCCGCGCTCTTCGCGGCGGCGACCACCGAGCAGGACACCGTTGAGTGCCGAATCGCCCACGAGATGCGCACGATCCCCGCGATCGCTCCCGCTCACTTCACCGACGCCGGTAACTGGGTCACCGCGTTCTGGCTGGCCGTCGTCTGCCGGGACCAGGACCGCATGACGCAGTTGTCCCAGGTACCCATCGGACTGCTGCGGGCCTCCGGCGCGGTCTACGACGAGTACATTTACCACTGGGTGGACACCCTGCAGACCTACTGGACCGAGCGGCCCGGCCTCGGAGAGAAAATCACCGAGGCTTTCCGCGGCACCGACCCCGACGTCCTGCATGTCGCCGACCGCGAACTGATGCTGAAGCTGCTGTACCCGCCGCTCGAACTGTTCCTGCACTTCCTGCAGCGGGACGTGGAACGGTTCAACGCTTCACTCGTGAGGTCCCTGCACCTGCACAAAGAATTCTGGGCCGCCGACGAGGACCGCCGGTTGGACACGGAGGGCGTGGTGGCCCTCGGCCCCCTGGCCATCGCCTGCCTCGCCTACGACGTCGGCATGCCCATCGACGTCGAATCCGACTACCTGCCCGAACATCTGCTGAAGCGATCCTGGTTGGGCGAGTTCGAGACGTGAGGATGCCGCCTCGGCGCTGCGCCCCTCACCCGCGCCCGCACCATCCGGCCTCCCCCGCCTCCGCTCCCGTCACAGCGAGAAAGCGGAGGCGGGGGCGTTGGAGGCAGGCGAACTGCCCGCCGGGGAGGGAGCGGAGGTGGACGATGACCTGGAGCCGGCGTCGACGGTCGTCGTCGATCGCCTACGCCGTGTCGTCGACCACCAGCACGCGCGGGGACCCGGTTGAACTGTGCCGCACGGCCCCCACGGATTGCGGGACCGGGCAAGAGGAGGAGGGCGTCCGCCTCCCACCTCATCCCCAGCCGCGGTGTCAAGAAAGGTCACCCGCCTCCCCGCCAAGGACGTACCCGCGTGAGTACATCAAGGTACCATTCTAGCGGTCGTCGACTACTGGATGGATCGGGCAGAAGGCTAGGACCATGACACGATTTCAGGAATTGCTGCGTACCGATTTCGACGGCCATCCCGCGGAGGACATTGACGATGTCATCCTCGACGCTTTCGACGACACCAGGTACCGGGAACGAGTCCCCGGCATCATCGAATTGATGAACGACCCGGCGGCACCGGAGTCCGAGCGCTTCCTCGCCTGCCTCGCTCTCACCACATGGGCCGAGCCGCAAGGCTACGAGGCTGTGATCCGCGCCGCAGCGGATCCGAAGAACGCCCCGTGGTACGGGGCTCTGATCGATCGCAAGTTCTCGGTGGACAGTACGTTCGCGCAGCTCGCGGCAGCCGCCGGCGAGAGGGACATGGTCACCGAGAAGGGCACCGGGGAACAGCGCGTCGAGGTATTGCGCGCTCTCATTCGGCTCGCTGACAGCGAATACTTCGAGGACAAGCTCGGCGAAATTGTCGACGATGCCACGCTCAGGCTGCTTTTGGGTGACGTCCGGGACGTCGTGGAACGTGGAGTACGGTTCATCGCGGACGGCGGGAAGCGGTCGTTCGACCTGACCACCCAGCTCGTCGACCTGGCTGTCGGTGTGGCCAGGGTCGACGTGTCGCTGGCAGTCGAACTCGCCCTGCGCGTGCTGAGCGTAGGTTCGTCGCCGCGTGCGCTGAAGCATGCCGTCACGCTCATCTACCGCGCGCCGGGGCCCGAGCGGCGACGCTTCGCCGATTATGTGATGTCCATCGGCGACGAAGAGGTCCGAGGACTCGTTCGCGAGGCCCTTGCTGCCGGCACCTGACCGCTCGATCTCGCTCCGGCAGCGGCTGCATGCCCTCCCTGCCAGCGGAAACCCATGACGACTTCAGCAGCGCGCACAGTGTCCTCGCACGCGGCTGGCCTGCCCGGGCGCGGCGCACTCGTGCCCCGCGCGCGGCGAGCCTGCCTGACCGCGGCACGCTCGTCCGCCGCAGTCCGGCGAGCGCGCTCCTCCGGACGGCGGCGCCGGCCGGAGAACCGACGATCGACCAAGAGGAAAAGACGGGCCTCCGTATGACTACCGGGGCCTTCGCCGCGCGTCTTGCGACCCTGCTGGGCGGCACCGTCTGGCCGCCGGACGCGCCCGGCGCCGACGACCCGTCCCACCCCGTCGACACCTCCGGCATCACGGCCGTCCCCACCCCCGCCGCCGCACAGCCCGCCGTCGACGTGCTCACCGACAAGGTCGCCGTGGTCCTCCAGGACCGACCCGTCATCGCCATGACCAGCTGGCTGTCCGAGGCCCTGCGGGCCGCCCTGCAGAGCGAGCGCGCCCTGCAGATCGTCACACCGCGCCACTGCCGCCTCTCCCTGCCCACCGGCACCGCGCTCACCGGCCCGCCCACACGCTGGGTCGTCCAGGACCCCGACTGCGGCTACTACGACGGCCTCACCGGCGCCGTCCTGCGCTGGCAGGACGGCGCCTTCCGCACCGCCGAGACCTCCGACGGCCACACCCCGCTCGCCTCGGCCTTCGCGGACGCCGCCCGCACCGGCGAGCGCCAGCTCCTCCTGCGCTTCCGCACCGTCCACCAGCCCGAGGCCCATCTGCTCCTCGGCGGTGCCCTGGAAGCCGCCTGGCAGGCGCTCGCCGGCGAACTCCCCACCGGCTGGGGCACCGCCGAACCCGCCAACCTGCCCTGGTCCCGGCGCCACCTCACCGACCTGGCCTACGAACGCGCGCCCCGGCCGACCTGGACCGTCGTCGTCGGCTCGGCCGACCGGCCCGCCCTCGCCACCCTGCGCGTGCTGCGCACACCAGAGGGAGTCGAGGAGGACATCACCCTCGCCATCGGCTTCCGTGAGGGCGAGCAGCCGCCGGTGTCCGCCGTGGCGGACCTCGCCGCCGAACTCACCGCACGGCACAACCTGCGCACCCTCCTCGCCCAACTGCGCGAGGCTCGCGCCGACCTCACCGTGCCGCCGCACTTCGAACGGCCACCCGTGCCGTTCGGTTACGCCCTCGGCCCCACCGAAGTCGCCGAGGCGGACCCCGCGATCGCCGCCCGCCCACCGCTCGCCACCGCCCCCGTACGACTCGGCGCCGCGACCAGGCCCGGCTACTACTACCCGCTCGGGGACGGCGAGTCGGTCGAGGGCTGGTCCGCCTTCGAGACACTGCTGCGACACCTGCGCGGCACTCCGTAACAGCCGGGGGGGCGGCTTCCCACTAGCCGGCCACTCGTCCCTGCGCCGTCGGCGCCTTCGCCCACTGCGTCTGCCGGAAGAACGCCGGAGATGCAGCGTGACCTACGGTGGGGCTTAAGGGCGGGTCAGCCGCGCTGGTCCGCCCCGGTGGAGAGGGGCGGACCAGGGGTGACCGTGGGCTTCGGGGGGCGTTCCGCAGCGGCGCTGACGGCGGTGATGAGGAGCGTGATGCCGACACCGCCGAGGATCGCGGCCGAGGGGGACGCCAGGTTCAGAGCGACCGCGGACAGCGACGCGGTGAGGCTGTAGCCGACGCCCTGGACCGCGTACATCACGGAGTAGGCGGCGGCGTGGGCATGCTCGGGCAGCCGTTCCCGGAGGCTGAGGTTGCGGGTGACCATGACGCCGGACTGGAAGAAACCCGCCGGCAGCAGCGCCACGGCGATGCCCGCCAGACCCGGCAGCAGCGTGATCAGGCAGACCCAGCCGGCGGTGACGGCGAGGAAGACCAGGCTCTGCACGCGTACCGAGCCGGGCCAGGTCCGCAGGCCGTAGCAGAACGCGCCGGCCGCGCTGGCCAGTGAGAAGCCGGCGAGCAGCAGACCCGACCAGCCGACGGCGATGTGCCGGTCCTCCAGGAGGGCCGGAAGGACCAGTTCCGCGGTGGCCAGCATGGCCATGGCGGCCGCGCTGGTGAGGTAGACGGGCCAGCCGGACAGCAGGGTCCGGGTCATCGGCGCCGAGGATCGCTCGGCGGACGCGGCAGGCTGCGCGGCCTCAGGCTCTTCGAGCCGCAGCAGCAGGAGCGAGGCGGTGGCCATCAGCACGGCACCCAGGACCAGCGGTGCACCGGGGTACACCTGGAGGGCCAGGATCACCACCAGGCCGGGTGCCGCGGCCCAGACGCACTGGGTCAAGGTGGCCTCGGCGCTCAGCGCGCGGGACACCAGATCCTCGTTCACCAGCCGGGTCAGCATGGCCCGGAGACCGCCGGGGCAGGCGGCGGGTGCCGCACCGGCCAGAAAGGCGAGGGCGAGCAGAACCGGCGACGGGGCGGTGTGCGCGAGCGGCAGGGCGCCGAAGGCCAGGGCGCCCGCCATCAGCCCGGCGGACAGCTGCAGCCGCTGCCGGCCGCCGCTCAGCCTGGTCCCGAGCAGGGGCGCGCCGACGACCTCGCCCAGGACGTAGGCGGAGGCCAGGCTCGCGCCGAGGGTGTAGCCACCCGGGCTCTGCCGGGCGAGGAAGACCAAGGCCAGCGGCGCCATGGCGACCGGCGCCCTGCCGGCCAGGGAGATCGCCGCCCACAGCGACAGCTCACGGGTCAGCAGCTCTCGGTAGCTCGGGCGTGCGGACGACACCGGCGCTCGCTTCCTGTGCAGCCTGGGTTCCGACGGACTGCCGGAACCTGCACGCCAGTGTATTGACCGGGCGTGGCGAGGACGACTACCTGGGCGAGCAGTACCGGTGCAGTGCGGGGACCACCCGGTCGAGCAGTCCGTCCGGGTACCCGGAACACGCGCGGGCCGGACGCAGGTTGCCTGTCATGGCTGTGGTGCGGCCGCGACCGAGCCGGCCGCGGGACCGGATCCGCTACGGTGACCAGCGCTGCGGAGCAGGGTTGTCGGACAACAGGGTGAGGAGGGTCACCGCGCCCGGGCCGCCACCGGGGGAGACGGTTCGTTCCTGTTCCGGTGGCCGGCATGGTCGACGCGTCACCGGCTCCTGGCCGAGAACATCGACACCCGGGGGTGAGCATGCCCGACGTCGGACTGCACGGTCGCGAGGAGGAACAGCGGCGCATCGCAGGCCTGATCGACCGCCCGGTCCACGACGGCCCCCGGGTCCTGATCGTCAGCGGTGAGGCCGGCATCGGCAAGACCAGACTGCTGAGCGAAGCGGCGCACCGTGCCCGGCAGCGGGGCATAGCCGTCCACCATCACCGCCCGGCGGGTCCCGGGGTATTGGTGCCGGCGGGCCCTCCCCCGCACGTCGCAGGCCTCTCCTCGCTGCACGTGGTCGACGACGTACGAGACCTGACCGCCGGTGACCTGCGCACGGTGCTGGCCACCGTACGGCAGGATCCCGCGCCGTCTCCGACGCTGCTGCTCGCCCGGTCCGCCACGGCGCAGGCACCGCCGCCGAGTGCGGTCGCCGGTGTCGGGGCAGACCTGCTGGAGCTGTCGCCGCTGACCGCCGGGGCGGTCCGCGATCTGGTCCGTGACCTCATCGAAGTGGAGCCGAAGCCCGGCCTGCTGGACGTGGTGACCTGCGCCCACGGCAACCCCCGGCTGATCGTGGAGCTGGTGGAGGGCCTGGCCGAGGACGGCCGTATCGGCCCCGAGGGCGAGCTGCTCCGGCTCACCCCGCGGCAGCTTCCGGCACGGGTACGGGCCGCGATCGACGACCATCTGCGGCCGCTGTCCCGGGAGTCGGTGCAACTGCTGCGCGTGGGCACGATCCTGGGCCGTACCTTCTCGCTCTCCCAGGCCGCGGCCCTGCTGGGCACCGGCACCGCCGCCCTGCTGCCCGCCCTCGACGAGACGGTGGCCGCCGGTCTGCTGACCTTCGCCGACGACGGGGTGTGCTTCCGGCACGCGCTGGTGCGACGCGCGGTGTACGAGTCGATCCCCGCAGCCGTGCGCGCCGCCCTGCGCCAGGAGGCGCAGCGGTACGGGGACCAGGCCGGCGCACCGGAGCACGATCCGGCCGAACCGGGACGCCGGGAGCGTGCGCGGAAGCAGCCCGGGCCGGTGCCGGGCGAGGCGAACGCGACCGCGGCGGCCCGTCTCCTGCTGCAGGCCGGGCACACCGAGTCCGTGGTGCTGCTGGTCCGCAGTGCGCTCGGCCGGCCCCTGCCCGCGCACGAGGAGAGGGTCTTCAGGGGTCTCCTGACCGGCTTCATGCTGGCCGGCGGACAAGCCGGGGCCGCGTTCGCAGCAGACCCGGTGGTCTCTGCGTCCGCCGGTTCCTTGCCTCTCCCTCCCCCCGCCGATGCCTGGGCGGACGCCGTGCTCGACCGGTTGGCGGTGACCGGTCCCCAGGCCGAGCAGACCGCTGCGCTCGTGCTGTCCGGTCTGGAGTGGGCCGAGGGCCGTACAGGTCCGGCCCTCCACTGGGGCCGCCGTGCCGTCGAGCTTTCCGTCCCGTCCGATGCTCCGGCCGACGGCGCGTACCCTCGGCTGGCACTGGCGGCGAAACTGGTCGCGCTGGGCGGCACGGCGGAGGCGGACCAGTTCCTCCGGCAGATCACCGCAGGGGAACCGGTGGACCAGGACGACCTCGCCTTCCGCCTCGCCGGAGATCTCGTCCGGGCCGCGGCGCATCTGCGGTCCGGGAACCTCGATGCCGCACGCCGGCAGGCCCTGGACGTCCAGCGCACCGCGTCGGATCATGACTTGCGGGTTCTCACGGCCTGGGCGTCAGCCGCTCTGTGCCGCACCGACCTGCTCGCCGGCGACACCGACGCGGCGGCCGCCCATCTCGCCGAGTGCCGCGCAAGCCGGTCCGCTCTGAAGGCGTTCCCGCACCTGGCACTGCACTGCCACTGGCTCGACGTACTGCTGCACGCCGCACGGAACAAGGTCCGCGAGGCGTCCGGCCTGCTCGCCGTCTCCCCCGGTCCGCTGCCGTCCTCCCGGCCGCTGCTGCTGGCGGAGCCGGGCGCTGCGGCCTGGTTCGTGCGCTTCTCCCGCCGTACCGGCGATCCCGCGCTCGCCGACGCGGCTCTGAGGACCGTGGAACGGCTGGCAACGGACAACCCGGAAGCGCCGGGCGTGCGCCTGGCCGCCCTGCACGCCCGCAGCCTCTACGAGTGCGACCCGGACGGCATCGCGCGGGCCGCGCGGGACCACCAGGACGCGTGGGCACGGGCCTGCGCGGCCGAAGACTTGAGGGCACTGCTGGACGAACGGCAGACCGCTCCGGGCACCTGGGAGCAGACGCCCCAGCCCCAGCCCAGGCCTCCGCACGGCACGTTCACCACGCGGGACCTCGTGGGCCGGATGACCTTCGTCGACCCCACGGATCACCAGCGGCAGGCCTTTGCGGAACGGACCGTTGAGGCGCTGACCGACACGGAGCGGAGGATCGCCGGCCTCGTCGCACAAGGCCTGACCAACCGCCAGGTGGCTCAACGCGTCCACCTGTCACCGCACACGGTCAACTACTACCTGCGGCGCATCTACGGCAAGCTCGGCATCCGCTCCCGCGTCGAACTCGCCCGCCACGTCCACGACCACGACCTGGAACGGAACGGCCCGACCATCCCTCGGAGCGAAGCCCGGCCCCGGCAAGCGTGAGCCGTGAACCGGACGTTCCCGGCCACCTCGTCGTCACCCTCCCCTGCGCCGTCCGGCCTGGTACGCCCGGGCTCCCGCCCTGGGCAGAACCGCCCACGTCCGCGTGCCCCCGCCCGGCTCCCGCGCGGCACCGAACCCCCAGTCGCCGCCGCAGGCCCGCACCACACAGGCCGCCAGGCGCAGCATCGACCGACGGCGCGCGTCGCAGGCGGCGGCGAGGTGGGTATGGGTGTGACGGGGGTGCGCGTCGTAGAGGACAAGGCGGAGGGCTTCGTCACGGAAACGAAGGCGGAAGTAGATCTCCGGGGCGGCGGTGAACCGGCAGGCACAGGCCGCGAGATCGCTGGCCACCTGGATCGCGGCGGCGGAGATGTCGTCGAGGCCATGGGCGGGCAGAACCGTGCGAAGTGTCGCCCGCACGATCGCCGGCGTCCGCAGGGCGGCGGGGAGGGTGAGGCTGTAGGCGAGGGTGTCGGGGGTGGGGGGTGACGCAATGGGCTCGACAGGTGTACAGGCCGAGGTGGCGGATGCGGGTACGGGCATGGCAACTCCCAAGCGCGTAGGAATGGTTGTCACTCCGCGCGTACGGTGGCCTGTCGCCCGTACCTGGCATGGCAAGGGAGATGCACTTCCGTGATGGCGGAGGGCCGTGATCGACCTGTCACAGACGGTAGTGCACGGAAGTGGCAATTTGCCACCGCATCGTCGAGATTGCCACTAATGTGTGGACCCGCGCGGGACCCAGCAGACAGACTGCCGCTGCGACCACTGGAGGATGTGACATATGCCGCCGAGGGCTACGCCCACAGAACGCCAGAAGCGATTGGGCGCGGAGCTGCGCAAGATGCGCCTCGCAGCGGAGGTCTCCACGGATTACGCCGCCGGACTGCTCGGTCTCGACAGAACGAAGATCTCCAACATCGAGTCAGGGGTTCGCGCCATCACACCCGATCGAGTGCGAACTCTCGCCTGCAACTACGACTGCCGGGATCAGGCCTACGTCGATGCGTTGGCCGAGATGGCCGCAGACCGCAGGCGAGGGTGGTGGGAGACCTACCGAGGCCAACTGCCTGCGGGCCTGCTCGACATCGCCGAGCTGGAATGGCATGCACGAAAGGTACGCGCGGGACTGGCCATGCATGTGCCTGGCCTCCTCCAGACCGACGCCTACGCCCGCGTGCTGTTCTCCATGGCACTGCCGGCCTTGTCCCCTATGGAGGTCGAGTTGCGCGTGGCCCTGCGGATGCAGCGGCAACAGGTCCTCCACCGCGACAACCCGATCACCTACGTCGGATACGTGCACGAAGCAGCCCTGCGCATCGAGTTCGGCGGCCCGAAAGTGATGCGGGCGCAGCTCGACCACCTCTGCGACATCTCGGAGCGGCAGAACATCGACGTACGCGTCATCCCGTTCAAGGCTGGAGCCTTCCCGGGCGCAGGACAAGCGGTCATGTACGCCGAAGCGCGTGTGCCGCAGCTGGACACCGTGGAACTCGACTCGGCACATGGTCCGGAGTTTCTGCACGGCCAGTCCCAGCTCGACAAGTACCGATCACACTTGGACTGGATGGAGGCGGTGTCTCTGTCCCCCTCCGAGTCCCGAGCTTTTATGCGCAACATCGCAGTCGACTTCTGAGGAGCACTGATGAGTGACATCACCTGGGAAGAGCCGTTCTGCGCCGAAGGCGCCAACTGCTTCCGCCTGGGCACCGACAGCGACGGCAACGCCTACATCGCCATCGCCGGCCAAGAAGACCACCCGCTGGTGGACAGCAAGGAAGCCCTCCGCGCACTGATCCGCGAGATCAAGGCGGGGAGGGCAGACCACCTGCTGTAGGGATCAGCTCCCCGTACGCGGGAACGTCACCTCCACCCGGCGGTTCTTCCTGCGGCCCTCCTCGGTGGAGTTGTCCGCGATGGGGTAGTCCTCGGCGTACCCACGGACGTCGAACGTGATGTCCGGATCGTTCAGCTTCTGCGCCAGCACGTTCTGGACGGCGTTGGCGCGCTGCTTGGACAGCACGACACCGTGTTCGTGGGTGCCGAGGTTGTCGGTGAAGCCGAAGACACGGACCTGCGTCGCGTGCTGCTTCTTGATCTCCTGCGCGACCGCGTCGAGGCGTGCCGTGGCCTGATCACTGAGCTTCGCGCTGTCCTTGGGGAACAGCACCTCCGCCTGCAGGGCGAACGTCACGTCCGCGTTGGTGTCCTCACGCCGTTCCTCTCCGCCCTTGTCCTCGACCACCGACTTGATGTCCAGCACCTTGGGCGCGGCGAGCGTGGCGCCCTCGGACAGTTTGAGGTCGGGGTCCTTCGGGTCGACCTGCACCGGTGCGGAGGCGGAGGGCTGCGTGCCGGGGGGCACGCTGGGTCCACTGTCCGCGCGGGCCACGGAAGCGCCGTAGAGCGGCCCTGCGGCCAGGAGCACGGCGACGGTCAGGGTGAGGGCCAGGCGCGGGCGGGTTCGTGTGGTGTAGGTGGTCATCGCAGGCCGCCTCAGCCGGAGATCTTGACGGTGGCGCTGGAGAAGGTGGGCAGTTGGAGGGTCACCTCGGTGGTGCTCGCGGGTGGGGCCGGGAACTGCATGAAGACCGGGATGGTCTGCCCCGAGTCGATGGTCGTAAGGCCAGTGGTCGTCAAGGGCCGGCCGTCCGTGTCCCGCAGAACGTAGTAGCGCTTCTTGCCCTGCGAGTCCACGAGGGTCGCACCACCGAGTGACTGCCCGTGCTTGATGACCTCGGTCTCGTCGCCGCTCAGGCGTGACGGGATGACTGTCGACTTGGCTCCGTCGTTCTTCAGATCGCCGTTCAGCGTGACGAACCCGCCTGAGTCCCGCTGAGCAGAGAAGATTTGCAGGAGCAGCCCGTCCGGTCCCCTCAATTCCGCCACAGGGGCTTGTGCCTTCTGCTCCTGAGCACTCGGCTCAGACCCGTTGCTTTGCTTCGCGTTCGACGCCTGAGCCTCCGGCTTCTTGTCCTCTCCCCCGCCTCCGCAGCCAGTCGCGCCCAGGGCCAGACTGCCCGCGAGGGCCAAGACGACCGCCCCCCTACGAACCCTTGCAGTCCACATGCTCATCGCTCTGGTTCCTTAATCACTTGTCGTTCGCTTACCGGTCGACCAGGTGAACGTCGAACAGGTCATGGGGCTCAGGCAGGTCGGTGAGATGCTTGGGATCGAGATCCCAGTCCTCCTTGCAGGACAACCGTGGCAACTCATCATGACCAGCCTTTCCAGCCAGGGGCTGGAAACTACAGAGCGGCACGATCACGGCGGTGGCCCGCGCTTTCGACCGGGTCGCTTCCGTGATCGGAACCAGCGATTTCCCCATAGTCTTGTTGGTTTGGACCTCGACTGTGTAGCCAAGCAGGCCGTCCGGGTCACAATCCAGCAGGTGAGCGTCGTTCTGCTGCGCCAGCTGAGAGGCTCGCCAGCAGGAGGACCGGATCCCTTGGCCGTTGCCCTGGAAGATGTCCTGCCATTTGGTCGGTTCGAGCACGTCCTTCACCCACTCGCCCGCAAGCTGATCCCGGGTGTCCTGCGCCGCAGCCAAGGCGGCTGCATCGGCCGCCGTCTGAGCACTGTTCCGGTTGACTGCCGCCTGCCCCACAGCGAAGTAAGCGAGCGCAAGAAAGAGCAGACCCGCCACCACCGTGATGTAGATGGGGAAGGCCTGCCCGGCGTCCCTGCAACGCCGTCCGTTCAATTGCCAACTTTGGCGATCAGCCCGGTGATCTTGTCGAGGATCGTCTGCCCGATACTCGTCCCCGTAATAGCCAGCACGATCGCCACCACCACGGCGATGATCCCCAGATACTCGACCGCGGTCTGGCCCCTGTCGCCCATGCGGCGGTTCATCGCGTCGACGGTGGTGTTCTTCCAGCCGTGCAGGCGGGTCTTGGTCGCCACCGCGGTCTTGAGCAGCCGGTCGCTCATGGTGATCCCCTCCGGGTTGCGTGTCGGTGCCGCTTGCGACACCGGGAACGTACGCTCGGGAATTCCCTTCGGCCGAGGGTCCCTGGGCCCAATTCCGGACCCAGAGCGGCAGCACGGTCCGGCTCACCCTTCTTCTCCCCTCCCTTGCGAGGTCGCGTCCGGGGCCGTGCCCAGCCACTTGGCGGCGGCCTCGGCGCGGCTGGTGCTGTGGAGCTTGGCGAAGATGCGGTTGATGTGGTTCTTGACGGTCTTCTCGCTGATGAAGCAGGCCGCCGCGATCTGACGGTTGGTCATGCCGCTGGCGATGAGGTCCATGATCTCCGCTTCCCGCGCGCTGAGCCGGAACTTGTCCCGGTCGACGGCGGCCGGACGGGATGGGCCCCACTCGGGCGTGGCGGACGCCGTCGTACCCGAGCGCGGGGGCGGAGGAAGAAGGGGGGCTGTGTCGTCCCCATGGCCAGGCGTCGCCGCCCTCGGCATCCGGGCCCGCGCTGCACCCGGCCCCAGGCCGAGGGCGCCGGCCGCCGTGGAGGTGAAGTGGGCGCCGCCCTCGTGCACGCTGCGCACTGCGGCGGCCAGCTGTTCGGCGGTGAACTCGCCGTGGACGAGGTAGCCGCTCGCGCCCCGGCGCAGGCACTCCTGCACGATCCGGGACTCGCGGCTGTAGGTGAGCATCAGCACCGGGGCCAGGCGGACCAGGTGGGGCAGGGCGGCCAGGCCGTCCAGGCCGGGCATGCGGACGTCGAGCAGGATCACGTCCGGGCGGTGCTGTGCGGCGGCCTGCAGGGTCTCGCTGCCGTCGGCGGCCTGGGCCACGACCGTGATACCGGAGCGGCCGTCGAGCAGGGCGGTCAGTCCGGCGCGGACCACCGGGTTGTCGTCGGCGACGACCACCCGCAGGGAAGCGGGCGGGGGCGGGGGCGAACCCTGCATCGGTGGCCTCCTCTCGGGCCGCTCGTCTCGGTCGGGGGATGATGTGCCCCGGTGTCGGGGCGCTGCGGGAGTGCGGTGCAGACGGTGACGTGGCTCAGGGGCTCGGTCCGCTCGCCGGGGGTGCGGGCAGGGCCGTGAGCGGGAGTTCCAGGCGGACCTCCGTGCCGGTCGGGTGGGTGCCGCGGCCGATGCGGATGCGGGCGCCCACCGCGGCGGCGCGCTCGACCATGCCGACCAGGCCGAACCGTCCTGCCGCGCGGAGCCGTTCCAGCGTGGTGTCCGAAGGCAGACCCTTCCCGTCGTCGTGGACGCTGATGCACAGCAGGCCGTCGTGCACGTCCGCCCGTACGTCGACGCGGGTCGCGTCCGCGTGGCGGTGGGCGTTCTCCATCGCCTCGGTGGCCACGGCCAGCAGGTGGCGGGCGGTGGCGGCGGGCAGGGGCGGGACGGGGGCGCCGGCGGGGTGGCAGACGGCGGGCAGTCCGGTGCGGCTGGTGAAGGCGCGGGCCTCGGCGGTCAGGTCCGCCACGAGGTCCGTGGTGGGCGGCGGACCTCCGTGCTGCTCCTGGCGCAGGTCGGTGAGGAGTTCCCGGGCCTCGGTGGCGGCGCGGCGGGCGGAGCGGGCGACGAGGTCGGCCTGCTGCCTCACCAGGGCGGTGTCCGGGTGGTCGGCGCCGGCCGTGGCGGCCAGGGCGTCGGCGGCCAGAGCGACGCCGTGCAGGGTCTTCGCCACCGAGTCGTGCATGTCGCGGGCGAGGCGGGCGCGTTCCTCGCTGACCGCCTCCACGGCGGCCAGGCGGGCGTGGGCGGTGGTGAGCGCGCGGGTGGCGGCGCCGAAGCGCAGCAGGAGGGTGCGCTGGCTGGCGCCGGCCGCGCCTGCCACCAGGCACAGGCCGGGGACGAGAGCGGACTGGGCGAGGTGGGCGTGCAGGTTCTGTTCGGCGGCCTGGACGAGCAGCAGGATCAGCGACTGGAGCGAGGCGAGGACGGCCGCGCCGCGCCAGCCGTAGAGGATGCCGGCGAGCAGGGGCGTGCAGACGCTGACGTAGGCGAGCGTGCTGTCCGGGCCGGCCGCGATCAGCGGCAGCGCGCCGAGGACGGTGTCGGCGGCGAGGAGGGTGGGGTGGCGCACGAGGAGCGGGCCGAAGCGTTCCCAGTCCCGGAAGAGGACGTAGGAGCCCATGAACGTCACCACGACGGCGGCGCCGACCAGGCGGACGGCCAGTCCGGGGGCGGCGTGGACCAGGGCGAAGGGGGCGGCCAGGGCGATCATCGCGAGGCGGAACGCGAAGACGTGGCGGCACATCGCCTGCACGGCGCGCACCTGGAGTTTCAGGCTCTGCTCGGTGTCGGCGTCGGTGTCCGAGCCGGAGTCGGTGCCGGTGCCGGTTGCGGCGGCGTCATGCGCGGGCGGCTCCCGGAGGATGTCGCCTGCCGTGCCTCCGTGCGGCTGCTGTCCCTCCGGCGCCGGGACCGGCATCTCGGGCGCCGGGACCGGCGTCAATGGAGCCGTATCGGCCGGTGGAGGCGCGGGCTGCGGGGCGGGCGGCGGCTGCTGTGCCGCGCGTTCCCAGCCGGGCGGCAGTGCGGGGGGTTTCGGTGCGGTGGCGGACATGGCGTGGCGCCTCCTCACTACTCGCCCGCGATCGAGCCGAAGTCCACGCCCGAGCCGAGGAGCAGACCGGCGCCGAGGAGGATCATCGTGGCCGGGACCATGAACGTGGTGATCATCAAGGTGGCCTTGGGGACGGCGCGGGCCGCCTTGCGGCGGGCGTTCTGGGCGTCGGTGCGGCGCATGTCCTTGGCCAGGGACACCAGGGTGTCGACGATCGGCGCGCCCAGTTCCTCGCCCTGCTGCAGGGCGGTGACGAACATGGCGACCTGTTCGGAGTCGTTGCGGCGGCGCAGTTCCGCGAAGGCCTGGCGGCGGCTCATGCCCAGGTCCATCTGGCGCAGGGTGATGCGGATCTCGTCCGCCCAGGGGCCCTCGTAGCGGGACGCCACCCGGTCCAGTGCCTGCCGGAAGCCGAGGCCCGCGCTGACGACGACCGCGAGCACGTCGAGGAAGTCCGGCAGCGTGCGTTCGATGACGTCCTTGCGGTGGCGGACGGCGGCCCAGATGCCGACCTCCGTCCAGAACGCACCGAAGGCCAGCAGCAGCACGGCCACCAGATACTGGCCGCGCAGCAGGAACACCAGGAAGCCCACGGCGCCGAGGAAGCCGTAGACGGCGCGGCGGGCGGCGTAGCGGTCGATGGTCAGGCCGCCGGGGTTGCCGGCCAGGTCGATCCGGCGGCGGTACTTCGCGACCAGCTTCGGTCCCATCAGCCGCAGGACGAGGGGGGCGTAGCGCATGCCGAGGCGGTCGACGAGCGAGCCGACCGCGCCGGTGCGGGTGGAGCCGACCTCCAGGGCGAGGGCGAGGTCGGACGGCAGGCGGGCGTCCGAGCGGTACATGCGGACGCCGGCGAAGATGCCCCAGACGCTCAGGCCCGCCACGAGTGCCAGCAGGACGGCCATCGGCTGATCCCCTCCCCTTTCGCGGACCGTGGCTCAGACGTCGATGCGGGACAGGCGGCGGATGAGGACGAACCCGACCGCGTACAGCGCGAACGCGACGATCACCGCGATCTGGCCGGCCGGGGAGCCGGTCATGCGGTCCAGGGCGCCGGACTTGACGCCGTTCATCAGGAACAGCGCGCCGACGCCGAGCACGGGGACGGCGTAGGAGGTCATGGTGACCTGGGACAGCTGGGTGCGGACCTCGCGCCGGGTCTCCTTGCGTTCCTCCAGCGTCTCGGTGAGGTTGCGCAGGGCGCTGACCACCTGTCCGCCGGCCCGGTTGGACAGCACCAGGGTGGTGACCAGGACGACCAGTTCGCGGGAGGGCAGGCGCTCGGCGAGTTCGCCGAGGGCGTCGTCCAGGGAGGCACCGAGGGCGAGCTGGTCGGCGACCTTGGACAGCTCCTCGCCGGCGGGGGCCTCCAGTTCCTCGGCGGCCATGCCGATGGCGGTGCGCAGGGCGAGGCCGGCGTGGGTGGCGTTGGCGAGAATGCGGGACAGTTCGGGCAGCTGGTTGATGAACTTCTCGATGCGGCGTTGCCGTTGCCAGGTGAGGAACTGCCAGGCGGCCCACACGCCGAGCAGGCCGGCGAGCGGGCCGAAGAACGGTGCCAGTGCGGCGTGGCCGATCAGCCAGAGCGCGGCGACCACGGCGGCCATGACCGCGGTGAACTCGCCCGGGGTGATGTCCAGGCCGGTCGCGGCGAGTTTCCGTTCCAGCCGGCGGCCGAGCCGGGTGCGGCGCAGGCGGCGGTCCAGGGAACGGAACCGGCGCCGGCGGGCGGCGGGCACGGGCCCGGTCCGGGACAGACGGTCCACCAGGGCGGCGCGCTGGGCGCGGCCGGCGGCGTAGACGTGGACGCCGGTGACGGCCAGGACGCAGGCCAGCAGGGTGACGCCGGTGGTGAGGGTGATGAGGGTGCTCAGTTCCATGGGGCGGTTCCTCCCTGGTCCCCGGGGCTCGTCGAGGTCACCTGGCTTCCCGGGTGGCCAGTTGGTCTGCGGACCGGGCGACGCCGAAGGCCGGCGGGACGGGCTGGCTCGCCAGGTAGAGGCGTTCGGCGGTGCGGCGGGGCAGCGGATGGTGCTCGAAGACGCCGTGGACGCGGCCGTCGGCGGCGATGGGCTGGGCGACGAAGCGGGCGACGGTCGCCAGCCGGTACGGTTCGCCGCCGTGGCTGTCCAGGACCGCGATCTCGGCGACGCGTCGGGTGCCGTCGGGGAACCTGGTCAGCTGGACGATGACGTCGACGGCGCTGTTGATCTGGTCGTGCAGCGCGACGAACGGCACCTCGACGTCGGACATGGAGGCCAGGGTCTGCAGCCGGGTCAGCGCGTCCTCGGCGCTGTTGGCGTGGACGGTGGCGAGCGAGCCGTCGTGGCCGGTCGACATGGCCTGCAGCATGTCCAGGGACTCGCCGCCGCGGACCTCGCCGACGACGATCCGGTCCGGGCGCATCCGCAGGGAGTTGCGCACCAGGTCGCGGATGGTGATCCGGCCGCGGCCCTCCACGTTGGGCGGGCGGGACTCCAGGCGGACCACGTGCCGCTGCTGCAGCTGGAGTTCGGCGGAGTCCTCGATGGTGATGATGCGCTCGTCCTCCGGGATCAGCCCGGACAGGGCGTTGAGCAGGGTGGTCTTCCCGGTGCCGGTGGCGCCGGAGACGATGATGTTGAACTTCGCCTGCACCAGCGCGGCCAGCAGGAACACCATGTGCTCGTCCAGCGAGCCGAAGGAGATCAGTTCCTGCAGGGTGAAGGAGCGCGGGAAGCGGCGGATGGTGAGGGTGGGGCCGGTCAGCGACAGCGGCGGGATGATCACGTTGACGCGTTCGCCGGACGGCAGCCGGGCGTCGACCATCGGATTGGACTCGTCCACGCGGCGGTTGACCGTGGAGACGATCCGCTCGATGGTCTGCATCAGCTGGTCCGCGGAGGCGAACCGGATCGGCAGCTGTTCCAGCCGGCCACCGCGCTCGACGAAGATCGCGTCGGGGCCGTTGACCATGATCTCGGTGATGGAGGAGTCCTCCAGCAGCGGTTCGAGGATGCCGAGACCGAGGGCCTCGTCGACCACCCGGCGGATCAGCTGGGCGCGCTCCACCGTCGACAGCACCGGGCCCTCGCGGCTGATGATGTGCCCGAGGACGCGTTCCAGGCGCGTGCGGCGCTCGGCCGGGGCGAGCGCGCTCATCTCCGCGAGGTCGATCTCCTCCAGGAGCTTGGCCCGGTAGGAGGCCACCAGGTGGCCGTCCTCGCCGCGGCCGGTGCGCTCCTCGGGGGAGCTGATGCGTGCGCGCAGGCTCATCGGTGGCGTCCCCCCTTTCAGTGGTCGAGTGGCATGGTGGCGGTCTTGCGGACCTGGCCGAGGTTCCAGCCGGGCACGATCGAGGGGATGGGGACGGCCGCGGTCACGGTGACCTCGCTGCCGCCGTACGCGGCCGGGCAACTGGTGCCGCCCGCCAGCCCGTTGCTGACCGCCCGGGCGCAGGCCTGCCCGGCGTCCTGGCCGAGAGACGCCGCACGCGCCCCGGCCCGGGCCGCGGTGCCCGCCTGCTGGGCGGCGTAGGCGACCAGACCGATCTGGACGACGGCGACGGCGACCAGCATCAGCACCGGGATGAACCCCAGGTACTCGATGGCGACCTGGCCGCGGTCGCGGTGGCGGCGGCGTGACGTCGTCGTGCGGGCGTGAGGCATGTCAGTCCGCCTTCCCCTCCTCCACGGCGCCCGCGTGGGCCTTCACCGGGACCGGGAAGCCGATCAGCCCGGGAAGGAGCACGGGGACCTTCAGCTCGACGCGGGCCGTGACGTACCCGGATCCCCGGCCGCCGCAGCTGATCGTGGCGCCGTCCTGCCACGCGCCCGGCAGGTCTTCGCGTCCGGCCTGCTCGCATGCCCCCTGGCCCCCCTCCGCGATCGCCCCGGCCCGCACCGCCTCGTCGGCAGCATTCCCCGCGAGGGTGTACGTGTATCCCAGCAGCACGCACTGCCACAGCAGCACCAGCGTGACGAGGATGACGGGCGCCATGCCCAGGAACTCGACGGCGACCTGACCGCGGTCGCCGCGCGGGCCCAGGCCGGGATGCGGCCCTCGCCGGCTGCCGGTGCGAGGTCGGCCGTCGGCGGCCGGTCGGCTGCCGGTGCCCGGGCGGCCGGGGGTGCGCGGTAGACCGTCGGTGCCCGGGCGGCCGGGGGTGCATGGATGAGTGCCGGTGCCCGGGCGGCCGGGGGTACGTGAGTGACCGTCGGTGCCCGGGCGGCCGGCGGTGTACAGCCGGCCCTCGGTGCGTAACCGGCGCCGTGCGGGGATCGCCCGCATCGCCCGCATCCTCATCCCCCCGTCCTGCCCCGCCGGCGGAAGCTCACCGCGCCCCGGTCGCCGCGCAGCCGGCCCCCGCCTGCGCGGGCGGGCTCCCCCTCGGGCGCCTTGACCAGGCGCAGTTCGCCGGCCAGGGACCACAGGGCCTGTTTGACGGTGCTGCGGTTGTCCAGGTCGTGGATGCGGCCGGAGTCGACGGCGCCCTGCAGTTCCTTGTAGGCGGCCGGGATCGCGGTGGCCGCCACCGCCGTACCGGTGATCTTCTGCACCAGGGACGGCTGGATCTCCGCACTGCGGGTGAGCCGGTTGACCACGACCGTGGTCTCCTGCGCCTTGCGGATCCGCAGCCGCTCCCACATCCGCACGGTCCGCTTGGCGGCGCGGACCGCGACGACGTCCGGGGTGGTCAGCAGCAGCGCCGTGTCCGCCATCTCCACGGCGGCGGCGCCGGCCGCGCTGAGCTGGGCGCCGCAGTCGAGGACCACCACGTCGTAGCGGGAGCGCAGGGCGCCGACGATGTGGCGGGCGGCCCGGTCGGTGACCTCCTCGCCCCGCTCGCCCTCCCCGGGCGCGAGCAGCAGCGTGATGCCGGTGTCGTGGCGGAAGACGGCGTCGGCCAGGACACGCGGGGAGATGTCGGTGATGGCGGCCAGGTCCGCCACCGAACGGCGGAACTGCACGTCCAGAAAGGAGGCGACGTCACCGGACTGCAGGTCCATGTCGACCAGGGCGGCCGCGTGCCCGGAAGCCTGCGCGGCGAGGGCGAGCTGGACGGCGGCGAGGGTGGCGCCCACGCCGCCCTTGGCGCCGCTGACCGTGACCACCCGGCCGCCGGCCCCGCCGGACGCGTCGCCGCCGTGCCCGAGGTGACGGCGGACGCCCGTCGACCACTGGGCCACCGCCTGCACCCGGCTGGCCAGTTCCTCGAAGCTGAGCGGAAGCGCGACCAGGCCGCGCGCGCCGGAGTCCATGGCGGCCGAGAACAGTCCGGGGCCCGCGTCGGAGGTGACGAGGATGACGCCGACCGCCGGGAAGCGCAGCGCCACCTCGCGGATCAGCTCCAGGGCCGGTACCGGGCCGATCCGTTCGTGCACCACCACGACCTCGGGCAGCTCGTCGACGGACTCGGCGGCCAGGTGGGCGAGGGTGTCGACGAGCTGGGTGGAGTCGGTGACCGGCGGGAGGGGCTCGGCGTCGGGGAGCTGGCTGAGCAGGGTGGTGAGGGACCGGGCCGCGTCCGCGTCGCCGACGGCCGGGAGGATCCTGGTGGGCATGCGTGCGGGCCTCTCACTTGTCCTTGGCAAGGGTGTAGGTCCGGTCCTGGGCCGGGACGTCGGTGTCGCCGCCGGGTGCCACCAGGGCGAGCCGGACCCGCTGGGCGAAGGACTCGGCGTAGGTGATGCGCTGGGCGTCGATGGTGGACAGCGCGAAGGTGATGGGCACGGCCTCGGAGGGCTGACCGCGATGGTCGGCGTCGGGGTCCAGAGCGGTGATCTTGCCGACGTCGATCACCCGGGCATTGGTGACGATGATCTTGGACTGGTCGGGGTCGCCCTCGCGCTGCCCGGCGAAGGTGGCGTACACATTGACCGTGGAGCCGGGCGTGATCTTGCCGGCCACACCCGTGGCCGCGTCGATCATGATGGCGACCTCCTGCTGTCCCGGCTGCAGGGCGGGCCGCGCGACGATCATGTCGCTCTGCAGGAGCGAACCCCGGCGCAGTGTGGTGACCGCGATCTTGCCCCGGATTCCGGAGAGGTCGGTGACGGCGGTCGGCGACAGCCACCGCTTGGGGATCGAGACCTTCTCGAACTGGCCGGCGTTCAATGTCGTGTAGGGCGCCACGTCGGACTTCAGCCGGTAGGCGGTGACCTCGGGCCCGACCTCGGACTTGACGTCGCTGATGACGGTGAGCACGCCCGCGAAGGCGCCCAGGGCGCAGACGACGGACAACAGCAGGAGTATCACGCCGCGGCGCTGACGGGAGTTCATGAACCGTACTACCTCGTTCGGGGAAGCGGTCGGGCGAAGTCTCGTTCCGGGAAGCGGTCGGAAGCGGTCGGGCGAACGCCGGTCGGCGGACCGGCTCGGCGGGAGGGGCGGCCGGCTATCCGGTCGTCGGGGGACTCTCCAGGGCGGGCGCCTGGCCGCCGTGGACGGCGCGGTCACCGGAGGCGTCGTACCCGGGGCCGTAGGCATACCCGCCGTACCCGGAGCCGTTGCCGCCGTACCCGGAACCATTGCCCCCGTACCCGGAACCGTTGCCGCCGTACCCGGAACCATTGCCCCCGTACCCGGAGCCGTTGCCCCCGTACCCGTCGTGGGCGGGGGCGCCGGAGGCGGACGAGCCCGGGGCGGCGGCCGCGCGGGCCGGGGCATCGCCGGCGGGCAGGGTGGCGGAGCAGAAGACGCAGCGGTCGCCGATGACATCGATGCCACACCAGTGGCACACGCCCTGCCGCACCGAGGCCACCAGCTGGTAGAGCACCGACAGGTCGGGCAGATAGGCGCAGAACTCGACCAGCTTCCCGGTCCCCCACCAGCGGGCCGACTCGGCCGGCAGCGCGGACTCGTGCAGCCCGAGGACCCGCCAGGCCGGGGCGAGGGTCGTGCCCGCCCAGTCGGACTGGAGCCGTCCCCGCGCCACCACCATCCAGGTGCCGAAGTCCGGCCCGCGCAGCACCGCGCCGGGCCCGACCCGCACGAGCTGCGGCTCGGGGTGGGCGACGACGGCGAACTGGGTGCCCGGCACCCAGGACCGGGCGTGCGCCCGCAGCCCGACGGGGACGCGGTCCAAGTGGGCGACGGAGGGCAGGACGGCCCCGCAGTGGACGTAGTGGGTGAGCAGCCGGCCCGCCGAGGCGAGCACGCCGGGCCCCAGACCGCAGGAGGCGAGCTGCCGTAACTGCCGGGCCAGGACGGCGACACCGAGCGGCGGAAGCTGAGGGCTGAACAGGGCGATGCGGTCGCTCTCCAGCAGGGAGCGGACGGTGTGCAGCCGGCGTTCCACCGCGCCGGCCACGCCCGGGGAGGTCACGACGATCACATGCCCGTACCGGTCGAGCAGGCCCTGCATGCCGTCCAGCACCTGCTCCAGCGGCTGCCGGTCGACGTCCTGCAGCACAGCGGCGGGCACGGTTCGCTCGTCCTGCGCGGGCAGCGCCATGTCGGCGCTGGTGACAGCGATGACAGTGGACACGCGCGCTCCCCCCGGTCGGACGCCGTCCCGGCGCGCCGACAGTCCTGCGGCGTACCGAGCCGACTTCACTGCGTGACTCCCTCAGCACTGTATCCACGCCGTTGTGACGGGAGAACAGTGATTCAGCAGCCGGATGACATCTGATGGTGCTCAAGTCACGGCAAATCAGGGCAGGTCGATCAAGCGCGGCAGACCCGAAAGCGTGAGTGACAGACCGCGCGTTGACCGCGCAGTCCCCGGCGCAAACCGGGCCACTGCGGCCCAACGACCCCTGGGTTCCGAGAACTTCACCGCGACCCCATTGACAACTCAATTGGTCTGGACCAACTTGGGGGGCAACGCGGTGGCCACCGTGCTCCAAGCACCCCCCACAACCCCAACCACACCCTGCCCTTTTCACTCCCCCCTGTCCTCTACACCCCTCCCCCACTCTTTCCTCCTCCCAACCCCACAAATCCTTCCCCCCCAACTCCTTCCCCCCACGGAGGCACCAGTGACCTTGGCACCGAGTACGCTCCGGCGCCGCCGCGCATGGGCCGTGGCCGGCGTGGCCGCCCTCGCCCTCTCCTTCGCCGGCACCGGCCAGGCCTCGGCAGCGGGCACCGCCACGTCCGCCGAGCCGGCCGCGGTGACGGCGAGCAGCGCCGCGGACCTGCCCAAGCACGCGGTGACGGGCTACTGGCAGAACTTCAACAACGGCGCCACGGTGCAGAAGCTGTCGGACGTGCCATCCGACTACGACATCATCGCGGTGGCCTTCGCCGACGCCACGACGACGCCCGGCGCGGTCACCTTCAACCTGGACTCCGCCGGCCTGGGCGGCTACACCGTCGACCAGTTCAAGGCCGACATCAAGGCCAAGCAGGAGGCCGGCAAGAAGGTCATCATCTCGGTCGGCGGCCAGAACGGCACGATCTCGGTGAACGACGACGCGTCGGCGGAAGCCTTCGCCAGCTCGGTGTACGGCCTGATGCAGGAGTACGGCTTCGACGGCGTCGACATCGACCTCGAGAACGGCATCAACGCCACCTACATGACCAAGGCGCTGCGCTCCCTGTCGGACAAGGCCGGCTCCTCCCTGGTCATCACGATGGCCCCGCAGACCATCGACATGCAGACACCCTCGGCCGGCTACTTCCAGACCGCGCTGAACATCAAGGACATCCTCACGGTCGTCAACACCCAGTACTACAACTCCGGCACGATGCTGGGCTGCGACGGCAAGGTCTATGCCCAGGGCTCGGTCGACTTCCTGACGGCCCTGGCCTGCATCCAGCTGGAGAACGGCCTCGCCCCGTCCCAGGTGGGCCTCGGCGTTCCCGCCTCTTCCAGCGCAGCGGGCAGCGGCTACGTCTCCCCGTCGGTCGTGAACAACGCCCTCGACTGCCTCACCCAGGGCACGAACTGCGGCAGCTTCAAGCCCTCGAAGACCTACCCCGACCTGCGCGGCGCGATGACCTGGTCCACCAACTGGGACGCCTCCGCAGGCAACGCCTGGGTGAACGAGGTCGGCCCCCACGTGCACGCCCTGCCGTGACGGGACGGTCGTGAGAGCGTGACCTGAACCGTGGACCGCTGAACACGGCAACGGGCCCCGGAGCCAGGAGGAACGGCTCCGGGGCCGCTTCTTCGCCATCGTCACCGACCTGGTCGGCACACCTACCGAGTTGGTGGACGAACACGGCCACCTCGCATGGCGTGCCCGATCCACCCTGTGGGGGACAACGGCATGGGCAGCGAACAGCAGCGCGTACACACCGCTACGCTTCCCGGGCCAGTACTACGACCCGGAGACGGGGCTCCATTACAACTTCTTCCGCCACTACGACCCTGAGACAGCACGGTACGCAACACAGGACCCTCTCGGGCTCTTCCCAGCACCGCATCCTTCTGCATACGTTCAAAACCCTCACCGCTGGGTTGAACCGCTGGGTTTGGCGCCTGGCTATGGACAGACGCAGCACTTCGCCAGCTACAGCGCAGCGCGTGCTGACGCGCGAGAGAAGGCTGGACTAGGTGACGATGCTGTACCGTTCGTCCAGGAGATCGGCCCGCAAAAAGGTCGCGTAACCGGGATGCAAAGCCCCGATGGCCTGCGCGGCTGGCGAGTCGACTTTGATCCAGGAAACCCGGAAAAAGGTTTCCATGTCAACTGGTGGGCCAGAAAAGGACCTAAGCGAAGCGACGGATGGCAATACGGCGCAAATATAATAAAATTCAGCAACCCTAAGGACGCCGAACAGGCGTACTATGAGGTTTTGGCTCACCTTCCGTATACATAGAATGCAGTACATGTACATCGAGAATCAATTTGTGCGGGAGTGGCGAGAGAGCCACCCCCACAGATTGGCTCCCTCCTCAGAGGTCCGCAAATTCTTTGAATATCTCGACAATCTACACTGGAGCGGCAGTCGATTGGATTGGAGTCGACTATCAAGTCTTCACATCCCCTTCGGAGAAGGAGATCCCCAGCCCAGCTGGGTCGACAATTTCACCAATACTCCCATCGGGAATCATAGGCATCTGTTGGTAGCCTACGCTCCCAACCAGGATGCTCTGATCGCCCGGACAGGTGAACTTCTGGCTGACATCGACCTGTTGTACGCCGGATCACCTGGACCTCGCTATTTCTGCGGCGCGGAGATCGTCAACGAACGCTTGCATCTGGCAGTAGAAGACTTCGCTGAGTTCTCCGAGAGTGGCGTACTGGTCCATATCCCTGCACCCGCGCGGGACACAGTAACACCCGATCGGAACAATCCTCGCACCTAACGCTGATAACTCGAAGCATCAATCCACGTCGTCAATCCAACGTGTGCGGTGAAGCGCCTGATGTCGTTGATCAGGAACTAGAACGCCAGCACGTCTTTGTGCCGGTTCGTGCTCTGGCGTGGAAGCTGGAGGCGAGGTATCCGGCGGCACGAGTGAGGTTGTATGCGGTGGCTGCGAGAGTGAGCCAGGCGGTGTTCGCGGTGAACTTCCTCGAGGGCAGGTGGCCGAGCGTGACGTCCTCCAGATTGGCGAAGAGCTGCTCGATCTGAGCACGTGTTCGCGGTGCATGGGTTCGTCCGGGGCAAGGACGGAGGGGATGCCGGTGAAGATGCATGGTGGCGCCAGACGTCGAGCAGTTCGGCCTGTCCCTCGGGCACGCTCTTGGGGTTCAGGCGTCTCACGCGGCGCACGACCAGCCGGACGGTGGTGTGGAACGCCTTCTTCTTACTGGTGAACGCGGGGAAGGGGGACCTCGGCGATTTCCGAGTCGGAGATCCAGCGTTCTTCCTCGTCCCAGATGGCGGCCGCGTATCTGATCGAGGTCCAGGTGGTTTTGGCGATGCCCGCGACGGCCTCACGGATCGTCTTCTTGACCACCACTGCGAGCCAGAACCATGCGTCGGCCTTGCGGCAGACATCGACGGCTTTGTGGGAGAAGTACGCTGAGTCGGCGCGAACGGCGACCTGCGCGGTGATGCCCCATCGCCCGCGGCGAGACTGCTGCGCGAGGCGATGGCCACCGTGCTTACCGGAGCCTGCCGAGCACTTGCGCAGTCTCGTTGCAACGATGACCGGAGCGCACGTCGCGGTATGGACGGCGACGATCTCTCCGTCCACAGGCCGATCACCGCGCGGTGCATCGAGGCTGAGGAGGTCAGTCCTCGCTCTTCTCCTCCGCGTTGCCCGCGTCGTCCTCAGCCCCCTGCTCCGCCTCGCCCTCGCCGTCGTCGAAGTAGGCGTCCAGGACCGCGTCGAGCTGGGTGTCCCACTCCTTGATGCGGGCCTTGGAGGGGGCGTCGATGTCGATGGGGTACCAGCGGCGTTCGGGGGTGTGGACCGTGACCGTGTAGCGCTTGCCGAAGCGGGAGACTGTCGTCTCCACCGCGCCGATCTCGTCCCAGCGGAAGTCGCACTCCTGGTCGTCCAGGAACAGGCGGATGCCCTTGTGGTCGGCGACGATGCGGGCGCGGCGGTCGGCGGCCTCGAAGACGGGGCCGTCGGGGGACTGGTCGTCCGCCGCGTCCTCGGCCGCGGGCTCCTCGTCTGCCTCGTCCGCCGTCGACTCGCCCGCTGACGCGTCGTCCGCTGTCGGGTCGGCCGTCGCGGCGGCGTCGGTGGTGTCCGCGTCGGCCGCCTCGGGAGCCTTGGCCTGCGGCCGTTCGTCCTGCGGAGCCGCGTCCTCGGGGGCCGTGGCCTGTGGTTCCTCCCGGGGCGGAGGCGTGATGCCGGGGATGAACGCCGGGTCGAATCCGGCGCCGGTCACCGGTTCGGTCTTCAGGGGCTGGCTGCTCGTACCTGTGCGCTGCTCCACAGCGGGAAGTATGGTCGACGATCCTGTGGCACATGTGGCCAGCCCCTGGTTCGTTATCAGAATCAGATCACCGCAGTGGAGCAGCGCGTCAGTCGGTGCGTCGGTCGGCGCATCGGATCACGTGCACCGGATGACGTGCACCGGATCGGCTGTCAGTGCACGAAGAAGCTCAGGACCAACGCCACCAGGAAGCCCGCCAAGGACAGCACGCTCTCCAGCACGGTCCAGGTCTTCAGGGTGTCCCGTTCGCTGATGCCGAAGTACTTGGCCACCATCCAGAAGCCGCCGTCGTTGACGTGCGAGGCGAAGATGGAGCCGGCGGAGATGGCCATGATGACGAGGGCGACGAAGGCCCGGGAGTGGTGGCCCTCGGCGAGGAGCGGGGCGACGATGCCCGCGGTCGTCACGATCGCCACCGTCGCCGAGCCCTGTGCGACCCGGAGCACCAGGGAGATCAGGTAGGACAGGACGATCACCGGCAGGCCCACGCCGTGGAAGGTGTCGGACAGGGCCTGGGCGACTCCGCTGGCCTTGAGCACGGCGCCGAAGATGCCGCCGGCGCCGACCACGAGGAGGATGTTGCCGACCGGCTTCAGGGACGCGGTCGACACGGTCTCCAGGGACTTGCGGGACCAGCCGCGGCGGATGCCCAGCAGGTAGTACGCCAGGAGCAGGGCGATGGTCAGCGCCACGAAGGGGTTGCCGAGGAATTCGAGGACCGAGCGGCCGGTGGACGGGTCGAGTCCGATGGAGGAGAAGGTGGCCGCCAGGATCAGCACCAGCGGGGTGCCGATGATGCCGAGGACGACGCCGAGCGAGACCGGCTTCTCCTGGGTCCGCACGCCGGCGGCGCGCTGTTCGGCGAGGACCGCGCGCCGGGACTCCTCCGCTGCCTCCACCATGTCCTGCGGCACCTCGACGAAGACCCGTGCGCCGATCCACGCGGAGTACGCCCAGGCGGCCAGCACCGCCGGGATGCCGCAGACCAGGCCCATGAGGATGATCCAGCCGAGCTGGACGTGGAGCAGGCCCGCCGCGGCGACGGGGCCGGGGTGCGGGGGCAGGAAGGCGTGCGTCATGGACAGGCCGGCCAGCATCGGCAGGCAGTAGAGGACGACGGACTTGCCGGAGCGTTTGGCGGCGGCGTAGACGAGGGGCGCGAGCACGAAGATGCCCACGTCGAAGAAGACCGGGATGCCGAAGATGAGGCCGGTCAGGCCCATGGCGAGGGGGGCACGGCGTTCGCCGAAGAGGGTGAGCAGGCGGGAGGCCAGGACCTCGGCGCCGCCGCTGATCTCCAGGATGGAGCCGAGCATGGTGCCCAGGCCGATGATGATGGCGATGTGGCCGAGGGTGCCACCCATGCCGGACTCGATGGTGGAGACGGCGTCGGAGCGCTGGACGGTGCCGAACAGTTCGGTGACGGACAGGCCGGCGAGCAGGCCGACGGCTATGGAGACGGCGAGCAGGGCGACGAACGGCTGGAGTCGCGCCTTGATGATGAGGAACAGCAGCAGGGCGATGCCGATGGCGGCGATCAGCAGCAGGCCGGGGGTGCCGTCGACGAGGAGGAGCAGGCCTCCGGTGTGCGGGGGCGCCGGTGCGGCCGCCGTGGTGAGGGCGTGGGACATACGGGGGTCCTCGGGCTGAGTGCATGCGTGGAAAGGGATGTGGGGGGTGGGCCCCGGGCCGGGCGGGTGGTCAGGTGTCCGGGCAGGGGGCAGCGCGGCGCGGCGCCCGAGGGGTGGTGAGCGCCGCGCCGTACGACGGTGCGGTGAGGAAAAGGAAGCTGAGGGTGCGTCAGCCGAGGACGGCGAGCGCGTCGATCTCGATGAGCAGGCCCGGGGGCAGACCGACGTAGACGGTGGTGCGCGCGGCGGGCGGCTGGGTGAGGTTCTGCTCCTCGAAGTAGGCGTTGTAGATCTCGTTCATCTCGGCGAAGTGGTCCACGTCGGTGAGGTAGACGCGGATCATCATCACGTCGTCCCAGGTGGCGCCGCCCTCTTCGAGGATGGCCTGGACGTTGGCGAGGGCCTGGAGGGTCTGCTCGCGCAGGGTCGGGCCGGCCGGTGTCGGGGGCTTGCCCTCCTCGTGGGGCAGGAAGCCGACCTGGCCGGCGACCTGGAGGATGGTGCCCTTCTTCACCCCGTGGGAGAACTTCGCCGGCGGGACGGTGTGGGTTGTCGGGGTGAGTGCGATCTTCTCGGTCATGCGGTGTCCTTCGCGGGGTCCGTCACGGGGGTTCTTCCGGAGTACTCGTCGCTGATGGCGTCCGCGGTACGGCGCACCAGCGGGAGCAGGGTGAGGAGTTCGTCGGCGGTGACGACGACGTTCGGTGCGGAGACCGACATCGCGGCGACCACCCGGCCGTCGGCGCCGCGGATGGGGGCGGCGACGCAGTTGATGGATTCCTCGAAGCCGCCGAGGTCGGTGGCCCAGCCCTGTTCACGCACGGTGGCCAGTTCCTTGAGGAAGGCGGCGGCGTCGGGGGTGGAGCGGGCCGTGTAGAGGGGGTAGTCGAGGCTCTCGGCGACGGCGCGGCGTTCGGGTTCGGGCAGGTCGGCCAGCAGCAGTTTGGCGACGGCGGCGACGGTGATGGCGACGGGTTTGCCGATCCGTGAGTACATGCGCACCGGGTAGCGGCTGTCCACCTTGTCGATGTAGAGGACCTCGCCCTCCTCGTACACCGCCAGGTGCACGGTGTGTCCGCAGGCCTCGCCCAGGCGGACCAGGTGGGGGTGGGCGATCTCGCGGACGTCGAGGTTCTCCATCGCCTCCTGGGCGAGGGCGAACAGGCGGGCGCCGAGGCGGTAGCGCTGGTCGGACTGGCGGTAGACCAGGCCGTGGTCGTGCAGGGTGCGCAGCAGGCGCAGGGCGGTGGACTTGTGCACGCCGAGCCGGTCGGCGACCTGTCCGAGGTCGGCGGGTCCCTCGGCGAGCAGCGGCAGGATGCTCAGGGCGCGGTCGACGGTCTGGCTCATGGCGTACGTCCCTCCTTCTCGACCCCGTCCGCGGTGGCGGTGGTCCAGCCGGGGCCGAGTCGCAGTCTCTCCCACGCCTCCTCGTCGAGGGCGCACAGCCGGTCGGCGAGGTCGCGGGCGGGAGGCGTGGCGAGGTCGCCGGGGACGGTGAGGGCGGCGGCGGCCGTGAGGTGGCCGTGGCGCAGCCGGTCGCGCGGCGGCAGGCCGCGCAGGGCGGCGGAGAGGTAGCCGGCGGCGAAGGCGTCGCCGGCGCCGACGTGGGCGACGACGTCGACCGCCGGGGCGGGGACGTGGGTGGCGGTGTGCTCCTGGGGCAGGCCGGGGCGCAGGTCGTAGGCGGTGGCGCCGGCGGCGCCGCGTTTGACGACGACGGTGTGCGGCCCGGTCAGCTCCCGCAGCAGGGCCCGGTCGTCGTCCAGGCCCCAGGCGGCGCGGGCCTCGTCGTCGCCGACGAACACCACGTCGGCGCGGCGGGCCAGCTCCAGCAGCACCTCGGGTCCCTCGCCCCGGCGCCACAGCGCGGGACGGAAGTTGACGTCGAAGGAGACGAGCGGGCGGCCGGGGCGGGGTGCGGTCAGGTCGCGCAGCAGGTCCAGGCAGCTGTCGGAGAGGGCGGCGGTGATGCCGGTCAGGTGCAGGACCCGGCAGGCGCGCAGGGCTTCGCGGTCGACGCTGCCGGTGTCCATGGCGGAGGCGGCGGAGCCGGCGCGGTAGTAGGCGACCTCGTGGGCGTCGGTGGCGCGGTCGCCGGCGGAGCGGAAGTAGACGCCGGTGGGGCGGTCGGGGTCGCGGCCGACGAAGCGGACGTCGACGCCGTGGCCGCCGATGGTCTCCACGAGGTGGTCGCCGAAGCCGTCCGTGCCGACCCGGCTCACCCAGCGGGTGCTGTGGCCGGCGGCGGCCAGGGTGCACAGCACGTTGCTCTCGGCGCCGCCGATGGCCCGGTCGAAGGACGGCACGTCGGCGAGGCGGCCGGGGCGGGTGGGCAGGAACGTGACCATGGACTCGCCGAGCGCGGCGACGTCGACGGCCTGGACGCCGCCGGGGCCGGTGCCGGATCCGCTGGTGGTCACGTCGCTCGTGGCTCCTCGGTGGTGGGTGCGCGGGGCGGTCGCGAAGCCGTCGTACGGGCCGTCGTCCGGGCCGTTCGTCAGGGGCGCTGTCCGGGGCGGTGTCCGGGGCGGTGTCCGTTGACCTCGCGTGGCCGAGATGTTAGACAGCGGGTGTCGAAGCGTGCAATGGCTGTTGCATGTTGTGCAACGTGCCTGATCAGGGAGGTTCCATGCGCAGTGAGGCGCTGGCCCGTCTGGCCGAGGAACGGGTCGACCACCGGTTCAAGGGACTTCCCCCGGACGCGGACGGGCTGACGGTCGGTGAGCTGGCCGCACAGCGGCGCAACCTGTTCACCGGCGGCTTCACCACGCCCGTGCTCACGCTGTCCGCCGAGCACCTGGAGCACAACCTGCGGCTGATGGAGACGTACACCGCCCGGCACGGGCTGGCGTTCGCACCGCACGGCAAGACCTCCATGGCGCCGCAGCTCTTCCAGCGGCAGCTGGAGCACGGCGCCTGGGGCATCACGCTCGCCGTGCCGCACCAGGTGCGCGTCGCCCGGGCGTTCGGTGTGCAGCGCATCTTCCTGGCCAACGAGCTGGTGGACGCCGCCGCGCTGCGCTGGGTCGCCGCCGAGCTGGCCGCCGACCCCGCCTTCCGCCTCGTCTGCTACGTCGACTCGGTGCGCGGGGTGGAACTGATGGACGCCGCGCTCAGGGGCGTCGCCGAGCGGCCCGTGGACGTGGTCGTGGAGCTGGGTGCGGGCGAGGGCGCGCGCACCGGGGCGCGCACGGAGGCGGAGTGCGCCCGGATCACCGAGGCGGTGGCCGGGGTGCCGACGCTGCGGCTGGTCGGGGTCGCCGGGTACGAGGGCGAGGTGCCGCAGGCGGACGGCGAGCGGGTGCGGGCCTATCTGCGGCGGCTGGTGGCGCTCGTGGCGGAGCTGGACAAGGCCGGGCACTTCGCTCGGGCCGAGGAGATCGTCGTCAGCGCGGGCGGCAGCGCCTGGTTCGACGCGGTCGCCGAGGTGTTCGCCGGCATCCCCGGCCTGTCGCGGCCGGTGCTGAAGCTGCTGCGCTCGGGCGCGTACGTCACGCACGACGACGGCCACTACCGGGAGCTGACCCCGTTCAACCGGGTGCCGGAGGAAGGCGCGCTGGAGCCGGCGTTCCGGCTGTGGGCGCAGGTCGTCTCCCGGCCCACCGCCGCGCAGGCCTTCGCCAACGCCGGCAAGCGGGACGCCGCCTACGACCTGCATCTGCCCTTCGCGCAGGTGGTGCACCGGGACGGTGTCCGGCGTCCGGCCACCGGCGTCACCGTGACCGGCCTGTCCGACCAGCACACCTGGCTGGCCACCACCGACGGGGCCGATCTCGCGGTCGGGGACTGGATCGGGCTGGGGCTGTCCCATCCGTGCACGTCGTTCGACAAGTGGCAGCTGATCCCGGTGGTGCGCGCGGACGGCACCGTCGTCGACTACGTCCGCACCTTCTTCTGACGGCCCCTGTTCCGTGGTGTTCTGAAGGCCGCTGTTCGCGACCGCGCCGTCTTCCCCCCAACTCCGTTCTCAGCGCAGGAGGCCCTTGATGGATCCGGTCGACCCCGGCGATGTCGCCGACCTCGTCATCCGGGACGCGGACGTCGTGGACGGCACCGGCGGCCCGTCCTACCGTGCGGACGTGGCGGTGGCGGGCGGCAGGATCGTCTCGATCGTCAAGGAGGCCGCGGCGGCCGGCTGCCAGCGGCCCCGGGCGTGGCGGGAGCTGGACGCGGAGGGGCTGGTGCTCTCCCCCGGCTTCATCGACATGCACGCGCACAGCGACCTGGCCCTGCTGCGCGACCCCGACCACAGCGCGAAGCTGGCGCAGGGCGTGACCCTGGAGGTGATCGGGCAGGACGGGCTGTCGTACGCGCCGGTGGACGACCGCACGCTGGAGGAGGTGCGCCGGGCGATCGCCGGCTGGAACGGGTACGGCGACGACATCGACTTCACCTGGCGTTCGGTGGGCGAGTACCTGGACCGGCTGGACCACGGCTTCGACGGCCGGGGCATCGCCGTCAACGCGGCGTATCTGATCCCGCAGGGCACCCTTAGGGCGCTGGTCATGGGCTGGGAGGACCGCGAGCCCACCGGCGAGGAGCTCCAGCGGATGTGCCGGCTGGTCGCCGAGGGCATGGAGCAGGGCGCGGTCGGGATGTCCTCGGGGCTCACCTACACGCCCGGCATGTACGCCAAGGACGCCGAACTGACCCAGCTTTGCCGGGTGGTGGCGCGCCACGGCGGCTACTACTGCCCCCACCACCGCAGTTACGGCGCCGGGGCGATCGAGGCGTACCGGGAGATGGTGGCCCTGGCCCGCGAGGCGGGCTGCCCGCTGCATCTGGCGCACGCCACCTTGAACTTCGGGCCGAACAAGGGCCGTGCGCCGCAGCTGCTGGTGCTGCTGGACGAGGCGCTGGCCGCGGGCGCCGACATCACGCTCGACACCTACCCCTACACCCCCGGCTGCACCACCCTGGCCGCGCTGCTGCCCAGCTGGGCGAGCGAGGGCGGCCCGGAGCGGATCCGGCGGCGGCTCACCGACGAGGCGACCGCCGAGCGGATCCGCCATGATCTGGAGGTCACCGGCTCCGACGGGTGCCACGGGGTCCCGGTGGAGTGGGAGACCATCGAGATCTCCGGGGTGACCGAGCCGGAGCTGGCCGAGTACGTCGGGCACACGGTCGCCGCGTCGGCGGCGCGGCGCGGCGAGAGCCCGTGGACCGTGGCGCGGCGGCTGCTGCTCGGCGACCGGCTCGGCACGACGATCCTGCAGCACGTCGGCCACGAGGAGAACGTGCGGGCGATCATGCGCCACCGGGTGCACACCGGCGGCTCGGACGGCATCCTGCAGGGCAGCAAGCCGCATCCGCGGGCCTACGGCACCTTCCCGCAGTATCTGGGGCGGTATGTGCGGGAGCTGGGGGTGCTGTCGCTGGAGGAGTGCGTGGCGCATCTGACCGGTCGCCCGGCGGCCCGGCTGCGGCTGCCGGACCGGGGGCTGGTCCGTGAGGGATACCGGGCCGACCTGGTGCTCTTCGACCCGCGCACGGTGGCGCCCGGCGCCACCTTCGACGCGCCGCGCACCCTGCCGAAGGGGATCCCTCACGTCCTGATCGACGGCCGGTTCGTCATCGAGGACGGCCGGCGCACGGACGTGCTGGCGGGCCGGACGGTGCGCCGCGCCGCGGCGTGAGGGGCCGTCCGGCCCGCCGGGCGGGTCACGGCTTGGGCAGGGTGCAGCCGGCCGCGTCCAGGTCGAGGCGGTTGCCGGTGGTGAAGCAGGCGGGGATCTGGTAGGTCTCCTCGGCGTAGTTGATGCCCTGACGGACCGTCACGTTGCCGTTCTCGTCGACCTCGCACGGGTTGTTGACGGTGCAGCGTCCGCCGTCCTCGTTGCCGGTGTTGTTGACGGCGATCACCTTGCCGGTGGCCGTGTCGATCACCGGGGAGCCGGAGGTGCCGCCGATGGTGTCGCAGGCGGAGGTGTAGCGGACGGAGTCCTTCCAGGTCCAGTCGCCCTCCTTGAGCTGGTGGACGAACCCGTCGATGCGGCAGCTGTAGATCCGCTTCCAGTAGCCGGAGACGACCTGGATGTCGGTGCCGGCGACCGGGTGGGTGTCGTTCAGGGTCAGCGCGTCGATGCCGTACGCGCTTTTGATCTGCGCGTAGGTGGAGGTCAGCCGGTACAGGGAGACGTCGGTGTCCGTCATGGTCGCGTAGACCAGCTGGTCGGCGCGGAGCGTGGCGATCTTGCCGCCGGAGGCGTCGAGCAGGCCGAACGTACGGCTGGAGGGCCGGCCGGTGACGACCTCGCCGGGGGCGGGGAAGCCGCTCTCCAGGCAGTGGCCGTTGCTGAGGACGAGCGCGGGGTCGGAGTCGGCCGAGTCCGGCAGGCGCACGACGGAGCCGGAGCAGTTGCTCAGCGCGACCGTGCCGGCGAAGCTGCCCGCCGCCGCCCGGGCCGCCCGCGTCTCCTTCGCCGTGCGGGCCAGGTCGTCGGTGACCGACGTCAGGACGCCGACGAGCGAGGTCGTGGGGGTCCGCTCGGGCGTGGGGTGCGCCGCGGGTGCGGCGGCCGCCGGCGTCGCGCCGAGACCCGCGACCGCCAGGGAGCACAGCGCGGCCAGGAGAGGCTTGTTCATGTGGGGGTCCCCTCTGCAGACGTGAGCGGCCGGACGACCCCGGCCGCATTGTCATGTGCATTGTTCTTATGAGAGGGGGCGAGAACAAGCGGCCACGGCCGGTCGCCGGGGGCGGTCCGCGGTCCGGCGCACCGCGTCAACAGGGCGGCAGCATACGGGAGTCGGCGTGGGGGGACCCCGGAGCACGGACATGATCGCCCGATCGGGGGTGTCTCGGGTGGCGGAAGACACGAGCCACGGCGCGTCGCCACGCCGTAAGCTCGCACACATGCAGGTGATCCAGTCGACCAAGCTCGCCAACGTCTGTTACGAGATCCGGGGCCCGGTGCTCGAGGAGGCGATGCGGCTGGAGGCTGCCGGTCACCGCATCCTGAAGCTGAACACCGGCAACCCGGCCGCGTTCGGCTTCGAGTGCCCGCCGGAGATCCTGGAGGACATCCTCCGCAACGTCGGCACGGCCCACGGCTACGGCGACGCCAAGGGGCTGCTGGCGGCCCGGCGCGCGGTGGTGATGCACAACCAGACCATCGGCATCGAGACCGACGTCGAGCACGTCTTCATCGGCAACGGCGTCTCCGAGCTGATCGTGATGGCGATGCAGGGGCTGCTCGACGACGGCGACGAGGTGCTGGTCCCGGCGCCCGACTACCCGCTGTGGACGGCGGCCGTCTCCCTGTCCGGCGGCACGGCGGTGCACTACCGCTGCGACGAGCAGTCCGACTGGATGCCCGACCTCGCCGACGTGGAGCGCAAGGTCACCGACCGCACCAAGGCGATCGTCATCATCAACCCCAACAACCCCACCGGCGCGGTCTACGACCGTGCGGTGCTCAAGGGGCTGACCGACATCGCCCGCCGTCACAACCTGCTGGTCTGCTCCGACGAGATCTACGACAAGATCCTCTACGACGGCGCCACGCACACCCCGACCGCGGCGGTCGCCCCGGACCTGCTGACACTGACCTTCAACGGCATGTCCAAGGCGTACCGGGTGGCGGGCTACCGGGTCGGCTGGATGTCGATCTCCGGCCCCCGGGCGCACGCCGACTCCTACATCGAGGGCCTGACCATCCTGGCCAACATGCGGCTGTGCGCGAACATGCCCGGACAGCACGGCGTGGTCGCCGCGCTCAGCGGACGGCAGTCCATCGACGACCTGGTGCTGCCCGGCGGACGGCTGAAGGAGCAGCTGGACGTCGCCTACGACCTGCTCACCCAGATCCCGGGCGTGACCTGCGTCCGGCCCAGGGGGGCGCTGTATCTCTTCCCGCGCCTCGACCCGAAGGTCTTCAAGATCAAGGACGACCGGCAGATGGTCCTTGACCTGCTGCGCCGCGAGAAGATCATGGTGGTGCAGGGCACCGGCTTCAACTGGCCCGAGCCGGACCACTTCCGCATCGTCACCCTGCCCACGGTCGGCGATCTGCGCGACGCGGTGAACCGGATCGGGACCTTCCTGGACGGCTACAGTCAGCCCTGACGTTCACCCAGGGTGCCCTTACCAACCCGTCGCGACACGACTCAACTTTAGACGCAATCCAAGCTAGGATGGCTTCTGTCAGAGCACAGGAGGCCGTCTCATGTACGAACCGATCCGCTCCGGGTCTTCCCGCCGGTCCGTCCACACGACGGCCGGCACCCCCTCCGGTGTCCCGCACCGCTCCCGCGAGGAGGAGCTGGAGATACAGCTCGCCGGTCATCTCGCGGCCCTGCTCGCCGTCACCGACGAGCTGCGTACGACGGGACCCTCCGCGGACCTGGACGCCGCCGCCGAACGACTGTCCGAGCAGGTGGCCCGGCTGCGGGGCGGACACGCCCCGGTGCGCGCCCCCGTTCCGGCCTCACACACCCCGGGCGACGCGGCCGCCCTGCACCGGCGGGCGCACGCGCTGGCCGGACGGGCGCTCGTGGTCGCCGCGTCCCGGGCGGACACGGCCGCGGCCATCCTGGCGGCCGAGCGGATGGACGCGCACGCCGCCGCCCTCGAACAGGCCGGTGCCGGGGAGCAGCCGGCGCAGCACGCGGAACTGAGCGGCGCGGCCCGCTGAGGGCCGCGCCGCGCCGCGTGCCGGCGGCGTCACGCCGCACCGGCCGGAGACGGTGACGGCCGCGGCGCCTCACCGCAGCCGGGCGGCCTCCTTCAGCGGCTGCCACCACCAGCGGTTGTCGCGGTACCAGTCGACGGTGGCGGCCAGACCGTCGGCGAAGGGCACCTCGGGCGCATACCCCAGCTCTTCGCGGATCTTGCTGTCGTCCAGGGCGTAGCGCAGATCGTGGCCCTTGCGGTCGGCCACGTGCTCGACCCGGTCCCAGCCGGCGCCGAAGGCGTCCAGCAGCAGCGCGGTCAGGTCCCGGTTGCTCAGCTCGGTGCCGCCGCCGACGTGGTACACGTGGCCGGCCCGGCCGCCGTGCAGCACCAGGTCGATGGCCCGGCAGTGGTCGGAGACGTGCAGCCAGTCGCGGCGGTTGCGGCCGTCGCCGTACAGCGGCACCTTCTCCCCCTCGATCAGGCGGGTGACGAACAGCGGGATGGCCTTCTCGGGGAACTGGTACGGCCCGTAGTTGTTGGTGCACCGGGTGACCACGACCTCGAGGCCGTGGGTGCGGTGGCAGGCGAGGGCCAGCAGGTCGGACCCGGCCTTCGACGCGGAGTAGGGCGAGGTGGGGGCGAGCGGCGACTGCTCGGTCCACGCACCCTGGCCGATCGAGCCGTACACCTCGTCGGTGGAGACATGGACGAAGCGGCCGACGCGGTGGCGCACGGCCGCGTCCAGGAGGACCTGGGTGCCGAGCACATTGGTGCGCACGAACGGGTCGGCGCCGGTGATCGAGCGGTCCACGTGCGACTCGGCGGCGAAGTGCACCACCGCGTCCTGCCCCGCCATCACCTGGTCGACCACGTCGGGGTCGCAGATGTCACCCCGGACGAACGTGCAGCGGGGGTGGCCGGCCACGGGGGCCAGGTTCGCTTCGACGCCGGAATAGGTCAGCGCGTCCAGGACGGTGATCCACGGCGTCCGCTCCGGGTCCGGCCCCGTCGCCAGCGCCCGGCGGACGTACTCCGAGCCGATGAAACCGGCACCGCCGGTCACGAGTATGCGCATGTGCTCCGCGTTCTCCCCTCGCCCGCTGCCGCCCGCGAGGGCGGCAGGACCAGGATGCCGTCAGGCCGCCCCGGGGGGCCGGGCGGGGTGGCGACGGGCGGGACGGCGGTCCGGGCGTCGGCAGGCCGGTCCGCCGGCGGCCGGGGCGGCGCGACGGACCGGCCGGTGTGCGGCGGGTCAGCCGAACACCACCACGAAGAGCACGAACAGGATCAGGATGCCCAGGACGATCGCCCACACGGGCCAGTTGCCGCTGCCCTGCGGCTCGTCCGGGCCGCCGCCGCGCGGGCGGTCCTCGGCCAGATCCGGGTCCTCCGGACGGTCGTGCTTGTAGAAATCACCGTCTCCAGCCATGCCCGCATCACCCTCTTTCCCCGAGCCACCCGAGTACCCGGGGCGTGACGGGCCATACGGCGTCCGGCCCCGCAGCGGGCACTGCGGGGCCGGACGGCACGGCACGAGGCCGGATCCGCTCCCCGGGTGGCGCGGACCCGGCCTCGGTGCGCCGCGTGCCGCGGCCGGCCTGAGCGACGACGCAGGTCAGGGCAGTCGGGCGGCCGGCCGCGGAGTCCGGCGGAACCGGGTGGGCGGCTCAGCCCAGGCGCTCGACGAGCGCGCGGTACTCGTCCCACAGCTCCTTGGGGGTGTGGTCGCCGAAGGTGCTGAGGTGGGCGGGGATCAGGGCGGCCTCCTCGCGCCAGACGTCCCGGTCCACGGTGAGCAGGTACTCGAGGTCCTCCTCCGACAGGTCCAGGCCTTCGGTGTCCAGGGCCTCCTTGGCCGGCAGGATGCCGATGGGGGTCCGCACGCCCTCGGCCTTGCCCTCCAGGCGCTCCACGATCCACTTCAGCACGCGGCTGTTCTCGCCGAAGCCGGGCCAGACGTACTCGCCCTCGTCGTTCTTGCGGAACCAGTTGACGTAGTAGATCCGCGGCAGCTTGGCCGGGTCCTTGTCCTTGGCGACCTCGATCCAGTGGGCCATGTAGTCGCCCATGTTGTAGCCGCAGAACGGCAGCATGGCGAACGGGTCGCGGCGCAGCTCGCCGACCTTGCCCTCGGCGGCGGCGGTCTTCTCGGAGGCGACGTTCGCGCCGAGGAACACGCCGTGGTTCCAGTCGAAGGACTCCGTCACCAGCGGCACCGCGGTGGCCCTGCGGCCGCCGAAGAGGATGGCGGAGATCGGCACGCCCCTGGGGTCCTCCCACTCCGGCGCGATGATCGGGCACTGGGAGGCGGGCGTGGTGAAGCGGGCGTTGGGGTGCGCGGCGGGCTCGGGCGAGCCGGGGGTCCAGTCGCGGCCCTTCCAGTCGGTCAGGTGGGCCGGGGGCTGTTTGGTCATGCCCTCCCACCACACGTCGCCGTCGTCGGTGAGGGCGACGTTGGTGAAGACGGAGTTGCCCCACAGCGTCTTCATCGCGTTGGCGTTGGTGTGCTCGCCGGTGCCGGGCGCGACGCCGAAGAAACCGGCCTCGGGGTTGATCGCGTACAGCCGGCCGTCCTCGCCGAACCGCATCCAGGCGATGTCGTCGCCGATGGTCTCCACCGTCCAGCCGGAGATCGTCGGCTCCAGCATGGCGAGGTTGGTCTTGCCGCAGGCGCTGGGGAAGGCGGCGGCGACGTACTTGGGCTCACCGTGCGGCGGGGTGAGCTTGAGGATCAGCATGTGCTCGGCCAGCCAGCCCTCGTCGCGGGCCATGACGGAGGCGATGCGCAGGGCGTAGCACTTCTTGCCCAGCAGCGCGTTGCCGCCGTAGCCGGAGCCGTAGGACCAGATCTCGCGGGTCTCGGGGAAGTGCGAGATGTACTTGGTGCTGTTGCACGGCCAGGGCACGTCCTTCTGGCCCGGCTCCAGCGGGGCGCCGAGGCTGTGCACGGCCTTGACGAAGAAGCCGTCGTCGCCGAGTTGGTCGAGGACCGCCCGTCCCATGCGGGTCATGGTGCGCATCGACACGGCCACGTACGCGGAGTCGGTGATCTCCACGCCGATCGCGGACAGCGGGGAGCCGAGCGGCCCCATGCAGAAGGGGACGACGTACATGGTGCGGCCGCGCATGGCGCCGCGGAAGATGCCGCCCTTGCCGTCCTTGCCCTGGAAGATCTCCCGCATCTCGGCGGGTGCCACCCAGTTGTTGGTGGGACCGGCGTCCTCCTCCTTCTCGGAGCAGATGAACGTGCGGTCCTCGACGCGGGCCACGTCGGAGGGGTCCGAGGCCGCGTAGTAGGAGTTGGGGCGCTTGACCGGGTCGAGCTTCCGGAAGGTGCCCTTCTGGACGAGCTCTTCGCACAGACGCTCGTACTCGGCCTCGGATCCGTCACACCAGACCACGTTGTCCGGCTGCGTGAGGTCCGCGATCTCGTTGACCCACGAGATCAGGTCCTTGTGGTTGGTCGGGACGACGGGGGGAGCCGCGATGTCGCGCGCCACGATTGCTCCTAAATGAGGGGTTTGCTTCTTGTTCGCCCCGTGGGGGCTGCGACCCGGATGCTTCGTAGCCGCTCATCCGGTGCCGACCGCACTCATTTGATCGTCCGCCGAGAGCGCCCATCTGTCCAGAGGGCATCACATGTGAGCGGCGTGACGAACGCCATGTTTCGGTTCCGCCCCGGCGGCGCAGCCCTTGTCAGGCGCACGTCTCCGGCGTCCGGGCGGGCGCACCGGCTGACGAAGTTTTTACGTTCCGCCCCGCGGTGGTGTGATCATGTACGCATACGCTGCGTACTGATCTGAGACTTACGGTCACCTCGCTAGCATGCCGCGCATGACTGCGTCCGCCTCCGACGCGCTCCTGGACCCGTCGGCCGGTGGCCGGCGTCCGGCTGCGCCGTCCCTTCCGCACCCGGTCAAACCGAAACTGCGTGGCTGGCTGCACCTGGGGATGTTCCCGGCCGTGCTCGTCGCGGGTCTGGTGCTCACCGCGCTCGCCGGGTCCGCCCGTGCACGGATCGCCTGCGCGGTCTACGTCCTGACCGCCTGCCTGCTCTTCGGCGTCAGCGCGCTCTACCACCGCGGCAGCTGGGGCCCGCGCCTGGGCGGCGTCCTGCGCCGCCTCGACCACGCCAACATCTTCCTGATCATCGCCGGCACCTACACCCCGCTGACGCTGCTGCTCCTGCCCGGCGCCAAGGGCCAGTGGCTGCTGTGGGGCATCTGGGCCGCGGCCGCCGCCGGCATCGTCTTCCGCGTCGTCTGGGTCGGCGCCCCGCGCTGGCTGTACACCCCGTGCTACATCGCCATGGGCTGGGCGGCGGTGTTCTTCCTGCCGGACTTCCTGCGCACCGGCGGCCTGACCGTCCTCGTCCTGGTGATCGTCGGCGGTCTGCTCTACAGCGCGGGCGGCGTCGTCTACGGCATCAAGCGCCCCAATCCCTCACCGCGCTGGTTCGGCTTCCACGAGGTCTTCCACTCCTTCACCCTGGCGGCGTTCGTCGTCCACTACGTGGGGATCTCGCTGGTGGCCTACCGGCATGCCTAGGCTGCCGACCCGCACGCGGACGGCCCTGGCCGGTGACCTTGGGTTCACGGGGTCGTCCGCGCATGGCCGCCCGCCGGAAGATCGCCGACAATGAGCCCATGACGGCCGCACGTTCCTCCCTCTCCCCCGCCGACCGGCCCGCGCTCGGCCTGCGGGAACGCAAGAAGATCCAGACCCGGGAGGCGATCCGCTCCGCGGCCTGGACGCTCATCCGGGAGCAGGGCTATCACGCCACGACGATCGGGCAGATAGCCGACCGGGCCGAGGTGTCGCCGTCGACCGTGTGCCGTTACTTTCCCGCCAAGGAGGACATCGTCCTCCCCGACACCGGCGGCTCCGCACCGGCTCACCAGGTGCGCGACCGGCCCGCCGGCGAACCCTTCACCGACTCCCTGCGCCGCGTCCTGTGCACGGCGCTCGGCCTGGGTGCCGACGACGACCCGGAGGCGGCGCGGATGCGGACCCGGCTGATGGCCCAGGTGCCCGCGGTCCGCTCCCGGATGCTGGAGATCATGGCGGCCGTCGGCCGCACGCTCTGCGGCACGATCGCCGAACGCACCGGCCGCCGCCGGGACGACCTGGAGGTGCGGGTATGGGCCATGTCCCTCGTCGGCGGTCTGATGGAGACCGCCCTGTACTGGGCCGAGCACGACCACGGCGACGACCTCACCGGCCTGGTCGACCGCGCCCTGGCCGCCCTGGAACAGGGTCTGCCGCCGGACATCGCCTGAGGCATCGGGGCCGGTGCGTGCCATGCTGGCCGGGTGAACGGTCCGGAGATCCACATCGAGTTCGCCCCCGCCCTGCATCTGTTCGTCGACCACACCCGGCGGCGCGGCGCCACACCCGTCGTGACCGACGGAGCCTCCTCCCTCGGGCATGTCGTGGAGTCCCTCGGCGTGCCGCTGACCGAGGTCGGCGGTCTGGCCGTGGACGGACGCGACGTCCCCGCCTCGCACGTCCCAAGGGCCGAGGAGCGGGTGCAGGTGCGCGCCGTCGAACGCCCCCAGCACGTGCCCGGGGCCCCGCTGCGCTTCCTGCTCGACGTGCACCTGGGAACCCTCGCCCGCCGGCTGCGGCTGCTCGGCGTGGACACGGCCTATGAGTCCACGGACATCGGCGACGCGGCCCTCGCGGCCCGCTCGGCCGCCGAGAAGCGGGTGCTGCTCAGCCGCGACCGCGGTCTGCTGCGCCGCCGCGAACTGTGGGCGGGCGCCTTCGTCTACAGCACCCGCCCCGACGACCAGCTCCGCGACGTCCTCGACCGCTTCCGCCCCGAGCTGCGGCCCTGGACCCGCTGCAGCGCCTGCAACGGCCTGCTGCGGCAGGCCACCAAGGACGAGGTGGCCGACCAGCTGGAGCACGGCACCCGGCGCACCTACGACGTGTTCGCCCAGTGCCGCGAGTGCGGCCGCGCCTACTGGAAGGGCGCCCACCACGACCAGCTGCAGGCGATCGTGGACGAGGCGATGAGCATACGGGCGCAGCTGGGGTGAGCCGCGGCAGCCCGGCCGGGACGGCGCGGCCGCGCGCCGCGCGTGCCATGGTGCGGCCGCGCGCCGTGGCGCCGCGGCGCGCCGCGTGGCCCGGCCGGCTCAGCCGCTCAGTGCCGCGCGCAGCCGTTCCGGGTCGGTCGTCGGGGCGTCGCAGGTGAAGTCGCGGCACACGTACGCGGCCGGCTCGCCGTCCACCAGCGGGCGGCCGCCGAGCAGCGGGAACTCGTCGCTGCCCGCGGTGCCGTAGGCGACCACCGCCCCGGGCGCCCCGCCCAGCAGCGCCGCGCGGTGCAGGGCGCGGGCGGCGTCGTCCTGCGGGGACCGGCCGACGACCGCCACCTCGCGCGGCCCGTCCAGCAGGGCCTCGGCCACGGCCAGCCCCCAGCCGATGAAGCGCGGCACGCGTGGGCCCAGCGCCCGCACCACGCCCAGCGCCTTCTCCGCCGCGCTGCGGTGGGCCTCGGACCCGGTGTGCGCGGCGTAGGACAGCAGGGCGCCCGCCGCGGCCGTCCAGCCGGACGGGGTGGCGTTGTCGGTGGGGTCCTGCGGGCGGCGGATGAGCCGCTCCGCGTCGGCGGCCGTGTCGTACAGGGCGCCGGAGTCCGGGTCGGTGAACCGGGTGAGGACGTGGTCGAGGAGCAGCCCGGCGAAGTCCAGCCAGACCCCCTCCCCGGTGACCGAGGCGAGTGCGAGGAAGCCCTCGGCGACGTCGCCGTAGTCCTCCAGGACGCCCGCGGTGGCGCCGGCGCGGCCGTCCTTGCTGGTGCGGACCAGCCCGGCGTGCTCGTCCATGTGCAGCCGCACCAGCAGATCGGCGGCGCCGGCCGCGGTTTCGACCAGGTCGGGGCGGTCGAAGTAGGCGCCGGTCTCGGCGAGCGCGGCGATCGCCAGGCCGTTCCAGGCGGCGATCACCTTGTCGTCCCGGGCGGGCGCGGGCCGCCCGGCGCGCGCGGCCAGCAGCCGGCGCCGCACGGACTCGATCCGCTCCGCGTCGAACACCCCGTTGGTCTGCGGCAGCTGGAGCACGGACGCGCCGCGTTCGAAGGTGCCCTCCTCGGTCACCCCGAAGTAGGCGGCGGCCAGTTCCGCGTCCTCGGGACCGAGGACCTCGCGCAGCTGCTCGGGCGTCCACACGTAGTACGCGCCCTCCACGTGCCGCCCGGTGCCGTCGTCGCTGTCGGCGTCCAGCGCCGAGGCGAACCCGCCCTGCTCGGTGCGCAGCTCCCGCACCATGAAGTCGGCCGTCTCTAGCGCGACCCGGCGTGCGAGGCCGGAGCCGGTGGCGCGCCACAGGTGGGCGTAGACCCGGCACAGCAGCGCGTTGTCGTAAAGCATCTTCTCGAAGTGCGGCACCGCCCAGTCGCGGTCCACGGAGTAGCGGGCGAAGCCGCCGCCGAGCTGGTCGTAGATGCCGCCGCGGGCCATCCGCTCGCAGGTGTCCCGCACCATCTGCAGGGCGCCCTCGCTTCCGGTGCGGGCGTGGTGGCGCAGCAGGAACTCCAGCACCATGGACGGCGGGAACTTCGGCGCGCCGCCGAATCCGCCGCGCTTCGGGTCGTACTCCCGGGTGAGCCCGAGCAGCGCCTGGCCAAGCTCCTCTGGGCCGGGGGCCGCCGCGTCACCGACGGCGATCTCGCGCCGCGCCAGGTCCTGCACGATCTTTCCGGCGACCTCGGCGACCTCCTCGCGCCGGGTCTCCCAGGCCTGCCGGACGCCCCGCAGCACCTGCGGGAAGGAGGGCATGCCGTGGCGGGGCTCCGGGGGGAAGTAGGTGCCGAAGTAGAACGGTTCGGCGTCCGGGGTCAGGAACACGGTCATCGGCCATCCGCCCTGCCCGGTGGCCGCCTGCACGGCCTCCATGTAGACGGCGTCGACGTCCGGGCGTTCCTCGCGGTCGACCTTGATGCTGACGAAGTGCTCGTTGAGGTAGGCGGCGGTGGCCTCGTCCTCGAAGGACTCGTGGGCCATCACGTGGCACCAGTGGCAGCTGGAGTATCCGACGCTGAGCAGCACGGGCCGGTCCGTTCTGCGGGCCTCGTCGAACGCCTGAGCCGACCAGGGCCACCAGTCCACCGGGTTGTCCGCGTGCTGGAGGAGGTACGGGGACGTCTCGTGCGCCAGTCGGTTCGGCATACCCCCATCCTGCCTCACCCGTCCGGGCCGGGCACGGACCGTGACGGGACCGGACGGGCCCGGCTCTCGTCGTCACCTCGCCGTGCCCGGGCTCCCTCGGCGTCTTCGCCTCGCCGTGCTCCGGCTCCCTCGGCGTCTCACCGTGCCCAGGGATGTGCGCATCACCGGTGATCACCGCCCGTCGCCCTCGTCCGCCGGCCTGTGCGGGGGAGCGCGGATGAGCCTGGAGGAAGGCCGGCGGGCCGGGCGTCCGGGCGGCTGGGCGCGGACGCCGGTCCCGCGAGGTGACGGGCGGAGTACGCCTGGGAGGCTGCCCACGGGCGTGCGGGCGCAGCCCGACGAGGCCCGTGGCCCCGGGCTGCGCCCGGCGGCGCGGAACCGCGGGCCCGTAGCGGGCGGCCGGAACTCGCCGGGACGGCCACCGCCGCCTGAGGAAGGGTGGCCGGCAGCCCCCGGCGTCACCGGCCGGGTGCCGGTGGGGACGGCCGCCCTGCAGGGCGGGCCGTCCTGCGCGAGCGGAGCCCAGCCCCTGGCTCAGCCCTTGGACGGCTGGGCGGCGCCGCCGCTTCGCGGCTCAGGGTCCGTCTCGGACTCCTGGGACTCCTTGAAGTCGATGCGGCCCATGTGCCGGTTCATGGACTTCATCAGGCCCCACACCGCCAGGGCCAGCACCGCGAAGACGATGAAGCCGAGGATGCCGGGGGTGACCTTTTTCTCGTCGACGTCGGCCAGAGTCACCAGCTGGGTCATGGCCAGGCTCGCGCTTGCGCTCATGTCAGGCATTGTCCCTCAGCGCCAGCGGATGCCCGCAAAGAGGTCGTCCTCCGGCAGCGAGGTGTCGACGAGGGACTTGGCCAGCTCGTACTCCTCGGTCGGCCAGACCTCCTTCTGGATCTCCATCGGCACACGGAACCAGCCACCGTCGGGGTCGATCTGCGTGGCGTGGGCGAGCAGCGCCTTGTCGCGGATCTCGAAGAAGTCGGCGCAGGGGATGTGCGTGGTCAGGTTGCGCTCCGTGCGGCCGGACTTCTTCCAGCGCTCGAGCCACTCGCCGTAGGGCGACTCCAGGCCGCGGTCGATCATCGCCTGGTGCAGCGCCTCGGTGCGGGGACGGTTGAAGCCCTGGTTGTAGTACAGCTTCAGCGGCTGGTACACCGGCCCGTAGGTGTCCTCCGGGTACTTCTCGGCGTCCGCCGCACCGTCGAACGCCACCATCGTGATCTTGTGGGTCATGATGTGGTCGGGGTGCGGGTAGCCGCCGTTCTCGTCGTAGGTGGTGATCACCTGCGGGCGGAAGGAGCGGATCCGGCGCACCAGCTCGCCGGCCGCCTTGTCGACGTCCTCCAGGGCGAAGCAGCCCTCCGGCAGCGGCGGCAGCGGGTCGCCCTCGGGCAGGCCGGAGTCGACGAAGCCGAGCCAGTCCTGCTTCACGCCGAGGATCTGACGGGCCTCCTCCATCTCCTTGCGGCGCACCGCGTGGATGTTCTCCTCGATGTACCTGTCGCCCTGGAGCTTGGGGTTGAGGATGGAGCCGCGCTCTCCGCCCGTGCAGGTCACGACCAGCACGTCCACCCCCTCGGACACGTACTTCGCCATGGTGGCCGCGCCCTTGCTCGACTCGTCGTCGGGGTGCGCGTGCACGGCCATCAGTCGCAGCTGCTCAGTCAAGGCTCATCCTCATCGGTCAAGTCGGTGCCCGTCGGTCAGGCGGGCATCAGCGGTGCCGTCCTGGTGCCTCGTCTCTCCGGGGCGGCGGTGGAGCGGCGGGCTGGGGCTTCTATAGTGACCGAATCGGAGGGCGAATCATTCCGGAGTACCCCTTCCGGGAGCCCCGCGGGACACGCGTCCCGCACCGGCCGAGAGGACGATCATGAGTACGGTGAGCACCCGGCTCCCCGAGGGCCGCTACGGCCGCTCCACGGACGAGCGTGCCGACCACAAACTCAAGATCGCCGCCGTCGTCCTGGGTGCGGTCCTGCTGGCCCTGGTCGGCTATCTCGCCTGGGAACACGTCGGCCAGAGCAAGATCAGCGCGCAGGTCGTCTCGTTCCAGACCTCCGACGACGCGGTGCGGATCCATCTGGAGGTCCACAAGGACGCCGACGCCCACGGCTACTGCACGCTGCGCTCGCGGGCGGCCGACGGGACCGAGGTGGGCCGGGCGGACTTCCACTTCGACGAGCACGCCACGCGGATCGACCGGACCGTCACCCTGCGTACGACGTCCCGGGGGACCACCGGGGAGCTGCTCGGCTGCCACGCCGACTGACCGGCCGGCCGGCGCGCCGCACGACAGGACGGTCCCGCCAGTCGAATATGGGGCCGCTGACCTGCGTCGACGCCGTTCCGACGGCCCTGTGTCCTCCCTCTTGCCGCAGTCAATTGTTAGGCTCGTGGTTTCGCCCATCCCTGAGGGAACATTCTTCATGGGTAGGGCGAAGCTTGGAATTCCCAGAAGCGACGAGGAGCACCTGTGACCCAGACCAGCGAGAACGTCACCTGGCTGACCCAGGAGGCGTACAACAAGCTCAAGGAGGAGCTTGAGTACCTTACTGGTCCTGCGCGCACGGAGATCGCCGCCAAGATCGCGGCCGCGCGCGAGGAGGGCGACCTGCGCGAGAACGGCGGGTACCACGCGGCCAAGGAGGAGCAGGGCAAGCAAGAGCTCCGCGTGCGCCAGCTGACCCAGCTCCTCGAGAACGCGAAGGTCGGCGAGGCCCCGGCCTCCGCGGACGGCACGGTCTCCCCCGGCATGGTCGTCACGGTCGCCTTCGACGGCGACGAGGACGACACGCTGACCTTCCTGCTGGCCTCCCGCGAGTACGCCAGCGACGACGTCGAGACGTACTCGCCGCAGTCGCCGCTGGGCTCCGGGGTGCTCGGCCGCAAGGTGGGCGAGGACGCGGAGTACGAGCTGCCGAACGGCAAGAAGGCCTCGGTGCGCATCCTCAAGGCGGAGCCGTACACGGGCTGAGGCACGCGGGCCGCGTCCCGTCTGCCGCCGCCGGTCCCGCCGGCTTCTTCTTCCACGAGGCCTCCGGCCGCCCGTCCACGGCGCGCCGGGGGCCTCGTCGTGCTGTCCGCCCGCCCGGCGCCCCCGCCCGGGCCGGCCGGGGGCCGGCCTCGGCCGGCGGCCCGGCGGTGCCCGCGGACCAGGACCAGGACCTTCTTCCCCTGCGGCTGTGCCGCCGGTCAGTCTTCCCCGCGGCTGTGCCGCCGGTCAGTCGAGCACCGTGTGTCCCGCGTCCCGCAGCGCCCGGACGACCTCGGCGCAGTGGTCCGGTCCCTTGGTCTCCAGGTGCAGCTCCACCTCCGCCTCGGTGAGGCCGAGCCGCGGGTCGGTGCGGGCGTGGCTGACGTCGAGGACGTTGGCGTCGGCCGCCGAGACCACGCCGAGCAGCGTGGCCAGCGCGCCCGGCCGGTCGGTCAGGCGCAGCCGTACGGCCAGGTAGCGGCCCTGCGCGGCCATGCCGTGCCGCAGCACCCGCTGCAGCAGCACGGGATCGACGTTGCCCCCGGACAGCACGGCCACCGCCGGTCCGCGGACGGTACACCGTCCGCCCAGCAGCGCGGCGACCGGGGCGGCGCCGGCCGGTTCCACCACCAGCTTGGCCCGCTCCAGGCACAGCAGCAGCGCCGCGGACAGCTCGTCCTCGCCGACCGTGCACACCTCGTCCACCAGGTCGCGGACGATCCCGAACGGCACGTCGCCGGGCCGGCCGACCCGGATGCCGTCGGCCATGGTCGTCGGACGGTCGATCACCACCGGCCGCCCGGAGGCCAGCGACGGCGGATACGCCGCGGAACCGTCCGCCTGCACACCGACGATCCGCACCTCGGGCCGCAGCGACTTCACCGCGACCGCGATGCCGGCCGCCAGCCCGCCGCCGCCCACCCCGACGACGACGGTGCCCACCTCGGGGCACTGCTCCAGGATCTCCAGCCCGACGGTGCCCTGTCCGGCGATGATGTCCGGGTGGTCGAAGGGGTGGATGAACACGGCACCGGTCTGGGCCGCGTACTCCTGGGCGGCGGCCAGCGTCTCGTCGACCACCTGGCCGTGCAGCCGCACCTCGGCGCCGTAGTCCCGGGTCGCGCCGATCTTCGGCAGCGGCGCGCCCTTCGGCATGAACACGGTGGCGTGCACCCCGAGCAGCGACGCCGCCAGCGCGACGCCCTGCGCGTGGTTGCCCGCGCTGGCCGCCACGACCCCGGCCGCCCGCTCCTCCGGCAGCAGCCCGGCGATGCGGACGTAGGCGCCGCGCAGCTTGAACGATCCGGTCCGCTGCAGGTTCTCGCACTTGAGGTGCACCGGGACACCCGCCAGCCGGGACAGGTGCCTGCTGCCTTCCATCGGGGTGACCCGGGCCACGCCCGACAGCATCTTCTGGGCGCCGCGTACGTCGTCCAGGGTGACGGGCGACTGGGGGCCGGACGTGCCGTAGTTCATGTCTCCAGTCTCGCAGTTGCCTATCTCACCGGCCGGGTGCGGCCGTCCGGGAGGACGGGATCGCGCAGCGCCGGTACCGTCCGCGGCCGGGCCGCGTACTCTGTCCCCCAACCCGACAGCCGCGCAGAAGTGAGCCACCGGCCATGCCCACAACACCAGACATGTCGATGGACATGACGACCGAAGGTGACCCCGGTCTTCTCGACACCCTGCAGCACGAGGTCGCGGTGTTCGCCCGCCGTGCGGAACAGACCCGGCTCGGCGGCGTCGGCCAGGTGCGCAACTCCATGGACCGCGCCGCCTACCTTCTGCTCCACCGGCTCGACCGGGAAGGCCCGATGGGCGTCAAGGCGCTCGCGGCCGGCATGGGCATCGACTCCTCCACGGTCACCCGACAGGTGGCTCCGCTGGTCGACTCCGGATTGGTCACGCGCACCTCCCACCCCGAGGACGGGCGGGCCGTGGTGCTGCAGCTGTCGCCGCGCGGGCTGTCCCGCCTGAAGGAGGTGCGTTCCTCCCGGCGCGCCCTGATGGCCGAGCTGACCCGGGACTGGACGCAGGAGGAGCGCGAGACCTTCTGCTCCCTGCTGACCCGCTTCAACCACGCCCTCTCCGCGCGTCAGAGCGCCCAGAGCGGCACCGTCCCGCAGCCGGGGACGGCGGGCGGCAACAGAGCGAAGGGCCAGGGCGCGCCGTCGGGACCGGGCGATGCGAAGGGACCGGGCACACCGCCGGGACCGGGCACACCGCCGGGACCGGACGCCGCACCGGCGTCCTGACGCTCCGTGCCCCTGCCGCGCCCGTGCCGTCGCACCGCGTGCGCCGTCCGGGGCAGGAGCCGCCTGCGCGGCTCTTGACCGGCGGGGCACGCCTGGCCTGATATGAGACCCGGACCCCTGGCCCGCGGACCGACGTCCGCCGGCCTGCCAGGTCCGGGTTTCTCATGATCGCCCTGGGCGGGAGGCGCGGTGCGGGAACGGCAGGCGCCCCACGGCACGCACCGCGACCGGGAGTTCGAGGCGTTCGTCGCGGGCGCGGCCGGCCGGCTGCTGCACACCGCGACCCTGCTGACAGCGGAGGACCCGCAGCACAATCCGGGCGCGTGCCGCCTGCTGACCCTGGCGCTCGCGGAGACGTACGCCGGCTGGGACCGGCTGCGCGGCGACGACCCCTATGACCGTACCCGCCAGTGCCTGGCCGGCCGCTTCGCCCGCGAGGCCTGGCACCGGTACGGCCCGCTGGGCCGCACCCGCCGCCGTCCGCCCGGTGTGCTGGCCGCCCTCGCCCCGCACGAACGCCTCGTCCTGGTGCTGCGGCTCCACGAGGGCGTCGCCGAGGAACAGACGGCGGCCCTGCTCGGGCTGCCGGCCGAACGCGTCCGTGTGCTGTGCGACCGCGCGGTCTCCCGGCTCACCCACCCTGCCCGGCGGCCCGCTGCGGCCGTGGGCGGATCCGGGGCGGTCGCTTCGTGACCGGCGCGCGGCGGCCGCGAGCGGGCGGTGGGAGGCAGAGGCGGGCGTGAGGGGGAGGCCGGCATGAACCGGGCGGAGCAGGAGGCGGCCGCACGGCGGATCCTGGCGCAGGACCCGCCGCCGGTACCGGCCGGGCTGTACGCCGACGCGCTGCGCCGCGGCACCCGCATGCTGCGCCGCCGCACACTGGCCCGGCGCGCCCTGTGGCTGCTGCTGCTCGCCGCGGCCGTCGCCTTCACCGTGTGGGCACTGACGGTACGGCCCTGGGTGCAGCCGCCGTCGCAGACGACTCCGCCGGTGACGGGGTGGTGAGGGGAACGCCGGTGAGCGCACCGGACATGGGGGGCTGCTCTGCTGCGCCGCGCGGTCGCGAGGCCGGCCCCGGGCCACGCATCACGAGGCAGGCGCGGGCGGCGGGCCGCGAGCCGTCGGAGAAGCGCACCGAAGGCCGCGACCGCAAAGAGGCGCGGGCGGAAGAACGGGTTCAGCGCGGTCCGGGCTCGGTGGTCGACAGCCAGCGCTGTACGCCCTCGATCAGTGTCCGGCTGTTGTCGAGGGCGGCGTAGAGTCCCGTCGCGGCATTGACGCCCGGGCTCTGGTGGAGCACGACGCCGAGGATCAGCCGCTTGTGTCCGCCGCGGTCGACGCCGGTGGCCGCCCACATCAGGGCTCCCCCGGCAGGGGTGCTGGACCCGGTCTTGATGCCGATCACACCGGAGGTGCCCAGCAGGGTGCTGGTGTTGGGCAGTGCGCCCGATCCGTCGGGCTTCTCGACGCTGCGCTGGGCGACGATGGACCGGAACACGTTGTTCCGCATGACCTGACGCGCCAGCTTGAGCTGGTCGGCGGAGGTGCTGGTGGGCGTGCCCCGCCGGTGCAGCCGGTGCGTCGGCCGGTGCATCGGCATCCGGACGGCCCGGGCCACTCCCGGGTGGTGGAGGTGCCGTCGGTACCGGCCGGGGCACCCTGCGGGCGGGCGGCGCGGGGAGCCCGGCGCGATCCGTACGGGAGGCGTCAGCCGCGCGGCAGCTCCTGGCACCGAGCCCGCCGCGGGTACCGGCCGGGCTGTACGCCGAGGCGGCGCGCCGGCGGGCAGGCCCGTCTCCGTAGGCATCGGCGTGAGACGGCGGGTGGGCGTACGGCCGGGTCCGGCCGGGAGCCGTCCCTCGGGCCCTGCCGTCGCGTGGGTCAGGACGGCGACGTCCGTCGCTCCGCGTGGGCCTGTTCCGCGTGGGCCCGGAAGGTGCGAGGCGGCCGGCCGGTGAGGCGGTGGACGGTGTCCGTGACGCGGTCCTCCGCCCCTGCGGCGATCTCACGGTCCAGGCCCGCCAGGATCGCGGCGAACTCCGCCGGCATCCCGGCCGCCAGGCGGTCCCGCAACTCCTCGCAGGACAGGCGCTGGTGGACGACCCGGCGGCCGGTGACCTCCGTGATCGTGGCGGCGATGTCGTCGTAGCTCAGCGCCTCGGGGCCGGTGAGGATCAGGTCGGTGTCGGGGGACCGGCTGTCCGTCAGGGCACGGACGGCGACGGCGGCTATGTCGTCGGCGTCGATGAAGGCGACCCGGCCGTCGCCGGTGGCGGACCGGATGACGCCCTCGTCGCGGATGCTGCGGGCGTGTACGTGGTCGCCGGTGAAGTTCTGCATGAACCATGACGGCCGCAGCACCGCCCACTGCCCGAACAGGCCGGGCAGTGCCTCGTGCACCGCTCCCACCGCCGGGCCGCCCGCAGGAACGGCCGAGGAGCTCAGCAGTACGGCGCGCTGCACGCCCGCGGCGCGGGCCCGGTGCAGGAACGGCAGCATGACCACCGCCGGGTCGGGGTCGCCGACGGGCGGGACGAGGTACACGCGATCGGCACCGTCCAGGGCGGCCTCGTGGGTCGCGGGGTCGTACCAGTCGAAGGCGACCGGTTCGGCACCGGCGACCGGGGCGGCCCGACGGCTCGCGGCTCTGACGCGGTGCCCCGCAGCCGTCAGGCCCGCGACCGTGCGGCTGCCCGTGGTGCCCGTGGCGCCGGTGACCAGAGTGGTGCGTACGGCGGTCATCGGCCGCTCCCTGCGAAGTCGGCGCCGGGCGCCTGGACGACGAGGGGGTTCCAGTAGTCACGGTAGGAGGCGATGCGCCCGTTCCGCACCGTCATGACGACGATGTACGTCATGTCGAAGGGGGCGTCCGTCCGCACCAGTCGCTCCACGCCGCGCATCTCGGCCACGACGGTGTGCGGGTCGTCGGTCCGGTGGATGCGCAGGCCGGGGAAGTCGTGCAGGTCGATGTGCTCGGGATGGTGCCGCATGGAGGCGGCGACGGCCTCCTTGCCCTCCAGGCGGCGGGACCGGCCGTCGGGGGCGAAGGGGAACTCCGCGACGCCGTCTGCGGCCCAGAGGTCCACCCACGCGGGGATGTCCTTGGCGAGCAGCAGGCGCAGGCTGTGGCGGAAGAGGTCCGCCGGGGAAGCAGGCGGGGACGTCGGTGCGGGCACGGGCACCCTCCAGTTCATACAATCGGACCGGCGGTCCGCTTCTGACGATACGGACCGCCGGTCCGCTTGGCAAACGAAGGAGCAGCATGCCGGAACGCAGGTCCCGCAAGGACGCCGTCCGTAACCGGGAGGCTGTGCTCGCCGCCGCAGACGCCCTCTTCTCCCGGCGGGAGAGTCCTGAGGACGTCACCATGGCGGACGTGGCGGCGGCGGCCGGCGTCGGCAAGGGCACGCTGTTCCGCGCCTTCGGCGACCGGGCGGGTCTGCTGCGCGCGCTGTACGCGGCACGGCTGGCGTCGATGCGGGAGGCCGTCGAGTCGGGCCCGCCGCCTCTGGGACCCGCGACACCGCCGCGGGAGCGCGTGCCCGCCCTGCTCGACGCGGTGCTGTGCTTCAAACTCGACAACCGGCCCCTCGCGCTCGCCCTGGAGGGAAGCGGGAACGGCAGCCCCTACCGGGCGGAGCACTACGCGTGGTGGCACGGCCTGCTGCGGACCGTCCTGGAACAGATTCCCGGCCTGGCCGAGCCCGGTTTCACCGCCCACGCCCTGCTCGCCGCCACACGGGCCGACCTCGTCGAGCATCTGGCGGGCAAGGAGTGCCTTTCGAGGCAGCAGCTGCGGGCACAGCTGAAGGAGTTCAGCGTGCGGGCCCTGTCCTCCGCCTCGCGCTGACCCGGGTCGGGGTCCGGCGGACCGGGTCGTCCCGCCCGCCCGGCGCCGGGTCACCGGCTGCCCGCGCGCCGCCCGCATCCTGCCGCCGCTGGGCGGCCGCGCCGTGTACCGGGTGAGGCCCGGCCGTGTATCAGCCGGTGCGCAGGCCGGTGCACCGGCGTCCGGACGGCCCGGGCGACGCCCAGGTGGTCGGAGGTGCCGCCGCTGCGGCCGGGGCGCCCCGCGGGCGGGCGGCGCAGGGACCCCGGCGTGTCCGGCTCGTCCGACGCGTCCGGCACGTCCGGCACGTCTGGCGGCGTTCCGGCGGGAGGCGTCAGCCGGCCAGCGCCTGCCGCAGGTCCTCCAGCAGGTCGTCGACGTTCTCGATGCCGACGGACAGGCGCACCAGGTCGGCGGGCACCTCCAGCGGGGAGCCGGCCGCGGAGGCGTGGGTCATGCGGCCGGGGTGCTCGATCAGGGACTCCACACCGCCGAGGGACTCACCGAGGGTGAACACCTGGGCGCGGTTGCAGACCTCGACGGCCGCCTCCTCGCCGCCCTCGACCTGGAAGGAGACCATGCCGCCGAACGCCCGCATCTGCTTGGCGGCCACCTCGTGCCCGGGGTGCTCGGGCAGGCCCGGGTAGAGCACGCGCGTGACGCGCGGGTGCCGGGAGAGCATGTCGGCGACCTTGGCGGCGTTCTCGCTGTGCCGCTCCATGCGCACCGCGAGGGTCTTGGTGCCGCGCAGCACCAGCCAGGAGTCGAAGGGCCCGGCGACGGCACCCATGGCGTTCTGGTGAAAGGCCAGCTCCTCGCCCAGCGCGTCGTCGTTGGTGATCAGCGCTCCGCCGACCACGTCGGAGTGGCCGCCCATGTACTTCGTCAGGGAGTGCACCACCACGTCCGCGCCGAGCGCGAGCGGCTGCTGCAGGTACGGGGTGGCGAAGGTGTTGTCGACGACGAGCTTCGCGCCCGCGTCACGGGCGACCTGAGCGACGGCGGCGATGTCGGTGATGCCGAGCAGCGGGTTGGAGGGGGTCTCCACCCACACGGCCTTGGTGCGCGGGGTGAGGGCGGCCCGGACGGCGGCGGGGTCGCTGGTGTCGGCCACCGACCACTCCACGCCCCACCGGGAGACCACGCGGGAGAACAGCCGGAAGGTGCCGCCGTAGGCATCGTTCGGGATGACCACGTGGTCACCCGGGGAGAGCAGCGTACGCAACAGGCAGTCCTCGGCCGCCAGTCCGGACGCGAAGGCGAGGCCCCGGCGACCGCCCTCCAGGGCGGCGAGGTTCTCCTCCAGGGCGGTGCGGGTCGGGTTGGCGCTGCGGCTGTACTCGTAGCCGTTGCGCAGGCCGCCCACGCCGTCCTGCTTGTAGGTCGAGACCTGGTAGATCGGCGGGACGACGGCCCCGGTGAGGGGGTCGGCGGTGTTGCCCGCGTGGATCGCGAGGGTCTCGAAGTGCTGACTGATGTGCCTGTCGCTCATGGGGCCGAGCGTAATGCGCCGAGGAGCGTGGTGCGGACGACGGCACGGGCGGCCGCCGCCGGGCACCGCCGGACGGGTAGGTCACGGCGCGGGCCGGGGCGGGCCGGGGCGGTCCGGGGCGGAAGGTGCGGGTGGTGGTCCGCACGCCGCGCGGGGCCGGTGTCCACAGGTGCGGCCGGCCGGTTTTCCACAGGCATGGCGGCAGGTTGGCCAAGTCTTGGCAGGGTCTGGTTCGCTTGAGGCATGGAGATTGTGTGGGCCTTGGCGGCGCTGGCCCTGCTGGGCGTGGTGCTGCTTCCGATCCTCAGGCGCAGGCGGGGCGTCATCGAGCAGGTGCCGCCGGGGCATCCGGACGCGGCGGACCCGGCGGCCTACGGGTTCGTGCCCGAGGAGGAGCTGGACGTGCGCATGCCCGGCCCCGACCAGGATCTGCTGGACGTGCTGGACCTGGTGCAGCGCACCCAGGACTACCGGGCGGCGGCCCAGCTCCTGGCGGGCACGGAGAAGGAGGGCGAGCTGCGCTGGCAGCGCGTGCAGGCGTTCGCGGGCGCGGCGGCGCTGGAGCTGCAGCAGCGGCCGGGCGGGGTCCACGAGACACCGGGCGGCCAGTGGCTGCGTGTGTGGCGTGCCGAGGCGCCGAAGGACCCGGGTGCCGCGGCGGTGCAGGCGGAGTTCCTCGTCCAGCAGGCGTGGCGGACGTCGACCCCGGGGACGGACGAGTTCCGGATCATCATGGAGGAGGCCCGGGAGACCTGCGGTCAGGCGGCGCTGCTGGCGCCGGGCGACCCGGTTCCGTACATCATCGAGCTGGCGGTGGCGCGTGGCCTGGGCTACTCGCGGCCGGAGTTCGAGCAGCTGTGGCTGAAGATCCTCGACCGTGCTCCGCACCACATGGGTGCGCATCTGGCGGCCCTGCACTACTGGTGCGAGAAGTGGCACGGCTCCCGTGAGCTGGCGATGGAGTTCGCGCAGGCGGCGGCTGCCCGTGCCCCGCGGGGCTCCCTGCTGGCGGCGTTGCCGCTGTTCGCGGTGTTCGAGCATCTGCCCGAGGTGAACCTCGTCCGCGGCTTCTACCACAGCGAGGTGGTCACCAAGGCGATCCACGGTGCCCTGCACGCGGTGCACTCGGCCCGTGCCGACGACCCGGTGCTGGCGCACGTCCGCCATCTGCTGGTCTTCTTCCTGGTCCGCTCCGAGCGCTGGGGGGAGGCCATGCAGCAGCTCGTCCATGTCGACGGCCATGTGGGTGCGCTGCCGTGGACGCTCTCCACGGATCCGGCGGCGGAGTTCGCCGTCTACCGGGCGCTGGCGGTGGCGGGCTACGAGGCCAACGGCGGAAGCCCGGCGACGCTGCAGCGCTGAGGCGTCTTCGGCGGCTGTGCCCCGGGGGCGCCGGGGCGCCCGGCCGGGGAGGGGGGCGTGCGCCGCGGTGCCCGCGGGGCGCGGCCCGGGGGCGAGACGCCCTGTGCGGGACCGCTGCTCAGACCGCGAGGCCGTGGCGGTAGGCGTAGATGACCGCTTGGACGCGGTCGCGCAGGTTCAGCTTGGTGAGGATGCGGGAGACGAAGGTCTTCACGGTCTCCTGGCTGATCACCAGAGCAGCGGCGATCTCGCTGTTGGACATGCCGTCCGCGATCAGGCGCAGGACCTCCAGCTCGCGGGTGGTGAGCGGGATGTCGTCCGGGGCGGACTCGACGGGGCGGATGCGGGTGGCGAACCGGCCGACGAGGCGGCGGGTCACCTCGGGGTCCAGCAGGGCCGCACCGCTGGCCACGGTCCGGATGCCGTGCAGGAGCTGGGACGGGGGCGCGTCCTTGAGCAGGAAACCGCTGGCCCCGGCGCGCAGCGCCTCGTAGACGTACTCGTCGAGGTTGAACGTCGTCACGACGAGCACCTTGACCGGATGCCGCACCCCGGCGCCCGCCAGGCGGCGCGTGGCCTCGATGCCGTCGAGGACGGGCATGCGGACGTCCATCACGACGACGTCCGGCCGCAGCGTTCCGGCGAGCTCAACCGCGTTCGAGCCGTCGCCGCACTCGCCGACGACCTCCATGTCGGGCTGCGCGTCGATGATCGTCACCAGTCCGGTGCGGATCAGCATCTGGTCGTCGCACACCAGAACCCGGATCGGGGCGGTCACGACAGGATCCCCCTCCCTGGCGTCCTCGGGCGTCGCGACGAGCTGCCCGGCGTGGCCGGCCGTCCTGACGAGCCGCCCGGCCTCCTCGTACGGCACGACAGGCTACCCGCCGCTCCGGCACCTCACGACAGCCCCCCGGCCTCACCGGCCGTGCTCGGGACGGGGGCTGACGGACCGTCTCACCGGTGCTCGTCGTGCGCCGGTATCCGCGCCCGCACCAGGAAACCGCCTCCTGCCAGCGGCCCGGCGTCGAACTCACCGCCGAGGACGGCGACCCGCTCGCGCAGTCCGGCCAGTCCCCGTCCGCTGCCGCCCGGGGACCTGTCGCGGCCGGAGCCGTCCGTGGCGACCTCCACCTCGATCTCCCGCGCGCCGTGCTTCACCTGCACCGACGTCCTGCTGCCGTGCGCGTACTTCAGGGCGTTGGTCAGGGCCTCCTGCACCACCCGGTACGCCACCAGGTCCGCGCTGCCGGCCGTCTCGGGCGCGGTGCCCTCCTGGGTGAACTCCACCGGCTGCCCGGCCCGGCGGATCTGCTCGACGAGCGCGAGGAGCCCGCCGACGGCCGGTTCCCTGCTCTCGCCGCCCCGGTGGTCGGGGTTGAGCAGGTCGAGCAGATGCCGCAGGTCGGTGATGGCCCGCCGTCCGGTGTCGGAGACGGCAGCCAGTGTCTGTTCGAGCCGCTCGGGCGAGCCGGTCATGTAGCGGGCCGCCTCGGCCTGGACGACCATCGCGGTCACGTGGTGGGTGACCACGTCGTGCAGTTCCCGGGCGATCCGGGTGCGTTCGGTGGTCCGGGTGTCCTCGGCGACACGACGGCGCCGTTCGGCCTCGGCGATCCGGCCGGCGCGCAGCCAGCCCCCCGCGACCCAGGCGACGGCGACGGTCACGTAGAAGGTCACGTACTCGCCGACCGGCTCGCCGGCGCCCTTGCCGTTCAGGGCCAGGGCCAGGCCGACGAAGAAGACGGTGGCCAGCAGCGGCACCGTCCTGCGGTACCGCTGCAGGTGGCAGCCCGCGCTCAGCAGGGCGACCAGCAGTGCCGGGCCCGCGGCCGTGTGGTAGCCGAGCAGCTGGTCGGCGGCGAAGCCGGCCAGCACCAGGGCGAGGCAGCCCGCCGGCCACCGCCGGCGCAGCGCGAGCGGGAGGCATTCCAGCGCGATGACCGCCACGCCGCCGGCGTCGAGGGAGCGGTCCGGGACGTAGCCGAGCTGGGTGCCGTGCCGCTGGAACGCCGGCAGCAGCGACAGAACGAGGAAGAGGAGGCCGAGAGGGAGGTCCTGCACCGTGACGTCGAGCCCGCGCCACCGCGCCGTGACCCGCCGGAGACCGGCCGGCACCGGGATCCGCCGGAGACTGATCACCGGGCGAGTGTAGCGGGCTCGGTCTCCCGGACGGCGCGGCCGCGACGGGGCATCAGGTGGCCGCGGCGGCGGGCCAGCAGCAGGAAGGCGATCGTCACCAGGACGCAGAACACGACGGAGTACATGCTGGCCTCGGGGCCGAAGTCGCCGCCGGTGAGCAGCTCCGGGCCGGAGGTGGAGGACTTCAGCAGACCGTTGTTGCTGCCGTTGCCGGAGACCTCGGTGCTGAAGATGCCGGCCTCGGCGAAGTTCCAGCCGAAGTGCAGTCCGATGGGCACCCACAGGGTGCGGGTGGCGATGTAGGCGGCGCCGAGCATGCCGCCGGCCTCGATGGCGATGGCGAGGGCACCCCAGACGGTCGCGTGCTCGTTGGTCAGGTGCATCGCACCGAACAGCAGGCCGGTCAGCACCAGCGAGATCCAGGTGCCCAGGCGGCGTTCGGCGAGCCGGAACAGCACACCGCGGAACATCAGTTCCTCCGTGACGGCGGCGGCCGCCATGAACCCGATCTGGCCCACCGCGCCGCTGACCGAGCCCCGTCCCTCCACCGTGTAGTCACCGAGCCAGTAGAGGTTGACGATGACGGAGCCGAACGCGGCGACACCGATCAGCAGGCCGCGGAGGACGGCCGGCACCGCGCCCCGCCCCTGCAGTTCGGTGACCGGACGGCTCTCGGTGCGGCCGACGACCCAGCGGTAGGCGAGCACCGAGAGGACGGCGACCACCAGGCCCAGCGCGAGCGTGGCATAGGGGTTGTCGTCCAGCAGGTTGACGGCCTGGCCGCCGGCCGCGGCGATGACCACCACGGCCAGGATCTGCCACACCAGTTTCATGACGGCTCCTCGCATGTCGTGTCGGCGGCGTCGCTGCGACGCCCTCACGGCGGACGCCGCGAGCCGGCAGGAAACGCTACGGAGAAGACCGCTGAAGATCGTCACCACTGAGTGGACATCTGCGTGTAGCTCTTGCGGGGGACAACCGGTCCTCACGGAGGACCCCGGCCGACCGCGGAGGACCCCGGCCGCCCGCGCCACGGCCGGAAGACGCCGCAGGCCCCGGCGCGCGGTGCGCCGGGGCCTGCGAGGCCCAGGGCCCGGTCCCCCGGTCCCAATCTCGGCCGGGAACAGAGCGGCCTGGACGGGACGGGATCAGATCGTCGAGGTGTCGATCACGAACCGGTAGCGGACGTCGCTGGCCAGGACCCGGTCGTAGGCCTCGTTGATCTGGTCGGCACGGATCAGCTCGATCTCGGCGCCGATGTTGTGCTCGGCGCAGAAGTCGAGCATCTCCTGGGTCTCGGCGATACCGCCGATCGCGGAACCGGCGAGGGTCTTGCGGCCGCCGATCACCGAGAACAGGTTCAGCGAGACGGGCTCCTCGGGGGCGCCCACGTTCACCAGCGCGCCGTCCACCCTCAGCAGCGACAGCAGCGCACCGAAGTCCATCGGCGCGGAGACGGTGGAGACGATCAGGTCGAAGGTGCCGGCCAGCTCCTCGAAGGTCTTCGGGTCGCTGGTGGCGTGGTAGTGGTCGGCGCCCAGCTTCAGGCCGTCGTCCTTCTTGCGCAGGGACTGCGAGAGAACCGTCACCTCCGCGCCCATCGCGTGCGCAAGCTTCACGGCCATGTGGCCGAGGCCGCCGAGTCCGACGATCGCGACCTTCTTGCCGGGGCCGGCGTTCCAGTGCTTCAGCGGGGAGTACGTGGTGATGCCGGCGCACAGCAGCGGCGCGGCAACGTCGAGCGGCAGGCTGTCCGGGATGCGGACGACGAAGGCCTCGTCGACGACGACCTTCTCGGAGTAGCCGCCGTAGGTGGGCTGCCCGTCCTTGCCGATGCCGTTGTAGGTGGGGATGTTGCCCTTGACGCAGTACTGCTCCTCACCCCTGAGGCAGTACTCGCACTCGCGGCAGGAGTCCACCATGCAGCCGACGCCCACTCGGTCGCCGACCTTGAACTTCGTCACCTCCGCGCCGACCTCGGAGACGACGCCGGCGATCTCGTGGCCCGGGACCATGGGGAAGATCGACTCGCCCCAGCCCTCGTTGACCTGGTGGATGTCGGAGTGGCAGATGCCCGCGTATTTGATGTCGATCAGTACGTCGTGCGGCCCCACTGCACGGCGCTCGATGGTGGTGCGCTCCAGCGGCGCCTTGGCGGCAGGGGCAGCATAGGCGGCGACTGTGGTCATGCCGGGGATCTCCCAATCGGTAGAGGCAGGCCCGGTCACCTTCCGGCCGGGCACCTTCTCCAGCATGCCCGACCTCCGGATGCCATCCGCACGTCCCGGCTACGCCCGCTGTGCCTACTACTGGCGAGGTCAGGCTGCGGAGAGCGGGATACCGGACGGCGGGGCGCCGGGCGCCGGATACTGGGAGTCATGGACGCACAGCCACGGCACCAGCACCGCACACCGTCCGAGTCCGCCGCGGCTGCCGGGACGGAGGCCGCGGCCGGGCTGGACCGGCGCGCGGAGCTGAGCGAGTTCCTGCGCACCCGGCGGGCCCGCCTGCAGCCGGAGGACGTGGGCCTGACACGCTACGGGCGGCAGCGCCGGGTGCCGGGGCTGCGCCGTGAGGAGCTGGCCCAGCTGGCCGGTGTGTCGGTGGCGTACTACACCCGCCTGGAACAGGGCAACGGGCGCAACGTCTCCGCGGAGGTCCTCGACTCCATCGCCCGCGCGCTGCGGCTGACCGACGCCGAGCACGCCCACCTGATCCATCTGGCCCGGCCCAAGCACAAGGCGAAGCAGACCGCCCGCACCCAGCAGGTGCGGGCCTCGCTGCGGCAGCTGCTGGACACGCTGGACGGCGTCCCGGCGTACGTCGTCGGACGGCGTGCCGAGGTGCTGGCCTGGAACCGGATGGCCGCCGCCGTGTTCGGCGACTGGGCGAAGCTGCCGGAGGCGGAGCGCAACTGGGCGCGGATGATCTTCCTCAGGCCGGAGTACCGCGATCTGTTCGTCGAGTGGGAGCAGAAGGCGATCGACGTCGTGTGCTCCCTGCGCATGGAGGCCGGCTGCTACCCGGAGGATCCGCGGCTGTCCGCGCTGGTGGGCGAGCTGTCGGTGAAGAGCGAGGACTTCCGCCGGCTGTGGGCCGCCCATGACGTCAAGGAGAAGAGCCACGGCGTCAAACGGCTGCACCACCCGCTGGCCGGGGAGATGTCGCTGATGTACGAGTCCTTCAAGCTCGTCGGCGACACCGACCAGACCATGGTCGTCTACCACGCCGAACCCGGATCGCCCTCGGCGGAGGCGCTGCGGCTGCTCGCCAGCTGGGGCACGGACGCGACCATGGCGGGCTCGGTGTCCTCCTCCTGACAGCCGCGCGGCCCGGCTGTGGCGCTCGCGCGGCCGGACGGATCCGCACCAGGACGAGGACCCGCTCGGAGACCAGGACCCCTCGGACAGGAACACGCCGGTGCCGCCCCCTTCCGGGGGTGGCACCGGCGTGTGCGCCGTGGTGCGGGAACGGTGACGTGGCGCGGCACCGCGGGCGCCGGGCCCAAGGCCACGGGAGAAGGTCCGCCGCCCCTGCCGGGCCCGGACGGGGGCGGCGGACCGGCTCAGATCGCGGAGCCGGCCTTCCACTCCGCCCAGCTCATGTTCCAGCCGTTGAGGCCGTTGTCGGGCTGGACGGTCTTGTCGCCGGTGTTCTCCACGACCACGACGTCACCGATCATCGAGTGGTTGTAGAACCACGCGGCCGGCGTGCTGGAGTCGCCCGCGCCCTTGACGTCGCGCAGGCCCACGCAGCCGTGGCTGGTGTTGACGTTGCCGAAGACGGACGGCGCGCCCCAGTAGTTGCCGTGGATGAAGGTGCCCGACGTGGTCAGGCGCATGGCGTGCGGCACGTCCTTGATGTCGTACTCGCCCTTGCCGTCGGAGTCGGTGAAGCCGACCGTCGCACCGTTCATCCGGGTCTGCTCGAACTTCTCCGAGATCACCATCTGGCCCTCGTAGGTGGTGTGCTCGGGGGCGCCCGCGGAGATCGGGATGGTCTTGATGGTCCTGCCGTCCTGCGTGACCTTCATCTGCTTGGTCTTGGCGTCGACGTACGAGACCTGGTTGCGGCCGATGTGGAAGGTGACCGTCTTCTGCTGGACGCCGTAGATGCCGGGCGCGCCCTGGACGCCGTCGAGCGCCAGCTTCAGCGTGACGGTGGAGCCCTCCTTCCAGTAGTGCTCGGGCCGGAAGTCCAGACGGTTGGACCCGAACCAGTGGCCGACGACCTCCTGCCCGCTGGAGGAGGTGACGGTGATGCCCTTCTGGACGGCCGCCTTGTTGGTGATGGCCTTGTCGAAGTTGATCGACACCGGCATGCCCACTCCGACGGTGGTGTTGTTGTCCGGGGTGAAGGTGCCGATGAAGCTGTGCGCCGGGGCGACCGTGGTGAAGGACGCGTTCTCGTGCGCGGCGCGGCCCTTCGCGTCCGTGGCGGTCGCCGAGACCTTGTAGGTGGTGGCCCGCTCCAGCTGGACGCTGGGCTTCCAGCTCGTCTTGTCGGCCGATATCTGCCCGGTGACGGCCTCGCCGTCGGCCGTGGTCATGGTGACGTTCGTCAGGGTGCCCTTGGTCACCGTGACCGCGGCGGAGTTGTTGATGGAGGCGTTGTCGGAGCCGTCCGCCGGCGTGATCTTTATCTGGGCGTCGGACGTCTCCTGGGCGGCGGCCTTGTCGGCCTGCGCCTGGGAACCGGCGTCACCGTCCTTCCCGTCCGTGTCCCCACCGGAACAGGCCGAGAGCACCAGTACACCGCCGAGCAGTGCGGACGCGGCCGCCAGGGCCCTGCGCCGCCTACTGTTCGTCATCACACGCTTCTCCAAAGTTGCCGAATCCCCGAGAGCCCGAGCACCGCCGTGGCGAATCATCAAACGTAACGACCGCTTCGTCCAGTTCCCCAGGCCGTTCGCTGTGGGCCTTGCCACGTCCGGCGCACCGGACGGAGCGGGGCGGACCGGGCGGGCGGTCTGCGCTCCGCTCGCCATCATCCTCGCCCGGCGTCCCGGGCGGCGCACCGGGCCGCCCTTTGCGCACGCTCGCCCGCGCTGGGCCGGGCAGGTGTGTTCCGGACGGCGGGGCCACCGTGACTTTCCCGTGACCCGAGGCGTTCACTACCATCGCCCTGCACGGCCAATTCGCCAGCGCCACAAGGGGATCGATCATCCGTGTCATCCGCTCGCCGTACGTTGCTGACCGCCACCACCGCGGGAATCCTGCTGGGCGCCCTGTGGTTCGTCCCCTCCGCCAACGCGACGGACGCACCGGCCACGACGATGGCCGCGGCGCAGCCGGCGGCACAGGCCGCTCCGCAGGCGGCCGGCTCCGGCAGCGGGGGCGCGCAGATGACGACGGCGACCCGGGCATCCGCCTCGGACACCGGCTCCGAGCCCGGTGAACTGGCCGACACCGGAAGCATCGACACCACCCCCTATGTCGTCGGCGGCACGCTCTTCCTCACGCTCGGCGCGGGCTTCGTCGTCTACTCGGTGCGCCGGGAGCGGCTGGGATCCTGACGGGGCGTCGCCCGCCGGTGCTCCGGCGGGCTCACCCGCTGCGGTTCTTCCGCCCGTCCGTACACGCCTGACGGCGGGCTGAGTGCGTGGGGTGACCGGACGTCAGACGGCGGCGTCCGGGCGGCGGACGCCGATCCGGTGGGTGCCGGGGGCACGCGGCGGGTGTGAGACGCGCCGGCTGTCAGCGCAGCGGGCCGGTCACGGTCTCGGCGGCCGCGACGAGCCGGCCGTCCCGCACGAAGGCCTCGGCGGCGGCGAGGTCGGGGGCCAGGAAGCGGTCCGGGCCGGGGCCGCCGATGCCCGCCCGTCGGGCGGCGTCGATGACGGCACGGGTCGCCGGGGCGGGGGTCAGGCCCTCCCGCAGCTCGACGGCGCGCGCGGCGGCGTACAGCTCGACGGCGAGGACACGGGTCAGGGCGGCGACGGCCGTGCGCAGCTTGCGGGCCGCCGACCAGCCCATGGAGACATGGTCCTCCTGCATGGCGGAGGACGGGATGGAGTCCACCGAGGCGGGCACGGCCAGCCGCTTCATCTCGCTGACCAGGGCGGCCTGCGTGTACTGGGCGATCATCAGGCCCGAGTCGACACCGGCGTCGTCGGCGAGGAAGGGCGGCAGGCCGTGGCTGCGGTTCTTGTCGAGCAGCCGGTCGGTGCGGCGCTCGGCGATGGAGCCGAGGTCGGCGGCGGCGATGGCGAGGAAGTCCAGGACGTAGGCGACCGGGGCGCCGTGGAAGTTGCCGTTGGACTCCACGCGCCCGTCGGGCAGCACCACCGGGTTGTCCACGGCGGAGGCCAGTTCCCGCTCGGCGACCAGCCGGGCGTGTGCGAGGGTGTCCCGGCCGGCGCCGGCGACCTGCGGGGCGCAGCGCACCGAGTAGGCGTCCTGCACGCGGGGCGCCTCGTCCTGGTGGTGACCGGTGAGGCCGGAACCCTTCAGCACCGCCAGCATGTTGGCGGCGGAGTCCGCCTGGCCGGGGTGCGGGCGGATCGCGTGCAGCTCGGGGACCAGGACCTTGTCGGTGCCGAGCAGCGCCTCCAGGGACAGGGCGGCGGTGATGTCGGCGGACTTGTAGAGCACCTCGAGGTCGGCCAGCGCCATGATCAGCATGCCGAGCATGCCGTCGGTGCCGTTGAGCAGCGCCAGGCCTTCCTTCTCGCGCAGCTCGACGGGCCGGATGCCGTGCTCGGCCAGCAGTTCGGCGGCGGGCCGCACGGTGCCGTCGGGCCCCTCTGCCTCGCCCTCGCCCATCAGCGTCAGGGCGCAGTGCGACAGCGGGGCCAGGTCGCCGGAGCAGCCCAGGGAGCCGTACTCGTGCACGACCGGGGTGATGCCCGCATTCAGCAGGTCGGCCATGGTCTGCGCGACCTCGGGGCGCACACCGGTGCGGCCGGTGCACACGGTCCGCAGGCGCAGGAACATCAGGGCCCGCACGACCTCGCGCTCGACCCGCGGACCCATGCCGGCGGCGTGCGAGCGGACGATGTTGCGCTGCAGCTGGGTGCGCAGCTCTGGGCCGATGTGCCGGGTCGCCAGGGCGCCGAAGCCGGTGCTGACGCCGTAGACGGGGTCGGGCTTGGCCGCCAGCGCGTCCACGATCTCCCGGGCCGCCGCCAGGGCGGCCACCGCCTCCTCGGAGAGCTCGACCCGCGCGTCGCCGCGCGCCACGGCGAGGACGTCGGACGCGGTGACACCGGACGTCCCCACCACCACAGTGTGCATATCCATATTCAGGAGCGTACGCAGTGAATTCGTGAATGTCACCAGTGAGCTGCGGGAGTGACCCTTACCTCTCCCCGCTCACCCGGGTACCCGCGCGCGGCGCCCGTCCGGGTCCGGGTGCCAGCGCGCGGCGCCCGTCCGGGTCCGGGTACCCGCGCGCCGCACGCCTCGCCGCCCGTCAGGGCCGGCGGCTGCGGAAGCGGCGGCGCTCCGCCGGGTCGGGCGGCCGGGACGGCTCGTCGGCCAGGCGCACCACCGGGTCGTCCGGCCCTTCCCGGCCGGCGACCACCGGACGGCCGGCGCGCAGCGCCTTCGCCCGGTACTGCGCGGCGTCGGCGAGCCGGAACAGCCGCCGCGCCGACCGCACCGGCCCGATCGCGTGCTCGGTCGAGGCGATGCCGCAGGCCACGCCCTCGCCCAGCTCCAGCTCGGCGGCGCGCCGGCACACCTCCTCCGCCGCCTTGATCACCTTGTCGGCGGGCGGCCCCACCGCGAGCAGGCAGAACTCGTCCCCGCCGAGCCGGGCCACCAGCGCACCCGGCACCATCGCGCCGCACAGCGACAACACGGACCCGAACCGTTCCAGCAGCCGGTCGCCCACCGCGTGGCCCAGGGTGTCGTTCACCCGCTTCAGGCCGTTGAGGTCGCACACCACGAGGCTGACGACGGAGCCGTCCGCACGGTGCCGCTCGATGGCCTCCTCCAGGCGCATGTCGACGGCACGGCGGTTGGCGAGCCCGGTGAGCGCGTCGGTGAACGCCAGTCTGCGAGCCTCCTCCAGCCGCTCGGTCTGCGCCAGCCCGGCGGCCACGACGGCGGCGAGCACCGTGGCGAAGTCCGCGTCGGCCCGGCCGAAGGCCGGCGCGCCGGTCCGGCGGGCGACATACAGCTCTCCCCAGGCGCGGCCGTGCTGGACGATCGGCGCGACCACGCAGGAGCCGCGGCCGCGGCGGCGCAGTGCCGCGACCCGCTGATGGCAGTAGCCGGGCCGCCCGGCGGCCGGCCCCTCGGCCGTCTCCACCCAGGCGTTCGGCTCGCCGCCCGCGACCCAGCGCTCGTGCAGGAACTCGGTGATCTCCGGGAACTGGTGCACCGGGTAGGTCTCGTCCTCCGGGAACTCCTCCTCCTCGGGCGCCCGGTCCCCGACGTTCACCAGCACCCGCAGCCGGCCGCGCTCGCGTTCCCACACCGACAGGGCGGCGAAGCTGCCGACCAGCGCCCGGCAGGCCCCGAGCGCCGCCGCCCGCCACGACTCCCGCGGGGTGTGCGCCGCGGCCATCCCCTGCGCCAACGCCACGACGGCGGCCAGCCGCCTGTTCTCGCCCATTCCCCCAGGCTAGGCCGTGTCCGGAAAGTCTCGCCTGCCGCCCGGCTGGGGCCGGTGACGCCTCACTCGCCCGGCCAGCGCGGTGCGCGCTTCTCGTTGAAGGCGGCCACGCCCTCCGCCCGGTCGCCGGAGAACGCCGTGGTGCGCCAGGCCGCGTCCTCGACCTCCAGGCCGGCCCGCAGGTCGAGGCCGTGCCCGAGCCGCAGGGCGCGCTTGGCCGCCCGCAGGCCGACCGGCGAGTTCGCCGCCATCCGGGCGGCCAGCTCCAGCGCCTCCTCCCGGTCCTTCCCCTCGTCCACCAGGTGGTCCACCAGACCCAGCGCGTGCGCCTCCGCCGCCTCCACCCGCCGGGCCGTGAAGATCAGCTCGGCCGCTCGTGCGGCCCCCACGCGGCGCGGCAGCAGCTGCGTGCCGCCACCGCCGGGGATGACGCCCACGGAGACCTCCGGCAGCCCCACCACAGCCGTACGGTCGGCCACGATCAGGTCGCAGGACAGGGCCAGCTCGAAGCCCCCGCCGAGCGCGAAGCCGTGCACCGCGGCGACGGTCGGCATCGGCAGCTCCAGCACACCGGTGTAGGCCGCGCGGGCGACCGGCCGCTGCTTCATCAGATCGGCGTCGCTGAAGCTGTTGCGCTCCTTCAGGTCGGCCCCGACGCAGAACGCCCGCTCGTGCGTGGAGGTCACCACCACCACGCGCGCGTCCCGGTCGGCCGCCAGGGCCTCGGTCGCGGCGCCGATGGAACGGGCCATGGCGGTGGACACGGCGTTCATCGCCTTCGGCCGGTCGAGGACGAGTTCCGCGACGTACTCGTGCCGCCGCACCAGCACGAACTCCCCGAACCGCTCCTCGTTCATGACACCCTCCGCGTTAACGCGAGTTAACAAGACGACCGCTCCCGATCATCGCAGCCGCGACCGCCTCGGGAAAGGGCTGTGGAAAACCAGAAGGCGGCGCATGGCGGACGGCCGCGTACCGCCCGGCGGGCAGGCGCGGACGCGCCAGGTGCCGGCCTGCGGCCCCTGTCCAGGCCCAGCACCCTCGTTCGAGTGACATCGCACCCAAGTCCCGTACGGCTCCCGCTCGGGCGCATACCGTCCGCCGCGGCGCTCCGGACGCACCGGGGCGCGAGGACAACGGGAGGACGGCGATGACGACGGACGGGACCGCGGTCCAGCGGGCCGAGGACGGCATAGCCAAGGTCGGTGTGTCCGTGGACGACGTGCCCGTGGACGGTGAATCCGGCGGCGGCGCGTCCGAGGACGCCGTGCCCACGGGCAACGGCACCGGCATCGGACGGCCGGACGCCCGGCCCGCGCGGACCGTGCTCCTCACGCTGCCCCGGCCCCTCCGGTTCGCAGGCCCACGCATCCCACGGCCCGGCTCCCGCACCCACGGGCGGCACCGCCGCCCCCGGCCCCGCACCCGGCCTCGCGGGATTCTTCTCACCGCCGGCTGGCTCGCCCTGGCCGCCGGGGCACTGAGCTTCGTCCAGCTGGCACCCGAGGACAGCGGTGGCCGCCCGGGCGTCACGGAGACGGAGCGGTACCCCGGCGCCCACCGCACGCCCGGCCCCGCGGCCGACCGCACGGCCGGCGCCTCGGCGACCACGGGAAGCACTCCGGCCGACGCGCCCTCGGCGGGCACCCGGCCGGTCCCGGGGACGGGCGCGGGATCGAGGCCGGCGGCCTTGCCTTCCGCAGCCGGCACCGTGCCGCCCTTCGCTCTGTCCTCCGCCCTGCCCGTCGCATCGGCCTCGTCATCGGCCGGCCCTGTGCCCGCCGGCCGGGCACCCGCGCCGCCGGACGCCTCCACGGCCCGCTCTCAGCCCCCGGCCCCGCACTCCTCGCAGGCTCCCCGGTCTCCGCGAGCTCCGCAGTCTCCGCCGGCCCCGGACAGCCCGGGTGCGCCACCGCGCTCGAACCCCACCGGCACACCACCGGCAACCGGCACCGGCCGCCCCGCCCAGCCGTCGGCTCCGGCGCCGGCCCCGAGCACCCACGCCCCCACACCTCCGACGCAGCCGTCCGAGGGACCGCGCCTCTGCCTGCCGATCATCAGGCTGTGCGTCGTCCTGGGCTGACGTGCGGTTCCTCGGGGACGTGACCCCGCTCGGACGACCGGCGACGAACCAGGACGAACAGGACAGGCAGCGCAGACAGGACGAACAGGACAGGCGCGGCAGACAGGCGCGGCAGACAGGACGGACAGAGCGGCCGCAGCCCAGGGACTGGCGGCGCCCCACGACCCACGTACCCGAGATGCCGAGGCGGGCCGGCCCGGCAGGCCCGCGACCTCACGACGCCGTGGCGCCGTCCCTCCGGTTGAGCAGCCACGGTGCGACCAAGCCCAGTCCGCGGACGGGGCGCTGCCAGGTCGGCTGCAGCGCGAACCGGTACATTGGCGGTGCCACGCCCTCCTTCTCGGCGGCGGCCGCGGCCTCGGCGGCCTCCGCCTCGGACGCCGGGGCCAGACCGGTGCGGATCAGCTCCTCGGCGAACGCGCTGTCGACCAGCACGGCGTCGCGCGGCGCTATGGACGTCAGCCGGGAGGCGAGGTTCACGGTGGTCCCGAACACGTCACCCATCCGGGTGGTGACGGTGCCGAACGCCATGCCCACCCGCAGCTCGGGCATCGTCTCGTCGTCCGCGAGGGTCTCGACGAGCCGCAGGGCGATCTCGGCGGCCGTGCCGGCGTCGTCGGCGACGTACAGCACCTCGTCGCCGAGGGTCTTGATCAGGCGTCCGCCGCGTGCGGCGACCAGGTCGGCGGCGGTCGTCTCGAAGGCCTCGACCAGCTCGCCGAGCTGTTCCTCCTCCATCCGCCGGGTCAGCCGGGTGAAGCCGACCAGGTCGGCGAAGCCGACGGCCAGGCGCCGGTCGACCATCTCCTCGTCGTCGGCGGCCTGCACCACCCGGCCGGCCGAGGCGGCGAGCTGGCGCCGCCAGACGTAGACGAGGAACTCCTGCAGCTCGGGCAGCAGCAGCTCCACGATCGGATACGTGACCTCGGTGCGGGTCATGCCCGGCTCGGGCGGCTCGGTCAGGCCCTCCAGGAAGGAGTCGATCTGCCATTCGGCCAGCCGGGCTGTGGTCTGGCCGGTGGATCTGGCCACCTGCACCGCCATGGCCTCGCTGAGCAGCCCCGCCTCGACCAGGCCGGCCAGCCGGCGCAGGGCCAGCACATCGGCCTCGGTCAGCGCCCTGGCCTGCCCTATGTCGGCGAAGCCCATGGCCCGCCAGAAGCGGGAGGCCAGTTCCATCGAGACCCCGGCGCTGCGGGCCGCCTGGAACGGCGTGTACCGCCGCTCCGCTCCCAGGATGAGCTGCTCCAGACGCAGGGCGAGGGGATCCTCGCCGGAGTCGGCGTCGTGGGAGTCCCCCGGCTCACGCGAGGGCGAGGATGGCGGAGGGTCCACCCGGCCGCCCGCGTCCGCGCCGGAGCCCGTGTCGTCGACGGTCACGCCTGCTGCCCTTCCGATCTGTCACGGTCAGGTATCGACCGGCTTCATCGGCCTCAACTCTACGGCAGGTGTGCGCCAGCTCACTCGACCCGGCGGAGCCGCCGGGTGCGGCGGGAGCACGGCCGGACCAAGGGGGCGGACCGGGGGCGCCTGCCCGGGGCATGTGCCACCTGTGACGCACCCCACGCGCCACAAGGGGCGCACCCCGCGCCGCCGGTGCGCCGTCCCACGCCACCGAGGGCACCCTTCACGCCGGCCGCAGGTGCCGAGGGGCGCCCCTCACGCCGGCCGCAGGTGCACGATGTCCCCGGCGCCCACCGGCTCGCGCTCGCCCGTGTCGGTGGCCAGGACGAGCCGGCCGTCGCCGTCCACGGCGACCGCCTCGCCGACGAGCGACCGGTCCCCCGGCAGCTCCGCCCGCACCCGGCGGCCCAGCGTCGCGCAGCCCGCCGCGTACGTCTCCTGCAGTCCGCACGCGGCCGGGTCGCCACCGGCGGCCCGCCAGCGCCCGTACCAGTCCTCCAGTGCGCGCAGCACCGCGCGCAGCAGCGGATCGCGGTCCGTGGTGACCGCGCCGGCCAGCGCCAGCGAGCCGGCCTGCGGCACCGGCAGTTCGTCGGCACGCAGCGTGACGTTGATACCGACGCCGACGACGACGCCGTCCCCGGCTCGCTCCGCCAGGATCCCGCCCGCCTTGCGCTCCTCGCCGCCGACCGTGACCAGCAGGTCGTTGGGCCACTTCAGCGCCGTGTCCACGCCGGCCGCCCGGGCGAGTCCGGTCGCCACCGCCACGCCCGTCAGCAGCGGCAGCCAGCCCCACCGGGCGACGGGGACCTCCTGCGGCCGCAGCAGCACGGAGAAGATCAGGCCGGAACGGGCGGGCGCCGTCCAGCTGCGGTCCAGGCGTCCGCGCCCGGCGGTCTGCTCCTCGGCGACGAGAACGGCACCCTCGGCGGCCGTCCCGGCCTCGGCCCGGGCCACCAGGTCCGCGTTGGTCGAGCCGGTGCGCTGCACCACGTCGAGCTCGGTCCACAACCCTCCCTCGCGCACCAGCGCGCGCCGGAGCGCGGCGGCGTTCAGGGGCGGGCGGCCCAGGTCGGACCAGCGGCTGCGGCCGCCGCCGGGAGTGTGGTCTGCTGTATTCGGGGACGTCATGCAAGCCACCCTAGGTGTGGCAAAGACCGCACCGCCGAACGGTGCGGCCACCACTACGCTGCGGTGCGTAACCATCCCCCTTTCGAGCAGGCAGGGAGCCGCGATCGCGATGTCCGAGCCGCAGCAGCGCCCAGAGAACGACATCGATGTCCGTACGACCGCGGGCAAGCTCGCGGATCTTCGGCGACGGATCCAGGAGGCGACCCATGCCGGCTCCCAGCGTGCGGTGGAGAAGCAGCACGCCAAGGGGAAGCTGACCGCGCG
>NZ_BNBV01000029.1 GCF_014656135.1 Streptomyces thermodiastaticus
GAAGGGCTGGAAGATTCTCCGCGACTGCCGGCTCAGGGGTGACGGCGTGCATCACGCCATGCTCGGCGTCGCCCGCCCGCACAACCTCGCCCTCGCCGGGTGACCGGCAAACGAGCAGGTCACCCGGCACGCCAGAAGCGATTTACGGGACAGCCCTTAGGGCAACACCTTCGAGTCTGAGGCTACGAGTTTAAGTTCGACAAGCGGCCAACAGATCGACTTCCAGCTTTTAGCGCGTGTGTATCATACAGCATCGCGTGGCGTAAGATAATCAATCATGGCTTCCCTTACGGATTTAGGTGTTGACAGGTCGTTCGGATCATTCAAGCCGAGCAACGGAAGGTCGAGGATGAGACTCGCGATCTTGCGCGAGAACTTCCTTTCGTTCCAGCGGCTAATGGCTTGGAAGGTGCGAGAAAAACCGTAGTATGCTGGGCTTTCTGCGCACATCTCGGGGACTGCCTCGTACGTCCCTGCCGATGTGCGCTGCACTGGCTGCGACGGCGGAACTACAACCAAAGGTGGCATGCCGTCGTTCCGCAAATTATCGAAAATTTGAGCGACATCGCGGCGTGAAGAGCCGCCGTAACGCTCAAGCGCGAACATTTCCGACATGCAAATGGCATCAGCTCGGATTGCGTACGGTTTTGCGTGCGTGTATTCGATCTCACTACTAGGGTGAATAATGTCTCGCCAGGTGGACAGGGTGGCGTCTCGATAAGACGTGATATACAAGTGCAATTTATGGACCTATACTATGGGTGTGTAAGGAAGAATTCGTACGCGGCCAATCTGTGTTATCTCGTCGTTCGATAGCGCCATGGGCGAGTCTACCTTCCCTCCGGCGTCGGCGAGGTTTGGAATGCGGCTTATGTCCCTGATCACGTCTTCTCGAAAGACTCCTCTCGTGAGTGTGTAGGGGACTTTGTCTCTGAATTGATGAAATGCCTCACGTGCGCACGCAGCGGCTCCTTCAGGGGTAGTGGAGAAGTATTTCACCTCTGCCCCGCCTAGATTTCGGTATCTTCGGTTGGCGGGGCCGGGTATGTCCTTGAGTTCATCATCCATCACGACGCGGTAAACGTATATTTCGCCAAGCTTGAGTTTACTTTCGTCGGCCTCCTCTTCCTCAGGGCAAACGTCTGGGGCCAGGCCCAAGTGATCAGACCAGATTTGTGGGTCGTAGTACTGGCCCGGGAAGCGTAGCGGTGTGTACGCGGTGCTGTTCGCCGCCCATGCCGTTGTCCCCCACAGGGTGGATCGGGCGCGCCATGCGAGGTGGCCGTGTTCGTCCACCAACTCGGTAGGTGTGCCGACCAGGTCGGTGACGATGGCGAAGAAGCGGGAGTCGATCTCCTCTTGTGAGGCGTCGGCGGCGGGCAGGAGGCGTTCGGTCTGGGATATGGGGCGTAGGCCTTGGTGGTCCCAGGTGAGGGCCACCGGGTGGGGCAGGTCGGGGGACGTGGTGGTCTGTTCGCACAGAGTGGTGCCGTCCCAGGTGAAGTCGACACGTTCGACGACTGTTTCGCCGTCCTCGGCCAGGCGGAGTTTGGCGGTGCGGCGGCCCAGCGGGTCGTAGGTGTAGCGCCAGCGGGTGCCGTCGGGGGTGATCACTGAGGTGAGGCGGTCCTCGGCGTCCCACTCGTAGCGCCAGGTGTCGGGTTTGCGGGACAGCCAGGGAGGTGGGCAGCTGTGCCGCTGCGCCCACCGCTTGGACGGCTCGTGCCACGACGAGACTCCACAGGTTCGGTGCAGCGTTGGGCAACCATCGCTTCCGTCAGATCGCCAAGAACACCGGAGCCCCCACCGACCGCCTGTCCGCCCGGCTGAAGAGTCTGGTCGCGGACGGTGTCCTGGAGCGCCGCCCGCTGCCCGATGACCCGCGCCACGACGGCTACTACCTCACCGAGGCCGGCCGCGACCTGCTCGGCGTCATCCGTGAACTGCTGCGCTGGGGGGATCGCTGGCTCACCACCTCCCCGCCCATGAAGCTGCGCCACCACGACCACGATTTCACCCCCGGGCGGTCTGCGCCCACTGCGGCGAGCCGGTCACCCAAGGCGAGGTGTACGCGGATGTGACCGTGGAGGGCTGGACACTGAAGGGCCCGGCCGCAGCCCTGCCCGGTGAGGCGGAAAGCGGCCGGGCGTGAGGGGCCGCGGGGCGCATGCGTCGTGGCGGCCGGGGCCGGTATCGCGCTCGCTCCTCGGCCGGCCATCGGTGAACAGCAGGAGGTCAGCGTGCACCCGCTCCTCGCCCCGGTCACCCGTACCGTTTACACGGTCATCCGCACCGGCACCGCCCGCAGGCCGGATGTGCATCTGCTGAACGCCCTGCTGAAGCAGGCGGCCGCCGCCGCAACGACGTGATCCGTAGGTCGCAGCTGTCTGTCAGGACAGCTGGTCGAGCAGTCCCCGGCGATGTGCGGCGGCCCAGGTGCCGAGGTGGAGGGGGTCGCGGCCCGGCAGGTCCTCGACTGTGCCGGTGGTGACCGCCGAGTGGTCGAAGCGGCCCTCGTAGGTCTGGCGCGCCGGGATGAGGGTGCCGGCCGCGCACGCGGCGTTCATGATGAAGACAGGCGGCATCTGCACCCGGCACAGGCATCGGCGAGTGTGCAACGCGTCGCTGGGGGCCCGGCACCGTCCGGAACCGAGGAGGGATGGGCCATGCGCTGGACCATCGCCCGTACCGAGCAGATCGCCGTCAGTTGCGACACGGCCAATGGCTGGACCGTCGTCGAGGTCGACGGCGACGTCGATGTCCACACCCACGCCACGCTCCGCCAGGCGGTCATCGAGCTGCTCGGCGAAGGACACCGCAACTTCGTCCTCGATCTGTGCTTCGTGCCCTTCCTGGACTCCGTGGGCCTGGGCACCATCGTCGCGATCACCAAACGCATCAAGGCATGCGAAGGCTCGCTGCGCATCACCTGTCCCTCGGCCCGGATGGCCCGAGTCTTCGAGCACGGCGGCCTGAGCAACGCTTATGAGTTCTACGACTCGCCCCAGGAGGCCACCGAGCAGGCGCCGCCGGTCGACGGCCTGGCCTACTGGCCCGGGCCCGTCCGCTGAACGGAGATCGCAGCGACGGCGTCCTGATGCAAACTGTCGAGGCGCCCCGGCGTTCTCCGGGCGACCCCTGCTGCCGAGATGGCCTGCGCGGCATGGGGGCACCGGCCATCGGTGCGGCAAACCTGCGGTGACTGGTCGCGTTCGGCCGGCAGCCCTCGCTGGAGTCCGGCAGCCGGACCCGTACGGCCGAAGCGCCCGTAGGCCGGTGGTCGGCCGGAGCGCGGGCAACGAGGAGACCGGCGAGGTGGTCGGGACCGCGGAGTCAAGATCGGCGCGGCGGTGAGGGCCGGGTACGCGCGAGCCGGCCACCTGATCGTCGGCCGCCCGGTGCGCCCTGCGGGCCGGGAGCGGCCGGCCCCCTCGCTCTGGCACTCGGAGTGCCGCTGCCGGGGTTCGTGCTGCACCCGTCCCGCACCGGGCCGCCACCGTGCTGGCCGTGTCCGCCGTACGTCCGCTGCCGTCCTCCGGGCTGTGTGCGGCGTCCAAGGGTGCTGTGGAGCTGATCAGCGAGGCCTTCGCCCACGAACTGGCCCCCACGAGAGCCAAGTGACCATCATCGAACCGGGTGTCTTCGCCACCGAGTTCGCCGCCGGCCTCCATGTCGTCGCTCCCGACGTCTACGAGCCGATGGTCGGGAAGTTTCTCGCGGACTTCGCCGCCCTGCCACCCGAGGCCTTCGGTGACGCCGAGGCCGTCGCGGACGCGATCACGGCGGTGACGACGATGGAGAACCCGCCGCTGCGCCTGGCCGTCGGGGCCGACGATGTCGACGGCATCCGGGCCTCACTCTTCGGTGGCGCAGGGCCTGCGGACGTCGTGCGGTGTGAACTCGTGCCCGCGAAGGCGCTGTTCGTCTCGGCGATCTCTCGCAGATGCGGCGGAGCGTCTGCGAGGAACCGTCCGCCAGGTACCGCGTAGGCGGTCGTGAGCATCAGGTGAGGGCCTGCACAGCCCGGCGGGTGGTGGCCAGGGCCTTGGTGAGGCGGTACGCGGGCAGGTGCGTGACCTTGTAAGGGTGAGCGCAGGCATTGCGGATCTCTCGGGCCTCGTGGAGGCGCTGCTCGGAGACGCGGGTGAACCGCGCCAGGTACTCGATCGGTCGCGCCGGGTCGGGGCACTGCCGGACGAGCCAGTCCCACAGGCAGAGCAGCTCGACGATCCGGCACGGGTCGAGTTGCGTGATCCAGCGCGGCGTGGGCATGTCGTCGAGGTCGAGGAAGGCGCGGATGGTGGTCATGTCGGCCTCCTGGGCACAGCACGGCCAGACCCCTTGCCAGGGGCCCGGCGGATGTGGGATGGATCCAGGACAGCCGGGGCAGGAACGGGGTGTCACGCCTGGCGGACGATCCCGTCCAAGCCCGGACGTGCGGCGAAATCCATCGGACAGCTTCGGACAGTCCGGGAAGGGTGGGCTCGGTGGGGGATCGGCACGAGACGGCGCGTCAGGAGTTCGCGGCCTGGCTGAGAGAGGTGCGCATCCGGGGCGGGCAGCCGTCGCTGCGGCAACTGGAAGGAGAAACGGAGGCCTGGGGTCACCGCGTCTCCAAGAGCACGATGCAGGAGATGCTCTCGGGCAAGCGGTTCCCCAACATCAACCAAGCCGTCGCGTTCGCCAAGGCCGCCACCCGCAACGACAAGGAGGTGGTCGATGACACCCGCAAGAAGTGGCACAGCACAGCGCTCGTCCTGAACTCCCCGGCTCCTGCTGTGCCCATCGCCTCCGATCCAGCACAGGGCACCATCGCTTCCGCAGCCCGGACGCCGCCGTCTGAGCCCGCACCGTCCGACGCCGACGGGCCACAGGGCCGCAACCGTCTGCTGCCCCGTACCGTTGTGCTCGCGTCGCTGGCAACCGCCGGTGCCGCGGCCCTGGTCGCGTGGCTCGTGACCGCCGATCCGTTCGGCGGTGACGCCGCATCACCGGCACGCGCCGGCAGCTCCTCGTCCGCTGGGGCGGTCCCAGCGCAGACCGCCGCCGCAGCAGGTTCCTCGTCCGGTACGTCGGCGGATCCAGGCACGTGGACCGGCCAGGCCCCCATCGCCGTCCAGGCCTCCTCGGCTTCCTCCATGTGCGCCTCAGCGTGGTTCGACGGGAGCGCGAAGCAGTACCTCGCCCAGCTCCAGCCCGGAGGAGCGCCCCCGCGGACGGCCGTCCGCCTGAAGCCGTCCATCCAGGTCACCGTTCAGGGCCGCACGCAGCAGAGCGTGCTCCTCACCGGCATGCACATCAACATCACCGCACGCCACCCCGGGCCGGCCACCGGCATCGTGGTGTCGAGCGGCCAGTGCGGTGGTGGAGTCACCGAGCGCCACTTCGACGTCGACCTCTCCGCCACCCCGCCCACCCTCACCGCCGAACCCGCCGTCGACGCCTACACGGGCCAAACAACCTCCCCCGCGGTGGACTTCCCTTACAAGATCTCCCTGACTGATCCAGAGGTCTTCGAACTCGACGTGACCAGAGACTGCGCCGGCGACTGCACCTTCACCGTGACACTCGACTGGGTGGCCGACGGCAAGAAGGGGACCAGCGTCCTGGACAACCAAGGCCGGGGCTTCCGAAGCGTCGACCCCGTATCCCGGCCCCACTATCGGCTGCAGCCCGGAGTCAACGGCATGGAGTTGCGGCAGGGGGGCTGATGTCGCTCGCCGCGGGTTCCGGGGCCGCCTCGCGTGATCCTTCGGCAGGCAGCGCGTCGGCGAGGTCACGTCGGACACCCCGCGCGCCGGCGTCGCCCAACCGGCCGCCGCCCTCCGCCACTGTGAACAGCACCGCCCGTTGAGTAGCCTCTCGTTGTGGATGCACGACGCAGTGGGCCGCGGGGAGCACTGTCGGTCCGCATGTTCCAGGAAGCGGAGCCAGTCGGGTCCGGTGAGGTCATCCGGGCCTGGGGCAGATTGCGGCAACGAGTACCGGAGGGCAGCTCGCAACTGGCGTACCTGAACCGCCTCACCGGTGTCGGCTTCAGCGACTTGCGCCACCTGAGGGAGGTGCGGACGTGGTGTGCGCATCCGGAAGAACACGGGTATCCAGCCCAGGACGAGGTGGACAGGGCCCTGGCCTGTGCGCGAAAGGCCTTGTCACGCCTGCCCACCATCCCCGTCACCGCATCGTCGGGCACCACCGTGGCGAACGGTGCCTGCCCGGATGCCGCGCGGTGCCCACCGTCCGCGTCCGCGGAACCCCTGTCCACGGCGGGCCGTCCGACGGCCTCCCCAGGGCCGGCACACGTGCGCGATCGGACGGCGGAGCGGCGCCCGACCCCTCTGGAAGCGGCGTACCGGGAAGCGAAGAACGCCTGCGCCGCCGAACCTCCACACGAGGCGGTAGCAGCCGCGGACCGGTTGCTCTCCATCGCCGAGCGCGAATTCGGTCCCACGCACGTCCGGACCCTGGAGATCCAGTACGAGGTGGCCCAATGGCTGGGCGATGCCGGTTACTACCAGGAGGCCGTCGACCTGCTGGACGAGATCGTCGCCTGCCGAGTCGACCAGCGCGGAGCCGATCACCCCACCACCCTCGCTGCCGAGCACCTTCTGGGCTGGTGGAGCGCCCGGTGCGGCCCCTGGACGGAAGCGGCAGAACTGCTGCTCGACGTCGCCGCTCGCAGCGCTCGAGTGCTCGGCCCGGACCATCCCGATACGCGGCTGTCAGCCAGCGATGTCGCCGAAGTCGCCGAAGACGGTGCGGCACTCGACGCGGAGCCTGGTACGGCGGCCGGATGGTTCGCACGACAGCGTCGCGCAGCGATCATCGATCTCGCGCATCCCGGCACTCCCGCACAGACTCAAGACCTGCTCGCCCGCTGGCGCATACTCGCGTCGGCGGCGACACGGGTGCTTGGGAACGCCCACCCGGAAACGCTGGCGGCTCGCATCGAACAGGCCTACGCGACCCACCAAGCGGGGAAGGTGTCAGAAGCCGCCGAGCTGTACGACCAGCTGTCCGCACACGTCAAGGCGCACCGGACGGCGGACGCCGGACCGCACGACCGTCGCCCGCCGAGCGAACGAGGGATGCCCGACACGGAACTGGTGTCCGCGCTCGGCACCGTTCTGGACGGGGCACTCGGCCCGGAAGACCCCACCATACTGCTCGTCCTCCTCCTGGCAGCGCACCGAAAGGGTGAAGACGGCGATGCGGAGGGCGCCCGGCTGCAGCTCGCCGATCTCACCGTCCGCCTTCACGAGGCGTGTGGCCCCGACCATCCCCGCTCGCTGGCCGCCCGTCGGGAACTGGCCCACTGGACCGGCGAATCCGGTGCGCGCGACGATGCCCATCGCCTCTTCGACGAACTCGCCCGGGACACCGTGCGTGTCCTCGGCCGACGCCACCCCACCACCCTGCTGGCGCTCCAGGGGCAAGGGCACTGGGCCGGGGAGTGCGGCCACGCGGAATACGCACGCAGCCGGCTCACAGATCTCGTCCTGCCGATCGCCGCGGCCTTCGGAGCCGATCATCCGACAGCCATACGTGCCAGGCTCCAGCGCGCCCGCTGGACGGGCGAGAGCGGCGAGGTCGCCGCCGCCCACCGACAGTTCGAAGAGCTGGCGCCCTGGGCCGTGCGTGCCCTGGGCACCGGCCACCCGATCACCGTGCAGGTCTTGCTCGGCGCAGCGCGCTGGACGGCTGAGGCGGGCCTGCCGGGCGCGGCCGCGGCCCAGCTACGGGAGGTGCTCGATGTCCTGACACGAGAGTTGGGTGCCGACCACGTGACCACCCTCGACGCACGCGAGCGCCTGGTGCAGTGGACCGGTGACTCGGGCGACCCCCAGGGGGCGTACGAGCAATGCGAACGCCTGATCCCCGACCTGGAGAGGGTTTTCGGACCCGAGCACTGGACAACACTGGTAGCCCGCTACAACAGTGCCCACTGGGCCTGCGCGGCAGGCCGGCACGACCTGGCCGCGCGGATGTTCGCCGCCCTGGAGGACGCGTTCCACCGAGTGCAGGGGCCACACGGCACCTGGACTCTGAGCGTCCAACACCGCAAGGCCAACTGCGTCGGCGAGGCGGGGGACACCGCGCAAGCCAACAGGTACTACAGCGAGCTGGTTCCGAAGGCCATGGCCGCTCTGGGCGAGGCCGACCCCACTGCCCGGCTCATCAAGCAGTGGGCGGAACACTGGCGGAATCGCCACCGGTCATAGTGGTGCTGCAGGGGGACGAAGGCACGGTGGCTCGACCGGATCCTGCGGCGACCACACGCAGCCACGGGGCGGTACGCGCAGCGCCCCGGCGGGACCAACGCCCGTGGGGTCACAGACGCACGCCGATCACGACGGCGGTCGCGGCGAAGGGTGGTGAACACCGCCCACGACAGACCGTCATGGGGCAGCCTCTGGCTGTCGGAGTGGAGTTCGAGTCCGACCAGGACGAACAGGCAACCGTCGAGCAGGGGACCACCGTCCAGAAGGCGTTCGCCCGCAAGCGCATGTCCGCGCGCACCACGCGCGGCACCACCTGGCTCGTGATCAGTCCGCCGACGACCACGGCGACGACCCCCAAGGTACCGATCTCCTCGGCGATCAGGCAGTGGTGAAGGGGACCAGCAGCATCACGGACCAAGTGGACCTGGACGGCGGGCAGGACCGGCTGCTGCCGCACATGGGGCCGCCGGCCGGCGACCTGGTGCCGGCCGAGCGGCTGTGATCCGGTCGGCCCGCCCGGCGGGTCCGCCGTCATCGCCGGCCGGGGCACCGGGCGGTCGTGTCCGGGGAGCCCGGGACCGCACAGCGAGCCCGCCTGAGCGCCTGCTTAGTATGGCGGGGTACCGTCGGCCCACCAGCAGCCCAGGAGTACCGTGTGACCGCCGAAGCACCCGTCGCCCCCGCCCTGTCCTACGGGCGGCTGACCCCCGTCACCGTCCACTTCGACGACCTGGACGCGCTCGGGCTGCTGCACAACGCGCGCTACCCACTGCTGGTGGAGCGGGCCTGGTCCCGGCTGTGGCAGGAGCGCGGCCTGGGCTTCGCGGGCGACTGGGCGGCGGCCGGCGACGCCTGCAACGCGGTCAAGGAACTGCGCATCACCTACGAGGCCCCCGTCACCCTGCCCGGCGAGTACGCCGTCCACCTGTGGCTCGACCGGCTCGGCACCACCGGGCTGACGTACGGCTTCCGTTTCTGCTCCCCCGACGGCGCGCACACCTATGCGCACGGCACCCGGGTCCTGGTCCGGCTGGACGCGGACACCCTGCGCCCCGCCCCGTGGAGCGAGGAGTTCAGGGCCGCGGGTCGGGAACTTCTGCGGAGCGCTCACTGACCGTCGGCCGGCCCCGGTCACCGGGCCGCAGCACCCCGGCGAAGCCGGCCACGCCGCACGCCAGCAGCGTCACCAGGGCGAACGAGGCCACCAGGCCGGCCGCCTGCGCGAGCCCGCCGATCGCGCTCGGCGCGATCAGCCCCGAGGTGTAGGTGACGGTCGCCACGCCCGCGATCGCCTGGCTGGGGTTCGGGCCGCTGCGCCCGGCCGCCGCGAAGCACAGCGGCACCACGACGGCGATCCCGAGGCCCATCAGCGCGAAACCGCACATCGCCATGGCCGGATGGCCCGCCAGCACCACGAGCAGCCCGCCCAGGACGGCCAGCACCCCGCTCGCCCGTACCGTGCGTACCGAGCCGAACCGGTCCACCATCCGGTCGCCCGCGAACCGGGCCACCGCCATGGTGAGCGTGAACCCCGTGGTGCACGCCGCCGCCAGCCCGGCCGAGGTGTGCAGCCGGTCGTGCAGATACACCGCCGACCAGTCCAGGCTCGCGCCCTCGCCGAAGACCGCGCAGAACCCGATCGCGCCGATCAGCAGCGCCGACTTCGGCGGCAGCGCGAACCGCGGCGGCGGCTCCTCGTCCTCGCCCGGGGTGACGTCCAGGACCCAGGTGCAGGCCACCAGCCCCAGCACGGTGAGCACGCCGGCCGCCAGGGCGTGATGCAGACGTGCGTCCGAGCCGAGGTGCGCGGCGAGCGTGCCGCCCGCCGAGCCGGTCAGCGCGCCCGCGCTCCACATGCCGTGCAGCCCGGACATGATCGAGCGGCCCAGCCGGTTCTCCACCTCCACGCCCAGGGCGTTCATCGCCACGTCCGCCATGCCCGAGGAGGCGCCGTAGACGAACAGCGCCGCGCACAGCGTGAGCAGGTTCGGGCTGAGGGAGGGCAGCACGAGACTGAGCGTCCACAGGGCGAGCAGCCCGCGCAGCGCGGTACGGGCACCGAAACGGTGGCTGATGCCGCCGGCCAGCGGCATCGCCACGGACGCGCCGAGCGCGGGAAAGGCCAGTGCGAGGCCGAGCTGGCCGGCGCCGATGGAGGCGTGGTCCTGGATCCACGGCACCCGCGTGGCGAACGACCCGGTGACGGCCCCGTGCACCGCGAACACGGCGGCCACGGCGTACCGGGCGCGCCGCACCTCGCGCCGCTGCTCGACCCCTGGGCTCATGCTCCGCCCCTCCCCGTATGGCGTTCGTCCACGAGTGCGGCGGCGCGGGCCGTGCACCGGGTGGCGTGTGCCCGGGTCCCCGCGCCGTCACGCGGCGTAAACTATCAGGAACCCTGCCTGATAGACAGAGGGAGAGACGGTCGCCGCGGCGCGGCCCAGCACACCTGGGAGGATCCCCGGCATGCCCGCATCCCCGAGCACCGCACGGGTCATCAACGACCGGCTCGCCCTGCGCCTGCTGCAGCAGCGCGGACCGCTCACGGCCGGGCAGCTCAAACAGCTCACCGGCCTGTCCCGGCCGACGGTCGCCGACCTCGTCGAACGCCTGAGCGCGGCCGGTCTGATCACCGTGGTGGGGGAGTCGGACCAGCAACGGCGCGGACCGAACGCCCGGCTGTACGGCATCGCCGCCGACCGCGCCCAGCTCGCCGCCCTCGACGTGCGCACCGACGGCGTGACGGTGACCGTGGCCGACCTGCTCGGCCGGGAACTGGCCAGAGCCGGCGCGCCGATCGGCACCGACACCGCCACCGGCCCCGCCGTCGAGCAGGCCGTCGCCCTCGTGGAGCAGGCGGTGCGGCGGGGGAGGGCCGAGCGGCTGCACACCCTCACGGTCGGCGCGCCCGGCCTGATCGACCCCGCCACCGGCGAACTGCGCGACTCCACCGGCCTGCCCGTGTGGCACCGCCGGCTGGTGACCGTGCTGCAGCGACGGCTGCCCGGCACCCGGGTCGTCGTGGAGAACGAGACCAACCTCGCCGCGCTCGCCGAACAGCGCGACGGCGCGGCACGCGGCCGGGACACCTTCGTCCTGCTGTGGCTCGGCGGGGGCACGGGCGCGGCCGTGATCCTGGACGGCACCCTGCGCCGGGGCGCCTCCGGCGGCGCGGGAGAGATCGGTTTCCTGCCGGTCCCGGGCACCCCGGGGCTGCCCTCCGCCACGGACTGCGAGGGCGGCTTCCACCGGCTGGCCTCGGCGCCGGCGGTGGTGGACCTGGCGGCCGCACACGGGATCGCCGGCCACGGGCCCGGCGTGCCGCAGGCCCGTGGCGCCGAGGGCGCGGCCGATCTGGTGCGGCGCGCGGCGCGGCTGGCTGCCGGGACCGCGACGGCCGTGGCGGACGGGACGGCACCGGGCGGGCTGCAGGAGCAGGCCGCCGACACCGAGAGAGCGGCACGCTTCCTGGACGCCCTCGCCGACCGGATTGCCCTCGGCGTCGCCTCGGTCGCGGCCGTCCTGGACCCCGGCTGCGTGGTCCTCGGCGGGGAGATCGGCCAGGCCGGCGGGGACGCGCTCGCCGCGCGGGTGGAACAGCGGGTCGCCCGGCTGTCCCCGCTGCGCACCGAGGTGCGGGCGGGCGTCCTCGGCGGCGCCGCCGTGCTGCGCGGTGCCCTGCTCACCGCCCGCGACAGTGCCCAGGAGGACCTGGTCACCCCGCCCGGAGCGGTGCCCGACTCGCCGTCGGGGCAGGGCCGTTGACCCGTCGGCCCGGTCCTTTTCACAGGGCGGGTCAGTCTGCGACGCTCACCACGATCTTTCCACCGGTGCTGCCCGCCGCGAGCGCGCGCTGCGCGTCAGCGGCACGGTCCAGCGGGAAGACGGCACCCACCCGCACGGAGAGCCGGCCGGCGGCGGCCAGATCGGCCACGGCCCTGAGGTCGTCACCGTCGAGCCGGCAGAACACCGGGGTGACGCCCGGCAGGCCGATGTCCGCCACCGAGGCGACGCGGGCACGTGGCCGGGCCGTGGCAGCGGTTGCGGCCACAACGCTTTGACCGACCGTGTCGAGGACGGCGTCCGCACCGCAGGGCACCAGGTCGAGGACGCGCTCGGCGACACCGTCGCCGTAGACGACCGGGGTGGCTCCGAGGGAGCGCACATAGCCATGGTCGCGCTCGGCGGCCGTGCCGATCACCTGGGCGCCGCGTGACCGGCCGATCTGCACGGCGAGCGAGCCGACACCGCCGGCCGCACCGTGGACCAGCAGGGTCTCGCCGGGCCTCATGTCCAGGGTGTGCACCACCGCCTGGTACGCCGTCAGGCCCGCCAGCGGGAGTCCGGACGCCTCGGCGAAGCCCATGGTGGAGGGTTTGTGCACCAGCGTGCGCACATCGGCGGAGACCAGCTCGGCCAGTCCGCCGTGCGCATGCTGCACATCGCTGCGGATGTAGCCGACGACCTCGTCGCCGGGGGCGAACTCGGTGGCCGCGGGGCCGGCGCTCTCCACCACCCCGGCGATGTCCCAGCCGGGGACCACCGGGAAGTAGGTGGCGACCGCGTCGTCCAGCGCGCCGGCCTGCAGCGCGAGGTCGGCCGGATTGAGCGCCGCCGCCTTCACGCGGACGACGACCGAGTCAACGTGCGCCTTCGGCCGCGGCAGCTCCGCCGGTTCGAGTACCTCGGGACCCCCGTAGGAGCGGTAGACCATCGCCTTCACGTCAGGCCCCCCGGAAGGGCCATCGGCATGTCCATCAGGACATCGTGGCGTACGATCTTCCACTCACCGTCGATGCGGCGAAGGTCGGTGTCGTAGTAACCCGACTCGATCGGCTCCACGGTGCCCTGGGCGCCGAGGGCACCGGCCGGCCAGCCGGCCTCCGGACGGCGCCGGGCGCGCACCCGGAACACGATGAACTGGGCGTTCAGGTGAGCCCGGTCACCGTCGACCTCGATGATGTGGTCCGAGGTGGTGTGGTGGCTGGAGCCGCCCTCGGGATGCGGCTCCATGAAGTTGTCCACCGCGTACTGTACCGCCGCACCGCCGATCAACGGCTCGCCGAACGGCTCGTAGCGGTCCGGACCCTCCTTGGTGTGGATCTGCACCACCGCGTCGTCGGTGAACAGGGCGCCCTGTGCTCTGCCGTCACGCCGGTCGGTGGCGCGGACGTAGCGGGCGAGCACTTCCTGCACCTCGCGCTCGTCACTCATGATTCGGATCTCTTTCCTGTAGGGCGTCGCGGTGCCTTCCGCGTGGCTCGGCGGGCCGCGAGAGGCAAGGGTTCGCATGCACGCAGCGTGGCCGGACCGGCAGGGCCGAAGTCCCGGCGACAGCCAGTGGATCAGATGGGCGTCGGCCTTGGCCATGACCGATGTGACATGCGGCGATACCCTGAAAGCATGGATCGGTTGGAGACCCGTGAACTCGTGTACTTCTCCGCGCTGGCCGACGAACTGCACTTCGGCCGGGCAGCAGAGAACCTGGGCATCACCCAGCCGGTGCTCTCGCGCGCCGTCGCCCGCCTGGAGCGGCGGATGGGCGTGCGGCTCGTGAACCGCACGAGTCGGAAGGTCGAACTGACGGACGCGGGAGACACCTTCCGCGAGGAATGCCGGCGCCTGCTGCGTCGGCTGGATGCCGCGGTACGGCGCACCCGGCAGTCGGCGCACGCAGCCGGCCCGGCCATCGCGGTACGCCCCGGAACCGGCAGCGGGTTCCTGCCGCACGTGCTGCGACGCTACGACGGACCCGAACCCGAACTGGTCTTCACCTACGACACCACGGGCGCGGTGCGGGACGGGACCGCGGACGCCGCCCTGGTGTGCCTCGGCAGCGAGGAGCTCGGCGGCCTGCGGGCCATCAGGACAGGGACGGAGGACCCGGTCGCGCTGGTGCCCCGGGGACACGTCCTGGCCGGCCGGGACGGCGTCGTGGTCGCCGACCTTCGCGGGGAGAGCAGCTACCGTGACCGATGCCCCGAAGCCGGCCTCGACGAGATCCTGGACCGCGTCGCCCTCGGCCGTCTCATCACCGTGGTCGGCTCGACGGTCGTCGACCGCCTGCCCGAGGAGGTCGCCGCCGTACCGGTCACCGACCTGCCCTCCACCACGCTCGCCTTCTGCTGGTCCCCGGCGACGAGGAACCCGCACCTGCGGACACTGGTGCGGAGCCTGGCCGAGGACGCGCTGCCGGGATCCGCGGCAACGGCGTAGGCGCAGGGCGGCCCGGGCCGGCGGACACTGCGCTCTGTGAGCGAGCACACACCGGTCACCTGTCTGGACGCCGACCGGGCGTGGCACACTTGCCCTGTACCTGAAGCAGCGCACTCCGGGGTCGGTGAAAGTCCGAACCGGCGGTGAAAGTCCGCGACCCGGCCGCTTCCAGCGGTCGGTTGACCAGGTGGAATTCCTGGACCGACGGTGAAAGTCCGGATGGGAGGCAGTGCGCGGCGGGCGGGCACACACCTGTGTGGACGCCGCCGTCCGCGGGTACGCCCGCACGGGCGTCCTCCGCCGCGGCGCCGTTCGCCCCGAGTGTCCTCGCCCGTGTTCTCTGTCGTCCGTCGACAGCCCCGGAGTCCGTGCCCGAGGAGGCAGGAGGACCCGGGAAGTGTTCACCGGAATCGTCGAAGAGCTGGGCGAGGTCACCGCCGTCGAGGACCTCGGCGACGCCGCCCGTTTCCGGCTCCGCGGCCCCGTCGTGACCCAGGGCGCCCGGCACGGCGACTCCATCGCCGTCAATGGGGTCTGTCTCACCGTCGTCGACCACGAGGGCGACGAGTTCACCGCCGACGTCATGGCGGAGACCCTCAAGCGCTCCAGCCTCGGCGTCCTCACCGTCGGCTCCCGCGTCAACCTCGAACGCCCCACCGCCGTCGGCGCCCGGCTGGGCGGCCACATCGTGCAGGGCCACGTCGACGGCACCGGCACGATCCTCGAGCGCACCCCCTCCGAGAACTGGGAGGTCGTGACGATCTCCCTGCCCGCCCACCTCGCGCGCTACGTCGTGGAGAAGGGCTCCATCACCGTCGACGGCATCAGCCTCACCGTCGTCGAGGCCGGCGAGGACTTCTTCACCGTCAGCCTCATCCCCACCACCCTCGCCCTGACCACCCTCGGCATCAAGCAGCCCGGCGACCCCGTCAACCTCGAGGTCGACGTCGTCGCCAAGTACGTCGAACGGCTGCTCGGCGACCGCGTGCAGGGGGCCGGCCGGTGAACTGGCTCAACTCGGAGGCCTTCACCCTCCTCGGCCAGCACATCAAGTGGTCCGACATGACCGGCAACGTCATCGGCCTGCTCGGCCTGGCCTTCGGCTGGCGCCGGTCCCTGTGGAGCTGGCCCACCCAGTTCCTGTCCGGCCTGATCCTCTTCGCCGCGTTCGCCACCGCCCACCTGTCCGGCAGCGCCGGCAAACAGGTCGTCGTCATGGCCGTGGCCGTCTACGGCTGGTGGCACTGGAGGCGCGGCAGCGGGCAGGCGGCGGACGGTCACATCGCCGTCCGGTTCGCCACCTGGCGCGAGCGGGCGGCGCTGCTGGCGGCCGCCGCCGTCGGCACCGTCGCACTCGCCGCGCTGTTCCACGCCTACCCGTCGCTGTCCTGGGACCCCTGGCCCGACGCCTACATCTTCGTCGGCACCGTCGTCGCCATGTACGCCCAGGCGCACGGCATGGTCGAGTTCTGGTTCGCCTGGCTGCTCGTCGACGCCGTCGGCGTCCCGCTCAACTTCGCCCATGGCTTCGCCTTCTCCGGCTTCGTCTACGTCATCTACGGCGCGCTCGTCCTGTGGGGCATGCGCGACTGGTGGCTGCGCTCGCGCCGGAGCGCACAGCCCGTCCCGGAAGGAGCGCCCGCATGACCGCGGCACCCGTCCTCTGCAGCACCGACCACCTCGCGGACATCACCCTCGACCCGGTCGAGCAGGCCGTCGCCGACATCGCCGCCGGCCGCCCGGTCGTCGTCGTCGACGACGAGAACCGCGAGAACGAAGGCGACCTCGTCGTCGCCGCCGAGAAGGTCACCGACGAGATCGTGGCCTTCATGATGAGCGCCTGCCGCGGCCTGATCTGCGCCCCCATGACCGGGGACGAACTCGACCGGCTGAATCTCCCTCAGATGGTCGCGGACAACACCGAGTCGATGCGGACCGCGTTCACCGTCTCCGTGGACGCCGCCGCCGGGCACGGCGTCACCACCGGCATCTCCGCCGCCGACCGGGCCACCACCCTGCGCCTGCTGGCGAGCGGCACCGCACAGCCGGCCGACTTCGTCCGCCCCGGCCACGTCTTCCCGCTGCGCGCCCGGCCCGGCGGCGTGCTCGAACGCGACGGCCACACCGAGGCCGCCGTCGACCTCGCCCGGCTCGCCGGGCTGCGCCCGGCCGGCGCGATCGTGGAGATCGCCGGGGACGACGGGCGCATGCTGCGCCTGCCCGAGCTGTTCGTCTTCGCCCGCGAGCACGGCCTGACGATCATCTCCATCGAGGACCTCGTCGCCTACCGCCGCTCCCGCGAGCACCCGGCCCCGGCCGGGCAGGGCGACGGCGCGGACACACCCGCCGTGCGCCGCGAGGCCGAGGTGCACCTGCCCACCCGGCACGGCACCTTCACCGCCCACGGCTACCGCGCCACCGCCGACGGCGTCGAGCACGTCGCCCTCGTCCACGGCGACCTCGGCGACGGCGAGGACGTCCTGGTGAGGTTGCACTCCGAGTGCCTCACCGGCGACGTGTTCGGCTCGCTGCGCTGTGACTGCGGCCCCCAGCTCGACGCCTCCCTGGAACGCATCCAGCGCGAGGGCAGGGGAGTGGTGGTCTACCTGCGCGGACACGAGGGGCGCGGCATCGGGCTGATGTCCAAGCTGCGCGCCTACGAGCTGCAGGAACGCGGCCGGGACACCCTCGACGCCAACCTGGAGCTCGGCCTGCCCGCCGACGCCCGCGACTACGGCGCCGGCGCCGAGATCCTCAAGGACCTCGGGGTCGCGAGCGTGCGGCTGATGACCAACAACCCCGACAAGACCGAGGCGTTGCTGCGCCACGGCATCAAGGTCACCGGACGGGTGCCGATGCCCGTGCAGGCCGGGGAGCACAACCTCCGCTACCTGCGCACCAAGCGGGACCGGATGGGCCACGACCTGCCCTGGCTGGACGCGGCGTCCGCCTCCACCTGCGGCAACCAGTAACGACACACGAGGAGAGATGTGAGCGGCAAGGGTGCACCGGAGCTGTCCGTACGGAACGTCGGGGACCTCAGGGTCGCCGTCGTCGCGGCGCAGTGGCACGAAAAGGTGATGGACGGCCTGGTCGGCGGCGCCCTGCGCGCCCTGCACGAGCTGGGCATCGACGAGCCGACCCTGCTCAGGGTCCCCGGCAGCTTCGAGCTGCCGGTGGTGGCCAAGGTGCTGGCCGGCCGGGGCTACGACGCGATCGTCGCCCTCGGCGTCGTCATCCGCGGCGGCACGCCGCACTTCGACTACGTCTGCCAGGGCGTCACCCAGGGCCTCACCCAGGTGGCCGTCGACACCGGCGTGCCGGTCGGTTTCGGCGTGCTCACCTGCGACACCGAGGAGCAGGCCCTGGACCGGGCCGGACTGGAGGGATCCAGCGAGGACAAGGGCCACGAGGCGGTCACCGCGGCGGTGGCGACGGCCGCCACGCTGCGCTCGGTCTCCGAGCCCTGGCGCTGACCGGCGAGGCGGACCGCGTAGGGTTAGCACCACCATGTCCAAGAAGACGTTCGAGGAGCTGTTCGCCGAGCTCCAGCACAAGGCCGCCCACGGCGACCCCGCCACCTCCCGCACGGCCGAACTGGTCGGCAAGGGAGTCCACGCCATCGGCAAGAAGGTCGTCGAGGAGGCCGCCGAGGTCTGGATGGCGGCCGAGTACGAGGGCAAGGACGCGGCCGCCGAGGAGATCTCCCAGTTGCTGTACCACGTCCAGGTGATGATGGTCGCCCGCGGCATCTCTCTCGACGACGTCTACGCCCACCTGTGACCCACCTGCTGTAAAAAGCTGTAGCAACCCCCCTCACGCAAAGGAAGCCGACCTCATGCTGCGCATCGCCGTCCCCAACAAGGGTTCACTCTCCGGCCCTGCGGCGGACATGCTGCATGAGGCCGGCTACCAGCAGCGCCGCGACTCCAAGGAGCTGCGCATCGTCGACCCGGAGAACGAGGTGGAGTTCTTCTACCTCCGCCCCCGCGACATCGCGATCTACGTCTCCTCCGGCCGCCTCGACATCGGCATCACCGGCCGCGACCTGCTGATCGACTCCGGAGCCGGGGCCGAGGAGATCCTCGCGCTCGGCTTCGCCCGCTCCACCTTCCGCTACGCCACCAAGCCGGGCACGGCCAGTGGCGTGAGCGACCTGAACGGCAGGACGATCGCCACCTCCTACGAGGGCATCGTCGCCAAGCACCTCGCCGACAACGGCATCGACGCCTCCGTCGTCCACCTCGACGGCGCCGTGGAGACCGCCATCGAACTGGGCGTCGCCGAGGTCATCGCCGACGTCGTCGAGACCGGCACCTCGCTGCGCAACGCCGGCCTGGAGGTCATCGGCGAGCCGATCATGACGTCCGAGGCGGTCGTCGTCCGCCGCACCGGCGCCGACGCCGAGGAACCCAAGGTGCAGCGCTTCCTGCGCCGCCTGCAGGGCGTCCTGGTGGCCCGGACGTACGTGATGATGGACTACGACTGCCGGGTCGAGCAGCTGGAGAAGGCCGTCGCGCTCACCCCCGGCCTGGAGTCCCCGACCGTCTCCCCGCTGCACAACGAGGGCTGGGTCGCTGTGCGTGCCATGGTTCCCGCCAAGGACGCCCAGCGGATCATGGACGACCTGTACGCCATCGGCGCCCGCGCCATCCTCACCACGGCCATCCACGCCTGCCGCCTGTGAAGGACGAGCGATGTCCGACCTGCCCGCACTTCCCGTCACCTTCCGGCCGGGACACGTCCGCGCGGTCCTGCTGACGGCCGCGGTCGCCCTCTTCGTGGTGATCACGGCCGTCGCCCTGCTGCTGGACCCGCTCAGCCCCGGTGAGCGCCTCAGCTTCGTGCTCACCGCCGCGCTGATCTCCGCCGTGCTGGTCCTGCTCTCCCGGCCCAAGGTGGTCGCGGACGACTCCGGCGTCACCGTGGTCAACATCGCCAGCAGCCGCCGTCTGGCCTGGCCGGAGATCCTCCAGGTGAACCTCCGCACGGGTGACCCGTGGGTGTTCCTCGACCTCAGCGACGGCACCAGCCTGCCCGCGCTCGGCATCCAGCCCGGCATCGCACGCAAGCGCGCCCTCGCCGACGCCCGGGCCCTGCGCGCCCTGGTCGAGGCCCGCTCGCTGCACGACCCGGAGCCGTCCCGGGACACGTCCCAGGGCTGACCAGGGTCCGTCTCAGGGAAGGGTCCGGGGCCTGTGCCCTGACGCATTCGCCGCGGTCTTGATTAATCTGGGGGGCGGAAGCGCGTCCACCGCGCTTCCGCCCCTGAGCGCGCCCGGCGCCAGGGGCTCCTGCTACCCGAGGAGTGACTCCCTCCGGCGATGGACGGATCGTCCTGCAGTACCTGCGCCGCCCCCAGCCGACATAGCGCGGACCCCGCCGAGGTCCGCGCCCGTGCCCGGGCGGCGGCATCATGACCATCCCCCTGCTGCTCCTGGGAGCGGCCTTCCTGCTGATCCTCGCCAACGGTTTCTTCGTCGCCGCCGAGTTCGGCCTGGTCACGGTCGAGCGGCAGGACGCCGAGCAGGCCGCCGCCGACGGCGACCGACGCGCCCGCCGGGTCGTCGAGTCGCTGGGCGAGCTGTCCTTCCAGCTGTCCGGCACCCAGCTCGGCATCACCATCACCTCCCTGGTGGTCGGCATGCTGGCGGAACCGGCCCTGGCCGACCTGCTGCGCGGACCCTTCGCCGCCGTCGGCATACCCGACGGGGCGGTGTCCGGGACCGCCGTGGTGGTGGGCATGCTGCTCGCCTCCGCCCTGCAGATGGTGATCGGCGAGCTGGTGCCCAAGAACTGGGCGGTGTCCCGGCCGCTGCAGGTCGCGCGGTTCGTCGCCGGCCCGCAGCACGTCTTCTCGCGGCTGTTCCGCCCCGTGATCAGCGCGCTCAACACGGTCGCCAACCGGCTGGTGCGCACGCTCGGCGTGGAACCCGCCGACGAGCTGGCCTCCGCCCGCACCCCCGCCGAGCTGGTCTCCCTGGCCCGGCACTCGGCACGGGCCGGCGCCCTGGAGGAGGACACCGCCGACCTGTTCGTCCGCACCCTGTACCTGGGCGAGCTGACCGCACAGCACGTGATGACCCCGCGGGTGAAGGTCAGCGCCCTGCAGTCCTCGGCGACCGCCGAGGACGTGGTGAACCTCACCCGTGCCACCGGCCTGTCCCGCTTCCCCGTCTACCGGGAGCGGATCGACGAGGTCGTCGGCATGGTCCACCTCAAGGACGCCCTCGCCGTCCCGGCCCACGAGCGGCTGCGCACCCCTGTGGGCCGCATCGCCCGCCGGGCGCTGCTGGTGCCCGAGACGCTGCCGGTGCGGCCGCTGCTCGCGCGGCTGCGCAGCGAGCAGCCCATCGCGGTCGTCGTCGACGAGTACGGCGGCACCGCGGGCGTGGTCACCCTGGAGGACGTCGTCGAGGAACTGGTCGGCGAGGTCCGTGACGAGCACGACGCCAAGGACGTGCCGGAGCTGGCCCCCGCCCCGCCCGAGGACGGCCGGCCCGCCTGGGACGTCGACGGCGGCTGCCGTGTCGACCTGCTGCGGCGCATCGGCCTTGAGGCCCCCGAGGGCCCCTACGAGACCGTCGCCGGCCTGGTCGCCGACCTGCTCGGCCGTATCCCGGCCCCCGGCGACAAGGCGGAGCTGCCCGGCTGGCTGCTGTCCGTGCGCCAGGTCGGCCACTACCGCGCCGAGCGGGTCCGCGTGGTCCGCACCGCGCCCCCGGCCGAGACCGCCGCGTCCCTGGCGGAGGCCGCCCGATGAGCGTGCTGCAACTTCTCCTCGCCGCGCTGCTCGTGCTCGCCAACGGTTTCTTCGTCGGCGCCGAGTTCGCGCTCGTCTCCGTCCGCCGCAGCCAGATCGAACCGCTCGGCACCGCCCGCGCCCGCCAGGTGCTCTACGGCCTTCAGCGGCTGCCGCAGATGATGGCCGCCGCCCAGTTCGGCATCACCGTCTGCTCGCTGACGCTCGGCGCCGTCGCCGAACCCACGGTGGCGCACCTGCTGGAGCCGGTGTTCACCTGGCTGCACCTGCCCGAGGGCATGGTCCATCCGCTGGGCTACGTCATCGCGCTCGCCGCCGTGGTCTTCTTCCACCTGGTGGTGGGTGAGATGGTGCCGAAGAACCTGGCCATGGCCGCCCCGGAGAAGGCCGCGCTGTGGCTCAGCCCCGGCCTGGTCGCCTTCGCCCGGCTGTGCAAGCCGGTCACCCTGGCGCTCGGCGCCTGCGCCCAGGGCATCCTGCGCCTGTTCCGCGTCGAGCCGAAGGACGAGGTCGAGACGGTCTTCACCAGCGAACAGCTCAACCGTCTGGTGGAGGACTCCGGGCAGGCGGGTCTGCTGGACCCGGAGGAGCAGGAGCGCCTGGAGGACGCCCTGGAGCTGGGCTCCCGCCCGGTCATGGACGTGGTGCTGGGCCGCGAGGACCTGGTGACGGTCAGCCCCTCGGTGACCCCCGGGGAGATCGTGGAGCTGACCGCGCGCACCGGGTACTCCCGGTTCCCCGTCTGCGCCGACAGCGGTGCCTTCATGGGCTACCTGCACGTCAAGGACGTCCTCGACCTGGAGGACTCCGACCGGGCGGTCCCGCAGCACATCTGGCGTCCGATGACGACGCTGCGCTCCGAGCTGCCACTGGACGACGCCCTGACCGTGATGCGCCGCGCCGCCACCCATCTGGCCCAGGTCGCGGACGCCTCCGGGCGGGTGCTGGGCGTGGTGGCCCTGGAGGACGTGCTGGAGCTGCTGGTCGGCGAGGTACGGGACCCGGCGCACCGGGTCACGCCGGAGATCCGCGTGACCGGCCCGCGCGGGACGGACGAGCCGGAGCAGGTGCTGGCGACCTGAGGGCCGTCGAAGGACGGCACGCCCGCGGGCAGCGACCGCCATCCGGCCGCTGCCCGCGGCCCGCCGTCCGAGTGTGTCCGTGACGACCGGGGATCAGGCGTCCCGCGGATCCTGCGGTCCCCGGCCCGACAGCACCTCGCCGTAGGCCTGCATCAGGTCCGGAAGCCGCAGCGTGGCCAGGTCCTCACGGGTCAGCGGGCCCGCACAGGAGGACAGCCGCAGATCCCGGTAGGCGCAGCTCTTCTCGTACAGCGTGCGCAGGAACCTTCCGTTGCCCAGCTCGTCGATCCACCCCTGGTCGACCACGTGCGTGGCGATCGAGGACAGCTCCTCCAGCGCCTCCTCGTCCCACTGGTCGCCGTTCTCCGCGGCGAGCACCTTGCCGATCTCGGTCAGCTCGTGCGGGCGGTACGACGGGAAGTCGATGCGGGTGGTGAAGCGGGAGGACAGCCCCGGGTTGGCGGCCAGCAGCCGGTCCATGCCCTCCGGATAACCGGCCAGGATCACCACCAGGTGGTCGCGGTTGTCCTCGGCGCGTTTGAGCAGCACCTGCAGCGCCTCGTCGCCGTAGGCGTCGCCCTTGCCGTAGCCGGCGTTCGACAGCGCGTACGCCTCGTCGACGAAGAGGACGCCGCCGATCGCGGAGTCGATCAGCTCGTTGGCCTTCACGGCGGTCTGCCCCAGGTACTCGCCGACCAGGTCGGCCCGCTGGGCCTCCACCAGGTGGTCGCCGCCGAGCAGCCCGAGGGCGTAGAAGACGCGGCCGAGGATGCGGGCGACCGTGGTCTTGCCCGTGCCCGAGGGGCCGGAGAACACGAAGTGCCGCTTGGGCGGCTGCACGGGCAGCCCCTGACCGGCCCGCAGCCGGGCCATGTTCAGCTGCGCGGACAGCGCCTTGACCTGCCGTTTGACCGGTTCCAGGCCCACCATGCGCTCCAGCTCGGCGAGCGCCTGTTCGAGCAGGGCGGGGTCGGTCGGGCCGGCGGGCAGCGGACCGGCCGGCGAGGAGGAGCGTTCCCGCACCGCCGGAGGGGTGAGCGGGGGCCGGGCGGCGGAGCCCGGGAAGCCGCCGTCGCCGCTTTCCGGCGCGCGGCCCTCGGTGCCGAACAGCGGATCGAGGGTGTCCGGCCCGTCCGCGGTCTCCTGGCCGGCGCCGGACAGGGTGACCGTCGCGAGGTCGCCGCCGTCGCCGTATCCGTCGGACTCGGTGATCGCCGCGAGCCGTGCGGCGGTGTCCATGAACGCCGGGTCGACCCGGTGCACCGCCCGGTACAGCGGGAGTGCGGCGGCGCTGCGTCCGGTGCCCTCGTGCGCCCGGGCCAGCCAGTACCGCAGTTCCTTGCGCTGCGGCTGCTCGCTGCGGCAGCGCATCAGCGCCGCCGACAGCAGCGGCTCGGCCTGGCTGTACATCTCCAGCCTCACCCGCGCCATGCCGCCGAACAGGCCGGCCTCGATGCCCAGCACCGGATCGTCCACCAGCGGGTCGGTGTGCCGGACCAGCTCCTCCCAGTCCTTGACCAGATAGGCGCGGCAGGCGTGCAGGAACCGCACCTGGGGATCGGTGTCCACCGGCGGCAGCCCGGCCAGCGCGCGGTCCAGCTCGGGCACATGACGCCCGTCCAGCCAGTGCGAGGCGTGCGCCAGCAGCAGGTCCCGGGGGGTCTCCAGCACCGGCTGCACCCACCAGCCGAGCCAGTACCAGGAGTTCAGGGTGCGGCGGTGCCGGGCCCGTTGCTCGCCGAACCGGTCCCGGTGCCGGAACATCTTCAGCAGCGCGGTCGTGGTGTCGACGCGCAGCGCGTGCAGCCCCAGCCAGGCGTCGGCCATCCCGGGGTCCATCCGCACCGCCGCGCGGAACTCCTCCTCCGCCTGCGGATAGGCGCCCATGGTGTAGGCGTCCACGCCCCGCAGCCAGGCAAGATCGGCCGGGGCCTGGTGGCCCTGCGTGCCGAAGTCCATCCCGTCCCCCACACGAACCCGTGCCCCCGTTGGTCGGCCACCGGGCGGTCGCCCGATGGCTGCCGTCGGCCGAACCGCTGTAGCGCGGACCGGAGTTGCAGGTGCGCGAAGCAGCCGTTCGAAGGTCGCACCGAGGGCATGGTACCTGCGGGGTGCCCGCCGCCGAAGGGTGCGGTACGGGGCGTTCGACGAGGTGGGAGCAGACACGAGCGCCCCGCACTCGGTGACCAAGGGTGACCGGGCGACACCGTGCGGCGCCGCGGAAGAGGGGCCGGGACAGAACGAAGCCCCCGGTCACGGGGGAACAACCGGGGGCTTCGTGTCTTCGAGCGGTCCCACGATGACCGCACATTGAGAACGTAAGGCCTGTACGGCCCCCCGGTCAAGCGAAGTTGGGGGACTGGGTCAGGTTCCCCCGTGCGGGTCTTCACACGTCCCACACATTGCCGACGGTTCCTCACGGTGCGTGACGAAAAGCCCGGGACCGAGCCGTCCGGACGGCCCCGGCAGCACCTCGTACCCCTGCTCCGCCTGCCGCACCAGCAGGTCGGCGAACGGCCGGGAGGGATCCCCGGCGAAGTGCCGGCGCTCCGCCTCGGTCCACCCGGACCAGAACTCCCGCTGCTCCTCGCCGTCACGGGCCCGCCCTCGTGCCCAGGCCTCCTCGCGCGGCAGGTCCATCCACAGCAGCCCGGCCAGATGCGGCCGCAGCGTCCGGCGGCCCGCGCCCACGCCCTCGACGAGGACCACCGGCGCCGGCGGCAGCGCACGCGGGGACCCGAAGCGCCGGGCACGCCAGTCGTAGGGGCGGTACCGGGCGGTCGCGCCCCGCCCCAGCGGTGCGATCACCTCGTCGAGCAGCCGCCCGTCCCAGGCGAACAGCTCCTCGTGGCAGGCGATGTCGTCCAGGTGCAGCACGGGCGCGCCGTCCAGTGCGGCCGCCAGCCGTCCGGCGAAGGTCGACTTCCCCGAGCCCGCGTGGCCGTCGACGCCCACGAGCCGCACGGGGCCCACGGACGGCGCGAGACGGCGCAGGCGGCGGGCGAGGACGTGAATGGCGGATTCCTGACGGGAGCGCGGGGCGGACGATACCTGACGAGGGGAGTGGGGCGGATGATTCCTGACGGGAGCGCGGGGGCGGACGGCGGAGGTCCGCGGACAGTCTACGGCCGCCCCTCCGCCCCGGCGGGCGCGCGGGGACCGATCACGGTGCCCGTCCGGGCACCCGCCACCGGTCCAGACCAATATCGGCGAGTGTGGCGTCGCCCGAAGTACTGGCAGGACCCGTTGTGCGCCGCCATAGTGGGCGCATCGCCGTGCACGGACCGCCCTCCGCCCCGACTCGGACACCTGGGGGTTTCGCCACCCATGAGCACAGCCGACCAGCCCTCCCGCAGAGCCGTCCTGACCGCCGCCGTCGTGGCCGCCGTGGCAGGCGGCACGGTCCCGGCGGCCGCCGTCGGCGCCGCCCCGTCCGGCGCCCCCTCCCCGGCGGGCGGCGCCCGCACCGGGTCCGCCCGCCCGATCGACTACCACGCCTGGACCAGCTTCGCGGACTGGCGCAGCGGCACCGCCCACGGCACCCGCCCGCGCGCCGGGGCCCGCCCCGGCCTCGAACTCGCCACGCCCGCCGGCACCACCGACTACACCGACCCCCACACCGGAAAGACCGCCACCTGGGAGTACGCCACCTGGACGAGCCCGGTGCACCGTCTGGCCGTGCCCGCCACCGAGGCCGTCGTGTCGTGGAACGCGGACACCCCGGCCGGCACCTGGCTCCAGGTCGAGCTGCAGGGCACCTACACGGACGGCACCGCCACCCCCTGGTACGTCATGGGCCGCTGGGCCGCCGGCGACCAGGACATCAAGCGGACCTCGGTCGACGGCCAGAAGGACGGCAGGAGTTCGGTCTGGACGGACACCTTCTCCATCGACGACCCGTCCACCGGGCTGCGCCTGGCCTCCTACCGGCTGCGCCTGACGCTGCATCGCACGCCCGGCACCCGGCTCACCCCCGTGGTGCGGCGGATCGGCGCGATGGGCTCCGACATCCCCGACCGCTTCACCGTCCCCGCCTCCGCCCCCGGCGGCACCGCCCGGGAGCTGAGCGTCCCCCGGTACTCGCAGGAGATCCACAAGGGCCAGTACCCCGAGTACGACAACGGCGGCGAGGCCTGGTGCAGCCCCACCTCCTCGCAGATGGTCGTCGAGTACTGGGGCGGCCGGCTCACCCCCGAACAGCTGTCCTGGGTCGACCCGTCCTACGCCGACCCGCAGGTCTGCCACGCGGCTCGCTCCACCTACGACTACCAGTACGCCGGGTGCGGCAACTGGCCCTTCAACGCCGCCTACGCGGCCACCTTCGACGGTCTGCAGGGCGTGGTGACCCGGCTCGCCTCCCTCACCGAGGCCGAGACCCTGATCGCGGCCGGCATCCCGGTGATCACCTCCCAGTCCTTCCTCAAAACCGAGCTGACCGGCGCCGGTTACGGCACGTCGGGCCATCTGATGGCGATCGTCGGCTTCACCGCGGACGGTGACGTCGTCGCCAACGACCCGGCGTCACCCAGCGACGAGGCGGTCCGGCGGGTCTACCGGCGCCGCGAGTTCGAGACCGTCTGGCTGCGCACCAAGCGCTACGACGCCGACGGCACGATCCGAAGCGGCTCGGGAGGCATCTGCTACCTCTACTTCCCGGCCCGCCCGACCCCGGCGCAGCGCCGGGCGCTGGAGCGCGTCGGGGTGCGCTGACGTGCGGATGCCGCCGGCGCGCGGGGCTGTGCCGCGCGCCGACGGCCAGGCGTTCCCCGGACCGGCACGGGGGCGGAACTCCCGTCTCGTGCGGAGCCCCGCCCGGTGTGTGTGCGGTCAGCCGGTGGGGAAGTCGTCCGGGGCGCTGATCCGGTTCTTGATCAGCGCGCCCGACTCGGTCAGCACGCCTTCGCTGCTGTAGTCGGTGCCGGAGCAGGTGCCCGGCTTGAGCGCCGCGCTGCCCTCGGGAGCGTCGGAGTAGGTCCAGTTGGCGTAGCTGATCTTCAGCTGGTCGAGCAGGTCCAGCCAGGCCGTGGTGCTCGCCCGGTCCACCGCGCCGTCACCGGTGGCGCTCACCGTGCCGAACTCGGTCACGAACAGCGGCAGTCGCGAGGCCGCCCGGCTCACCGTGGCCCGGTAGTCGTCCTTGTGGGTCGCGGCGTAGAAGTGGAACGTGTACATGATGTTGTCGGCGTTCACCGGGTTGGCGAGGATCTCCCGCTCGTCGGAGCCGTCCGAGACCCCCAGCGAGGACCAGCCGCGGGTGCCGACGATGACGACGGCGTCCGGGTCGGCCGCCCGGATCACAGGGATGACCTGCTCGGCGTACTGCTTGACGGCGGCCCAGCTCACGCCGTTGGGCTCGTTGGCGATCTCGTAGATCACGTTGTCCTTGGCGGCGTTGCGGGCGGCCACGGAGGCGAAGAAGGTCTTGGCGCGCTCCAGGTTGTAGTTCGGGTCACCGGGCGTCAGGGTGTGGAAGTCGATCAGGGCGTACAGGCCCCGGGCCTCGGCCTCGTCCACGAGGCTGTTCACCCGGCGGGTGAAGCCTTCCGGGTCGGTCTCGTAGCCGTCCTCCTGCACATACATGGCGATGCGGAGCAGGTCCGCCTTCCAGTCCCGCGCCAGCGCGTCCAGGGAGGCGTCGTTGTAGCACTGGCTGAACCACTGCAGTCCGTGCGTGCTCATGCCGCGCAGCTGGATGGGACGGCCGTACTGGTTGCACAGGTGCACGCCGCAGACGTGGAGCCGGCCGTTGATCCCGACGGGTGTGGCGTCGTCGCCGGTGGCGGGCGGCGTGGTGCCTCCGTCGGAGCCGGTGCAGGCGACGCCGTTGAGGGCGAAGCCGGCGGGTGCGGGGTTGGCGCCGGTGAACGAGCCGATGAAGCCGGCGTCGACCGAGGCACCGGTGGCCAGCGTGCGGTTCCCTTCGGTGCCGGCGGCGGTGACGGTGGAGCCGGACTGCGACCAGGCGGCGTTCCAGCCGTGGACAACCTTCTGCCCGGCGTCCGGCAGGGTGAAGGTCAGCGTCCAGCCGTTCAGCGGATCACCGAGGTTCGTGATCCTGACCCCGGCCTGGAAGCCGCCCTGCCACTGGCCGGCGACGGTGTACTCCACCCGGCAGCCGGGGGCGGCGGTCGCCTCCGGGCCGGCCAGCGCCACCAGCCCCAGTGCCGTGGCGAGGGTCGCCAGTAGTGCCATGAGACGTCTCACGCGTTCCTCCTGCATGTCGAACCGACGGGACATCGTGCGGGACGAGCGGGGGGTGGGAGCGCTCCCATGAGTCCATACGGCCCGAGACCGTACAGCCGCCGGGGCGGGTGTGTACAGGGATGCGAACGGGCAAATTTGTCGCGGACCTGTCATGAGGTCGACGGGCCGGCTGTGACCGAAGTCTCCGCCGCGCCGTCCGCGGCGGGTGGCAAGGTGGACTGGGGGCCGCGGGCACGAGTCCGGCGGCCGGGGGGGTCCACCCAGTACGACCGTTCCCCAGCCTTCTCCAGTGAGATGCCCATGACCGCGCACTCCGCCTCCGCCGGCCCTGTCACTCCCGTCCGCGTCCGCACCGGTGGCCCGAAGGGCGACGGCGACGGCTCCGCCCTCCTCGAGCACGTCCTCGGCTGGCTCCTCGTCGTGGTGATCGCGATGCTCGTCACCCGGCTCGGCCTGTTCTGAGACCTCCGTTCACCGGGGCGTGAGGCGCCGGAGCCCTTTCTTCAAGTAAGCGCTCGTTAACCGGTGACTCCGCGCCGCCCATCGGGCATACTCACTGCGCGCAGCCGCTGGTCAGCTGCTTCCGCGATCCGGAAGCGCGAGTACCGGCCGGCCCCGAGAACCCTCCGGCGGAGCCGCCCCACCCAAGGCGCCCTTCCGCCGCTGTGCCCGACAGGGAGGAGAGCGTCGCCATGCCCGACCGCGCCCCGCAGCCGGTGGACCGGCAACTGCCCACGGACGAGGCCCGGGAACTGATCTCGCTCGTGCGTGACATCGCCCGGAACGAGATCGCCCCGAAGGCGGCCGAGGAGGAGGACGCCGGCCGTTTCCCCCGTGAGGTGTTCAGCCTCCTGTCCCGCTCGGGCCTGCTCGGCCTGCCCTACGACGCGGAGCACGGCGGCGGGGACCAGCCCTACGAGGTCTATCTGCAGGTCCTGGAGGAACTGGCCGCGGCCCGCCTGACCGTCGGCCTGGGCCTGAGCGTGCACACCCTGGCCTCCTACGCGCTCGCCACCTACGGCACCGAGGAGCAGCGCGCCGGGCATCTGCCCGCCATGCTCGGCGGCGACCTGCTCGGCGCCTACGCCCTGTCCGAGCCCGCGTCCGGCTCGGACGCCGCCGCCCTGCGCACCAAGGCGGTCCGCGACGGGAACGACTGGGTGCTCACGGGCACCAAGGCGTGGATCACCCACGGAGGGGTCGCCGACTTCTACACGGTGATGGCGCGCACCGGGGGAGACGGGGCGCGGGGCGTCACCGCGTTCCTGGTGCCCGGCGACGCCGAGGGCCTGAGCGCGGCGCCGCCGGAGAAGAAGATGGGCCTGAAGGGCTCACCGACCGCGCAGATCCACCTCGACGGCGTCCGGATCCCTGACGAGCGGCGCATCGGCGAGGAAGGACAGGGCTTCGCCATCGCGCTGTCCGCGCTGGATGCCGGACGGCTCGGCATCGCGGCCTGCGCCATCGGCCTGGCCCAGGCGGCCTTCGACGAAGCGGTGGCGTACGCCGCGGACCGGCAGCAGTTCGGGCGGCCGATCTCCGACTTCCAGGGGCTGCGTTTCATGCTCGCCGACATGGCGACCCAGATCGAGGCCGGCCGTGCGCTGTACCTGGCCGCGGCACGGCTGCGCGACGCGGGCCGGCCGTTCGCGCGTCAGGCCGCCATGGCCAAGCTGTTCTGCACGGACACGGCGATGAAGGTGACCACCGACGCGGTGCAGGTGCTCGGCGGCTACGGCTACACCGCCGACTTCCCGGTCGAGCGCTACATGCGGGAGGCCAAGGTGCTGCAGATCGTCGAGGGCACCAACCAGATCCAGCGCATGGTCATCGCCCGTCACGTCGCGGGTCCCGAGAGTCGCTGAACAGGCCGAGCCCCGGGAACGGCGCGGCGAGCCGGGCCCACTCCGGGTCGTGGCGTCCCGGCAGCATGCGGCCGCGGTCGGCCCAGGTGCGCACCAGGTCGCGGTAGATCGGCGGATCCGTGAGCGGGGCCGGCACGGGCAGCAGCGGTGCCGCGGGCTGCGGCACGACGATCCGGCGCCGGCGTTCGCCGGCCGTGGCGATACGGGTCATACCTGGGCAACGCGCCACGGCGGGCCCAGGTCACTGTCGCCGGAATCGCGCGTGCGTGCACCGGCGTCCACGTCCGTGCCGGTGCCGCCGCGCCGCTCGCGGGCTCCCGCTGCGGCCGCGCCGCGCCGCGCACGGGATCCCGCGCACGGCGGTCCCTGCGCCCCGGTGCGGAGCGTGGCACCCGGGCCGGGCGGGCGCCCCGACGGCTCAGGCGGCCCGACGGCGCATCGCCGGGACCGGCACGCGCATCGGACGGGAGCCCGGGCCGCCCACGTGGGAGAAGGGCTGCATCCGCCAGTCGAGTCCCTGAGGAAGCGTCAGCACCACGGCGGTCTTCTGCTCCTGCGGGGCGAAGGTCTCGCTCGCCGGACGAGCGTCGGAGGCCTTGCGTCCGGTGCCGGAGCAGACCGTCGCACCGAACGGGTTCCACGGCGAGGCGCACCGCGCGTGCTGCGGCAGCACCTCGTCGTCAGGCAGCAGGGCGATGGGCTGCGCGCACTCCGGGCAGATCACCCGGTACACCTCGGTGTCGTGGTCGTCGAACTCATCGGCGTCGCCGTCGTCGAACGCGGCGCTGTCCGGCAGGAGTTCGAGAACCTGCTGCTGCCGCTTGGACACGGAACGGCGCTTGACACTGTGCATGGGATTCTCCCCCTAGAGCTGGGCCGTGAGGCGCTCGGCCTCGACCACAGCAAGCACTTCCCGTCCGCTCACGGCGGTAATCACGGAAGCATTACGAACGGCACCCGAAGGGTGTGGCGTTGCTCACATGCGGGCAGGGGGAGTGCGCCGCGGAGGACGCGACCGGCACGGAGCCGTGCGCGCCCTGTAGGTTCTTGCGCCATGGAGGAGCTGGACCGACAGATCGTGCAGCTGCTCGTCAAGGACGGGCGGATGAGCTACACCGACCTGGGCAAGGCCACGGGCCTGTCCACCTCGGCCGTGCACCAGCGGGTGCGGCGGCTGGAACAGCGTGGCGTCATCCGCGGATACGCCGCGGTCGTCGACCCCGAGGCCGTGGGACTGCCCTTGACGGCGTTCATCTCGGTGAAGCCCTTCGACCCCAGTGCCCCCGACGACATCGCCGACCGCCTCGCCGGGGTGCCGGAGATCGAGGCCTGCCACAGCGTGGCGGGCGACGAGAACTACATCCTCAAGGTGCGCGTGGCCACCCCCCACGAGCTGGAGGAGCTTCTCGCCCGCGTGCGCAGCCTGGCCGGCGTGTCGACCCGGACGACCGTGGTGCTGTCCACGCCGTACGAGGCGCGTCCGCCGCGCATCTGACCTCCGTCGGCCGCCCTGCGTGCCGGGGCGCGCCGGTGACGCGCGAGACTGGTGCTCATGAGTGAGCGCACCGCCGAACCCCGTACCGTCCTCCTCCGCCGCGGGGAGATCCACAGCCCCGCCGACCCGTTCGCCACCGCGATGGTCGTCGAGTCGGGGCACATCGCCTGGGTCGGGTCCGAGGGCGCGGCCGACGCCTTCGCGGACGGCGTCGAGGAGGTGATCGACCTCGACGGTGCCCTGGTCACCCCGGCGTTCACCGACGCCCATGTGCACACCACCGCCACCGGCCTGGCGCTCACCGGGCTGGACCTGTCCGACGCGCTCTCGCTTCAGGCGGCCCTGGCCCGGGTGCGGGAGTTCGCCGCCGCCCGGCCGCACGACCGGGTCCTGCTCGGCCACGGCTGGGACGCGGCCCGCTGGCCCGGCGGGCGCCCGCCGACCCGCGCGGAACTGGACGAGGCCACCGGCGGCCGCCCGCTGTACCTCAGCCGCATCGACGTGCACTCCGCGGTCGTCACCACCGCGCTGCTCGACCTGGTGCCCGGCCTCGGCCCGGTGGACGGTCCGCTGACCGGCGACGCCCACCACGCCGTGCGCGCGGTCGCGTTCGGCGCGATCACCCCGGCGCAGCGAGCCGAGGCGCAGCGCGCCGCGCTCGCCCACGCGGCCTCCCTCGGCATCGGCGCCGTGCACGAGTGCGGCGGTCCGGACATCTCGTCCGAGGACGACTTCACCGCCCTGCTGAAGCTCGCCGCGCAGGAGCCCGGCCCGCGGGTCGTGGGCTACTGGGCGGAACGGGACGTGGACAAGGCCCGTCAGCTGGGCGCGGCCGGCGCCGCCGGCGACCTGTTCGTCGACGGCTCCATCGGTTCGCACACCGCCTGCCTGCACGCCCCGTACGCCGACGCCGGCCACACCGGCACGGCGCACCTGGACGCCGACGCGGTCGCCGCGCACGTCGTCGCCTGCACCGAGGCGGGCCTGCAGGCCGGATTCCACGCCATCGGCGACGCGGCCGTCACCGCGGTCGTCCAGGGCGTGCGGGCCGCCGCCGAGAAGATGGGACTGGCGCGCATCCGTGCCGCCAGGCACCGCGTCGAGCACGCCGAGATGCTCACCGAGCAGACCATCGCGGCCTTCGCCGAGCTGGGCCTGACGGCGTCCGTGCAGCCCGCGTTCGACGCGCTGTGGGGCGGCCCGGACGGCATGTACGCCCAGCGGCTGGGCGTCGAGCGGGCCCGCACCCTCAACCCGTTCGCGGCCCTGCTGCGCGCGGGCGTGCCGCTCGCCTTCGGCTCCGACAGCCCGGTCACCCCGCTGGACCCCTGGGGCACGATCCGGGCCGCCGCCTTCCACCGCACACCCGAGCACCGCGTCTCGGTGCGTGCCGCGTTCACCGCGCACACCCGGGGCGGCTGGCGGGCGATCGGACGGGACGACGCGGGCGTCCTGGTGCCCGGCGCGCCCGCGGACTACGCCGTGTGGCGGACCGGCGAGCTCGTCGTCCAGGCCCCCGACGACCGGGTGGCCCGCTGGTCGACCGACCCGCGCTCGGGCACCCCCGGGCTGCCCGACCTCAGCCCCGGCCAGGATCTGCCCCTGTGCCTGCGGACGGTCGTGGGCGGGCGGACGGTGTTCGTACGGCCGGGCGAGTGATCTGGCCGCACGCCCCGGAGAGCATCCGTTCCCTGTCCGCCCCCGCGTCCTGTCGCGCTACCTGCGCTTTGTCCGCTCCGGCCCGCGGCGGGCGCCCCGCCCGGCGGACCGGGCGGCTGTTTGACAGGCGGCGGCGGGGGGCCGGTAGGTTCTGCCGCGTCCACCACCGGACGCCCGGCCTGGGAACTTCCGTGCCCGCGTCGCAGTGCCGCTGGGTCAGGGACGGTGTGCCGTACCGGGACACCGTCACGGGAGCCAGGCGCAGCGCCCGCGTCGGCGGGGGAGACGTTCCGGACGGTCGGCAGGTGTGACCCGGGTGGGGCCCGGGTGCTCAGTAGACAACGGCTCTCGGTCGACCCGCAGCCAGCGGGTCCCAGGTCGGCCCGAAGGGCACCGGGCCCCGTCCGCAGGCCGGCGGATCCCGGACCCGCGGCGGTCGCACCGCGGTCCGCCGCGGCCGGGCACGGGCCCTGGCGGCCCGCACGGGGGGTGCGGCGGACCGCCGGGGAGGACCGGTTCGCCCCACTTGCGCCGCACCGGCGTCACCGCACGGCCGTGGTGGCACATCCCCGCAGGCCCTGACCACTAAGGTGGTCCCCTGCGTACGGACATGAAGGGGCAGCAGTGAACGACGGCGAGGGCACCCGCGCGGGACGCGGCCAGCAGAGGCGGTTCGGCCCGCTCGGCACCGCGCTGGTGATCATCCCGACCTACAACGAGGCGGAGAACATCAAGGCCATCGTGGGCCGGGTGCGCAAGGCCGTTCCCGAGGCGCACGTCCTGGTGGCCGACGACAACAGCCCCGACGGCACCGGCAAGCTCGCCGACGAACTGGCCGCCGAGGACGAGCAGGTCCACGTCCTGCACCGCAAGGGCAAGGAGGGCCTGGGCGCCGCCTACCTCGCGGGGTTCCGCTGGGGCCTGGAGCGCGACTTCGGCGTGCTGGTCGAGATGGACGCCGACGGCTCCCACCAGCCCGAGGAGCTGCCCCGGCTGCTGACCGCCCTCAAGGGCGCCGACCTGGTGCTCGGCTCGCGCTGGGTGCCGGGCGGACGCGTGGTGAACTGGCCCAAGGGCCGCGAGTTCATCTCCCGCGGCGGCAGCCTGTACTCCCGTCTCGCCCTGGACCTGCCGCTGCGGGACATCACCGGCGGCTACCGGGCCTTCAGGCGCGAGACGCTCGAGGGCCTGGGCCTGGACGAGGTCGCCTCCCAGGGCTACTGCTTCCAGGTCGACCTGGCGCGGCGCGCGGTGAAGGCCGGCTACCACGTCGTCGAGGTCCCCATCACCTTCGTCGAGCGCGAACTGGGCGACTCCAAGATGAGCCGCGACATCCTCGTGGAGGCGTTGTGGCGGGTCACCGCCTGGGGCGTGGGTGAGCGGGTGAGCAGGATCACCGGCAAGAAGGGCCCGGCGTCCCGGCCGTAGCTTTTATCCGGTCCTGAGCCGGGGTTCGGCACACTGGGAGCATGACGACAGGCGCTTCGACCTCCCCGTACACCGCCCGCTCCGCGCGCTCCCGGCTGCGCAAGTATCTGCCGGCGGTCCTCGCGGTCTGGCTGGTGCTGGAGGTCTGGCTGCTGACCATGGTCGCCGGGGCGGCGAACGGGTTCACGGTCTTCCTGCTGCTGGTCGCCGCCTTCGTGGCCGGCGCCGTGGTGATCAAGCGGGCGGGCGGGCGCGCCTTCCGGGATCTCGACGCCACCCTGCGCCAGGGCGGGGTTCCGTCCGGGCGGCGGGGCGGCAACGGCCTGACGATGCTGGCCGGGCTGCTGCTGATGATCCCCGGCATGATCTCCGACGCGGCGGGACTGCTCCTGCTGATCCCGCCGGTCCAGCGGCTGGTGAGCCGGCGCGTGGAGCGGACGGTCGACCGCCGGCTGCGCCGGGCCGGCGCCGGCCCCCTGGGCGACGCCTTCCGGTGGGCCCGCACCGGCGGTCCCGGCGGCAAGGTGGTCCCGGGCGAGGTGATCCGGCAGGAGCCCGAGGACGGCCCGGGGGAGCAGCGCCCGCCGCTGACCCGCTGAGAGGCGTCCGCCTGCCGTCGTGAGCCTCAGGGGCCGTGTCGTGCCCGCCCGGGACACGGCCCCTTTCGGTGCGGCCACGCCCGGACCTGTGCGGGGCACGACAAAAGCCGCGGGCGCCGTACGCCCCCTGAAAAGACGTACGGCGCCCGCGGCCCTGTCGGAGCGTGCCGGACGAGCCGGCCACGTCCGCGCGAGGACTAGGCGCTCTTGCGGCTGTCCCGCGGATGGACGGCGATGTTCATCGCACCGGAGCGCAGAACGGCGAGGCGCTCCTCGAGGACCTCTTCGAGTTCCTCACGGGTGCGCCGCTCCATCAGCATGTCCCAGTGCGTACGCGCCGGCTTGGCCTTCTTCTCCTCCGGCCCGTCGCCGTCCACCAGGAGTGCCTGGCCCCCGCAGACCTTGCACTCCCACTCCGGCGGGATCTCCGCCTCGACCGAGAAGGGCATCTCGAAACGGTGGCCCTTCTCGCATGCGTACTCCACGGCCTGGCGCGGAGCCAGGTCGATACCGCGGTCGGTCTCGTAGCTGGTCACCACGAGGCGCGTGCCGCGAAGAGCTCGCTCACTCATGAATCGTGCCTCCCGGGCTGGTCGCCCACAGGACAGGTGTCGCTGTCGTCGTCATCCGGTCAACGTCCGGTCGGCGGTAAAGATTCCCGTTCCGAGTCCCGTTCCGGGTCATGCGTCGCCGTCGTAGCCGCAGCCTTGTCTCCAGTGCAGTACCCACCGGCGCCCGGTTTGTCACGTCTGCCAGGTGTTGTCACCCAGCGTTCCGGCACCTTCGACGCGCAGTAACGGTACGCCTGGGGCAGGCCGAACGCGTACGGTACCTTTCTCGCGCCCCGAGTGCTAATCCTTCGGCCGGAGCGTTGCGCCGGGCTCCGTCGCGCGGGCGCCCGGAGCCGGCTCAGACCCAGACGCCGCGCTCCTCCAGCACCTGCCGCAGCGTGCCGAGGGCGTCGGTCATGATGCCGTCCACGCCGAGGTCCAGAAGCCGGTGCATCGTCGGCGCGTCGTTCACCGTCCACACGTGCACGTGCAGCCCCCGCGCGTGCGCGGCCCGGACGAACCGCGCGTCGGCCACCGGCACGCCCCACCGGGCGAGCGGCACCTGCACCGCCACGGCCGGCCTGCGCGGCGCCGCGGGCAGCCCCCAGGAGCACAGCCGCAGCGCCAGCACCCCGCGCGTGCCGTACGACGTCGCCAGGCGCGGCCCGGCCAGCCGCTGCGCCCGCGCCACCCGCGCCTCGGAGAACGACCCGACGCACACCCGCTCCCAGGCGTCCGCGCGCTCGATCAGCTCCAGCAGGGGGCGCAGCGCACCGTCCGCCTTGACGTCGACGTTCCAGCGCACCCCGGGGAAGGCCGCCAGCAGCTCCTCGAAGAGCGGCACCGGTTCCCGGCCGCCCACGCGGGCCCGGCGCACCCGGTCCCAGGGCAGGTCGGCGATCCGGCCCGAGGCGCCGGTCACCCGGTCCAGGACGGCGTCGTGGAAGGCGACCAGCCGGCCGTCCGCCGTGGCGTGCACGTCGGTCTCCAGGTACCGGTAGCCGGTGGCGACCGCGCGCCGGAACTGGGCCAGGGTGTTCTCCGGGCCGCCGGCCGCCCCGCCGCGGTGCGCGAAGGCGAGGGGCCCGGGATGGTCGAGGAACGGGTGGCGGGCGGGCGCGGTCACGGGTGCAGTATCACCCGCTCGGGTGAGGGCGGGGCAACGGCCCGGGTGCCGGAGGGGGACTCCCGAACGGCGAACAGGCGCAGGAACAGCTGGGCCAGCGGGCCGATCGACACCGCGTAGAGCACGGTGCCGGCCCCGACCGTCCCGCCCAGGAGAAACCCGGTGACGACGACCGTCACCTCCACCGCGGTCCGCATCAGCCGGATGGAGCGCCCGGTGCGCCGGTGCAGCCCGGTCATCAGCCCGTCCCGGGGGCCGGGCCCGAACCCCGCGGCGATGTACAGCCCGGTCGCCGCACCGTTGAGCACGATGCCCGCCACCAGCGAAACGACGCGTACGGCCAGGGCGCGGACGCCGGGCAGCAGGGCGAGGGTTGTGTCCATGGCCAGGCCCACGACGAGCACGTTGCAGAGCGTGCCGAGGCCCGGGCGCTGCCGCAGCGGTATCCACAGCAGCAGCACCAGCGCGCCCGTCAGGGTCGTCACGACGCCGATGCTGAGCCCGGTCCGCTCGGCGAGTCCCTCGTGCAGCACGTTCCAGGGGCCCAGGCCGAGGCCCGAGGCCACGACGAGCGCGGAACTGACGCCGTACAGCACGAGGCCGACGGCGAGCTGGAGGCCGCGCCGCACCAGGCGGCGCGGCCGGGGCAGGGCATCGGACACAGCGGTCCCCCTCACGGTGGGTGATGATGGGAAGTGGCCTGGTCGTGCCACTCTGTGGCCGCGCGCAGAAGGCCATCCATGGCCAATCCGAGGAAGGTGGACCGGTTCGCATGCCGCAGTGGACCTCCGTGGTGAGTGCCGCGCAGCTCTCCCGCCTGCTCAACTCCCAGCAGCACCGTCCGGCGGGCTCCGGCAGCCGCCGCCCGCCCGCCTACCGGGCCCTGGCCGACGGCGTCCGGGTGCTCGTCCTGGAGGGCCGCGTCCCGGTGGCCGCCCGGCTGCCCGCCGAGCGGGAACTCGCCGCCGCGCTGTCGGTGAGCCGCACCACGGTCGCCGCCGCCTACGAGGCGCTGCGCACCGAGGGCTTCCTGGAGTCCCGGCGGGGGGCGGGCAGCTGGACGGCGGTCCCGGCCGGCAACCCGCTGCCCGCCCGGGGACTGGAGCCCCTGCCGCCGGAGGCACTGGGCTCGATGATCGATCTGGGCACCGCGGCCCTGCAGGCACCCGAGCCGTGGCTCACCCGGGCCGTGCGGGGCGCGCTGGAGGAGCTGCCGCCCTACGCCCACACGCACGGCGACTACCCGGCCGGGCTGCCCGCGCTGCGGTCGATGATCGCCGAGCGCTACACCGCGCGGGGCGTCCCGACCATGCCCGAGCAGATCATGGTCACCACCGGTGCCATGGGCGCCATCGACGCCATCTGCCACCTCTTCGGCGGCCGCGGCGAGCGCATCGCGGTGGAGTCGCCGTCCTACGCCAACATCCTGCAGCTGATGCGGGAGGCGGGTGCCCGGCTGGTGCCGGTGGCGATGGGGGAGGGCCTGAGCGGCTGGGACCTGGACCGGTGGCGCCAGGTGCTGCGCGAGGCCGCGCCCCGCATCGCCTACGTGGTCGCCGACTTCCACAACCCCACCGGCGCTCTCGCCGACGAGGACCAGCGGCGCCGCCTGGTGGAGGCGGCCCGTGCGGCCGGGACGGTGCTGGTCGTCGACGAGACGATGAGCGAGCTGTCCCTGGACCCGGACCTGCGCATGCCGCGGCGGATGTGCGGATTCGACCCCGCAGGCTCCACGGTGATCACCGTGGGCTCGGCCAGCAAGGCCTTCTGGGCCGGTCTGCGCATCGGCTGGGTGCGCGCGGCACCGGACGTGATCCGCAGCCTGGTCGCCGCCCGCGCCTACGCGGACCTGGGCACCCCCGTCCTGGAACAGCTGGCCGTGAACTGGCTGTTCGCCACCGGTGGCTGGGAGGAGGCGGTGCGGCGGCGCCGCGAACAGGCCCGGGAGAACCGAAACGCCCTGGTCGCGGCGGTACGACGGGAACTGCCCGACTGGGAGTTCGAGGTGCCGCGCGGCGGTTTGACCCTGTGGGTGCGCACCGGCGGCCTGTCCGGCTCGCGCCTGGCCGAGGCAGGGGAACGGGTGGGGGTACGGATTCCCTCCGGTCCGCGGTTCGGCGTCGACGGCGCCTTCGAGGGGTACATCCGGCTGCCGTTCACGGTCGGCGGAGCGGTGGCCGACGAGGCCGCGGCGCGTCTGGCGGCGGCGGCCCGCCTGGTCCGCACGGGCGCGTCCGGCAACGGCGCACAGATCCGGAGCTTCGTGGCGTAGCCGCCGCGCCGCCGGCCGGAGGGGCGGATCCATGGTCCTGACGGCATGCGACGGTGCCGCCCCGCCGCGGCCCGCCGGTCCTTTGGGGACCTCCGGTTCTCCGGGCCCGCCCGTGACGGCGCCGTCCGTGTCCTCGCGCGAGGCGCGCGCCGTCGGCGGTGCGCGGCCGCCCCGCTGTCTCAGGACCGGTCCGGCACCGCCGCCTTCGAGGCCATCGACGCGTCGACGGCCTCGGCGGTCGCCTCGCTCACCGGTGTGCCGTCCTCCGGCACCCTCTCCCCGTCCGGGGGCGTCGTCCTGGGCGGCAGCAGATCGAGCACCGCCCGGCGCAGCACCTCGCTCACCGTGTCGTCGTACGGGTCGGGCGTCGCCGGCACCTGCAGCCGGTGCACAGGGCCCGTGCCCAGCCGGGCGTATCCGCGCCCGGGCGGCACGGCGGCGAGCGGCGTGGTGTGCGGAGGGGCGCCGAGCACGGCCTTGACCTGCTCCGGTGTCGCAGGCCCCAGCACCGCGCGGGCACGGGTGTGCTGCCGTACCGCGTCGCACAGCGCGTCGGCGCTGTCGAACTGCTCGGCCACCACCACCGTCACGTTGGCCGCACGGCCGTGCCGCAGCGGCATCTGCAGCAGCGTCTGCGGGTCCTTGCGGCCGTCGGAGGCGGCCAGATGGGTGAAGGCGGTGGGCCGGTCGAGCAGCAGCCACAGCGGGCGCCGGGTGTCGTCGGGCGGCGGATGCCCGGCCTGCCGTGCGCGGTTGACGGCGATCAGCCGGCGCTCGGTCTCGGTGGCGGCCCACTCCAGGCTCGCCAGCACCCCGCCCAGCGTGCACTCGACCGCGAGGACGCCGTCGCGCCCGGTCAGGCAGGCGTACTCGCCGGTGCCGCCGCCGTCGACGACGAGCACGTCGCCGTGGCGCAGGACCTGCAGCGCGATCGAGCGCAGCAGGGTGGAGGTGCCGCTGCCCGGCTGGCCCAGGGCCAGCAGATGCGGCTCGGTGGAGCGCGGGCCCGTGCGCCAGACGACCGGCGGCATGTCGCGCTGTTCCTCGCGGAAGCTCAGGGGGAGGGTGCGCGGAACCTCGCCGGGGTCGGTGAAGCCGAGCACGGTCTCGCCGGGGGCGGTGACGAAACGCTGGGCCGGAATGCCGGCGGGCAGCGGGGCGAGCGCGGTCACCGCCAGCTCGTTGTCCTCCTCGTTCCAGGTGAAGAGGTACTCCCTCCCGCGGCCCGCCTTGGCGGACAGCAGGTGCTCGATCCGGGCGCGGGCCTCCGGTTCGCCGTCGGTGAAGTGGGCGGGGTAGCGGATCAGCAGATGGCACAGGCGGCCGGAGTCGTCGAACCGGTGGTCGGGGAAGGCTTTCTGCCATGCGCCGCCGTGGGCGTACAGCGGGTCGGGGTCGCCGGCGGCGGAGAAGTAGGGCACGAGGGCTTCGTACAGGGCGACCAGGCGCTGGGTGCGAGGCTCGGCCGGGTCCTCGGACGGGGGCGGGGTGCGGTCGCGGCCCTGCCAGGCCGCCGCCGCGGTCACCGTCAGGGCCGCCAGCAGCGGCCCGTACGGCACCATCGCCACCACAAGGATCACCGACCCCACCAGGAACAGCAGGGGACCGCGCCGGTCCTTCGGGGTCTGGGCCCACCTGCGCCGGCCGGCCGCCGCGAGCCGGCGCAGACCACGGGCGATGACGATCAGCGGGTGGAGGACGTCCGTGGCGTTGTCGGCGGCGGTCCGGGCCAGCTCCCGGCTCCGCGCGAGCTGGGCGCCGCCGGCGGTGAGAATGCGGGGGAGGGGGCGCCGGGCCACTTGTGCCTCCTTGGGTGGTGGGTGGGGCGGGGTGTCCCCGTTCGGGCGGTTGCGGGTCAGAACCTCATGCCGCCGAGCAGGCTCGCCAGACTCTCTCCGCCGGCCTTGATGCTCGGTGCGATGGCCGTGCTGGCGAGGTAGAAGCCGAACAGGGCCGACACGCACGCGTGGGAGGGCTTCAGCCCGTCCTTGCGGAAGAACACGAAGACGAGGATGCCGAACAGGACGACGCCTGAGACGGAGAGGATCATGGAAATCTCCTGGTGTCGAGGGGGACAGTCACCCTGAGTCCTTCCAGCATCACAGGATGTGTCTATATGACAAAAGGTGCAACTGGGTGAGATCGGGTCGATTTCCGCCGCGCGGCGGAACCGGCACGGGAACCGGCCGCCCGGTCCTGTTGCGCCCGGCCCGTTCCGCGGTGATCGTTACCCCGGCACCGGGCGCGAAGGACGCCGTCCGGGCCAGTACGCTGGCGGTTCACCCCTACGGCCGATTCCGCGCACGGCCGTACCCGGCGCCCCGCGGGAGCCCGCGCGGCCCCCGCAGTCCCCGACGTCCACAGCGAGAGGCGGTCCGCACGCATGAGTGAAGCCCCTGACCCCGAGGTCGTGGAGCTGGCGACCAAGATCTTCGATCTGGCCCGGCGGGGGCGGACCGAGGCGCTCGTCGCCTACATCGACGCCGGCGTCCCGGCCGACCTCACCAACGACCGTGGCGACTCCCTGGTGATGCTCGCCGCCTACCACGGACACGCCGGCACCGTCCGTGCCCTGCTCGCACGCGGCGCCGAGGCCGACCGCGTCAACGACCGCGGCCAGACACCCCTCGCCGGAGCGGTGTTCAAGGGCGAGCAGGAGGTCGTCGAGGTCCTGCTGGAGGGCGGCGCGGACCCGACGGCGGGGACGCCGTCGGCCGTGGACACGGCCCGCATGTTCGGCCGGACCGAGCTGCTGGAGCTGTTCGGCCGGCAGTGACACGACAAGCCGCGCACGTCCCGGACGGCCCGCCCGCCGGCCGGCCGCGCGGCACCGGCGGCGCGCCCGGCGTGCGTCCCGCCGCCGTACCGGCTACGGGCGGCGGCCACGGCCGGGCGGGGACGTGCCGCCGGAAATTTCGGTCGCGGCGGCGCGGACGCCGGGTCATCATGACGTCGTGATTCACGGACGCGACGGCTGGGCAGGTGTTGCCGCACCGCGCGGTCCGTGATGCGGCCCGTCCGGGCCACCGACGAGAGGCAGAGGACATGGTCTACAGCAAGCAAGCAACGGCGGGCGCCCCGACGTGTTGTCACGCAGCCAGGTGATGCGCGGTTCCCGGTTGCGTCGACGCTCGATGTGAGGCTGTGTTGTCCATGTTCGATCCGGTCATAGCGCCCAGCGGCACGCTGCTCGGCCTTCTGCAGCGGGGCCGAGGCGACGGCACGCTGCACGCGCTCACCGCCCCCCGCGCCGAGGCGCTGGCGGCGCTGGAACAGTGCGTGCGGCACGATCCCCGCCACGACTGGCGGGTGGAGAACCGCTCCCTGTACTACGCCCGGCTCTATCTCGACCTCGCCGGCGACCTGGACGCGATCGAGGCCCACCTGTTCGCTCCCGAGGACGCCCTCGACCCCGACGAGTCCCGCACCGGGCTGTCCCTCGCCGTCCTCGGCCACCTCGCCTCCTACGGCCGGCGCGACGCCCTCGGGCTGCTGCGCCGGTACGCCGCGAGCGGCTCCAACTGGGCCTGGGCCCTGGACGAGCTGGCGCTCAGGGACGACGACGCCGGGCTGCGCGCCCTGGCCGAACCGGTCCTGGCGCGCTTTCCCGCCGACCCCCAGGGCGAGGCCGAGCTGGCCGCCGCCGTCCGCGACGCCTTCGAACCGCGCCCGTGGCGGCTGTGGGCCGAGGACCCGCGCCCGGCGATCGCCGGACGGGTGCGGGCCGCCCAGGAGGCCGGCAGCTTCGACCGCTGGCGACGGCAGCTGCGGCCCGGCGGCCCCCGCCCCGGGTGGAGCGTGCAGGCCGTGTTCGACTGGGCACAGCAGGGCCTGGAGCGCGGCACCGCCCGCCATGTCCCCGCCGCGCGCTGTCTGGCCGCCGTGGCCGGAGTCGGGGACCGCGGCACGATCCTGCGGGCCGCCCGAGAGGGCGCCGAGGCCGCCCGCTGCACCGCCCTGCGCTACCTCGCCGACAGCGACGACCCGGACGCCCTCGACCTGATCGAGGCGGCCGCGACGACCGGCCCCGCCGCGGTGGCCGAGGCCGCCGTCGAGGCCTTCGAACGGATGCGCAGCGACGCCGCCCTGGACCGGGCCCGCGGCTGGGCCCGCCGCCCCGGCGCGCTGGGCGCCGCCGCCGGACGCATGCTCGCCTGCCGCGGCGGCGCCCGGGACCGCGACCTCGTCCTCGCCGCCCTGCGCCGGACCGCCCGGGGCGAGGGCCCCGACGCGCCCGCCCTGTGGACCCTCGTCGAGGGCGCCGGCCGCCTGGGCATCGCCTGTGCCGCACCGGTGCTGCGGCACATCTACCGGGAGACGGCCTCCTCCCATCTGCGCGGCCGCGCAGCCCGCGCGCTCGCCGCGACCGACCCCTCCTTCCCCGCCGGGTTCGCCGTGGAATGCCTCTGGGACTGCGAGGAGAGCACCCGTGAACTCGCCGCCCGCTACGCCGAGACCGGGGACAGCCGCGTCGTGGAGCGCCTGCGCCGGCTGGCCGCCGACCCCGCCGAGGAGGCCGAGGTGCAGACGGCCGTCCGCAGCCGCATCGGCCCCGGCGACACGCCGCTCGCCTGACCGGTCCCCGGCCGCCCGGCCGTGCTCGGGGCGCGGCCCGGGACCGGGCGGGCAGCGGCGGCTTGCCGTGCGCACGAGGGTGCGGGGCCGGGGCCGCGCCACGCCCGGCCCCGCACCCGCTACCGGTCCGAATGGTCCAGGTCGGACATGTCCAGCACGAACCGGTAGCGGACGTCACCCGCGGCAAGACGGTCCAGGGCGGTCTCCACCCGGCTGGACGGCAGGACCTCGACGTCCGCGGTGATGCCGTGCTCGGCGCAGAAGGCGAGCATCTCCGCGGTCTGCCGCAGCCCTCCCGTGCCGGAGGCGGTGAGCTTCTTGCGGCCGGTGACGAGCTCGAACAGCTTCGGCGCGTCCATCAGGGGGTTGCCGAGGACGCACAGCGTACCGTCGAGGCCCAGCATGCCGAGCAGCGGCGCGAGGTCGTGGCCGGCCGAGATCGTGTCGAGGACGAGATCGAAGCGCCCCCTGGCCGCGGCCACCTGGGCCTCGTCGGTGGTCACGATCAGCCCGGCCGCCCCGAGCCGCAGGGCGTCCTTCTCCTTGGCGGCGCCGCGGCTCAGGACGGTGACCTCGGCGCCGAGCGCTGCGGCGAACTTCACCGCGAGGTGGCCGAGCCCGCCGAGCCCGGCGACGGCCACGCGGTGCCCCGGACCCGTGCCGGCGGCCCGCAGCGGCTCCCAGACGCTGATGCCGGCGCAGAGCAGCGGTGCCGCCGCGGCCGCATCGAGCGCGTCGGGCAGACGGAACGCGAACGTCTCGCGCAGCACGTACTCCCGGCTGTAGGCACCCAGGGTCGGCGTGCCGTCGATGCGGTCGGTGCCGCCGTAGGTGGTGGTCGGGCCCTCGTGGCAGTAGTTCTCCTGCCCGGCCCGGCACATGGCGCACGCCCCGCACGAGTCGACGATCGTGCCGATGGCGACCCGGTCGCCCGTACAGAAGCGGGTGGCTTTCTCGCCGGTGGCGACGACCACGCCGGTCGCCTCGTGACCGGGGACGAGGTTCTTCTCGCCGAGCAACCCGTGGATCCGGTGCAGGTCGCTGTGGCACACACCGCAGTAGTCGATCCGCACGGCGATGTCGTCGGGCCGCAGGTCACGCCGGTCGAGGGTGACGCGGGTCAGTGCGTTGGAGGCGGGGTCGAAGCTCCGCCAGCCGGTCGTCCTCCTCATGGACGGCTCCTCTCTATGAAGATGAAGCGGAATTCCGGTTCATCTTAACGCGACTCCGGAATGATCGTTCCGATTCGCCTAGACTGAGGGCGATGAGCGAACGACCCAGCCCCTCGGCCCCCCGGCGCGCGCCGCGCCGCGACGCCCTGCGCAACGACGCCGTCGTCATCCAGGCGGCACGCGAGGTCTTCGCCGAGCAGGGGCCGCAGGCGAGCATGGAGTCCATCGCCGCGCGGGCCGGCCTCGGCGTCGGCACGATCTACCGCCGCTTCCCGGGCAAGGACGCCCTCCTCGACGCGATCGCGCGGCTCTTCGTCCAGGAGCTGGACGAGGCGACCGCGGCGGCCCTCGCGGATCCCGATCCCGCGGCCGGGCTGGAGCGGTTCCTCGACTTCGTCGGCGCCTTCAACACCGAGAAGCGCCGCTACGCGTCCTTGCTGGCCGGCCGGCTCGGAGCCGACGACGAGGTGAGCAGACCCACCTTCGAGCGGATCCGGCAGCTCACGCAGAAGGCGGTCGACGCCGGACATCTGGCGCCCGACGTGACCGGCGACGACATCAGGGCGCTCGTCGCCGCGATCCACGCGGTGGTCGCCGCGGCGCCGGACGGGGACGGCTCGGCGTGGCGCCGTTTCGTCCGCATCCACCTCGCCGGGCTGCGCGCCGGCCGGACGGAGGGATGACCGGGCGGGACGACGACCGCTCGCACCGGCGCCGGACCACGGCACCCCCCTGCCGCCGGACGACCGGACGGCGCGGCCGACGGATGCCGCCGTCCCCAAGGACGCGGCCGAGTGCCGCCGGACGACCGGAAGCGCGACCGACGGACGCCCCCGTACCGGACGGCGCGGCCGACGGACGCCCCCGTGCCGGACGACGCGACCGCTCGCGCCACGTCCGGCGATCGTTTTCGGCCGCTCGTTGAACGATTCCGCGATACCCGTGTTGTTTCGTTCTCGCACGATGCGGTTGAATCACGGGCATGGCTGAGCACCTGAGAGAACTGGCCGACGACCGCGCCCTCCTGGGTCGCACGAGCACCGCCGAGCGGGTCGCGGACATCCTCAGGAGCCGTATCGCCGAAGGGTACTTCCCGCCCGGGACCCGGCTGTCGGAGGACAGCATCGGCGGCGCGCTCGGCGTCTCCCGCAACACCCTGCGCGAGGCCTTCCGGCTGCTCACCCACGAGCGGCTGCTCGTCCACGAGCTGAACCGGGGCGTGTTCGTCCGGGTGCTCACCGTCGAGGACGTCGAGGACATCTACCGCACCCGCCGCCTCGTCGAGTGCGCCGTCGTGCGCGGTCTGGGCGAGCCGCCGTACGCGCTCGACGACGTGGCGGAGGCCGTCGCCGAGGGCCGGCGGGCTGCCCGTACCGGCGACTGGAAGGCGCTGGGCACCTCCAACATCCACTTCCACCGCGCGCTGGTCGCGCTCGCGGGCAGCGAACGCACCGACGAGCTGATGCGCAGCGTCTTCGCCGAACTCCGGCTCGCCTTCCACGTCGTGGACGACCCGCGCCGGCTGCACGAGCCCTACCTCGCCCGCAACGAGCAGCTCCTGCAGACCCTGCAGGAGGGCCGCCGCGAGGAGGCCGAACAGCAACTCGCCGTCTACCTCGACGAGTCGCTGGACGGCGTCGTCGAGGTCTACCGGCGAAGGGTCGGCCAGACCGCCTGACCCCGCCCGGCCCGCGCGCGGTCACGAGCGCACGGCACGCTGCCGACGTGGCGTGTCCTCGACGATGGCGACCCGCGCCGTTTGGGAGGTTGTCCGATCGAGGACCTAGTCTGTGATCGTGACTTCGCCTGCAATGACGGACAGTGATCCGCCCCAGCTCAGCGCGGGGCCGCGGCCCGCTCTGGGCCCGGCCGCCGACGAGGGACTGGCGCGGCGGCTGCGCGCACTCGCGTGCACCGCGCCCCTGCACGACCTCGACGCGCGCAAGGCGAATCTCGCCGGCGAGTACACGGTGTACGGAATGGCGGAGATCGCCCTCGCCGCGATCGATCTCGTCACGCTCCACATGGACTTCGACACCGGCGCCGACCACGACGAGGTCGTCGCCCGGCTGATCCCGCGCGTCGCCGCCCAGGCCCCCGAGCGGCCGGCCGCCGAGCACGAGCGGGTGGCCCGCTGGGTCCTGGAGAACCTGATCAACGTCGGCAGCGCCGACCGCGGCTTCCGCGTCGTCTACGGCACGTTCGAGCCCGACGGCACCTATGTGCGGCGGGACTACGACTTCAAGCTGATCGAGGAGGTCCCCGGCCCCGGTGGCAGCGTGTACCTGCGCACCACCGACGAGGCGGTCAACGTCCTCGTCGGCGCCCTCGACACCGACGTCACCAGCGCGCAGATCGCCGCCGAGGTCAAGCTGGAGGTGCTCATCAGCCGGGGCCGGCTGGCCGACGCCCAGCTCGCCGCCGAACAGGCCCGCTACCGCACCGTGCAGTACGCCGAGTCGCTGCGCCGCGCCCTGGAGGCCACCCGGCGCAACGTCCGCGCGGTGGACTGGCTGAAGGCGGTCCCCGACATGATCGCCGAGGCGCTGGACCACGTCGCCGAGCGCTACCGGCACGAGAACGCGGTCCTCACCAACATCCGCCGGGCCCGCGACGAGTCCGAGGACCCCGAGCACAAGCGGCGCGCCGCCGAACTCGTCGACATCGTCAAGGACTGCATCCGCCGCCACACCCAGCTGCAGGTGCGGCTGCTGGAGGCGGGCCCCCTCTTCCGCGCCGAACAGGACCGGCAGGCCTTCGCCGCCCCGGTCACCGCCTCCGGCACGGACCTGTACGGGCATCTGCTCGCCCCGACCCTGCCGCTGCCGCTGGAGCAGGCGCTCCGCGTCACCGACGCGTTCTTCGCCCGCGGCACCGGACTGCGCACCCCGGTGTCCGTGCGCCTCGGCGACCTGGTGGACCTCCTGCTCACCCCGCCCGCCGAACGCGACCACCTCGGCGCGGAGATGCCCGAACCCGACCTGATCGCCACCCCGGACGACAGCCGGTTCAGCGAGGAGCAGATGGCCGCCGCCCAGGAGCTGCTGGACCTGCCGGCCGACGCGCCGCGCCGGCTGTCCGGGCTGCTCGCCGAGGCCCGCCGGCAGGACCCCGACCTGCCGTACCTGGTCGCCCTGCTGGCCGTGCACGCCGCCAGCCCGCCGGTCGGCACCGCCTACCGCCAGGGCGAGGAGAAGCTGCTGTTCGCCGTGGACGACGGCACCGAGCTGGACGACCCCGAGTTCGGCGGGGCGGACCTCATCGTCGGCACCGCGCTGCTGGACGCCGCCGGGATGGCCGCCGACCGCACGGAGGCCGTGTGACCCTCCGCCCCACCACCCCGGCGGAGCGTGCCGCCGGCCGTCCGCCGTGCCCGCCGCCCGTCCCCGCCCGCCGTCGTCGTCCCACCGTGAGATACAAGGAGTTGTGTCCGTGACCGAGCACGTCGAGCGCATCGAGCCGGACAGCGGCGGTGCGGCCGGGCCGGCCCCCGTCACGCCCGCCGACGCCGCCGACGCGGCCCGGCTCGTCGCCTTCGGTCTGCAGCCCAGACTGCAGCCGGCCCGCGACCAGGAGTACGCCGACCTGCTGCGCCGCCACCGCGAGGACCCGGCCTTCGCCCGGCTCGCCGACGCCGTGGCCGCCGGCCTCGGCCTGGTCGTGCTGGAGGTGTCCCCGCGCGCGGGCATGGTGGTCACCGCCGCCGAGGACTCGGTGTTCGCCGTCCGCATGGGCGACTACGCCCGCCGCACCGCCGCCGACTCCGGCGACCGCTTCCTGCACGGGCTCGCCCATCTCGCTGTCGCCGCCCTCGCGTTCCCGCGCCCCGAGGACCTCGCGGACGACGCCTACGTCGGCCGGGTCACGGTCAACGGCGTCGACGCCTTCGTCCGCCAGGCCTGCCGCCGCCTGGAGGAACGCGCCGAGGAGAGCGGCGAGAACACCGACCCCGCCACCGACGCCCCCGGCCTGGAGGCCGCCTGGCGCGTCTGGGCCCGGCGCAGCGCCACCGGCGCCACCAAGGACGCCCGCCGGCCCGCCTCCTCCACCACCGGCATCGTCGCCAAGGCCATGGCCTTCCTCGCCGACTCCGGATTCCTGCAGCGCACCGGCGACGACAACGGCGGCACCTACCGCACCACCGCCCGCTACCAGCTCCAGGTCCGCGACATGGCGGGCAGCGCCGCCCTCGCCGAACTGCTGGACCTCGGCATCGTCCCGGTCACCGACGGCACCCCCAGCCTGCTGCCCGCCGAGGACACCGACGACCTGGACCTGGTCGCCGAGGCCGGGCTGCCGTTCCACACGCCGTCCTGACCCCTGAGGGGCCCGCCTCCCGCGGCCCCGCACCACCCCGATTAGCACAACACTGACGAGAGTCCGCCATGTACGAGCTGTCCCGGGTCCGCCTCTACTCCATCGGGCCTGCCGGTGCGCGCTACGCCGACACCGTGCTCGACCTGCGGGGCGTGGGCGAACCGGTGCCCGAACCCGCACCCACGCAGGGGGAGTTCTTCGAGGAGGAACCGGCCGGCCCGCCGCGCCGCCCCGCCCCGGCCGGTGTGCTGTTCCTGGAGAACGGCGGCGGCAAGTCGGTCCTGCTCAAACTGATCTTCTCGGTGATGCTGCCCGGTCACCGCAACACCCTCGGCGGCGCCAGTTCCGGCGTGCTGCGCAAGTTCCTCCTCGCCGACGACTGCGGGCACGTCGCGCTGGAGTGGCAGCACGTGCAGACCGGCGAGTGCGTGGTCGTCGGCAAGGTCAGCGAGTGGCGCGGACGCCAGATCTCCACCGACCCGCGGAAGTTCGCCGAGGCCTGGTACTCCTTCCGCCCCGGCCCCGGCCTCACCCTGGACAACCTGCCCGTGGCCGAGGCCACCTCCATCCGCCCGCCCGCCGAGGGCACCTCCGGCGCCAAGGGCCGGCGCCGCACCATGAAGGGGTTCCGGGACGCCCTCACCGAGGCCGGCAAGGCCTACCCGCACCTGCAGGTGCACTGGGAGGAGATCCACGAACGCTGGACCGAGCACCTCGGCGAGCTCGGCCTGGACCCCGAACTCTTCCGCTACCAGCGCGAGATGAACGCCGACGAGGGCGAGGCGGCCGGCCTGTTCGCGGTGAAGAAGGACTCCGACTTCACCGACCTGCTGCTGCGCGCCGTCACCGACACCCGCGACACCGACGGCCTCGCCGACCTGGTCAGCGGCTTCGCCGACAAGCTGGGCCGGCGCGCCGAGCTGATCGCCGAGAAGGACTTCACCGCCGGGTCCGTGGAACTGCTCGGCCGGGTCGTGGACGCCGACCAGGCACGCGCCCGGGCCCGCGACGTGCACGCCGGCGCCGAGCGCCGCACCCGCACCCTGGCCCGCCGGCTGTCCGCCCGGGCCGCGCAGGAGCGGGCCCGCGCCGCCGACCTCGCCCAGCGCGTCACCGCAGCCGCCCACGCCGTCACCGACTGCGAGAGCGCCCGCGAACGCAGCGCGCTGATCTCCGCCGAACTCGCCTACCGGCACGCCTCCCTCGCGCTGGCCGCCGCCGAGAAAGCCGCCGCCGCGCAGAAGAAGGAACTCGCCGAGGCACGCACCCTGCACTCCGCCTGGCAGGCCGCCGAGGCCGTGCTGCGCCACCGCGCCGCCGCCGACCGGGTGGCCCGCGTCTCCGCCGCGATCCAGGAGGCCGAACGGGACGCGGCCCCGGCGCTCGCCGCCCGCACCGAGGCCGCCGTGGACCTCGTCCGCGCCCTGCACGCCGCCGCCGAGGAGGCCGAAGCCCTCGCCAATGAGGGCGAGGAACGCTCCGCACAGCTGCAGGAGCTGAGCGAGAGCGCGCACCGGGACGCGACCGCCGCCGCCACCGAGGCGCAGCGCGCCCGCAGCGAGGCCGAGCACCTGCGGCAGCGGCTGGCCGAGGTCGAGCAGGAGACCGCCGACGCGGTCCGTGCCGGATGGCTCGACGACAGCGCCCCAGACGCCGACCCGGCCCGTGCCGCGCTGGCCGCCAGCGACGCGGAACAGACCGCCGTCGCCGCCTTCGACGAGGCCCGCGAGGCCGCCCGCACGGCCGGCGAACGCGCCCGCGAGGCGGCCGCCGAGGCCTCCCGCGCCGAACTGATCGACGCCCGCGCCGCCGCCGCGGCCGCCGCCGCCGAACGGGACCACGACGCCGAGCGCCGCACCGCCGAGGCGCTCGCGACCGAGGAACGGCTTGCCGAACTGCTCGGCCTGCCCTCGGCGGCCGCCCGCGTCACGGTGCCCGGACCGCGTCCCGCGTCCGACGACGCGGACGGCACCGGCGCACCGGGTGCGGCGTCCCCGAACGCCCCCGAGGCCGCCGCCCGCCCCCGGACCGAAGGGCCGCTGACCGCCGAGGACCTGGACCGCTACGCCGAGGAGCTGCGCGCCCTGCTGGACGACGCGGTCGCCTCCGCCGAACGGCAGCTGTTCGACCTGCGCACCGCCGCCGCGGACGACGCGCGGATCCTCGGCGCGCTCGGCGACGGCGGCCTGCTCCCGCCGTCCCCGGACGTGCTGGCCACCGTCGAGTTCCTCGGCGAGCTGGGCATCCCCGCCCTGCCCGGCTGGCGCTACCTCGCCCAGGCCGTCGACCCCGCCGACCACGCCCGCGTGCTGGCCGCCCGGCCCGAACTCGTCGACGGTGTGATCATCACCGACCCGGACACTCACGCCCGGGCCCGCGAGGCACTCGCCGACGCCGCCCTGCTGCCCCGGTCCGCGGTGGCCGTCGGCACCGCCGCCGCGCTGCTCGCCCCGGCCCCTGAGACCGGCTCGGGCGAGGGCGAGGTCTTCCTCGTCCCGCCGAACCCGGCCATGCACGACGAACTCGCCGCCGACGAGGAGCGGCAGGCGCTGCGGGCACGGGCCGCCGAACGCGACGAGGAGATCCGCCGGCTCGCCGCCCGGCTCGGCAAGGACCGTGAACTGTCCGCCCGGCTCGCCTCCTGGCGTGCCGGCTGCCCGGCGGGACGGCTGGCCGAACTCGCCGAGGCCGTCCGCGCCGCCCGCCGGTTCGCCGAGGAGGCCGAGGCCGAACTGGCCGAGGCCCGCGCCGCGCTGACGGAGGCCGAGGAGGCCGCCGCCGAGGCCGCCCGGCTCCGCGACGAGCGGCAGGAGACCGCCCAGCAGGCCCGCCGTGCCGCCGCCGCCCTCTCCGGGCTCGCCTCCCGGCTGCGGGAACGCGCCGGCTGGCAGGCCCGGCTGCGGGAGGCCGCCGCCGAGGCCGCCGAGGCCGAGGCCCGCGCCCAGGCCTGCCTGGAGCGCGCCCGCGCCGCCGACGAGGACCGCCGGGCCGCCCAGCGCGCCGCCGACGACGCCCGCCGCACCGCCCGCGCCCTGCGCGCCGAACGCTCCGAGATCGCCGGTGCCTCCGACGACCTGCCCGAGGCGGACGCGGAGGCGCCCAAGGCGTCCCTGCCCGCCCTGCGCGAGGCCTACCGGGCCGCCTCCCAGGTGTACGAGAAGGTCGGCGTCGGCGCCGACCTGCGCGCCGAGCAGGCCCGCGCGGAGAGCGACGAGAGCGCCGCCCGCGCCGAACTGGACCGCCTCAGCAACAAGGTCCGCACCCGCGCCGAACAGCTCCTGCAGTCGCCCGACGGCTCCGACGGCCCGTCCCGGCAGGCCGCCGCCGCCCGCGCGGAGGAACTGGTGCACGTGCTGGAGGCCCGCATGTCCTCGGCCAGCGAACAGCTCGGCCGGCTGCGCGGCGAGGCCGAGCGGCTGGCACCCGCGGACGGCGAGGGCCACACCGACCTGCCCGAGGACCTGATCCCCGCCGACGCCGGCCACGCCCAGGCCCTGCTGCGCACCGCCACCGCCGAACTCGCCTCCCGAACCGAGGCCTTGGAGCAGGCCCGGCAGACCCACCAGGAGCTGCTCGACGCCCACCGGGCCGCCGAGGACGCGGCCGGCGGCTTCGACGAACTCGCCGCGATGCTCCGCGATTCGCTGCGCGATCCGGCCGGGGAGGAGGAGCAGACCGACCCGGAGCCCTACCCCGGCAGCATGGAGGCGGCCCGGCAGGCGGCCGCCGAGGCCCGCCGCTCGCTGCGCGGCTGCGCCGCCGACCTGTCGGCCGCCGAGACCGCCGTGCGCGAGGCCGCCGACGTCCTCGTCCGGCACGCCAACTCCGCCCGCTACGAGCAGGTGCGCACCCCCGCCCGGCAGCAGATCCGCGAACTGCCCGCCTCCGCCCTGCCCGAGCACGCCCAGCGGTGGGCCGACGCCTTCGCACCCCGGCTGCGCGTCCTCACCGACGAACTCGCCCAGCTGGAACGCAACCGGGACTCGATCGTGGACCGGCTGCGCGGCCTGGTCGAGTCGGCGCTCGCCACGCTCCGCTCCGCCCAGCGCCTGTCCCGCCTGCCGGAGGGCCTGGGGGAGTGGTCCGGGCAGGAGTTCCTGCGCATCCGCTTCGAGGAACCCGACCAGGCCACCCTCACCGAGCGGCTCGGGGAGGTCATCGACGAGGCCACCCGCGCCGCCGTGAAGAAGAACTCCGATCTGCGCCGCGACGGCATGTCCCTGCTGCTGCGCGGGGTCGCCGCCGCACTGCGGCCCAAGGGCGTCGCCGTGGAGATCCTCAAACCGGACGCGGTGCTGCGCGCCGAACGCGTCCCGGTCGGGCAGATGGGCGATGTCTTCTCCGGCGGCCAGCTGCTCACCGCCGCCATCGCCCTGTACTGCACCATGGCGGCCCTGCGCAGCAACGACCGCGGCCACGACCGGCACCGCCACGCCGGCACCCTGTTCCTGGACAACCCCATCGGGCGGGCCAATGCGACGTATCTGCTGGAGCTGCAGCGCGCCGTCGCCGACGCGCTCGGGGTCCAGCTGCTGTACACCACCGGCCTGTTCGACACCACGGCGCTGGCGGAATTCCCGCTGGTCATCAGGCTGCGCAACGACGCCGACCTGAGGGCCGGACTGAAGTACATCAGCGTCGAGGAACACCTGCGTCCCGGCCTGCCGCAGCCGACGCCGGAGGGGCAGGCGGTGCACAGCGAGATCACGGCGACGCGGATGTTCAAACGGCCGGCCTGATCGCCTGATCCCGGGCCCGCCCAGCGGAGGCCGGACGGTTCGGGCGAGTTCAGTGCCGTGGTGTGATGCCGGCCTTCATGACCCGCAGGGGTCGTGGAGGCCGGCGCCGTGCCGTAGTCCCCCGGGGACGGCGTTCGGGGCACAGCGGTCGAGCGGTCGGAGAGGACGTCGCCGGGCTGGGAAGTCCGGGTGCGGAAGACACCCCTGCCAGGCCGGGGCGCGGCGGATCACGTCGACGGCCCGCCGCCGGAGCCCGGGCCGTTCCTGGCACGGCAGGGCCGCTCGGCCGCCGCCGGACGCCCGGCCGGGCCCAGTACGGGCGTCACGGGTGCGACAGCTGCTCCGAGCCGCCCCTGCGGCGCATGCGTGCCTCGGCGCGCGCGGCGGCCTTCGCCTCCCGCCGGGCCCGGCGCCGTTCGCGCCGCAGGGCCCGCGCGGTGCTGCGCGGCGTCGAGACCACGCCGCCGCGCTGCACCCACACCTGCCGGGTCACCCAGACGTCCAGCACCGCCCAGGTCGCCACCACCGTGCCGGCCACGGCGAACAGGACCATGGGGAAGGCCAGCCAGGACCCCGCCATCGTCAGCAGGAACGCGGTCACGGCGAGCACGAGCGTCACGGCGACGATCAGCACCGCCCGCACGGCCGCCTCGCGCACGGGATCGGGCAGCCTGGGCCGCCGCGCGGGCTCCTCCACCCACAGGGGTCTGCGCGGACCGGGGCGGTCCGCCTGCTGTGGTGTGCCCCTCATGTGTCCCTCCCCGCTGCCGGCACCGCCCGCCCCCCGGGTGTCCCCGTACCGGCTACCTCGTGACTGCCCGCCACGCACCGCTTCACGCCTGTGCACCGGCCGGTACCACGCCCCGCCGCGGTGACTCCGCGCGTCCCGGTGTGCCCTGGACCGTCCCGGTGCGCCATCGACAAGGACGCACGGCAGGCCGTGAAGATTCCCGCCCGCCGGAACATACCGGACCCTCACCCGCCGAACCCCTCACCAGGGCATCCGTCCGGTACATCCCCCTTCCGGCCGAGACATCCGTCGTACCGGGACGACTCGACCCGGTCGCGACCGAGAACGGACGTTTGCGTTCCGGTCGGCTCTTCGAATAATCCGGTGGTCGGTAGTAGGCTCGCGCCGTTTCGTGACGCACAGGTACACCCCCGGCCCAAGGGGGCGAGCTGGGGGAGGCCATGCGCTTTCGCGGGAAGTCCATCCGCAGGAAGATCGTGGCGCTGCTGCTCGTGCCGCTGCTGTCGCTGACCGTCGTCTGGGCCTTCGCGACCGTGATCACCGGACGCCAGGCGGCCCGGCTTCTCGCCACCTCGTCCGTGACGGAACAGGTCGCCCGCCCCACCGGGGACACCGTCCGCGTCCTGCAGCAGGAACGCCGCCGCACCCTCGTCCACCTCGCCGGCCCCGGTGACTCCGGCGCCCTCACCGCGTTGCGCCGCAGCCGCGCCGCCACCGACGAGGCCGTCGCACAGCTGCGCCGCGACGCCCGGAACCCGGAGGTCCGCGACGCGCTGGGCACCGGCGGCGCAGGACGCCTGACCGCCGCGATCGACGCCCTGAACGGCCTGGACGACCTGCGCCGCAGCGTCGACGACCGCGCCGTCGACCGCGCCCAGGCCCTGGACCTGTACAACCGCCTGGTCGACCCCTGCTTCGACCTGCTCGCCGGGCTGCACGTCACCGACGACGCCCGCCTCGCCCGCGAGTACCACGCGCTGGTCGACCTCGGCCGCGCCCGCGAGCTGCTCTCCCGCGAGGACGCGGTGCTCGGCTCCGCCCTGGTCACCGGCACCCTCACCCGTGACGAAAGCCGTGCCGTGGCCGAACTCGTCGCCCAGCGATCCCTGCTGTACGACGTCAGCCTGCCGCTGCTGCCGGCCTCGGAACGCGAGCGCTACCAGCGTTTCTGGGCCGACGCCTCCTCCGCCCCGGTGCGCGCCGCCGAGCAGGCGGCCGCCAAGGCCGGCTCCGGACCGCCCCGGGGAGTGACGGCGAAGAGCTGGGACGCCGCCGCCGCGAACGCCCTCGGCGACCTGTCCGCCCTCGGCGAACAGTCCGCGGACCGCTACGAGGACCGCGTCCGCCCGGTCGAGACCAGGATCGTCCTGAAGGCCGCCGTCTCCGGCGTGCTCGGTCTGCTGACCCTGCTGCTCTCCCTGCTGGTGTCCGTGCGCATCGGCCGCGACCTGATCCGCGACCTCAAGCAGCTGCGCGCCCAGGCCCACGAGGCCGCCTCCGTCCGCCTTCCCGGGGTGATGCGCCGCCTGTCGGCCGGTGAACAGGTCGACGTCGCCACCGAGGTGCCGCAGCTCACCTACGACCGGAACGAGATCGGCGAGGTCGCCCAGGCCGTCGACACCCTGCACCGGGCCGCCGTCGAGGCCGCCGCGAAACAAGCCGAACTCCGCGTCGGCCTCTCCCAGGTCTTCGTCAACCTCGCCCGCCGCAGCCAGGTGCTGCTGCACCGCCAGCTCGCCCTCCTCGACGCCATGGAACGCCGCACCGAGGACACCGAGGAACTGGCCGACCTGTTCCGCCTCGACCATCTGACCACCCGCATGCGCCGGCACGCCGAGGGCCTGGTGATCCTCTCCGGCGCCGCACCGACCCGGCAGTGGCGCCGGCCCGTGCAGCTCATGGACGTCGTCCGCGCCGCCGTCGCCGAGGTCGAGGACTACGAACGCGTCGAGGTCCGCCGGCTGCCGCGCGTCGCCGTCACCGGCCCGGCGGTCGGCGACCTGACCCATCTGCTCGCCGAACTCCTGGAGAACGCCACGGTGTTCTCCCCGCCGCACACGGCCGTGCAGGTCCTCGGCGAACGGGTCCCCAGCGGTTTCGGCCTGAAGATCCACGACCGGGGCCTGGGCATGCCGCCCGAGGCCCTGCTGGAAGCCAACCTCCGGCTCGCCGAGACCCCGGAGTTCGAACCGTCCCAGACCGACCGGCTCGGCCTGTTCGTGGTCAGCCGCCTGGCCCGGCGGCAGAACGTCCGCGTCTCCCTCCAGCCGTCCCCCTACGGCGGCATCACCGCGGTCGTGCTCATCCCCGACACGCTGCTGACGGACGACGTCCCCGACACCAACGGCGTCGGCTTCCGCCTCGACCGGCCCCGGATCAGCGGGAAGAAGGAGCCGGAGGACCGCCGCGGCACGGAGCGGGCCGAGGTCCCCGCACGGCTGCCCCGGCTGCCGGAGGAGCCGGGGCAGCCGGGGGACGCCGAGGCGCCGTCCGGCGCGGACGCCGAGGAGCAGGCCCCGGCCGCCCCCGGCGAGCGGGACGCCGCAGCAGGATCGTTCCGCCCGCGCCCCGCCCCCGCCCGGCCCCGTACGGACACCAAGGACACGGGGAACGACGGGGACGAGGCACCCGGCCGGCCGGTGCCGCTGCCCCGCAGGCGCCGGACGCCGAAGCTGGTCAGCTCGCACGGCCGCCCGGTCGCCGAGCAGCCCACACCCTCCGGCCGCGAGCCGGGCGACGCGCCGCGCTCCCCGGGCGACAGCGGTACGGAACCGGCACCGCTGCCCGCCCTGCCGCGCCGCCGCCGCAGCACGTCAGCCGGGGCACCGGAGGGGCCCTCCCGGGCCACGCCCGGGGAGCGGGACCAGCCGGCCGCCCCGGCAACCGCCGGGTCCGGGCCCGCCCGGACCCCCGCCGCCGAGGACGGCGAACCCGCCGCCCGGCCGCTGCCCCGGCGGGTGCGGCAGGCGAGCCTCGCGAAGCGGCTCCAGCAGACTCCGCAACGGCGCACCGCCCGCCAGGCCGATCCGGCCGAACGGGACGCCGAACAGGTCCGCGCCCGCATGGCCTCGCTCCAGCGGGGCTGGCAGCGCGGCCGGCAGGAGAACGCCACGGGCGACGACGCCCGCGACGACAGCACAGCACCAGGAACGACTAAGGGGGACGGTCGATGACCGCACCGAAGGCGACCGGCCAGACCGCGACCGACAAGAAGGAGCTGAACTGGCTCCTGGACGACCTCGTGGAACGGGTCGCGAGCATCCGCAAGGCCATGGTCCTGTCCAGCGACGGCCTGCCGACGGGCGTGTCCAAGGACCTCACCCGCGAGGACAGCGAACACCTGGCCGCGGTGGCCTCCGGCTTCCACAGCCTCGCCAAGGGAGTGGGCCGGCACTTCGACGCCGGCGGGGTCCGCCAGACGGTCGTCGAACTCGACGAGGCCTTCCTGTTCGTCACGGCCGCCGGCGACGGCAGCTGCCTGGCCGTGCTGTCGGAGGCCGAGGCGGACATCGGCCAGATCGCCTACGAGATGACCCTCCTGGTCAAGCGGGTCGGCGCGCACCTGGGGTCCGCCCCGCGCACCGACCTGCCCTCCGCCGGGTAGTGGGAAGGCATGAGCACGGACGGTCAGGCAGGACACCACTGGTTCGACGACGAGGCCGGACCGGTGGTCCGCCCTTACGCCATGACGCGGGGGCGCACCAGCCACGCTGCCCAGCACCGCCTGGACCTGATCGCGGTGGTCGTCACCGAACCCGGCGCGGACGACCCGGACACGGACGACGCGCTGTCCCCGGAGCACGTGGAGATCATCGAACGGTGCCGCGACACCCCGCAGACGGTCGCCGAACTGGCCGCGGACCTCGATCTGCCCGTCGGCGTGGTCCGCGTGCTCGTCGGTGACCTGATGGACCAGGAGTACGTGTACGTCAACCGCCCCGTACCGCCTGCGGAACTGGTGGACGAGAGTATTCTGCGCGATGTGATCAACGGCCTGCGGGCGCTGTGAGCGGCACGCACGGAAGCGGGGTAGCGACGTGGCAGGCTGGCAGTTCTGGATCGACCGGGGCGGCACCTTCACCGACGTCGTCGCGCGCCGCCCGGACGGCCGCCTGCTCACGCACAAGCTGCTGTCCGACAACCCCGCGCGGTACGCCGACGCGGCCGTCGCCGGCGTCCACGCGCTCCTGGCCGGCTCCGCCGCACCGGTCGACTCCGTCCGCATGGGCACCACCGTGGCCACCAACGCCCTGCTGGAGCGCACGGGGGAGCGGACCGTCCTGGTCGTCACCCGCGGTTTCCGGGACGCCCTGCGCATCGCCTACCAGAACCGCCCGCACATCTTCGCCCGCCGCATCGAGCTGCCCGAGCTGCTGTACGAGCGGGTGATCGAGGCGGACGAGCGCATCGCTGCCGACGGCACCGTGCTGCGCCCCGTGGACCTGGAGGCCCTCGCCGGCCCGCTGCGGCAGGCGTACGACGACGGCATCCGCGCCGTCGCCGTCGTCTGCCTGCACGCCCACCTCTACCCGCGGCACGAGCGGGCCGTCGGCGAGCTGGCCGAGCGGATCGGCTTCCCGCAGATCTCGCTGTCCAGCGAGGTCAGCCCTCTGATGAAACTCGTCCCGCGCGGCGACACCGCCGTCGTCGATGCCTATCTCTCGCCCGTGCTGCGCCGTTACGTCCGGCAGGTGGCCGACGAGCTGCGCGGCGTGCGGCTGATGTTCATGCAGTCCAACGGGGGCCTCGCCGAGGCAGAGCAGTTCCGCGGCAAGGACGCCGTGCTCTCCGGTCCCGCGGGCGGCATCGTCGGCATGGCCCGCCTGTCCCGGCTGGCCGGCTACGACCGGGTCATCGGCTTCGACATGGGCGGCACCTCCACCGACGTCTCCCACTACGCGGGCGAGTACGAACGCGTCCCGACCCTGCAGATCGCCGGCGTCCGGCTGCAGGCCCCGATGCTGGACATCCACACCGTGGCCGCCGGCGGCGGCTCCGTGCTGCACTTCGACGGCTCCCGCTACCGGGTCGGCCCGGACTCCGCCGGAGCCGACCCCGGCCCCGCCTGCTACCGCGGCGGCGGCCCGCTCGCCCTCACCGACGCCAACGTCATGCTCGGCCGCATCCAGCCGCAGCACTTCCCCCGTGTCTTCGGCCCCTCCGGCGACCGGATGCTGGACGACGCCCTGGTGCGGGAACGCTTCACCGCCCTCGCCGAGAAGATCCGCCGGCACACCGGCGACGAGCGCACCCCCGAGCAGGTCGCCGAGGGCTATCTGCGGATCGCCGTCGCCAACATCGCCAACGCCATCAAGCGGATCTCGGTGCAGAAGGGGCACGACGTCACCCGCTACGCCCTGACCACCTTCGGCGGCGCGGGCGGGCAGCACGCCTGCCAGGTCGCCGACGCCCTCGGCATCCGCACCGTCCTGGTCCCGCCCATGGCCGGTGTGCTCTCCGCGCTCGGCATCGGTCTCGCCGACATCACCGCCATGCGCGAGCAGTCCGTCGAGACACCCCTGGACGAGGCCGCCCTGCCGCGGGTGATGCGCACCGCCGACGACCTGGAGCACGCGGCCCTCGCCGAACTGCGCGCCGAGGACGTCCCCGAGGAGGCCGTCCGCATCACCCGGCGCGCCCGGCTGCGCTACGACGGCACCGACACCACCCTGACCGTCGCGCTCACCGACGCCGCCACCATGCGGGCCGAGTTCGAGCAGCTCCACCGCCGCACCTACTCCTTCACCCTGGACCGCCCCGTCGTCGTCGAGTCCCTAGAGGTGGAGGCCACCGGCGTCACCGAACCCCCCGACCTGTCCGCCCTCGCCCCCTGCGACAGCGCCCGCGCGGACAGCGCCCCCGCGCGGACCGTCCGGCTGCACACCGGCGGAACCTGGCGCGAGGTGCCCCTGCACCACCGCGAGGAGCTGCCGCAGGGTGCCACCGTCACCGGCCCCGCGATCATCACCGAGGCCAGTGCGACCACCGTCGTCGACGACGGCTGGCGGGCCACGGTCCGCGCCGGCGGCCACCTGGTCATGGAACGCGTGACGGCCCCCAAGAGCACGAAGCTGAGCACCCGGGCCGATCCCGTCCTGCTCGAGGTGTTCAACAATCTCTTCATGTCCATCGCCGAGCAGATGGGCGCCCGCCTGCAGTCCACGGCCCAGTCGGTCAACATCAAGGAGCGGCTGGACTTCTCCTGCGCCCTGTTCGACCCGGACGGCAACCTGGTGGCCAACGCCCCGCACATCCCCGTCCACCTGGGCTCGATGGGCACCAGCGTCAAGGAGGTGATCCGGCGCCGCTGGGGACGGATGCGGCCCGGGGACGCCTACGCGGTCAACGACCCCTACCACGGCGGCACCCATCTGCCCGACATCACCGTCATCACCCCGGTCTTCGACACCTCCGGCGGCAGTGACGGCGAGCGGATCCTGTTCTACGTCGCCTCCCGCGGCCATCACGCCGAGATCGGCGGCATCGCCCCGGGCTCCATGCCCGCCCGCAGCCGCACCATCGACGAGGAGGGCGTCCTCTTCGACACCTGGCTGCTCGCCGAGGGCGGCCGCCTGCGCGAGGAGGAGACCCGCCGCCTGCTCACCTGCGGCCCCTACCCCTCCCGCGACCCCGACACCAACCTCGCCGACCTGCGCGCCCAGATCGCCGCCAACCAGAAGGGCGTCGACGAAGTCGGCCGCATGATCGAGGAGTTCGGGCTCGACGTCGTCCAGGCCTACATGAAGCACGTCCAGGACAACGCCGAGGAGGCGGTGCGCCGGGTCGTCGACGCCCTGGACGACGGCGAGTACACCTACGAGACCGACGCGGGCGCGGTCATCAAGGTACGGGTGAGCGTGGACCGCGCCGGCCGCTCGGCGACCATCGACTTCACCGGCACCTCGCCGCAGCAGCCCACCAACGTCAACGCACCGCGCGCCGTCGTCGACGCGGCCGTCCTGTACGTCTTCCGCACCCTCGTCGCCGACGACATCCCCCTCAACGACGGCTGCCTGCGCCCGTTGCACATCGTCGTCCCGCCCGGGACCATGCTCAGCCCCGAGCCGCCGGCCGCGGTCGTCGCCGGCAACGTGGAGACCTCCCAGGCGATCACCGGGGCGCTCTACGCCGCCCTGCGCGTCCAGGCGGAGGGCTCCGGCACCATGAACAACGTCACCTTCGGCAACGACCGCCACCAGTACTACGAGACGGTCGCCTCCGGCTCGGGCGCGGGGGAGGGCTTCGACGGGGCGAGCGTCGTGCAGACCCATATGACCAACTCCCGGCTCACCGACCCCGAGGTCCTCGAATGGCGGCTGCCGGTGCGCCTGGAGGAGTTCTCGGTCCGTCACGGCAGCGGCGGCGCCGGACGCTGGCGCGGCGGGGACGGAGCGGTGCGCCGCATCCGCTTCCTGGAGCCGATGACCGTCACCACGCTGGCACAGCACCGCCGGGTGCCGCCCTACGGCATGGCGGGCGGGCAGCCCGGGGCCCTGGGCGCGGCGCGGGTGGAGCGCGCGGACGGCACGGTCGTCGAACTCGCCGGAAGCGACACGGCCGAGGTCGCGGCGGGCGATGTGCTCGTCGTCGAGACCCCTGGCGGCGGGGGCTACGGCCCCGTGCCGGACGACCCTCAGTGAGCAGGAGAGACACATCGATGATCCGCGGGCGTTCCGAGGCGGGCAAGCCGCCCATCGAGCCGGTCACGCTCAAGATCCTGGTGGCCGGTGGCTTCGGCGTGGGCAAGACCACCTTCGTCGGCGCGGTCAGCGAGATCAGGCCGCTGCGCACCGAGGAGGTGCTCACCGAGGCGGGCCGCCCGGTCGACGACGTCACCGGAGTGGAGGGCAAGCGGACCACCACGGTCGCACTGGACTTCGGGCGGATCACGCTGCGCGAGGACCTGGTGCTGTATCTGTTCGGCACCCCGGGCCAGGAGCGGTTCTGGTTCATGTGGGAGGAGCTGACCGAGGGGGCGCTCGGCGCGGTGGTGCTGGCCGACACCCGCCGGCTGGAAGGCTGCTTCCCGGCCGTCGACTACTGCGAACGGCGCTCCATCCCGTTCGTGGTGGGCGTCAACTGCTTCGAGGGGGCCGTCCGCTACCCGGTCGAGGACGTCCGCGAGGCCCTCGACCTGGACCCGTCGATCCCGGTGGTGCTGTGCGACGCACGCGAGCGGGAGTCGGTCAAGCAGGTCCTGGCCGCGGTCGTCCAGCACGCCCGGCATCACGCGGCGGCCGCGGGCCGGCGCCAGGTCACCACCTGAGACGAGGACACCGGGACGGTCGCCGGCGGGGGCCGCGCCGTCCCGGTGGATCTTCCGGGCGGTCCCCCGCACCCGATACATGTAGGAGACATGACATCTCTGACCCGTCTCCTGCGCGCCGCGGTCACCGCCGCCGCCGCGCTGCTGGCCCTCACCACCGCCTCCGCCACCGCGTCCGCCGCCCCGCAGCATCACGACGGCCCGCGGGCACCCGGTGACTTCGTCGCGCTCAGCAGCGTCGACCCGACGATCATCCAGGAGATCCGCTACTTCACCCCGCACAACTTCGTCGGCGAACGCATCGACGGCTACCGGCAGCCGCTGTGCATCCTGACCCGCCCCGCCGCCGAGGCCCTGCACCGCGCCCAGCGGCAGCTGCTGCGCCAGGGCTACTCGCTGAAGGTCTACGACTGCTACCGGCCGCAGCGCGCCGTCGACCACTTCGTCCGCTGGGCCGAGGACCTCGGCGACCAGAAGATGAAGGACGAGTTCTACCCGCGCGTGGACAAGACCCGCCTGTTCGAGGACGGCTACATCGCGGAGAAGTCCGGCCACAGCCGCGGCTCGACGGCGGACCTGACGATCGTCCCGCTCCCGGCCCGGCCGACCCGCCCCTACGTCCCCGGACAGCCCCTCGTGCCCTGCTACGCGCCCCAGGACGAGCGCTTCGAGGACAACTCCCTGGACATGGGTACCGGCTTCGACTGCTTCGACACCCTCGCCCACACCCTCGACCCCCGCATCCAGGGCCAGCAGCGCGCCAACCGCCTGCTGCTGGAGTCCACCCTGGAGAAGCTCGGCTTCGTCAACCTCGCCGAGGAGTGGTGGCACTACACGTACCAGCCCGAGCCCTACCCGGACACCTACTTCGACTTCCCGGTCTCCCGCGCCTGTCTGACCCAGGGCCGCTGAACGGACGGCCACCGCGAGATGCTGCCGCTGGGTGCTCAGGCGGACCGGCTGTGACGGAAGAGCGTCTTCCGCTGATCGGATACAGTCCGCGCGTGTCCGAGAAGCAGCAACCGACTGTCAAATCCGTTGCGTATTCGCACTGTTCGAGCTGCGGGGCGCCCTACGGCGAGGGCGTCTCCGGCTGGCCCCGCACCTGCCCCGCCTGCGGGGACGTGGCCTACGGCAACCCGCTGCCCGTCGCGGTGGCCCTGCAACCTGTGTACGACACCCAGGGCACCGCTCTGGTCGTGATCACCCGGACCGTCGACCCCGTGGGCCCGGCGCTGCCCGGCGGCTACATCGACCACCGGGAAGACTGGCGGCACGCCGTCGTCCGCGAACTGAAGGAGGAGACCGGCATCGAGGCGGCCGCCCGCGACGTACGGCTGGCCGACGCCATGAGCGCGCCCGACGGTCACCTCATCCTCTTCGGCCTGCTCCCCGAACGCCCCGCCGACGGCCTGCCGCCCTCGGCCCCCACCGACGAGACGGAGGGCCGGCAGCTGCTGCGCCGGCCCGCGGAGCTGGTCTTCCCCCTGCACACACGCGCGGTACAGGCCTGGTTCGAGGGCCGCTACATCTGACCCCCGGCTCGCCCGGCTCACCGGGGCCCGCCGCCCCGCCCGGCCCCCTCCGGACGCACACGGGCGGGACGGCGCGCCAGCCCCCATCCCGGCGCAGACCGGGCGGGACGGCGCCCCGGGCTCGTCGTCGCGTCCGCCCCGCCCGGCCCCACACCAGGCTCGGACCACATCCTCACGTCACGGACTATGTGCGGCGCACCCTGGTGCGGGCGTCGATCACGTGGCATCGTCCGTGTCAGCCGCGTCACGCGCACACCCCGGCCCGTGCGCGGAACGACGCACACGACGCGCACAGTCCAGGAGCCGCCCCATGACGACCGCGAACCCTTCGCCGCTCTGGCAGCCCGATCCGCAGCGGATCGCCCAGGCACGGATCACGACGTTCCAGGCCTGGGCGGCGGAACACCACGGCGCACCGGCCGAGGGCGGATACCCGGCCCTGCACCGCTGGTCCGTCGACGAGCCGGAGACGTTCTGGCACGCCGTCACGGAGTGGTTCGACGTCCGGTTCAGCACCCCCTTCACCCGTGTCCTCGGCGACCGCGCCATGCCCGGCGCCCAGTGGTTCCCCGGCGCCACCCTGAACTACGCCGAGCACGCCCTGCGCGCCGCCGCGACCCGCGCGGACGAACCGGCGCTGCTGCACGTGGACGAGACCCACGAACCGCGCCCCGTGACCTGGGCCGAGCTGCGCCGCCAGGTGGGCTCCCTCGCCGCCGAGCTGCGCGCCCTCGGCGTGCGCCCCGGCGACCGGGTCAGCGGCTACCTGCCGAACATCCCCCAGGCCGTCGTCGCCCTCCTCGCCACCGCCGCCGTCGGCGCCGTGTGGACCTCCTGCGCCCCCGACTTCGGCGCCCGCAGCGTCCTGGACCGCTTCCAGCAGGTCGAACCGGTCGTGCTGTTCACCGTCGACGGCTACCGCTACGGCGGCAAGGAACACGACCGCCGCGCCGTCGTCGCCGAACTGCGCCGCGAGCTGCCCAGCCTGCGCGCCGTCGTCCACATCCCCCTGCTCGGCACCGAGCCTCCCGGAGGCGCCCTGGAATGGTCCGCGCTGACCGGCGCCGACACCGAGCCCGTCTTCGAACAGGTGCCGTTCGACCACCCCCTGTGGGTGCTGTACTCCTCCGGCACCACCGGCCTGCCCAAGGCCATCGTGCAGTCCCAGGGCGGCATCCTGGTCGAGCACCTCAAACAGCTCGGCCTGCACTGCGACCTCGGCCCCGAGGACCGCTTCTTCTGGTACACCTCGACCGGCTGGATGATGTGGAACTTCCTCGTCTCCGGCCTGCTGGTCGGCGCGACGGTCATCCTCTACGACGGCAGCGCCGGCTATCCGGACACGGGCGCCCAGTGGCGGGTCGCCGAGCACACCGCGGCCACCTTCTTCGGCACCTCCGCCGCTTACGTCATGGCCTGCCGCAAGAACGAGGTCCACCCCGCCCGCGACTACGACCTGTCCCGCGTCCGGTGCGTGGCCACCACCGGCTCCCCGCTGCCGCCCGACGGATTCCGCTGGCTGCACGACGAGGTCCGCGACGACCTCTGGATCGCCTCCGTCAGCGGCGGCACCGACGTGTGCTCCTGCTTCGCCGGAGCCGTCCCCACCCTCCCGGTGTACACCGGAGAGCTGCAGGCGGCCTGCCTGGGCACCGACCTGCAGTCCTGGGACCCGGCCGGCAAGCCGCTGACCGACGAGGTCGGGGAGCTGGTCGTCACCAACCCCATGCCGTCCATGCCGATCCGCTTCTGGAACGACCCCGACGGCAGCCGCTACCACGACAGCTACTTCGCCATGTACCCCGGCGTATGGCGCCACGGCGACTGGATCACCCTCACCTCCCGGGGCTCCGTGATCATCCACGGCCGCTCCGACTCCACGCTCAACCGCCAGGGCGTACGGATGGGCTCCGCCGACATCTACGAAGCCGTCGAACGGCTCCCGGAGATCAAGGAGTCCCTGGTCGTCGGCCTCGAACAGCCCGACGGCGGCTACTGGATGCCCCTGTTCGTGCACCTGGCCCCCCAAGCCGTCCTCGACGAGGCGCTCGTGACCAGGATCAAGCAGACGATCCGCGAGCAGCTCTCCCCGCGCCACGTCCCCGACGAGATCATCGAGGTGCCCGGGGTGCCTCACACCCTCACCGGCAAACGCATCGAGGTCCCCGTCAAGCGCCTGCTCCAGGGCACCCCGCTGGACAAAGCGGTCAACCCCGGCTCCGTGGACGACCTCGACCTGCTGCGCTTCTACGAGGACCTGGCCCGCACACGCGCCTAGAGGTACGCACCGTCACCGCCACCCCAGCCCACAGCACCGGCGGGTGGCGGTGCGGTCACGCCTGTGACCTGCACCGTCACATCCCCGTTCGGTATGCCCGCGGCACCGGGACGCCATAGGCAGGCGCGTTGTCAGTGCTGTCGATTACGGTGAGTGAGCATTGAGCGCTGATCAGAGCGCTGATCGACCATGTGCACAGGGGGAGACATGGCGGACACCGACCACCGGACGATGCGACGCGTCCTGCGCCAGGAGATGGCCGGCACCATCGGCCTGCTCACCGACGAGGACGACTTCCGCGCCATGCGGCGCTACCGCAGCTTCGCCTTCGACGACCACGACACCTATCTGCAACAGGTCGAAGCCCTCCTCAAAGCCCGGGCCGCACAGGGCAGTCACACCACCGTGGCCCTCTTCGACCCCGAGGAGTACGCCGCCTACTGCGCGGACACCGGCATCGACCCCGACACCCCCGCGAGCCGCGCCCGCTTCGCCGCCGAACTCGCCACCGGCGGCGCGACCGTCCCCTACGACGGCCGGCCACTCGCGGAACTCGTCCCCGTCCTCGTGGACGCGGCCGTACGCCACGCCACCTGGGAGTACGCCTCCCAGCTGCTCGCCAGGCTCGGCCCCTGCGCCGTCTGCGGCGCGGACATCGGCCACGCCATGTACACACGGGCCGCACAGCTGCTCGCGCGGATCCTCGACACCGCACCACCGGGCCACCACCACCTCGTCTGCAGCGTCACCGCCTCACCGGAGACCCTCCTCGCGGTCCTGCGCACGGATGAGGAGGCCGACGGCTCCCACCGGTTCGACGACACCGAGGCGATGGAGCTGACCGCGGTCCTCGCCGCCGGTCTCGCCACGCACCGCCCCGGCGGCCTCGTCATGCGCACCACCGCACCGGGAGTGCCGGACCGCGTCTATGGCTGGCGCCTGCGCGGCCACGGACTTGAGCCGCTGACCGCGGCCGAGGTCTTCGACGCCTACTGCACCGACGTGGATTCCGGCGACCTGGTCGCCCCCGAATCCGGCGTCGACTACACCGCCCCACCCGACCTCGGCGACAGCGCGACGGCACCCCCGCACCAGCACTGAACGGCCCCGGCACCGTCGAGGCGGCCGAGCGGGCCCCGGACACAGGCCACCCCCGGGACACGGCCGGTGAACGCCGTGGGGCGCCCCACCCTCCGGTGGGGCGCCCACGGACCACCGTCGTCGCCCGGCGACCCGGCCGGTCACTCCCCGGACAGCACCGCCCGCGCGGCGGCCCGCGCCTCCTCGGCGCTGTCCGCGGCCCGCGCGGCCGCCGCCGCACGCTCGCACTGCGCCAGCGTGTGCTTGGCCAGCGTCGCCCGGACGTACGGGATCGACGCCGCACCCATGGACAGGGAGGTGACGCCCAGACCCGTCAGCACACACGCCAGCAGCGGATCCGACGCGGCCTCGCCGCACACACCGCAGCTCTTGCCCTCGGCCTTCGCCGCCTCCGCGGCCATGGCCACCAGGTCCAGCAGGGCGGGCTGCCAGGGGTCCTGCAGCCGGGACACCGCACCCACCTGCCGGTCCGCGGCGAAGGTGTACTGCGCCAGGTCGTTCGTCCCCAGCGACAGGAACTCGACCTCCTGCAGCACCGAGCGCGCCCGCAGCGCGGCGGACGGAACCTCGACCATGGCGCCGAACTTCGCCCGCAGCCCCGCCGCACGGCACGCGTCCGCGAACGCCTTCGCGTCGGTACGGTCCGCGACCATCGGCGCCATGACCTCCAGGTAGACCGGCAGCCCCTCGGCGGCCCGGGCCAGCGCGGTCAGCTGGGTGTGCAGCACCTCCGGGTGGTCGAGCAGCGTCCGCAGCCCCCGCACGCCCAGCGCGGGGTTCGGCTCGTCGGACGGCGTCAGGAACTCCAGCGGCTTGTCCGCGCCCGCGTCGAGCACCCGCACCACCACCCGGCCCTCCGGGAAGGCCTCCAGCACCTGCCGGTAGGCGGCGACCTGCTTCTGAAGCGACGGAGCCTTCTTGTGGTCGTCGAGGAAGAGGAACTCGGTCCGGAACAGACCGACACCCTCAGCACCGGCCTCCACGGCCGCCGCCACGTCGGCCGGGCCACCGATGTTGGCCAGCAGCGGCACCTTGTGCCCGTCGGAGGTGGCACCGGGACCCGTCGAGGCGGCCAGCGCGGCCTTGCGCTCGGCGGCCAGCGCCTGCAGCTGCCGCTTTTTGTCCTCACTCGGGTCGACGAAGATCTCACCGGTGCTGCCGTCCACCGCGATCACCGTGCCCTCGGCCAGCTCGACCGCACCGGGCAGCGCCACCACGGCCGGCACGCCGAGCGCCCGCGCCAGGATCGCGCTGTGGCTCGTCGGGCCGCCCTCCTCCGTGACGAAACCCAGTACGAGCGCCGGGTCCAGCAGCGCCGTGTCGGCCGGTGCCAGATCCCGCGCCACCAGCACATAGGGCCGGTCGCTGTCCGGCACACCCGGCATGGGCACGCCGAGCAGCCGCGCGACGATCCGGTTCCGCACATCGTCCAGGTCGGCCACCCGGCCGGCCAGGTACTCACCGGCACCGGCCAGCAGATCACGGTAGGCGGCGAACGCGTCGTACACGGCACGCTCCGCCGTGCTCCCGACCGCGATGCGCCGCTCCACATCCGCGATCAGTTCGGGGTCCTGCGCCATCATGGCCTGCGCCTCGAGCACCGCCTGGGCCTCGCCGCCGGCCAGATTGCCGCGTGCCATCAGGTCGGCCGCCACCGCCTCCACTGCCCGGCGGGCGCGCCCCTGTTCACGCTCCGCCTCCTCGGCCGGAATCTGCTTGGCCGGCGGCTCCAGCACCGCCGTTCCCATGTGCCGGACCTCGCCGATCGCCACGCCGTGGCTCACACCGACGCCTCGCAGGGTTGTTTCCATGTCACCCGTCTCCGATGAGTGCGGCGGCGGTGCCGCCGCGATGGTCTTCCTGCCGGCCGCCCTCGCCGTCCCCGCCGTCCCTGCGGCGTCGCGGGACGGAAGAGGGCCTCACTCCCAGACGAAGAGAACGTCGCCGGCCGTCACGTCGCCGCTGTCGCGAAGGCCGGAGAGCGTCTCAGCGGTGGCCTCCAGTGCCACGACCGGGCAGACCGGGGACTTGCCCGCGGCCTCCACGTCGGCCGGATTCCAGCGCACCACGGCCTGTCCGCGGGTCACCTTGTCACCCTTGTTCACAAGGAGCTCGAAGCCGGCGCCGCCCAGCTGCACGGTGTCGATGCCGAGGTGGGTCAGCACTCCGTGCCCCTGGTCGTCGGCGACGACGAAGGCGTGGGCGTGCAGCGAGACGATCACACCGTCCACGGGAGACACGGCCTCGCACGGCTCACGCACCGGATCGATCGCCGTCCCGGGGCCGACCATGGCGCCGGAGAAGACGGGGTCCGGCACGGCGGCCAGTCCGATGGCACGTCCGGCGATCGGGGACGTCACGGTGGTCATGGGAAGCCTCCCAGGGGTGGAGATCGAAGCGGCCGTTCCCGCGGTCGCCGGACGGCACGCCTGTTGTGCAGGGTATGTCACGGTAAGTACCGGAGCCGGGCGAGAGCTTACGACAGCTTCCCCTGGTGGTCTAGACCATCAAAGGACCTCATTTGCACGGCGTCTGCCGCCCCCTGTACAGTCATAGCCCCGCCTGGGACTGAGAGACGCCGTCGGACGTCCTCGACCGGGTGTCACCCGATCTGTCAGATCCTATCTCGGGATCACTTTCCGCATGCCTGCCGGAGGGTGGTCAGAGAGGTCGGAAAAGCCTGATAGAGTCGGAGACACCGAAGGGAAAACGCCCGGAGGAAAGCCCGAGAGGGTGAGTACGAAGGAAGCGTTCGTT
>NZ_BNBV01000030.1:0-28905 GCF_014656135.1 Streptomyces thermodiastaticus
AAGGGCGAGGTCATCAAGACCGTGCCGGAGTCGAAGATCGTGGAGACCCTGATCGAGGAGGCCATGAAGCTCGCCGCGCAGATGGAGGCCGACGGCGTGCCGTCCGGCGAGCCGGAGGTCTCGGTCGCGGGCTGAGCCCGCCGCACCCCGCGCCGCCGTGAGCCGTGACAGGCCGGGCGTGCGCGGGGACGAGCACGGGTGTGCGTGCCGGAGGACACATCAGGGTCACCGAGGCCGCGGCGCGCGCGTCGGATCTGTCACAAGAGCGTCTTCCTGGGCGGAACCGGGTGCCGCTCGGTCCGGCGCGGCCGGACTGCACGGCGCCTGCGGCGGCGGCTCGGGATGCGGATCCCCCGGCGTCCCCGCACCGCGCGCCGGCAGCCGCAGCGCGAGCAGAGCCGCGTCGTCCTCGCTCGGACGCACCCGCTGCAGCAGCTGGTCGCAGAAGTCGTCCACGGTGGCGTCCCGCAGCCGCCGGGCCAGCACTGCCACGTTGTGGCGCAGCTTGGCCATCCCCGCGTCGATGGGGCGGCCCCGGCTCTCCACCAGGCCGTCGGTGTAGAACACCAGCGTGCACTCCGGCGGCAGCGGCTCGTCCGCGTCCGGCCAGCTGAGCCCCAGATGCAGGGCGGCACTCATGCCGATGAGCGGGCCGTGCCCGCCGGTCAGGAACCGGGTGTGTCCCTCCCGGGTGACCAGCAGCGGCGGCGGATGCCCGGCGTTGACCCAGTTCAGCCGCCACGGTCCGCCCTCCGGACCCTCGATCCGGGCGAAGACCAGCGTGGCCATCGGCGCATCGCTGGTGTACGTCACCGCCTCGTCCAGCCGGGACATGATCACACTCGGCGGTTTCTGGTGGTCCCACGCCAGGGCGCGCAGCATGTTGCGCACCTCCGCCATGTGCGCGGCCGCCTTCAGGTCGTGCCCGACCACGTCCCCGATCACCACGGCCACCACACCGTCCCGGAGCAGGAAGGCGTCGTACCAGTCACCGCCGACCTGCATGGCGCTCTGCGCGGGCAGATACCGGGCGGCCATGCGGATGTGGTTCACCTGCGGCAGCGGGGAGAGCAACTGGCGCTGCAGGGTCTCGGCGACGTTGCGCTGCTCGCGGTAGAGCCGGGCGTTGTCCAGCACCAGGCCCACCCGCCGGCCGATGTCGGACAGCAGCCGCACCTCGGCGTCGGTGGGGGCGGGCGGGTCCCCGGTGCGGCCCACCGTCAGCATCCCGTAGTGCTTGCGGCGCGCGGGCAGCGGCGTCACCACGGCCGAGTGGCCGCCGAGCCGGTCGAGCAGCCGGCCCGTGACCGGGGCGAGCGGTGCCGACGGGTCCCGTGTGTCCTCCGCGGTCAGCAACACGGGTTCCTCCGCGCTCATCAGACGCATCACCGCGGCAGCGGACCGGGGCGGCAGGGGCAGCGGACCCTCCAGCTGATGGGCCCGGTGCGGATGCGCGGGACAGTGCACCGCGATCTGCTCCAGCGTCCCGGCCGGCTCCGCACACAGCGCCACCGCCGCCCAGTCGCCCAGCGCAGGCACCAGCAGCCGCAGCAGCCGGCGCATCCGGTCCACGGCGTCGACCGCGCTCATCAGCACCGACGAGACGTCCGCCAGCAGGTTCAGTCGGCCGGTCAGCTGCTCCAGCGCGGCGGTGTGCGCGGCCATCCGCTGCTCGGCGGCGCGGTACAGGCTGAAGTCGTCGAAGACGAGGACCATCCCGGTCTGACGGCCCGCCCGCAGCAGGGGAGTGGTCGACCAGATGATGGGCATGACGGTGCCGTCGGCCCGCTCGAAGAACTCCTGGCTGCCCTGCTCGGCGAAGACACTGGTGCGCAGCGGGGTCCGCAGCACACACCGCTCGCGCGGCACCCGGCCCCCGTCGGCCCGGCGGTGCAGCAGATCGTGCGCGTCCTGCCCGGTCATCCCGGCCGCCGGCCGGCCCAGCAGCCGCTCCGCCCACGGGTTGGCGTACGTGATACGGCCCGAGGCGTCCATGGCGAGCACACCCGTGCCCAGATGGTGCAGAACCGCCCGGGGGAAGTCCGCGCCCAGTGCGGGATCGGGGCCGGTCACCTCTCCCGGCCCCTCGTCGCGCCCGCCACGCCCGCGGTACGGCGCCACCCTCATCACCGCTTTCCCGAACCCGGTCGGCATGCGGGTACCCATTCCATGGCAAAGCCGCCCGCCGCCGTGGGACCCGGGCCGTGACGGCACCCGGCCGGACGGCCCCCACCCGGGGGCGGCACCGCCCGCGTCCGGCGGGTACAGTGCGGGGATCAGCGAAACCCCAGCGTGAGGTCCCGTTCCGTGTTGACCCAGACCACCTCGCGGGTGCTCGGCCCGAGCGACCTGGACGCCGCGCTCGCCGTCCTCGACCGCGAGCCGGTCGCGAACGCCTTCGTGGCCTCCCGCGTGCAGGTGGCCGGCCTCGACCCGTGGCGGCTCGGCGGCGAGATGTGGGGCTGGTACGAGGACGGCATCCTCACCTCGCTGTGCTACGCGGGCGCCAACCTCGTACCCATCTGCGCCACCCCGCGCGCGGTGCGGGCCTTCGCCGAGCGCGCCCGGCGGGCCGGCCGCCGCTGCTCCTCGATCGTCGGCCCCAGCGAGCCCACCACCCAGCTGTGGCGGCTGCTCGAACCGCACTGGGGGCCCGCCCGCGAGGTACGCGCCCGCCAGCCGCTCATGGTCACCGACCGCATGCCCGACGACATAGCCCCCGACCCGTACGTGCGCCGTGTCCGCAAGGACGAAATGGAAACGATCATGCCGGCCTGTGTGGCGATGTTCACCGAGGAGGTCGGCGTCTCCCCGCTGGCCGGCGACGGCGGCCTGCTCTACCAGGCCCGGGTCGCCGAACTCGTCGGCTCCGGCCGCTCCTTCGCCCGCCTCGACGAGCACGGCAAGGTCATGTTCAAGGCGGAGATCGGCGCGGCGACCTCGCGGGCCTGCCAGATCCAGGGTGTCTGGGTCGCCCCGGAGTACCGGGGCCGGGGCCTGGCCGCACCCGCCATGGCCGCGGTGCTGCGGTACGCGCTCGCCGACGTCGCCCCCGTGGCCAGCCTGTACGTCAACGACTACAACACCCCGGCCCGGCGCACCTACCGCCGCGTGGGCTTCGAGGAGGTCGGGGCGTTCACCAGCGTGCTGTTCTGAACCGGAGGCGACCGGCTACGCGTCGGACCGGGTGCGCGTGGACAGCACCAGCAGACGGCCGGGGACGGTGGCCGTGCCCGTGGGCTCGGACGGCAGCGAGCCTTTGGACCGAGCGCAGCTGGTCCTGGGCCTTGACGCCGAGGACTCCAGCCCCGCCCGACCGGCGTTCACCGGCCTAAGAAGGCCGTGCGCGGGCTGTGCGCAGGGGCCGTGCGCTCTCAGAACGGTGTGCGGCGGGTACTCTCCCCGGCATGGCGCTCATTCCCGGGCACGGCACCCGCCGCCCCGACGACATCGTGATCGGTCCGCTCGACCTCGCGGCCCGCGTCGACGAGGCGCTCGCCGTCCAGGCCGTCGCCTTCGGCCTCGGCCCCGAGGAGGTCGCCGTACGCCGCCAGATCGTGCTGCGTCACCTGACCTGCCCGGGCGCCCGCGCCCTCGGCGCCACCGCCCCCGACGGGGGCCTCGTCGGCTTCGTCTACGGCATGCCCAACGACCGCCGCCACTGGTGGTCCACGGTCGTCGAGCCCTACCTGCGCGCCCGCGGCCTCGACCACTGGCTCGACGACTCCTTCGTGATCACCGAGCTGCATGTGCACCCGAGCCACCAGAACCGCGGCATCGGACGCGCCCTGATCACCACCATCACCGACGGCGCCGCCGAGCCCCGCTCCATCCTCTCCGCGATCGACACCGACAGCCCCGCCCGCGCCCTGTACCGCTCCCTGGGCTACGTCGACCTGGCCCGGCAGGTGCTCTTCCCCAGCGCCCCGGTGCCCTACGCCGTCATGGGCGCCCCGCTGCCGCTGCGCCGCCGCCGCGGCACCCGCGACGGAATCGATTTCCACCGGCCCAGCCCGCCCGGCTAACCTCACTGCCATCACCGAAACGTGGCAGGAGTACGAGAACCATGGCGAACGCACCGGTCCAGCGCATGTCCCAGTTGATGGCCAAGACGTTGCGCGACGACCCGGCGGACGCCGAGGTCCTCAGCCACAAGCTGCTGGTCCGCGCCGGTTACGTCCGCCGCACCGCCGCGGGCATCTGGAGCTGGCTGCCGCTGGGCAAGAGGGTCCTCGCGAACGTCGAACGCATCGTGCGCGAGGAGATGGACGCGATCGGCGCCCAGGAGGTGCTGCTCCCCGCGCTGCTGCCGCGCGAGCCCTACGACGCGACCGGCCGCTGGGACGAGTACGGCGGCGAGCTGTTCCGCGTCAAGGACCGCAAGGGCGGCGACTATCTCCTCGGCCCCACCCACGAGGAGATCTTCACGCTGCTGGTGAAGGACCAGGCGTCCTCCTACAAGGACCTGCCGGTCATCCTCTACCAGATCCAGACCAAGTTCCGTGACGAGGCCCGGCCGCGCGCCGGCATCCTGCGCGGCCGCGAGTTCCTGATGAAGGACTCCTACTCCTTCGACCTCTCCGACGAGGGCCTCGCCGAGTCCTACGCCCTGCACCGCCAGGCCTACCAGCGCATCTTCGAACGCCTCGGCCTGGACTACCGCATCTGCGCGGCCACCGCCGGCGCCATGGGCGGCTCGAAGTCCGAGGAGTTCCTCGCCCCGGCCGAGGCCGGCGAGGACGTCTTCGCCGACTGCCCGCAGTGCGACTTCGCCGCCAACACCGAGGCGATCACCTACGAGGTCAAGCCCGCCGACGCCGCCGGCGCGCCCGCCCTGGAGGAGATCCCCACCCCGGACACCCCCACCATCGAGACCCTCGCCGCCTCCCTCGGCGTGCCCGCCTCCGCCACCCTGAAGAACCTGCTGGTCAAGGTGGACGGCGAGATCGTCGCCGTGGGTGTGCCCGGCGACCGCGAGGTCGACATGGACAAGGTCGAGGCGCACTTCGCCCCGGCCGTCGTCGAGATGGTCACCGAGGAGGACTTCGCGGCCCGTCCCGACCTGGTGCGCGGCTACGTCGGCCCGCAGGGCCTGGACAAGGTCACGTACATCGCCGACCCGCGCGTCGCCCCCGGCACCGCGTGGATCACCGGCGCCAACAAGGAGCACACGCACGCCAGGAACGTCGTCGCCGGCCGCGACTTCGAGGTCGACGCCTACGTCGACGTCGTGGTGATCCAGGACGGCGACCCCTGCCCGAAGTGCGGCGCCGGCCTGAAGCTGGAGCGCGCCATCGAGATCGGCCACATCTTCCAGCTGGGCCGCAAGTACACCGACGCCCTCAAGCTGGACGTCCTCGGCCAGAACGGCAAGCCGGTCCGCGTCACCATGGGCTCCTACGGCATCGGTGTCTCCCGTGCCGTCGCCGCCCTCGCCGAGCAGCACGCCGACGAGCACGGCCTGGTCTGGCCCCGCGAGGTCGCCCCGGCCGACGTCCACGTCGTCGCCGCGGGCAAGGCGCCGCAGACCGAGCTGGCCCTCGACGTCTCCGGGAAGCTGGCCGCCGCCGGCGTCCGCGTCCTGGTCGACGACCGGGCCGGGGTGTCCCCGGGCGTGAAGTTCACCGACGCCGAACTCATCGGCGTGCCCACGATCCTGGTCGCCGGCCGCCGTGCCGCCGAGGGCGTCGTGGAGCTGAAGGACCGCAGGACCGGCGAGCGCGAGGAAGTGACGGTCGAGGAGGCCCTCGCCCGCCTCACGGCCTGACACACCGACCGGCCGGCGGCACGACCGCTGCCGCCGGCCGGAACGGCGGGGGCGGGCACGTTTCCCGGCCCGCCCTCGCTCACAGCCAGCCGGCGAACTCCAGCAGCAGCTCGGAGTCCTTCACCCGCCCGACACGGCGGGCCCGCACCCCCGACTCCACGGCGCGGAACAGCGTCCAGCCGCGCAGCCGCTCCTGGTCGACCTCCAGGGACTCCGCCAGCCGTTTGATGCGGCGGCGGGTGATGGCCGCGCCGGACGGCGAGGCGATCAGGTCCTCCACCCGGTCCCGGACCAGCCGCGCCAGATCGAAGGCCATCTCCCCGACCACCGGGTCGGGGCCCACGGCCAGCCACGGCATCCGGTCCCCGGCGAGCACCTTGCTCTGCCGGAACGTGCCGTGCAGCAGCACCTGTTCGGGCGGAGCGGCCAGCAGCTCCTCGCGGGCCGCGAGCGCGGCGTCCACCAGCGAAACAAGCTCGGCATCCGCGTCCGCGCCGGCCCGCATCGCCCGCGCCTGCCGGGCGGTGCGCTCCTCGACCGTCTCGAAGCCGTGTTCTTCGGGCGGCGCCACCCACAGCCTGCGCAGCGTGCCCGCCGCCTCCAGCAGCGCCTTCGCCTCCGGCAGCGACCGCACCGACACATCCGGATGGAGCCGCTCCAGCAGCAGCGCGCCCTCGCCCGGGCCGGCCTCCAGCAGCTGGACGGCACCGCGCCCGCCCCAGTGCGCCAGCGCGGCCCGCTCGCTCGCCGGGCGCGTCCGCTCCGGCGCCAGCTTCAGCGCCGCCGGCACCCCCTCGGCCGTCCGCACCAGCAGCACCAGGCTGCTGCGCCCGCCGGGCACCTGCACCCGCTCCACGGTCAGCCCGGCCCGGGCGACGGCCTGCCGCGCCAGCTCGGGCAGCCGTTCCAGCCAGTCGTCGCCGTCCGGCGCCGTCTCGGCGAGTGCCCGCACCAGACGCTGCGGAGGTGTGAAAGCCATGCGCGAGTCGTTCCTTCCTGGACGAGTCGACGAAGGGGCACGCGGGCGTGCCCGGCCGGTGCCACGGGGCGGGGACGCCTCCGGAAGTCCCGTCCGCCGCCCGCACGCCCTCTTGCCGCACCGGACGCCCATCGGCCCGCCCTTCCGGCGGACGGCGCGACGTTCGGGACACGCCCGGGGAGCGCTGCGGAAGCCGCCGGCGCCCCGGCCGCCGCGGGGCGCACGCCGCGCGGTAACGGACCGCCGCGCGTCACACCGGCGGCGTCGCGGAGGGCGCGGCGGCATCCGCCCGTTCGGCGAGACCAGGGAAGGCTACGCTCTCCCCACGCCAGCGCACCGCCCGGACCGCCGCCTCGCGCAGCGCCCCGGCCGCCTCGCGCCGCGCCGCCCCCGAGCTGGCCCGCACCAGATCGGCGTAGACCCCGGCCACCCGGTCCTCCAGCTGCGCCGCGAACCGCACCGCCGCGGCCGCGTCCGGCACCGGGAACGGCAGCGCGTACCCGGCGGCCGCCGCCACGGGCGTGCCGCCCAGCTCCCGCACCTGACGCGTCAGCGCGTCCCGGCTCGCCCGGTGCGCGTCCCAGGCCGCCCGGGCGTCCTGCCGCCGCGTCGAGCCGATCCGGCCGCCCACCACGCCGTAGCCGTACACGGCCGCGTGCTCGGCGGCCAGTGCCGCCTGCAGCGCCTGCAGCCGCTGCTCGTCCGCCTCGTTCACCCTCGCCCCTTCGTCAGCAGATACGCGTGTGCCGCCCCGGCCGCCGCCACCGACGCCAGCAGCCGCGCCAGCTCGCCCGGCACCTGCGCCAGCGCGGCCGTCCGCCGGTCGGCCAGGGAGCGTTCGGCGGCGGCGAGCGCGGCGAGGGCGTCCTTCTCGGCGGCCGGGACCGCGGGCGACGGGGAGCCGGCCGGGCCGGGGGAGCCGTGCGCCGCGGCGGCCGCCGTCACCGCCGCGGACGGCGACGACGCCTCCGGCGCGGCCTCGCCGCCGAACGCGGCCGCGTGCCGCTCCACCTCCGCCCGCAGCGGCCGCAGCCGCCCGGCCAGCGCCGGATGGGCGGCGAGCACCGCGTCGTACCGCCGTGCCAGGTCCCGGCTGTCCCGCGCCGCCTGCTTGCGCACCCGCTCGGCGGCGGCCGACGCCGGGCTCGAGCCGTCGCCGTCCGCGGAACAGCCGGCGAGCAGGGCCGCACCCGCGGCCGTGGCGAGCAGGGTCCTGCGGCGCGGCCCCAGGGGCCGCGAAGATGGGGGGAACGGCACGGCAGACGTCCTCGGGGTGCGGTGACGGAACTCTTCCACTCACTGGTCAGGGCACGACGGACGGGCCCTGACCGATGATCACCGTACCCGCGCCGCAGCCGGGCACGACTCAGCGGCACCGGGCCAGGCAGGTGGACGGCAACACCCTCCGGGACCGGATACCCTTTGACCTGACACGCGACCATCCCACAACAGCACACGCGGCCGAGGAGTCACCCGGATGAGCACCACCCAGAGCGAAAGGCTGCGGGAACTGCTGGAACCGCTCGTCGCATCCCAGGGGCTGGATCTCGAGGAGATCGCCGTCGACTCCGTCGGCCGCAGGCGTGTGCTGCGCGTCGTCGTCGACTCCGACACCGGAGCCGATCTGGACCGGATCGCCGAGGTGAGCCGTGCCCTCTCGGCGAAGCTCGACGAGACGGACGCGATGGGCGAGGGCCAGTACACCCTCGAGGTCGGCACCCCGGGCGCGGAACGCCTCCTCACCGAACCCCGGCACTACGTGCGCGCCACGGGCCGGCTGGTGAAGTTCCAGCTGGCGGACGGCGGCGAACTGGTGGCCAGGATCCTTCAGGTCGACGACGAGGGCCTCGACCTCGAGGTGCCCGGCGTCAAGGGCCGCAAGGCCACCACCCGCAGACTCGGTTTCCAGGACGTGGCCAGGGCGCGGGTGCAGGTCGAGTTCAATCGCAAGGACACCAAGAACATGAAGCAGGAGGAGGAGGCGTAGCCGTGGACATCGACATGAGCGCCCTGCGGGGCCTGGTCAGGGAGAAGGAGATCTCCTTCGACCTGCTCGTCGAGGCGATCGAGTCGGCCCTCCTCATCGCCTACCACCGCACCGAGGGAAGCCGCCGCCACGCGCGCGTGGAGCTGAACCGGGAGACCGGGCACGTGACCGTGTGGGCGAAGGAGGACCCGGAGGACGTTCCGGAGGGGCAGGAGCCCCGCGAGTTCGACGACACCCCGTCGGGCTTCGGCCGGATCGCCGCCACCACCGCCAAGCAGGTCATCCTGCAGCGGCTGCGCGACGCGGAGGACGACGCCACGCTCGGCGAGTACGCCGGGCGCGAGGGCGACATCGTCACCGGTGTGGTGCAGCAGGGCCGCGACCCGAAGAACGTGCTGGTGGACATCGGCAAGCTGGAGGCCATCCTGCCGGTGCAGGAGCAGGTCCCCGGGGAGAGCTACCCGCACGGCATGCGCCTGCGGTCCTATGTCGTCCGGGTGGCCAAGGGCGTGCGCGGCCCGTCCGTCACGCTCTCGCGCACCCACCCGAACCTGGTGAAGAAGCTGTTCGCCCTGGAGGTGCCGGAGATCGCCGACGGGTCGGTCGAGATCGCCGCGATCGCCCGCGAGGCCGGCCACCGCACCAAGATCGCGGTGCGCTCCAACCGACCGGGCCTGAACGCCAAGGGCGCGTGCATCGGCCCCATGGGCGGCCGGGTGCGCAATGTGATGGCCGAGCTGAACGGCGAGAAGATCGACATCGTGGACTGGTCGGACGACCCGGCCGAGCTGGTGGCGAACGCGCTGTCCCCGGCCCGCGTCTCCAAGGTCGACATCGTGGACATGGCGACCCGGTCCGCGCGGGTGACCGTGCCCGACTACCAGCTGTCGCTGGCGATCGGCAAGGAGGGCCAGAACGCGCGGCTCGCGGCCCGGCTCACCGGATGGCGTATCGACATCCGCCCGGACACCGAGCAGGCCGCGGAGTAGCGGCCGGCCGGTGCCGCCGCGCCGGCCGGGGAATAGATCCGGACCGCGGGTCGCTGAGATCACGACAGAGTTCTGTACGGCAAGTGTTCGAATCCTGCCCCAAAGGGGTGAGGGGCGTACGGGGAGGTAGACTTGAGAGTGTCTGGCCGGAGGCGTGCCCGAGTATGCCCTGAACGCACCTGTGTAGGGTGCCGGGAGCGCGCGGCCAAGACCGAGCTGCTGCGGATCGTGGCGATCGAGGGTGCGTGCGTCCCCGATCCTCGCGGTACGCTGCCCGGCCGGGGTGCCTATGTGCATCCCGCCCTGGTCTGCCTCGACCAGGCGGTACGCCGGCGGGCGTTCACGCGGGCGCTGCGCGCCCCGGGGGCGCTCGATACAAAGGCGTTGCGCCAGTACGTCGAGCGGACGACAGTTGCCGTACAGGCAGCACGGTAGGAAGACGTTCCGCGCGGAACCCCGTGCGGTCAGGTACCTCGCGAGTCGAAAGCAGGTCGAGATTGCGATGAGCACTCGATGAGTACGCGATGAGTACGCCCATGAACTAGCGACGGTCCGGCTTCAACCCGGACCTCAAAGGAGCGAAGTGGCTAAGGTCCGGGTCTACGAACTCGCCAAGGAGTTCGGTGTCGAGAGCAAGGTCGTCATGGCCAAGCTCCAGGAACTCGGTGAATTCGTCCGATCGGCGTCCTCGACGATCGAGGCGCCCGTGGTACGCAAACTGACGGACGCCTTCCAGCAGGGCAACGGCGGCGGCAAGAGCGCCGCCAAGCCGAGCGCCCCGAGGAAGGCCGCCCCCAAGCCCGCCGCGCCCTCTCCGGCGCAGGCGGCCGGCGCCTCCGCGGCCAAGGCGGCGGCGCCGCGTCCGGCTGCCCCGAAGCCGGCCGCCCCCAAGCCCGGCCCGGCACCGTCCCCGTCGACGGCCGCGCCGACCCCCGGCCCGCGCCCGACGCCGGGCCCCAAGCCCGGTCCGCGCCCGGCCGCGCCGGCCAACCCGGAGTTCACCGCTCCGTCGCCGGCCTCCACTCCCGCCGCGCGTCCCGGTGCCCGTCCGGGTGCCCCGAAGCCCGGTGCCCGTCCCGGCCCCTCCGGCCAGGGCCAGGCGCCCCGTCCCGGCCAGGCCCCGCGTCCGGGTGCCCGTCCGGCCGGCCCGCGCCCGGGCAACAACCCCTTCACTTCCGGCGGCTCCACCGGCATGGCGCGCCCGCAGGCGCCCCGTCCGCAGGCCCCGCGTCCCGGCGCGCCCGGCGCCGGTCCCCGTCCGCAGGCCCCCGGCGGCCAGGGCGGTCCGCGTCCGCAGGCTCCGGGCGGCCCGCGTCCGACCCCGAGCTCGATGCCGCGCCCGCAGGGCGGTCCGCGTCCCGGCCCGCGCCCGAACCCGGGCATGATGCCGCAGCGTCCCGCCACCGGTCCGCGTCCCGGCCCCGGCGGCCGCGGTCCGGCCGGTGCCGGTCGTCCCGGCGGCGGCGGTGGCCGTCCCGGCTTCGGCGGCCGTCCCGGCGGCGGCGGTGGCCGTCCCGGCTTCGGCGGCCGTCCCGGCGGCGGCTTCGGCGGCGGCGGTGGCCGTCCCGGCTTCGGCGGCCGTCCCGGCGGTCCCGGTGGCCGCGGCGGCACGCAGGGTGCCTTCGGCCGTCCCGGCGGTCCGGCCCGCCGCGGCCGCAAGTCGAAGCGGCAGCGCCGTCAGGAGTACGAGGCGATGCAGGCGCCGTCCGTCGGCGGCGTGATGCTGCCGCGCGGCAACGGCGAGACCATCCGGCTCTCCCGTGGCGCGTCGCTCACCGACTTCGCGGAGAAGATCAACGCCAACCCGGCCTCCCTCGTCGCGGTCATGATGAACCTGGGCGAGATGGTCACGGCCACGCAGTCCGTCTCCGACGAGACGCTGCAGCTCCTGGCCGAGGAGATGAACTACAAGGTTCAGATCGTCAGCCCGGAGGAAGAGGACCGCGAGCTGCTGGAGTCCTTCGACATCGAGTTCGGCGAGGACCAGGGCAGCGAGGAGGACCTGGTGGTCCGCCCGCCGGTGGTGACCGTCATGGGTCACGTCGACCACGGCAAGACCCGCCTGCTCGACGCGATCCGCAAGACCAACGTCATCGCGGGCGAGGCCGGCGGCATCACCCAGCACATCGGTGCCTACCAGGTCACGACCGAGGTCAACGGCGAGGACCGGGCGATCACCTTCATCGACACCCCGGGTCACGAGGCGTTCACCGCCATGCGTGCCCGCGGTGCGAAGTCGACCGACATCGCGATCCTCGTGGTGGCGGCCAACGACGGCGTGATGCCGCAGACGGTCGAGGCGCTCAACCACGCCAAGGCGGCCGACGTGCCGATCGTCGTCGCGGTCAACAAGATCGACGTCGAGGGCGCGGACCCGACCAAGGTGCGCGGTCAGCTGACCGAGTACGGCCTGGTCGCGGAGGAGTACGGCGGCGACACCATGTTCGTCGACATCTCCGCCAAGCAGGGCCAGAACATCGACCAGCTGCTCGAGGCCGTCATCCTCACCGCGGACGCCGCGCTGGACCTGCGGGCCAACCCGAAGCAGGACGCCCAGGGCATCGCGATCGAGTCCCGCCTGGACCGCGGCCGCGGTGCGGTCGCCACGGTCCTGGTGCAGCGAGGCACGCTGCGGGTCGGCGACACCATGGTGGTCGGCGACGCGTACGGCCGTGTGCGCGCCATGCTCGACGACAGCGGCAACAACGTCTACGAGGCCGGTCCGTCGACGCCGGTGCAGGTCCTCGGCCTGACCAACGTCCCGGGCGCGGGCGACAACTTCATCGTGGTCGAGGAGGACCGTACGGCCCGCCAGATCGCGGAGAAGCGCGCCGCCCGCGAGCGCAACGCCGCGTTCGCCAAGCGCACGCGCCGCGTCTCCCTCGAGGACCTGGACAAGGTGCTGAAGGCCGGCGAGGTCCAGCAGCTGAACCTGATCATCAAGGGCGACGCCTCCGGTTCCGTCGAGGCACTGGAGTCCTCCCTGCTGCAGCTGGACGTCGGCGAGGAGGTCGACATCCGCGTCCTGCACCGCGGCGTCGGTGCGGTCACGGAGTCCGACATCGACCTCGCGATGGGTTCCGACGCGATCGTCATCGGCTTCAACGTCCGCGCCGCCGGACGGGCCCAGCAGATGGCGGAGCGCGAGGGCGTGGACGTCCGCTACTACTCGGTCATCTACCAGGCGATCGAGGAGATCGAGGCGGCCCTGAAGGGCATGCTCAAGCCGGAGTACGAAGAGGTCGAGCTGGGCACGGCGGAGATCCGCGAGATCTTCAAGTCGTCCAAGCTGGGCAACATCGCGGGTGTCATCATCCGCTCCGGCGAGGTCAGGAGGAACGCCAAGGCGCGCCTCATCCGCGACGGCAAGGTCGTGGCGGAGAACCTCACCATCGAGGGCCTGCGTCGCTTCAAGGACGACGTCACCGAGATCCGCGAAGGGTTCGAGGGCGGTATCAACCTCGGCAACTTCAACGACATCAAGGTCGACGACATCATCGCGACGTACGAGCTGCGCGAGAAGCCGCGGGCCTGACGCCTGTGGCACCGACCGGCCGGCGGGACGTGTTCCCGCCGGCCGGTCGGCCGTGTCGCGGCCGCACGGCCCACCGGCCCGTCCGGTGCGCGGCAGGGCACGGGCCGCGGGCGCCGGGCAGGCCCGCCCGTGCGGCGGGCGGGCAGAACCCCGTCGAGCCGCAGGCGGGATCGCGGTACCGTGCTTGATGTCCCTGCCCGACCGACGGCAGGACCATCGATCCCGTACCGGCGGGCAATCCGGCACACACATGTACGTGGGGACTCTGTCCTTCGACCTCCTCCTCGGCGACGTCCGCTCGCTGAAGCAGAAGCGCTCCGTCGTCCGCCCGATCGTCGCCGAGCTGCAGCGCAGGTTCGCGGTCAGCGTGGCCGAGGTGGATCACCTGAACCTCCACCGCCGGGCCGTCATCGGCCTGGCCGCCGTCTCGGGCGACGCGACGCACCTGACCGACGTGCTGGACCGGTGCGAGCGGCTGGTCGCCGGCCGCCCGGAGGTGGAGCTGCTGTCCGTCCGGCGCCGTTTCCACGGCGAGGACGACTAGACGGCGTCGCGTGAGGACGGCCCGACGGTGCCGCACCCCACCCGAGAGCACACCAGCGAAACGCAGAAGAAGAAAGAACGGGAGACGGACCAGTGGCCGACAACGCGCGGGCGAAAAGGCTGGCGGACCTCATCCGGGAGGTGGTGGCCCAGAAGCTGCAGCGCGGGATCAAGGACCCGCGGCTCGGCTCGCACGTCACCATCACGGACACCAGGGTCACGGGCGACCTGCGGGAGGCGACCGTCTTCTACACGGTCTACGGCGACGACGAGACACGCAAGGCGGCCGCGGCCGGCCTGGAGAGCGCCAAGGGCGTCCTGCGCTCGGAGGTCGGACGCGCGGCGGGCGTGAAGTTCACCCCGACCCTCACCTTCGTCGCGGACGCCCTGCCGGAGACCGCCCGGACCATCGAGGACCTCCTCGACAAGGCGCGCGCCTCCGACGCGAAGGTGCGCGAGGCGTCCGCGGGCGCCACCTACGCCGGCGGCGCGGACCCGTACCGCAAGCCGGTCGACGCGGACGACGCCGACGGGACGGACGACACCACCGCATGACCAGCAAGCCCACTCCGCCCGACGGTCTTGTCATCGTCGACAAACCGGCGGGCTTCACCTCGCACGACGTCGTGGCCAAGATGCGCGGGATCGCCGGGACCCGGCGCGTCGGCCACGCCGGCACCCTCGACCCGATGGCCACCGGCGTCCTCGTCCTCGGCGTGGAGAAGGCCACCAAGCTGCTGGGCCATCTCGCGCTGACCGAGAAGGAGTACCTCGGCACCGTCCGGCTCGGCCAGAACACGGTCACCGACGACGCCGAGGGCGAGATCACCTCCGCCGCCGACGCCTCCGGCGTCACCCGCGAGGCGATCGACGCCGCCGTCGCCAAGCTGAGCGGTGACATCATGCAGGTCCCGTCCAAGGTCAGCGCCATCAAGATCAACGGTGTGCGGTCCTACAAGCGGGCCCGGGAGGGCGAGGACTTCGACATCCCGGCCCGCCCGGTGACCGTCTCCTCCTTCCAGGTCCACGACGTCCGCGGCGAGGTCGCCGAGGACGGCACCCCGGTGCTCGACCTGGTCGTTTCCGTGGTGTGCTCCTCCGGGACCTACATCCGCGCCCTCGCCCGCGACCTGGGCGCCGACCTCGGCGTGGGCGGCCACCTCACCGCGCTGCGCCGCACCCGGGTCGGGCCCTACGGGCTGGACGCGGCACGCAGCCTGGACCGGCTCCAGGAGAAGCTTGAGATCATGCCGGTCGCCGAGGCCGCCGCCGCGGCGTTCCCCCGCTGGGACGTCGACGCCCGCCGTGCCCGGCTGCTCACCAACGGGGTGCGGCTGGAGATGCCCGACGAGTACGCGGGCCGGGGCCCCGTCGCGGTCTTCGGCCCCGAGGACCGCTTCCTCGCGCTCGTGGAGGCCCAGCGCGGCAAGGCCAAGAGCCTCGCCGTCTTCGGCTGACCGGGGACGGCCGGCGGGCGCTTTGCCCGTGGAGCGGCGGTCACGGGGTGTTCCACAGCCGCCGCTCCACGGGTCCCCCCTCGGTTCCCCCTCTGAAGATCTATCCAGCCACGCCCGCCCATTCACCCGCTCGGGCAGGCGCGCGGAGTGAACCAGGGGAGCGCAAGGGGGCGCGTTCGAGGCACGAGCTTTCCCGCTGATCACTCGGTGCCTACCGTCGGTGGCCGGGGGTGCACGACGGCACGGCGGGGAGGTACGACATGACGGCAGCGGAGCCCCGGGGCACGCGGTCCGGCGGCGGCCCGCTGCCGGCGGCCGTCCCGGAGCCGGGCGCGGACGAGGCCCGGGACCGCCTGCTGGACGCCGCGCTGGTCCGCATCCGCGACCTGGCCGGACGCCCGCGCGGCACCGGATTCGCCGCCGACCACCACGGCACCCTCGTCACCAGCCACGAGGCCGTCGCCGGGCTCGACCGCCTCCTGCTCGACGCACCCGGCGCCGAAGAGCGCTCCTGCGTGGTCAGCGCCGACGCCGTCACCGCGCTGCCCGAGCTGGGCCTCGCCCTGATCCGCACCGAGGGCCTCGCCCTCACCCCGCTGCCGGTCACCGCGCGCGGGGCCGTACGCCCCGGCACCTACGTCCGCATCGCCGCCGGCGGTTGGCGCGAGGCCCGCGTCCTGGGCGCCTGCGCCGCCACGTACGAGGCCCCGGACGGGCCCCGCACGGTGGACGGCGTCCTGGAACTGGCCATCGGCACCGCGGGCCGCGACGCGCTCAGGCCGGGCGGCGGCGCCGCCGGCGGCCCGGTGCTCGACGCGGCCACCGGCGCCGTCGTCGGCGTGCTCGGCACGGCCCTGCGCTCCGGCGGGCGGGAGGCCGGGTTCGCGGTGCCGCTGGGCCCCGGGCGCCCCCGCACACCGCGCACCGAGGCCGCCCACGGCGCCGGCGATCCGCTGGCCGAGCTGCTCGCCCGCAACGCGGCCACGGTCCCCGCCTACGGCCCCGACCTCAACCTGGCGGGCGCCGTGGAACTCACGGCCACCTCCGTGGCCCAGGACGGACCCGCGGGCGCCCTGGCACACCGCGCGGGCGAGGACGCCGTCCTCCTTCCGCCGCTCGAGCCGTTCGCGCTGTCCTGCGAAGGCGGGGGAGCGGCTTACGCCCTCGACGCTCCCGCCGCGCACCCCGCCCGGCCCGTCCCCTTGGTCGAACGGCCCGCGATCGCCGCCGCACTGGACGCGTTCGGCGCGGGCGACGCCGCCGTGCTGGGCCTGGTCGGCGCACCCGGCACCGGACGCACCAGCGAACTGGCCGCGCTCGCCGCCCGCCGTGCACGCGGTGCGGCGCCCGCGCCCACCCTGTGGCTGCGGGGGGCCGACCTCGACGGCGCCGACACCTCGGTCGCCGACGCGGCGAGACGCGCCCTGGACCGGGCGGCCAGAATCGTCGCCGCCGCGCGGTCACCGCTGCCGACCGAGGTCACCGACCTCACCGCGGACCGCCTCGCCCGCCTCGCCCGCGCCCAGGGCCGGCCGCTGCTGCTCCTGGTGGACGGCCCCGAGGAGATGCCACCTGCCCTGGCCCGCCGGCTCGCCGACTGGACCGAGGGCACCCTGCGCTGGCTGCGCGGCACCGGGGCACGGCTCGTGCTGGCCTGCCGCCCGGAGTACTGGGAGCAGGCCGGGGCGCTCTTTCCTCCCGAGTCCCTGCACGCTCCCGGCACCGGCACCCTCGGCGGCGAAGGCGCCGCCCCGCGCCCCCGGCCCGCTGCGCCGCCCGACACCGGCGTCCCCCTCCCGCCCTGCCTGCGCCTGGGCGACCTCACCGCCGAGGAGGCCCGCGAGGCGCGCGCCCGCTACGGCGTCCCCGACGGCGCCCTCGCCGAGGCCGACGCCCGCCATCCGCTCACCGTCCGGCTCCTGGCCGAGGTGCGCGCCGCCCTGCCCGGCGCACCCGGCCGGGGGCAGCTGGACCACACCGACGTCCTCGCCGCCCACCTGGACCTGGTGTGCCTGCGCATCGCGGTGCGCCTGGCCGCGCAGAACGGCCTGCGCGGCACCGCCGTCCGGCGCCTCGCCGCCAAGGTCGCCGGACAGGTGCACGAGGCCGCCCGGCGCAGCCTGGAGCGCGGACACGCGGAACTGGACCGGGAGACGTTCGAGGAGGTCTTCCCCTGGGGCACGGCCCCCGCCCGCCTGGGCGGCGGCACCGGCTGGGCGTCCGCCGTGCTCGCCGAGGGCCTGCTCGTGCCCGCCGGCGACGGCTACCGCTTCGCCCACGAGGACCTCGCCGACTGGCTCCAGGGCCTCCACCTCGACCTGGACGAAGCGCTGCGCGTCCTGGTCCACCGCCGGCACATCCCGGGGGAGGGGCCCCGGCCTCTGTCCGTCCCGCACCACCGCATCGGCCCCGTCGTCCAGGCCCTGCTCCAGCCGGCCCGCCGGTACGGCCCGCGCCGGCTCGCCGTGCGGCTGGAGGAGCTGATGTGCGCCCTGGACGGCGACCCGCACAACTGGTGGGCGTCCCGGCTGCTCTCCGGCGTCCTGCTGCGGCTGCCGGACGCGACGCCGTACCTGCGGGTGCTGCGGCTGCTCGCCGACCGCATCGTGGTCTGGCAGCAGTGCGGCCTGCCCGTGCCCCACGGCTTCGGCCCCGGCTTCTGGACCGCGCTGCACCTGCCCCTGGCCGAACGCTGCGACCTGCTGCGCCGGCTGCTCGTCGCCGACGGCCCGCCGCCCGGCGGCACCACCGGCGCACACCACGACCCGCACACGCCCCCGCCCCCCGGCACCGGCCTGCCCCGGCACGGCGACGACGGCAGGGCGCACCCGCTCCAGCCCCGGCCCCGCTTTCTCGACGCCGTCGCACAGCTCCTCGCCGCCGATCCCGCCGCCGTGCAGCCGCACCTGATCCGCTGGTTCGACGACGAACGGCCGCTGCCCGCGACTCCCCGGGCGACCGTGGCCACCGCCGCACAGGCGCTGCTGCACACCCACCGCGCGGGCGCCGAGGACGAGCTGGCCGAGCTGCTCGCCGGCTGCGGCCACCCGCGCGCCGGGGAAGTGCTGGCCGCGCTCGCCGAGGAGGAACCGGCCGTGCTCTGCCGGGCCGTCGAGCGGTGGGCCCGGGACGAACGCCCGCAGCGGCGGGCCACGGCCCTCTCCTGCGCCCTGCGCACCGCCCCGCACACCCGCACCGAGGACGACCGTGCCCCGCTGCGCCGCGCCGCCCTCGCCGTGCTCGCCCGGCCCGCCGACGCCGCCCTGCACGGCAGCGCGCTCGCCCTCCTCGTGGCCGACCCGCACACCCGCGCCGCCCACCTGCCGCAGGCGCTGAAACTCTTCGCGGCCGGCGACCCGCAGCTGCCGCCCGGCGCCCTGGCCCCGGCCCTGGCCGGCCACCCGGAGGCCGTCCTCGCCGCCTTCGGCGAGCGGCTGCTGCGCGGCCCGGACACCGCCGAGGTGCTGCGCGCGCTCACCGACGTCACCCCGCCCGGCCTCGCCGGCCGGGTCGCCGCCGTGCTGCGCGAGGTGGTGGCACGGCGGCCGGAGACCGCCGACGACGTGGCGATGTGCGTGGCACGCCGGCTCCGCCACGGACCCGCGGCGAGGCCCGTGGTGTTCCCGCTGGCCGGCCGGCTGATCGAACACGGCCCTGCCCGGCTGCGGGCCGCGCTGGGCGCCGTGCTCGCCGCGCCGCTGCCGCTGCAGGGCACGCCCGCCCCGGACGAGCGGGCCGTCGCCGATGCCGCCCTCCCGGACGGCTCGGGACCGCTGCGCCGGGAACTCCTCGACCTTCTCCTGGCGCAGGAGTCGGCGCGGCCCGCAGGCCAGGACGTCACCACCGTCCTCGACGCGGTGCTGCGGGCCGCCGCCTCCACCGCCGAGGAGGACCTGCGCGACCTCGTCCACCGCGTCGGCCTGCTGCTGGCCCGCACCTCGGACGGCGCCGCCGCATTCGACCGCTCCCTGGTGGCCCTGAGCCAGGAGGTCCCCGGGTTCGCCGCCCGCCTGGCCGGCTGGCTGGCGCACGCTCCCCAGGACTGGGCGGTGCTGGTGACGCCCGGCGTCCGCCGTACGATCGAGCACCTCGCCGGGGTACCCGTCCCCGCCTGAGGACGCCTGGGGACGCTTGAAGCCGCCGTCCACCGGGCCCGTCCCGCCGGCTCCCGCGGACCCACGGCCAGGTGTGCCCGGTCACAGGGCCGTACCGATGCGGGCCGCGAAGCCGGGGCATGGCACCCTTAGACCTGCGGACAAGCAGCAAGGCAACCACAGCAACACGGACACGGGTTCGACGAGGAGCGGTCACAGTGCAGCGCTGGCGTGGCTTGGAGGACATCCCCCAGGACTGGGGGCGCAGCGTCGTCACCATCGGCTCCTACGACGGAGTGCACCGCGGCCACCAGCTCATCATCGAACACGCCGTGAACCGCGCCCGCGAGCTGGGCGTGCCCAGCGTCGTCGTCACCTTCGACCCGCACCCCAGCGAGGTCGTGCGCCCCGGCAGCCACCCGCCGCTGCTCGCCCCGCACCACCGGCGCGCCGAGCTGATGGAGGCGCTCGGCGTGGACGCGGTCCTGGTGCTGCCCTTCACCACCGAGTTCTCCAAGCTGTCCCCGGCCGACTTCGTGGTGAAGGTCCTGGTGGACCGGCTGCACGCCAAGGCGGTCGTGGAGGGCCCCAACTTCCGCTTCGGCCACAAGGCCGCCGGCACCGTCGACTTCCTCGCCGAGCAGGGCACGCTCTACGACTTCGAGGTGGAGGTCGTCGACCTGTACGTCACCGGCGAGGCCGGCGGCGGGCAGCCGTTCTCCTCCACGCTGACCCGGCGCCTGGTCGCCGAGGGCGACGTCGAGGGCGCCCGCGAGATCCTGGGCCGCCCCCACCGCGTCGAGGGCGTCGTCGTCCGCGGTGCCCAGCGGGGCCGCGAGCTGGGCTTCCCCACCGCCAACGTCGAGACCCTGCCGCACACCGCGATCCCCGCCGACGGGGTGTACGCCGGCTACCTGCACGCCCAGGGGGAGACGATGCCGGCCGCGATCTCCGTGGGCACCAACCCGCAGTTCGACGGCACCGAGCGCACGGTGGAGGCCTACGCCATCGACCGGGTCGGCCTCGACCTGTACGGCCTGCACGTGGCCGTGGACTTCCTCGCCTTCGTACGCGGCCAGGCCACGTTCGACTCGCTGGAGCAGCTGCTGGCGAGGATGACCCAGGACGTCGAGCAGTGCCGCGAGATCATCGCCGCGGACCAGCGCCGGCAGGACTGACCGGCCGGCGGTGACGCCCCTTCCGGCAGGACCGACCGGCGCGCGGTGACGCCCCCGCGGGCGGCCGCCGCACCGGTCGCCGACGGCACGGCGGGCGGCCCGCCTCCCCAGACCGCGGGCCGCCCGCCGCACACACCCCGGCGCTCCAGGACACCCCGGACGCCGGGAGTCCCCTCAGCCCGACGGCGTCGCCGCCTCGGACCCGGCTCGTGCCAGCGCCCAGTGGCAGGCCACCTGGGTGCTTCCGTCACCGGACAGGACCGGCAGGTCCCGGGTGCGGCAGGCCTCGGCGACCCCCGCACGCTCCGCCTCCCCGCCCGCCAGGATGTGGCAGCGGACGTGGAAACGGCACCCGGACGGCACCCGCGAGGGGTCCGGCGGCTCGCCGGTGAGGACGACCGGGGTGCCCGGGGCCTCGGGCAGCACCGACAGCAGCGCCTGGGTGTAGGGGTGCCGGGGCGCCGTCAGCACCTGCTCGACATCGCCCGTCTCCACGATCCGCCCCAGATACATCACCGCCACCCGGTCGGCGATGTTCCAGGCCAGCCCCAGGTCGTGGGTCACCACCAGCGCCGACAGCCCCAGCTCGTTCCGCAGCCGCAGCAGCAGCGCGAGGATCTCGCCGCGCACCGAGGCGTCCAGGGAGGCCACCGGCTCGTCGGCGACGACCAGTTCGGGCCGCAGCACCAGCGCCCCCGCGATGACCACCCGCTGCCGCTGCCCGCCGGACAGCTCGTGCGGGTAGCGCAGGAAGAACCGCTCCGGCGGCCGCAGCCCGGCCCGGGACAGCGCCTCGGCGACCGCCGCCCGCTCGTCCCCGTCGAAGCCGTGGATGCGCAGGCCCTCGGCCACCGCGTCGTACACCGTGTGCCGCGGGTTCAGCGAACCGCTGGGGTCCTGCAGGATCAGCTGGACCCGCTTGCGGTACGCCTTCAGGGCACGGGCGGAGTACTCCAGCGGGGCGCCGTCGAACGTGACCCGGCCCTTCGTCGGCGGGACCAGCCCGAGCAGCGTGCGGGCCAGCGTCGTCTTGCCGCAGCCGGACTCGCCGACCAGCGCCACGATCTCGCCCGGCCGGATGTCCAGGTCCACCCCGTCCACGGCACGGGCGGGCGCCGCCCCGTTGCGCCCCGGGAAGGTGACGTGCAGGCCCTCGACGCTCAGCAGCGGCGACGTGCCCGTCTCGGTGCCCGTCATGCGGTGCTGCTCCTCACTTCCTCGTCCTGCGCGGAGTCCGCAGCGGACTCCGCGGCCGCCGCGGTGGCCGCTGCGGACTCCGCCTGGGGTGCGGCGTCCGTGCCGGGTGCCGCCGCCGGGGCCGCGGACGCGGCCGTGCCGTCGGCGTCCACCAGCACGCAGGCCGCACGCCGCCCCGGCCCCGCCTGACGCAGCACCTGGTCCTCGACGGCACAGCTGTCCAGCGCGACCGGGCAGCGCGGATGGAACGCGCACCCGGACGGCACCGCCGACGGATCCGGCGGATCGCCCGGCAGCCCGCGCGGAGCGAACCGTGACGCCGGATCACCGATCCGCGGGAACGCCTCCGACAGCGCCCGGCCGTAGGGGTGCCGGGCGTCGTCGTACACCTGCCGGGCCGGGCCCTCCTCCACCACCCGGCCCGCGTACATCACCGCGAGCCGGTCGCAGGTGTCGGCCAGCACGGCCAGGTCGTGACTGATCATCATCAGGCCCACGTCCTGCTCGCTGACCAGTTCCTGGATCAGCCGCAGGATCTGCGCCTGGATCATCACGTCCAGGGCGGTGGTGGGCTCGTCGGCGACGATCAGCCGCGGATCGCAGGCCAGCGCCATCGCGATCATCACGCGCTGCCGCTGCCCGCCGGACAGCTCGTGCGGATACGCGCTCGCCCGTGCCGCCGGCAGCCCCACCTGCTCCAGCAGTTCGCCCGCCTTCTTCTTCGCGCCCGCCGAAGTGGCTTTGCGGTGCAGCAGGATGGGCTCGGCGATCTGGTCGCCGACCCGGTGCACGGCGTTGAGGGAGTGCATGGCGCCCTGGAAGACGATCGAGGCGCCCGCCCAGCGCACCGCGCGGACCTGCCCCCACTTCATGGTGAGCACGTCCTCGCCGTCCAGCAGGATCTCCCCGTCGACCCGGGCCCCGGCGGGCAGCAGCCGCAGCAGCGCGAGCGCCAGCGTGGACTTGCCGCACCCGGACTCGCCCGCGATGCCGAGCTTCTCGCCGGCGCCGAGGGACAGGTCGACCCCGCGCACGGCGGCCGCGCCGCCCGGATAGGTCACGTGCAGATTCCGTACTTCGAGCAGGCTCATCGGGCCACCCCCAGCCGCGGGTTGAGCACGGCCTCCACCGCGCGCCCGCACAGTGTGAACGCCAGCGCCACGACGGCGATCGCGATGCCCGGCGGCACCAGGTACCACCAGTCGCCGGAGCTGACCGCGCCCGCCTCGCGGGCGTCCTGCAGCAGCCCGCCCCAGGACACGATCGTCGGGTCACCGAGCCCGAGGAAGGCCAGCGTCGCCTCCGACAGGATCGCCGAGGAGATGATCAGCGTCGTCTGGGCGAGGATCAGCGGCATCACATTGGGCAGCACATGCCGGGACATGATGTGCCAGTGCCCGCCGCCGAGCGCCTTGGCGCGTTCGATGTACGGCCGTGACTCCACCGCGAGGGTCTGCGCGCGCACCAGCCGGGCCGTGGTCGGCCAGGTCGTCACCCCGATCGCGAGGATCACGGTGCCCAGCGACCGGGACAGCACGGTGGCCAGCGCGATCGCCAGCACCAGCGTCGGCATCACCAGGAACCAGTCGGTCACCCGCATGATCACCGTGGCGTACCAGCCGCGGAAGTGCCCGGCGGTGATGCCGATGACCGCGCCGATCGCCACCGACAGCACGGCCGCGAGCAGCCCCACCAGCAGCGAGACCCGCGAGCCCCAGATCACCAGCCCCAGCAGGTCGCGCCCGAACTGGTCGGTACCCAGCGGGAACTGACCGCTCGGCCCCTGCAGCGGCCGGCCCGGGGCGTCGGTCACGCTCGCCACGTCGGAGCCGACGGTCCACGGCGCGGTCAGCGCCACCAGCGCGAACAGCACCAGCGCGGCGAGCCCGACCACGCCCGCCCGGTGTCTGCGGTACTCCGCCCAGAACCGTGCCGCCGACGCCCGCCGGCGCTGCCAGGCCAGGGCGCGCGGACCACGGGCCGCGGCGTCCCGGGCTCCGGCGGCGGCCGGAGGCGTCCCGGGCTCCGAGGTCTTCGTCGTCTTCGGTGTGTTGGCTGTCGTCATCGGCCCACCCTCGGGTCGAGCAGCGGATACAGCAGGTCGGCGAGGGTGTTCATGACGATCACCGCCGCGGCGAAGACGAAGAACAGACCCTGCACCAGCGGCAGGTCGGGCACGCTCAGCGCCTGGTAGAACAGCCCGCCGAGCCCCGGCCAGGAGAACACCGTCTCGACGAGGATGACACCGGCGACCGTCCGGCCGAGGTTGACGAAGATCAGGGTGACGGTCGGCAGCAGCGCGTTGGGCACCGCGTGCCGGCGCCGCACCAGGTCGTCGCGCAGCCCCTTGGCCCGCGCCGTCGTCAGATAGTCCCCGCCCATCTCGTCCAGCAGCGCCGACCGGGTGACCAGCAGCGTCTGCCCGTACTCCACCGCGACGAGGGTCACCACCGGCAGCACCATGTGGTGCACGACGTCCACGACGTGGGCGAAGCCGGTCTCGCCCCCCGACTCCATGCCGCCGGTCGGGAACAGGCCCGGGACGGGCCCGACTCCCACCGACAGCACGATGATCAGCAGCAGTCCCAGCCAGAACGACGGGATGGAGTACAGGGTCAGCGCCAGCCCGGTGTGGAACCGGTCGCCGAGCCCGCCGTGCCGCCAGGCCGCACGGGTGCCGAGCACGATGCCCAGCGCGGTGTACAGGACGAAGGCCGTGCCGGTCAGCAGCAGCGTGTTCGGCAGCGCCTCGGAGATCTTGTCGATGACCGGCACATGGAACTGGTACGAGGTGCCCAGGTCCCCGGTCAGCGCCTTGCCGCAGTAGTCGGTGAACTGCCGCCACAGCGGCAGGTCCAGCCCGAACTCCCGGCGGTAGGCGGCGATCTGCTCGGCCGACACCGGGCGGCCGCCGGTCATGAACTTCACCGGGTCGCCCGGGATCAGCCGGAAGAGGAAGAAACTGGTCACCAGCACGGCGAGCAGCGACACGACCGCACCGGCCAGCTTGCCCGCCGCGTACCGCAGATACGCGGCGGTGGAGCGAGGCCGGGGCGTGCGCCCGGCGCCCGCCGGCCCGGTGTCGTCCGGGCCGGCGACCGTCGAGGGGGTGGCTTCAGCGGTCATGGTGCCTGCCTACTCGCGGTCGTCGGCGGTGGCCCGGCGGCGCACCGCGACGAGCACACCGAGCCCGGCGACCACCACGACACCCACGACGATCCCGACGACGATCCCCGTGGAGGACGAACCGCCGGAGGAGCCGGAGGAGTCCGCGGGCACGGCCGACCACCAGCTCCAGTAGCCGTCCTGCCCGTAGATGTTGCCCGCCGCCGAGGGCATGGTGGTGATCGACTTGATCTGGTCCGTGCGGTAGGCCTCCACCGCGTTCGGATAGGCCATGACGTTCATGTACCCCAGGTCGTACAGCCGCGACTCCATCTGCTTGACGAGGGCGGCCCGCTTGGCGGGGTCGTACTCGGCGAGCTGCTTGGCGTACAGCTCGTCATAGGTCTTGTCGCAGATGAAGTTGTCGGTGGCGCCGGTGTCCTTGGGGGTCTGCGGCAGGGCGCCGCAGGTGTGGATGGACAGCACGAAATCCGGGTCGGGGTTGACGGACCAGCCGTCGAAGGCCAGGTCGTACGTGCCGGCCAGCCACGGGTCGGTGACGTTGTCCAGGCAGTCCAGGGTCACCCCGATGCCGAGCTTGCCCCACCACTCCTGCAAATACTTGCCGACCGCCTTGTCGTTCGGGTCGGTGGCGTGGCACAGCACGCGGTACTGCAGCGGCTTGCCGTCCTTGCCCACGCGCTTGCCATCCGTGTTCTTCTTGTACCCCGCCTCGTCCAGCAGTCGCGCCGCCTCGGCCGGGTCGTACGCCAGCTCCTGGCCCGCCGACGGCTTCCAGAAGTACTGCGAGAAGCGCGGCGGGATGTACCCCTGGCCCTCGACCGCGTGGCCCTGGAAGACCTTGTCGACGATGGTCTTGCGGTCCACCGCCATGAACAGCGCGTGCCGCACCCGCTCGTCCAGCAGCGACGGGTCGCCGTCACCGAACTTCTCGCCGTTCTTCGCCCGCGCGCCCGGGTTGGTGGCCAGGGCGTAGAACCGGCGGCCGGGAGCGTCGTTGACGTGGATGTTCTTGTCGCCCTTGAGGGAGGCGGCCTGGGCGGGCGTCAGCGACGGCGAGCCGGCCACGAAGGAGACCTCGCCCTTGCGCAGCGCGGCCACGGCGGCGTCCTGGTCCTTGTAGTAGCGGAAGACCAGCTCGTCGAACTTGGGCGCACCGCGCCAGAAGTCCTTGTTGGCCTTCAGCCGCACATAGCTGTCGGGCTTGTAGTCCGTGAGGATGAACGGGCCGTCCCCGACGATGGGAAAGGTCGTGTCGTTGTTGAACTTCGAGAAGTCGCCGACCTTCTCCCAGATGTGCTTCGGCACGATCGGCACGTCCAGCGCCGTCATGGTGGCCTGCGGCTTCTTCAGCCGGATCACCAGCTGGGTGGGGCTGGGCGCGGTGACCTTCGCGAAGTTGCCGACGAAGCTGCCGTTGGCGGTGGCGGCGCCGGAGTCGGTCATCATCGTGGTGAAGGTCCACGCCGCGTCCTCGGCGGTGACCGGCTTCCCGTCCGACCACTTCACGCCCGAGCGGATCGTGTACGTCCAGGTCAGCTTGTCCGGCGAGGACTCCCAGCGGGTGGCCAGGGCCGGGACCGGGTGGGCGTCCTTGGGGTCGTAGTTGGTCAGGTACTCGTACATCAGCCGGTTGATGCTGGTGCTGACCAGCCTGACCGCCAGGAAGGGGCTGAGCGAGTCGACGCTCTGCGCGACGGCGACCGTGAGCACCTTGCCGCCCTTGTCGTCCTTCCCGTCCTGCGCGGCCTGAGCGGTCTGCGCGGTCTGCGCCGCGCGGGCCGGCTGCGCCGCGGCCGGGGTCGCGAGCCCGGAGGCGAGGACGAGAGCGGCGGCGCCCACGGCGGCCGCAAGCCGCCTCCTGCCCCGGCCGGGGGTGGTGCGTCCTCTGCCTCTGCCGTGCTGATCGTGTGTGTTCATGGCTCGGTGACCTCGCGTCGTCGCTCGCGAGAGCGCTCGTACGCCCTCGGCGAGACGGTGGGAACAGGCTGGAACGGGCTGGAACGGGCTCCGACGGTCGTGAACGGAGTAGTGCTGAGTGGAGAGCGGAGATGTACAGGTGTGAGCGGATATGGATGTGAAGGATCAGGTTCGATCGGCCGGACGCCGACGGAATGAAGAGTGTGTCTATCAGCGGCAGTCTGCGCCCGTCAACGGTGTGTCAAACCCGCCCTGGCCTGCGTAAACGACGAGACGGACGACCCGTCACCCACATTGGTGGAGACCTTTGACGCCTCGCTGGTGAGAGCGTGACGGCGAGATCCCGCCGGCCGGCCCGAGCGGGGCCACCCGCAGGACGGGTGGTGAAGAACTGCTCGTCACGGCGCGTCGGACGGGTGGTGCTGACGCGCTGCCGGCCGGCACGGCGGGAGGCCGCGCGCGGACCGGCGTGCAGAACGGCGCGCGGACCGGCGTGCAGAACGACGCGCGGACCGGCGTGCAGAACGGCGCGCGTCGGCTCCGCTGCGGCGCACAGGGCCACCACGGACGCGGCAAGGCCCGCGCCGTGGGGACGGCGCGGGCCTTGCGGGAGCGGGGCGGCCCGGCGTGCTGCGGGCCGGGCCGGTCACTGCTGGGGCGGCGGCGGAGGAGGCGGGGTCTGCCCCTGCGGCGGCTGCGGATAGCCGTACCCCGGCTGCGGGGGGAACGGCGGGGCCGGCTGCTGCGGAGGCATGGGCTGACCCGCCTGGGGCGGATACGGCTGCCCCGGCTGTCCCGGCGGGGGACCCCAGCCCTGCGGCGGCTGCCCCGGCTGCTGCGGCGGCGCGTACGGCCCCGGCTGCCCGGGATACGGCTGGCCCGGCTGGCCGGGGAACGGCTGCCCGGGCTGGCCCGGCTGGCCCGGCACGGGCTGGTTCGGCAGCGGCGGGGCGGCCACCGGGGGCGGGTTGCCGTCGGAGGTCCACAGCCCCTGCGACTGCTGGTGCCGCACGAAGTCCTCGGCGACCATCGCGGCCAGGTTGAAGTACGCCTCGCGCGTCTTCGGCCGCATCATGTCCAGGTCGAGCTCGGCACCGGCGGCCAGGTGCTCGTCGAACGGCACCACGACCACACCCCGGCAGCGCGTCTCGAAGTGCGCGACGATGTCCTCCACCTTGATCATCTTGCCGGTCTCGCGCACCCCGGAGATCACGGTGATGGACCGCGCCACCAGGTCCGAGTACCCGTGCGCGGACAGCCAGTCCAGCGTCGTACTGGCGCTGCTCGCGCCGTCCACGGACGGCGTGGAGATGATGATCAGCTGGTCGGCGAGGTCCAGCACCCCGCGCATGGCGCTGTACAGCAGACCGGTGCCGGAGTCCGTCAGGATGATCGGGTACTGCTTGCCCAGGACGTCGATCGCACGCCGGTAGTCCTCGTCGTTGAACGTCGTGGACACCGCAGGGTCGACGTCGTTGGCGATGATCTCCAGACCGGAGGGCGCCTGCGAGGTGAACCGCCGGATGTCCATGTACGAGTGCAGGTACGGGATCGCCTGGACGAGGTCACGGATCGTGGCCCCGGTCTCCCGGCGCACCCGTCGCCCCAGCGTGCCGGCGTCCGGGTTGGCGTCGATCGCGAGGATCTTGTCCTGGCGTTCGGTGGCGAGCGTGGAGCCCAGCGCGGTCGTGGTCGTCGTCTTGCCGACGCCGCCCTTGAGGCTGATGACCGCGATCCGGTAGCAGGACAGCACCGGCGTCCGGATCAGCTCCAGCTTCCGCTGCCGCTCGGCCTCCTCCTTCTTCGCACCCAGGCGGAACCGGGAGCCGCCCGCCCCCGGCCGCTGGCTGCGTGCCTTCTGCTTCTTGGTGTTCAGCAGCCGGTCGGAGGACAGCTCGACGGCCGCGGTGTAACCCAGCGGCGCCACACCCGGGTTGGTGGGCTGCCGCTGGTCGTGCTGTATGGGCTGCGGCCAGGCGCCTCCGGCCCGCGGATCGGCGGGCTGCTGCCCGGGCTGCTGGCCCGGTTGACCTGGTTGACCCGGCTGCGGCTGTCCTGCCTGCGCGGGCTGCGCGGACGGGCCGGGCTGCTGCGGGAAGCCGTAACCACCGGGCTGGGGGAAGCCGTAACCCC
>NZ_BNBV01000030.1:29001-64898 GCF_014656135.1 Streptomyces thermodiastaticus
CCCCCCGGCACACCGGGTCCCGGCGGCTGCGGGGCCGCCTGGGCCTGCTCGGGCGCGGGCGGAGTGGGCACGCCGGGCTGGGGGAAGCCGTAGCCCCCCGGCACACCGGGTCCCGGCGGCTGCGGGGCCGCCTGGGCCTGCTCGGGCGCGGGCGGAGTGGGCACGCCGGGCTGAGGGAAGCCGTAACCGCCCGGCTGCCCGGGGGTGTTCCACGCGGCGGGCGCGGGCTGGGGCGCCTGCGGCGCGAACGGCGGCTGCCCGGGCACACCGGGCTGCCCCTGCCCCTGCGGCTGAGGCTGCGGCTGACCGGGCCACTGCGGCGTGGCGGGCGGGAGCGGCGCGGACGGCGGCACCGCACCCTGCGGCGTAGCCGACGGCGCACCGGCGGCACCGGCAGCCCCCGAGGCGTCCCCGGACGCGGAACTTACGGCACCGCTGTCGCCGTCGGCACCGTCACCACCGGCCTCGGCGCCGGCGCCGTCCGTGCCGCTGCCGGAGGACTGGTCCCCGCTGGCCCGGTCGTCGGAAGACTGGCCGTCGGCGGCCTGGTTGTTGTCGGAGGACTGCTCACCGGAGCCGGACGCACCGTCCCCGCCGGCCTTGTGGCCACCCGTGTCACCGGAGGCCCCCGCCGCACCGTCCGCTCCCGAGGCGTCCTGCGAGGCAGCCTCCGCACCATCGGCACCCTGCTCACCCGCCGGCGACCCGGCGGTGGCCGCACCGGACTCCCCGGCCGCACCGCTCTTCTCGGCGCCCTCGCCGGCCTCGTCGCCCCGCGCCGCGCCGGCACCCGAGGCCGCCGGCGAGCCGTCCCCGGCCTCCGCACGCTCGATGGCGGCGTCCAGCTTCGCGAACTCCTGCTTCAGAGCCGCCGCGGAGATACGCATCGTGGCACCGTCGGCCGCACCGCCCTTCCCGGCGTCGCCCCCGGCCTCCGGGGCCGGGGCCGTCGGGGCGGGCGGAGGCGGCGGCCAGGCAGGCTGGAAGCCGCTGTTCGGCGGCGGACCGGGGATGTCGAGCGGCGGACCGACCGGGGGAGGCGGAGGAGGCGGCGTGGGCGCGGACGGCGCCGGAGCAGGAGTGCTCGGGGCCGGGGCGGAATCACCGGCCGGACTCGACGCGTTCTGCGTGTACCAGGCAGGGGGCGCGTAGTCGATGGTGAACTCGCCCGTCGTCTCGACGGCGGACTCCGCGTCGGACTGGTCATCGCCGGGTGTGTCCCAGCCCCCGCGGATCCCGTCCCGATCGCTGTTCACAATTCCTCCTGGTGTGGTCGAGCACCCTCATGCCGTGCTGGGGCGACCGTTCGCCTCGTAGGGGAGCGGTCGAAGCAGCCGTCCGGCGACCGGAACACCGGCCCGTGCGGCCGTCCGGACCGTCCGGGCCTCCCCCGGGGCGCCGACGGCCCAGCCGCGGGTTCTGATGAGGCGCCCGGACCCAGCCTAATCGTCACGACGGCGCTCACGTCAGGCCCGTCCGGCGCTCACACCCCGGCACCCGCGCCCCTGCACATCCGAGCTCCGGAACACACCCCCGCCACACCGGACCAAACCACATCAAACCTGCTGAACACCACTTCCTGGTCGCACCGGACGCCCACCCGGCGCCCTCACACCGCCCGGCCGTCCGCTCGCCCCTCCGTCCGTCCGCCCGGGCGGCCCGACACCCCGTCAGGTCAGAACACACCGCCGGGAAACGCCGGAACCCGCCGACGAACTCCCCTCCCGCAGCAGCGGCTCACGCCGCCGGCCACAGCCGCCGACCCACCGCCCATGGACGACCGCGCAACCGGACGACCGCGCAACCGGACGACCCGCAGCCCGTACCTCCAGCGCACCCGCCGCGCCTCCGGCACGCGCCCGCGCCCCGCGCACCCCGGCCCGTCAGTCCATCCGGCGCGGCGTGCCGAGCAGTCCGATCTCGGCATCGGTGGGCTGTGTCATCACGTACTGCCGGTCCCGGTCGCCGCACCAGAGGGTGACCCCGTCGGGAAGCGTCGGCAGGGACTCCATGTCGGTCCGCGGCAACGCCATGGTGCGGCTCAGCTCCGCCGCCTCGTCCGGCGAGATCCGCTGCACGCCCACGAGCCGGGCCTGACGGATCAGCCGGGGAGCCACCGGACTGAGATACGGCAGCAGCGTCAGCACCGACTGCCACGGACCCGACACCACCCGCCCGCGCGGCGGCCGCATACCGCAGTCCCGCACCACCAGCACCGGCGTGCCCGCCGAGGCACCCTGCGGAGGAACCCGGCCCACCTCGTACACCGCCAGGCCGTTCTGCCCGCCGCCCATGGCATGCACCATCTGCATCCAGGCCTGCGGCCGGCCCGTCTCCACCGCCACCCGCGCCCCGGTGGCCGCCGCCCGCAACGCGATCACCTGCGCCGTCCACAGACTGCCGATGAGCACGACGTCGTACGGCGTCGGGCGGTTGATGCCGAGGATCGCGGGCTGGCCCGTGGTGTCCACACCGACGACGACACCGTCGTCCCCGATGGGCAGTGTCAGCGCGTCCAGCTGCTCCGCGGGCAGCGTGTGCCGCCCGTGCCGCGGACCGATCAGCCCGAAACCCCCGCGCAGCCGGTCACGCAGCCCCCCGCCGAAGCGGGCGGCGAGCCCCGGATCGCGGGCCGGTGTGGACCGGCTGGTCGCCCGCGTGGTCGTGACGGTCACCGAGCACCTCCCAGAGGCAGCGTGGCGAGCATGCCGGGCACCTGCTCCCGGTCCAGACGGGCGAGCTGCGCGCCCGCCTGCCGCGCGGCATCCTGCAGAGCCCGCCGCGCGGCCACCAGTTCGTCGTCGCTGCGCCCGGTCACCCGCACATGCCCGCACAGCGCCGTCTCCTGCCGATCCCCGCGCCACAGCGTCAGACTGAACGTCGTCGCGAGCGCCGGCACCCGGGTCAGCACACCCACCAGCTGCGGCAACGACGGCCCCGCGCCACCGACTTGAGGCCACCGCCGCACCCAGTACGTGGTGTGCCGGCGGTTGTCGCACCGCCAGCTGCGCCCGGACTCCTCCGTGCGCCGCTCCCGGGTCTCGGTCCGCCCGGCCTCCGCGGTCACCAGCGGGTTGGCACACGCGGACGTGGCCAGCGCGGCCGTCAGCTCCTCCTCGTCGAGCACAGTCGTACGGAACCCGGCACCGGTGAGCCGGCTCGCCAGATGGTCGGCGACCCGCGCCAGACACTTCTGCGCCCCGACCAGCCCGCCGCCGCGCGCCGCCACGGCCTCACGGCACAGCTCGGGATCGAGCTTCAGCGCGACCCACACGATCCGCACCGCCGGGGCCCCGGTCTGCTCCTGCAACGGGCGGTAGTTGGTGACCGCCACCGAGTGCTGCGGCAGATGCAGCGCCGGCGCCGGCTGGGTGTGCAGCACGATCTGCGCCGACTCCAGGCGTATCCCGTCCACCTCCAGCGCGTCGCGCACCAGCGCGACCGGCAACGGCTGCCGGCCCCCCTCCGCCCGCAGCGCGGTGACGTCCGACTCCACCTGCACCACGGCACTGAGGAACGTGCCGTCCCCCACCATGCCCACCGGGCGCCGGTCCCGCCCGCCGAAGGAACACGTCCGCAGCGCCGGCTCGCACTCGACGACCGGCGCCAGCCCCGGCTCGATCCCCGGCGGCACCGGCGTGCTCGCCGCCCTCCGCTGCCGCGCCCGCAACGCCCGCGCGATCACCAGCCACTCCGGCAGCGAACGCCCCCGCCGCCGCACGAACGCCAACAGCACCAGCCCGACGGCGACGACAGCCGCGGGCACCATGGCGAGGGGGCCGGTGACCCAACCGCACACCAGCAGCGCGGCGGCAAGCTCCACCAGTACCAGCCGCTGACGCACGACCGACCCGCCACGCCGCGCACGTGACACCGGGTGCGGCACGACATGCTCCGGTGACCGCGACGTCGATGAACGGTCCGACGGCGCGCCGGACGGGGGAACACGGGTGCCTGAGCGCCCGCTGTCGCCCGGTTGCGATCGCGACCGGGTCCGCGTTGCGGAAGCCACCAATGCAAACCCCCCGAACTCTCCCGAAATCTCACGTGCGCGGCCCCTGCCGAGGGCCTCAGCAGACTACCCGTGCCACGGGCAGTGCCTCACAACAGGCATAGTAGGGGCCGGTGCTGACAGTCATGGCACCGTAGGCGGCCGAGGGGGCGGCGCGGAGCACGCGGATTCTTGACCGCCCCTTCACAGCTCAGCACGGGGAGAGTAGCGAGACACATGGCATCTCGGCGGGACGAACTCAACGCCTACACCTTCGCGAAGCGCCGCATGCTCGCGTCCTTCCTCCGTCCATCGCCCACGGGATCCGAGGAAGGTGCTCCCAAGCCGCTGCGAGCGGTGCTTCCCGGTGTCATCGTCGGCATCGTGATCCTGGCGGTGTTCGGGGCGATCGGTCTGTTCAGCCCGACCGCGCCCAAGGGCTGGGACGAGCCGGGTGCACATGTCATCGTGGCCAGCAAATCCACGACGCGCTACGTGGTGCTGAAGACGGGCAAGCAGACACAGCTGCACCCGGTGCTGAACATGGCATCCGCCAGACTTCTCCTCGCGCCGGACAAGGACAGCGTCATCACCGTCGATGAGAAGGTTCTCGACAGCGGCAAGCTCCCGCACGGCGCCACGATCGGCATCCCTTACGCCCCCGACCGGTTGCCCTCCGCGCAGGAGGCTGTCTCCGCCAAACGCTGGGCGGTGTGCGAACGCCCCGGCGCCGGAGGCAGGGCGATCCAGAAGGCGGCGTTCGTCCTGGCCCGGAAGGAGTGGTCCAAGACGGAGGGCCCCTCCCGGCTCCGGGGCGGTGACCTCATGTACGTCGTCGGCCCCGACGGCAAGACCCAGTACGTCGTGGACGCGCGCGGCTACGCCTACCAACTGGCCGACCCCACCGACAAAGAGCTGCTCAAGGCCCTCGACACCCAGGGCCGCGCACCGCAGCGCGTGTCCCAGGAGTGGCTGGCGACCCTGCACAAGGGCGATCCCCTCAGCATCCCGAGGATCGAGGGCACGCCGGGCGCGAAGGCGGGTGCCTTCAGCGGCCTGCAGGAGTACGACCGGTACGACAAGATCGGCATGGTCATCAAGGCGTACGACGGCCGGCGCATGCAGTACTACGTGGTGCTCAAGGGCCACGTGGCCCGCATCTCGGAATTCACCGCGACGCTGCTGCTCAACAGCCGCGACCTGGTCGCTGTCGGCCAGGCCGGCGAGGCCCAGCAGGTCAGCCCCGGTGCCGTGACGGACAGCACGTCGTTCATGCAGGACAAGAACTGGCCCACGTACAAGCCGAAGACGGTCAACGACGGTGCGAGCGCCTCCGCCGGACGCAACACCGTCTGCAACGTCCTGCGCTCGGTCGGTACCGACGGCCGCACCGAACTGTCCACCTGGGCGGGCACCGATTTCCCCGCCCAGCTGCCCACCGGCTCCTCCAGTGCCTATGTGACCGCGGGATCGGGCTTGCTCTACCGGCAGTTCCAGGGCACCGAGACGAAGGCAGGCGGTGTCTTCCTCGTGACCGACACGGGACTGCGGTACGCGCTGCAGTCCAACAGCGACAGCGCCACCGACGACAAGGGCATCGGCACCACTGCCGAACAGCGCAAGGCGGAGCTGAACGAGGCGAAGATCGCGCAGACGCGGCTCGGTTACGCGCAGGTGACACCTACCCCCGTCCCCGCGGAGTGGTCGACGTTCCTGCCCACCGGTCCGCGGTTGTCGGAGGCGGCGGCCCGTCAGCCGCAGGGTTCCTGAGGCCGAGGGGACGTAGTCATGCTGCACCGCATCGTTTCCCGCCGCCGGTCCGCGGCGGCGGCCACGACCCGGCCGGAGGCCCGGACCGTCGCCTTGGCCGCGGCAACCGTTCTCACAGCGGCCGTGACGCCCTTGACCCTGCCCGCCACGACCGCACTCGCCGACGACGGACAGTGCACATTCCCGTCGAAGCCCTACACGGGCCGCCCCTGGTCCCTGCAGCGCGTCAATCTCGACGAACTCTGGGCGCAATCCACGGGGAAGGGCGTCCAGGTCGCGGTGATCGACACCGGAGTCGACGTCAAGAACCCACAGCTGAAACAGGCCGTCGACGCGTCGAAGGGCCTCAACAACCTCCCGGCCAAGAACGCCAAGGGTGAAAAGATCGACAGAGGGGACAGCCACGGCACCACGGACACGGTCGGCCACGGCACGCGTGTCGCCGGCATCATCGCCGCCCGTCCCGCCAAGGGCACCGGTTTCGTAGGCCTGGCACCCGACGCCACGATCATTCCGATCAAGCAGAACGACGCGGAAGGCGACGGCACGGCGAAAACCCTCGCGGACGCGATACGCCACGCGGTCGCCGTGGGCGCCGACGTCATCAACATCTCCCAGGACACGGCGAACGCCGTCCGTCCGGACGACAGCCTGCAACAGGCGGTCGACTACGCCCTAGCCCACCAGGTGGTCGTGGTCGCCTCGGCCGGCAACGACGGCCTGGGCGGCAACGTCAAGGTCACCTACCCGGCCTCGTACCCCGGTGTCCTCGCCGTCGCCGCGTCCGACCGCAACAACGAGCGAGCCCCCTTCTCGCAGTCCGGGGACTTCGTGGGCGTGGCGGCACCCGGCGTCGACATCATCTCCACCGTCCCCGGCGGCGGGCACTGCGCCGACAACGGCACCAGCTTCTCGGCCCCGTACGTCGCCGCCGTCGCCGCTCTCCTCAAGGCCAAGTACCCCACCTGGACGGCCCGGGAGATCGTCGCCCAGATAGAACAGACCGCGGAGCGCTCGATCCCCGGCCACGACCGCCTGGTCGGCTGGGGCGTGGTCGATCCGGTCAAAGCACTGACCGACGCCGACCCCGCTCACCCGATCCGGTCCCCCAAGCCGGACGGCGGTGTCACCGCCGCGGAGGCACCCTCTGTCGCCCCGGTCCACTTCGGGGAGACGGCTGACGAACGCAACACCCGCCTCGGTACCTACGTCATGATCGGAGGCTTGGTCGTGGTAGCGGGCCTCACCGGTACAGCGGTGACGGTGCGAGACGCCCGGCGCCGTGACAAACACAAGGGAGCGAACGTATGACAGCCATGGCCGTGACCTGCTTCATCCTGTCCGTGCTGTTGATCGCCATGGCATGCGTGAAGACATCTCGTGTCCGCGAGTGGCGCGCGTCGGTCAACCCCTCGGCTCCCGACATACCCGATGCGGGTTTCTTCCTCCTTCGCCTCACTCTCCTCGCCCTGGCCGCGGTCGGCATCTACCTCGGCTTCAGCATGCTGTCCCTCGCCGACGGCGATTCGTGGAGCGACGCGGAACTGACGAGCGCGGTCAAGGGGGCCACAGAAGAACTGGACGGCAGCACCGAGCTCGGTGACATCACCGACGACGACACGCGGCCGGCCGACTTCGAGGGGGAAATCGCCACGAAAATCCGAGACGAGATCGTCGAGCACAGCGGCGGGGACGCCCCTCAGACCGGGGTGGGTGTTTCCCTCTACACCTCGAGCACCACCGACGCCACCTACGACATCTCGGCCAGCGGCGCAGACAAAACCTTCTGCATGCACGTCACCCGCACGCACACGGATGACGCGAAAGTGTATGGCGTGATGTTTCCGGAGTACACGTATGCGGTGTCGACCGAGGAGGGGCAGTGCTGAGCTGCCGCGCGAGCGGCAGCTGCGGGCGCCTATGGTTGTTGTGCGTGCAGCGTTCAGCGAGGATGGCCACTCGACAAGTCGGGGTGAGGCTAGGTTTTGCAGTCCGCGCGAACGCTGTGTTCCCGCCTGACTTGCAGTCAGGCGTCGTTGCTTCACTCCTGTAGGCAGGGTGTTGGCACAAGTGATTACTCACGTGCGTTCTAGCCAGGCGCACGATGACCATAGAAGGCCATGTGTACTGGAGAACGCACGTGGTTCATCACTTAGATGCCTAAGTTTTCCTCACAGCTTTGCGTCAGCGTCACATTGGGCTTTCGAGTGGGAATAACGCGCAGTGTTCTTTGCCAAGTCGATGAGCCCGTCTTGGATAGTCTGACTCGAGGCGTCATTCTTCCTCTTTAGCCAGGCGACCACACTTAGGTGGCGAACAATGCCGTTTGATAGGCATGGAACATAGATGGCTGCAACCTTGTCGGATGCTACAGCCCTGTCCCCAGAGGTGAACGGTTTGAGTGACTTGACGGGCACTAGATCCCCGACAGCTTCCTCCACCCAGTCAGCCGAATCGTCATACTCGGCGGAGTCCGTTGTTACCACCAGCAACTGCTTTCCGTCGCCGTAGACGAAGCAGTCACTGTGAAACGAGTGCGCTGCCTGGCCAATGTTGACCTGCATAGGATTTTCACGGAACGAGTAGGAAGGCTCGTTCGGCAGTACATCCGTGAGTATCGAGGCAGCGCGCTTCTCGTCACCTAGCGAGGCGCATACTTGGTAGGCCTTGATCTCTCCGCGCTTTTTGAAAGGTGGCACTTTCAGTGCGTAAGCTAGCCCTGCGACGAGTACTAGCACGGCAATTGGGACGCTGACGAGCAGTATTTTCCGATGTCGTGTCAAGATTCTCAGCCTTCCGTGTCGAGTTCCCGGGGAACGCCTTCGCCCTCCAGATATTTTCCAACATTTGTACGTGCGGTGTTGAAGCCGGCCTCTGCTGAGGAGGCCACAGACGCCTCGATCAGAGGATACCTATTACCGGCCCTCGATCCGGCCTTCTTAGCGGCTTCCTCTACCATCGTGTAGGTCGATTCCTTGGTGTCGTCGTAGTGGGCACCGTTGCGGTAAATGACATCCCCGCTGCTGTCCCTATGAGCGCCCTCAGTGATAGACCCGATGATCTCATCCGCTGCGGTGCCGGCCATGTCTCCTATAATTGCGCCGCCGGGCCCCGTCATCGGCTCGGTAGCCATGCCAATGCCGATGCCGACGATAGTGCCGCCCCACGAACCGGCCGCGTCGATGGCTGCGTTGTATTTGGCGTCAGCCTCAGCACCTTGTACCTCATTCTCGTAGGCACGGCCGGCGCCAATAATCCCCTCGACTTTTCCGGCAATGTTGGCGATATCGTTAATGCCCTGTTGCAGCCGCGTGCTCTGGTCAAAGTGATGGTCGGCGGCGTAGGCGTCGGGGTGCTTGAAGTGATACTCCATCAGGCTCGTGGTGTAGCTATGCTGTCCCAGGTTGATAGCCGCGTAGCCTTCCGGGTTGCGGGCGACAGTGTAGAGGAAACGAGTGATATCCCGTTCCCCTGGTGCAGCAGGTGACCCAGAGACAGGGAAAAGGTCCTTATCGTCCTGGCCAGCGTGAAGCTGCCGGTTAATATCCGGCATGTATTCCGCCGCGATCTGCCCCATGCTGTCCGACATGTAGGAAGACTTGGTCAGACGTGAGGGGTCTTCCGACACAGAGTGGATAATGCTTTCCACGAGTCTCGCCTGTGCCGCATTGTGAGGTGGGGTGTCTGCAGTGGGCATTTCGCCCGCCGGGTGTCCGGTTGCAGCTGCTTCGAGGGCGAGGGCCAGGTTGTTCTTCCCAGTATTGAGCTCGTCCCCATGGGAGTCCGACTCCTTGGGCCACTCCCGCTCTTCGAAGAGGTACTGGAAGTTCGACAGCGACACCTTGCCCTTCTTGCCGTTGCCGTCCGTGTCGCGCTCGAATGGATTGTCTGGATCGTCTTTGGAGATGTACTGCTGGTTGAAGAATTCCGTAGCCGCAGCAGGACTATTGGACAGCCCCTTAAGATAGCCGGTGAGCGGATCGGAACCGCTGTCCTCGCCGATCCGGTTGAGCCAGGGACTCACACCCAAGTGCTGCCAGGCCATATTGCCGTGGCGGCCGTTGTCAGTGAGCTTGCGCTCGGTCGCCATGAGCTTGGTGCCGTAGTCCTCCAAGAACTGGTCGTCGTAGTCGCCAGTTCTCATGAGGTTGCTCATGACCTGGAAGCCCATGGGGCCGCCACGGTCGCCGTAGAGCGGCTTGTCCCCGATATCGATCATCTTGCGTTTCCACTCGCTCATCGCCGAGGAGTCGCTTTGTGTGGCGTGAGCGAGTGTCAGGCCCAAGTTGCGTTGGAGATCGTCGAACTGGTCGAGCCGCTGGCGGCCGAGATCCCAGTTAGCCCTGCTCGGATCGTTGATCCCGGCCCAGAATTCCAGCGTCTTCTGCGGACCGAGCTGCGTGGCGAACTCCTTGGCGAAGAGCTCATCACCGGCGTACTTCTTCAGGCCGGCGTTGAGCTTGTCGAAGTCAGAGACCGTCAGATCCTCAGGCTTCTTCCGCGCCAGCTTGGCCAGCTCGTCGGCCCGCTTCATGACATCTACCGCGGTGTCTCGGTCCTTGTACGAGGCATCCGTGAAGCCGAGCTTGCTCTGATCGGAGATGGCCTGAAGAACAGTCTTAGCTGACGTATCGCTCTTGGTGGCCTTGTCGATGATTCCCTGGATTTCGTCGCGGAGCGCGTCGATATCCGCCTGTGTCGGTTTGCCTTCCGTATTGCCGTCATCGCTCGATGAGTCACGCGCCGAGACGACGAAGGTTCCTTTGTTGCTCACAACCTTCATGCCGTTTTTCTCGCCGCGTTCGAGAGCCTGAAGGAGCTGCTTGTGGTAGCTCTTCAACTCATCGCACGTGTCCCGGAGGATGTTGTGAATGGTTGTGGCCTGCGTATGGGCATCGGAGAATTCTTTTGCGGTTTTGTCGATAAACTCTCTGGAGGTCGTTGCGTTCACTCCCGCCCAGTCTGCTTTGGCCGCCATCTTGGCCAAACCGTTTTCTGCATCCGTTTTCAAGTCGTTGAGGTGGCGGACGAGTGTTGACCAGTCGGTGATGGCGTCGTCGAGCAGTTTGAAATTGGCGTGGCGTAGGGCGTCGAGATCCATCAGTTCATCCCCAGAGGCTGAGTAATCTACTTGTCGAATGAGCCGTACACAGGGGCAAGGGGCGGCGATCGACGACCGCCTGACCCAACGCGGCTAATCTTTCTTCTTTTCAGCGGTCCCGTATATGGAGTTCTTCTTGCCGGGCGCTCCAGCTCGTTCGTCGAAGCCCGCATCCAGGACGTCGATGCTGCTCATCTGTCGCTGGATATAAACGTCGTCGCCAGCATGCAGCTGCTTGGTGACTCGCATATGATTCGAAATTTGGGCGCACGCGTCCATGAGGGACTTGAGCTGTTCTTCCCAGCGGTCCGAGACGTGTTTCAGCCCAGCCCCCAGGGCGAATCCCTGATTCGATAGATCCGTAGCCGCTGAGTTGCTGTTCGGGATGGCTACACGAGCCTTGTCCCACAGTTGGTTGTACAACTCGTGTGCTGAAGTGCCGATTGCTTGGAGCTCGGTGTTCTTGACTACCAGGTCGCCGTACTTGCTGGGCAGCACGTAGGGTCCGTACGTGCCACCACCGCCGTCGACGTGGTTCAACTGCATCCGGGCCGTGTGTCGCTCAGCAGCCTGGGCCTTCAGCTCTTCCCATTCGTCCCACGCCATGACCATCCCCCTTCCGGCGTCGGCATCGCAGCACCCGACCAGGGTGTGGTCCGACGCTGTGCTGTGCGGTCAAGTTAGCAACGGGTGGTAGCCATAGGCTGCGTCATGTCCTGTGTAGGGCGGTTTGTGAACCGTGAAGGTTCGATGAAGAAGCTTGAGGTCTGTCGGCCTGCCGGCCCGCGCAGCGCTCGCTTCGGCAAGGAGCGTGCTTGGCCAGGAGGCCACCTGCGGCCGCAGCCGCGAAGCTGCTCGCAGTGGGCAGAGAGCGTGTCAGCCGTCCCGACAACGTCAACCTGTGTGCTGCATATGTCAGTTGGAACGCTTGTGCAGGTTGACTACAGTAGCGTTGGCATCTCGCGACGCTGCGTGATGTGACATCGTACGGTGGATGCGGCGTCGACCTGAGTCGGCGCGCCAACGGGGAGTAGGGGAGGGGGAGTTCGTGGGTTCGGCGGACATGGCCGGCGGCGTGTCTACTGCCGGAGCGGCGAATCTGGAGGCCAGCGGTGAGGCCCTGACCACCTTCATGAAGCGCGTGGACACGGTGCTTCGAAACCTGGAGGCCTCTGCCGGTAATCCCACTCGGGTCGGAGCGCAAACCGTCAGCAAGGCGTCGCTCAGCAGCGGGAGTGCTGCCTTCCACGAGGCTCACGACTTGTACGAGCAGTACAACGCCGTGCATGAGCGGCTGACCAAGCTGTCCAAGACGCTTCACTTGCAGATCGAGGCGATCGGCATCGCGGTTCAGGGCGCGCACCGAGGTTTCAGCAACCTCGAGGAGGACCAGCGTCAACGGTTCTGGGCCATTCAAACGGAGGTCCGCAAGCTCCATGACGAGAAGCAGCACAACCTCCGTGCAGGGACGCAGGGGCACGACTGGCAGTGACTGACCATCAGCACAAGAAGGATTTCGAGCGGGTTTCCCATCAGAATTCGTTCACGGATCTGGCCCGCAACGTCGAGGAGGGGCCGCTTGGCGGGATCCTCGAGGGTTTCGGGGTCGCTCCTGTCCGTTCTGCAGTGGAGGCCACTCCGTATGGCAGGGCCCTGCGGGGTCGCACGGACTTCGAGAACTATGAGCTCAATCAGATGCTCGATCTGGTGGAGCGAACGAACCCGGAACACTTGGAGTCGTGCGGCAAGGCTTTGTGGGACGCGCGTGACGCGATCAAAGCTGCCGCTACCGAACTGAGTGGCCATATCGAAAACGTCCACTGGGTGGGCGAGTCCGGCGATGCCTTCCGGGAGTGGGGCAGGACGCTCGTCGCCAGCACGCAAGCGTTGAGCGAGTTCGCCGGAGGTGCAGGCGACCAGATCACTGCTGCCGCGGTCGGCCTTGCCTCTGTGCGCAAGGCGATGCCTCCGCGGGACGACCGTTCGGACCCCAAGGCCCCTAAAGATTTCCCCGAGTCCGAGCGAGTCAGCACCAACGACGCCTACACGGCGGCCGTCAAGGCGGAGAAGGACCGCCAAGAGGCGATCAACCAGATGAACCGGCTGTCGTCGTACTACTCGGTTTCCGCCGAGCAGTTGAAGAACCTGCAGAGTTCGGCTCCCGAGTTCAAGGACATGCCGGATGTGGGAGTCCCGCAGCCGGTGCCGACTGTCACACAGCAGCCTGAGTACACTGCGGCTCCGAGTGCGTCCACGACGGCGGGAGGGAGCAGTACGTCAACCCGCCGACTGTCAGTCACCGACGTCGGCACATCGGCGCCGGATGACTTGTCCGGCACGACCACCTCGGCTCCGCGTATCGCGGAGACCGCGGACCTCGATATCCCCGCGGCGGGGGATGCCGTGACGCACATCGACAGCGTGGGCACGTTGCCGCCGCCAGCAGCAACTGCTGCCGCTGGGCACACCTCCCCGGTCGCAGGGATCCCCGAGACCGGCACAGGCCGGAGCAACGCGTTCGGCTCCACCTTCGCTGTCCCGTTCGCCGCCGGCAACTCGGGTTTTGGCGCCGGCGTTTCTTCCGGTGGTCGTGCTCCGCTGCCTGCGCAAGGACGGACCACCGCGTCGAAGGGCGATGTGTCAGCTCGGTCCCCAGAGCGTGCGCCGGTCAGCCGGATGGGGCACACTGCAGCGACGGGGCACCAGGCCGCCACGAACGCATCACGTGGTGGGCAGTCTTCTGCCATGGGACGACGAGGTATCTCGGGGGGTACTCCCAGGCTCGGAGGTACATCGACGCCAGGCACCACTGCCGGTCAGGCCGCCGGTGCGGGGCGTCAGCGCGGGGTGGTGGGCGGTCGACAGACTGCTGCGCCGGGGACTCCCACCAAAGCTGGGGCGAAAATTCCAAGAGGCACCGTGATCGGTGGTGAAGGAACCACTGCTCCTCGCTCCACAGCCAGCCGGGCAGGGCGGGGCGGTGTGTTCGGCTCATCGGCTTCTGGCGGTCGGTCCAAGGCTCAACTCGGCTCACGTGGCAACGGAGCGACGACGGAGGCGGTCACTGGTAGTCCGGCTGCACGCGTCTCCTCCGCACGCGCCGAGCGGAACGGCATGACGCGTGCAGGTGCTGGGCTGGTGCGGGGATCCGGGCAGCAGGAGAAGCGCAGGAGTCAGCAAGAGCGCGAGGAAGCGAAGGACCCCGACCGGCCGGTCCAGGGTGAGGGATCGTAGCGGCGGACCGCGGTCGGTTGTGCCGTTGGCCGTCCACTGAGCGCAAACAAGGACACACCAGTGATGAAGTCAGGAAACAGCCGACGAGTCGGGCGTCGTGTGCCCGCACGGGGCAGCATCGGGCGGCGCGCACGCGCAGTAGGCGTGACAGTCGGCGTCCTGGCCGCTGCGGGGATCGGTCTGGCGCCGAACGCTGCCGCCTTCGACGTCCAGGCGCAGCAGTGGTACCTGGGCCCGATGCAGACCGAGAAGATGTGGAAGACCAGTACGGGCGAGGGCATCAAGGTCGCGGTCATCGGTACCGGGGTGCATGAAACGCCGTCGTTGCGCGGTCAGGTCCTCCAGGGTGTCGATGCGCTGGTCAAGGATGACCTTGTCAAGGGCAGCGTGACCGACACGGACGACACGACGGGTCAGGGCACAACGGCCGCAGAGCTGATCGCCGGCACTGGAAAGGGAGGCGGGCTCAAGGGCCTTGCTCCCGGTGTGAAGATCATTCCGATTCGGGTACCAGCGGTGAAGCACGATGAGGCCCCGGATCCTGCTTACCCGTTGGCCACGGCAGTCAAGGCGGCCGTGGACAGCGGAGCCAAAATCATCGATTTCACCATCGGCAATCAGTATGTGATTGGCAGTCAGTTCGGCGGTGACGCCGCCTTCGAGTACGCCGTCGAGAAGGGCGTACTGATGATTGCAGGGACTGGGGACAACGCTAAAGAAGGCAACAAGCCGCAGTATCCCGCTGCTTATCCGCATGTGGTCGGAGTGGCGGCTTTTGACATCGACGGCGCGGTATCGCCCACATCCCAGTACGGAAACTACACGGACTTGGCGGCTCCAGGAGTGCGTGTGCCGCGGTGGTGTGACGCCACTTTCAAGAAGTACTGCCTGACCGGAGGCGACACTGTCGTCGCTTCCGCACTGGCGTCCGCCTCCGCTGCCTTGGTCTGGGCAGCGCATCCGGACTGGACAGCGAATCAAGTTCTGCGGTCGTTGATCGACACTGCAGGCCGTGACTGGGCGAAGGACGATCCCAGTGCCTATCAGGGGTATGGGTCTGTGCGCCCTCGCATCGTCCTGGCGGATCCGCACTATGACGCGGGGCCGGCCGACGTCAATCCTCTTGCTGAGGAGGACGGCGAGACCACGCCCCCGTCGCCCCCTGCCTCCGCATCACCTACAACCAAAACCTCTGACAGACGAACGGAGACCACGAGTGCTGTCGCGAAGTCGGCGGGCGACGACAGCAACACGCTCGCGATCGGCGTGGGTGCCGCTGCCGCGGTCGTAGTGATCGGTGGCGCGGGTTACGCCGTCATGCGGGCACGCCGTGCCAAATAAGGCGTGGGCATCCCAAGCATGAGCCTCGGAGTCCAGTGATAGCGGACTTCAGTGTCTTATCACGGACGCCGTATGAGTGCTCTCCGGTGGAGACGGAGAGCCGCAATATCGGACAGCACAACAACGGAATTGAGAAGGGTGGTCGGTCATGGCTGACACGACGAAGCTTGAGCGGGACCCAGTAGTCCAGCTGCAGAAGGAGATGTCTGACAAGTACGACAATATCCGTAGGCGGGTGCACACCCTGCAGCAGGTGATCGACAGCCTCGAGGGGCAGTGGCAGGGTATTGGACGTGCTGCTTTCGACAAGAAGCAGTACGAGATCAACGAGTCCCTGAGGAACATCGGCAACATCCTCGCTGAGGTCATCGAGGGGATCTCGAAGACGCGGAACATCGTGGACTCCAAGGAAGACGACGTCCGTGCGACGATCAACAAGATCAATGTCCGCGACGGCGCTTCCACGGTTTCTCCTTTCGCCTCGATGTAACTGCGAGCGCCTCCACCAGTGGGACGGACGGCTGGCAACGATCGAGCGAACGCGAACGAAAAGAGGTAGAGGCAGATGGCCAACAACGCTGACGGAATGAAAGTCACTTACAGCGCGCTTGACCAAACAGCCACCCAGATCGGTAACGAGGCGAAGGCCCTGGAACAGGATCTTCGTGATCTCAAGAACCTGGTAATCAAGAGCAGGCAGTACTGGGAGGGCGAGGCGCAGAGCGACTTCGACGCCAAGCTGCACAGGTGGGACAAGGAGGCAAACGACATCCACGTCGCCCTGACCAGCATTGGCCATGTGGTTCACACGGCCGGCGGTGACTACATGGCCGGCGACAAGAAGGCGGCTAGCTACTTCCAGTGACCGATCGCCGGTCGGCATGAGAGGGTGGGCGCGCGCGGGAGGCGCCCACCCTTTCGTGCATCGTCGGTGAGTTCACGCTCAGGACATGCGACTGTGCGCTGTCTCGGCCTCCACACTTTGGTCGGTATGTATGTGCAACCTGTCGCGAGCTGCCCGGACGGCGTCACGGCACAGGTGGGGACCGAGACGGTCGGCAGGGAAGACGGACCCGAGGCGCTCACGCAGCAGTGCCACAGCTGTCCCCCCGAAGCCTCGGCGAAACGACCGGAGGCGCATCGACTGCAGAGCGAAAAGTCAGGCGGCTCTCCAGTGAACGGAGAGCCGCCTGAGCTGTTGTCGGGGACGGGTCAGAAACTCTCGTCCTCCACCAACCCGACCTGAACCAGCCGCCTGCCCTGGCGGCGTGACACGAACACTCCTCGGCCCGTCGGCAGGGGACGCGGGCGGACACCACCCAGCAGCTCTCCCTCGTCCGGGTCGCCGGAGAGCACCACGCCCTGGGCGCCCAGCTCCTTGATGCGCTGCATGAAGGCCTCGTAGCCGGCGCGACCCGCGCCCGCGGTGGAGCGGGCGATTATGAACCGGACGCCGACGTCGCGGGCGAAGGGCAGCATCTCGGTGAGCACGGACAGGGGGTTGCCGCTCGAGGTGGAGACCAGGTCGTAGTCGTCGATGACGATGAACACCGTGGGGCCGCGCCACCAGCTGCGGTCGCGCAGCTGCTGCGGCGTGACGTCCGAGTTCGGCGTGCGGCGCTGCATCAGGTCGGCCAGTGCGTCCATGTGGTGCTGCATCTGGCTCGACATGGGGACGTACTCCGCCAGGTGCGAGGACGGCGTGACGCCCAGCAGCGAGCGGCGGTTGTCCACCACGAACAGCTTGCAGCTGTCGCCGTCGTACCGCTCGGTCAGGCGCTGGATGAGCAGCTTCAGCAGGTTCGACTTGCCGGACTCGCTCTCGCCGAAGACGAGGAAGAACGGATCCTGTTCGAAGTCGACGAACACCGGTTCCAGGTTGTCCTCGTCCAGGGCGAAGGCGATGCCGCGCTCGGGGAAACGGTCGCCCGGAGGCAGCTGGGCGGCCGAGAACTCCCGCGGGAGCAGGCGCACTTCCGGGGCGCCGGGCTGCTGCCAGTGGCGTGCCACCTCGGTAGCCAGAGCCGCTGTCGCCTCGGCCAGGTCGGTGTCGGAGGACAGACCGTCGATGCGGGGCACGGCCGCCATGAAGTGCTGCTTCTGAGGTGTCTGCCCTCGCCCCGGCACTCCGGTGGGCACGTTCGCGGCGACTCTCCGGTCGAACTCGGAGTCCAGCGGGTCGCCCAGCCGGAGCTCCAGGCGGTTCATCAGGTGGTCCTTGAGGTTCGACCGGACCTCCATCGACCGCGACGCGGTGATGATCAGGTGGATGCCATAACCGAGGCCGCGCGCCGCGATGTCGAGCACCAGCGGCTCCAGCCCCTCGTAGTCCGAACGGAAGTTGCCCCAGCCGTCGATGACGAGGAACACGTCACCCCAGGGCTGGTCCGTGACCGAGATGTCGCCTCGGGCGCGACGGCTGCGGAACTCGGCGATGGAGGAGATGCCCGCCGTGCGGAAGTACTCCTCCCGCCGCGTCATCACGCCGTACACCTCGGACACCGTTCGCCGCACCTTCTCCGGGTCCAGTCGCGAGGCGACACCGCCCACGTGCGGCAGGCCCGAGAGGGAGGACATGCCGCCGCCACCGAAGTCGAGGCCGTAGAACTGCACCTCGTGCGGCGTGTGCGTGAGGGCGAACGAGGCGATGAGAGAGCGCACCAGCGTCGACTTGCCGGACTGCGGACCACCCAGAATCTGCATGTGCCCCGCCGCGCCGCCGAAATCGATCCAGAGCGGGTCACGGCGCTGTTCGTACGGCTTGTCGACGATGCCCGCGGGAATGACCAGCCGGCCCGCTCCCTCGTAGCCGGGCTGCGTCAGGCCGCGGCCGGGCACCGGGGCGAGCCCGGGCAGCAGCGCGTCCAGTGGGGGCGGGCTCTCCAGAGGAGGCAGCCACACCTGGTGCGCGGCCGGTCCCTGCGCCTCGAGTCGGCGCACGATGACGTCCAGCACCGTGTCGGCGAGTGCGTCGTCCATCTCGTTCCGCTCGGGTTCCTGCTGCTCCTGCGGCGCGGCCACGTACTTCACCGGTACTTCGTCGGCCGTGAACAGCACGGGTCGGCGGTCGACGGGGAGCGGTCCGTTGTGCGCAGCGACCCGCTCGGAACGGGTGCGGTACACGCCGGAGACGTACGCCGCCTTGAAACGCACCATCTCGTCGGTGCCGAACTTCAAGAAGCCGGAGCCCGGAATGTTGGGCAGCTCGTAGGCGTCGGGGACACCGAGTGCGGCGCGGGACTCCGCAGCGGAGAAGGTCCGCAGACCGATCCGGTAGGACAGATAGGTCTCCAGACCGCGCAGGCGGCCCTCCTCCAGGCGCTGCGAAGCGAGCAGCAGGTGCACACCCAGGGACCGGCCGATGCGGCCGATCTGCACGAACATGTCGATGAAGTCGGGCTTGGCCGTCAGCAGCTCACTGAACTCGTCGATGACCAGCACGAGGGACGGCATCGGCTGCAGCGGTGCGCCGGCCGCACGGGCCTTTTCGTAGTCGTGGATGTTCGAGTAGTTGCCGGCCTCGTGGAGCAGCTCCTGGCGGCGGTTGAGTTCACCGCGGATGGAGTCGCCCATGCGGTCGACGAGCGTCAGATCGTCGGCGAGGTTGGTGATCACGGCTGCGACGTGCGGCAGCTGTGCCATGCCGGCGAACGTCGCGCCGCCCTTGAAGTCGGCGAGGACGAAGTTGAGTGTTTCGGAGGAGTGGGTCACCGCAAGGCCGAGCACCAGGGTGCGCAGCAGCTCCGACTTTCCGGAACCGGTGGCGCCCACGCACAGTCCGTGCGGGCCCATGCCTCCCAGCGCCGCTTCCTTGAGGTCGAGCATGACGGGCCGCCCGTCCTCGCCGACACCGATCGGCACCCGCAGACGGTCCGCCTGCGGCCGTGGCCGCCAGGTGCGCCGAGGATCGACGGACGCCGCGTCGCCCAGGTTCAGCAGATCGGTGAACTCCAGATTGGCGACCAGAGGTTCGTCGTCGTCGCCACCGGAGGCGACGCGCAGCGGCGCCAGCTGACGGGCCAACGCCTCCGCCGCTTCGTACGACAGCACATCCGGCGTGCCCTCGTAGACCATTCCCTGGGCGGACTCCAGACGCAGCTCGTCCGGCCGTACGACGACGGAGAGGTCGCCGCGTCCGACGGTGAGCTCACCCGGCACGACCTCCAGGACCGTCACGCCTTGCAGACCCTCGGGGGACGCCAGGACCGACGTCGGCGGCAGGGAGACACCGTCGAGCACGATCACCAGGTGCGGCTGCTCCGCCACGGGAGGTCCGTCGGGATGGAAGTGCGGCCGGCCCTGCAGACGGCTGCCAAGGAGATCCTCCAGCTCCATCGGGTCGGTCGAGATCAGACGGCGGGTGCCCGCACCGTCCGTGATGCCCGGAGCCTGGCTGTGCGGCAGCCACTTGGCCCACTCCCACTCCGCGAGGCTGTCCTGGTGGGCGGCGACGGCGACGACCATGTCCTCGGGAGAGTGCAGCGAGGCGACGGAGCCGAGAAGAGCCCGTACGGAGCCGCGGACGACCGCCGGGTCACCGCTGACCGTCACGTGGTAGAAGGCACGCAACGACACGGCCATCGGCAGATCGTCGAGGGTGCTGTGCAGGGTGACGAAACGCTGCACAGCGCCCGCGGTCAGCGGCTCCAGTTTGTCCGCCGGACCGGGATTCGGCGGAACGATCGGGGCGGCCAGATCCTGCGGGCCGAGGCCCACCCGGACCTGACCGAAGTCCTCGTCCGCGGCTCGCCTCTCCCAGACCCTGCTGCCTTCGGCGACCAGTGCCCACAGCTGGTCGGGCGCCGGGTGGAGGTAGAACTGGGCGTCGCGTTGAGCCTGTGCGACGTCCAGGACCGTACGCCGGGTCTGCGCCAGGTAGCGCAGATAGTCACGGCGGACGTCCGCCACCTGGCCCTGGCTGCCGCGGCGGTAGCGCACCAGCATGGAGATGCCCATGGCGATCGTGGAGGCCACCATGACCATGCCCATGACCCGCATGAAAGGCTGTGCCTGCGGGTTGAAGAAGAACACCACCGAGCCGCCCATGCCGAGCATGGGCAGGAGCTGCATCAGTGCGCCTTCTTGAGGCTCGCGCGGCAGTTCCGGTGGGGGCTGCAGCACGATCTCGTCCGTGGGCACGTCCTTCGGCAGGGCCCGTGGCGGGCGCTTGACGACGATATGGCTCACAACGCACCAATTCTCTTGTTTGGACCGGGGTGTTCTGTCCGCCGCCCCGTGCCAGGCGGACGCCGATCGCGAACCGCGATCCTACTGTCACCTTGTGCCTCCGGTGAGCGGTAGGGTGCGGGAGAGAAGGGTGAGCAGTGACGCATCATCCCCATGAAATCGGGTGATTCGCGACCTTCGCAGTGAGTGTCGCTCGCACCTCTTGTCTCGGGCTGCCGCGAGGTCCGGCAGTGGGGGAGATGCGACACGAACTCCCACCGGAACGTGCGCATGATCTTCACGGCCGGGCGCGGGCACGGCGACGTGCCGACCGGCCTCACCACCGACGAGGGGGAACAACAGGTGAGCATGACGGCCTCCGCGCCGGCCGGCGCCAACGCACGGCCGGGCACCGGAGCCCCTTCCGGGGCGGGTACCGGACTCGGTTTCTGCCGGGTCACGATCGTGGCGCCCGACAGCCGTATCGACGTGGCGCTGCCCGACGACGTGCCGGTCGCCGACCTGTACCCGGAAATCCTTCGACTGGCCCGTCAGAGCCCTGAAGAGGGCGCCCCTGTCGGCTACCACCTGGTCCGCCGGGACGGCACCGTCCTGGAGAGCTCCCGCTCCCTGGCCGCGCAGCGCATCCTGGACGGTGAACTGCTCACGCTGCGTCCGTTCGCCGAGTCGCTGCCGCCGGCCGTCTTCGACGACGTGTCGGAGGCCGTCGCCGCGGCGGTCACCCGCGACCGTGCCCTGTGGAGCGCCGACCTGACCCGGGTGGCCGGGCTGGTGGCGGCCGGTATCCTGCCCGCGCTGCTGGCGTTCGTGCTGTGGAGCTCACAGCTCCGGCATGACATGCACAGCGTCCAGGGCATACTCGCCGCCGTCGCCGGTGTACTGCTGACCACATTCGCCTGCGTCCGTGCGCGCGTGTACGACGACCAGGGCTCCGCGATCGCTCTGGGGCTGGGCGCGCTGCCGAACATCGCCGTCGGCGGCTCCGGTCTGCTGCCGGTCGCCGAGGGGCAGGGCATTGGCAGGCTGCAGTTCCTGCTCGCCTGTGCCGCCGTCCTCATCGCATCGGTCCTGCTGACCCTGGTCTCACCGAGGGGCAGCGCCCCCTTCGTCGCGTTCGTCTTCGCCTCGTCGGTCGGACTGCTCACCACGTTCATCGCCCTGCTCACCGACCTCGAGCCGATCGAGACGGCGGCGATCTGTGCGCCGCTCTCCGTGGGCGCGGTCGCCTTCCTGCCCGGCCTGTCCCTGCGCTTCGCGCGGCTGCCCGTGGGGTTCGACACGCCCGCTCCGGCACGTGCCGGCTTCACAGAGGACGAGCGGGACACGCCGGAACCCGTGGACGTCGAGCGGGTCACCGCCCAGGCCCGCCGAGGGCATGAGCTGCTTGCCGGTCTCGTCGGCGGCTGCGCGCTCGTCGCGGTGGGTGCCTCGATCGTTCTGGGGTTCTCCACCAACGTCTGGGCACAGCTGCTGGCGCTGGCGACCGGAGCGGCCATGACCCTGCGGGCCGGGCTGTTCCGTTACACGGTGCAGGTGGCGGCCCCGCTGGCCGCAGGACTCCTGGCCCTCGTCTTCCTCGGCATCGGCCTCGCGCTGCATCCGCCCGCGGACTACGTGCACGAGGCGCTGCAGGGCGACACCACCGCCCTGGACGTCCGCGGCCTCTGGCTGGCGGCGGCTATCGGTGCTGTGATTGCCCTGGTCACCGCGGTCGGACTGATCGTGCCGAAGCGTGGCGTCAGCCCCTTCTGGGGCCGGTTCCTGGAGATCGCCGAGAGCTTCGTCCTGCTCACCCTGGTCCCGCTGGCCCTGGCCGTCTTCGACGTGTACGCGACCGTCCGGTCCATGACCAGCTGACGGGCGGCCGCTCCCGTCGGCACGACACCCGTGCTGTGCGCAGGGGGTCACGGGGAGGCGCCGCAACCGGGCGAGGGGCGCTTGCCGCCTTCGGCGCTGCCGCTCTCGGACCGGTCCGCACGGGGTGGGAGCGGAGCCCCGCACTGCGGGAGTTTCAGCCGGCGCGTGAGGTGGAGGGGCCGCCCACGCCGGACGGACGTGAGCGCCGCGCTCGGTCAGGCATCGGCCCCTCCGGTCACGAAAGGCTCGTCCACACGTGAGCTACGGTCCACCCCCTTCCATGTACACCCAGTCGGCCGTGGCGGCCGACCAGGCCCGCAGACGTCGGCGCAGGACCGGCATCCTCGCCGTCGCCGTCGCGCTGGTCCTGGTGGCCGCGGGCGGGCTGTCGTGGTGGTTCCTGACGCGAGAAGGGACTCCTGGGCATGGCAAGCAGGCGGCGGCACCGGGCCCGGACGAGATCCGCAACACCGTGGAGACGGCCCCCGCCTCGCCCGAAGGCCGGAACGTCATCGAGCATTACGCCGAGCACCTCGATGACAACGACGAGGAGCATCCTCTCCACACACCCGGTACCTGGGCCACCGACAAGATCCTCGCCCGCGGCGTCGCCGACCGCGTCGAGGGCTACAAGATCAGCGACACGTACGACGAGACGGTCTGGACCCTCGAACTCGGTGGCCACATATGCGCCGTCAGCCAGCACGTCACGGTCGACGGGCGCACAGCGGTCGTCATCCAGCCGCACAGGAAGGCCGGGGCCCCGGACGCCAGCGTCTGCGACGAGGTGGTCTTCTTCGACCTGAACACGGGGCGGAAGCTGTGGCAGAAGAAGATGCCGTCGGCGGACTTCGCCTACGTCACGAACACCAATCTCACGCTGACCGAGGGCGTCGTCGCCGTCGCCTGGGGCCATGGCTCGGTGGCGTACGACATGAAGAGCGGCCGTCAGCTCTGGAACAGCACGCCGGGCTCTCGCTGCGAGGACTCCGGCTTCGCGGGCGGACGCGCGCTGCTCGCCCTCGAAAAATGCGGACAGGGAAACACCGCCACCTACCGCGTCCAGAAGCTCGACCCCCGCACCGGCAAGCCGCAGTGGACCTACCAGGCCGCGAGCGGGGTCGCTGCCGTCTACCTGCCCTCCTCCGAGCCGCCGGTCCTCGCCGTCGCCGCCGGCGACACCATGGTCACCGACCTGATCACGCTCGACGACCAGGGCCGCCACCTGACCACCATCTCCCTGCACGACTACGACCCCAGGTGCGGCAGCAGGGACAACGGGTTCTTCGGCGTGCTCGAGCACTGCGAAGGTGTGGTCGTGGGCCGCACCCAGGCGTACGTCACGAGCAAGCACGACTACAGCGACCATGGGCCGTCCAACTGGATCGTGGCGTTCGACCTGAAGACCGGGAAGACGCAGGGCAAGTTCGACGGCCGTTATCTGCAGAAGGTGGAGCCGCTGCGCATGAGTGGCGACGAGCTGCTGATCTACCGCGAAAGCGCCGCCCCCCTCGCCCCGGGCGCCCTGGTCAGTTGGAATCCGCGCACCGACAAGGAGACCCTTCTGCTGCTCTTCCAGCTGCCCGACGACGACGGATACGACCTCAGCGACCCGGAGCAGACGGACATCGTCGCCGAGAAGGGCAGGATCTTCTTCGGGCCGCGTCGGCTCGTCCGCAACGAAGACTCGCCCAAGGACGATGTGCTGCTGGCGGTCGGTTATGGCAGCGCCGGCCTGAAGCACTGAGGACGCCGGCGACCGGCACCCATGACGAAGGGGGGCCGACACCCAGGGCAGGCGACCGGCGCCCGGGACGGACGACCGGCACCCACACAAGCGGGGCGGCACCCCCATGCCGCCCCGCCCCGCCTCACAGCGCTGTGCCGTGCCCGGCCCCGGGCCTCACTTCCCGTTGCCGCCGGGCTCGTCCTGCTCCGGCGCCGGTTCCAGGTCGAACTCCCCGTCCCGGGCGCCCAGCACGAAGGCACGCCACTCGGCCTCGGTGTAGCGCAGCACCGTGTCGTGGTCGAGGGAGGAGCGCATGGCGACGCCGCCGCCGGGAAGGTAGGCGATCTCGACGCGCTCCTCGTGGTCCTCGGTGCCGGGTGCGCAGTGCCATTCCACGCCCGAGATGTCCAGGGCGTACAGTTCGTCGCGCTCCCGTTCCTTGCGTGCCTTGATCTCCGCTTCCGTCTCCGTCATGCCGTAGCGACCCCTTCCCGACGTAGTGACGGCGTGGCAGGACCCCGGCGCGTGGTACGCCCCCGGTGACGAGGCCGGTACCCGACGTGCAGTGTCCTCGGCCTCACCCTAGTGGCCCGCGCGGTCCCGGCAGGCGGCTTGTGCGGACCGGTGCGAAGGCGGGCCCTGGCGCCTGGTAACCTGAGTGGCGGCCGTTTGTGTACGCACCCCCGGCGCATCCGCAGGTGATCCTGCCCGCCCTGGGGGCCGCGCCCAGCGAGCCCGGCCTCCCGAGTCATGGAAGCTCCCCCGAGAAGAAGACCAGGGGCACTCGGTGGCACTCGAAAGAGCATGAGGAGTACGCGTGTCGCTCGACGCCGCCACGAAGAAGCAGATCATCGCCGAGTTCGGTACCAAGGAGGGTGACACCGGCTCCCCCGAGGTCCAGGTCGCCCTGCTCTCGCGTCGGATCTCCGACCTGACCGAGCACCTCAAGACCCACAAGCACGACCACCACTCCCGCCGCGGCCTGCTGATCCTGGTCGGTCAGCGCCGCCGCCTGCTGCAGTACCTCGCCAAGAAGGACATCCAGCGCTTCCGTACGCTGGTCGACCGCCTCGGCATCCGCCGTGGTGCTGCGGGCGCCAAGTAAGACGCCGTGAAGGGAGCGGTTCCCGTCGGACAGGGGACCGCTCCCTTCGCTGTATGTGCCCGTAGGTGCTCGCTGTACGTGTGCACGGCGGCTCCGCTCCGTCACGCACCGCGGCCCAGCCGCACCGCGGGCACGAGCCGTGCACGTCCTGCGCGGTCGCGGGACGTGCGGACTGTCAGTGCCGCTTTGTACTGTGGTACCAGAAGGCACTACGCATGACACAGTGTGATGGCCCATCCCCGGCAGGGGCCGGGCCGGGCGCACGACGAACGAGGAGGAGCGCGCCTCGACGCCGCCGGTCCTCGGTAGTGGCCCCCGGGGATGAGCCCCGGGTGCTTCGATCGAAGACCGGCCCGCACCGCACGGAGCGCTTCTCCGCCACCGTCCCCCTGCCGCACGGGCGGGAGGGACGAGGACGAGGAGAAAACGCTAGTGGAGAACGAAACCCACTACGCCGAAGCCGTGATCGACAACGGTTCCTTCGGCACCCGCACCATCCGCTTCGAGACGGGCCGCCTGGCCAAGCAGGCCGCCGGCTCCGCGGTGGCGTACCTGGACGACGAGACCATGGTGCTGTCGGCCACCACCGCCTCCAAGAACCCCAAGGACCAGCTCGACTTCTTCCCGCTCACGGTCGACGTCGAGGAGCGGATGTACGCCGCCGGCAAGATCCCCGGCAGCTTCTTCCGCCGTGAGGGCCGGCCCAGCGAGGACGCGATCCTCACCTGCCGCCTCATCGACCGCCCGCTGCGCCCCTCCTTCAAGAAGGGCCTGCGCAACGAGATCCAGATCGTCGCCACGGTCATGGCGCTCAACCCCGACCATCTGTACGACGTCGTGGCGATCAACGCCGCCTCCGCGTCGACGCAGCTGGCCGGCCTGCCCTTCTCCGGCCCGATCGGCGGCGTCCGCGTCGCGCTGATCAACGGCCAGTGGGTCGCCTTCCCGACGCACACCGAGCTGGAGAGCGCCGTCTTCGACATGGTCGTCGCCGGCCGTGTCCTGGAGGACGGCGACGTCGCGATCATGATGGTCGAGGCCGAGGCCACCGAGAAGACCGTCAAGCTGATCGAGGGCGGCGCCGAGGCCCCCACCGAGGAGGTCGTCGCCGCCGGTCTGGAGGCCGCCAAGCCCTTCATCAAGGTGCTGTGCAAGGCCCAGTCGGACCTCGCCGCCAAGGCCGCCAAGCCGACCACCGAGTTCCCGATCTTCCTCGACTACCAGGACGACGTCCTGGAGGCGCTGACCGCCGCGGTCAAGCCCGAGCTGGCGCAGGCGCTCACCATCGCCGGCAAGCAGGAGCGCGAGGCCGAGCTGGACCGGGTCAAGAACCTGGCCGCCGAGAAGCTGCTGCCCGAGTTCGAGGGCCGCGAGAAGGAGATCTCCGCCGCCTACCGCGCGCTGACCAAGCAGCTGGTCCGCGAGCGCGTCATCAAGGAGAAGAAGCGCATCGACGGCCGCGGTGTCACCGACATCCGCACCCTGGCCGCCGAGGTCGAGGCCATCCCGCGGGTCCACGGCTCGGCGCTGTTCGAGCGCGGCGAGACCCAGATCCTGGGCGTCACCACGCTGAACATGCTGCGCATGGAGCAGCAGCTGGACACCCTCTCCCCGGTGACCCGCAAGCGCTACATGCACAACTACAACTTCCCGCCGTACTCCACCGGTGAGACCGGCCGCGTCGGCTCCCCCAAGCGCCGCGAGATCGGTCACGGAGCCCTGGCCGAGCGGGCCCTCATCCCGGTGCTGCCCTCGCGCGAGGAGTTCCCGTACGCGATCCGCCAGGTCTCCGAGGCCCTCGGCTCCAACGGCTCGACGTCGATGGGTTCGGTCTGCGCCTCCACCATGTCGCTGCTGAACGCCGGTGTGCCGCTGAAGGCCCCGGTCGCCGGCATCGCCATGGGCCTGATCTCCCAGGAGATCGACGGCGAGACGCACTACGTCACCCTCACCGACATCCTCGGTGCGGAGGACGCCTTCGGTGACATGGACTTCAAGGTCGCCGGCACCCGGGAGTTCGTCACCGCCCTCCAGCTCGACACCAAGCTGGACGGCATCCCGGCCTCCGTCCTGGCCGCCGCCCTGAAGCAGGCCCGCGACGCCCGCCTCCACATCCTCGACGTGATGATGGAAGCGATCGACCGCCCGGACGAGATGTCCCCGAACGCGCCGCGGATCATCACCGTGAAGATCCCGGTCGACAAGATCGGCGAGGTCATCGGCCCGAAGGGCAAGATGATCAACCAGATCCAGGAGGACACCGGCGCCGAGATCACCATCGAGGACGACGGCACCATCTACATCGGTGCCTCCGACGGCCCCTCCGCCGAGGCCGCCCGCGCCACGATCAACAGCATCGCCAACCCGACGATGCCGGAGGTCGGCGAGCGCTACCTCGGCACGGTCGTGAAGACGACCACCTTCGGTGCGTTCGTCTCCCTGCTGCCCGGCAAGGACGGTCTGCTGCACATCTCGCAGATCCGCAAGCTGGCCGGCGGCAAGCGTGTGGAGAACGTCGAGGACGTGCTCGGTGTGGGCCAGAAGGTCCAGGTCGAGATCGCCGAGATCGACTCCCGCGGCAAGCTCTCCCTCGTCCCCGTGCTCGAGGGCGAGGAAGCGAACGAGAAGGACGCCGCCGCCAAGTGACGTCGCGTGGCTTCAAGGCGACGGCCCGCACCTCTCCGGAGGGGCGGGCCGTCGCCCGTACCCAAACCCTCATCAAGGGCACCAACGGCATCGGCACCGTGCGCCGCACCACCCTCCCGGGCGGCCTGCGCATCGTCACCGAGACCCTGCCGTCCGTGCGCTCGGCCACCTTCGGTATCTGGGCGCACGTCGGCTCCCGCGACGAGACCCGCTCGCTCGGCGGTGCCACGCACTACCTGGAGCACCTGCTCTTCAAGGGCACCGCGCGCCGCTCCGCGCTGGACATCTCCGCCGCCCTGGACGCCGTCGGCGGCGAGATGAACGCGTTCACGGCCAAGGAGTACACCTGCTACTACGCGCGGGTGCTCGACACCGACCTGCCGCTGGCCATCGACGTCGTCTGCGACATGCTCACCGGCTCGCTCATCCGCGAGGAGGACGTCGACGTCGAGCGCGGCGCGATCCTCGAAGAGATCGCCATGACCGAGGACGACCCCGGCGACTGCGTGCACGACCTGTTCGCCCACACCATGTTCGGCGACAGCCCCCTCGGCCGCCCGGTCCTCGGCACCGTCGACACGGTCAACGCGCTCACCGCCGACCGCATCCGCCGCTTCTACAAGAAGCACTACGGCCCGACCCATCTCGTGGTCGCCTGCGCCGGCAACATCGACCACGCCAAGGTCGTACGCCAGGTCCGCGCCGCCTTCGAGAAGGCCGGCGCCCTCACGGACCCGCAGGCCGTGCCCGTCGCCCCGCGCGACGGACGGCGCGTCGTGCGCACCGCGGGCCGCGTGGAACTGCTCGGCCGCAAGACCGAGCAGGCCCACCTGGTGCTGGGCATGCCCGGCCTGGCCCGCACCGACGAGCGCCGCTGGGCCCTCGGCGTCCTCAACACCGCCCTGGGCGGCGGCATGTCCTCCCGGCTCTTCCAGGAGATCCGGGAGAAGCGCGGCCTGGCCTACAGCGTGTACTCCTACACCTCCGGCTTCGCCGACTGCGGTCTGTTCGGCGTCTACGCCGGCTGCCGGCCCAGCCAGGTGCACGACGTGCTGCGGATCTGCCGCGACGAACTCGACCGCGTCGCCGAGAACGGCCTGAGCGACGAGGAGATCAGCCGCGCCATCGGGCAGCTGCAGGGCTCCACCGTCCTCGGTTTGGAGGACACCGGGGCGCTGATGAACCGTATCGGCAAGAGCGAGCTGTGCTGGGGCGAGCAGATCTCCGTCGACGACATGCTGGCCCGGATGGCGGCGGTGACCCCGGACGAGGTCCGCGAGGTCGCCCGGGACATCCTCGGACAGCGGCCGTCGCTGTCGGTCATCGGCCCGCTCAAGGACAAGCAGGCCGCCGGACTGCACGCGGCGGTCTCCTGACCGCCCCGGGCCGTACGATCACTGGTCACCACCCCGCTGCACCCGGCCCGCGGGCCGGGCAGCCCCGGTCGTAAGGAAGCTGAGAGATGAGCAAGCTGCGCGTGGCGGTCCTCGGTGCCAAGGGAAGGATCGGTTCCGAGGCCGTACGGGCCGTTCAGGCCGCCGACGACATGGAACTGGTCGCCGCCCTCGGCCGGGGCGACGCCCTGCAGACCCTGGTCGACACCGGCGCCCAGGTGGCGGTCGAACTGACCACCCCCGCGTCGGTCATGGACAACCTCGAGTTCTGCGTCCGCAACGGCATCCACGCCGTCGTCGGCACCACCGGCTGGACCGACGAGCGCCTCGCCCGGCTGAAGGACTGGCTCGCCGCCTCCCCGGACACCGGTGTGCTCATCGCTCCGAACTTTTCCATCGGGGCCGTGCTGACCATGAAGTTCGCGCAGATCGCCGCGCCGCTGTTCGAATCCGTCGAGGTCGTCGAGCTGCACCACCCGAACAAGGTGGACGCCCCCTCCGGCACCGCCACCCGCACCGCCCAGCTCATCGCCGAGGCCCGCCGCCGGGCCGGCACCGCCCCGGCACCGGACGCCACCGCGACCGCGCTGGACGGCGCCCGCGGCGCCGACGTCGACGGTGTGCCGGTGCACGCGGTGCGGCTGCGCGGCCTGCTCGCCCACCAGGAGGTCCTGCTCGGCGGCGAGGGCGAGACGCTCACCATCCGGCACGACTCGCTGCACCACAGCAGCTTCATGCCCGGCGTCCTGCTCGGTGTGCGCCGCGTGGTGTCCGCCCCCGGCCTGACCTTCGGCCTGGAACACTTCCTCGACCTCGGCTGAGCGAAGAGAGACCCGAGCTTCCCATGCGCGCGAAGATCACCTACATCGTCACGGCCGCCGTCCTGGTCTTCTACTTCGTCCTGGTCGGCAGCCGTGGCGTGCTGCTCATCCAGTCCGGCACGCCCGTCACGGTCGCCCTCGGCATCGCCGTACTGATCCTGCCGGTGATCGGCCTGTGGTTCCTGTGGAAGAACACCCAGTTCGTCCGCCGGGCCAACCAGCTCGCCGCGGAGCTCGACGCCGAGGGCGGCCTGCCCGTCGACGAGCTCAAGCGCACCCCCAGCGGGCGCATCGACCGCGACTCGGCCGACGAGGTCTTCGCCAAGCGCAAGGCCGAGACGGAGGCCGCCCCCGACGACTGGCGCACCTGGTTCCGTCTCGCCGTCGCCTACCACGACGCCCGGGACACCGCACGCGCCCGCAAGGCGATGCAGCGCGCCATCGCCCTGCACGACGGCAAACCACTGCCGTTGCCCTGAGACGCCGGCGCCGCGATCCGTGCGGTACGTCCGTGCCCCGGCGCACCGCGGCGATGTTTCCGGCACCGCGGTGACGTGCCGTGCCGGGGCCGTCAGCGGCCCCGGTACTCCTCCGCCCAGGCCTCCACCGTGTCCGCGGCCCGGTCGAAGGCCGGCGGACGCCCCAGAAAGTCGGCGTTGTGCGTGGTCAGCAGCGGCGGAGCGTCCTGCGCATCCCGGTCCCGGTGGCGCCGCAGCACCAGGGCCTGCCCCTGGACCGTGCGCGGAAGCCCCAGCCACCGCACCGGCTGCTGCAGCGTGCGCACCGCGGCCACCTGCGCCCACGGCGTCGTGCGGGTGACGAGGAAACGCACCTGGCGCAGGCCGCGGGCGCTGACCCACACGCCCATGCGCAGCAGCCGCAGCGCGCCGGCGATGACGGCCAGACCGACGGCGCAGCACACCGCCGCCGAGGCCGGGTCGCCGGTCAGCGTGATCGCGACCCCGGCGAGCAGGACGAACGAGGAAAGCAGCAGGATCAGCGCGGCGGCGCCCACCCGCCACGGCCCGGGCCGGTAGGGACGCCGCCAGCGCTCCGGTGCGTCACTGGGCAGGGCGACGTCGTCGTCCGTGTCGAAAGCGCGGTCGGCCGTCAGGAAGGGCAGGGGCACGGCTGGTCCTCACTCGGTCCCGGCAGGGGCTGTGCCGGTGAGGCTATCCGGCTGTGCCCGCGCTCACCACCCGCGGGGGCCGACGGAGCGGCCCCGGCTCAGCGGCTCTGCGCGGCCTGCTGCGTCTGCGCCGGCCCGTCGTCGGCCGACAGCGCGGGCATCCCCAGGATCAGCGACCCCACGAGCCCTGCGACGACGGTCAGGCCCAGCAGGCACCGCCCGGCGATCTGGCCGGGGGTCGGCCGCGGCCGGGGCGGGGGAGTGACATTGCTGCGGAACCTGTCGGCCTCGGCGACGAAGGCGAACGGGACAGACTCCCGCCGGACGGACATCGGCGCTCGGCTCCTTTCCTTTCTCTGCCGGCGACACAGTGATCGAACGCGGGTACGTGGCTCATACACGCGTGGGTGTCTCACTCCTACAGACGCACGACGGGTGCGAAAGGTGCCCGCTTACCCGGGATTCTCCGGCCTTCACCGGCGATGTCGCGGACCGGCACCGAACGTCCCGGTGTCAGTGCCGGGCCGTAGAGTGGGCGGCGCCCGAGAGACCTGCCGGGCCGCCCGCACGACGTGACGAAAGGGACCCGCGAAACGTGACCGACACCCCCGCCGACGACCTGAAGATCAGCTTCCGCAGCGATGTGACCGTCGAGCTGGTCAAGCACACCGCGTCGGACGCCGACGTGCTGTTCGCAGCGCGTGTCTCGACCCTCGGCGAGCAGTCTCTGGACGAACTGCAGAAGGACCCGGAGCGCTCCAAGGGCCTGATCAACTTTCTGATGCGGGACCGGCACGGCAGCCCCTTCGAGCACAACTCGATGACGTTCTTCATCAGCGCCCCGATCTTCGTCTTCCGCGAGTTCATGCGGCACCGCGTCGGCTGGTCGTACAACGAGGAGTCCGGGCGCTACCGCCGGCTGGAGCCCGTCTTCTACATCCCCGATGCCTCCCGCAAGCTGGTCCAGGAGGGCCGGCCCGGCAAGTACCACTTCGTCGAGGGCACCCAGGCCCAGCAGGAGCTGGTCGGCCGGGTGATGGAGGACTCCTACCGGCAGTCCTACGAGGCCTACCAGGAGATGCTCGCCGCCGGCGTCGCCCGCGAGGTGGCCCGCTCGGTCCTGCCCGTGGGCCTGTACTCGTCGATGTACGCCACCTGCAACGCCCGCTCCCTGATGCACTTCCTCGGCCTGCGCACCCAGCACGAGCTGGCCAAGGTGCCCTCCTTCCCGCAGCGGGAGATCGAGATGGTGGGCGAGAAGATGGAGGCCGAGTGGGCGAAACTCATGCCGCTCACCTACGCCGCTTTCAACGCCAACGGCCGAGTCGCACCGTAAGGCGGATATCGGCCCTCTCGCCGACCTTGATGCCGCTCCCGGGGTGCGGGTCATCCGCGCGAAGTGTCCGTATTGCGGCCTTTATAGGTATTCATCTAGCCTGAACAAACGGACCCGGCACTGCTTGAACCCCCGAGCAGGCAGTGCCGGGCTCCGCCTTTGTCAGGACTTGTCACCCTCCCCGAGTAGAGCCCTTGCGCCGGGCAGCGAGTAGCGTGTTACCCATGGCTCCGACCTCGACTCCGCAGACCCCCTTCGGGCGGGTCCTCACCGCCATGGTCACGCCCTTCACGGCGGACGGCGCACTCGACCTCGACGGCGCACAGCGGCTCGCCACCCACCTGGTGGACGCAGGCAACGACGGCCTGGTCGTCAACGGCACCACCGGCGAGTCACCCACCACCAGCGATGCGGAGAAAGCGGACCTGATCCGCGCGGTCCTGGAGGCGGTCGGCGACCGCGCCCACGTCGTGGCCGGCGTCGGCACCAACGACACCCACCACAGCATCGAGCTGGCCCGCGCCGCCGAGCAGGCCGGCGCGCACGGCCTGCTCACCGTCACGCCGTACTACAACAAGCCCCCCCAGGAGGGCCTGTACCGGCACTTCACGGCCATCGCCGACGCCACCGGCCTGCCGGTGATGCTCTACGACATCCCCGGCCGCAGCGGCGTCCCGATCAGCACCGAGACGATCGTCCGCCTCGCCGAGCACCCGCGCATCGTCGCCAACAAGGACGCCAAGGGCGACCTGGGCCGCGCCAGCTGGGCCATCGCCCGCTCCGGCCTCGCCTGGTACTCCGGCGACGACATGCTGAACCTGCCGCTGCTCTCCGTGGGCGCGGTCGGCTTCGTCTCGGTCGTCGGCCACGTCGCCACCCCGGATCTGCGTGCCCTGATCGACGCCTTCACCTCCGGTGACGTCCAGAAGGCCACCGAGATCCACCAGAAGCTGCTGCCGATCTACACTGGCATGTTCCGCACCCAGGGCGTCATGACCACCAAGGCCGCCCTCGCGCTGCAGGGGCTGCCCGGCGGCCCGCTGCGGCCCCCCATGATCGAGCTGACCGAGGAAGAGACCGAGCAGCTCAAGATCGATCTTGCTGCCGGCGGGGTACAGCTCTGACACCGAGACTTCGCGGGAAACCCCGCACCGCCCGGCCTCGTCCCCGCAGTACGGGGCGCCGGGCGACACAACTGAACAAGCAGGACCACCGGTGCCTGCACCACCGACAACGACAACTGCTCTTGCACGAACGTCATGCGCGCCACGTGCCCACCGGTACGTGGCGCGCGTGGTTGAGGAGAATCTTTTGAGCCATCCGCACCCTGAACTCGGCCCGCCTCCGCCTCTGGCCGAAGGCGGCCTGCGTGTCACCCCGCTCGGCGGCCTCGGTGAGATCGGCCGCAACATGACGGTCTTCGAATTCGGCGGACGTCTGCTGATCGTCGACTGCGGAGTGCTCTTCCCCGAGGAGGAGCAGCCCGGAATCGACCTGATCCTGCCCGACTTCTCGTGCATCCGGGACCGTCTCGACGACATCGAGGGCATCGTCCTCACCCACGGCCACGAGGACCACATCGGCGGCGTGCCCTATCTCCTGCGGGAGAAGCCGGACATTCCGCTGATCGGCTCCAAGCTGACCCTCGCCCTCATCGAGGCCAAGCTGCAGGAGCACCGCATCCGCCCCTACACCCTGCAGGTCGCCGAGGGGCAGCGGGAGCGCCTCGGGCCCTTCGACTGCGAGTTCATCGCGGTCAACCACTCCATCCCCGACGCGCTCGCGGTCGCGATCCGCACGCCCGTCGGCATGGTCGTGCACACCGGCGACTTCAAGATGGACCAGCTGCCGCTGGACAACCGTCTGACCGACCTGCACACCTTCGCCCGGCTGAGCGAGGAGGGCATCGACCTCCTCCTCACCGACTCCACGAACGCCGAGGTCCCCGGGTTCACGCCGCACGAGCGGGACATTTCCGGCGTGCTGCGCCAGGTCTTCGCCGGCGCCCGCAAGCGGATCATCGTGGCGAGCTTCGCCAGCCACGTCCACCGCATCCAGCAGATCCTGGACGCGGCCTACGAATACGGCCGCCGTGTCGCCTTCGTCGGCCGCTCGATGGTGCGCAACATGGGCATCGCCCGGGACCTCGGCTATCTGCGGGTGCCGCCGGGCCTGGTCGTGGACGTCAAGACGCTCGACGACCTCCCGGACCACGAGGTGGTCCTGGTCTGCACGGGCTCGCAGGGCGAACCGATGGCGGCCCTGTCCCGCATGGCCAACCGGGACCACCAGATCCGCATCGTCGAGGGCGACACGGTGATCCTGGCATCCTCGCTGATCCCGGGCAACGAGAACGCGGTCTACCGCGTGATCAACGGCCTCACCCGCTGGGGCGCCAACGTCGTGCACAAGGGCAACGCCAAGGTGCATGTCTCGGGCCACGCCTCGGCCGGTGAGCTGCTGTACTTCTACAACATCTGCCGGCCCAGGAACCTGATGCCGGTCCACGGCGAATGGCGGCATCTGCGGGCCAACGCCGAGCTGGGTGCCCTCACCGGCATCCCGCACGACCGCATCGTCATCGCCGAGGACGGCGTGACCGTCGACCTCGTCGAGGGCAAGGCCAAGATCTCCGGCAAGGTGCAGGCCGGCTACGTCTACGTCGACGGCCTCTCCGTCGGCGACGTCGGCGAGCCGGCGCTGAAGGACCGCAAGATCCTCGGGGACGAGGGCATCATCTCGGTCTTCGTGGTGGTCGACGCCACCTCCGGCAAGGTGACCGGCGGCCCGCACATCCAGGCCCGCGGCTCCGGCATCGAGGATTCGGCCTTCGCCGACGTCATCCCGAAGATCTCGGACGCCCTGGAGAAGTCGGCACAGGAGGGCATCGCCGACACTCACCAGATGCAGCAGATCATCCGCCGCACGCTGGGCAAGTGGGTCTCGGACACCTACCGGCGCAGGCCGATGATCCTCCCGGTCGTCGTGGAGGTCTGACGTCCCGTCGGCCTCGGCCCCGACGGGACCGGTACGACGCTCAACTGATGGCGGGGCGCCTCGATTTGCATCGGGGCGCCCCGCTCCAGTACGTTTACGACCCCGCCCACACGGGTAGCCGGGACGCCTCGGCGTGCCGGACCATGATCCCGGCAAGGGGGCGGGAAATCCGGCTCAGAAGCTCTGATAAAGTCGGAGCCGCCGGAAAGGGAAACGCGAGAGCGGGAACCTGGAAAGCGCCGAGGACATCGGATCGGAA
>NZ_BNBV01000031.1 GCF_014656135.1 Streptomyces thermodiastaticus
GACCGCGGCGTGGGGGACGGGGGCGTCCTCGGCACCGCGGATGTGACCGCGAACCGGCACCCCGCCACCGCTGCTGCCCGGGGCGGGAGCGTCGTGCTCCAGCGTCGCCACCGCAGCCAGCCGCTGGGCACCCTGCTGCTCCTGCCCGGCGGGCGAGGTGGCCGCGGTCTCGGAGACCGTGACCTGCTCCCGGGTCTCGGCGACGGCCGGGGCCGCAGCCGTGTCCGCCGGGGCGGACTCACTGCTGGCTGCCTGAGCCAGCGCACCCTGCGTACGCAGCGGAACCTCCTTGATGAACAGAGTGATGAGGAAGGCGACCGCGGCCAGCGCGGAAGCGATCAGGAAGATGTCGGCGATGCCGTGACCGTAGGCGCTCTTCATGACCACGCGCAGCGGCGCGGGCAGGGAGCTCAGGTCCGGCAGGCTGCTCGAGCCGGCGTCGGACCCGGAGGCGAGCTGCGCGTACTTCGGGCCGAGGTCCGCCAGACCGTCCTTGACGTAGTGGGTGATCCGGTTGGCCATGACCGCGCCCAGCGCGGAGACGCCGACCGCACCGCCCAGGGAGCGGAAGAAGGTGACCGTGGAGCTGGCGGCGCCGAGGTCCTTCGGGTCCACCTGGTTCTGGGTGCAGAGCACCAGGTTCTGCATCATCATGCCGATGCCGAGACCCAGCACGGCCATGTAGATGGCGATCTTCCAGTAGTCCGTGTCGTACCGGAGGGAGCCCAGCAGGCCGAGGCCGGCCACGACCAGCAGGCCACCGCTGACCAGCCACGCCTTCCAGCGGCCGGTACGGGTGATGACCTGACCGGAGACGGTGGAGGAGACGAACAGGCCGGCGATCATCGGGATCGTCATGACGCCCGACATGGTCGGGGACTTCTCGCGGGCCAGCTGGAAGTACTGGCTGAAGAAGACGGTGCCGCTGAACATGGCGATACCGACGAAGAGCGAGGCCAGGGACGCCAGCGAGATGGTGCGGTTGCGGAACAGGCGCAGCGGGATGATCGGCTCGGAGGCCTTGGCCTCCGCCAGCACGAACAGCAGGGCGAGGACGACGGAGCCGCCCACCATCACACCGGTCTGCCACGACAGCCAGTCGTACTTGTCACCGGCGAAGGTCACCCAGATCAGCAGCAGGCAGACGGCCGCGGAGATCAGGAACGCGCCGAGCCAGTCGACCTTGACCTTCCGCTTGGTGACCGGCAGGTGCAGGGTCTTCTGCAGCACGATCAGCGCGATCACCGCGAAGGGCACGCCGACGTAGAAGCACCAGCGCCAGCCCAGCCAGCTGGTGTCGGTGATGACACCGCCGAGCAGCGGGCCGCCCACGGTCGCGACCGCGAACGTCGCGCCGAGGTAACCGGAGTACCGGCCACGCTCACGCGGGGAGATCATCGCGGCCATGATGATCTGAGCCAGAGCGGTCAGACCACCGGCGCCGATGCCCTGGACCACACGGCAGGCGATGAGCATGCCGGGGTTCTGCGACAGACCGGCCGTCATCGACGCGAGGACGAAGATGATCAGGGCTATCTGGACGAGCGCCTTCTTGCTGTACAGGTCGGCGAGCTTGCCCCACAGGGGAGTGGCCGCGGTCATCGACAGCAGGGCGGCGGTGACCACCCAGGTGTAGGCGGACTGGCCGCCTCCCAGGTCACCGATGATCCTCGGCAGGGCGTTGGAGACGATCGTGGACGACAGGATCGCCACGAACATACCGAGCAGCAGCCCGGAGAGAGCCTCCATGATCTGCCGGTGCGTCATCGCAGCACCGCCCGGGGCACTGTCCCCGTGCTTGGCGTGAGCCCGCACACCGGCTGGTGTGGTCGTTGCCATGGGCTTCCTTTACTTACGTATGTCTGCGGGTGTACGGGTGGTCTCTTCGGCTACGGGAGCGGCCGCGCGGGCGGTTCCGGTCTCGGCAGCGGCCGTCGTGGCGTAGGCCCGGGCCGTCTGGGACCGGCAGTCGCCGAAGCTGTCGCGCAGCCGCGTCATCAGATGGATGAGCTGGCCGACCTCGTCGTCGCTCCAGTCGCTGAGCCGTTCGGCGAGCAGGCGGGTGGTGCGCCGGGACAGATCACCGAGCCGGTCCAGGCCGGCGGGGGTCAGATGCAGGATGCGCGAGCGCTTGTCCGCGGGGTCCGGCAGTCGGTCGATCCAGCCGCGCTCGGCGGCGTGGGCGACGTGCCGGCTGGTGACCGACATGTCCACGGCGAGTAGTTCGGCGAGCTTGCTCATGCGCATGTCACCGTGTCGACCGAGGGTCGTCAGGACGGCCGCCGAGCCGGCCGGGCAATCGGCCGGCAGGATCCGCCCCAGGTCTCTTTTCACGGCTCCGACGGCACTGAGCTGGCGCGCCAGCTCTTCGTACTGCGCCTGCCCGGCCATCGCACCTCCCGTAGTCGTTGCTTGAGGCAACCATACATGAAACTTGGTTGCCGAAGACAAGCAAACGGGGGGTGTGGGGGCAAAGACTTGGCAAAGGCAAGCATTGCGGCTGTGAACGCCGAGTGTGAGGCGGCCTGCCGTACCGGACGCGGTTCACACCGGCACGCGAACGGCCCCCGGACCCGAGGTGAACGACCCATCGGCGGTCCGGCGACGCGTAGATCGCCCGGCCAACCGGCCGGGGACGGTTCAGTCCTGGGCCCGTTCTCCGGTGGCCGCACGTCGGCCTCCGAACGAGGCGACCAAGGCGTCGGCGACCGCTGCCGCGTCTGTGTCCGCCACGTCTTCCGGGTACTCCGGCAGCAGGTCGTCCCAGACGGGCAGCCACGAGCCGCGCAGCTGGGGCTGGCCCTCGGGGCGGGCGTAGAACCAGAGGTGCAGGTGGGCGGCTCCGTCCCCGGTCCGGTAGACGTGGGCTCGGGAGATGTGCGGCCGTGCTTGGACGTGGCGGACGATGTGCGTGGTGAGCACGCCGAGTTCGGCGGCCGGCTCGTCCGGCAGGTCCGCCAGGTCGTAGTGGTCCCGGGGGAACAGGACCAGAACCAGAGGCACACCGACGCCGCGGACCCGGGCCAGTCTCCAGTGGTCGTCGAACCAGATACCCTCGTCACGGGCGCGGCAGATGTCGCAGTGCGCCGGGTCCTCGCCGTGCCGTTCCGGCTCGGGCAGCACCGGTGGGCGCAGCGGCGCGGCCTTGAGTCCTTGGCGCTCGAACGGGCTGATGTCCCACCTCGTCAACCGCGTGAGCGGAAGACGGAGTTCGCTGTCGGCGGCCGCGCGCGCGTGGTCGTAGAAGTCCTCCGGTCGCAGGGCCATGGCCGGAGGATAGCCCCGAGCCGGCGGTTCCGGACCGTGCCGGTGGGGCGGCGACGGGAAACGCGCACCGGCGGACCGGTGCGCGAGGTCAGGATCCCAGGTCCAGCAGGAGGGCCATCACGCCCACCAGGGTGGCGCTGCTGACGATCTCGCGTCGGCCGATCATGCCGCGGATGCTGCTCAGCGGGATCCACTCCAGGCGGTCGGACTCGTTGCGTTCCGCGGGTTCCGACACGTGCCGCGCGCCGTCCGCGCGGAAGACGAAGTGGCGGGAGTCGGTGATGCCCGCGGCGGGCTGGGCGTGGATCAGTTCCCGCACGGTCTGCGGGCGCCAGCCCGTCTCCTCCTCCAGTTCCCGGGCGGCCGCGTCCGCCGGTGTCTCGCCGTCCTCGACCAGGCCCATGGGCAGCTCCCAGGCCCAGGTGTCGGTGACGAAGCGGTGGCGCCACATCATCAGCACGCGATGGTGTTCGTCCACCGCCGCGGCCACGGCGAGGTCCCGCAGCCGCACGACGTGGTAGTCGGTGCGGGCGCCGTCCGGCTGTTCCACGTCCAGGGAGCGCAGCCGCACCCAGGGGGTGTCGTAGAGGGTGTGTTCGCCGTGGACGGTCCAGCGCATCTCGTGCCTTCTCTCTTCTTCAGGGTTTCCAGGTCTCCAGGGGGCCTCCGGATGCCGCGCCAGCCGTGCCGATACCCATGCGGTGCGGGCGTCCATGCCTGGACCGAACTCGGCCGCGAAGCGGCGTGCATGCCACGTGGTTCGAGGTGCGAGCGCCCAGCGCGCGAGTGCGAAACGTACGCGGCCGAGGCTGGCCCGGGTCCCATCTGCTGGGTCGGTGCCTTCGTCCGGGGAGGAACAGCCGCGCGGCGTCGTGTGCCGTTCAGCGGTGCTGTACTCGGAAGTCGCTAGACGGACAGCGTGGCGCTCACTCCGAGCAACACCTCAAGCTCGGCTACCGTTGCGGCTTCATCCGTCGCGAGGACGGTGGTGATACCCAAAGCTTCGGCAGGTGGCAGGTTCCGAGGGTGGTCGTCGACGAACACGCACGCCCGCGCAGGAAGCCCGAGACGCTCCAACGTCAGCTCATAGATGGCAGGGTCGGGTTTCGCCATGCGGACCTGCTCGGAAATGACGTGCACATCGAACAAGCCCCACACGCCTGTGTGCTCGTACGGGTTGAAGGGATCCGTGCCGAAGCTGTTCGACAGGAGAGCGAGACGGTACCCCGCACTCTTGGCAGCTCGTGCGAGCGCGGCCATGCGCCGAGCTGGGGGCACCGCGGCCCAGGCGCGCCCCATCAGGTTGTCCGGTGCGACTTGCGTACCGAGAAGAGCCGCAGTACGCCTGTTCCACTCCGTCTGGTCGATCTCACCGACTTCCAGCGCCGCATACAACCGCCGGCCTTCAGGGTGGTCGCTGAGAGTGGCACGCCATGCTTCTGGGGGAAGCCCTTCAGACTCGCACCAAGCGCGGTGTGTGGGACGCGGATCTGCGGTCAACACCCCGGCGAAGTCGAGGATGAGCCCATGCTCGGCTTAACGGTCCGTGGCGCCCATGGGTTGCAGCATGCTGCGTGCTCCCTACCTTCGGCCTCACACCAAGACGCTACCGCGCACCGAGTACCGTCAAGCCTCGCACTTCGTCCGACGACTCCGGCCCAACTGACACGTCCCTGGCCGTGCTCCGAGCTGCGGGATGTACACACGCCACTGGCGGGAGTCGTTCACGTACGTCGCAACCGGTCCGGTGCGTCACTGTGCAAGCCGCCCAATCACCCTTTCGTGCTTCCCGGAACGACCACCGGCGTGTCCGGCATGAGAGATCATTTGATGACATGAGTCAGAGTGAGTCGCATGGCTAAGCGCCAACGCCGTCGCCAGCGGGAACAGGCACAGAAGAAGCTGACTGCTCCCTCACCGCTGATCATCGAGTTCCCGCCCGGCGAGCCGCGCATCCGTGCCGTCATCAAGGCCGACTGTCCCAAGCAGGTACAGGAAGTTGCCGTCCAGTACTGGGAGATCACCGAGGAAGGCACCTGGGCCCGCACGGTAGGCAGCATGGGTGACCAGCAATGGGTTGCAGCGACGGCCACGTCCGTCTCCCACGCCGTTCTGCTCAAGTCGCTCTGCCGGAACTGTGATGAGCCCATCCGTGTCAGCAACCGGTCGTGGGCCGTCAAGGTCGGCGGCAAGTACTTGGACCGGCGCAACGACAGGTACCTCTGTCCAGAGTGCAGCGACGTCCAGCGGCAGGACGAGGAACGTGAGCGCGAGCGGAGACTGCAGGCGGCGCGCGCCGAGAAGGAACGGGAGAAGCTGAAGGCCGAGGAAGAGATGCGGCTCATCGCCGAGGCCCTCGCCGACGAAATGGCGAAGGACGGATCAACGAGCCGTCTGCCCTACGGCCGTCCGACCGCTCTGGCCCTGTACCTCGTCCTGGTCAATCACGCCGCCTACAACCCTGGCAAGCCCCTGCCCAGCGTGGCCGATCTGGGCTCGCTCGGATGGACAGGCGACACCGAAAGGGACACAGAGGCCCTTCTCGATCTGTACCGTGCCCACCTGGTCGCCATCGCCTCGCAGACGCCGAGGGAGGCATTCGACGTCTCCGAGGAGGACGGCGAACTCCGCTTCTCCGGCGCGGAGGTGAAATGGCGCCTGGTGGGCGCACATCCGACGGCCACAGCCAACGCGCGGGCTGTCAGGGCACACTTCATGACCGCTCCCGGCCAGGAAGCTCACGACGATCGTCAGGCACTGGCCGAGCTCGTCGACCGCATGGAGGTCATCAACGTCATCTCCTACCTCGACGGGCTTCTGACCAAGAAGTACGACTACCCAGCCGTGCCTGAACGCCGGCGCCAGGAGCTGGCCGACATCGTCAGGAAGGGATTCACGGCGGGATACACGTCGGGGCAAATGATCTGTTTCGCCTGGCGGGCAGCGGACTCGGCGGCGGCTTGGAAAGAACGCAATGCGCACATGGGCCCGCCCGAGGCGTCCTCTGGTGCGGTCACCATCCTCAATAACAAGATCGACACCGCGATCGAGGTCCACCACGCCATCCCGGAGTACGACCCGCCGCGCTGGCACCAACAGCCGCCTGCGCTGGCAGTGCTCAGGCAGTTGAACGCTGAGGTCAAGCGAGTGCGGGACCGCTCCATGATCATCGCCTGCCCCGAGTGCGACCACCAGGGGCTGCGCGAGACGGACACGGGGGCCATGGTCCGCTGTGTTCACACGGCGACCGTCCCTGAGCGGCCTGAATCACAGGAGGATCCGGCCGAAGCCTGATCAGCGCAGACGCGTCTGGGGCCGCGGCGACGAGCACCAGGACCAGCTGCATGGATCCGCCCTCGCCCACCGAGGGGGACGGGAACCGCGGTGGCTCACCATAGGTGGGCACCTGCGCACTCGGCCTTCGCGCGAGCGACTGGCTCACCGCTTGCGCGAGGCGTGCTGCACGTCACATGGAATCGATCTCGCCATGTGGGATGGTGAGGGGGTGAGCGGTCCGATGCGGCACCTGGGTGGCGTGCAAGGCGCTGCTTTTTCGTGACTCAGGGCACGCGGAGGGCACGCCACCCTCACATTGGACTGGGCAACAAACAAACCCCAGGTCACTGACCTGGGGCTTCTCTCTGGAGCGGGTGACGAGAATCGAACTCGCGCTCTCAGCTTGGGAAGCTGATGTTCTACCATTAAACTACACCCGCGCAAGACGCCGACCGAAGTCGGTGCTCGTCGCTCACTGTACCTCATCAACGGCCCCCGGTGCTCATGCCGTGGGGTCTTTGTTGGTTCGCAGCGGGGAGCGGGCCTTACTGGGGCCGGAGTTGGGGCGTACGGTGAGGGGGTGCAGCGGGGGCCCGGCGGGCCGGAGCGTCGCCTGGAGTGTCGTCTCTTTGATCCCGTACTGTGTGCTTTTGTCGTCAGGCGGCAGAGGCCAGACGCGGTTCTGGGGAAGGGACTTTGGGCTTGATGGAGCGCACCGTCGTCCGTTGTGCCGAGGGGCACGTGTTCAGCACCGCTTCGTTCCCGATGCAGCAGGCCGAGCGGCTCGGCCCTGGTCGGCTCCTGCGGTGCCCTCGGTGTGCGCGGCTCCGCAGCGCGGTGCCCGTGAGCGTGGCGAAGCGGTAACAGCAGGCAGCGGAAGCGCTGCCTGGGCGCGTGGGGTCGTCCTGATTGTGGGGGCTCCACGCGCCTTGCGTATCCTCGGGGCGTGCTTCTCTCAGACAAGGACATCCGGGCCGAGATCGACGCCGGGCGGGTGCGGATCGATCCCTTCGACGCGTCCATGGTGCAGCCGTCGAGCATCGACGTGCGCCTGGACCGCTACTTCCGGGTGTTCGAGAATCACCGCTACCCGCACATCGACCCCTCGGTCGAGCAGCCGGACCTGACCCGGCTCGTCCAGCCTGAGGGGGATGAGCCGTTCATCCTGCATCCCGGCGAGTTCGTTCTCGCCTCGACCTATGAGGTCATCACACTTCCCGACGATCTCGCCTCCCGGCTGGAGGGGAAGAGTTCGCTGGGACGGCTCGGCCTGGTCACGCACTCCACCGCCGGGTTCATCGACCCGGGGTTCTCCGGACACGTGACCTTGGAGCTGTCGAATCTCGCCACCCTGCCGATCAAGCTCTGGCCCGGTATGAAGATCGGGCAGTTGTGCCTGTTCCGGCTCAGCTCGCGGGCCGAGGCTCCGTACGGCAGTGAGCGCTACGGCTCCCGTTACCAGGGGCAGCGCGGGCCCACTCCCTCGCGGTCCTACCTGAACTTCCACCGGACCCAGGTGTGAGGGGCACCACCGACATGAGCGACGTACGAGAGAACCTCACCTACGAGCAGTTCGGCACCGCCGTCCGCGAGCTGGCCCAGACCATCGCCGACGACGGCTACGAGCCCGACATAGTGCTCAGCATCGCGCGCGGCGGCGTGTTCGTCGCCGGCGGGCTCGCCTACGCCCTGGACTGCAAGAACATCCACCTGGTGAACGTGGAGTTCTACACCGGTGTGGGGACCACCCTCGAGATGCCGGTCATGCTCGCGCCGGTGCCCAACCTCATCGACTTCTCCGACAAGAAGGTCCTGATCACCGACGACGTCGCCGACACCGGCAAGACGCTCAAGCTGGTCCGCGACTTCTGCATCGACACCGTCGCCGAGGTGCGCACCGCGGTGATCTACGAGAAGTCCCACTCCCTCGTGAAGTGCGAGTACGTCTGGAAGCGCACCGACGACTGGATCGACTTCCCGTGGAGTGTTCAGCCGCCGGTGGTGCAGCGGCGCGGTCAGGTGCTCGACGCCTGAGGTGAGCGGGGCCAGGGCCACCGGGGCCACGGGTGTACGTCGGCCGGGGCTGACGGAAAACGACTGCGGGGCAGGAGGCGGTGGTCGCCTCCTGCCCCGCGGACGTCGTGAGGGCTGGTTGCCGCCTGACGGCTAGACCGTCCCCAGCTTCACGATCGACAGCAGGGCGATCAGCTGGATCGCCGACGCGCCGAGCGCCTTCGGCCAGGGCAGGTCGTGGGAGCGGCTGACCATGAGGGTGAGCAGGGCACCGCAGGCGACCCAGGTGATCCACCCGAGCAGCTGGACGAAGCTCGCGTCGCCGCCGAAGAACATCGCGACCAGCAGACGGGGTGCGTCCGTCAGCGACATGATCAGCATGGACAGGCCGACCGTGGGCTGCCAGGCGCCGTCGCCGCCCAGCTGGCGGGCCAGGGTGTGGGTGACCACGCCCAGGACGAACGAGCTGATCACCATGGCCACGGCCGTGATGGCGACGATCGGTATCGCGTTGGACAGGGTGGCGTTGATCGCGTCCTTGCGGGCGCCGTCGAAGCCGAAGACGGCGAGCAGGCCGTACAGGAAGGTCACGATGAGGGCGGGGCCCCACATCGTGTAGTCCCGCATCTGCAGGAAGGTCCGGTTGGGGGACACGATGATCCCCTTCAGCAGGTCCTTCCAGGCCAGGCGCGGGCCTACCGGGCCCGCCGGGGCGGTGCCGGCGCGGTAGGTCTCGCCATCTCCGTACGGGGCCTCGCCGAGCGCGAAGGCCTGGGTGTGACCGGGGTTGTCGGCCATGTACCGGTCGGGTGCCGGTCCGGTCGTTCCGGGGCCGGGTACGCCGGGGTTGGCCACGGTGGGGCCCGTCGCACCGGGTCCGGGCATGCCGGGGCCGGGCACGCCGGCCGGGCCGCCGTCGCCGAAGTACTCCGGCTCGCCCTCGCCCCCGTAGCCGCCGTGCGGGCCGGGGGCGGCCTGCTGGACCGGGGGCCACTGGGAGGCGCCGGTGCCGGACCGGCCGCCGTACGGCGGTTGCTGCTGCGGGTAGGGCTGCGGCGCAGACGGGTAGCCGTACGACGGCGTCCGGGGCGCCTGCTGCCCGTACGGGGGTTGTTGGGGGCGCGCTTGCGGGGCGCGGGCGTCCCGGCCGCCGCGTCCGATCCTGAATCCAGCCACGTCGTCGAACGTACCCGGTCCGGCGGGTCGTTGTGCCGGGGCCCCGGGTCAGGGGGCCGCTTTTGCGGCCGAGCTGTGACATCCCCTAGGGGGAAGCGTCACTGGAGTCTCCTCCGTGAGTCACAGGGTCTCCTCCGGGGGTTCCTCCGTGAGGAGGGTGGGAGGGGTCTGGGAGAGGGGTCCGGGAGAGGCGGGAGGAGGGGGCGGGTGGGCCGCCGGGGGAGCCGTACGGGGGTGTCCCCGTCCGTCCCGGGGCGGGCGGGGGCAGGATAGGTTCATGAGCGTAGTGAAGATCAACGTGCTGACCGTGCCCCCGGAGCAGCGGGAGACGCTGGAGAAGCGGTTCGCCTCGCGGGCGCACGCGGTGGAGAACTCCGACGGGTTCGAGTGGTTCGAGCTGCTGCGGCCCGTCGAGGGCACCGACACCTACCTCGTCTACACGCGGTGGCGCGACGAGGAGTCGTTCCAGGCCTGGATGGAGGGGCCGATGAAGGCCGCCCATCACGGCACCGCCGGCGGCGAGGGCGGTGAGGGAGGCGAGCGGCCGAAGCCCGCGGCCACCGCCTCGACGCTGTGGTCCTTCGAGGTGGTGCAGCAGGCGGCCCCCAAGGGCGAGTGAGGCGTTCGCCGCGGTCCGAGGGCGTGTGAGGCGTTCCCGGTGTTCCCGGTGTTCCCCGCGAGGGGTGCCTGACCTCCCGAGGACGCTCCCGAGGGCGTGTCAGAGCCTGCGAGGGGGGATCGGGGCGCTGAGGGGCGTGATCGGTGGCCCGGGCGCCCTCATGCAGACGGCGGGCGCCCCCTGTCCCGTACAGACAGGGGGCGCCCGCCGTATCCGCTCACAAGGCCGGGGTCACTTCACCGGCTCCGGCTCCGGGGCGCTCTCGCCGGCGGACTCGCCCGCCGGGTCCACCGGGGCCTTGACCGACTCCAGCAGCAGCTGGGCGACGTCCACGACCTGGACGGACTCCTTGGCCTGGCCGTCGTTCTTCTTGCCGTTGACCGAGTCGGTCAGCATGACCAGGCAGAACGGGCAGGCGGTGGAGACGATGTCGGGGTTGAGGGAGAGGGCCTCGTCGACGCGCTCGTTGTTGATGCGCTTGCCGATGCGCTCCTCCATCCACATCCGGGCGCCGCCGGCGCCGCAGCAGAAGCCGCGTTCCTTGTGGCGGTGCATCTCCTCGTTCCGCAGGCCCGGGACCTTGCCGATGATCTCCCGCGGCGGGGTGTAGATCTTGTTGTGGCGGCCCAGGTAGCAGGGGTCGTGGTAGGTGATGAGGCCCTCGACCGGGGTGACGGGGATCAGCCTGCCCTCGTCGACCAGGTGCTGCAGCAGCTGGGTGTGGTGGATGACCTCGTAGTCGCCGCCGAGCTGCGGGTACTCGTTGGCGAGCGTGTTCAGGCAGTGCGGGCAGGTGGCGACGATCTTCTTCGCCGACTTCGGCTTCTTCGACTCGGGCGTGACCTTGCCCTCGTCGTCCATCTCCTCGCCGAAGGCGGTGTTCAGGGCCATGACGTTCTCCATGCCCAGCTCCTGGAACAACGGCTCGTTGCCCAGGCGGCGGGCGGAGTCGCCCGTGCACTTCTCGTCGCCGCCCATGATCGCGAACTTCACGCCCGCGATGTGCAGCAGCTCGGCGAAGGCCTTGGTGGTCTTCTTGGCGCGGTCCTCCAGGGCGCCGGCGCAGCCGACCCAGTACAGGTAGTCGACCTCGGAGAGGTCCTCGATGTCCTTGCCGACGACCGGGACCTCGAAGTCGACCTCCTTGGTCCACTCCAGGCGCTGCTTCTTGGCCAGGCCCCAGGGGTTGCCCTTCTTCTCCAGGTTCTTGAGCATCGTGCCCGCCTCGGAGGGGAAGGCGCTCTCGATCATGACCTGGTAGCGGCGCATGTCGACGATGTGGTCGACGTGCTCGATGTCCACCGGGCACTGCTCGACGCAGGCGCCGCAGGTGGTGCAGGACCACAGCACGTCCGGGTCGATGACGCCGTTCTCCTCGGCGGTGCCGATCAGCGGCCGCTCGGCCTCGGCGAGCGCGGCCGCCGGGACGTTCTTCAGCTGCTCCTCGGTCGCCTTCTCCTCGCCCTCCATGGTCTTGCCGCCGCCCGCGAGCAGGTAGGGCGCCTTGGCGTGGGCGTGGTCCCGCAGCGACATGATCAGCAGCTTCGGGGAGAGCGGCTTGCCGGTGTTCCAGGCGGGGCACTGCGACTGGCAGCGGCCGCACTCGGTGCAGGTGGAGAAGTCCAGCAGGCCCTTCCAGGAGAAGTGCTCGATCTGGGAGACGCCGAAGATGTCGTCCTCACCCGGGTCGGTGAAGTCGATCGGCTTGCCGCCGGAGGTCATCGGCTGCAGCGCGCCCAGGGAGGTGGAGCCGTCGGCGTTGCGCTTGAACCAGATGTTCGGGAAGGCGAGGAACCGGTGCCAGGCCACACCCATGTCGGTCTTCAGCGCGACCGTGATCATCCAGATGAAGGAGGTGGCGATCTTCAGACCGGCGAAGAAGTAGGTGAGGTTCTGCAGTGTGCCGACGCTCAGGCCCTTCAGCCACGCCACCACCGGGTACGAGATGAAGAACGACGCCTCGTAGCCGTCCACGTGGTGCTGGGCGCCCTCCAGGGCGTGCAGCACGAAGATGCAGACGCCGACGATGAAGATGACGGCCTCGACGAAATACGCCTGGCCGAAGTTGGAGCCGGCGAAGCGGGACTTGCGTTCCGGGCTGCGCGGGTGGCTGAGCTGGCGGATGACGATCAGGGCGATGATGCCGAGCGTCGTCATCGTGCCGATGAACTCGACGAAGACGTTGTACGGCGTCCAGTCGCCGATGACCGGCAGGATCCAGTCGGCCTTGAACAGCTGGCCGAAGGCGTTGACGATCGTCAGCAGCAGCGAGAAGAAGCCCACCGCCACGAACCAGTGCGCCACGCCGACGACGCCCCAGCGGTTCATCCGGGTGTGGCCGAGGAATTCCCTGACCACGGTGACCGTGCGCTGGCCGGGATGGTCGGTCCGCGTCCCGGCGGGTACGGGCTGGCCGAGCCGCATGTAGCGGTAGATCTGCAGGAGGGCGCGGCCGAACAGTGCCACGCCGACCACGATCAGGACCAGCGACACGATGATCGCGGCGAGTTGCATTGGGGCTCCTGTGAGGCGGCCTCGGAAATTACTAAGCGGTAACTTATGCAGTCCGTTCGAGACTACCCCCATCCTCCGTCGCAATGCAGCCGCGCGCGGGGTGATCTGGGTCGCTGAAAGGTGACCGAGCGGGGCGGTGGGGTGGCCCCGATTCTTTCTGGCCTGCGGGGACGGTGCGCACGCGGGCTCGGGCGTGCGGCCCGGGCAGGGTTCCGGCTTTCCGTATCGTCGTCTTCCGATCGTGTTATTCACACTCGATAGCCCGATATGCACCTAATTTAAGAACCGTGCTCTACGGGATCGCCACCGCCATCACCGCCCTGCTCCTGGCCGCCGTGCTCTCGGCGCTGCTCCGGGTGCCGGCGCTGCGCCTCGGGCTGGTCCACCGGCGGCGGGCGCGGCCGGTGCCGCTGCTCGGCGGCGTGGCCGTGGTCGCCAGCACCTGCCTGGTCGCGGCCGCGGGCGGCTGGACGGGGGCCGCGCCGCTCGGGGACGGCGCGGCCCGGCTGCTGGCGGCAGGCGCCGGGGTCGGCGCCCTGGGGCTCGTGGCGGACGTGTGGCGGCTGAAGACACAGTTCCTGCTGCTCGGTGCGGCGGTCGCCGCCGCCTTCGTGGTGCCCTGGGGCGAGCTGGGCGTGCCCGCGGGGATCGCCGCGGTGCTGTGGACGGCCGCCGTGGCCGTGGCCTTCCACGGGCTGGACCACGCCGACGGACTGGCGGGCACGGTCGGGGTGCTCACCGCGTTCGGCGTGGGCGCGTGCGCGGCGGCGGAGGTGATGGACGACCTCGCGGTGCTGCTGAGCGTGCTGGCCGCCGCGCTGACCGGCTTCCTCATGCACAACTGGCATCCGGCCCGGATCGCCTTCGGCGCGTGCGGGTCCCTGTTCACCGGTTTCCTGCCGGCCTGTGCGGCCGTGCTGGTCCGCGCCGGGTACGACGCCGGGACCAGCGGTGCCGTCCTGTTCCCGCTCACCGCCGTCGTGACCGCCGACGCGGTCCTGGTCGTGGTCTCCCGGCGGCTGGCCGGGCGTCCGGTGGTGCGGCACGGCCCCGACCATGTGGCGCACCGGCTGCGCCGGCTGGGGCTGACCACGCCGGGGGCCGTGGTGCTGGTGGGCGCCGCCGCGTTCGGCTCGGTCCTGGTCGGCGTCCTGGTGCACGTCGGCTGGCTGGCGCCGGTGCGCGCGCTGTGGGTGGCGGGTGCGCTGCTGCTGGCGGTGCTCGGACTGCTGTGCGTGCGGGTGTACGTGCCGCGGCGCCCCGGCGGCCCGCCCACCACGGGGGCGCGGACGGCCGGCGCCGGGGTGCACACCACCCGGACGGGGACGGCGCGGACGGCGGCCCACCGCGCGGGAGCGGGGCGCCTGGAGGCGCCCCGGAGGCCAGGCGGGCGCGTGCCGGGCGCGGACGACGCGGGCGGGCGCCATCCGCGCGCCGCGGGCGCCGGTGTGCGCCGGCTGTTCGCGTCGGCCCTGAGCGTCCCGCGCCGCCAGGCCGGGGCGCGCACCCCGGCGGAGCGCTTGCGCGAGGCCACGCGCGCCCCGCACGGCACCGCGTTCGGCCTGCGCGCTCCGGGGGCGCCGCGGGGGCCGCGGCCCTCGTCCCTGACCGGGCTGCCGGTCGCGGCTGCGGGGCCGGAGCCGGCCGGGGCGGAGCCGGGGACGCGGGCCCGCCGCCCCCGGGATCCGGACCCCTTCGACCTGCTGTCGTCCCTGTGACTGTCGTCCCTGTGACGGGTGCCGTCCGGCGACAACGGCAGCCGGCAGGCGGTGAGATGCCGTACGGCTCGGGAACTGGTGGGGTGCCCTACGGCCACGGGAACTGGTGGGGTGCCGTACGGCCACGGGAACTTTCAGAACTTTTCCTCCGCTGGTCCCCGGGTCTGCGCAGCTCAGCGCGGTGTTGCGGGCGGGCGTTCGATAAGAGTTGAGTCAGAGAGGCTCAAGTCTGTTGACCCAGCCCGCGGTGTCGGGCACACTTGAGTCCGTTCCACTCAAGTCAGCTGGAGGAAATCACCATGGCACGTGCGGTCGGCATCGACCTGGGCACGACTAACTCCGTCGTCAGCGTTCTTGAGGGCGGCGAGCCCACCGTCATCACCAACGCCGAGGGCGCCAGGACCACGCCGTCCGTCGTCGCCTTTGCCAAGAACGGCGAGGTGCTGGTCGGTGAGGTGGCCAAGCGCCAGGCCGTCACCAACGTCGACAGGACCATCCGGTCGGTCAAGCGCCACATGGGCACCGACTGGAAGATCAAGATCGACGACAAGGAGTTCAACCCGCAGCAGATCAGCGCCTTCGTCCTGCAGAAGCTGAAGCGGGACGCCGAGGCCTACCTGGGCGAGAAGGTCACCGACGCGGTCATCACCGTGCCGGCGTACTTCAACGACGCCGAGCGCCAGGCCACCAAGGAGGCCGGCGAGATCGCGGGCCTGAACGTGCTGCGCATCGTCAACGAGCCGACCGCGGCCGCGCTCGCCTACGGCCTGGAGAAGGAGGACCAGACCATCCTGGTCTTCGACCTCGGTGGCGGTACGTTCGACGTGTCGCTGCTGGAGATCGGCGACGGTGTCGTCGAGGTGAAGGCCACCAACGGCGACAACCACCTCGGTGGTGACGACTGGGACCAGCGCATCGTCGACTACCTGGTCAAGCAGTTCCAGAACGCCCACGGCGTGGACCTGTCCAAGGACAAGATGGCCCTCCAGCGCCTGCGCGAGGCCGCGGAGAAGGCCAAGATCGAGCTGTCCTCCTCGTCCGAGACCTCGATCAACCTGCCCTACATCACCGCCTCCGCCGAGGGCCCGCTGCACCTGGACGAGAAGCTCACCCGTGCCCAGTTCCAGCAGCTGACCGCGGACCTGCTCGAGCGCTGCAAGATCCCGTTCCACAACGTCATCAAGGACGCGGGCATCTCCGTCAACGACATCGACCACGTCGTGCTCGTCGGCGGCTCCACCCGTATGCCGGCCGTCGCCGAGCTGGTCAAGGAGCTGACCGGCGGCAAGGAGCCCAACAAGGGCGTCAACCCGGACGAGGTCGTCGCCATCGGCGCCTCCCTGCAGGCCGGTGTCCTCAAGGGCGAGGTCAAGGACGTCCTGCTGCTGGACGTCACCCCGCTGTCCCTCGGCATCGAGACCAAGGGCGGCATCATGACCAAGCTGATCGAGCGCAACACCACGATCCCGACCAAGCGCTCGGAGATCTTCACCACGGCCGAGGACAACCAGCCGTCGGTGCAGATCCAGGTCTACCAGGGCGAGCGCGAGATCGCGGCCTACAACAAGAAGCTCGGCATGTTCGAGCTGACCGGTCTGCCGCCGGCCCCGCGCGGCGTGCCGCAGATCGAGGTGTCCTTCGACATCGACGCCAACGGCATCATGCACGTCACCGCCAAGGACCTCGGCACCGGCAAGGAGCAGAAGATGACCGTCACCGGCGGCTCCTCGCTTCCGAAGGAGGAGGTCGAGCGGATGCGCCGGGAGGCGGAGCAGTACGCGGAGGAGGACCACAAGCGCCGCGAGGCCGCCGAGACCCGCAACCAGGGCGAGCAGCTGGTCTACCAGACCGAGAAGTTCCTCAAGGACAACGAGGACAAGGTCCCCGCGGAGGTCAAGTCCGAGGTGGAGGCCGCCGTCAACGAGCTGAAGGAGAAGCTCAAGGGCGAGGACACCGCCGAGATCCGCACCGCCACGGAGAAGGTCGCCGCCGTCTCCCAGAAGCTCGGCCAGGCGATGTACGCCGAGGCCCAGGCAGGCCAGGCCGCGGCCGGCGGTTCCGCCTCCGGGGCCGGTGAGGCCAAGGGCGACGACGACGTGGTGGACGCCGAGATCGTCGACGACGAGCGCAAGGACGGTGCCGCGTGACGGAGGAGACCCCGGGCTTCGACGAGCAGCAGCCGCAGCAGCCCGACGTCCCCTCCGGCGCCGCCTCCGACGACGCCGAGCCGCAGGCCGCCCCCTCGCAGGACAAGGGGGCGGCCCCGGCCGGGGACGCGGCTGACACGGCCGGTCTGACCGCCGAGCTGGACCAGGCGCGCGCGGCGCTCGCCGAGCGCACCGCGGACCTGCAGCGGCTGCAGGCCGAGTACCAGAACTACCGCCGCCGGGTCGAGCGCGACCGGGTCGCGGTCAAGGAGCTCGCCGTGGCGAACCTCCTGACCGAGCTCCTGCCCGTGCTCGACGACATCGGGCGTGCGCGCGAACACGGCGAACTGGTGGGCGGTTTCAAGTCCGTCGCCGAGTCGCTGGAGAGCGTCGCCGCCAAGATGGGGCTGCAGCAGTTCGGCAAGGAGGGCGAGCCCTTCGACCCGACGATCCACGAGGCGCTGATGCACTCGTACGCGCCGGACGTCACCGAGACGACGTGCGTGGCGATTCTGCAGCCGGGGTACCGCTACGGCGAACGCACCATCCGCCCCGCGCGGGTGGCGGTGGCCGAGCCCCAGCCGGGCGCCCAGACGGTCAAGCCCGCCGAGGAGTCCGGCAAGGACCAGACGGCCGAGCAGGACAAGGGCGAGGGCAAGGACAAGGACAACGGTGGCCCCGAGGAGGGCTGACGCGATAACCGACGACGCTGGGAAGGAGGGACGTCGGGGATGAGCACCAAGGACTTCATCGAGAAGGACTACTACAAGGTCCTCGGCGTCCCCAAGGACGCCACCGAGGCCGAGATCAAGAAGGCGTACCGGAAGCTCGCCCGCGAGTACCACCCGGACGCCAACAAGGGCAACGCCAGAGCCGAGGAGCGCTTCAAGGAGATCTCCGAGGCGGCCGACGTGCTCGGCGACCCCAAGAAGCGCAAGGAGTACGACGAGGCCCGCGCCCTGTTCGGCAACGGCGGCTTCCGCCCCGGGCCGGGTGCCGGCGGCTCGTTCAACTTCGACCTGAGCGACCTGTTCTCGGGCGGGCAGGGCGGTTTCGCCGGCGGGCTCGGTGACGTCTTCGGGGGCCTGTTCAACCGAGGGGGCGCCGGCACGCGCACCCAGCCCCGGCGCGGCCAGGACGTGGAGTCCGAGGTCACGCTCAGCTTCACGGAGGCCATCGAAGGGGCCACCGTCCCGCTGCGGATGTCCTCGCAGGCGCCGTGCAAGGCCTGCTCCGGCACCGGCGACCGGAACGGCACGCCGCGGGTGTGCCCGACCTGCGTCGGCACCGGGCAGGTCACTCGCGGCTCCGGCGGCGGTTTCTCGCTGACCGACCCGTGCCCGGACTGCAAGGGCCGCGGGCTGATCGCGGAAAACCCGTGCGAGGTCTGCAAGGGCTCCGGACGTGCCAAGTCCTCCCGGACGATGCAGGTGCGCATCCCTGCCGGGGTGCGCGACGGACAGCGCATCCGGCTGCGGGGCAAGGGCGCGCCGGGCGAGCGGGGCGGACCGGCGGGCGACCTGTACGTGGTCGTGCACGTCGGCGAGCACCCGGTCTTCGGCCGCAAGGGCGACAACCTCACCGTCACGGTGCCGGTCACCTTCGCGGAGGCCGCGCTCGGCGGGGAGGTTCGGGTGCCCACGCTCGGCGGCCCGCCGGTGACGCTGAAACTTCCCCCCGGTACGCCGAACGGTCGTACCATGCGCGCTCGGGGCAAGGGCGCGGTCCGCAAGGACGGCACCCGCGGTGATCTGCTGATCACCGTCGAGGTGAGTGTCCCCAAGGACCTGTCGGGGAAGGCTCGTGACGCGCTGGAGGCGTATCGCGAGGCGACCGCGGGCGAGGACCCGCGGGCGGAGCTGTTCAAGGCCGCGAAGGGAGCATGAGTCAGATGGACGGCCGCCGCCGCAACCCGTACGAACTGACGGAAGACACGCCGGTGTACGTCATCTCCGTGGCCGCGCAGCTGTCCGGACTGCACCCGCAGACGCTCCGTCAGTACGACCGGCTGGGCCTGGTGTCCCCCGACCGCACCGCCGGGCGGGGCCGCCGCTACTCGGCTCGCGACATCGAGCTGCTCCGTCAGGTGCAGCAGCTGTCGCAGAACGAGGGCATCAACCTGGCCGGTATCAAGCGCATCATCGAACTGGAGAACCAGGTCTCCGCCCTGCAGGCCCGCATCGCGGAGCTGGAGGCGGCCCTGGAGGGCGCGGCGGCCGCGATGCGGCAGCGGGAGGCGGCCGTCCACGCCTCCTACCGCCGGGATCTGGTGCCGTACCAGGACGTCCAGCAGTCCAGTGCGCTGGTGGTCTGGCGTCCGAAGCGGCAGCAGAACGACTGACGGCGTCCCCGCACGCGACGGCGAGGGGTCCGGAGAGGTGTCTCCGGGCCCCTCGCCGCGTTCCGGAACGTATCGCGGGGCGGCCGGCCGGACGGGCGCGGTCACGGACCGGTCGCGGGGTGAGGGTCCGGTAACGGGTGTCTGGAGGGGGTTCCGCGAGATTTCGCGAGGTCTTCACAGGGCGACGCAGCGTGGTGTTGTCATCTCGTTAAGTCATTCCGCTTGACGCCGGTGGCGACCTCCGCGTTGTCTTTTCAGACGTCTGGCCGAAAGTTGCGCCCTCGTCCGGAAGGCACCAGAAGTGATCACCTCGAAGCGTCGTATCGCCATGGCCGTGGCCACCTCCACGCTGCCCCTCACGCTCGTCGGCTGCGGCGCGCTCGGCGGTTCGGGGAGCAGCACCTCCGCGAGCCCGTCCAAGGGCGACGACGTGCGGGTCGGACTGCTGCTGCCGGAGACGGAGAACAAGCGGTACGAGAAGTTCGACTACCCCATCATCAAGGAGAAGGTCTCCGAACTCACCCGCAAGCAGGGCGTGGTGGAGTACGCCAACGCCCGGTCCAGCAAGACCCGGCAGGCCGCCCAGATGCAGAAGATGATCGACGACAAGGTCGACGTCATCCTGCTCGACGCCGTCGACGCGCACGCCATCGCGGGCGAGGTGCAGAAGGCCAAGGACGCGGGCATACCGGTGATCGCCTACGACCGGCTCGCCGAGGGGCCCATCGACGCGTACATCTCGTTCGACAACGAGCTGGTCGGCGAGGTGCAGGGCCGCTCGCTGCTGGAGGCCCTCGGTTCGTCCGGCGGCGGCCGGCCCAGGATCGTGATGATGAACGGCTCGCCCACCGATCCGAACGCCGCGCAGTTCAAACAGGGCGCCCTGTCGCAGCTCGACGGGAAGGTGACGGTGGCCCGGTCCTACGACACCAAGGACTGGAAGCCGGAGAACGCCCGGGCGAACATGGCGAAGGCGATCCAGCAGCTCGGCGTGAGCGGCATCGACGGGGTCTACTCCGCCAACGACGGCATGGCGGGCGGCGTCATCAAGGCGTTCAAGGACCTGGGGGTCACCCAGCTGCCGCCGGTCACCGGCCAGGACGCCGATCTGGACGCGGTGCAGCGGATCGTGACGGGCGAGCAGTACATGAGCGTGTACAAGCCCTACCCGACGGAGGCGGAGAACGCCGCCCAGATGGCGATCGCCAAGGTCCAGGGCAAGGACATCGAGTTCGACTCGCTGGCCCAGGACAAGGTCGACAGCCCCACGCAGAAGGACATCCCCGCACAGCTGGTCTCGGTCGTCGCGCTGACGAAGAAGAACATCAAGAGCACCGTCGTCGCCGACGGCATCTACAAGGTCTCCGAGATCTGCACGGCCGCGTACAAGCCGGCCTGCGCGGCCGCCGGCCTGCAGTAGCCGGCGCCCCGAACTGTCCGGAATCACACCGTCCACCGGTGTGCGGAGGCCCGTCCGCCCGACTCCGGTACACACCGGGCGATACCGGTCGCCCCCCGGCCGCGGGCGCCTGGGAGTCGTGTTGCACACCCGGTCCGTGCCGCGCATAGTTGCGCTGCGGAACTACGCGTAAACCGGGGGTGAGACAGGCCATGACCGGGGGCGGGATTCACGGGCGCCAGGAGCATCCGCACGGGGCCGACCGACTGTGCGAGGCGGGGGACCGTGTGTACTCCCGGGCCGTGCGGCGTGGCCGGGTGCCGCGCAGCGACGCCGAGCCGGTGCCGTGCCTGCTGGAGCTGGCCCTGCTGCACCCGGACCCCGACGACATGGACTTCCTGGTGCCCACGGCGCCGCAGGAGGTCATGACCCGGCTGCTGCGGTCGGTGTACCAGGAGGTGAGCGACAGCCACCGGCGGGTGGGGTCGGCCGTGGCCGCGTTCGAGCGGTACGCGGGCCTGGACCGGCGGGTGCGGCGCTCCCCGTCCGCGGGTGAGGGCACCTCGATCCGGGTGCTGGACGGCCTGTCGCGGATCCAGGCGGCCATGGACGAGGCGACCCGGGAGTGCCGCACGGAGGTGCTCACCGTCCAGCCCGGCGGCATCCGCCGCGAGCACGAGCTGTCCGAGGGCCTGCACCGGGCGCTGGAGCTGCGCCGCCGGGGCGTGCGGATGCGCGACCTGTACACCCATGTCGCCCGGCACGGGCAGGGGTTGCTCAACTATCTGGAACTGATGGGCGACGCGGTCGAGGCGCGCACCCTGGACGAGGTGATCGACCGGCTGATCCTGTTCGACCGCACGGTCGCCTTCATCCCCGCCAACGCCGACCGCACGATGGCGCTGGAGCTGCGGCATCCGGCGCTGGTGGAGTACCTGGTGACGGTGTTCGAACGGCTGTGGCGGCTGGCGATCCCGCTCACCGCGCCGCTGCCCGACACCGGGATCGAGGGCATCTCGCACCGTGAGCAGTCCATCGCCGCCCTGCTGGCCGAGGGCCACCAGGACGCGGTGATCGCCGAGCGGCTGGGCATCAGCGTGCGCACCTGCCGGGCGCACATCGCGCGTCTGTCGGAGACGCTGGGCGCGGCCAGCCGTACGCAGCTGGGCGTGCGGATCGCGCAGGCGGGCCTGGACAAGCCGCGCCGGGCCGTCTCGCCGGGCGAGCCCGGCCGGGAGGTGCTCAGCGGTCCCGGTCCAGAAGACCCGATCGCCCGATGAGATAGCCCAGCTGCGCCCGGCTGCCGCTGCCCAGGGCGTTGGCCAGCTTGGCGATGTGCGCCCGGCAGGTGCGCACGTTCATCCCCAGACGGCGGGCGATCGCCTCGTCGACGTGGCCCTCCACCAGGAGTTTGGCGATGGAGTACTGGATCTCCGTGATGCCGTCGAGGGCGGTCTCGTAGGGCGTGGTGGCGCTCAGCGGGACCGCGCGGTTCCACATGAACTCGAAGACTTTGATCAGGTAGCGGATGAGTCCGGGGTGGCGGAGTTCCAGGGCCACCTTCTGGTCGTCGCGGGTGGGGATGAAGGCGACGGACTCGTCGCAGATGATGAGGCGTTCGACCAGCTCGTCGATGGTGCGGTACTCGACCTTGCCGTTGGCGAGGTGGTCGACGTAGGCGAGCTGTTCGAGGTTGTAGCGGACCGTGTGCTGGTACAGGGTGCGGATGCGCACCCCGCGGTCGACCAGGGCCGTGTCCCGCTCCAGGCCTTGCCGGATGGTCCGCTCGGTGAAGCGGTTGCTGGGCTGCACGGTGAGCATCTCGCTCTGGCACTGGGAGGTGGCCAGGTCGAGTGCCGCGTTGATGCGGTCGCTGCCCTCCAGCACCGTGATGGAGTGGGTGGCGGACGCCGTCTGCGTGCTGAGGTGGAGGAACGGCTCGAAGGCGTCGGACAGTTCGATCGAACGCCGCCGGCGTTCGGCTATCTCGTGTTCGAGCGGGGTGAGCCGGCGGGCCAGGGCCACGGCCGCCGGGACGGGGCGCAGCCAGTCCGGGTCGTCCGGATCGGGGTGGAGCAGGGCGAACTCCATGAGGCAGGGGGCCGCTCGGGCGTCGTCCCGGGAGATGCGCCCGGTGCGCAGTGCGTGGGCGTACAGCCGGCTGCCTTCCTCGCACATCTCGGTGACCGCGTGAGGATGTGTCCCCTTAGTCTGATGTACCACCAAATCTCCACCCCCCAGGGTCCTGAACGTGCAGGAACATGATGCATCGATTGTGTGGCCATGATGTGCCCGAATAAGCCATCGTCGTATCGGACGGGGGAAGAGGGGACCTTCGAGTGAGGACGAAGCCGACTATGGGTAAGAGAGCGCTTCGCTCGGTACTTGTCGCCACCTTCTCCGCCGTTGTGGCCCTCGCGGTTCTGGGTGGGCCGTCAGCGACGAAGAGTGTGGACCGGGCGGACAGTAAGTGGCCTGCGGCACCTGTGTCCACGGCTCCTGCGGACACGGCAGACAGTTCCGGGAGCTGATGTGACCAGCCCACCGGACGACCGCTCCTTCCGGCGTGAGATGGCCACCGCCTACCGTTCCGGCTGGCACTTCATCGACCTGGTCACCGCCATCCCCCACAGCGGTGACTCGTTGATGGTGACGGTGTTCGGTGAGCCGGTCGTCGTCACGCGGGACGAGGACGGGGACGTACGGGCCTATCGGTGCCTGCGGCGGCCCCGGGGTGCGCCGCAGCCCGTGCGGTGTGCCATCCGCTATGGAATGATCTTCGTGAATCTCGACCAGCGGGACCACCGCGAGGTGGCGCGGGAACCCGCCGGTCTCCGGACCATCTCAGCCACCCCCCGCAGTGCCTGACGCGATTCCCCCGTCGTAACAGATCGCTCAGGCGCTTCCCCCCGCAGCGGCGTCACCGTGACCTGAACACGGTGACGCCGCTGTCGTGTGCCCGGACGCCGGCCGCTGTCGTCCGCCGGCGACGTCCCGGGTCCTCAGCCGCGGCCCAGGGCGCGGGTCAGCTCGATCTCGATCACCACGCGGTCCGGGTTCGGCGCCGGCGTCCTCCGGTAGCGCTCGGCGTACCGGCGCTCGGCCTCCGCGACCCTCTCCGGCTCGGTCCGGACGAACGCGCGCCCCTCCAGCGTGGCCCACCGCCGGCCGTCCACCTGGCACACCGCCACCGGTGCGCCCCGCTCGCCGGCCGCCCGCACATGCCGCACCTTCGCGCTCGACCGGTTGGTGATCACCCGGGCCAGGCGTGCCCCGGGGTCGTAGGTCACCCCGACCGGGACCACGTGCGGGGTGCCGTCGGGGCGGAGCGTGGTCAGGGTGCACAGGTGCCGCTCCTGCCAGAAGGCGAGGTACGCCGCGTCGGGTGCGCCCGGGTCGAGGGAATACGTGCTGGTGCCCATGGGCGGGAACTTAGCTGCCGCCGCACCTCCCCAGCCGACCTTGAGTGGAATAGACTCAAGTTTGTGTATGTTGGCTGAGTCAGCAGTGGGAGACGTGGCAGACCGCTGACGCCAAGGAGGGAAAAAGCGACCGTGGACGCCGAGCTGACCAACAGGAGCCGGGACGCCCTTCAGGCGGCCGGCAACCGGGCCGTGACCGGGGGACACCCCGACCTCACCCCCGCACACCTGCTCCTCGCGTTGCTCGAGGGCCAGGACAACGAGAACATCATCGACCTGCTGGCGGCCGTGGACGCCGACCAGGCGTCCGTCCGTGCCGGTGCCGAGCGGGTGCTGGCGTCGCTGCCCAGCGTGACCGGCTCCACGGTCGCGCCGCCCCAGCCCAACCGTGAGCTGCTGGCGGTCCTCGCGGACGCGCAGAGCCGTGCCAAGGAAATGGGCGACGAGTACCTGTCCACCGAGCACCTGCTCATCGGCATCGCCGCGAAGGGCGGTGCCGCCGGGGAGGTCCTGAAGCGGCAGAGGGCGGACGCGAAGAAGCTGCAGGAGGCTTTCCAGAAGGCGAGGGGAGGGCGCCGGGTGACCACACCCGACCCCGAGGGCCAGTACAAGGCCCTGGAGAAGTTCGGTACCGACCTGACCGCGGCGGCGCGGGAGGGCCGGCTCGACCCGGTGATCGGCCGGGACCAGGAGATCCGCCGCGTCGTGCAGGTGCTGTCGCGCCGCACGAAGAACAACCCGGTCCTCATCGGTGAGCCCGGCGTCGGCAAGACCGCCGTCGTCGAGGGGCTCGCCCAGCGGATCGTCAAGGGCGACGTGCCCGAGTCCCTGAAGGACAAGCGGCTGGTCGCGCTCGATCTCGGCGCGATGGTCGCGGGCGCGAAGTACCGCGGCGAGTTCGAGGAGAGGCTGAAGACCGTCCTGTCCGAGATCAAGGAGTCGGACGGCCAGATCATCACCTTCATCGACGAGCTGCACACCGTCGTCGGCGCCGGCGCGGGCGGCGACTCCGCCATGGACGCCGGCAACATGCTCAAGCCGATGCTGGCCCGCGGCGAGCTGCGCATGGTCGGCGCCACCACGCTCGACGAGTACCGGGAGCGGATCGAGAAGGACCCCGCGCTGGAGCGGCGCTTCCAGCAGGTGATGGTCGCCGAGCCCGGCGTGGAGGACACCATCGCGATCCTGCGCGGGCTCAAGGGCCGCTACGAGGCCCACCACAAGGTGCAGATCAACGACTCCGCGCTGGTGGCCGCCGCGACCCTGTCCGACCGGTACATCACCTCCCGCTTCCTGCCGGACAAGGCGATCGACCTGGTCGACGAGGCCGCCTCCCGGCTGCGCATGGAGATCGACTCCTCGCCCGTGGAGATCGACGAGCTGCAGCGCGCGGTGGACCGGCTGCGCATGGAAGAGCTGGCCCTGGAGAAGGAGACCGACGCGGCCTCCCGCGAGCGGCTGGAGAAGCTGCGCCGCGACCTCGCCGACAAGGAGGAGGAGCTGCGCGGCCTGACCGCCCGCTGGGAGAAGGAGAAGCAGTCCCTCAACCGGGTCGGTGAGCTGAAGGAGAAGCTGGACGACCTGCGCGGCCAGGCCGAGCGCGCCCAGCGCGACGGCGACTTCGACACCGCCTCCAAGCTGCTGTACGGCGAGATCCCGAGCGTGGAGAAGGAGCTGGAGGCCGCCTCGCGCGCCGAGGAGGAGGCCGCCAAGGACACCATGGTCAAGGAGGAGGTCGGCCCGGACGACATCGCCGACGTCGTCGCCTCCTGGACGGGCATCCCGGCCGGCCGGCTGCTGGAGGGCGAGACGCAGAAGCTGCTGCGCATGGAGGAGGAGATCGGCAAGCGGCTGATCGGCCAGAGCGAGGCGGTGCGCGCGGTCTCCGACGCGGTGCGCCGCAGCCGCGCGGGCATCTCCGACCCGGACCGGCCCACCGGCTCGTTCCTCTTCCTCGGCCCGACCGGTGTCGGCAAGACCGAACTGGCCAAGGCCCTCGCCGACTTCCTCTTCGACGACGAGCGGGCCATGGTCCGCATCGACATGTCGGAGTACAGCGAGAAGCACAGCGTGGCCCGGCTGGTCGGCGCCCCGCCCGGCTACGTCGGCTACGAGGAGGGCGGCCAGCTGACGGAGGCGGTGCGCCGCCGCCCGTACAGCGTGGTGCTGCTGGACGAGGTGGAGAAGGCCCACCCGGAGGTCTTCGACATCCTCCTGCAGGTCATGGACGACGGCCGCCTGACGGACGGTCAGGGCCGCACCGTCGACTTCCGCAACACCATCCTGATCCTCACCTCCAACCTGGGCAGCCAGTTCCTGATCGACCCGATCACCAGTGAGGAGGAGAAGCGGGAGCAGGTGCTGGAGGTGGTCCGTGCCTCGTTCAAGCCGGAGTTCCTCAACCGGCTGGACGACCTGGTGGTCTTCTCCGCGCTGACCAAGCAGGAGCTGAGCCGGATCGCCAGGCTGCAGATCGACCGGCTGGCCCGGCGCCTGCACGAGCGGCGCCTGACCCTTCAGGTCACCGACGAGGCGCTGGAGTGGCTCGCCGAGGAGGGCCTGGACCCGGCCTACGGTGCCCGTCCGCTGCGCCGGCTGGTGCAGACCGCCATCGGCGACCGGCTGGCCAAGGAGATCCTGGCCGGCGAGATCAAGGACGGCGACACGGTCCGCGTCGACCGCTTCGGCGAGGGCCTGCTGGTGGGGCCGGCCACCGGCAAGACCCTGTAGCCCGTTCCGGTCCGCCCACCGGGCCCGTCACCCGCCGGGTGGCGGGCCCGCGCCGCGCCGGGAGCGCGCCGCGCCGGGAGCGCGCCGCGCCGGGAGCGCGCCGCGCCGGGCGTCGTCACCAGCCGGCCCGTCTGCTGCGGACGTGCCTTCTCCGCCGGGTGGGGCCCGCCGCCACCCGTCCGGCCCGATCATGTCAGCCGAGGGCTGACAAGCCCGCTGCGGGGCTTGCCACCCCCCTCCCTGCATGGGGGAGGATGGCAGGATCCGCACGAAGGGAAAAACACGGTGAGCATCGACCCGTCCTCGATTCCGAACTTCGGGGGTCAGCCCAATCCGCAGCCCCAAGGACCGGCGGGCCCCGTCGTCCCGGATCAGGACCTCGTGAAGCAGCTCCTGGACCAGATGGAACTCAAGCACCTGGTCGACGAGGAGGGCGACCTCGTCGCTCCGTGGGAGCAGTTCCGCACGTACTTCATGTTCCGCGGCGAGGCCGAGCAGCAGGTCTTCTCCGTGCGGACGTTCTACGACCGGCCGCACAAGATCGACGAGAAGCCGCAGCTGCTGGAGTCCATCGACGACTGGAACCGCCGCACCCTGTGGCCGAAGGTGTACACCCACACCCACGACGACGGCACCGTCCGCCTGATCGGCGAGGCGCAGATGCTCATCGGCATGGGCGTGAGCCTGGAGCACTTTGTGTCCTCGACCGTGAGCTGGGTGCGGGCCGCCATCGAGTTCGACCGGTGGCTCATCGAGCAGCTGGGCCTGGAGGGAGAGATCAACGACGCCGACCGCCCGCAGGACGACGGCGAGGCGTGACCGTGCCGCCCGCCACGGCGCACGCGTGACGGCGACCGCACGGACACGGGCACCGCGCGCGAACGACAGCCCGGCACCCAGGACACCGGCCCCGCGAGGCCGTATCCCGGGGCCGGGCTGTCGTCATGAGCGGTGCTGCCGGTGGGGGACCGGCGGCCGGGGGCGGCTCACCCGTGGCGCAGGCCCGCCAGCCGTTCGGCGGCCTCCCGCAGCGTCTGATGCCGCTTGCAGAAGGCGAACCGCACGAACGGCGCCCCCTCCTCGCGGTGGTCGTAGAAGACCGCGTTCGGGATGGCCACCACGCCGGCGCGCTCGGGCAGCGACCGGCAGAAGGCGAAGCCGTCGCTCTCCCCGAGCGGGCGGATGTCGGCGGTGATGAAGTACGTGCCGGCCGGCCGGAACACCGCGAAGCCGGCCTTCTCCAGCCCCGCCGCCAGCAGATCCCGCTTGGCCCGCAGATCCTCCCGCAGCGCCGTGAAGTAGTCCTCGGGCAGGTTCAGCGCCTCGGCGACCGCGTACTGGAAGGGCCCCGCCGAGACGTACGTCAGGAACTGCTTCGCCGCGCGCACCGCCGTGACCAGCGCGGGCGGCGCGGTCACCCAGCCGACCTTCCAGCCCGTGTACGAGTACGTCTTGCCGGCCGAGCTGATGGTCACGGTCCGCTCGCGCATCCCGGGCAGCGTGGCGAGCGGCACATGGACGGCGTCGTCGAAGACCAGGTGCTCGTACACCTCGTCGGTGACCACCAGCAGGTCCCGCTCGACGGCCAGCTCGGCGATCGCGGACAGCTCCTCGCGGGTGAGGACCGTCCCGGTCGGGTTGTGCGGGGTGTTGATCAGCAGCAGCCGGGTGCGGTCGGTGACGGCCGCCCGCAGTTCGTCCAGATCCAGCCGGAACGCGCCGTCGTGCGGGCGCAGCGTCACCGGGACACGCCGCCCGCCCGCCATCGCGACGCAGGCCGCATACGAGTCGTAGTAGGGCTCCAGGGCGACGACCTCGTCCCCGGGTTCCACCAGGGCCAGCAGCGACGCCGCGATGGCCTCGGTGGCGCCGGCGGTGACCAGCACCTCGGTGTCCGGGTCGTACGTCAGGCCGTAGCGCCGCTGCTGGTGGGCCGCGATCGCCGTGCGCAGCTCCGGCACGCCGGGGCCCGGCGGGTACTGGTTGCCGCGCCCGTCGCGCAGCGCCCGCACCGCCGCCTCGCGGATCTCCTCCGGGCCGTCGGTGTCCGGGAACCCCTGCCCCAGGTTGATCGACCCGGTCGTGGCGGCCAGGGCGGACATCTCGGCGAAGATCGTGGTCCCGAACTCGGCGAGCCGGCGGTTGAGGATCGGGCGTGCGCTGGAGGTCATGCCGGTCATCCTGCGCCGAAGCCGCGCTCTTCCTCAACCGTGCCCGGCCGTGGCGGCCCGCTTGTGCACGGGTGCCGTAGTCGTGGCCGGAGCCGCGGGCGGCGTGGTGGGGCGAGCCCGGTGAGCACGGTGGCTCAGGACTTGCTCAACTCCGCTTTGGCTGCCGTCGCGGCCGGGCATCACGGCTGCACACACCGATCGAGGCGCCCACGGGGGCGCTGGCGAAGGTACTGACGGGGGAGAGGAAGGGAGCGTGACGCCATGGTGATCTCCATCGCCCTGGCGGTGCTCGCGGTGATGGTCGTGGCTGCAGGGATCGCGGCGATCAGCGGGATGCGCACCAGCACCATCGGCCGGCACAGCAAGCGGCGGCGGGCGAGGTCGTACGGGTCCGGGGGCGGCGGCTGGTGGGCCTCCGGTGACTGGGACTGGGGCGGCGGCGACTCGTCGTCCGGCGGCCACCACTCGGGAGGCCACTCCTCCTGCGGCTCGTCGTGCGGCGGCGGGGGATGCGGCGGCGGTGGCGGGGGATGCGGCGGCGGCAGCTGACCCGGAAGCCGGGGGGTGCCTCTCTGTCTTTCGTCGAGCGAGGCGTCACCTCCTGCGGACCGGACGCGACCCAGACCGTGCTCCAGCTGCACGGCCACCTCGTGCCCCGCACCGCCGGCGACGGCCTCGCCCTCACCGGGCCGCGGCGTCCCGCTTCTCGCCCGCACGATCCGCGGCCGCGATCTGTGACCGGCGCCGCCGGCTGTGTGCGGCGCCCACGCCGCTGGAGCAGCCCGTGGCACCGGTACAGCTCTGAACCGCGTGGTCGCGACGAGGCCCGGCTGACCGCCGGGCCCCGGCCGCCCGGGATCGTGGGCGGCTCGGCGGCTTCTTCCGCGCCGCTCCTGCTTCCGGTCGTCGGACACCACGTGGCCCCATCACATCCGTGATCACGATCGCGGTCACGATCGCGGTCACTGTCCTCAGCCCGCCGACGCGTTCGAGCGCACGCTCTCGCGGTGCCTCCTTCCGGTACTTCGCCGCCGGGGAGGACGTGGCCGTCCGGTTTCCGGCGGGCGACGGCGCAGGGAACCGCACGGCCGCCACGGCCCGCGGCGGCGGGCAGAGCGTCACCGGCCGGGTGCGCCGAGAGGACCGCTCTCCACAGGGGATGCGGGGCCGACGTCCGGGAGGCCGAGCCGGAACCTTCCGAACCGCGCGCCGTCCCTGGCGGCGAAGAACCGCTTCAGCAGGTCCTCCTCCGCGAACGCCCTGTTCAGCCGCTCCCGCACCTTCCGCAGCACCTCCTGCGGGCCCTCCGGGTCACCGACACGCAACAGCTCGGCGCACAGGGCCTCGTCCTCGCGGAGCTGATCCAGCAGCCAGCGGACCAGGTCCAGGCCGGTGGTACAGGGGATCGAACCGGTGATGTGGAGGGAGGGGCCCTCCTCGGTCACCGGGTCGTGCCAGTAGCCCCGTGGCAGGAAGAGCACGTCGCCGGGAGAGAGCACCAGGTCGTCGACGGCTTCGGCGGGCGGCGTGCCCATCGCCGAGTCCCTCGGGTGCATGGAGAACTCGTTGCGCCCGAAGATGCGCCACCGCTTCCTGCCCTGCAGCTGGATGGCGAACACGTCGTGGTCGTCCCAGTGGGCGTTGAAACCGCCGGTGGGCGTCCAGGAGGCGTAGAGATTGAACTCGAAGTCGCTGAGCAACCTGCGCTCGAAGGCTTCGGAGAGCCGCGACAGTCCGGGGTGCATCTCGTCCACGTACCGCAACGCGATGGTGTGGCCGGCGTGCAGCGCCGCTCGCAGTCTCACCGGATCGATGCGGACCCGCCGGCGTCCGCGCCGGGCGATGCGCGCCTCCATGTAGGCGGCCTCAGGGAGTTGCTTGCCGTCCCGCGACAACCGCAACTGCGGGGATCTGAGGTGATGCGTCTCCAGGATCTCGTTCAGGTCGTCCCAGCCGAAGAGGGCCCTGATCTTCTCCGCGGCACCGGGGAACACGCGGTGTTCGCGGTGGTAGACCTGCGACAGGAAGTCGTCGGCCATCACCGTGGAGACGAAGTCGTCCATCGCGCCCGGGAGATCTTTCGTGTGTTCCATGGCTCCTCCGTGATGCACCATCGGCGCACAATCGGCCGGCCGCGGTATTCGCCGCCGCGGAAAAGGGGACACGGCACCGTGCGCCACCACGTTCGAAACATCTCGAGAAGACCGCGGCGACGGCTTCCCGCCTGCCGGCCCGGCCTTCCCTGCGCCCCGGGCCCACTCCCCCGGGGCTGCTTCATGACACCTGGGCCCGGCGCGATGCGGTGCGCACGACCAGGCGCACGGCCTCGTCGCCGTCCCAGGTGAGCGCGGCCCTCCTCATGGCCTCGACACTTGGAGGCACGTCGATGCCCAGGTCCTCGACAAGGACCGTCCTGCAGCGCTGGAGGACGCTCAAGGCACCTGCCGAGTCACCCCGGACGCAGTACACGGCTGCCAGGAGTTCCCACAGGCGCTGCCGGTGCGGCGCTTCCGCGATGATCGTCTCGATGCGGTAGGACAGCATGTCGGTCCGGCCCGCGATGAGCAACGCGGTGAAGAGGTCCTCGTACGTGTCGAGGCGCCCGTTGCGCAGTCCCGTCGCGTGTGCGTCGAACCAGCGCGTCATCGGCAGATCCTGTCCGAACGGACCACGCCAGAGGGCAAGTGCCTCCTCGAACACGGCGACGGCCCTGTCGACCTCGCCCCGCGCCAGGCAGTCGCGGCCCTGCCTGGAAGCCCGGACGAACGTGGGCAGGTCGACTTCTTCCGGCCCGGCCTCGATCCTGTAGCCGCTCTGGGTACCGCGGCACGTCTTGATTCTGTGGCTCAGTCCCGGCAGGGCCCGGTCGAGATCACGCCGCAGTCCGGTGAAGTGACTGCGAATGTTCGCCTTGGCCGACGAGGGCGGATCGTCCCACAGCAATTCGGCCAGTTCCGTCATTCCGATGGGGTGGCCGGACCGTAGGAGCAGGGCCGTGAGAATCGCCCGCCGTATGGGGGAAGGAACCTCGACCTCTTCCTGGACCCGGAGGTGTCCCAGAATTCTGAACAGCATTGCGCCGTCTGCCCCTTTCAGCGGGGCGAACAGCACGTGGCTATGAACAACTCCTTGCTCTTGGGACAAGAGGTCAGCAAAGAGGAGCAGCGTCTCGTGACCGAGGTCATAATTGTCCCCCACAATTCCTCGATGTAGCGATCTGTCCAGGTTGCTCGTGGCGCGGTCTGCGGGAGCCGGGTCCCGGTGGCCGGGCCGGTCACGACGCGGGCCGGCCCGGCGTCGATGGGTGATCGCGTCGTCGCCCGCGATCACCGGCAGCGCGATGCGCGCGGCCAGGGCCGGCGACCGGCGTCCCGGCCGGTCACGGGGAGTTCGGAGTGAAGGCCAGCGTGAGCGCGACTGCCAGGAACATGGCTGGACTCCAATCCATCTGCCTGTGACGGCCGTTGGGAGGCATCGAGCCATGGCGCCCCGTTCGCCCCCGGCCGCTTCGCCCCCGGCGGTACCGGCGGCCGAGGAGAGGAAATCATTCTGGTACCCCACGTGTCCGCATCCGAGACCTGTCAGGAAGTTGCCGGGCAGCTTGTTGCCACGTCAGGCCGGGTGGCGGGACGAACCGGTGTCGCCCGCGGCGGCTGCTGGGCGGCGGAGGCTCTTCCGGCCAACTCCCGTGACGCCGCTGGACCATGCGTACGGAAGTGACGGCACGTCCGGGCATCCCCACCGGACGGCGTCAGCCGCTACGGTGACGACCGTGCAGACTTTTGACAGGAGCACCACCAGGAACGCGCACGTCCACACCTAGATCGTCTACGCGCGTCAACGCCGGGCGGCTCAGACGGGGGAGGAGCACGTGACGGATTTGCCACATCTTGATGAAGAGACACTCGAGGTGTATCGCGCGTTCCTGTTCCACGACGGACAGGACCCGCACGAGCTGGCCGGATTAGCCGACAGTGACCACTACGGCGTCAAGACGGCCATAGCACGGCTCATCGACCTGTCGCTGCTCGTCGCCTCCAAGGATTCGCCCGGGGGACTGAGAGCCGTGCACCCGTCGTACGGGATGAGAGTCCTGCTCCAGCGGGAGCAGAAGGAACTCGCCCGGCGGCAGCACTGCATCCAGCACAACACGACGGTGCTCGACGCCATAGCTGCGGAATACGCCGCTGCCAGGAAATCGGCTCACGCCGACAGCATCGAGCGACTGCACAACAGCGACGACATTCGTACACGTCTTGAGGCCCTGGCAGAGTCCTGCCGACACGAAGTCCTGGCCTTCCACCTCGCGGGAGGACTGACCGAGGAGTCGGTGGAGGACTCCAGGTCCCTGAGCGAGCGCGCCGTCGCCCGCGGCGTGCGCTTTCGTTCCATCTACATCGACAGCAGCATGCACGATCGCGTCATCAGGTCACATGCCCAGTGGATGGTCGAGCACAACTGCGAAGTGCGCACCGCCCCCTCCCTGCCGATGCGGCTGCTGATCGTGGACACGACTGCCGCCGTGGTCAGCGGGCTGCCCGGTCAGGGGACGGCCTCGGCACTGCTCTTCAGCAGCAGGCCGGTGGTCCTTGCCATGCGGGCACTGTTCGAGGCGTACTGGGAACATGCGGACCGGTTCCCTCACGAAGTCGCTCCTTGCTTGACACTGCCCGACGAGATCACACCCCAGGAACGCAAGCTGCTCGAGTTGCTGGCCAACGGTCTCACCGACAGTGCGGTGGCACGGACACTGGGCATCAGCGTGCGCACGGAACGGCGGAAAATGGCCGAACTGATGAAGCGGCTCGGCGCCTCCAGCCGTTTCGCGGCAGGGGTGGAGGCGACTCGCCGGAAGTGGATCTGACGCACAGGACGAATGCCCTCCACACGGTGCCGCCGGCCAGGGAGCCGCTCGGCCGGTGATGCCCGCCGCTGCCCGTCGAACGGTCACGGCAGCGCAGGCACAGGTTGGCCGGGCGTGCGATCCGCACGCCCGGCCAACCTGTGCCTGTGTCCTTCTTCGCACCGGACTCGCATGCGGCCCGCCCGGTGCCGGTTCCCCGGGACGGGCGAAGGCGCGCCCGGCGGACTCGGCCGGAAGCAGGACACCGAGCGCGGGCGGCACGCGGGCCCAGGGGTGTCAGCGGACCGGGTGCGCCTTGTGGGACGCCTTCACCTCCTGCGCACGAGACCGCTCACCGCCGCCTTCACCGGCTTCCCGGCTCGCGGCGATCTGCTCGTCCCACTCCTGCAGGACGTCCTCGACCTCCTCCAGGCTCATCGGGTCGAAGTCCACGACATCCGCGACGGCGCTCACGCCCGAGATCATCGAGATGAACCCGACACGCGAACTCTGCGTGACCATGTTCGCGATCTCCCGCGCCCGCTCCTCGTACTCCTCGCGCAACCGGGTCGGGTCCATGAAGAAGCGCACGTAGGCCAGGATGTCCTTGTACAGCTGGCGGTAGAGGGCGTCGAACCTCTCCAGGGCCTGCTCTTCCCGCCCCTGGTCCCCCAGCGCGGCGTCGAGCGCCCGGGCGGCCAGCCATGCCCCCGAGGTACCCAGCCATACGCCGGAGGAGAACAGGGGGTCGATGAATGCGGCGGCGTCTCCCACCGCGACCCAGCCCGGACCGTGGAACGTGTCGCACACATGGGACCAGTCGCGTGTGGTGCGCAGTTCACCGAGTGCCTCCGCGTCGACCATCGTCTTCGCGACATGGCTGTTCTTCAGGCAGTCGAGGAAGACGTCCCGCTGGGTACGGCCGCCGCGGGTCTGCTCGGCGAGCTTCTCGGCGGACAGCACGTATCCCATGCTCAACCTGGTGTCCGAGAGCGGAATGCCCCACACCCAGCCGCCGCTTGGGATGGCCTCGACGAGGATGTCGTCCTTGTACTCGATGGGCGTGTAGGAGTCGAAGTAGGTCCACACCGCGACATTGCGCAGATCCTCTTGCCAGCTGGTTTGCGTCAGCTCACGGGTCAGCAGGCGGGCCTGGCCGGAGGCGTCCACCACGAAGCGGGCGGTGGCCCGGTGGGTCTCACCGTCCTGCGTGTACGCCACCCCGGTCACTCTGCCGGCCTCGTCCCGGAGGATCCCCGTGACCTGGGCGGCCTCGTGAACCATGGCACCGAGCTTCCTGGCGTTGTCGAGCATCAGCTCGTCGAACTCGCTCCGCGTGACGTGCCAGGCGTGGGTGAAGTGGCTGCCGGCCGAGGAGAAGGCAGCGGAGAAGTCGCTGCGCCAGGGTTCGGGGTCCCTGCCCCACCGCAGGGTGATCCCGCTCTTGTGCTGGAAGCGCGCGTCCAGCTCCTCTATGAGGCCCAGTTCCTCCATGAGCGGAGCCATGCCGGACACCATGGACTCCCCGATGTGGTACCGGGGGAAGGTCTCCCGTTCCAGGATGAGTACCGTGCGGCCGGCCTTGGCGAGCAGGCCTCCGACCGTGGACCCGGCCGGGCCTCCTCCCACGACGACGACATCGACGTTCTCGGTGCGGGACATGTGCTTTCGCCCTCTCTGCTGACGGACAACTCTGTGAACAGGGGATGGGACGGGGCGCGCCCGACCGCGCGTCCCGGGCCGCGCACCGGCTCCTGCGGGCCACGCAGGGCGAGCGGGGGCCCGCCCGGCCGGCCACGCGTCAGGTCAGTCCGACGTCGGCTGCCGACACACCCGTCGCACTGCCGAGGATCTGCAGGAGGTCCTGGGCAGCCGCTTTCGGTCCGTGCGTCTGCGCGACACCGATCGTGTTGAGGACGACCTCGTCCACCCCGGCGGCTGCGAACTCGGCGAGCCGGTCGTGGATCTCTTCCACGGTTCCGTACAGGAAGGCGCCCGCGTCCACGACCCGTGCGGTGTCCTGCGCGTCGCCCTGGCCGGACACCGTGATTCCGGCCTTGCGCAGCGCGTCCTGGTAGTGGGGCGCCTTCAGATGGTTTCCGCACGCCGCTTCGACCAAGGCTGTGACGTCACGGCCCTGGCGTGCGACCGCCAGCGGCACGATGGCCGTGGTGCGCACCGGTTCCTCGAGTGTGCGGTCGGCGCCACGCATCGCCGGGATCAGCGTCTCGGCGAGGTGACCGGCCGGCATGAGCCAGGTGATGGCCCGGTCGGCCACCTCGCCCGCGAGGGCCGCCATCTTCGGGCGCAGCACCCCGAGGCCCACCTCCACCGGCGGCGCCGGACGCTTCGGCAGCCGGGCGGCCACCGAGAAGTACTCGCCCTCGACCATGGCGTCGTCACCCGACACCAGGGCGCGCACGATCGTCGCGTACTCCCGGGAGGCCCGCAGTGGCCTGGCGTACGGCTGCCCCAGGAGGGCGCTCTGGAAGGACACGGGCCCCGGTCCGAACCCGGCCACCACGGAGTGTCCGGTGGCGAGTGCGACCGAGCGTGCCTCGAGGGCCGCCTGGTAGGGCGACCGCAACGGCATGAGGGAGACTCCGAACCCCATCGGGACGCGCACACCGATTCCGGCAAGCCAGGTGGCCAGGTGGTGGGAGTCGAGGATCAGCGACTGCCCCTGCCACAGGCGCTCGGCGGCGGTCCACTGCACGAGGTTCGCGAACAGCACCGCCTGCTCGGGACGGGTCGGCACCACCGGCAGCAGTATCGAATACTTCATCGTGGACTACCGCTTCCGTCGTCGTGCCGACACGGCCAGGGAAATGACGGCGCCGGCCACCAGACCCAGCACGGCACCGCCCCAGTTGTCCTGGCTGAAGGCCACGGCCGCGACGACGACCCCGATGAGCAGGGGAAACGCAGGTGCCATACCGCCCTGCTTGCCTTGGTTCATGACTGGTTCTCTCCTGTCTCCGGTCGTCATCGCAGGACTTCTCTCACGGCGCTCCCGCCGCGCGGCCGCGGCATCGACGGTTCCGGCACGCCGGAGGCGGTCAACGCCACCGGCACGAAGGCCGGTTCCTGACCGTCGAGTGCCCTGTTCAGCATGAGGTCGGTGTGGCCGATGCCCGACCAGCCGAACATGTAGCCCAGCAGCGAGGTCCTACCCGGACAACCGGTGTGGAACCCATGCTTGCGGGCCGCCTCCGCCACGCGGTCCCGGTAGTCGGCCGCCCGTTCGAGCATGGATCGGTCCTCCAGCAGTCGGCTCGCCGCGATCAGCGACTGGATCACGCCGCTGGAGCCGTGGCACACCGACAGGTCCACCGGGCTCTGCTCCCGCAACGACGTCGCCCGGTCCGCCAGTTCTTCGAGGCGTGTGCCGGTCGGTGTCCGCCGCCGGCCCGCCGACGTCAGGATCTCCGCCGCGACCAGCAGCAGCCCCGCGTTGCCGTTGCACCATCCCGGCACCGGCGGCAGCCCCCCGTCGGCCAGGCGTTCCGTCAGCCAGTCCGCGGCCGCGCCGGTCAGGGACGGGTCACCCAGGTACCGGCCGATCCGGGACACGGCCCACTGCATGCCGACATCGCCGTGAGCCACGTCGAACCACGCGCGGTCCCGCCTCGTCCCGGCCTGTGCGAGCACCAGGTCGCACAGGCGCGTCAGCCGCTCCTCGTCCATCAAGGGGTCCTGGCCCGCTTCGAGACGGGCCAGCACGGCCATGAGAAAACCGGCGGGGCCGTTGGCCAGGTCCGTCTCCAGGGTGCCGGCCTCGATGCGCTCCGGAAGCCGCTCCAGCAGCTGGGCCACCCAGGCGCGGTCCTGCCGGCAAGGCCGGGTGAGCAGCAGCGAGGCCGCCCCGGTGAACACGCTCTCCGGGGCTCGCAGCAGAGCCTCCCCGTACACCTCGAGAAGCGCGCTCAGGCCGCGGTCGGCGCTCAGGTACAGCTCTGTCATCTCCGCATCGTGCTGCGCGGCGTCCTGGAGGAAGGTGACGATCCCCCCGTTGTCGTGGAACGACAGGAAGTTCCCCGGGACGATGGTGGGGACACCGCGGCCGGGCCCCACCCCGCCGATCCAGCCGCACTGCGCGCCGTGCTCGTCCTGGTAGGTCACCCGCACGTCCCGGAGCGTGCGTGCCACCCGGGGCCACCATGCCTCGCCCGCGGCGGTGTGCAGGACCGGAGCGAAAACGCTGTGGGAGGACATCACGTCCGGTGCCGCCTCGGCGAGTTCGCCGAAGCACTCCTCCAGCACGAACCGGTGGTGGACGTCGCTCTGCCCGGCGTGGAGCGCGAGGCCCGCCCGGGCGTTGTCCGCCGGTGACGACGGATGGGCTCCCTCGTGCCGGGAGGTGTGCGTGGCCAGCTCGGTGGAGCCGGCCCGCGCAGTGAAGTAGGGCACGTTCCCGGTGTCCAGCGCGACGCGCTCGGCCTCGCCGGCGAACGCGCGGGCCTCGGACGTCAGGTACCGGGGAAACTCTCTCAGCAGCCCCAGGAGCCGCTCGGTCTCACCGGTGTCGCGCAGGTACCGCGGTTGTGTGGCCGCGTCGAGGAAGCGGCCGTACACCATCGTCGAGCGGATCAGGCAGCGCACGGGCAGATCGGCGTACCGGTCGAGGACGTCCTCGATCGCCTTGCGCTGCCGGACGGCTCCCAGGGCGTCGGTGTATCCGGTGACGATGTCGCGGTAGTACCGCACGGACGCCAGTTTCTCCCCGCCGAGCCGCGGCACGTTCTCCTTGTGCCGGTACACGACGGGTTCCCAGGACAGGCGGACGGCGTCCGTGCCACCGTCCTGGATCACGGTCTTTTTCAGTTTGCCGGACACCTGTTCACCGCCGACGCCGACACCCGCCATGATCACGTCGATCGGCGATTCGGGCCTGACGTTCGGGACCAGCATGGTGGAGGCCACGGAGGCCTCGACATGGTTGATCAGCCGGTGTTCCAGTGAGTCGTTCCCGGTCCCGGCGCCCGGCCGCAGCATCATCTCCGTGTCGATGACGCACGGGTGCTCCCCGGCGGCCAGCAGGTTCTCGTCGTGGAGGTCGGACGCGCCGATGGCGCCGAAGAGCGCGCACAGCGCGCCGAAGCGGTAGAAGTACCGGGCCGGCTGGTCCGGCGCGGTCATGGCGTGGGGGGTGACGAACCGCTGCCATCCATGGTCGCCGACGGACAGCGAGGCCGGCACGCATCCGTCGAGGCTGTGGGCGAGATACGGCTCGGCCGCGGCGTACAGGTCGCGGACGAAGTCGTCGGACGCCAGGGGACGCGGTTTGAAGACCAGCTTGCCGCCGCCGGCGAGGCGCAGGACCATGACACGCCGGTTGTCGTTGTGCGGGTCGCCGCCCGTGGTGATCAAAGAGGCGAGCGTGTCGTCCTCGTCCTCCAGCAGACCGCCCGCCACAAGCCGCGGCCGGTCCTGCTGAAAGGCCGTGAACAGGTCGTCGTAGGCGTCGATGAAGTGATCCAGGACCACGGTGAGCCGGCGGCGCAGCACCGGATAACGGTCCAGGATGTCACGGCAGTTGCCCGGATCGTCCAGGTGCCGGCGGAACGTCCGGAGCGCCTCGCCGCTCTCGGCGGACATGGGCAGCCCCTGGGCTTCCCGGAATGCGTGGAACTCCCCTATCAGCACGCGAAGGGAGTGTCCCTCCACGGTGGTGACGAGGTCTTCCCAGATCCGGTCGGTCAGTTCATCCGCGTGCTCGGGCGTGGACACCCGGGACAGGGGACCGTGCAATCGGTCCACGACTGTTCGACGGGGTATGCGGTTCGTGTAGAACGGCAGGAAATCGGCGACTGCCACCTGCGGGCCGGTCACGCTCGCTCTCCCCCCACCAGCGTGTCCTCCCGCTGGTTCTCACCGTACAAGTTCGCGTACAAGTCGTCCTCTCCGAGGAGTTCTTCGTGGGTTCCGGCTTCCCTGATCGTCCCTTTGTCGAGGACGTAGATCCGATCGGCCGACTTCACGGTGGCCAGGCGGTGCGCTATCACGATCTGCGTGGCCCCGATCTCCGAGATGACCTGCATGACACGGCGTTCGTTGATGTTGTCGAGTGCCGCCGTGGCCTCGTCCATGACCAGGATCTTCGGTTGTCCCAGCAGGGCCCGGGCGATGGCGATCCGCTGGCGCTGACCGCCCGAGAAGTTGGCTCCCATGTCGGATACCAGGGTGTTGAACCCCATGGGCAGGTCGTCGACGAAGTCCAGGATCCCCAGCCGGTCGCAGAACTCGCGGACGTACTCCTCGGACAGGTCCTTGCCCAGTGTCAGGTTCTCCAGGATGGTGCGATTGTGCATGTGCACCTCCTGGGGGATGTAGCCGATGGTGCGGCGCAGAGCGGTCTTGTCGTACTCCTCGAGGTCGTGTCCGCCGAACTCGATCGTTCCGCTCGTGGCCTCGTAGAGCCCGCAGATGATGCGGCCGAGGGTGCTCTTTCCCGATCCCGAGGGGCCGACGAGGGCTATGCGTTCTCCCGCACCGATCGTCATCGTGACGTTCCGGACCACCAGGTCGCTGTGTCTGGTGAACCGGAAGCTGACGTTCTTGAGGCTGATGGACGGGGAGGTGAGTTCGGTACGGGTGCCGCCGGGCGTCTCCGGTTCCTCCTCGGAGATCTCCGCCAGCCGGGACACGTACCGGGACACCTCGTTGAACGAGGTGTACGTCTGGAACACCGAACCGGCCAGAGAGAAATAGGTCGCGGAAATCGCCTGGACCGACACGGCGGCCCCGAGGGATATGCGTCCGTCACCGACCAGGTGAAGACTGAACAGCAGCAGGAGCAACGGCCCGAACATCTGCGTCGTGGTCGACAGACCGGCTATCCGGCCCTGCTGGAGACGCATCCGCGTCTTCATCGCGTTCAGCGAGTGGCTGTACGTCTCGTTCCAGCCGTTCAGGAACTCCTGGGCGTAACCGCCCATTTTGATCGCCGGGATCGACACGATGGCGTCGAGCTGGGTTCCCTGGCTCTTGGAGAGATACGCGATCTCCGAGTCGACCGCCTCGGTGACCCGGTACCGCGTCTTCACCAGATACAGGGCGTTGAGCAGGAACATGCCGACGGCGACCAGCCCCAGGCGCCACTCCGTGACCAGCAGGTACACCGTGACGCAGATCAGTGCGCCCACGTCGAGCAGGCCCTGGGCCATCCGGGACGAGATCAGGTCGCGTACCGACGTCACGCTGTTGAGCCGGTAGATCAGTTCGCCGGGCGGCCGTGTGGTGAAGAACTTGAACGGCAGGTTGAGGAGCCTGGTGAACGTCTGGTTCATCAGGTCCTTGCCCAGTACCGCGATCAGCGAGGACAGCAGTACGACCCTCGTCAGGTGCAGCGTGTAGTAGCCCAGGGCGGCGGCCAGCACGGCTCCCAGGAGGAGGGCCGCATCGCCGAGTCCGTGCCAGTGCGCGTACCGGTCGACGGCCCATCGGGTGAGGACGGGGATGCCGAGAACGGTCCCGTACCCGCTGAGCGACAGCAGGGCCACCAGGCCGATGCGCCTCTTCGCGTCCGTCGTGAGCAGCAGGAACTTGCGCCACTCGGAAAACGGCCTGGCGCGCCTCTTCTCGAACCCTTCGGCCGGCTCGGCGGCGAGGACGATCTCGGTGAAGCTCTTCTCCAGCTCCTCGCGGCTGATCCGGCGCCGTCCGACCGCGGGGTCCATGACGACGGCCGTCCGGCCGTCGAAGGTCTCCAGGACGACGAAGTGGTAGTTCTCCCAGTAGAGGATCACCGGTGAGGTGAAGTTCTCCAGGGCGGCCACGTTCCTGACCCGGTACGGCTTGACCCGCATGCCGCGTGATTCCAGGAACTGCGCCAGCTGGCTGGCCGACAGGCCGTCGCGTCCCGCTTCCATGACCTCGCGGGCACTGACGATCTCCTCCGCGCGCCCGTAGTACCGCAGCAGGGCGATGCACGAGCACAGACCGCACTCCGTCTGCGTGACCTGGGTCACGGTCGGCACCCGGCGTGCCGTGGACATCCTCTTCCGGTGGGGTCTGATCACGGTCGACGTCCTCCCACGGTGAGGGTGAGCGGGCACAGGCGCAGGTCCGGATCGATCCGGTTGAGCAGGTGCAGTGCCAGGCCGGCGCTGCCGACCATGAGGCTGTTGGTGTGTGCGTAACGGCTGTCGGGGTCGGCCAGCTTGCGACGGAACACCTCCGGCTGGAGCCATCGGCGCTCCTTCTCCCGCACCTCGGCATGCAGCGGTGCGTCGGCCGGGCCGGCGACGAAGCGCAGGGCGGCGTGGTTCCCCAGGTCGCCGTGGCACCAGGTCAGGTTGCGGCCGAAACCGAGGCGCAGCGTATTGCCGAGCGCCTGGTCCCGCAGGGCCGTGACGTCCTCGCCGCCGGGCACGGTCCCGTAGGCGGACAGGGCCAGTGCGACACCGGTCGAGCCGTGGCACCAGCCCGTCGCGAAGGTTCCCTTCACCGAGGCCCGGGACGACCAGTTCCGCTCGTCCGGGTCGAAGAACACGTCGAGCCGCTTGACGAGTGAGGTCAGCACCGTCTCGACCAGTGGCCGGTGTTCCGTCGGCAGCAGGGGATGAGCACGGCCGAGCGCGTACACCACCCCGCTGATTCCATGGGCGAACCCCGACTGGTCCAGGACCGACCGGGCGAAGGCTCCGTCTCCCCGGATCGCCCGGGCGAGCAGGAGCGTCACCTCGGTGACCGCTTCGGGCGCGTCGGAACCCACGACGGCCGTGAGGCAGTTCAGCACGCCGGCGAGGCCGCTGATGACGTCCAGGGGCAGCTCGTCGGTCGGCTCGGCGCGGATCTGCTCGAGGACCAGGGGCACCGCACCCTGGGCGGCGCGCACCCAGTCGTCCTCGCCGGCCAGGCGGCCTGCCGCCGAGAGGCAGAACAGGACGCCCGCCATGCCGGTGTAGCCGCCGTATCCGGCCTGCCGGAGGCTGCGGTACTCGTAGCGGTGCGAGGCCAGGATGTCGGCGGTCGCCGAGAAGATCTGCCGTGACACGCTCAGATAGCGGTCGTCGTCCAGGACCCGTCCGGCGGCGCCGAGCGTGAGGGCGATTCCGGTCCGGCCGGTGTACAGGTCGTAGCCGAGCACGCCGGGGGGCCAGGGGCGGTCGGCCTCCGCGGACGCCAGCGGTCCGATCCAGGTCCTGGGCAGGTGCGCGAAGCGATCGGGCAGGGAGGTGTCGGCCAGGCCGTCGCAGAGCTCACGCGCGAGACAGACGAGAGCCTGACGCTCACCGGGGTCGGCACCGCCGTGAGCGGGGGCTGCCACGTGCCGTGCGGGAGACAGGTGGTTGTCCGGGAACTGAGCGGTGAACGCCGACCGGATGAGCCGCAGCTGCCGTACGAGATCGGCTTCGCCGAGGCCGGCGGCCTTGTCGAGGGCGAGTTCCAACGGGGAGCGGCTGAGCGCGGCGCCCACTTCCCGGCCGTCTCCGTCGCAGATCCGGGTGCCGGTGGCGCTGACGGTGAAGTACGGGACGTCACGCTCGGCCATCTGCCGGAGCTCGGAGACGACCAGCGGCCGGGCCGAGGTTTTGCTGGCTATGGCGATGCGCTTGAGCAGCGCCAGATAGGTGGCCGGGTCGTCGAGTGCGCTCGGTCCCGTGGTCATGCGCAGGGTCTGGGAGTAGAGCGCGGTGGGGTTGTGGACGTAGCGGATCCGCAGACCGTCGGCGATCGTGCGCAGCAGTGTGGTCCAGGTGCCGCGGGCCGCGAGGACCGCGCGGTACGTCCGTGTGAAGCCGTCGGCCATCGCGCGGCCCAGGCGCAGGATCTCCTCCTCGGTCCGCTCGCCGGCCACGGTCCTGCGTGCCGGCGCCGCCTGTGGCGTGAGGAAGAGACTGATCCGGTCCGTGTACGGCGCGTCGAAACTCATCTGCTTGAACGGGGAGGTGCCGCGCCCCGGACCGCCGAGGAATCCGAGGTCCACATGCCCGCTTTGGTCCTTCTTCCTTCCTGCCATCACCAGCGGCAGGATTCCGACTCCGTAGACCGACTGCCCGATCGTGGTGTACGCGTTCCCCTCGGCTTCCGGAACCGGCCCGACGTGGACACGCTCCGGGTGGAGAAGGGTCTCGAGATCCACCGGAACGGGACCGCGGCGGGTCGGCACGATGTTCTCGAAGTGCATGTCGCGCGCGTTCAGCAGATACAGGACCGCTGCCAGTTCGCCGCTGTCGCGCATGAAGCGCTCGGAGATGTCGGAGACGTCCTCGGCCTCGATGTACTCGACATACCCGTAACCGTCGCGGGCGAGTGTCTTGGCGGTGACGAGACGGGTACCGAAGGCCGTGTTGAGTTCGTCCGCGAGCCGGACGAAGGCGGCCTCGCAGGACACGTCGCGCGGTTTGTAGACCAGGCGTCTGCCGGACTCGAAGGTGAGGACGCAGACGGCCCGGCCATGATGGTGGGTGTCGCCCTCGGGGGTGCCGAAGGAGACCAGTGCGTCGTCCGGCGCGAGACCGAAGGCGTCATGGAGCGCCTCGCGGTCGGCCACCACCCTGGAGCAGAGCTCGACGACTGCGTCGACGGTGCCGGCCAGCAGCACCGGCGTGAGATCCCGCAGTACGGGAAAGCTGAGGCCTCCGGCGGCGGTGAACGAGCTGCGGATCGCCTCGTCCACGAAGTAGCGGTAGCGCTCCTGGGAGTCGTCCCCCTTGAGGAGTTGCTGCTCGCGGGCGTGGTTGATGGCCGCCACCAGCGGACGGGTGTACATCTCGCGGATGCGGGTCTCCGCCCTGCCGAGCAGTTCGACCAGCGCTTCGTCGGGGTCGGCGAACAGGCCGGGGAAGGCGGCCAGCGGATCTCCGTCCGCAGCACCCGCCGCGACCTGTCTGATCACGTGCTGGAACGGGTATTCCTCCGGTCGTGCCAGCCACTCTGTGACGACCCCGGGACGGGTGGGTACCACGGCGGGCTCCCGCGGCTCACCGGTGACAACGGCGAGGACGTGGTCGTCGAACGGTGCGAGCGGAGTGATCGTTTCCCCGATCTCCGTGTCGTCGAACTCCGGGTAGAAGTTGATCGCAGTTCTCATTGCCTGTCCTTCTGCACGCGATGTGAAGTGACCCCCAAAGACGGGGCGGAATGGACCCTTGGGGGTTTCGGTCCATTCCGCCCCGCCCGCTTACACCGGCCTACAGAGCACTCAGCAGTCGTTGGTGCACTTGGTGGTCGGGCAGAAGGCGGCGCTGGCCGCCACCGTCACCGCGATGGAGACCGGCGTCGTACCACCGGTGACGTCGGCCTCGCTCAGCTCGATGAGCTCGGCCTCGTCGTACGCCCCGAGCATGTCCTTCTCGTTCTGCATGATCGCTCCTCTCACCCCTGACAGAGGTCAGCCGGTTCAGCAGTCGTTGGTGCACTTGGTGGTCGGGCAGAAGGCGGCGCTGGCCGCCACCGTCACCGCGATGGAGACCGGCGTCGTACCACCGGTGACGTCGGCCTCGCTCAGCTCGATGAGCTCGGCCTCGTCGTACGCCCCGAGAACGTCCTTCTCGTTCTGCATGACGCTTCCTCTCCCGTCTGCGGCGAAGGTCAGTTGCAGTTGGGCTGGCATTCCTTGGTGAGGGTGCACCAGCCGCCGCTGTTGCCCAGCGCGTCCGACAGCGAGAAGGTGTTCGTGGTGCACGCGCCGTACGCGACGCCGTCGAAGTCCTGCTCTTCGATCTCCTCGAGGAGGGACAGGTCACCCTGGTACATGGGGTTCTCCCTTGTGTGATGGATCCGGACGCCGGACGGTCACCGGCGCCTGGATTCATCGTGGAAGGCGGACATTCGGCCTCCGCATCGCTGATGAGCAAGAGCGCGCATCGGCTGCGCACAAGGCCCGCGTGCGCGGGGCACACGGGCCGCACCGGTGCCGTCAGGCGTCGCGGCGCCGCAGGGCCAGGTAGCCGGCGATCGCCGCGCACGCGGTCCACGCCGCGAGGACCGCGAGCCCGGACCACGCGTTCAGCACGTACCCCTGGGGGGCGTGCCGGTAGAGCACCAGTCCGCCGGCCTGGTCGGGCAGGAACTGCGCGGCCTTTCCGACGCCGGGGATGTTCGTGAGGATCGTCGAGACCGTGAAGAAGAGCGGCACGAGGATGCCCATGGTGATCGTGGAGGAGCGCAGAAGGGCGGCGACGCCCATGGAGAACACGCAGAGCATGGTCGTGTAGAGCACTGCTCCGATCAGGGCAGGCAGCACACCGTCGTCCGTGAGGGACACGCTCTCGTCCCCCATGGTCGCCTGGGAGAGAAGGAAACTGGTGACCGCGGCGGTGACGGACACCGCCAGGGCCGCCAGGCCGCCGGTGAGCATCTTGGCCGTGTAGAAGACTCCGCGCCGGGGCACCGCGGCCAGTGAACTGCGGATCGTCCCGGAGGAGTACTCGCTGGTGACGATCAGCACGCCGAAGACCACGAGTCCGATCAGCCCCAGACGCAGTCCGCTGAATCCCGCGGAGATCGGGTCGAAGGACGAGGGTGCGGGCTTGTGCGCGTACTGGCGCTGTACGACGGCTCCGGTGAGCACGGCGAAGGCGAGACTGAGGACGACGCAGAGGACGAGGCTCCACTGCATGGAGCGCAGGGTACGCACCTTGGACCACTCGAAACCGACGGCCGCGTTCAGGTCGTTCTTCATCGTGCTGCCCCCTGCTCTGCGCGGTACTCGACGGCATCCGCGGTGAACTGCATGAACGCCTCCTCCAGAGAGGCGGTCCTCGGACTGACCTCGTAGACGGCGATCCGGTTCTCGGCGGCGAGGGTGCCCACCGTCCTCGGGTCGGTGCCCACCGCCTCGAGCGAACCGTCGGGCCCGTCGTCCACCTGGATGCCGCGGGTGACCAAAAGGCCGCGCAGGCGCTCGGGTTCGGGTGTGCGGATGAGGACGTAAGACCGGGAGTTGCCCTTGATGAAGTCCTCCACGGAGGTGTCGGCGAGGAGCCGGCCCCGTCCGATCACGACCAGGTGCCCGGCGGTCAGCGCCATCTCGCTCATCAGGTGGCTGGAGACCAGGACCGCGCGGCCCTCGTCCGCCATGCGCTTCATCAGGTCGCGGATCCACTTCACGCCCTCCGGATCGAGGCCGTTGACCGGCTCGTCGAGCAGCAGTGCCGCTGGGTCGCCGAGAAGAGCGGCGGCGATGCCGAGGCGCTGTGCCATGCCCAGCGACAACCCCTTTGCCCGCTTGTCCGCAACCCTCGCGAGTCCCGCCATCTCCAGGACTTCGTCGACACGCCGCAGCGGCAGCCGGTTGCTGCGGGCCAGACCCGCCAGATGTCCCCGCACGCTCCGGCCGCCGTGCACCGCACGGGCGTCGAGCAGCGCGCCCACGGTGGTCAGGGGGCGGGGCAGGTCTTCATAACGCTTCCCGTCGATGAGGACTTCGCCCGAGGTGGGACGGTCGAGACCGATCATCGCGCGGATCGTCGTGGACTTCCCCGCTCCGTTGGGCCCCAGGAAGCCGGTCACCCGTCCCGGCTCGATCCGAAAGCTGAGCCCGTCGACCGCCCGGGTCGTTCCGTAGTATTTCGTCAGCTCTCGCACTTCGATCATCACGCTGAATCTCCCATGATCAACTCCCCGTACAGAGCGTGAGTACTCGGAAGGAAACAGGACGAAGTCCGGCGACCCGTTCGATCGCGCCTCTCAGGGCAATGACGGGGCAAACCAGCCCATAACGGTCACCAATGGGCCGCAGCGGGCCGTTCCGGGCAGGCCGCCCGGGAATCGGACGCGCTGGAGACCTCCAGGAACGCGAAGACGTGAAGACGCGGCCGCGGTCAGTCGGCCGGTCCTGCGGCTTGCGCCCTCGCCGCGATCCGCTGCAGCGCCGCCGCATGCCGCGCGAACGCCTCCCGCCCCTTCGGCGTGAGCCGTGCGAGCGTGCGCCGGGTGCTCGCGCCCACCTGCTTGCGCACCTCGACATACCCCTCGGCGGCGAGCGCCGACAGTTGCTTGGACAGGGCGGAGTCACTCGTGCCGACCGAATCCCGGATGAATCCGAACTCGGTCCATCCCGCGGGCGCCAGCAGGGCGACGATCGTCAGCCGCGGAGCCGGGTGCAGGAAGGCGTCGAAGTCGGCGTCCATCAGTACCGCCGCCCCGCTCGGCGCCGCAGCCGCGCCTCGGCGGCCCGGCGAGCACGGGGCGCCGCCAGCAGACAGGCCCCGACCACCACCGCCGCGGCGATGAGATGAGGCGCCGGCACCCCGCCCCAGGAGAGCGCCGCCGCCAGCCCCCGGAACACCCCGAACGTGGCGATCCCGCAGGCCAGCCCCACCAGCATGGCTCCGGCGCCCGGCCTGCCGCGGACCGGCGCGCCGTACGTGTGGCGGACCGCCATCAGCGCCACCAGCAGCAGCCCCGGGACCAGCACCGCGCCGCCCCAGGGACGGGGCAGGTCGAAGGAGGCGAAGGAGATGAACAGCAGCAGCGCCGCGGTCAGGAGGGAGGAACGGGACATGCCGAACTGCAGTTCGGCCATACCGGACTGCTCCTGCCGCCTGCGGATGTCCTCGAGCGCCGCCCGGGCGTCGGCCGGTGTCACGGCCTGCTGTTCGAGGGGGTCCCTGTCGCGGTTGCCGTCGGGCGCCATCGGCACTCACATCCTCCCGGGGAGCATCGCTACTTTCCTATTGGGAAAGTAGCAGGTATTTTCCTGACGGGAAAGTCGGCTCAGCGCACAGATCAACGAGAGAGGGAAGAAGGAAGGGGAGGGCCCGTGAAACCTCTCGGACTCGAGGGCGTCTCGAAGCGCTTCGGTTCCCGGCAGGCGCTGGACGCACTGACGTTCACAGTGAGACCAGGCGAGATATTCGGCTTCGTCGGCGGCAACGGGGCGGGCAAGACCACGGCCATGCGCATCGGTGTCGGAGTGCTCGCGCCGGACCGCGGACACGTGCTGTGGGGTGAAGTGCCGGTCGGGAGGCTGGAGTCGGCGCGGTTCGGTTACATGCCGGAGGAGCGCGGGCTGTATCCCAAGATGACCGTGGCCCGGCAACTGGTGTACCTCGGCGAACTCCACGGCCTGTCCCGTGCCGACGCCCGCGAGGCGATGCTCCGCTGGACGGAGAGACTGCGGATCACCCAGCACCGCGACAAGCGGGTGGACACCCTCAGTCTGGGCAACCAGCAACGCGTACAGCTGGCCGCCGCCCTGGTCCATGATCCCGAACTCCTCATCCTGGACGAGCCGTTCTCCGGTCTCGACCCGCTCGCCGTGGACGACATGAGCGCGGTCCTGCGCGACAAGGCTGCCCAGGGCGTTCCCGTGCTCTTCTCCAGTCACCAGCTGGAGCTGGTCGAGCAGCTCTGCGACCGGGTCGGAATCGTGCGCGCCGGACGCCTCGCGGCCTGCGGCACCCTTGAGGAGCTGCGGTCCGCGGACACCAGCGCCCAGGTGTACGTCGAGGTCGAGGGCGCCGGCGAGGACTGGCCCTCGGGCTGCGCCGCGGCTGCCGGGTTCCGGACGCACCAGCAGGGCGTCCTGGTGGACCTCGCCGCGGGCTGCACCGAGAACGACCTGCTGAGGGAGGCGGTGCGGCACGGCACCGTACGGCAGCTGCGGCGACAGGTACCCACCCTCGCCGAGCTGTTCCGGGATCTGGTCGAACCGGCCGGGGACCCGCCGCCCACGGACCGCACGGGGACCGGTACTCCGGCTGCGGGGAAGGCCCGTATCACCGACCGGGACGAGGTGGCCGCATGAAGCGCCTCCCCGCCGAGCAGCGCGCCCTGCGCCCCACCCGTGTCCGCCTGGTCTACGTCCGGGAACTGAAGGCGCGGATGTTCACCAGGGGCTACCTCGTCAGCCTGGCTCTGCTCTCCCTCGTCACCTTTGGCCTGGTGATCGGCTTCAACCTGATAGGGCGCAGCACCTCCGCCACCGTGGCCGTCTGCGGCACACCGGCCGCGTCGCTCGGCACCGCGCCACCCGGTGTGCGGGTGACGTCGTGCGACGACATGGCAGAGGCACAAAAGCTCGTCGAGGACAAGGACGCAGACGCGGCTGTGGTCGTCGCCGGGGCCCACGCGTCCCTCCTGGTCCGCGCCGACACCGGTGATCAGGCACGGGCGGGCGCCGCCGCACTGGCCGAGACCTGGGCCGGCAACCAGGCCCTGCTCCGGCAGAAGGTGGATCTGGGGCGCCTGGCACGGGACACCGCGGCCGCCGCGCCCACCACCGTGACCGTCGGGGACTCCGTCGGCACGCTCCAGCTGGGCGCCGCCGCGAGCCTGATCATCATCCTGTTCATGCAGGTCGTCAATCAGGGGTCGGTGATCGCCCAGGGCGTGGTCGAGGAGAAGTCCACCCGTGTGGTGGAGGTACTGCTCGCCACGCTCACTCCGCTGGAACTGCTCGTGGGCAAGGTCTCCGGCATCGTCACGGCCGGAATGGTGCAGGTGGCCGCGATGCTCGGTGCGGTCATGGGGGCGCAGTCGACGATCTCCGAGCAGACCATCGCGATGCCGGCGCCGCGAGCCCTGGTGGCCACGGTGCTCTGGTTCCTCCTGACCTTCGCGATGTTTGCCTCGCTGTACGCGGCGGCCGGATCACTGGCCTCGAGGCCTGAGGACCTGCAGGGCGTGCTGACGCCGGTGATGCTGCTTGCCCTGGCGCCGGTCGGTGCGGCGACCGCGGCCGCCGCCCACCTCTCCGCGTCCTGGGTCTCGGTCGTGCAGTACATACCGCCCTTCTCCGGCCTGCTGATCCCGCTCAAGGCCTCGGTGGGCACGGCGACCGTACAGGAGCAACTCGCTGCCGCCGCCATCCTGCTGGTGGTCACGGCCTGCTGCATGACCCTCGCCGGGAGGATCTACCGCAACTCGGTGCTGAGGGTGGGTGCGCCGATACGGTGGCGACAGGCACTGGCCGCCTGACCCGTGGTTTCAGCCGGCGGGAGGCACGGGTCCGGTGGTGAACCTCCGGGCCCGGCCCTGCCCGGCTCCACGAGCGGCCCGGCGCCGCCACCCCTCGGTTCGGTGTCCGGGAGTTGCTTGCCGAAGACCTGTTTGCCGGCCGGCGTGAGGCCGTGCCCGTGGTAGGCGCTCCTGCCGACGTCCAGGCCGAGGAAGACGCCTGTCGCGTCACTGTCGTTCAAGCCGTCCTCCCGAACAAATGTCGTGCGTGCCGGACTGGGCGTCGGCGCCGTGCGCGCATCCACGTCATGCAGACCTGTCGCCCGCGAGCGGCCGGGCATTGCGCCAGGCGGTAGGCGGACCTCTCATCAGCGTCTCCGACGGCGCCTCTCGGGCCCGGTGGCACCACCCCCCCAGGTCATCCGTTCGACAGGGGGGACCAGCCATGCCGGGCCCGGAGGCCGGCGGCCCTCTTGCAGGACCGCGAAGAAGATGACGGGGAGCGGATGCGGGCCGAGGCGGACGGAGGCCCGGGGGAGCGGACCCGGGTGAGGTGGGTGCGGTTGAGGTCAACGAGGTTTGTTTCCGGACCTGTTGCGTGTCCGGTCGTGGGCGCCGGCACCGGCGGGTCCGGCTCCTTGTGCGCCGTGGGCGCTCGAAGAGGTGCGCCGGAGCGCTCGGTTCGTGCACGCCCTGATGTGCTGTCTGCGCGCCCCCGGCGTGCGCCGTTGTTGAACAGTTGAGCACATAAGCCCTCTGAGGGATGTAAACCTCCCGGACTTGGGTAAAAACGCTGTGAGGACAAGGCTGTTCGTGGTTGTCTTTTGAAGCGCCGACGCAGCCCCCAGGGCGTCCTGCTCATCATCTCTTCGAACCGGACCGACCGGGCTGTCCGCCCTGAGTCGACCGGGGTGCGCCGGCCCGACTCGCCTTCTCTCTTTGCGTGCTAGCGGAGCCGATCCATGCTCACGACCCTCACCACCTCCTACACCGACACGCGCGCGGCGGACCTCGCCTGGGCTCTGGGGCGCGAACCGCTGCCCGCACTGGCCACCCTCGACCTCGAACTGTCCGGCGCGAAAGTGCAGTTGAGGCTGCTCGGCGCCTCCCACCAGGTCCTCCTGGAGGAGCCGTGGGGCACCTGTTCGGAGACGGTCGCGTGCATCCCGGGCTCCAGTACGCCCCTGCCGCTGGGGGTCGCCAAACGGGTCGGCCACTGGGAGTACGAGTTCGCGGCCCGAGTGGAGGTGCTGTCGCCGGGGTCGTTCGCCGGACGCGCCCAGGAGCTGCTGGCCCTCGTCTCCGACCATCCCCACGGCCTGGCCGGCGTCTTCCCGGGCAGCCCGCACGCCTTCACCGCCATGCTGGCGCAGCGTCAGGAAGGTCAGGTGCACTGGCGCACCTGGCACGCCTACCCGCAGGACGGGCAGCTGGTCGCCACCCGCACGCGGGTGGTGACGTGTGCCGGCGCCACACCACCCGCGTACACCGGTAGTCCCTCTTTTCACGCGTGTGGGTGACGAAGCGTGCCCCTTCACTGACGTACCGTCGCATCGTGATCGAACCGCGCGCCCCGGCCCCGCCCCGCTCGGCCCCGCCCTCCGTGGCGGCGTCCGCCGCGAGCGGTACGGCGAAGCTGCCCGTGCGCCCGGCCACCGGCCGGTTCCTCGTCCTGGCCGGCGTCTTCGTCTGCGCCGCCTGCGGGCTCGTCTACGAGCTCGAACTGGTCGCGCTCGCCTCGTACTTGATCGGCGACTCGGTCACCCAGGCCTCCGTGGTGCTGTCGGTGATGGTGTTCGCGATGGGCATCGGCTCGCTCGCCGCCAAGCGGCTGCGCCGCCACGCCGCCGCCGGTTTCGCCGCCATCGAGGCGACGCTCGCGCTGGTCGGCGGGTGCAGCGCGATGGCGCTGTACGCCGCCTTCGCGTGGACCGCCGGCTGGGGCGGGGTGTGGTCGAACGGACCGCGCGGGCTGCTGGTCGCCTTCTCGCTCACCATCGGGCTGCTCATCGGCGCCGAAGTGCCGCTGCTGATGGAGCTGATCCAGCGCATCCGCCGGCAGGACGCGGGCGGTGCGGTCGCCGACCTGTTCGCGGCCGACTACGTCGGCGCGCTCGTCGGCGGGCTCGCCTTCCCCTTCCTGCTGCTGCCGCTGCTGGGCCAGCTCACCGGCGCGCTGCTGACCGGCGCGGTCAACGTCGTCGCCGGCGGCTCACTGGTACTCGGCCTGTTCCGGCGGGATCTGACCCGGCGCGCCCGGTGGATGCTGACGGCCGCCAACCTCGCCGTGCTCGGCCTGCTCGCCACCGGTGCCGGCCTCGTCGGCGACTTCGAACGCGCCGCACGGCACGCGGTCTACGGCGACGACGTCCGCGTGGCGCTGCAGAGCGACGTCCAGGAGATCGTCCTGTCCGGCGGCACCCGCGGCCGCCCGTTCCATCTCTTCCTCGACGGCCGGCTGCGCGTCGACGGCCGGGACGAGCGCCGCTATCACGAGGCCCTGGTGCACCCGGCGATGGCCGGGCCGCACGCGCGCGTGCTGATCCTCGGCGGCGGCGACGGACTCGCCGCGCGCGAGGTGCTGCGCCACACCGGTGTGCGGCGCGTGGACGTGGTCGACCTCGACCCGGCCGTCGTCCGTCTGGCCCGCACCGACCCCGCACTCGCCCGGCTCAACGGCCACGTCTACGACGACCCGCGCGTCCACGCCGTCTGCGCCGACGCGTTCGCCTGGCTGCGCACCGCACCCCGGGCGGCGTACGACGTGGTGATCGAGGACCTGCCCGACCCCGGGATCACGGACAGCACCAAGCTGTACGCCCAGGAGTTCTACGGTCTGGCCCGGCGCGCGCTGACCCCTCAGGGCCGGCTCGTCGTGCACGCCGGTCCGGTCGCCACCCGGCCGCGCACCTTCTGGACGGTGGAGGCGACCGTCCGGGCGGCCGGGCTGCACACCCGGCCCTACCGCGTGGACGGACGCAACTCCCCGTACGCGGCGGGCCCCGACCGCACCCGAGGCACCGACCGGGCCGCCCGCGACTGGGGCTTCGTCCTCGCTGCGCGCACGCCCCCGAGGCTCGCCCTGGATCCCGCGTCCCCGCGTCCGCGCACCCTGACCGCGGCCTCGCTCACCAAGGACGCCCGCGCCGCACAGCGCACCAGGATCACCGGCCTGCCGGTCTCCACCCTGGTGCACCCCCGGTACGCCGGCTGACCCGGCCGGGGAGAAGTGGATCTGCGGACCCGTCACGGTACGGAAGCACCGCACGGCGATGGCCCGTCCCTGCCACCCCCCGGAGCGAGACGGGCCACCGTACCTGCCGGGGCGCTCCCCCTGCTTGTTCCGCACGGACCCCGGACGCTCACCAAGGCTTTGCCGTCCAGGGCCCGTGTCCCCCGTGTTCTCCCTGTCCGGCGGCGTCGTCTTCCTCGCGCCGCCGCGGCCACGGTACGGGCGACGGCGCGGCGGCGGAATCCGTCACCGGGCCGATCTCCCGGTGCACCCACGCGGTACACGCGGCAGGACTCCACCCACCGCGGTACCCCACAGGGTGGACGCCGTGTCGGGCACAGGGATTACGCTGCGGCGATGCGGATCCACCCCCGTGCGGCCGACGGCCTGACGGCGCTGGCCCCGGCCGCCGTCGCCTGTCTGCTCGGCGCCGAGGCCGCCAGTCAGGGATGGCCCCCGCTCGACGCGCCCGGCTGGACGCTCGTCGCCCTGGCCAATCTGCCGCTCGTCCTGCGCGGCCGGGCCCCGGTCGCCGTGTTCCTCTTCGTCCATCTGTGCTGGGCCGTCTACGTGTCGCTCGGCCACTGGCCGGTGGTGAACTCCCCGGCCGCCATGGTGGCCTTCTACACGGTGGCCCTCGCCCGCCCCACCCGGATCACCGCCGGGTGCGCCGCCCTGCTCGGCGGGGTGTGGGTCTACGCCGGGGTGGTCAGCGACTCGGACGCGATGGCGGCCGTGGTGGGCCAGGCGATCGCCTACCCGCTGGTGATCTGGCGGTTCGGGCACAGCGCCCGGCGCACCGCCGAGCTGACCGAGCGGCTGCGCGCCGAGCAGGCCGAGCGGGCGCGGCGCGAGGTCGCCGAGGAACGCGTCCGCATCGCCCGTGAACTGCACGACGTCATCGCCCACCACATCGCGGTGATCAACGTTCAGGCGGGCCTCGCCCGGTACGTCGTCGGCTCCGACACCCGCACCGCGCGCGAGGCGCTCGCCACCATCGGCACCACCAGCTCGGAGGCGCTGGCCGAACTGCGGCGCATGCTCGGCCTGCTGCGCGCGGACGACCCGGCCGGGGAGGTGCGCGCGGACGACCCGGCCGGGGAGACGGGCGACCGCGCCCCACGCGCACCGGACACGGCCGCCGAGGGCGGCGCCGCCGTGGAGCCCGCGCCCGGCCTGGACCGGCTGCAGGACATGATCGACCGGGTCCGCGCGGGCGGCGTGCGGGTCGAGGTCACGGTGGAGGGCGAGCCGCGGCCGCTGCCGTCCGGGGTGCAGCTGTGCGTGTACCGGGTGGTCCAGGAGGCCCTGACCAACGTGCTCAAACATGCCCCCGGCGCCCGCGCCGCCGTGCGGCTGGTCCACCGCGCGGACGAGGTGGAGGCGACGGTCACCGACGACGGAGGCCCCGAGCGGCACCGGAGGGAGACGGATCCGGACAGATCGGCGGCGACAACCGGTCACGGCTTGATCGGGATGCGTGAGCGCGCCAAGCTCTACGGCGGGACGATCGTCGTCGGCCCGCGTCGGGGGGGCGGATTCGGCGTGCATCTGACTCTGCCGGCGCCGCAGCGGTCCGCACGCCGGGAAGACGCCGTCACGGAATGATCAAAGTCCTGGTGACAGACGACCAGTTCCTGGTGCGCAGCGGGCTGGTCGCGCTGCTGCGTGCCGCCCCCGGCATGGAGGTCGCCGGGGAGGCGGCGGACGGCGCGGAGGCGGTGGAGCTGGCCGCGAAGACCCGGCCGGACGTCGTCCTGATGGACATCCGGATGCCCGGCATGACCGGCATCGAGGCGACCCGCGCGATCCTGGCCGAGGCGGCCGGCCCCGCGCCGCGCGTGCTGATCCTGACCACCTTCGACCTCGACGAGTACGTGTACGGCGCGCTGCGGGCCGGGGCGTCCGGGTTCCTGCTGAAGGACGCGGGCCCTGAACGGCTGCTCGCGGCGGTGACCGCCGTGCACAACGGCGACTGCCTGTTCGCGCCCGGCATCACCCGCCGGCTGGTGGAGGCCTTCACCCGGCGCACCGAGGACTCCTCGGCGCGTGCCGCCCAGCCGGCCGCGCTCGGCGCCCTGACCGGACGGGAGGCCGAGGTCCTCGGACTGGTCGCGCGCGGCCTGACCAACGCCGAGATCGCCGGCCGCCTGAGCATCAGCGAGGCCACGGTCAAGACCCACCTGAACCGCACGATGACCAAACTCGGCCTGGCCAGCCGGGCCCAGGCGGTCGTGGTGGCCTACGAGACCGGGCTGGTGCGGCCGGGCGACAGATGACCGCAGCCGGGTACGGCCGAAGGGGGGTAATCCGGGCCGTCACTGGGTAACCTCGGCTGACATGGAGCACGAGGTGTTCGTTCCGGTCCCGGCCCAGCGGCTGCGGGCGGCGCTCGCCGACCCCGTACAGGTGGCCCGGGCGGTCCCCGGCTTCCAGCAGGAGGAGGGCGCCGAGCCCGTCACCGGACGCCTGAGGCTGCGCATCGGCAGCACCTCCATCACCTACCGCGGCACCCTGCGTCTGACAGGCCGCGACGGCGGGGACGTCATCGCCGAGGGCGAGGCGGCGGAGGCCCGGGGCACCGGCACCGTCAAGCTCGCGCTGCGGCTGAGCGTCCGCGGCACCGACGACGGCTCGGTGCTCGCCGTCGACGGCACCGTCGCGGCCGGTGGCCGGATCACCGAGCTGGACCCCGGGGTGGTACGGGCCGCCGTCCTGCGGCTGCTGAACCGTTTCGCGGACCACCTCGGCACCGGGGCGGACCAGCCGCACGACAGTGGCGAGACCGCTCAGTTTCTGGCCACCGAGGACTTCGCCCCGCTGGCGACGGGCGACTTCGAGGCCGGCCCGGACGCGGACGACGCCCCGGTCCCGCCGCAGGCCGGCGCGCCGGCCTCCGAGGAGCCGACCTCCGGCGGGACCGACGAGAGCGGCGGGACGGGCGAGCCGGAAGCCGCCGAGACCGCCGAGACCGGCGAGCCGGAAGCCGCCGACACCGCCGAGCCGGGTCCTGCCGGGACCACCGAGCACGTCTCCGTCTTCGACACCGAAGTCCCGCCGTCCTCCCTCGACCCGCTCGCCGACGACGATTTCGACGACAGCGACGACAGCGACGACAGCGACGTCACCGAGGGCGTCGCGGGGCCGCCCGCCGAGGCGGCGCACGCCCGGCGCACGATGATCGGGCGCAGCGCGGAGGAGGTCGACCACGCCCCGCCGCGCGGCCGCTACGCCCCCGTGCCCGCGCCGCTCACCGTCGCCACCGGCTCTCCGCTGCGCTGGGCGGCCCCCGCCGCCGCCCTGGTGGTGGCCTCCGCGATCGTCGTCGGCCGGGCCGTCCGGCGCCGCCGGTGACCGTGCCCGGCGGCTGCCCCGCCGCCGGACCCGCTGTGCAGCGGACCAGTAGCCTCGTCGCGTGAGCAACGAAGAGATCACGCTGACCGCGGGCGACGCGGAGGCGACCGTCCGGCCGGACAACGGGGGCCGCATCGCCGGGCTCCGGGTGGGCGGCCTGGAACTGCTGCGTCAGGGCGAGCGGTACGGCTGCTTCCCGATGGTTCCCTGGTGCGGCCGGATCCGCGACGGCCGGTTCCGCGACGGCGCCACCGTCCACCAGATGCCGCTCAACTCCCCGCCGCACGCCATCCACGGCACCGCCCGGAACGCCGCGTGGGACACCGCCCGGGTCACCGCGAACGAGGCGGTGCTCACCTACGACCTCGTCAACCCCTGGCCCTACCCGGGCCGGATCACCCAGGTGATCACCCTGGCCGAGGACTCCCTGACGCTGACGATGTCCGTGGAGCCGCGCGAGTCCAGCTTCCCGGCGCAGATCGGCTGGCACCCCTGGTTCAACCGGAACCTCGGCGGCCAGGACGTCCGCCTGGACTTCGAGCCCGCCTGGCAGGAGGAGCGCGGGGCCGACCACCTGCCCACCGGCCGGCGCATCGACCCGCGGCCCGGACCGTGGGACGACTGTTTCGGCATGCCCGAGGGCGTCGACGTCGCCCTGACCTGGCCCGGGCAGCTCGAGCTGCGGGTGACCAGCCCGGAGAAGTGGGTCGTCGTCTACGACGAGCAGGAGGCCGCGGTGTGCGTGGAGCCGCAGACCGGCCCGCCGAACGGCCTGAACACCTGCCCGCGCCTGGTCACGCTGCTGGAGCCGCTGGAGGCCACGACGACCTGGACCTGGCGCGCCGCATAAGCTGGCCGGCATGAGCGACGTTCGCGGCGAGCTGCTGCAGCAGATCAAGGACAAGGCCGTGGTGCACGGCAAGGTGACCCTGTCGTCGGGTCTCGAGGCCGACTACTACGTCGACCTGCGCCGCATCACCCTCGACGGCACGGCGGCCCCGCTGGTCGGCCAGGTGCTGCTCGACCTGACCGCGGACCTCGACTTCGACGCGGTCGGCGGGCTGACCATGGGTGCCGACCCGGTCGCCGCCGCGATGCTGCACGCGGCCGCCGCGCGCGGGCGCACGCTGGACGCCTTCGTGGTGCGCAAGGCGGCCAAGGCGCACGGGCTCCAGCGGCGCGTGGAGGGCCCGGACATCGCCGGCCGCCGGGTCCTGGTCGTGGAGGACACCTCCACCACCGGCGGCTCCCCGCTGACCGCGGTCGAGGCGGTCCGCGAGGCGGGCGCCGAGGTGGTGGCCGTGGCGACGATCGTCGACCGGGCCACGGGGGCCGCGGAGAAGATCCGGGAGACCGCCGGGGTGCCGTATCTGTTCGCGTACTCGAAGGACGACCTGGGGCTGGACTGAGCCGGAGCCCGCGCGCGGGCGCACGGGTCGCGCGAGCTTCTGCCGCGCCGACCCACTTGTCCACGGCTTGGACGAGGTGTCCGAAGCTTCCGGGATCTTCTGCGAAGATGGGGCCGACGATGACGTCCCCCAGGTCTAGGTCAGGGCCGTAAGCACAACACCCCGCACATAGAGGAGCGGACAGATGCCCATCGCAACCCCCGAGGTCTACAACGAGATGCTCGACCGGGCGAAGGCAGGCAAGTTCGCCTACCCGGCCATCAACGTGACGTCGTCGCAGACCCTGAACGCGGCCCTGCGCGGCTTCGCCGAGGCGGAGAGCGACGGCATCGTCCAGATCTCCACGGGCGGTGCCGAGTTCCTCGGCGGCCAGTACAGCAAGGACATGGTCACCGGGGCCGTGGCCCTGGCCGAGTACGCGCACGTCCTCGCCGAGAAGTACCCGGTGAACGTCGCACTGCACACCGACCACTGCCCGAAGGACAAGCTCGACGGGTACGTCCGCCCGCTGCTGGCGATCTCCGAGGAGCGCGTGAAGGCCGGCAAGAACCCGCTGTTCCAGTCCCACATGTGGGACGGCTCCGCGGAGACCCTGGCGGACAACCTGGAGATCGCCCAGGAGCTGCTGGCCCGCACCTCCGCCGCCCGGATCATCCTCGAGGTCGAGATCACCCCGACCGGCGGCGAGGAGGACGGCGTCTCCCACGAGATCAACGACAAGCTGTACACCACGGTCGAGGACGCGATCCGCACCGCGGAGGCCCTCGGCCTCGGCGACAAGGGCCGCTACCTGCTGGCCGCCTCCTTCGGCAACGTCCACGGCGTGTACAAGCCGGGCAACGTGGTGCTCCGTCCCGAGCTGCTCAAGGAGCTGAACGAGGGCGTCGCGGCGAAGTTCGGCCGCCCGGCCGACAGCAAGCCGTTCGACTTCGTCTTCCACGGTGGCTCCGGCTCCACCCTGGAGGAGATCCACACCGCGCTGGAGAACGGCGTGGTGAAGATGAACATCGACACGGACACCCAGTACGCCTTCACCCGTCCGGTCGCCGACCACATGTTCAAGAACTACGACGGCGTGCTGAAGGTCGACGGCGAGGTCGGCTCCAAGAAGGCCTACGACCCGCGGACCTGGGGCAAGCTCGCCGAGGCCTCCATGGCCCGGCGTGTGGTCGAGGCCTGCCGGCACCTGCGCTCCGCCGGCGCGAAGATCAAGTAAGGCCGAGCAGCGCGCTCACGCCGGCCCCCGCTGAGGGGACGGCACCGGCGCCTGACCCGGGGCCCGGCACGCACCGCGCGTGCCGGGCCCCGGTGCGTGTCCGTCGCCGGATCTCGGTGCGTGTCCGGCCGTCCGTCGCCGGACCTCGGCGTACGTCCGGCTGTCCCTCGCCGCACCCCGACGCGTGTCGGCCGCCCGCCGCGCCGTGCTCGCGCGTCCCCGCGTGCCCGTGGCGGACCGTCCGCGCGGTGATCGAGCAGACTGGGACCATGACGCTTCACGAAAATCTGCTGGGCGGTCCGCCCCCCACCCACCTGCCCGACGACCCGGAGCCCCGCACCCTGCTCGCCCAGGGCACCCCGCCCGCCGAGGTCGCCTCCCGGCACCCGGCGTCCTCGCTGGCCTGGGCGCAGCTCGCCGAGGACGCCCTGGAGCGGGGCTCGGCCGTGGAGGCGTACGCCTACGCCCGGACGGGCTACCACCGCGGCCTGGACGCCCTGCGCCGCAACGGCTGGAAGGGGCATGGTCCGGTGCCCTGGGAGCACGAGCCGAACCGCGGCTTCCTGCGCGCCCTGCACGCGCTGGCGCGTGCCGCCCAGGCGATCGGCGAGCAGGACGAGTACGAGCGCTGCACCCAGTTCCTGAAGGACTCCTCGGAGACGGCCGCCCGCACCCTGGGCTGATCTCCGCCGCGCACGTCGGACCCCTGCGCACAACGGCCCGCCCGGCCCGCCCGGGCGGGCCTTGCGATCCCCGGGGATGCCGCGCAGGATGCGGGTGGGGACCGGGGCCCCCGTGCCGGCATCGGCAGGGGCGGACCGCTACCCGGAGTACAGCAGGAGACAGCGATGTCCCACCAGGCTCAGCCGACCCCTCGGCCCGCTGAGGCTTCCGAGCACGCCACCCCGCATCTCGACTTCGACGGCACCACGCCCTACGAGGACTACGTCCACGCCGACGTGCTCACCCATCTGCAGCACCCCCTGTCCGACGATCCCGGGGAGATGGTCTTCCTGATCACGACCCAGGTGATGGAGCTGTGGTTCACCTGTCTGGTCCACGAGTGGGAGACCGCGTCCCGCGCCCTGCGCTCGGACGACGTGCCGGCGGCGATCGCCGCGCTGAAACGCTCCGTACGGGAACTGGAGGCGCTCAACGCCTCCTGGAGACCGCTCGCCCAGCTGACCCCCGCTCAGTTCAACGGCTACCGCGGCGCCCTCGGTGAGGGATCCGGTTTCCAGTCCGCGATGTACCGGCGTCTGGAGTTCCTGCTCGGTGAGAAGTCCGCGTCGATGCTCGTCCCGCACCGCGGGTCGCCGCGTGCCCATCGCGAGCTGGAGAAGGCGCTGCACGAGCCGAGCCTGTACGACGAGGTGCTGCGGCTGCTCGCCCGCCGCGGATACGCCATCCCGGCCGGGGTGCTCGACCGTGACGTCGCGCAGCGCTACGAGCCCTCGCCCGCCGTAGAGGCGGCCTGGGCGGACATCTACGCGGGCGACGGCCCGGAGGACCTGGTCCGTCTGGGCGAGGTGCTGACGGACGTGGCCGAACTGGTGTGGCGCTGGCGCAACGACCATCTGGTCGCCACCCGGCGCGCCATGGGCGCCAAACCCGGCACGGGCGGCTCCGCCGGAGTGGCCTGGCTGGAGAAACGGGCGCGGACATACGTGTTCCCCGAACTGTGGACGGCGCGGTCGTATGTCTGAACTGTGTGAATCCGCCGGTGACCCGGGGCTGCTGCGCAGGGCCGAGAAACTGGACGCCGCCGACGAGCTGCGCGCCCTGCGCGACCGGTTCGTCCTCGACGACGTGGTCTACCTGGACGGCAACTCGCTGGGCGCGCTGCCCGCGCATGTGCCGGACCGGCTCGCGGACGTGGTGCGCCGCGAGTGGGGCGAGCTGCGGATCCGGTCCTGGCAGGAGAGCGGCTGGTGGACCGCGCCCGAGCGGATCGGCGACCGGATCGCCCCGCTGGTCGGGGCGGCACCCGGCCAGATCGTGGTGGGCGACTCCACCAGCGTCGACGTCTTCAAGGCGCTGGTGGCGGCGGTCCGCATGGCCAGGCAGGAGCAGCAGCGGGGCTCCGGGCCACGGGACGAGATCCTCGTCGACGCCGCGACGTTCCCCACGGACGGGTACATCGCCGGTTCCGTGGCCCGGATGACCGGCTGCACGCTGCGCCCGGTGGTGCCCGAGGAGGTGCCTGGCGCGCTGTCCGGGCGCACCGCGGCCGTGCTGCTCAACCACGTCGACTACCGCACCGGCCGGCTGCACGACCTGCCGTCGCTGACGGCCGCGGTGCACGAGGCGGGCGCGTACGCCGTGTGGGACCTGTGCCACAGCGCGGGCGCCCTGCCGGTGGGGCTGGACGAGCACGGGGTCGCCCTGGCGGTCGGCTGCACCTACAAGTTCCTCAACGGCGGCCCGGGCGCCCCCGCGTTCCTGTATGTGCGCCGTGCGCTGCAGGACCGCTTCGACTCTCCGCTGCCCGGCTGGAACTCGCACGCCGAACCCTTCGGCATGCGGGACACCTACGTCCCGGCCCGGGGCGCCGTGCGCGGCCGCGTCGGCACCCCTGACATCCTGTCGATGCTCGCGCTGGAGGCGGCGCTCGACGTGTGGGACGGGGTGTCCGTCGAGGCGGTGCGGGCCAAGTCCCTGATGCTGACGGACTTCTTCCTCGACTGCGTGGCCGCGTATGTGCCCACCGGGCGCGTGGAGTGCGTGACGCCGCGGGCGCACGAGGAACGGGGCAGCCAGGTGGCGCTGCGCTGCCCGGACGCCGGGCCGGTGATGGAACGGCTCATCGCCGCGGGTGTGGTCGGCGACTTCCGGCACCCGGACGTGCTGCGTTTCGGGTTCACACCGCTGTACCTGCGGTTCGCCGACGTGGAGCGGGCGGCGCGGGTGCTGGGCCGGGTGCTCGCCGGGACGTGACGTGTCCCCGGACGGGGGCGCGGGCACGCCGGGCACCGCGCCCCCTGCCGGTGCGCTTCACAGCGCGTCACATCCGCGTGTCGGCCGCATGTCACCGGCCTGGTACCGTCCCCGCCAACGGTGCACACGCCGCCCCCACCCCTGATCCGCCCTATCCGTTCAGTCGCTGAGAGGTTGGAGCATGCCGGACGCCGCCGCACGCCGCGAGGGAGCCGAACCGGGGAGCGCCGCCGGCGGTGAGGCGGACGCGCGGACCGCCGCCCGTTCCGCCGCGGAGATGCAGTCGCTGCTGTCCCGGCCGCCGGCCGAGCCCGACAGCACCGCCGCTTACGGCGACCACCCCGACCAGCTGATCGACTTCTACGCCCCGCGCGTCTCGCGTTCCCCTGTTCCCGGCGCGCCGGCCCCGCTCGTCGTGGTGGTGCACGGCGGTGCGTGGCGGGCGCCGTACGACCGGCGGCACATCTCGCCCTTCGCGGCCTTCCTGGCCCGCCAGGGGTTCGCCGTGGCCAGCGTCGAGTACCGGCGCGGTCCCGCGGACGGTGACGCCGAGGGCCAGGAGCCGGTGGCGGGCCGCTGGCCGGACACCTTCGACGACGTGGCCGCCGCGCTCGACGCCCTGCCCGCACTGGCGGAGCGTCAGCTTCCGCAGGCCGATGCGCGGCGCGTGGTGCTCACCGGGCACTCCGCGGGCGGCCATCTGGTGCTGTGGGCGGCGGCCCGGCACGTGCTGCCCGCGGACGCGCCCTGGCGCACGGACCGGCCCGCCCCGCTGCGCGGTGTGGTCGCCCTCGCCCCGATCGCCGACTTCGAGGTCGCCGGCAAGCTCGGCGTGTGCGGTGATGCCGCGCGGCAACTGCTGGGCGGAAGCGACGAGTTCGCCGTGCGCCGCCCGTACGCCGACCCGGCGATGCTGCTGCCCACCGGTATCGCGACCACGATCGTGCAGGGCCGCGCGGACGTGGACGTGCCGCAGGCGGTGGCGGAGGCCTACACGACGGCCGCGGCCAAGGCCGGCGAACTGGTGGGCCTCACCCTCCTGGAGGACGTCGGGCACTTCCCGCTGATCGACCCGGGCACGGGCGCCTGCGCGGTGGTCGCCGAGGAGATCGCGCAACTGGCCTGGTGAACCGGCCCCGCCCGGAGCCCGGCGACCGGGCACCGCGGCCGTCGCCGGCCCCGCAGGGATCCGGCCCCGTCGTACCCGTCATACCCAAGAGCTACGGCTGAGGACGGCACCGCAGCGGGACGCGGACGACGCCGGCCGCTCCGTACGGTCGCCTCCGGACGCGCTCGACGGGCGAGCGCGGCGGAGGGGGCGACCCATGGACGAGGAACGGACGGTCCACGCCGTCGCGGACGCGGCGGCGCGCAACGGTGGCGTACGGGCGAGGCGTGCCACGCGTCGCGGGCCGAGGTGGTGGCGGGCCCTGCTCGCCGCCCTCGTCGCCACGGCCGTGGTGGTCCCGCTGTCGGCCGCCGCCCGGCCCCAGGTTCCCGCCCCGGCCCCGGCGGCCGTCGCCGCACCGAGCCGGACGACGCTGCAGGCGACGTACGCGGCGCACCGGGCGGACGCGGCCCGGGCCGCACGGTGGGCCGCCGCGCACGGCGAC
>NZ_BNBV01000032.1 GCF_014656135.1 Streptomyces thermodiastaticus
TCAACCACCGGCTGCCCGCCCGGCGGGACGGGCGCGTACGGAGGAGCGGCGGGCGCCTGCCGCGGCGCCGGGGCCGGGCGGGGTACGGGGCGGGCCTGCCCGGGCCCGGGGCACGCGTTCGTGTGCCGCGCGTCTCGGGTGTCCCGCGTCCCGTCGTCCATCGCCGTCGCTCCCCGGCCAGTCGCATCCACCGTCAGCCAGTCAATCTAACCCTGCGCACAAGGGAGTTGCCGGTGACGCGGCCGACCGCGACCCGCCGGGCCCCCGGCCCCGCGCGGAGCCCGCCGTGCCGCCGCCGTCTGTCCATCGCGGACAACCGCGAGCACCGACAACGCCCACATGGAGCATGCCCAGCCCCCTTGCGCGGCTCTAGCCTGCCGGAAAGAAGGAAAGCGTCCGGAAAACGCCCCCCGCACGATCTGACCAGGGAGCCCCCATGTCCGCACTCGAGCAGACGCGTCACCTCGCCACCGCCATTCCCGGCCCGAAGTCGCGGGAACTCCAGGCCCGCCGGAGCGCGGCGGTCGCGCAGGGCGTCAGCTCCACGCTGCCGGTCTTCGTCACGCGTGCGGGCGGAGGCATCGTCGAGGACGTCGACGGCAACCGCCTCATCGACTTCGGCTCGGGCATCGCGGTGACGAGTGTCGGCGCGTCCGCCGAGGCCGTGGTGCGCCGCGCCTCCGCGCAGCTCGCCGACTTCACGCACACGTGTTTCATGGTCACGCCGTACGAGGGGTATGTGGCCGTCGCCGAGGCGCTGGCCGAGCTGACGCCCGGTGACCACGCGAAGAAGACCGCCCTGTTCAACAGCGGCGCCGAGGCCGTCGAGAACGCCGTGAAGATCGCCCGCGCCTACACCGGGCGCCAGGCGGTCGTCGTCTTCGACCACGGCTACCACGGCCGCACCAACCTGACCATGGCGCTCACGGCCAAGAACATGCCGTACAAGCACAGCTTCGGCCCGTTCGCCCCCGAGGTCTACCGCGCTCCGCTCGCCTACCCCTACCGGTGGCCGACCGGCGCGGACAACTGCGGTCCGGAGGCCGCCAAGGCCGCCATCGACCGGATCTCCACGCAGATCGGCGCGGAGAACGTGGCCGCGATCATCATCGAGCCGGTGCTCGGCGAGGGCGGCTTCATCGAGCCCGCCAAGGGCTTCCTGCCGGCGCTGCGCGAGTTCGCCTCCGAGCACGGCATCGTCTTCGTCGCCGACGAGATCCAGTCCGGGTTCTGCCGCACCGGCCAGTGGTTCGCCTGCGAGGACGAGGGCATCGTCCCCGACCTGATCACCACGGCCAAGGGCATCGCCGGCGGTCTCCCGCTCGCCGCCGTCACCGGCCGCGCGGAGATCATGGACGCCGCGCACGCGGGCGGCCTGGGCGGCACCTACGGCGGCAACCCCGTCGCCTGCGCGGCCGCGCTCGGTGCGATCGAGACGATGAAGGAGCTCGACCTCAACGCCCGGGCGAAGCGGATCGAGGAGGTCATGAAGGGCCGCCTGACCGCGATGCGGGAGAAGTTCGACATCATCGGCGACGTCCGCGGCCGCGGCGCCATGATCGCCGTCGAGCTGGTGACGGACCGCGCCACGAAGGAGCCGAACCCCAAGGCCACGGCCGCGCTCGCCAAGGCCTGCCACGCCGAGGGCCTGATCGTGCTCACCTGCGGCACCTACGGCAACGTGCTCCGTTTCCTGCCTCCGCTGGTGATCGGCGAGGACCTGCTGAACGAGGGTCTGGACATCATCGAGCAGGCGTTCACGCGCATCTGAGCGACGGTTCGCCGCATCCGGCGAAGCCGGAAGCAGAGCATGTGAAGAAGGTGTGGGAGGAGGATGGCAGGACGCGGATCCGGCTGTCCTTCCCCGCCGCGCTGCCGTAGGTTCTTCCTCAGATGAGAGATACACCCGCCCGCAGGCATCTGCGGGTGCCATCAGGCCGTGGCCTCCCCAGCTTCGACCTGGTACGTGCCTCGCGCACACAACCGGAGTCCCCGGGCTCCGGGTCTCCTCACCGATCGGACGGTCGCCCGCCCCAGACCCCCCGGGGCGAGCGGCGTTCCGGTCAGGGCGGCCGCTCCCGCGCGGAGGGGCCGTTCCCCGAAGGGCCGACGCGAATCCCCCCCTCGCGCCGGCCCTTCGCCTGTACGATCCGCCGTCGGGCACGCACACGCACCGTCCGCGCGGGCCCGCTGCCGCTTCGTCACCCGCACCGTGTCGTCCGTCCCTCCACCAGGACGGCGGACACCGGTGCCGCGGCGGCCGGACGCACCGAACCGCCGAGGGTCCCGTGATCAGCACCCGTGAGTACGCGGCGTGGTCCGCGCTGGACATCGCACGCCGGGTGGGCTGTGGTGCCCTCACGGCCGTCGACGCCGTCGACGCCGCCCTGGCCCTGATCCGGGAGCGTGACCCCGGCATCCGTGCGTTCACCGAGGTGTGGGCCGAGCGGGCGCGAGCCCGGGCCGCCGAGGTCGACGCCCGGATCGCCCGGGGCGAGCGGCTGCCGCTCGCGGGTGTGCCGATCGGGGTGAAGGCCGGGGAGGGCCCCGGGTCCTTCCAGAACACCCGCCTGGCGGCGGCCGGGTGCGTGCCGGTCGGCGCCACCGCGGTGCCGCGCACCGGCCGGGGGTGGCAGACGTACGGGCACACGGACCGGGGCCCCACCCTGAATCCGCTCGATCCCGCCTGGTCCCCCGGGGGTTCGTCCGCGGGCTCGGCGGCCGCGGTCGCCGCCGGTCTGGTCCCGCTGGCCAGCGGGTCGGACGGGGCCGGGTCGGTGCGCATCCCGGCCGCCTGGTGCGGCGTCGTCGGCCTCAAACCCACCAACGGCCTGCTGCCCTCCCGCGACCGCGCCGGGCTCAACTCGCCGGGCGTGCTGGTGCGGTGCCCTCGGGACGCACTCGCCTGGCTCGACGCCGTGCTCGGGGAGGACTCCCCCGCGGCCGCCGTGACGTGGGGGGCGTCCCGGCCCGTCGCCGTGTGGTCGGCGACCCTCGGATACGCGGACACCGATCCGGCGGTCGCGGCCGTCGCCCGCCGCGCCGCGGACCGGCTCGCCGCGGCCGGGCTGATCACCCTGACCGGCGCGGCGGGCCCCGTCCTCGCCGACCCCGCGGCGGCGTGGACGGCCCTGCGCGCGGGGGCGCCGTCCGCCGAGGCCGCCGGCACCGTCGCGGCCAACGACGCGCGTCTGGCGGACGTCTTCGAGCGGGCCCACCTGCTGCTCACCCCCACCACGCCGCATCCCCCGCACGGACACGCCGGCCCGGGGCCGCGCATGAGCGTCGCTTTGACCTGGTCGTTCAACATCAGCGGGCATCCGGCGGTCAGCCTGCCCGCAGGACGCACCCCCGAGGGCCGGCCGGTGGGACTGCAGCTGGTGGGCCGCCCGCACCACGACCGGCCGCTGCTGCACCTCGCCGACCACGCCGCGCGGCGCGGAGCCGTCGCGCTGCCGCAGGACGTTTGTCCTGACGGCAACTTCCCGCTCACGCGACCGGTGTGACGCCGAGTCCGCGAGCGGGACCGCTGACACACATGCGCCCGGAGGGGCGCGGAAAAGACGGCGGCTTTGCTCCTGCAGACCCGCCGAGAACCCGCAATCCCCGTCCGCCGGCACCGCGGGAAATTCTTGCCCGACAGGCAAGGGGATCACGTTCCCGGAAATCTTTCTCCACTGTGCGGAACAGCTTCCCGGCCGGTGAATCCCAGGTTTTGTCCGCCTCTTGCCGACCGGCCGCGGCGCACCCCTTCGCTTTCCCCGCGCCTTCTTATTGCAATGGCCGTACCGGGCGGCACGGTGAAGGCGCTCCGACCCGCAGGGTGACCGCTTCCCGGGGAATTGACCGTTTACGGCGAAGTGCCCTTCCGGCCACCATCGGTCCTGATTCTCCGCACCTGCCCGCCATTCGTAATGGTGTTCTAACCGTACTTCTATGGTGAAACGTTGCTCCCCGCACGGAAGGTGGCACTCCGCTGGTGACGCACTCGCTTGTCGACCCCAACGGCCGTTCATGACCGGGGCCTTGAGCACGGGAGACGGACGGGATCGCTCAGCTGCGGGTGATAGCATCCACGGGTCTGCGACCTTGGACCACACGCCTCAGGCGCTTCGAAGATGCCGGCCACGGATTCCCGTGCGGGACCGTCTGCCCATGGCCGCAGCCATACGCCAGGAAAGGTTTCCATGACTCAAGACGCACTTGTTTGGTTCCTGGTTGCCCTGGCGGTCATAGCGATCGCCGCGGTCTGGATCCTCAGTCGTCGCAACAAGGCCGTAGCGAAGAGAAAGGCCGAGATAGAGGCGGACCTCAATCAGCAGCTGAGCAAGGCAGACGAGCAAATAGTCAGCCTCACCCGCGAACTGCAGCAGTTCAAGGACGAACACGAGGAACGCATCCGGCAGGCCGAGGAGGCCGCCGAGGAGAGCACCAAAGCCGTTCTCAAGGGATCCGCGCGCTTCCTGCAGAGCCTGGCCGCCGAACAGCAGACGCTGCTGGAGACCATCCAGCGCAAGTACGGAGGTCACTCGGTCCTGGGTGACCTGCTCGAGGTCAGCCACGCCAACGCCCAGATGTCGCGCAAGGCCCAGGGCATCGCGGTGGTCTGCGGTGCGCCGCTGGGCCGCCGCAACAAGCCGGCGAGCGTGTACGACGTGGTGCGCAGCGCGATGGGTCAGATCCGGAACTTCGAGCGCGTCTCCATCATGCAGCAGACCGGCTTCGCCCTGAAGGCGTCCGCCGTCTCGCCCGTCGCGCTCGCCGTCGCCGAGCTTCTCGACAACGCCGCCAGCTTCTCCCAGCAGAACGCGCCCATCGAGGTGACGTTCCAGCGGGTGCAGAAGAACCTGTGCATCGTCATCGACGACGCGGGTGTCGGCATGAGCGACGAAGACCGGCAGCAGGCCACCGCGCTGCTGTCCGGTGAGTACCGGCCCCGCCTGTCGCAGCTGGGCAACCAGCCGAAGTGGGGTTTCCCCGTCATCGCCCTGCTCGCGCAGCAGTACGGCTTCCGTGTGGACGTCACCGGCGTCTCGCGCTACGGCGGCGTCCGGGCGGTCGTGCTGCTTCCGGAGGAGCTGTGGACCATGGAGGAGACCACCCCGTCGCCCGCCGAGACCGGCCAGGCCGCCGGTGCGGTCGGGAACGTCACCCGGGCGGACTCGGCGTCGCGTACCGCGCACGGCCTGCCTCGTCGCGGCGCACGCCAGATTCCCGTGGCCAGCGTTCCGGACCGGGACACCACGACGGCGGCGCTGCCGGAACCGGGCGACGCCGGCCAGGCGGCCGGGCGGAGCCTGGGTGCGTTCCAGCGCGGAACCCTGTCGGGCCGCCGGCTGACCGTCGCGCCGTCGGAAGGGACCGATGAGGCATGACGACTGACGACCTGTCGTGGATGCTGCAGGACATCGTGGACAACGTGCCGAAGGCGACGCACGCGGTCCTGCTGTCCGCGGACGGCATCCCCCGCGGGGCGAGCGCCGGCATGGACCGCTCGGCCGTGGAGACGATCTCGGCCGCGATGTCGGGCATGCAGTCCCTCAGCCGCGCCGCCGCGAAGTTCGCCGGCAGCGAGCCGGACGCGACGTGGGAACAGACGATCATCGAGTTCTCGCACGGCTGGGTCTTCCTGATCGGCGCCGGCCAGGGCGCCTACCTGGCCGCGGCGGCGGAACCCGACGTCGACATGGGCGCGATCAGCTTCCGGATGCACCGGCTGGTCGCCCGCCTGGGCAACAACCTCACCACCCCGCCCCGGGTGAACGCCGACGGCTGGTCCGAGCGGGGCGGCAGGGGCGGCGACCGGGGACCGGGCGCCGGCGGGGCCGGCATCGCCATCGCCGACCTGGACGCCGTCTTCGCCGGTGTGCGCGGCGCGCGGCAGGCCGTGCTGCTCGGCAGCGACGGCCTGCCGCGCGGGGCGACCACCAGCATGAGCCGGGACCTGGTGGACACCATCGCGGCGGCCATGCAGGGCCTGCACGCCTACAGCCGCGCCACGTCGAGCTTCGCCGGTGTGCGGGACGCGCTGTGGCGGCAGACGGTCATCGAGTTCTCGCACGGCTGGGTGTTCCTGGTCCCGGCGGGCAACGGTTCCCTGCTCGCCGCGGCGGCGGAGCCGGACACCGACATCGCGGACTTCGCCACCCGGCTGCACGAGGCCGTCGTACCGCAGCTGAGCACTCAGCCCGCAGCGAGCAGGGAGGCGAGCCGCAGGTGACCGACGAGCCGGAGCCGGGACTGGAGCTGACCTCTTCTTTAGTCCCGCTGTTCGTGATCACGAACGGGCGGTCCTTGCCGCCGGAGCACGCCTATGAGCGGACGACGCTGGTGTCGGCCAGCCAGGACGCCTCCGACGCCGAAGCGCGCACCCTGTCTCCCGAGGCCCGGCAGGTGCTGGAGCTGGTCACGGGCGGCTTCCTGTCGGTGGCGGAGGTGGCCGCGCACACGCATCTGCCGCTGGGGATCGTACGGATCCTGCTGGCGCAGCTGGAGGAGCGCGGCCTGATCGCGGCGAGGAAACCGATTCCTCGCGCGGAACATGTGGATCGAGACGTGCTCAACGCCGTGCTGGACGGCCTCAGAGCCCGATTCGGAGCGTGATTCGTGTACCTGGAATCAGGGGTTTCCACCGCGGTGAAGGTGCTCGTGGTGGGGCACTTCGGAGTGGGCAAGACCACGTGCATCCGGAGCATCTCCGAGATCGAGCCGCTGAGCACCGAGGAGGAGATCACCGAAGCCAGCGTCGGTTTCGACGACCTGTCGGGCACCCCCGACAAGACCACGACGACGGTCGCGATGGACTTCGGCCGTCTCACCCTCAGCGACGAGGTGGTCCTCTACCTCTTCGGCACGCCCGGCCAGGAGCGCTTCAAGGAGATGTGGGAGGAGCTGTCCCGCGGCGCCCTGGGCGCGCTCGTCCTCGTCGACCCCGAGCGGCTGTCGGACAGCTTCCCGGTCCTGGACCTGGTCGAGCGGTTCGGCCTGACCTACGCCATCGGCGTGAACCGCTTCGAGGGCACGCCCGACTACCCCCTCGACGAGGTGCGCGAGGCACTGAACCTGTCCGCGGACACACCTGTGGTCCGCTGCGACGTCCGCGACCAGCAGTCGGCGGCTCAGGCCTTGATCACCCTCGTCGAACATCTGCTGACCCTCAGCGACTAGGAGCCTTGCTTTCTCATGGAGCACCGTCCCGACATACAGGGGCCGCCGCCCGGCTGCCCCGCACACGGCAACATGCAGCTGTACGGACCGCAGTTCGGCGCGGACCCCGAGAGCCACTACACCCATCTGCGCAGCCTGGGTCCCAGCGCGCCGGTCGACGTCGCACCGGGCGTGGAGGTCGAGCTGGTCACCAGCTACGAGGCCGCGAAATGGATCCTGCAGAACCCCGCGACCTTCGTCCGTGACGCGCGGCGCTGGAACGCGCTGAAGGAAGGCCGTATCCCTCAGGACAGTCCGGCGCTGCCCATGATGGGCTACCGCCCCAACGCCCTGTTCAGCGACGGGGCGGCGCACGGCCGGCTGCGGGAGGCCGTCACCGACAGCCTCGCCCCCGTCACCTCGCTGCAGCTGGCGCGGCGCACCCGGCAGTCGGCCGACTATCTGATCAGCCGGTTCAGCAGCGACCGTCTCGGCGAGGCCGAGCTGATGGCGGAGTACGCCCAGCCGCTACCGCTGCTGGTCTTCAGCGACCTGTTCGGCTGCCCGCCCGAGATCGGCGACCGGGTCATCACCGGCATCTCCGGGATCTTCGCCGGCACGACCGGCGCCGACGACAAGCTGGCCGAGGCGCTCACCGATCTGATCGCCCTCAAGCACCGCCGGCCCGGCGACGACGTGACGACCCGTCTGATGCAGCACTCGGCCCAGCTGTCGGACGAGGAGGTGATGCACCAGCTGGTGACGCTGCTGTCCGGCGGCACCACTCCCCTGACCGGGACGATCGGCACCGCCAGCGCGCTCATGCTCAGCGACGACTGGCAGGCGGACCGGCCCGTGGAGGACGCGGTCACCCAGGTGCTGTGGAACTACGCGCCGATCGCCAACTACGCGGGTCACTACCCCACGCAGGACGTGGAGCTGGGCGGCCGGGTGCTGAAGGCGAACAACCCGGTGCTGATCTCCTTCGCCGCCGCCAACACCGACCCGCAGCTGGCCGAGCACCGCGAGCAGCTCAGCGCGAAGGCGCACCTCGCCTTCGGGGCCGGGCCGCACGCCTGCCCCGCCAAGGACCCGGCCCTGACCATCGCCGTCACCGCCGTGGAGGCCCTGCTCAACCACCTTCCGGACATCAGCACCCGGGTTCCCCTGAAGGACCTGAGCTGGGTGCCGGCGCCGTGGAGCCGCGTCCTGCAGGAGCTGCCGGTCCGGTTCACCCCCCGTTCCGTGTCGCCGCCTCCGGCCTCGTCCCCCGCTCCTCGGGCCACCGCGCCCGCCGCCGCGCCCGTCACGCACCGCAGCACGTCGTCGTCCGGGTCCAAGCCCAAGCCGGGTCTGTGGAGCAAGTTCCTGGCCTGGACGCGGGGAGAGTGACGAAGGCAACTGCCCCTGGAATTGGTCATCTTGTATGTACGCCGCCATGCACGGGTATGCATGGCGGCTGATGACCAAGATCAGGAAAGGGCCGTCGTGGAGACTGCGACAACTCCGGCTGACACCCGGCGCTTGACCGTCTCGATCTTCTCCCGTCTGCGCACCGAGCGGGGACAGGCGAACCCGTTCCCGCTCTATGCGGAACTTCGCTCCAAAGGCGACGTCTTCGCAGCCCCGTGGGGAGGACACATCGTCACCGGCTTCGAGCTGTGCGACCGCATCCTGCGCAACCGTGACTGGTTAGAGCCCGACGCCGCGTGGCGCGAGCGGCAGGGCAGCGGCACCCGCTGGGGAGCACCCTCCTCACGTGAGATGAGCAAGACCCTTCCGGCGCTCAATCCCCCCGAGCACACCCGGGTCCGCCGCTCGGCCGGCATGTTCGACCGCAGCACCCTGAGCGACCTGCAGGCACCCATAGGCCGGATCACCACCCGGCTGCTCGACTCGCTCGCCGAACGGCTGCACGACGGCGAGGCCGACCTGAACATGCTGGTCAGCGAGGAACTCCCGGTGGCCACCGTGGGCCACTGGCTGGGCCTTCCCACCGCGGACTTCCCCCGGCTCCGCGACCTCACCCACGACCAGGTGTTCACCCAGGAACTCCTGCCGTCCGCCAGCCAGCTGGCGCTGTCCGACGCAGCGACGGCCGAACTGCGCGTGTACTTCACCGACCTGGTGCGCGAGCGGCGCCGCCGCCCCGGCGACGACCCGGTCTCCCGCTGGATCACCGTGTGGGACGAGCTGGAGAGCGACCGCGACAAGGCGGACGAGGCGGTCTATCTGCTCGCCCTGTTCGTGCTTCTCGCCGGCCTGGAGACCACCTCCACCCTGCTGTCCACCATGGTGCTGCTGCTCCTGCAGCACCCGCGGCAGTGGGACCGGCTCACCGTCCAGCCGGACCTCGTGCCGGCCGCGGTGGAGGAGGTCCTGCGCTACGACCCGCCCACCCATGTCATCAGCCGCGTGGCCTCGAAGGACTGCGTCCTCGGCGACACCGGGATACGCAAGGACGAGATGGTCCACCTCATGGTGGCGGCGGCCCACCGGGACCCGGCCAAGCACGAGGAACCCGAGCTGTTCAACCTGCACCGCAAACCGGGACACCTCGCCTTCAGCGGCGGCATCCACTACTGCCTCGGCGCCCCGCTGGCGCGCCTGGAGGCACAGACCCTGCTCCGCCAGCTGGTCACCCGCTTCCCGCGGCTGACCCTGGTACGCCAACCCTCCTGGGCCCCGCGCGTGGCCTTCAGGCGACTGCTGAATCTGGACGTGACCCTCATATGACCACGCCTCCACTCCACACCCTGCTCCGCCACAAGGCCCTGGACGTCAGCGAGGACGGCCCCGTCCTGCGTGTGATCCTCGACCCGTCGGCCGAGGACGGAGCCCTCTCGTCGGACGCCCTCGACGACCTCGAAGCCGTGCTGCGGGGCCTGCACGACCGGCCCGACATCCGGGTCCTCGTGCTCGGCTCCGCCGGCGACGACTTCTGCCTCGGAGCCGATCGCACCGAGTTCCAGGACGCACTGGAGCAGGAACCTTCCGGCAGTGCGCTGCGCCGCATCGTCGACAAGGCCTACCGCGTGTGCGACGCCCTGGAGAACACGCACGCGGTCACCATCGCCCGCCTCAACGGCAAGGTGATCGGCGCGGGACTGGCGCTGGCCGCCTACTGCGATCTGCGTGCCGGTGCGGACACCTGCCGCTTCCGCATGCCGGAGATCGCACTCGGACTGCCGCCGGCCTGGGGCGGCGCCATGGGCCGCCTGATCGTCGAGGCGGGCGCCGCAAGGATCCGCGAACTGATGCTGACCTGCGACCCGTTCGACGCGGACACCGCCCACCGGCTCGGCCTGCTGCACAAGGTGACGCCGGCCGAGAAGCTGGACGCCGCGATCGACGCGTGGATCAGGCCGCTGGTGCGCCGCTCGCCCGAGGCGCTGACGCTCACCAAGCGCATGCTGACCGGGTACTCCCGTGCGGCCCGCACCGCGGACGTCGCCCTGCTCGACGCCCATCTCCTCAGCGCCCAGATCGCCCGGCCAAGGCCGTAGGGCGCTCACCTGCCCGGCCGTGCCCCGGCACGGGCACCGACGACACCCCTCTGCCCCGTCGCCCCTGCCCGGCGTCCCGTTCGCGGTGGCCCCGGCAGCGGCGGCGGGGCCGCGTGTTCCCGGGGCGGCGGCCCGGAACCGGCGTCGTCCCCACGTGCCGGCGCCTCGGCACCACGGCCGGCGAGAAGACGGCGCAGTGCGCACACCGGAGACGGTGCGTGCGGCCGGTGCGCGCGGCGCAGCGCACCGGCGTCGGACGGGTGCGGCCGTGCCTGTGCGAAGCTGGGGCGCGTGCCGATCTCACCAGATGTGGACCGCGACGACGCCGGGGAGCACCACAGGCGGCGCGCCGCGCCGGCCTGGGCCGAGGCGGACGTCTCCCGGGACACCGGGCGCGGATCGCCTGCCTGGCCGGTGCTGCTCGCCGGGCTGCCCGCGCTGCTGTTCGCGCTGATCACCTGGCAGGTGACCGGCGACGGTCCGCTGCTGGACGCCGACCGGCGGGTCAGCCGCGCGGTGCTGCATCCCGACCGTCTCTCCGAGCTGCTGTCCGACCTCGGCAACGTGGAGGTCGCCGTGCCCGTGCTGGTCCTGGCGGCCGGGTATGCGGCGTGGCGGGGCCGGCGCGCGGGCGTGCCGCGGTGGTGGGGGCCGCCGGCGGCCGCGGTGGTGCCGGCGGCCGTGCTGCCCGCCGTGGTGGTGCCGTTGAAGGACTGGACCCACCGGGGCGGGACGCCCGTCATGCCGCCCGGCGACGGCTACTTCCCCTCCGGGCACACCGCGACAGCCGCCGTCGCCTACGGGGCGGCCGCGCTGGTGCTGCTGCTGTGGGTGCGGTCGCACCGCGCCCGGGGTGCGGTGGTGACGGTGTGGGGTGTGCTCGTGCTCGCGGTCTCCTACGGGCTGGTGCGGCGCGGGTACCACTGGCCACTGGACGTCGTGGCCGGCTGGTGCCTGTCCGCCGTGCTGCTGGTCGTGCTCCGGGCGGTCCTGCACGCCTTGCACGGGCGCCGCGGCTGACGCGTCAGCGGTCCCGGTCCCCGCCGGCCACCACCGCGGCCGCCTCGTGCATCGCCGGTTCCAGCAGGGCCGGGTCGGTGAGGGTGCCGGTGCCGTCCGGGGGACCAGCCGGCGGACCGTGCCGGCCGACCGGTCGGGGTACGGCACGACGATCCAGGTGCCCAGCCCGGCACCGCGCACACCCGTGCCCGGCCGGCGCCCGCCGTGCCCGGCTGGACGAGGAACCCCAGCCGGGCGTCGCCGGAGCCGGCCGGCACCGGGCCGAGCTGGTCCAGCACACCGGAGAGGACGTCGAGCGTGGGACACCCGAGTGCGGCCGGCAGGAACAGCACGTCCCACGCCGTGCCCGCGGGCAGCAGGGCGACCGACCGCGGGTCGCGTCGCCACTGCCGCTCAAGGGCGCGCGCATCGGGTGCCACGGACGCCGGCCATGCGAGCGCCTCCCTGGTCGCCGTCACGGAAGAACCTCCCTCTTCGCCGTGGGCGCACGGTGCGCCACCAGACAGAGGGAGGTCACCGCTTCGGCATTGCGCGGCTCGCGGCCGCGCATCGGAGTGCCCCCGGTCACAGGTTGGGCGCCGGTCAGCTGTCGAAGCCCAGGCCCAGCCGGTCCATGGTGCGCAGCCACAGATTGCGCCGGCCGCCGTGCGCGTCGGCCCGGGCCAGCGACCACTTGGTGAGCGCGATGCCGGTCCAGGCGAAGGGCTCCGGCGGGAACGGCAGGGGCTTGGTGCGGACCATCTGCAGGTCGGTGCGCTCGGTGCGCAGGCCCGCCAGCAGGTCGAGCATCACCTCGGCGCCGAAGCGGCTCGCGCCCACGCCCAGGCCCGTGTAGCCGGCCGCGTACGCCACCTTGCCCCGGTGGGCGGTGCCGAAGAACGGCGAGAAACGCGAGCAGGTGTCGATCGCGCCGCCCCAGGCATGGGTGAAGCGGATGCCCTCCAGCTGCGGGAAGCAGGTGAAGAAGTGCTCGGCGAGCCGGGCGTACGTCTCGGGGCGGTCGTCGTACTCGGCGCGCACCCGGCGGCCGTAGTGGTGGACGGCGTCGTAGCCGCCCCACAGAACGCGGTGGTCGGCGGTGAGGCGGAAGTAGTGGAACCGGTTGGCGCTGTCACCGAGTCCCTGGCGGTTCGTCCAGCCGACCGACTCCCGCTGTGCGGGGGTGAGCGGCTCGGTCATCAGGGCGTAGTCGTACACCGGGACGGTGTACGGACGCACCCGCCGCACCAGGCTGGGGAACACGTTGGTCGCGAGCGCGACCCGGCGGGCGCGGACCTGCCCGTACGGGGTGCTCACCCGCATGCCGGCGCCGTACGGCTCAAGGGTCAGGGCGGGGGTGTGCTCGTAGATGCGCACCCCGAGGCGGAGGCAGACACGTCTCAGTCCCCAGGCGAGCCTGGCCGGGTGGAGCATGGCGACACCGCGGCGGTCCCACAGTCCGGCCTCGAAGGTGGGCGAGGCGACCTGAGCGCGCACGGCGTCCCGGTCGAGGAACTCGATGCCGTCGGCCAGGCCCTGATCGCGCAGGCGGGCATACCAGTCCTCCATCTCCCACACCTGGTACGGCTCGGTGGCGACGTCGATCTCGCCGGTGCGTTCGAAGTCGCAGTCGATCCGGTGGCGGGCGACGGTCGCCTCGATGGCGTCGAGGTTGCGGGCGCCGAGTTCCTCCAGCCGACGGATCTCCCGCGGCCAGCGGGCCAGTCCGTTGGCCAGGCCGTGGGTGAGGGAGGCGGCGCAGAAGCCTCCGTTGCGGCCGGAGGCGGCCCAGGCCGTCTCGCGGCCCTCCACCAGCACCACGTCCGTGCCGGGGTCGCGTTCCTTGGCGATCAGCGCGGTCCACAGTCCGCTGTAGCCGCCGCCGACGACCAGCAGGTCGCAGGTGTCGGCGCCGCTCAGGGCGGGTTCGGGGCGGGGCCGGCCGGGGTCGTCGAGCCAGTACGGCACCGGCCGGGCCTCGCGGAGCGATCTCGTCCAACGGGTCATGGCGCTCGGGGCCATGATGTCAACTCCCTACACGACTCGCGTGGTTGCTGTGTCGGTGTCTGTCAGGTGGTGTGCCTCCTGCGGCGGTTGCCGACGGCCGTGGCGGCCAGGACGCACAGGACGGCGACGACGAACATGGCGGTGCCGACGACGTTGATCTGCACGGGTGTGCCGCGCTGCGCCGACCCCCACACGTACATGGGGAAGGTGACGGTCGATCCCGCGGTGAAGTTGGTGATGACGAAGTCGTCGAAGGACAGGGCGAAGGCGAGCAGCGCGCCCGCGGCGATGCCCGGTGCCGCGATCGGCAGGGTCACCCGCACAAACGTCTGGAGGGGGCCGGCGTACAGGTCCTGGGCGGCCTGTTCCAGGCGCGGGTCCATCGACATCACACGTGCCTTGACCGCGGTGACGACGAAGCTGAGGCAGAACATGACGTGGGCGATGAGGACCGTCCAGAAACCCAGCCGCACACCCAGGTTGAGGAACAGGGTGAGCAGCGAGGCGGCCATGACGACCTCGGGCATCGCCATCGGCAGGAAGATCAGCGCGTTGACGGCGCCGCGGGCGCGGAACCGGTAGCGGACCAGCGCGAAGGCGGTCATCGTGCCCAGGACGGTGGCGCCGAGGGTCGCCCAGACGGCGATCCGCAGGCTGAGCCCGAGCGAGGTGCACAGCCCGGCGACGTCGCACGGGTGTCTCCAGGCGTCGGTGGAGAACCGCTGCCACTCGTAGTTGAAACGTCCCTTGGGCCGGTTGAAGGAGAACACCGTGACGACGGCGTTCGGCAGCAGCAGGTAGGCGAGCGTCAGCAGTCCGGCGGCGACGACGAGATGCCGCTTGATCCAGGTGAGGAGACGCATCAGACCAGGTCCTCCGTCCCGGACCTGCGGATGTAGACGGTGACCATGAGCAGGATGGCGGCCATGAGGAGGAACGACAGGGCGGCCGCCGTCGGGTAGTCGAGGATGCGCAGGAACTGTGTCTGGATGACGTTGCCAACCATGCGGGTGTCGGTGGATCCGAGCAGGTCGGCGTTGACGTAGTCGCCGGCGGCCGGGATGAACGTCAGCAGGGTGCCGGAGACCACGCCCGGCAGGGACAGCGGGAAGGTGACCCTGCGGAAGGTGGTGGCCGGCCGGGCGTACAGGTCGCCGGCCGCCTCCAGCAGCCCGGGGTCGATCCGCTCCAGCGAGGTGTACAGCGGCAGGATCATGAACGGCAGGAAGTTGTAGGTCAGTCCGCACACCACGGCCAGCGGGGTGGCGAGCACCCGGTGGCCGGAGGTCCAGCCGAGCCAGTCGGTGACGTCCAGGACGTGCAGGGTGCCGAGCGCGCCGACGAGGGGGCCGCCGTCGGCGAGGATCGTCTTCCAGGCCAGGGTGCGGATCAGGAAGCTGGTGAAGAACGGCGCGACCACCAGGACCATGAGCAGGTTGCGCCAGCGGCCCGCGCGCAGGGCGATGAGATACGCCAACGGGTAGCCGAGCAGCAGGCACAGGACGGTCGCGCAGGCCGCGTACAGCACGGAGCGCAGGAACTGCGGCCAGTACTCCGACAGGGCGTCCCAGTAGGTCGCGAAGTGCCAGGTGACGGTGTAGCCCTGCTCCAGGGAGCCGGTCTGCACGGAGGTGGACGCCTGGTAGATCACCGGCAGGGCGAAGAAGACCAGCAGCCACAGGATGCCGGGCAGCAGCAGCCAGTACGGGGTCAGGCGGCCGCGCCCGCGCGGCGGCTCGTCGTCGGGTGCGGTGGGCGCGAGCGGGGGCGGCGCCTCGGTGACGGCGGCCATCAGGCGGCTTCCTCCTCGGCGTGTGCCGTACCGGCGTCGCCGTCCTGGGCGGCGTCCAGACCGAAGGTGTGCGCCGGGCTCCAGTGCGCGACGACCTCGGCACCGGGCACCAGGCGCGGGTCGCGGTCGATGTTCTGGGCGTACACCTCGAAGCCGGGGCAGACGGGGCTGTCGACGACGTACTGGGTGGAGACACCGAGGAAGCCGGCGTCGGCGATCCGGCCCGTGATGCGGTTGCGGCCCTCGGGTATCCCGGCAGCGTCGTCGGCGTGGGTGAGGGTGATCTTCTCCGGGCGGACCCCCGCGAGCACCGCGGCACCGGCCGGGGCGGGGACGGTGCAGCGTGCGGCGGGCAGAACGAGCGTGGCGCCGCCGGCCGTCAGGACGAGCTCCTCGCCGCGGCGCGCGGTCACCCGCGCCGGAACGAGGTTGGAGGTGCCGAGGAAGCCGGCGACGAACGCGGTGCGCGGGTTCTCGTACAGGTCGGTGGGGGTGCCGAGCTGCTCGACCCGGCCGGCGTTCATCACGGCGACCGTGTCGGCCATGGTCATGGCCTCCTCCTGGTCGTGGGTGACATGGATGAACGTGATGCCCACCTCGGTCTGGATGCGTTTGAGTTCCAGCTGCATCTGCCGGCGCAGTTTCAGGTCCAGGGCACCCAGCGGCTCGTCGAGGAGCAGCACCTCGGGATGGTTGATGAGAGCACGGGCGACGGCGACACGTTGCTGCTGGCCGCCGGAGAGCTGGTGCGGTTTCCTGCGGGCCTGCCGGCCGAGCTGGACCAGCTCCAGCATCTCCGCCACCTGCTGCTTCACGTTCTTGATGCCGCGCCGGCGCAGGCCGAAGGCGACGTTCTCGAAGACGTCCAGGTGCGGGAAGAGGGCGTAGGACTGGAAGACGGTGTTCACCGGCCGCCGGTACGGCGGCAGCCGGGTCACGTCCTGGTCGCCGAGGTGGACGGTGCCCTGGGTGGGTTCCTCCAGGCCTGCGATCATGCGCAGGGTGGTGGTCTTGCCGCAGCCGGAGGCGCCGAGCAGCGCGAAGAAGGAACCCTGGGGCACGGTCAGGTCCAGCGGGTGCACGGCGGTGAAGGTGCCGTATCGCTTGCTGATCCCGGTCAGGCGGACGTCGCCGCCGCCGACCGCCGGTGTCGTGGTCGTCTGCATGGTGGTCACGCCCCTGTGAGCTTCGCGAACTTCGCTTCGTACGCCGCTGCTTCCTTCTCGCTCAGCGAGCGGAAGGCGTGGGACTTCGCGGCCGTGGTCCGGTCGGGAACGATCAGCGGGTTGTCCGCCGCGGACTTGTCGATCTTCGCGAGCCAGGGCTTCACACCGTCCACCGGGGAGACGTAGTTGGTGTACGCGGCGAGCGCGGCAGCCTGGACCGGCTCGTAGAAGAAGTCGATCAGCCGCTCGGCGTTGGTCTTGTGCCGGGCCCCCGCGGGGACGAGCAGGCAGTCGGTGGACGTCACGATCCCGGCGTCCGGGATGACATAGCCGACGTCCGGGTTGTCCGCCTGGAGCTGGACCACGTCGCCGCCCCAGGCCAGGCAGGCGGCCAGGTCGCCCCTGGTGAGGTCGGAGGTGTAGTCGTTGCCGGTGAAGCGGCGTATCTGCCCCTTGTCGACGGCCTTCCGCAGACGGGCGATGGCCGCGTCGTAGTCGTCGGCGGTCACGTGCGCCGGGTCCTTGCCCATGTCGAGCAGCGTCATGCCGACGGTGTCGCGCATCTCGGAGAGGACACCCACCCGTCCCTTGAGCGCGGGTTTGTCGAGCAGGTCGGAGAACGAGGTGACCTCGACGCCGTCCAGCGCCTTCTTGTTGTAGGCGATGACGGTGGAGACACCCTGCCAGGGATAGGAGTAGGCGTGTCCCGGATCCCACTCCGGGTCGCGGAACTGCGCGGCGAGGTGGGTGAAGGCGTTGGGCAGGTTCTCCGGGTCGAGTTTCTGCGCCCAGCCCAGGCGGATGACCCGCGCGGCCAGCCAGTCGGTGAGGACGATGATGTCCCGGCCGGTGTCCTGGCCGGCGGCGAGCTGCGGCTTGATCTTGCCGAAGAACTCGTCGTTGTCGTTGATGTCCTCGGTGTACGCGACTTCGATGCCGGTCCGCCGGGTGAACGTCTCCAGGGTGGGACGGCGCCTGCCGCTCGCGTCCACGTCGATGTACTCGGGCCAGTTGGAGAAGTCGACGACCTTCTCCCGGTCCGAGTGGTCCGTGGTGGCGGTGACGCCCCGGGTGGTGCCCGCCGGGGGGATCCCGCAGGCGGTCAGCGTGCCGAGCCCGCCGACGGCGAGCACGCCGCCCGCCGAGGCGCGCAGCAGCGACCGGCGGGTGAGGGCGGGCCGCCGGCCGCGGGGGCCGCGCCGCGGGGTGGCGGTGAGGCGTCCGGGCTCGTACTGCTCCATGCGTGTGGTGCCCTTTCGAGACGGTTCGGCCCGGTCGGGCCGGGAAGTGGCTGTCGGTCCCAGAAGAGTGTGCGGTACCGGTCCGTGCGGGCCGCCACGGTGGTCCCGGACCGGACGTGCCCGGCGCGGGAGCCCAGGTCGCGCCCCGGGGTGTGACGGGGCGACGGGCGGGCGCGGTCCTGCGGGCCCGGGGCGTGGAGCTGCGGTGCGGGGGATCGTTCCGGGGTGACGGTGCCGTGGACGTGCATGTCGCTCTCCTCCGCCGTGTCCCGCGTCTGTCCACAGGGTCGGATGGCGTAGCTCCGGCTCGGTGTGACTGCCGATCCTGACAGAGGGAGTGACCTCCAACAAGGGATTCCGTTGTTTCCTTTTGGTTACGCAACGGAATCTGTCGGTCACCTGAGTGTGTGAGCAGGAACAACGCAGGAGGGTGTCACCGGCGCCTCGCACAATGGCACGCATGGGGAAGATCGACTCGTGGGAGACCCTCGTCCGGGAAGTCCGTGCGGGAGCCGGCATCACGTATCTCTGTTTCTGGGGTCACCGTCCACGGCGGGACGGCCAGGTGGGAGCGAGCTGTCTGAGTCAGTGGTGGCCGGCGCCGTTCACGGTGGACGGGGTGACCTACCCGACCGCCGAGCACTGGATGATGGCCGGCAAGGCGCGGCTGTTCGGGGACGCCGAGGCGGAACGGCGCGTGCTGGCCGCACGGCACCCGGGGGAGGCGAAGGCACAGGGCCGGCTGGTGCGCGGTTTCGACGAGGAGACGTGGGCGCGTGAGCGCCGCGCGATCGTGGTCGAGGGCAGCGTGCACAAGTTCGCGGCGCACCCCGAGCTGCGTGCGTTTCTGCTGGGCACCGGGGACACGGTCCTGGTGGAGGCCAGCCCGCTGGACCGGGTGTGGGGCATCGGGCTGGCCGCCGACGACAAGGCGGCCACGGACCCCGAGCGCTGGAAGGGCCTGAACCTGCTGGGTTTCGCGCTGATGGAGGCCCGGGAGCGGCTGCGCGCCGGCACCGGCGACGTGGCGTCCGGCGCGCGCCGCGGCCCGGGCGAACGACGTCCGGGCCGGCAGGTCAGGGGATGAGCCGCGCGGTCGGTGCGGCCCGCAGGGTGTCGCCGTACAGGGAGTCGTCGTCGCTGTCGGCGTCGGCCGCGAGGACACCCACGACGATCAGGAACGTGATCATGGCGAGCCCCAGCACGATGCCGATGCTGCCCAGGACGAGACCGGCCTGCGCCTGGGTGTGGTTGTCGGCCTCGCCCCGCTCGGCCTTGCGGCGTCCCTTGACGCCGAAGACGACGGCGAGGATGCCCAGCACCAGCGAGACGACGCCGTAGGCGCAGAACAGGCAGCAGGAGATGATGCCGAGCACCAGCGCCGCCACACCCATGCCGTTCTGCGGGACCACCGGCGCGGCGGACCAGCCGTAGAGCGGGGTGCCCGGGTAGCCCGGGTAGTTCGGGTAGTTCGGGTAGTTCGGGTAGCCGGGGGCCTGGGCGGGGTAGCCGTAGCCCGCGGGAGCGCCGGGGCCGGTGGGCGCGACCGGCGGCGGGGGCACGGCAGCGGGCGGCTGGGGCGCGGCAGGGGGCGGCGGAGGCACGGCAGCGGGCGGCTGGGGCACGGCAGGGGGCGGCGGGGGCACCGGGGCCGGCGGCGGAACGCTGTTCGCGGGAGGCGGGAAGGCGGCCGGCATCGAGGTCACGGTGACCTGGTCGTGCACCGTGGGTGTGGCCGGCGGTGCCGCCGGCGGCGGGCCCGGGGTGCCGGGCTGCCCGGAGGCGGGCGTCTGTGCCCCGCCCGCCTGCCGGGCAGGCCCGGGCTGCGGCGCCGCCCACGGGTTGCCGTCGGCGCCGGCGTCGCCGCCCGGCCGTGTCATGTCGGTCATGCTTTTTCCGTCCCCCTGGAGTCGAACGTCCCGCCATGCTACGGCCCTGACCGCAGTGGTGGCACGGCCGGAGGAACCCGCCGGCTGCGCGGCCGGGCCGGAACCGGGCGCCTGCCGGGGACCACCGGTGAGCCCGTAGGATGACGGTGCTCATCGATCAGCCGATCACCCGCACCACACCCGCACGAGCCTGACGTCCGCATCGCGCCTCGCCCCCACGGCGGCCCGATCCGCGCGGCAGGCACGCGAGCCGGCGGTGCCGTTCCCCGGGAGGGACGCCGTGACCCACCAGCACGCACCACGCGACCTGCAGGCCTTCATCGCCGGGCTGCCCAAGGCCGAACTGCACGTGCACCACGTCGGATCCGCCTCCCCCCGCATCGTCTCCGAACTCGCCGCCCGCCACCCCGGCTCGAAGGTGCCCTGTGATCCCGAGGCCCTGGCCGAGTACTTCACGTTCACGGACTTCGCGCACTTCATCGAGGTGTACCTGTCCGTCGTCGACCTCATCCGCACCCCGGAGGACGTCCGTCTGCTGACGTACGAGGTGGCCCGCGACATGGCCCGCCAGCAGGTGCGGTACGCGGAGCTGACCATCACCCCGTTCTCCTCCACCCGGCGCGGCATCGACGCACGTGCCTTCATGGACGCCATCGAGGACGCCCGCAAGGCGGCCGAGAAGGAGTTCGGCACCGTGCTGCGCTGGTGCTTCGACATCCCCGGGGAGGCCGGTGCGGAGGCGGCCGACGAGACGCTGCGGCTGGCCACCGACGACCGGCTGCGGCCCGAGGGACTGGTCTCCTTCGGGCTGGGCGGGCCCGAGATCGGCGTGCCGCGGCCGCAGTTCAAGCCGCACTTCGACCGGGCGATCGCCGCCGGACTGCACTCCGTGCCGCACGCCGGCGAGACCACCGGGCCGCAGACGGTGTGGGACGCGCTGACCGAGCTGGGCGCCGAGCGCATCGGCCACGGCACCAGCTCCGCGGAGGACCCCAAGCTGCTCGCGCACCTGGCCGAGCACCGGATCCCGCTGGAGGTGTGCCCCACCTCCAACATCGCCACCCGGGCCGTGGCCGACCTGGACGAGCACCCCATCAGAAAGTTCGCGGAGGCCGGAGTGCTGGTCACCGTCAACTCCGACGACCCGCCGATGTTCGGCACCGACCTGAACACCGAGTACGCCGTGGCCGCCCGGCTGCTCGGCCTGGACGAGCGGGGCGTCGCCGAGCTGGCCAAGAACGCCGTGCACGCGTCCTTCCTCGACGAGGCGGGCAAGGCTCGCATCGCCGCCGAGATCGACGCCTACACCGAGCGCCGGCTCGCGTCCTGACCAGGACGCCCCCGCCCGGTCCGTCCGGGCGGGATCGCCACGGCCTGGCACCCGCCGGCACGCGGGACACAATAGGGCGCATGCAGACCCTCACCGCCGTGGCGCACCGCGGCGACCCCTACCGTTTCCCCGAGAACACGCTCGACTCGCTCCGCTCCGCGCTCGGCCGGGGCGCGGACGCCGTGGAGGTCGACGTACGCCTCACCCGGGACGGCGTGCCCGTGCTGCTGCACGACGAGTCGCTGAAACGGCTGTGGCGGCACGACCGGCCGCTGCACTCGCTGACCGCCGGGCAGGTGCGCGAGCTGACCGGCGGCCGGGTGCCCGCCCTCACGGACGCGCTCGCCGCCACCGACGGCAGCCGGGTCCTCGTCGACCTGCCGGGCGCGCCCGGCCCGCGGGAGGTGTCCCGGATCCTGGGCGTGGTCCGCGACTGCGGGGCGCGGGACCGGGTCTACTACTGCGGGGGCGCCCGGACGATGCTCGCGGTGCGCGCCGCCGACGCGTCCGCCGAGATCGCCCTGACCTGGACCACCCTCGCGCCGCCGCGGCCCGGCCTGCTGGACGCCGTCCGGCCGCGCTGGCTGAACTACCGCTTCCCTCTGGTGACCCGACAGCTGGCGGAGCGGGTCCACCGCGACGGCCGCCTGCTGTCCGTGTGGACCCCGGACACCCGCCGCTCGCTGCGCCGGCTGATCGCCCTCGGTGTGGACGCGATCACCACCAACCGCGTCGACGTGCTGTGCGCCCTGCGCGGCCCCGGCGGCGAGCCGCCGCGCTGACCACCCGGCCGGCGAGCGCGGCCCGCAGCCCGGCCGGAGGCGCAGGCCGTGGCGGGCATGCCCGGCGCGTGCTGCCGCCGGGCGGTCAGGGCGCGTCCTGGCCGAGCGCCCGGCGCAACTCGCCCCGCCGTCCGATGCCCAGCTTCCGGTAGGTGCTGGTCAGATGGGTCTCCACGGTGCGGCGGGCCAGGTGCAGCAGGTCCGCTATCTCCGTGTTGGTGCGGCCCTCGGCGGCGAGCCGGGCGATACGGCGTTCGCTGTCGGTGAGCGAGGCCGCGCCGGTGCGGGCGGCGGCGGGCCGCCGGGCGCCGGCCTCGCGCAGTGCCTCCTCCACGAGGGTCAGCAGCCGGACCGCGCCCGCCTGTTCGGCGCGTTCCGCGGCCTCGCGCAGACAGGCGCGGGCCCGGGCGCGTTCCCCGGCGGCGGTCAGCTGCCGGCCCTGGGCGAGCAGGGCGGCCACCAGCTCGCCCGCGGCACCGGCCGGTGCGTCACGCAGCAACCGCACCGCCTCCTCGGCCAGTTCCAGGCCGCGCCGGCCGCCGGTGGCGGTGCCCAGCACCCGCAGGGCGCGGCCCACGGTGCGCGGGGTGCCCCACACCCGGGCCAGCCGCAGCTCCTCCTCGGCCAGGGCGAGCGCCTCGCGGTGGTGGCCGAGTGCGATCCGGCTCTCGGCGGCGGCGGAGCGCCACGGGGTGACGACCGGGCTGTTCACCTCGCGGGCGGCCTGGCGGCGGCCGCACTCCAAAAAGTCGTGCAGGGCGCCCGTGTGGTCGCCGATGGAGGCGCGCTGCACGCCGCGCGCGTACAGGAAACGGTTCAGCTCCCCGGAGGGAGGCGCATCCCGCAGGTCGAAGCCGTCCGCGAAGCGCCGCGCCTCGTCCGGGCGGCCCTGCTCGACCAGGGCGAGGAGGGTGTGGGCGTGCAGGTTGCCGGGTGTGCCCGCGCAGGTGCCGGGCGGGACCTCGCGGCTTTCGGGGATCTCGGCCGGCAGCCGTCCGTGGCCGGCGCGGGCCGCCGCGATGTCCGCCCGGGTGTGGAGCATCGCCTCGTGCATGGGGTGCAGCAGGCCGGGCCGCTGCGCGGCCAGACCGCGTTCCACCAGGCGGTCCGCCTCGTCGAGTTCGTCGGCCCACTGAGCGACGGCGGCCGCGGTGCCGAGCAGGAACGGCTCGGTCAGCGGGTCGGCGGGCTCGGCCAGCACCTGGCGCACCTGCCGCATCGCGTCGTCGGCCGAGACGAGCCCGGCGGCGGCCCCGTGCCGCACGAGCAGGACCCGGGCTGCGGGGCCGACCAGCTCGGGGGTGCGTGCGGCGGCGTCGCGCAGCAGCCGGTAGACGTCGCGCCGCAGCTCCTGGTCCCCGTCGGCCAGCAGCACGGAGGCGGTGCGCAGGGCGCCCACCAGGTCGGGCCGGTCGGTCAACTGGTCGTACACCGTGCGCAGCGCGTCGACGGCGGCGCGGGCCCGGCCGCGGGCGGCCAGCACGGTGCCCAGGGCGAAGGCGGCGCGCACCCGTTCCCGGGGGTCGCCCGGCAGCCGCAGCGCCTCGGTCAGCCGGGGGATGCCGGCGGCGGAGTCCTCACGGGCGGCCTCCAGGGAGCCCAGCTCGGTCAGCAGCCGCAGCCGGCGCCCGTCCGGCAGGGGCTCCGCCAGTGCTCTGCGCAGGAACGCCGCGGCGTCCTCGCGGCGGCCCTCGGACAGGGCGTGGTGCGCGGCGTCGTGGAGCACGTCGGGGGCCCAGTCCGCCCCCACGGGCCCGGTCGGCAGCAGCTGCCGGGCGATGGCCGAGGTGCCGGCTCCGTGGTGCAGCATCGATTCCGCGACAGCCCGGCGGGTGGCGTGCCGCCAGGTCTCCGGCACCCCCGCGAGCACCGCGTCCCGCAGCAGGGGGTGGGCGTACCGGGGACGGCCGGCGTGGTCCTGCCGGAGCCAGCCCAGGCCGGTCATGGCGGTGAGCCAGCCCGCGATCCGGGCCGGTGCGGCTCCGGTCACCCGGGCGAGCAGCGCGGCCGGTTCCGCCGGGTCGCCGGGGACGGGCGGCTGCGGCTCGCCGCTCCGCTGCGCCGGTACGAGGACGGTGCCGTCCCAGTCCTCGTCGAGGACGGCGAGCGTCCGCGCCACCTGTGTGGTGACCCGGCCGGCACTGTCCAGCCACCAGGAGACCGCGGCCGGGTAGGCGCCGGGGTAGAGCGCGGCCGTCGTCGCGGGCACGGGCTGCTGCCCGTCCGGCGCCCCGAGGTCGTCGAGAAGGGCACGCAGCAGCAGCGGGCTGCCCGCGGCCGCCCGCGCGCACTCCTCGGCCCAGGACGGCGGCACGTCCGGCAGCCGGGCACGGATCAGTGCGGCCGCCGTCTCCTCGGTGAGCGGCGGCAGGGTGCAGGTGTGCACGAGCGCCGGCGGCAGGGTGTGCGCGAAGCCGGGCCGGGGCGGGTCCACGTCGTACTGGGTGCGCTCGGCGACGACGAGCAGCACGGGCGCGGGCAGGTTGTCCAGGTGCCGGGCGAGCTCCACCAGCCAGCGGTGGGACGGCGCGTCCGCCCGGTGGACGTCGTCCACGGCCACCAGCAGCCCCTCGCTCCCGGCGGCCGCGCGCAGCGCACGCCACAGCTCCTCGTCCCGCTCGTGTTCCCCGCCGTCCCCGGCCGCATCCGGAGGTAAGCCGAGCAGCCGCCGTGCCACGGCGAAGGGGGCGCCGGCGTCACGGGGCGAGCAGCGGACGTGCAGGACGCGCAGGCCGTCGGCGGCGGCACGGGCCCGGGCCGCCTCCAGGGCGGTGGTCCGGCCGGTGCCGGTCGCGCCGCGCAGCACCACCAGGCCGCCGGTACCGGCCCGTGCGCGGGCGATGTGCGCCGCGAGCAGCGCGACCACCTCGTGCGGCTGCTCCTGCTCCGGTGCACGCACCGGCCGTCCGGTCAGGCCCGGGCGAGCATGCTGTGACACGGACATCTTCCGTCTCCTCGTCCACCGTGACATCCTTCGCCCCCGAGGACGTCATCCGGGGAAGTGCGGTGCCCTGACGCGGCCCGCCGCGGCCGCATGCGGTCCCGTGGTGCGCGTCCGTGTGATCTCGTGGCGCGGCTCGTGGTGTTCCACGATTGTCCGGGCCTCTCCCCTCACAGCAGGCTGTCAGGGCACACCTGTCACCCACCTGCCACGGCCCCGCGGGGCCGTGCGGACACGCGCACTGGGGGAACTCCTTGCTCAGCTCGTCGCGGACCACGCACCCCGGATCACCGGGCACTCCGGCCCGGATACCGGTGACCGTGCAGGCCACGGACCCGATCCTGCGCGAGGGAGTGCTCAGCCAGCTCCGCCGCCATCCGGAGGTCGAACTGCGGGAGGAGAACCGTTCGGGTCCCGGAACGGTGGCGGTGCTCGTCGACGACACGCTGGACGACGACGCGCTGGCCCGGCTGCGCCGGGTGGTGCGCGGCGAGGGGGCGCGGGCGGTGCTCGTCGTCAGCTCGCTGCGGGAGTCCGGGCTGCTGGACGCGATCGAGTGCGGGGTGGGCGCCGTCGTGTGGCGCCATGAAGCCAGTGCCCACCGCCTGGTGCAGGCCGTGGTCAAGGCCTCCCGCGGGGACGGGGATCTGCCCGCCGATCTGCTGGGCCGGCTGATGAGCCGGGTGGGGACGCTGCGCCGCAGTGCGGCAGCCGGGGGCGGCCCGGTCCCCTCGGGCCTGACGGCGCGTGAGATCGACGTGCTGCGTCTGGTCGCCGAGGGTCTCGACACCGGGGAGATCGCCGGCAAGCTGTCCTACTCCGAACGCACCGTCAAAAACGTCATTCACGGTCTGACCACCCGGCTGCACCTGCGCAACCGGGCCCATGCCGTGGCCTATGCCCTGCGGGAAGGCTACATCTGACCGAACGAGCAGACCGCACCGGCCCCGGGGGCAGCCCTCCTGCCCGGCCGCCGTCCCCGGCGCGCCTGGGACGGCGGCCGGGTGCGCGGCAGGATCGGCGGCGGTCCGCCGCCCGGCGCACGCCGGGACGGCACAGGACGCACGGCCGGACGAGGCACCGGCCCGGGACGGCACGACGGTCGAGCACGGCAGGGTGACAGCACGGTGATCCACGAGGTGGACGAGGTCCTTCGGACCCTGCTGCGCGGCGGCGCGCTGGCCGGTTCCGGGGTGGAGATCGACTTCGACGCCCCCACCCGCGACTGGGCCGCCCGCCGCAACACGCCCACGATCAACGCGTATCTGTACGACATCCGCGAGGACACCGCCCGTCGGCAGACCGGTCAGCTGCCCGTGGTCGACGAGCGCGACGTGGTCGTCAGACGGCGCCGGCCGCCGCGCTGGTTCCGGCTGTCGTACCTGATCACAGCGTGGACGAAGAAGGCGCAGGACGAACACCGGCTGCTGTCGGCCGCGTTGGCGACGCTGCTGCCCCACGAGCTGCTGCCGTCCGACCGGCTGCCCGGCCCGCTGGGCGCTCTGGGCATGACGGTGCCGCTGTCGGTGTCCGGCAACCGGGCGGAGTCCCGGTCGCTCGCCGAGATCTGGTCGGCGCTCGGCGGTGAACTCAAGCCGTCGCTGGACCTGGTGGCCACCGTGCCCTTCCCCGCCTACCCCGACTACGACGCCGGCCCGCCCGTCACCGAGGGCGCGGTGGTGCGGGCGCGTGCCGTGGACGGCGGCGCGGACGCGGAGGAGCGCGCCCACCGTCCCCACCAGGTGGCGGCCGCCCGGGCAGCCCGGGCCGCCGGCCGGCGCGGAACGGCTGCGGCGCCGTGACCGCCCCGCACCCGTCCCCCGGCGCGTCGGCGCCGCACCGCGCAGACGACGCCCCGGTGTCCGTGCCGCCGTCCGGTGACGCGCCGCGGGCCGCCGCGACGCTGCTGGCCCGGCTGGCCGCGCTGCGCGAGCGGGTCGCCCTGCTGGTGGACCACCGCTCCACCGGGGATCCCACCGCCGCCGACCCGCTGCGTGGCCTGTATCTCACGGAGGAGGCCGTACGGCACCTGCTGCGGCCCGCGGACGCCCCGCCCGGCGCCGTCTGTGAAGACGGCCTGCCCGGTACGCTCCTGGCCGCGGGCGCCGCCGACGGCACCCCGGCGCAGGACCGGCTGGCCGCACTGTGCGCGCGGCTCGGCCTGACGGAACTGGACGCGGCCCTGCTGGTGATCGCCCTCGCGCCCGACCTGGACCGCTCCTTCGAGCAGTTCTACGGCTACCTGAACGACGACGTCAGCCGGCGGCGGGCGACCGTCGCGCTCGCCCTCGACCTGTGCGGCGTCCCGGCCCACGCGGCGCCCGCCCGGGCCCGGCTGCATCCCGCGGCCCCGCTGGCCGCGCTCGGCCTGCTCACCGTGGAGGAGCCCGAACGGCCGCTGCTCAGCCGGTCGTTGCGGGTGCCCGACCGGGTCGTCGCCCATCTGCTGGGCGACGACACCCCCGATCCCGATCTGTCCGGACATCTGCGTCCGCTGCCCGCGCCCGCGCACGACGGCGACGAGGACGGGGAGTCGGCCCGCCTCGCCCGCCGGCTGGCCGCCCGGCTCGCCGACGGCGCCCCGGTCACGGTCTGCCTCCGCGAGGACCGCGAGGGCGACGGCCTGGCGTGTGCCGCCCTCGCGCTGTCCGCCGCCGGGCGGCCGGTCCTGCACTTCGCCGGGCCCGCGGAGCAGGTGCCCGCCCTGCTGCTTCAGGCCCGGCTGACCGGGAGCGTGGTCGTCGTCTCCGGGCTGCCCGAGGACCCGGCGGCGCTGCTGCGGCCGCTCGCCGCGGCGGACGTACCGGTGCTGGTCACCGGGCGACGCTCCTACGATCCCGCCTGGTGCGGCCCGGGCACCGCCGGCCCGCTGGTGGTGGAGGTGCCCCGACGCCCCGCCGGAGCGGTGTCCGCCTGGGCGGCCGTGCTCGGGGCGGACCCGGGCTTCGACCTGGCCGCCACCGTCGCCCCGTACCGCCTCTCCGACGACCGTGCCGCCCGGGCCGCCCGGGCCGCCCTGGACCTCGCGGCCTTCGAGGGCGTCCCGGTCTCCCCGGCTCATGTGCGGCTGGCTGCACGCCGGCAGTCCGCGTCGGGGCTGGAGCGGCACGCCCGCCGGATCCGCCCCGCCGTCGGCTGGGACGACCTGGTCCTGCCCGCCGAACCCCTCGCCCGGCTGCGGGAGCTGGCGGTGCGCGCCCGCCACCGCGACCGGGTGCTCGGCGACTGGCGGCTCAGCGCGGGCGGCGGCCGGGGCCGGGGTGTGCTCGCGCTGTTCGCCGGCGAGTCCGGCACCGGCAAGACGCTCTCGGCGGAGGTGGTGGCGGCCGAGCTGGGCCTGGACCTGTACGTCGTCCAGCTGTCGTCGGTGGTGGACAAGTACGTCGGCGAGACCGAGAAGAACCTGGAGCGGATCTTCACCGAGGCGGACCGCACCGACGCGGTACTGCTCTTCGACGAGGCCGACGCGGTGTTCGGCAAGCGCTCGGAGGTGAAGGACTCCCACGACCGGTACGCGAACATGGAGAGCGCGTATCTGCTGCAGCGGCTGGAGTCGTTCGACGGGATCGCCGTGCTCACCACGAATCTGCGCGCCAACATCGACGAGGCGTTCACCCGGCGGCTGGACCTGGTGGTGGACTTCCCGTTCCCGGACGCCCGGCAGCGGCTGGCCCTGTGGCGGCACAGCCTGGCGCACGTGCCCTGCGCGGACGACGCCGATCCGGGCGAGGTCGCCGAGGAGTTCGAGCTGGCCGGCGGGGCGATCCGCAGCGCCGTGGTGACGGCCGCCTACCTCGCCGCCGGCCGCGGCGACCGGGTCACCGCGGCCGATCTGCTGGAGGGTGCGCGCCGCGAGTACCGCAAGGCGGGCCGGCTGCTGCCGGGCCGCGGGGCCTGGTAGGCGCGCACCCGGCGCGGCGACGGCGGCCGCCGGCTCACTGCGACGCGGAGGGGACGATCTCCCACTCCTGGTCGTCGGTGTTGGAGCAGTGGTAGAGCGTCAGCCTGGTCTTGTCGCCGCCGGTGCTGAAACCCTCCACGTTCAGGCACTTGTTGTCGCTGGCGAAGTTGCGGATCCAGTAGGCGCCGCTCTGCTGCTTGTCCAGCCACCACAGCTGGTTGTCCGCCGTGGTGCCGTCGCAGGTGTACTCGGTGATCGGGGTCTGCACGGGGGCTGCCCCGTAGTCGGGCAGGTCCATGCAGAGCCCGTCCTTGACGTTGCGGATCTGGAAGAGGGGATTGCCCGCGGGTCCGCCGTCGGGGTACCTCACCTCCAGGTTCCACACCTGGTTGTTGTTCGAGGTGCCGTCGCAGGTGTACTCGTACACCGTCCCGTCGAGCGTGCCCTTGTCGTACCCGGGGATGTCCGCGCACTTGTGGGTGGTGGTGTTGCGCAGCAGCACGTGCGAGGCCGGCACGACGGGCTTCTCCTCGTCCTTCTTCTGCTCACCGCCGCCCCCGCCACCGCCGCCGTCGTCGCCGCCGTCGTCGTCGCCGCCGTCGGCCGGGGCCTGCCGCGTCGGTGTCTGCTCGGGCTCGGGCGGGGGTGCCTGGCTCAGCGGCGCGCTGGGGGTGGGCGAGGGCGCGAGGGTGCTGCCGGCCTCGGCGAGTTTCTCGGTGGCCGTGCTCTTGACGTTCGGCTTGTAGGCGATCCACAGCATCGTGAAGGTGATGCCGAGGGCCACCGCGACACCGAGGAAGGTGGCGAGCCAGCGGGGCAGGAACCCGCGCTGGATGTAGGTGCCCTCCACCGGCAGCGGGTGGGCGCCGGAGCGCAGCACGGACAGGGTGTACGGGCGCTGCTCCTTGCCCCCGAACCAGATGATCTTGCGCGGCCTGAGGGTGGCCTTGACGAAGGCGGCCCGGCCCGGCTCGATCTGCACATTGCTCGGGTGGAGGTCGTAGGAGAGCTGGTCACCGTTGTCGCTGCCGCTCACGGACGCGGTGACCTTGGTGTTGCCGAGGTTGTCGACGGCCAGCTGGGGGCGGCCGCGGAACCGGCCCTTGACGGTGGGCGGCACCAGCTCGGCCCGCACCTCGGTGAAGGGCGTGATCGTGAGGTTGCCCTCGGGGACGGTGACGGCCTCCGGGTGCTCGGTCGGGGTGATGCGGACGGCGTACGGGTGCGGTCCGGCGGCGGCGTCCGGTGTCCGGGGCGGGGCGAAGGTCAGCTCCACCGTCCCGGTGGTGCCCGGGTACAGCCGCAGGGTCTGCGGTTCGACGGTAATCCAGGGGGCGATGTCGCCGACCGGTTCGAAACGGTACTCGTCGACGACGTCGCCGGTGTTGCGCAACCGCAGCCGCACCCGTGTACTGCCACCCGGGTCGACAGTCGCCGAGGCCGGTTCCAGAGAAGTCCAAAGGCTCACGCCCGTGGACGCTAGACCGCGCCTGGCGGCTCGTCAGGAGTCCTATGGGCAGGATCGCTGCCCGAACGTCCGGGACGCGCGGCACCCGGCCGGCGGTGCGGGACGGGGCCCGGCGAGGCCGGGCGGCCCAGGTCAGGCCGCGCGCTGGTACTTGCCGTCGGTGCCGCGCGACCAGCCTCCGCGGTCGTGGTCCAGGCCGACGTCCGGCCCGTGCTTCGTGCAGGCCTCGACCAGCGGGTCGATGAACTGCTCCTGCAGCTTGTCGTCGGGGATGGAGCCCGGGTCGGCGCTGCGGTAGGCGCTGATGAAGTCGTAGACGCGTTGGAGTTCCGCGGAGCGCGGGGTCGTGGTGCCGTGCCTGCGGTTGAGGTCGGGGCCGCTGCTGCCGGGGTCGTCGTTGCGCTGTTCCGGCCGCGGCCCGATGACGAAGTTCGCGGGCACGTTGGCCAGGGCCGACTGCAGTCTGTCCGCGGTGACCGAGGCGACGTCCGGGAAACCTGCCGTGGGGGCGACCGGGGCCACCTGCCGCACCACCGACTGCTGCTGTGCGGGGGTGAGCAGACCGGCGAGATGCTTCAGGTCCGACTTGGGCACGATGTGGTGCAGCGTGTCCGCCAGGTCGGCGACGGCCGGGGCCACGCTCCGCTTGTACGCCTTCAGTTCCGCCTTGGTGCGGGAGTTCTTCCAGTCGTCCTTCTTCTTGGCCCGCTGCACGACGGCGTCCGAGCCGACCGCACGCCGCACCGCGGGGTGGTGGCCGCAGCCCGCCGTGTGCGGGTGTCGTTCGTCCGTCAGGGCCCGGGCGACGGCGGCGTTGTCGGCCAGCCGCTGCAGCGCCAGCACCCGCTGCACGGCCGTCGGCGGACCCGCCGGGCGGCGGCCCGCGTCCGGTGCGACGGCTCGCCTCTCCGGTGCTCCGTGTGCGCGCACGCTTCTCCCTTCCGACGTCCGGTGACGGTCCTCCACCGTGTCCTTTCCGCGTGACACGGGTGAAGGGCCGAAAGGGCAGGCACGGGGGCAGCACGGCGGGCTGCCCCGGAGGGCAACGACGGTGCCCCCGACCGGGGACCGGGGGACGTTTCGAGCGGCGCGCTTCGCGCGTGAGGGTGGACGTGTTCCCTACTCGTACCCCGAGGAGTGCACAGCATGCCGTCCTACCTGTCACCCGGCGTCTACGTCGAGGAGGTGGCCAGCGGTTCACGTCCGATCGAAGGTGTGGGCACCTCGGTGGCGGCCTTCGTCGGGCTCGCCCCGACCGGGCCGCTGAACGAGCCGACCCTGGTGACCAACTGGAGCCAGTACGTCGCGTCCTTCGGCGAGTTCACCGACGGGTACTACCTGGCCCACGCCGTCTACGGCTTCTTCCAGAACGGCGGTTCGGCGGCATATGTGGTGCGTGTCGGCGGCAGCGCCGAGGGTGCGGCCGCGGACGCCGGCCAGGCGGCCGCCGCGGCGCCGGCCGCGGTGGGTGCGCCGGCCGCTCCGGCCGCGCTGCCGCCGGGCGAGCCGCAGCAGCTGGGCACGTTCGCGGTGTCGGCCATCGCCCCCGCCGGCAGCGGCTCGCTGAGCGTGGAGGTCACCGACCCGGAGGGCGAGGGCGCCGCCGAGCGGTTCCGGCTGATCGTGCGGGACGGCGACAAGGCCGTGGAGACGTTCGACGTCACCGCCAAGAAGGGCAGCCGCAACTACGTCGTCACCCAGGTCAAGGACCGCTCCCGGTTCATCGCGGTGACCGAGACCGCGCCGGCCTCGCAGCTGGCCCGCCCGGACAACCAGACCGTCGCCCTGCCCGCCCCGGCCCCTGCCGCCGCGCCCGCCGTGCCGGCCGCCGCGGCGGCCCCGCAGCCGCACCCGGGCCCCTCCGAGTACATCGGCGACTCCGCGGACCGCACCGGTTTCGGCGGTCTGGAGGCCGTCGACGAGGTCTCCATGGTGGCGGTGCCCGACCTGATGGCCGCCTACCAGCGCGGTGCCCTCGACCTGGAGGCGGTCAAGGCGGTGCAGCTCGGCCTGATCGCGCACTGCGAGCTGATGGGCGACCGGGTCGCGGTCATCGACCCGCCGCCGGGACTGAACGCCCGTCAGGTCCAGCAGTGGCGGCAGGAGACGGCCGGCTACGACTCCAAGTACGCCGCCCTCTACTACCCGTGGATCAAGATCTTCGACCCGAGCAGCGGCCAGTCCCGGCTGGTCCCGCCGAGCGGCCACGTGGCCGGCGTCTGGGCCCGCAACGACTCCGAGCGCGGTGTGCACAAGGCGCCCGCCAACGAGGTGGTGCGCGGCGCGGTGGACCTGGAGACCCAGATCACCCGCGGTGAGCAGGACCTGCTCAACCCGATCGGCGTCAACTGCATCCGCGCCTTCCCGGGCCGCGGCATCCGGGTGTGGGGCGCCCGCACCCTGTCCTCCGACCCGGCCTGGCGCTACCTGAACATCCGCCGGTACTTCAACTACCTGGAGGAGTCGATCCTCATCGGCACCCAGTGGGTGGTGTTCGAGCCGAACGACCACGCGCTGTGGGCCCGCATCCGGCGCAACATCTCGGCGTTCCTGGTCAACGAGTGGCGCAGCGGTGCCCTGTTCGGGCAGCGGCCCGAGGAGGCCTTCTACGTCAAGTGCGACGAGGAGACCAACCCGCCGGAGTCGGTGGACCTCGGCCGGGTGATCTGCGAGATCGGCGTCGCACCGGTCAAGCCGGCCGAGTTCGTCATCTTCCGTCTGGCGCAGTTCTCCAGCGGCAGCGGCGAGCTGGAGGAGTAGGCGGGCAGGCCGCCCGCCGCTCCGCGTCGTCTTCCCTCCCCTAGAAGGACATCCCACACATGAGTCTCCAGCCGGGTGACGCCCTCACCTCGCACAATTTCGGCCTGCAGATCGACGGTGTGATGGTCGAGTACCTCGCCGAGGTCAGCGGCCTCAGCATCGAGCAGGACGTCATCACCTATCAGCAGAACACGCCCAACGGCCAGAACGTGGTCAAGAACCTGCCGGGTGTGAAGAAGAACGGCACCTGCACGGTCGTCCGCGGTATGACCCAGTCGGCGTCGTTCACGCAGTGGATCAACCAGTCCATCAACGGGCAGATGTCCTCGGCCCGCAAGAACGCGTCGATCATCATGATGGACTTCGAGAACAACCCGGTGAAGCGCTACCACCTGCGCAACGCCTGGTGCAGCAAGATCGACGCGAGCACGGTGAAGGCGGGCGAGGCGTCCGCTCTCACCGAGACCGTGACCATCACGTTCGAAGAACTGGTCATCGAGTAATGCGGCGGACGGCTGCCAGGGCCGGCAGGGTCACCCACGCCGGCCCGGACGGAGTGGAGACGGCTCCGGGTGCGGACGGCGCGGGGCAGGCGCCGCCGCAGGCCGGGGACCGGACGCCGGGCGCGGCCGCCGCGCCCGGCGGGCAGCAGCCGCTGCGTCAGGAGCCGCTGCGCACCGAGTTCCCCTTCCAGCTGCCGCGCGGCTACGTCGACGAGTCGGGCACCGTCCACCGCGACGGGACGATGCGGCTGTCGACGGCGCGGGACGAACTCGTCCCGCTGCGCGACGTGCGGGTGCAGGAGAACCCGGCCTACCTGTCGGTCGTCCTGCTGGGCCGGGTCATCACCCGCCTCGGCACGCTGCCCATGGTCCACGACGGGATCGTGGAGAACATGTTCGCCTCCGATCTGGCGTACCTGCAGGACTTCTACCGCCAGATCAACGCCGAGGGGCACACCCGTGCCGCCGTACGGTGCCCGCACTGCTCCGAGCCCTTCGAGGTGGAACTCGGCGGGAGCCGCCTGGGGGAATCGTGACGTACGCGACCGACCGGCTGCACGAGGAGATCGCGTACATCGCCTACCACTTCCACTGGAGCCTGGAGGAGATCCTGGACCTGGAACACCACGACCGCCGCCGGTACGCGGGCGAGATCGCGTCCCTGGTGACGCGTGCCGGAGCGGAGGACTGACGTGGGCATCCTGGACCGGTTCCGCGGCCGGGCACATGCCGAGGACGGCGCGGCACCCTCCGCGCCCGAGGCCACGGCACCCGGCACCACTGCCGACGGCGCCCTGCCGCCGGACGGCGCCCCGGACCTGCCGGCCGGCGGGGTGCGCCCGGTGGTGCCCGAGGCCTGGCGGGGTCTGCCGCCGCTGCGGCGTGCGCTGGCCCAGGCCCGGGGTCCGGTCGCCGACTCCGGGTTCGGCGGGCGGCTGCCCACCTGGCAGAACCCGTCGTTCGTGGGCACGGCCTCGCACGCCGTGCTGGACGGGCGGTCGGACACCGTCCTCGGCGGCCGGTCACCGCACCCGGTACCGGGCAGCCCGGTCCCGGGCCTGGAGCAGCCGGCGGCTCCCCTGCCCTCGTGGGTGCGGGAGCCCGCGGTGCAGCGCGCGCCGGCGGTTCCGCTGCGGTGGCTGGTGCCGGGGGACGTGCCGTCGCCCGCGGGCCGGGAACCGGGCGCGGGCGGCGGTGCCTCCGCGCGCCCGGCGACGCCCCGGACCGCGGCCGCCGGGGCCGGTCGTCCGGCGGCGGGTGCCTCCTCGGCGGGCGGTCCGTCGGGGGCTCCGTCGGGTCCCGGTGCTCTTTCGACGGGTGTTTCTTCGACGGGTGTTCCGGGGGCGCGCGGGTCGGTGGTCAGCGGGCCGGCGCGGCCCGGTCCGGCGTCCGCCGGCGCGCGGCCCGGCGGTCCCGTGCCGAACAGCCCGGTGCTCGACGTGGTGCGGGCGGACGGGCCGACGCCCGGTGCGGCGGCGGCACGCGCGGCTGCGGTGACCGGCCCGGGCCGCACCACCTCGGTGCAGAGGTCCGCACCCCGCACCACCGCGTCCGGCGACCCGGCGGGCTCGGGTGCGGGTGCCGCCGTGCCCCCGGCCACCGCCGCGCCCTCGGTGCGGCGAGCCGCGGACGCTGCGGGCCCGGTGGGATCCGTGGCACGCCAGTCGGCCGTTCCGGTCGTGTCGTTGCAGCCGCCCTCCGCCCCGGTGACCGTGGTGGAACCCGCGCTGCCCGTCTCCGGGCTCCGGCCGGCCCTCACGCCGCCCGGAGCCTCGGCCCGTCCGGCGACCCTCACACGGGCCGGGCGACAGGCCCCGGTCGTCCAGCGGCGTACGTTTCCCGTGTCCCGGCGGCAGGCGTCCGCGTCCCCGGACTTGGCCGGCGCACGCGGGGCCGAGCAGGCGTCCGAGGGAGCCGAACCGGCCGGCGCGGCGCGCCCTGCGCCGTCGCCCGCCTCCCCCGCGCCGAGCGCTGTCGAGGAAACCGCGACGCCGGGCACGGCTCACACCTCCGACACCGGCACACCGTCACCGTCGACGCCCGGCCGCACGGCGTCGGCGGACGCCTCCGGTCCTGCTGCGCCGTCGATGCCGCCGTCCCAGGGGTCGCCGTCCCAGGGGTCGCCGTCCGTGCGGAGGAGCGTCCCGGAGTCCTCGGACGAGACGCGCCCCGGTCACGGCCCATCCGCGGGGCAGGACGGCGGTACGGGCGAGCCCGCTGTCCCGGACGGATCCGCATCCGTCGCGGCTGCCGGCTCGTCACCCACCGGCACGTCACCGACGAACACCTCACACACGAACACGGCACACACGAACACGGCACACACCAGGACCGTACGGACGAACGCCGCACCGGCGAAGGCCGCACGAGCGGACACCAGCCGGACGGCCGCCACGCACACGGCCGCTCAGCACAGCGTCCGGTCCGCCGAAACCCCCGTGCAGCGAGCGGCGGCACGCACCGAAGGACCCACCGCTCCCGCCGCGGCCCCGGCACCGACGGCACCGGACGGGCGGCGCGACGCGACCGGCCACGCCGCCCGCCCGGGTATCGGCGCCCCGCTGCCGTCGCACCCCGCACAGCCCGCACCCTCCGTGCAACGCACCCCGCTCACCCACCCCGTGCACAGCGCACCGTCCCCACGCTCCGCACAGCCGGTACGGCCTGCCCGGGCCGGCGGTCCGCAGACATCCGACGCGTCGAGCACCGCGGGCGCATCCGCCCGTCCGGCCCCGTCCCCGTCCGGGCGGCCGGACCCGCGCAGCCTGCCCGTACCCCCGGCGGCGGAAGAACGTCCTTCCGCCGGCAGCGAGCCGTTGCCCTCCGCCTCCTCCCCCGCCGCACCCGCACTGCCGGCTGCGCCGGACAGCGCACGCACCTCCGAGCAGCCGCCACGGCCGGAGACCGCCTCCCGGTCCGTCCCGCACACAATCACCGGCAACACCAACTCCCCAAGCGCCCACGGCGATACACACTCCGCCACCGTGCAGCGCGCGTCCGCGACCGACGGCACCAGAACCGCACAGGTCCGTGCTCCCCTCGCGGCCCGTGCGCCTCGTGGTCCTCTCGGTGCGCCCCTGACCGAGGCACCCGCCGACACCACGCCCCTGTCCGGCCCCCTGGTCCGGGCGGGCCGCACACCCGGGACACCGCCGGCCACGCCCTCGCTCCCGGCCGTCCCGGTACCGTCCACCACGGGACCGGCACCCGCCGACGCCTCTGCCACCGCGGGACCGGCACCCGCCCACACCCCGTCCACCGCGGGACCGGCACCCGCCGACGCCTCTGCCACCGCGGCGACGGCGCGCACCGACGCCCTGCCCGTCGTGCAGCGTGCCGTCCGGCCGGCAGCGCCCGCGATCTCCCCGTCGGCCCCGTCACTCCCGTCGTCCTCCGCCCCGGCGGCCCAGGCGCCCTCGGCGACGGCCGGCCCCACCCCGGCCGCTCCCGTCACTCCCCTGCCGGCCGCTCCCGGCGCTTTTCTGCCGGTCGCCCCCGCCACGTCTTGGCCGGTCGCCCGGCGCACCGCCCGGCCGAACGGTCCCGCGCCGGCCGTGAAACCGGCCACGGGCGCCCTCCCCACCCCGGCGGCCACCGCGGCCACCACGCCCCCCACACCCACCACGGCCACCCCCGCACGGCCGCCCGCACCCACCACGCCCTCCGCACCGCCGGTCGTCCAGCGCGCCTCCTCTCCGGCCCTGCCACCGGCGCCGCCCCGGCCGCCCGCGCCTCCCGTCGGCCGGCCCACCACGGCGGCCACCCCGGCCACCCCCGCCTCCGCGTCCGCCGCGGCCGCCGCCGAGCACCCGGAGCCGCAGCCCGGGGCGTTCGACCCTCGAGAGCTGAGCGACCACCAGCTCGACGAGCTCGCGCACCGGATCATCGGCCGGATCACCCGGCTGGTCCGCACCGAGCTGCGCATGGACCGCGAACGGATCGGCCGGCTGCGCGACCCCCGCCGCTGACCGGCACCCCACGACACCACCGACCCGCAACGACAGAAAGGCCCACCCGCGATGTCCCGCCAGGACCCGGGCTCCACCATCTGGTTCAGCCTCAGCATCGACGGCGAGAGCCTCGGCTACTTCAACGGCTGCGAGGGGCTGGCGTCCCAGGTGGAGATCGAGCAGCACCAGGAGGGCGGCAACAACGGCTTCGTCTGGCAGCTGCCGACCCGCGTCACCTTTTCCACCATCCGGCTGACCCGGCCGCTCACCCCGGACACCGCGAAGGTCGCCAAGTGGATCTCGTCCGTGCAGACGGGGATCGAGCGGCCCACCGCGCAGATCGCGGCGCTGCGGGCCGACGGCTCCGAGGTGGCCCGCTGGGGGCTCATCGACGTGCTGCCGGTCCGCTGGACCGGGCCCACCCTCGACCCGGCCGCACCGGCCGTGGCGACGGAGGTGCTGGAGATCACCCACCACGGGTTCACGGACTGAGAGGGAGCCGACCGAGCATGGCCCAGGGCAGCAGGGGCGGCGCCGGCAAGAGCCTGGTGCGCGCCACGCTCGCGATCCACGAACCGCCCACCGGCGACAGCACCGCTCCCGGCGGGCTGATCAGGACGTTCGACTTCGATTTCAACCCGGCGCAGCTGTCGCTGTCCCGGCGTGCGCTGTGGAAATCCACGGCTGCGCAGATCGAACGGGACGGTGCGCTGCCGGAGTTCATGGGCTCCGAGCCGCGCGAGATGAGCCTGGAGATCTTCCTGGACTCCTCCGGCGACCCCACCAGCAACACCGTGCTGAAGAAGGTGGAGTCGCTGCTGAAGTGCTGCCAGGTGACGGAGCGCAGCATCGCCGCGAAGCAGCCGTCGCCGCCGTGGGTGGTGTTCCAGTGGGGGTCGTTCTCCACGGCCCGGTTCACCGCCTACGTCAGCTCCGTTCAGGCCGGCTACACCCTGTTCGGCACGACCGGTGTGCCGATCCGGGCCACCTGCCGGCTGCAGCTGCACGAGATCCCCAGCCGGACCGAGGGGCAGAACCCGACGTCGGGTGCGCTGACCGCGCGCCGGGTGCACCGGGTGGTGGCCGGCGACTCGCTTCAGTCGCTGGCCTGGCGGGAGTACGGCAGCGCCGCGGCCTGGCGTGCCATCGCCGAGGCCAACGGGATCGACGACCCGAGCCGTCTGCCCGCCGGCACCGAACTGGTGCTGCCGGCCGCGGAGGAGGTGCGCGTCTGATGGTGCGGTCCGCGTTCTCCAGCGTCGTCGACGTGCGCATAGGCGGTGCCAAGCTGCCGCCCGAGTGGGCTCGCGCCCTCGTCGACAGCTGGGTCGACCAGGGCGTCGGGGTGCCGGCCGCGTTCCGGCTGACCTTCCGCGACCCCTACCACAAGCTGCTGGAACGCCTGAACATCACCTTCGGCACGAAGGTGACCATCGCGCCGGTGGCCGACGGCCGGGGCGCCGGGGATCCGCTGCTGACCGGGGAGGTCACCGGTCTGGAGGCCGACTACGACGGCACGGGCAGCTTCACCGTGGTGCGCGGCTACGACCTCGGGCACCGGCTGCTGCGCCGACGCCGGGTGGCCGCCTACCGCAACCAGAGCGCGTCCGACATCGCCCGCAAGCTGGCCGCGCAGGACGGTGTGCCGGTGGGGCGGATCGAGTCGACGCGCACGGTCTACGAGTTCATCAGCCAGTCCAACGTCACCGACTGGGACTTCCTCGCGCGGCTCGCCGACGAGAACGAGATGGTGATGTCGGTCGACGCCGACGGGAAGCTGCAGTTCGTCCGGCCGAAGCCGTCCTCGGGGGCGCCCTCGCCCGACACCGACGGCGACAAGAGCCCGTTCGTGCTGCAGGCCGGGCACGACATCCTGCGGCTGCGGGCGGCGGTGACCGCCTCCGACCAGGTGGGCAGGGTGCAGGCGCGCGGCTGGGACGTCACCACGAAGAAGGAGCTGACCGCCACCGCGCCCGCCACCGCCAACCCGGGCATCCGGATCGGCACCACTCCGGGCGCGGCGGCCTCGGCGTTCGGGCAGGCCGCCCTGGTGGACACCGGCACGCCGTACGACAAGCAGAGCGAGGTGAAGAACGCCGCGGAGGCCCTCGCCGACGACATCACGTCGTCCTTCGCCGAGCTGGAGGTCGTCGCGCGCGGCAACCCCCGGCTGCGGCCGGGGATCCCGGTGGCGCTCGCGGACGTCGGTCTGCCCTTCGAGGGCAAGTACACCGTCACCTCGGTGCGGCACGTGTTCGGCGACGGCAGTCACTACGAGGCGTGGGTGACGGTCAGCGGCCGGCAGTGGCGTTCGCTGTACGGGCTGACGTCCGGCGGCACGGACACCGCGCTGCGGCTGCCCAGTGTGGCCAACGCGGTGGTCACGGACGTCGACGACCCGCTCAAGCAGGGGCGGGTGCGGCTGCGGTTCCCGTGGCTGGACGACACCTACGTCAGCGACTGGACGCGGACGGTGCAGTGGGGCGGTCTCGACGGCGGCGGCATCTTCCCGCTGGACGTCAACGACGAGGTGCTGGTGGCCTTCGACCGGGGCGCCCTGGACCATCCGTTCGTCATCGGCGGCCTGTACAACGGCAAGGACCGGCCGACGCCGGTGCGGGACGTGCCGCTGCACGACGCCGTGCGGAAGAAGGCGAGCCGGCACACCCTGTCCGACCGGGACGGCAACCGGGTGGACCTGCTCAGCCAGAAGACCGGCGGCCGCAAGCAGGGGGTGCGGCTGGCGTCCGGGGACGGCCGGCTGACCATCACCCTGGACCGGACCAACACCGAGATCGTGGTGGACAGCCGGGGCGAGGTGACGATCAAGGGCAGCCGGTCGGTGTCGGTCGAGGCGGGCACCGACCTCACGCTCAGCGCGCGGCGCAGCCTGAGCCTGAAGAGCGGCGGCCCGCTGAGCATCGAGGGCGCCGGAATGGTGAACGTGCGGGCCGCGGGCGAGATCGGGGTGAACGCGGTGGGTGCCCTGAACCTGAGCGCCCTGGGCGCCGCGAATCTCACCGGCGGGGGAACCGTGCAGATCACCTCGGCGGCCAACACGACGATCAAGGCGCCGACCACGCTGGTCGGTTCGCCCGTGTTCGGGGTCACCACGATCCCGGTGCCGATGGTGATCCCGTGAGCGGCGGCCCCGACAGGAAAGGGTGGTGGTGATGGCCGAGCAGTTCGTCGGGTCCGGGTGGTCGTTCCCGTTGCGCATCTCGCCGACCGGCGGGATCGCGCTGGTCAGCGGGGAACGCGAGATCGAGGAGGCGATCCGCCTGGTGCTGTCGACGGCGCCGGGCGAGCGGCCGATGCGGCCCGACTTCGGCTGCGCGATCCACGACCTGGTGTTCGCCCCGGTCAACGAGCAGACCGCGGGCCGCATCCAGCACGAGGTGTACGCCAGCCTGGACCGCTGGGAGCCGCGCATCGAGGTCGACGACGTCGAGGTGACGGCCAGCGCCGACCGCAGCGTCCTCTACATCGACGTGCGCTACTCGATCCGCGGCACCAACAACCCCCGTTCCCTCGTCTTCCCGTTCTACGTCATTCCGTCCCACGACGAGCCGGACGGCCCCGGTGCGGCCGGCCCGGCCGAGGAAAGCGAACGCTGATGGCCCTGCCCTCCCCCCATCTCGACGACCGCCGTTTCCAGCAGTTCGTCGACGACGCCAAGCGCTACATCCAGCAGCGCGCCCCGGAGTGGACCGACCACAACGTCTCCGACCCCGGCATCACCCTCGTGGAGACGGTCGCGCACATGGCCGACCAGATCGTCTACCGGCTCAACCGGGTGCCGGAGAAGAACCATCTGGCCTTCCTGGACCTGGTCGGGATCACCCTGTTCCCGCCGACGGCCGCCCGCACCGACGTCACGTTCTGGCTGTCGGCGCCGCAGGAGGAGGCGGTGACGGTGCCGGTGGGCACGGAGGTGGCCACCGTGCGCACCGAGACCGAGGAGGCGGTGGTCTTCGCCACGGAGCGTCATCTCACCGTCGTGCCCTGCCGACTGGAGCATCTGCTGGTGCAGCACCGGGGCGAGCGGCCCGTGGAGCGCACCCACGACCTGGCCGACGGCAAGGACCTGCTGTGCTTCGCCGAGGCGCCCGCCCCCGGCGACTGCATGCTGCTCGGGCTGTCCGCGGCCGTGCCGCACTGCGCGGTCGCCCTGGAGCTGGACAGCCGGGTCGACGGTGTCGGTGTGGACCCGCGCCAGCCGCCGCTGGTGTGGGAGGCGTGGACGGCGGACGGCTGGAAGCCCTGCGAGGTCGACCGGGACGGCACCGGCGGCCTGAACCGGCCCGGCGAGGTGGTGCTGCACGTCCCCGGCGGGCATGTGCTGTCCCGCAACGCCGGGCAGGAGGCGGGCTGGCTCCGCTGCCGCGTCACCGAACCGCTGTCCGGCCAGCCGTTCTACACCACTTCCCCCACGGTCCGGTCCGCCGAGGCGTTCACCATCGGCGGCACCACCACCGCGGTGCACGCCGAGACCGTGTACGACGAGGCGCTGGGCGAGTCCACCGGGCTGCCCGGGCAGCGGCTGCGGCTGGCGCACGCCCCCGTGGTCGGCGACGACCCGCCGCTGCTGCTGCAGACCGCCGAGCACGACGGCTGGGTGGACTGGCAGGTCGTGCCGGACTTCGCGGCCTCCGGCCCGGACGACCGGCACATCACCCTGGACGCCACGACCGGTGAGATCGCCTTCGGCCCGGCGGTGCGCGAACCCGACGGCACGCTGCGCCAGTACGGCAGGGTGGCGCCCAAGGGCGCTCCTATCCGGGCCCGCCGCTACCGCACCGGCGGCGGCCGGGCCGGCAATGTCGCGCGCGGCGCGGTGCAGGTGCTGCGCACCTCCATCCCGTACGTGTCCGAGGTCGTCAACCGGGAGGCGGCCCGCGGCGGTGTGGACGGGGAGACGGTGGAGGAGGCCAAGGTCCGCGCTCCGATCACGCTGCGCGCGCAGGAGCGTGCGGTGACCCTGCGGGACTACGAGGAACTGGCCCGCCGCGCCGCCCCGGAGACGGCCCGCATCACCTGCCTGGAGGGCGAGGAGGACGAGCACGGGGCGTACGCGGTGCGGGTGCTGGTGGTGCCGCAGGCGGTACCGGACCCGGGCGGCCGGCTCCGCTTCGAGCAGCTGGTGCCGGGCGACGCGCTGCTGGAGCGCATCACGCGGCATCTGGACGAGCGCCGCCTGATCGGCACCCGGCTGGCGGTGGGGCCGCCGTACTACCAGGGGGTGACGGTGGTGGCGACGGTGCACGCCTTCCGCGGCGTGGACACCGACCGGGTGCGCCGGGAGGCGCTCGACGCGCTGTACCGGCACCTCGACCCGCTGACCGGCGGCGCGGACGGCACCGGGTGGCCGTTCGGGCGTCCCGTGCAGTCCGGTGAGGTGTTCGCGGTGCTGCAGCGGGTGCCGGGCGTGGAGCTGGTGGACGAGGTGGTGCTGCATCCGGCGGACCCGCTGACCGGCAAGCGGGGCGAGCCGACGGACCGCATCGACCTGTCCCGGCCCTCGCTGGTGTTCTCCTTCGACCACCGGGTGCGGGTCATCGGGGACGGTGCCTGATGCGCGGTTCCGTCGACGGGCTGGGTTCCTCGATGCCGCTGGGCATGATGCTGCCCGCGGTGTTCGCCGACGACGACCTGGCGCAGCGGTTCGTCGCCGGGCTCGACGAGGTCCTCGCGCCGATCCTGAACGTCCTGGACTGCTCGGACACCTACTACCGGCCGTCGCTGGCCCCGCTGGACTTCGTGCGCTGGCTGGGCGGCTGGGTCGGCGCGGAGACCGACGGCGGCGAACCGGAGCCACTGCTGCGGGCGGCGGTGGCCGCGGCCGCGCGTCTGCACCGCATCCGCGGGACGCGGCGCGGGCTGTCGGAGGCGATCCGGCTGGCCTTCGGCGTGGAGCCGGAGATCAGCGAGAGCGGCGCCGCCGACTGGAGCGCCCGCCCGCTCGGCCCCATTCCCGGCGAGCCGCGTCCGCGCCTGCACGTGGTGCTGCGGCTGCCGCATCCCACCGCCGCGGACCGGCACCGCCTGGAGACCCTCGTGGCCGCCGCCCGCCCCGCCCACATGCCGTACACGGTTCAGGTGATCGACGCCGAACCGGCCGTACCCGCCGAAAGGACCTCCGAGAGATGACCACCCCCCGACGCTGCGCCGACTGCGGCACCCCCGCGGAGCCGGGCCAGTCGTTCTGCGACGCCTGCGGTGCGGTGCTGAGCTGGACCGACCGGGCGGCGACCCGGGCCCCGGTCGCGGCACCGGCGGCGGACGCCGGGCGGCCCGCCGGCTCCGGGGAAGCCGCTCAGCAGGACGGAGCCGTGTCGTCCGCGCTGCCCGAGGGTTCCTGGGGGCCGGGCGCGGCCGAGGCGTCCCCGGCGCGGCCCGGCGGGCCGGTGACCGGTTCCGGCGACGGTGTCCCGGCGGTGTCCGGCGCACCGGTGCCGGGGACGGCCGGCCTCCCCCCGGAGGACGGGGCCGCTGCGCCCTCGGGCGGTGACCACCGCCCGGACGACGCGGGCACGGGACAGGCCCGTTCCGCCGGGCCTGTGCCGGCCGCCGCCCCGGAGGCCGCGGCACCCGCGCCGCACGACACCGTGTTCCGCGCCCGGCCGCCCGCGCCCGGGGCCGCCGTGCCCGGCCCGGGGGGCGACGCGTCCGTGGACGACAGCGCGCCGACCGAGCCCCTGCCCACCGCGGCCGGCGCCCACGGCCCCGGCGGCCTGCCCGGCGACAGCCGGCCCGGGGACAACTGGTCCGGGGACGACCGGCCCGGGGACGGCACGAGCGGCGACGGCATGACCGACCGGGCGCGGCGGCTGATCGTCCCGGTCTCCGACCCGGATCCCCGGCCCGCGCCGGAACCCACCGTGGCACCGGTGCTGCCGGGCCGTCCCGTCGCCCAGCGCCCGCAGACCGTCCGGGCCCCGGGCGAGGACCTGGGCGCGGAGGGCGGGGTGCCCTGCCCGTGGTGCGCGACGCGCAACCGGCCGGACCGGCACTACTGCACGCGGTGCGCGATGCCCATGGCCGGGGAGCGCGGCGAGCAGGCCCCCGGGCGGCGGCCCTGGTGGCGACGGCTGTGGGGAGCGGACGACCGCGAGGCCCCGTGGGCCGGTGAACGGCCGCGGCTGCGCCGGACCTTCGGCCGGGTGCTCGGCTGGCTGGGCGCGGCCGTCGTGCTGGTGCTGCTGGTCGTGCTGGGCATGAAGATCCCCGACGCGGTCCAGGCGACCCGGGACCACTTCGCCAAGCGCGCCCCGATCTCGCCCGACCACGTCGCCGCGTCCCGCTCCTATCCGGACCACGGCGCGCAGCTGGCCTTCGACAAGCTCAACAACACCTGGTGGGGTCCGGGGGTGTCCCAGGCAGGCCAGGGCCAGTGGATCGAGGCCCGGTTCTCCGAACCGACCCGGCTGCTGGACGTCGTCATCACCCCGGGCGTGTCGACGCACGCCGACCAGCTGTCCCAGTCGGCGCTCCCGCACCGCATCGAGGCCCGGATCACGCTGGCCGACGGCCGGACGACCACCCGTGACATCGTCCTGGACCAGGGCGCGGGTCCGCAGACCCGGTCGTTCCGGGTCGGCGAGGTCACCGCGGTCCGCTTCGTGCTGCAGTCCGCGTACCAGATCTCCGCGAGCAAGCAGGTGTCCATCGCCGAGATCGAGTTCTTCGGCCCGTCGCAGGGCGGGGGTTCCTGAACCGCGAGAGGGTGTGGAACGGCCCCGGACGGTGTGCGCGCCGTCCGGGGCCGTCGCTTCGTGTCTCCGGGACCCGGGCCCGCCGGGTGCTCAGGAGTCCAGCGACGTCATGACGTGCTTGACGCGGGTGTAGTCGTCGAAGCCGTACGCCGACAGGTCCTTGCCGTAGCCGGACTTCTTGAAGCCGCCGTGCGGCATCTCGGCGACCAGCGGGATGTGGGTGTTGATCCACACGCAGCCGAAGTCGAGTTTCTTGGACATCCGCATGGCGCGACCGTGGTCCTTGGTCCACACCGAGGAGGCCAGCCCGTACTCCACGCCGTTGGCCCACTCGACGGCCTGGTCCTCGTCGGTGAAGGACTGGACGGTGATGACCGGGCCGAAGACCTCCTTCTGGACGATCTCGTCGTCCTGCTTGACGCCGGAGACGACGGTCGGGGCGTAGAAGTAGCCGCGCTCGCCGACCTGGTGGCCGCCGGCCTCCACCTTGGCGTGGGCGGGCAGCCGCTCGATGAAGCCGGCGACCTGCTTGAGCTGGTTGGGGTTGTTCAGCGGGCCGAAGAGGACGTCCTCGTCGTCCGGCTGCCCGGTCCTGGTCTCCGAGGCGGCCTTGGCGAGCGCGGCGACGAACTCGTCGTGGACGGACTCGTGCACCAGGACGCGGGTGGCGGCCGTGCAGTCCTGGCCGGCGTTGAAGAAGCCGGCCACACGGATCTCCTCCGCGGCCTTGGGGATGTCGACATCCTCGAAGACGACGACCGGGGCCTTGCCGCCCAGCTCCAGGTGGACCCGCTTGAGGTCCTTGGCGGCGGTCTCGGCCACCGCCATGCCGGCGCGCACCGAGCCGGTGATGGAGGCCATCGCCGGTGTGGGGTGCTCGACCATCAGGCGGCCGGTGTCGCGGTCGCCGCAGATGACGTTGAAGACGCCCTTGGGCAGGATCGAGCCGAGGATCTCGGCGATCAGGACGGTGGAGGCGGGCGTGGTGTCCGACGGCTTCAGCACGACCGTGTTGCCGGCCGCGATCGCCGGGGCGAACTTCCACACGGCCATCATCATCGGGTAGTTCCAAGGCGCGACCTGGGCGCAGACGCCGACCGGCTCACGGCGGACGAACGAGGTCGTCCCCTCCATGTACTCGGCGGCCGAGCGGCCCTCCAGCATGCGGGCGGCGCCCGCGAAGAAGCGGATCTGGTCGACCATCGGCGGAATCTCCTCCGAGCGGGTCAGCCCGATCGGTTTGCCGGTGTTCTCCACCTCGGCGGCGATCAGTTCCTCGGCGCGCTCCTCGAACGCGTCCGCGATCTTCAGCAGGGCCTTCTGCCGCTCGGCGGGGGTGGTGTCGCGCCAGCCGGGGAAGGCCGCCGCGGCCGCGGCCATGGCCGCGTCGACGTCCGCCTGGCCGGACAGCGGCGCGGTGGCGTAGGCCTCGCCGGTCGCGGGGTTGACCACCTCGGTGGTCCGTCCGTCGGCGGCGTCCCGGAACTCACCGTCGATGTAGTTGCGCAGACGACGCAGCTCGGTGCTCACTGCCGGCCCTCCTGGATCTGGTGTGGTGTCCGATTGCCGAGACACCCAGCCTAGTCGGCACGCCGACGTTTTCAACACCCCTCGCGGTGCCACGACTGCGAAATCCGTAAGCCATTTACGCTCGGACAACGGATTTCATCGATCGAGGCTTGCGGAACTGTCGATCCGTCGTGCACAGTGAGGGCGTGGCCAGTCGAAGCGCAGACCAGAAGGACCCCTCCCGCGAGTCCCGCACCACCACAGGCGGCACCCCCCGCCTGGACGCCGTCTCCCTCGCCATCATCGAGCAGCTGCAGGAGGACGGCCGCCGGCCCTACGCCGCGATCGGCAAGGCCGTCGGCCTGTCCGAGGCGGCCGTGCGCCAGCGCGTGCAGAAACTCCTCGACCAGGGCGTCATGCAGATCGTCGCCGTCACCGACCCGCTCACCGTGGGCTTCCGCCGGCAGGCGATGGTCGGCATCACCGTCGAGGGCGACGTGGAGAAGGCCGCGGACGCCCTGACCGAGATGGCGGAGGTCGAGTACGTGGTGATGACCGCGGGCTCGTTCGACATCCTCGCCGAGATCGTCTGCGAGGACGACGACCATCTGCTGGACGTCGTCAGCAAGCGCATCCGCGCCCTGCCCGGCGTGCGCTCCACCGAGAGCTTCGTCTACCTCAAGCTCAAGAAGCAGACCTACATGTGGGGAACCCGATGACCGTCAGCGCCAAGGACCTCGGCACGTCCGCGTACGACCACCTGTGGATGCACTTCACCCGCATGTCCTCGTACGAGAACTCCCCCGTCCCGACGATCGTGCGGGGCGAGGGCACCTACGTCTACGACGACCGGGGCAAGCGCTACCTGGACGGACTGGCGGGCCTGTTCGTGGTCCAGGCCGGTCACGGCCGTGCGGAGCTGGCCGAGACCGCCGCCCGGCAGGCGCGGGAGCTGGCGTTCTTCCCGGTGTGGTCCTACGCCCACCCCAGGGCCGTCGAACTGGCCGAGCGGCTGGCGCACCACGCGCCCGGAGACCTGAACAAGGTCTTCTTCACCACCGGCGGCGGCGAGGCCGTCGAGACCGCGTGGAAGCTGGCCAAGCAGTACTTCAAGCTGACCGGCAAGCCCGCCAAGCACAAGGTGATCTCCCGCGCGGTGGCCTACCACGGCACCCCGCAGGGCGCCCTGTCCCTGACCGGACTGCCCGCGCTGAAGGCGCCGTTCGAGCCGCTCGTGCCCGGCGCGCACAAGGTGCCGAACACCAACATCTACCGCGCCCCGGTGCACGGCGACGACCCGGAGGCCTTCGGCCGCTGGGCCGCCGACCAGATAGAGCAGCAGATCCTCTTCGAGGGCCCGGACACGGTCGCCGCCGTCTTCCTGGAGCCGGTGCAGAACGCCGGCGGCTGCTTCCCCCCGCCGCCCGGCTACTTCCAGCGGGTGCGCGAGATCTGCGACCGCCACGACGTGCTGCTCGTCTCCGACGAGGTCATCTGCGCCTTCGGCCGGCTGGGCACGATGTTCGGCTGCGACAAGTTCGGCTACGTCCCGGACATGATCACCTGCGCCAAGGGCATGACCTCGGGCTACTCCCCCATCGGCGCCTGCATCGTCTCCGACCGCCTGGCCGAGCCGTTCTACCGGGGCTCCAACGCCTTCCTGCACGGCTACACCTTCGGCGGGCACCCGGTCTCCGCCGCCGTGGCACTGGCCAACCTCGACCTGTTCGAACGCGAGCGGCTCAACCAGCACGTCCTGGACCACGAGACCGCCTTCCTCGCCACCCTGCGCAGGCTGCACGACCTGCCGATCGTCGGCGACGTGCGCGGCAACGGCTTCTTCTACGGCATCGAACTGGTGAAGGACAAGGACACCAAGGAGACCTTCGACGCGGAGGAGACCGAGCGCGTCCTGTACGGCTTCCTGTCCAGGGCGCTGTTCGACAACGGCCTGTACTGCCGGGCCGACGACCGCGGCGACCCGGTGGTCCAGCTCGCCCCGCCGCTGATCTCCGACCAGCGCACCTTCGACGAGATCGAGCAGATCCTGCGCGCGACCCTGACGGAGGCATGGGCCAAGCTGTGACACCGCCGGAGCGGCCGCTTCCGGTACACACCTCCGATCAGATGACAATCACCGGCCCGGAAGCGGTCCGTTCGAGTGGGAAACGGCGGCCGGGAGCCGTGTGCTGTCCGGGCGTCCGGCACCGGCTGCCTAGCGTCGTGACCGATCGGCCCCGCCTTCGTTCCCCCATACGGGGGATTCGTACGAAGGATTCCCGGACCGCACGGCAACCCGCGCGGCATGACCGCTCCGAACCGAGGTGTACGCCATGGTGGCCCCGCCGGACAACGACGTGCTCTGGGCACGTGCCTTGCACTACACCCACAAAGACGGCTCGCCCGCGCTCAGCGGTGTCTCGCTCGGCGTGCGGCAGGGCGAGATCCTCGCCGTCGCGGGGCCGAGCGGCAGCGGGAAGACCACCCTGCTGCGCTGTCTGGCCGGGCTGAACCGGGTCCGCGAGGGCGAGGTGTGGTTCAACAGCGCGCCCGTGCACACCCTCGGCCCCCTGGCCCGCGAGCGGCTGCGCCGCGACCGGTTCGGCTGGATCGACCCCGCCCCCGTCCTCGTGCCGGAGCTGAACGTCTGGGAGAACACCGCCCTGCCGCTGATGCTGCGCGGCACCGGCCGGCGCCGCGCCAAAGGCACCGCCCTGGAGTGGCTGGAGCGCCTGGACGTCGGCGAACTGGCCCGCAAACGCCCGCACCAGCTGCGTCAGTCCGAGCGGCAGCGGGTCTGCATCGCCCGCGCGCTCGCCCCCGCCCCCACCGTGCTCTTCGCCGACGAGCCGACCGCACCGCTGCACCGGGCCGACCGCGGTCACATCCTGCGCACCCTGACCACCGCGGCCCGCTCGCACGGCATCACGGTCGTCCTGGCCACCCACGACGCCGAGACCGCGGCCCTCGCCGACCGCACGGTGGCGCTGCTCGACGGACGGTGCGTCAAGACCGTCCAGCTTCCCCCGACCGACGACTCGACGGAGGGCCGGACGGCGTGCTCGCTCTCCGTCTGACCCGCGTCGCCCGCCCGGCCGTCCAGCTGCGCCGGCTGACCGTGGCGGCCGCCAGCGCGGGCACCGCCTTTCTGATGCTGTGCAGTCTCGGCCACGCGCTGGCCCGCCCCGCCGAGGCCGCGGCGGCGTCGCTGCGGCTGTCCTGGTGCGTGGTGCCCCTCGCCGCCACCGTGTACCTGGCGACCGCGGTGGCCCGCACCGACCCGGGCACCCGGCCGCGTCCCGGACTGTCGGCGCTGGGCCTGGGACCGGGCCGGCTGATGGCCGTCTCGGCCGCCACCACCGCCCTGGTGTCCTGCTGCGGCACCGTGCTCGGCCTGCTCGCCTTCCTCTATCTGCGCGGGGACCTCGGCGGTGCCGGGCTGCCGCTGAGCGGGGAGGCGGCCGGTGCCCTCGGGGCACACGAGCCGCTGCCGGTGCCGGGCACGCCGACGCTGCTGCTGGTCGTCCCCGCCCTGGCCGCCGGTGCGGTGGCCTTCGCCCTGCGCCCGCGCGAACAGCGCGAGCCGTCCCGGGGCTTCGGACGCTTCACGGCCCGGAAGGCGCACGCCCCGGCCGGCGCTCCGGACGCAGCCGAGGGCGCGGCCCCCGCCAACACCGCGGGCGGCCACGGCGGCACCCCCGGCGACGACCGGCCCCGGGCCGCGGCCGCGCACCGGAGCGCCGCAGGCGAATCGGTTCCCCACCCCGCGCCACAGGCGCCGGACGCGGCGGACCGGCCGGACGTGCCCGGTGAACCGGGCGGCTGGGGCGGGCCGGGCGGCACCGCCCCCGGCCGGGGCAGCGACCTGCAGCGGCCCGCGCCGCCGCGCACGTCCGCGGCGGGGCTGCCCTGGGGCATCGCCGCGCTGGCCGCCGGACTGGCCGTGGAGGCCTGGGCCGACCGGACCGCCGGCTCCCCCGCGGCCTCGGGCCCCTCCGCCGCCGCCCTGCCCGGCGGCCTGACCGCCGACTCCGGTCCCGTCCTGGTCGGCTGGCTGCTGACCGCCCTCGGGCTCGCCCTCGCCGGCCCGGGCCTGACCCAGCTGTGCGGGCGCCTGCTCCAGTCCGCGCAGCCGGGCGCGGTCCGGCTGCTGGCCGGCCGGATCCTGATGGCGGAGGCGAGCCGCATCGGCCGTCCGCTGGGCGTGGTGTGCGCCGTGGCGTCGGGGGCGTTCGCCCTGGCGACCCTCCAGGGCCGGGCCACACCCGGCATCGGCCCGCTGACCGCGCTGGGCATCGCCCTGGTGGCCGGCTGCTCCGTGGCCACCCTGCTGATCGCCGCGGTGGAGGCGCGGCAGGACCGCGCCGAGGTCCGTACGGCACTGCGGCGGCTCGGCGCGCCCGCCACCGCGCTGCGCTCGGCCGCCGCCCTGCGCGCGGGTGCCCTGCTCGCGCTGTTCACCCCGCTGACCCTGGTGATCGCCGACCTCGCCGCGCTGCCGCTGGCCCGCTGAACCGGGTGCGCGCCCACAGCGCGGCGACCGGAGCGCACGGCCGCACACAGGGGCACACAAGTGCGCCCGGCGGCGATGAGTTCCGCGTGCCACCGCGGTCTGCCCTCTCGACCGCGGCGCGGCAGGACGAGGCACACCCGCGCCGCACGAGACAGGGAGACCGCATGCACCAGCAGATGATCTTCGTGAACCTGGCGACGAACGACGTGGCCGCCACCACGAGGTTCTTCACCGCGCTCGGATTCACCGTCAACCCGCGGTTCCCGGACGACGACTGCGCCTCCGTCGTCATCAGCGACACCATCGTCGTGATCCTGCAGAGCAAGCGGCGCTTCGCCGAGCAGACCGACAAGGAGATCGCGGACTCCGCGACGACGCGGGAGACCCTGATCTGCCTGAGCGCCGAGAGGTGCGAGAAGGTGGACGAGCTGGTCGGCAAGGCGATCGCGGCGGGCGGCACGGCGACCGGCCGGGTCCACGACCACGAGCACATGTACGGCCGCGCCTTCGACGACCTCGACGGCCACACCTGGGAGTTCGTGTGGATGGATCCGTCGCCGGCACGAGGCTGACGTCGCCGGCACGAGGCCGAGCCGGCGCCGGGTGACAGGCCGAAACCTCCCGGCGGGCAATGAATGGGCAAAGCAAATGCGCAGTCTGGACACTCGCGTTGACACTACGGAGGAGACGCTTATAGACCTGTGGGTCTGCCGGGGGTGCCGGGTCCGGTCGTGCGAGTCCCCGACGCCCCCTCAACTCCCCCGACATCACGCAACCCGTGAAGGGCAAAGTGGCCATCGTGTCCATATCCCGCCGTACCGCACGTTCCGTGCGCCTCCTCGGTGTCGCCTCCGCGTCCGCAGCGCTCGCTCTGGGCGTCGCCGGCACCGCCTCGGCATGTAACATCAGCGACTTCTCCGCCGCAGCCAAGTGCGAGGACGGCAAGGGCTCCATCGTCGTCACCGACACGGACCGCGCGGGCACGCCCGCGCACATCAGCGTCTACCTGCAAAGCAACGGCGAAGAGAAGCTGATCGGCGAGCAGGACGTCCGGGGCACCGCCCGGGGCGCCTCGGTGACCTTCGCCGAGGACTGGCAGCCCGGCGCCACCTACCGCATCCACGTCAAGGCCGGCGGCAGGCTGGTGGACGAGGACATCGAGCCGAACCTGGTCACCCCGGCGACGGCTTGTGCCCCGGCGACTCCGAGCACCCCCGCGAGCCCGTCGCAGCCGGCGACCCCGGCTCCGTCGGACTCGGCCTCGGCGTCCGCGCCGGCCCCGACGGCCCCGACGGCCCCGTCCGCCGACCAGAGCAGCACCGCCCCGGCGGCGGCCCCGGCGAACGCCCCGTCGGCCGACGCCGGCCAGCGCAACCTGGCCGAGACCGGTGCGGACTCCCACACCGGTCTGATCGCCGGCATCGCGGCCGCCCTGGTCGTCGTCGGCGGTGGCGCGGTCTTCTTCGGCATGCGCCGCCGCGGGGCGAGCGACAACGGCTGACGCTCCCGCACACCGGCTGTGGCCCGTCCCCGCACCGGGGGCGGGCCACAGCCGTACCACGGCGGCCGTCCTCGGGCGGGACGCCGCCGGGCAGCGGTCAGCCCAGCACCACGACCTCGGACGGGTCGAACTCCACCCCCACCTCGTCACCGGTCTCCGGTGCCGCACGCAGGACGCAGGCCGCCTCCAGACGCGGGGCGTCGTCCGGCTGGAGGTGGACGGTCACATGGGTGCCCTTGAAGGTGCGGGCGGCGACCGTGCAGCGCAGCCCCTCGCCGGCCGGGACCAGACGCACCCCGGCGGGCCGTACGAGCAGGGAGCACGGACCCTGGGGGGAATCCTCCGGCACCGGCACCGTGCCCCACGGCGTGTGGGCCCGCTGACCGTCGACGCGCGCCTCGACCACGTTCTCGAAGCCGAGGAACCGGGCGACGAAGGCGTCCGCCGGCCGCTGCCACACCTGAAGCGGCGTACCGGTCTGCGCGATCCGTCCCTGACGCATCACCACCACCCGGTCGGCCAGCGCGAAGGCCTCGCCCTGGTCGTGCGTGACCGCGAGAACGGTGGTGCCGAGGCGGGCGAACAGCTCCCGGAGTTCGACGACCAGCCGCTCCCGCAGCGAGCGGTCGAGCTGGCCGAGCGGCTCGTCCAGCATCAGCAGACGCGGCCGCGGCGCCAGCGCCCGGGCCAGGGCGACCCGCTGCTGCTCGCCGCCGGACAGCGCGGCCACCGACCGGGCACCGGCCCCGGGGAGCCCGACCAGCTCCAGCAGCTCCTTCACCCGTACGTCCCGTTCGGCCTTCGCGGTGCCGCGCATGCGCAGACCGAAGGCGACGTTCGCGGCCACGTCCCGCTGCGGGAAGAGCTGGTGGTCCTGGAACATCAGGCCCACCTCGCGCCGGTGCACCGGCACCCCCGCCTGGTCCCGGCCGTCGAGCAGCACCCGCCCGCCGTCCAGCGGCTGCAGTCCTGCCACCGTGCGCAGCAGCGTGGACTTGCCGCTGCCGCTGGGGCCGAGCACGCACACCGTCTCGTGCTCGGCGACCGCCAAATCCACGGCGTCCAGTACGGTCCGGCCGCCCAGGCGCACGGACGCGGCCTGAAGGGTCAGCAGCGTCACAGCTCCCCCGTCTTCTCCGCGCCGCGCAGTTTCTCCAGCACCAGCAGGGCCACGGCGCACACCACCATCAGGATCGTCGACAGGGCCATCGCCTGCCCGTAGTTGAGGTCGCCGGGCCGGGAGAGCAGCCGGGCCACGGCCACCGGCAGCGTCGGGTTGTCCGGCCGGGCGATGAACACGGTCGCCCCGAACTCGCCGAGCGACACCGCGAAGGCGAACCCGGCGGACACCAGCAGCGCCCGGCGCACCAGCGGCAGGTCCACCTCGCGCCACACCCGCCAGGGCGACGCGCCGAGCACCGCGGCCGCCTGACGCAGCCGGACGTCCACCGCGCGCAGCACGGGCAGCATGGTGCGCACCACGAACGGCACCCCGACCAGGGCCTGGGCCAGCGGCACGAGGATCCAGGACTGCCTGAGGTCCAGCGGGGGTTCGTCCAGGGCGATCAGGAAGCCGAAGCCGACGGTGACGGCGGAGACCCCGAGCGGCAGCATCAGCAGCGCGTCGAAGCCGCGCACGATCCGGCCGGCGTCCCGGCGGGCGAGCGCCGCGGCGGCCAGGGCGCCGACCACCACGGCGATCGCGGTCGCCGCCGCGGCGTAGGACAGGGAGGCGCCGACGGCGTGCAGCGGCGCGACGAGGAAGGTGCCGCCGTCGGCGTTCGTCAGCGCCCGGTAGTAGCCGAAGTCCGGGGCGGTGAGCGAGCGCTGCACCAGCACGGTCAGCGGCAGCACGAGCAGCACGGCGACACTGACGAGGACGGCGCCGAGCAGCGTCCACTGGCCGGCGCCGCGCGGGCGGCGGGCCGTGCCGGCCGCGTCCACCAGTTTCAGCGCGGTCTCCCGGCGCCGTACCGTCCAGGCGTGCACGGCCAGGATCGCGCCCACGCACACGAACTGCACCAGGGTGAGCACCGCGGCCGTGGACAGGTCGAAGAGCTCCGAGGTCTGCCGGTAGATCTCCACCTCCAGGGTGGAGTAGGCGGGGCCGCCGAGGATCTGCACCACACCGAAGGAGGTGAAGGTGAACAGGAACACCATGAGCGCGGCGGCGGCGACCGCGGGCGCCAGCGCGGGCAGGGTCACGGTGCGCCAGGCGGTCAGCGGGGTGGCGCCGAGCGTGCGCGCGGCCTCCTCCTGCCGCGGGTCCAGCTGCGCCCACAGCCCGCCGACCGTGCGGACGACGACCGCGTAGTTGAAGAAGACGTGGGCGAGGAGGATCGCCCACACCGTGGTGTCCAGCCGCACCCCCCACAGCTCGTCCAGCAGGCCGCCGCGCCCGAGCAGCGCCAGGAACGCGGTGCCGGCCACGACCGTGGGCAGCACGAACGGCACGGTGACCACGGCCCGCAGCACCTGCCGGCCGGGGAAGTCGAACCGGGCGAAGACATAGGCGCCGGGCAGGGCGATCAGCAGGGTGAGCGCGGTGGAGGCGAGCGCCTGCCAGGTGGTGAACCACAGCACGTGCCGGATGCCGCTGTCGCCGAGCACGTCCGCGATCCGCCCGAGGTGCCAGGCCCCGTCGGTGTGCAGCCCGCGCCGGACGATCGCGGCGACGGGGTAGGCGAAGAACACCACGAAGAACGCGACGGGCACGGCCATCAGACCGAGCCGCGCCGCGTTCCCCGAGCGCCGCCGGCGGGGACGTGACGCCCCTCGGCGGGCTACTTCAGGACGAGCGAGGTCCACGACTTGACCCACTGGTCACGGTTGTCGGCGATCGTGTCGGGGGCCATCGTCTCGGGGCGCGGGGCGGGCTTGCCGAAGCGGGTGAAATCCTCGGGCACCGCGGCGCCCTTGCGCACCGGGTAGACGAACATGTTGAGCGGCATGTCCTCCTGGAACTGCTTGCTCAGCAGGAAGTCGAGGAACGCCTTGCCGCCCTCCGGGTTGCGGGCGTTGGCGAGCAGCCCCGCGTACTCGGTCTGCCGGAAGCAGGTGCCGTACGCCACCCCGGTCGGCGCGGTCTGCGGCTTCGGGTCGGCGTAGACGACCTCGGCGGGCGGCGAGGAGGCGTAGGAGACGACCAGCGGCCGGTCGCCCTTGGCCTTGCGGCCGCCGGCGGAGCCGGAGAACTCCTGGTTGTAGGCCTGCTCCCAGCCGTCGACCACCTTCACGCCGTTGGCCTTCAGCTTCTTCCAGTACGCCTGCCAGCCGGAGTCGCCGTACCGGGCGGCGGTGCCGAGGAGGAAGCCGAGCCCGGGCGAGGCGGTGGCGGGGTTCTCGACGACCAGCAGGTTCTTGTACTGCGGCTCGGCCAGGTCGTCGAAGGACGAGGGCGGGGTCAGGTGGTGGTCGGCGAAGTACTTCTTGTCGTAGTTGACGCAGATGTCGCCGGTGTCGACGGGGGTGACGCGGTTCTTGCCCTGGTCGGCCAGGTACTGCGGCAGCACCTGGTCGAGCCCCTTGGCCCGGTACGGCTGGAACAGGCCGCCGGTGAGCGCACGGGACAGCAGCGTGTTGTCGACGCCGAAGAAGACGTCGCCCTGCGGGTTGTCCTTGGTGAGCAGGGCCTTGTTGACCGCCTGGCCCGCGTCGCCGTCCTTGAGGATGTCGACCTTGTACCCGGACCGCTTCTCGAAGTCCTCGATGACGCTCTTGGAGGCCGCCCAGGAGTCGTGGCTGACGACGGTCACGGTCTTGCTGTCCGCGGCCTTGGATCCGGTGCTGCCGGAGCCGCAGGCGGACAGCGCGATCAGGCCGAGGCCGGCCGCGACGGCGGCGAGGGTTCTGTGGTGCACGTGGAGTGTCCTCCTGGATGGTTGCCAGGAAGAGACGCGGCCCTGCCCGGACCCCTGTGTGAGGTTCCGGGCAGGGCGCTACAGCTCGAGTGATGACCGAACTCCCTACCCAGAATGACCTGGGCGAGGTTCAGAGGGTCTGCGGCCCTGTCCGCCGCACTCTCAGCGCTGTGGCGCTCCCCTGTCGGAATGGTGTGTGCAGTTGTGTCGGAATGGTATGGGCAGTTGTCGCAGATCAGATTACCGCCCGCCCGCGGGCGGCCGTACGGTGCGGTCGTCGCCCCGCCCCGGCCGGCGGCCTACCGCTCGGCGGCGGCCAGCTGCCCGCAGGCGCCGTCGATCTCCTGGCCGCGGGTGTCCCGGATGGTCACCGGCACGCCGTGGGCCTCGATCGCCTCCACGAACGCCTTCTCGTCCTCGGGCCGGGACGCGGTCCACTTCGAACCGGGCGTCGGGTTCAGCGGGATCAGGTTGACGTGCACCGGCTTGCCCTTGAGCAGCCGGCCGAGCCGGTCGCCGCGCCACGCCTGGTCGTTGATGTCCCGGATCAGCGCGTACTCGATGGACAGCCGGCGCCCCGACTTCTGGCTGTAGGCGAAGCCGGCGTCCAGCACCTCCCGCACCTTCCACCGGGTGTTCACCGGGACGAGGGTGTCGCGCAGCTCGTCGTCGGGGGCGTGCAGGGAGATGGCCAGCCGGCACTTGAGCCCCTCGTCGGCGAACCGGTGGATCGCCGGTACCAGGCCCACCGTGGAGACGGTGATGCCGCGCTGGGACAGCCCCAGGCCGTCCGGCTCGGGGTCCGTCAGCGCCCGGATGGCCCGCACGACCCGGTTGTAGTTGGCCAGCGGCTCGCCCATGCCCATGAACACGATGTTGGACAGCCGCGCGGGTCCTCCGGGCACCTCCCCGTCGCGCAGGGCCCGCATGCCGTCGACGATCTGGTGCACGATCTCGGCGGTCGACAGGTTCCGGTCGAGCCCGGCCTGCCCCGTGGCACAGAACGGGCAGTTCATGCCGCACCCGGCCTGAGAGCTGACGCACATGGTCACCCGGTCCGGGTAGCGCATCAGCACCGATTCCACGAGCGTGCCGTCGAACAGCCGCCACAGCGTCTTGCGGGTGGTGCCCTGGTCGGTCGACAGATGCCGCACGACCGTCATCAGCTCCGGCAGCAGCGCCTCGCGCAGCTTGCCCCGCGAGGCCGCGGGGATGTCGGTCCACTGCTCCGGGTCGTGGGCGTACCGCGCGAAGTAGTGCTGCGAGAGCTGCTTGGCGCGAAACGGCTTCTCACCGATCGCGGCGACCGCCTCCTTGCGCTCGGCAGGCGTGAGATCGGCAAGGTGCCGCGGCGGCTTCTTGGCTCCGCGCGGCGCGACGAATGTGAGTTCTCCGGGCTTGGGCATGGTCGTACCAGTGTCGCAGATCGACTGGGGTGACCTGCGGCTGTCGCTCCCTACGACTGTCGTTAGTAGTCGTCGCCGGTCGCCGCTGAGCGGCCTCGGACGGCCCAGAGACGGCGCAGCGCCGATCACTCGCCGGCGGCCTCCCACTCGTCGAGGCGGCGAACCCTGACCTTGCGGCGACGGCTGCTGGTCAGGTGTCGGGCACCATCGGCAGCTGGCGCTTCCGGGCTACGCGGTTCACGACGTCGCGAACGATCGGAGACGTAGAAGGCGCCGGAGTACCAGTCTGTTACGAGGCCATGACTGGGCCGGGCGCCGCTCGCTACAGTCACGCGGAGAAGCAGACGGAAGCCACTGTCAGTGGCACACGCTACCGTCGCGTCTGTAGGGGAGGGCATCTGTGACGAACAATCCATACCGCCGTGTGACCAACCTGAAGTACTGGTTGATCGCAATAGTGTCCGCGGGAGTCGGCGGACTCTTTCTATACGTATCAGAACTGGCATGGTTTGAGCGTCACGAATCTTTCGGCACTCTCGCGAATCAAGTCGGCGGATTGTTGATTGCTTCCGTCGCTCTTGCAGTGCTTTGGGAGTTGGTCGGGAGGCGGTCATTTTTCCAGGAAATGCTGGAAGTTCTCCGCTTTAAGAATGATATGGAGTCTGCCGGCCTAGACTCCATAGGCACGGACTATTCGAAGGTTATCGATTGGGAGCGCCGGCTCGACGGCGCAAAGAAAGTAGATATTTTCGCAGCATGGGCTACTACTTGGCGTAACACGAATCAGGCTCGACTGGCGAGAATCGCGTCTCGCTCTGATTCTAAAATCAGGGTGTGCTTGCCCGACCCGAACGATGTGGAGTGCGTCAAAATCTTTGCCACTCGCTTCAACATGACCGAAGATCGAGTGCGCAACAAGCTTACGGAAGCCATCGATGGGTACAAAGATCTCGATGGAGGTGCGGGGTCTGGACGAGTCGAAATCTATGTGTCGGCTGTGTTCAGAGCGTTCACAGCGTATCGAGTTGATGACGTTTTCATCGTTACCCTCTATCACCACAAGGACAACCGAAGCGCGACTGTGCCTGCTCTCAGCTGTCGAGAAGGCGGGACTTTATACGATTTCTTCAGCGCAGATCTCGAAGGGGTCTTGAATGCCAGCGTCAAACTCTACCCATAGCGTAAATGCAGCTGACTATGTGCAGATTCTACCCGGCGACATCACCCCCGAAATCCGTCGAGAAATAGAGGCAGCGGGTCGAGTTGCTTGGGACATCGAGACGAACGGTCTCGACCCGAAGACTGCCCGAATCGGCACATGCCAGCTCTTCACGTCCGAGGGTGGCGCGTTTGTCGTGACCGGACTGGCTAGCGAGACTCCTCCCAACTTGAGCTGCCTCTTGGCCAATGCGAGTGTACTTAAGGTATTCCATCATGCACCCTTCGATCTGTCGTTCATGGCAGCGTCCTGGGGTGCGAGCGCCAAAAATGTGGCATGCACAAAGATTGCCGCCAAGCTCCTCAATCCAGGTGCCCGAGCGGAGGATTACTCTCTCAAGCATCTGATGATGTCTAACTTTGATTTGGCTCTCGATAAGTCACTCCGCTTCACCGACTGGCTCTCGCCTGACCTGACTCGTCAGCAAGTCGAATACGCCATCATGGACGTAGCGAAGCTTCTAGACTTGTACGACTTGCTTCGCAGAAAACTTGAAGGCCGCCAACTCCTAGGGCTCTACGAACGCTGCTGTGCGTTCCTGTCCACTCATGTTGAGGCTCGCCTGCATGGTGTCGCCGACCCCTTCAGGTACTGAGGTGAGGACCGAGCAAAATACTGCGTTCGTGGCTGGTACGGCTAAGCGCGCGTTCGGCGACTTGAGGCGTCTTGTTCAGGCTGTCCAAGTATGGCGTCAGCACCGCGTACAGCCTCGGTGGTGGGCCGAAGCATCAATTCTCCAGTCACAACGGCGAGGTGCGAGGAAGGACCTACAACAACCCACTACTCCAGCTCCCATCCCGTCCGCCGTCGACCCACACACCGTGGAGCGGGTGTGGTCCATAGCGTTCAGGTAGAGGACGCCACTGTACGCACGACCTGGACGCCATAGGCCGCGTCTGCTCGGCTCTGCCTGGGTCGACGGTGGATGGGGTGGGAGCTCCTCGCGCACGCCCCTACAGAGCCGCAGTCGGCGGCGCCCCTCCATCCCGGTGCCGGCTGATCCCCCGCCGGAGGCATCTTCTTGTGCCCGCGGATGACGTCCCTACCTTCGCCCGCTTGCACGCAGCGCGCCGCCGGGCGGGGCCGCCGCTGGCGAAGACAGGGCGGCAGCCCCGCTGATAAGGCGGCGCGCGCCCGCGCCGGGCGCGGGCCTTTATTTCGGAGGCCGGGGAGTGCGGCAAGCATGCATCCGCTCGCGAGCATGGCATATACGCGCTCAATCACTTCTACGCCTCGCTGCTGCTGGACACCAGCGAAAGCATTAAGGCCGTGAGCGAGTACCTGGGGCACTCCGACCCTGGGCTGACATTGCGGGTGTATGCGCACCTGATGCCGTCGAGCCAGGAGCGGATGAGGAAGGCCGTGGATCGGGTGCTTCTCCCAGCCCCGCGCGAGCCTGACGGCCCAGAGACGGCCCAGTGACCTTAACCAGGCCCCCATCCGCACTGAACGTGCTGGTAGGGGCTGTCCCGTAACTGCTGGTCATGGGTGAGATGATCATGTCGTGGCTGGTGTGATCACGGCGTCGGAGCCCTCCTGGACAGCCCCGTTCACCGGGCTGAGCCCGCGGCAGTCCGGCAAGCTGGTCACCGCGCTGCGGCGCGAGGGTGCGGACCCGGTGCGCAAGGGCCCGCCCTGGAGCCTGCCCCTGGAGGACCGCGTGCTCCTGGTCGCCGCGTACTGGCGCACGAACCTCACCCTGCGCCAACTGGCCCCGCCGTTCGGGGTGTCCAAGTCGGCCGCGGACCGCATCATCGACAACCTCGCACCCTCACTCGCGCTGCAGCAGCGCAAGAGGTTCCGCAAGGACACCGTGCTGATCGTGGACGGCACCCTGATCCCCACCCGTGACCACCAGGTGGCCGAGCAGTCGAAGAACTACCGGTACTCCACCAACCACCAGGTCATCATCGACGCCGACACCCGACTAGTCATCGCCGTAGGCCGGCCCCTGCCCGGCAACCGCAACGACTGCAAGGCATGGGAGGACTCCGGCGCCAAGGCCGCCGTCGGCAGGACCACGGTGATCGCCGACGGCGGCTACCGGGGCACCGGCCTGGTCATTCCGCACTACCGCCGGCACAAGGACGAGGAATCGCCGTCCTGGAAGGAGGAGCACAACGCCTCGCACCGCCGGGTGCGGGCCCGGATCGAGCACGCCTTCGCCCGCATGAAGGGCTGGAAGATTCTCCGCGACTGCCGGCTCAGGGGTGACGGCGTGCATCACGCCATGCTCAGCGTCGCCCGCCTGCACAACCTCGCCCTCGCCGGGTGACCGGCAAACGAGCAGGTCACCCGGCACGTCAGAAGCGATTTACGGGACAGCCCTTAGGGGCTTATTGCTGCCCGGCTACTGCCAGTTCTCCGGGCTTGGGCATGGTCGTACCAGTGTCGCAGATCGACTGGGGTGACCTGCGGCTGTCACCCACAGCACCTGATCTGCAGCGGTCGCTGCTGGTCTGCCCGAGGACTGTCACCGCGCCGGCCTGCGGTGACCAGAGGAGACAGCGGCCCTTGGCCTTGCTCGCAGGCCAGGTGGATCTCGCGGTGGTGAGGCCCCTCGTGGCCGGCCCGGCCGTGATGCTCGGGCTCGGCGCGGGTGCCGTCCGACGGTGGATCACGGGCCTGCCCGTCGCGGCGGCGCCAGGGCGTGCTGATGAGCCCGGCAGATCGTGGAGTCGACGTCGACCTCCCATGATTCCGCGACGAAAGCACCAGGTTGAAGCGCCCGCGAAAGGATCCGGGAAAGGGCCCGGAGGCAATCCCTGGAATGCAGACCTACGGCCACGATGACACACTAAGCTTCTTCGAGTTGGGCCCCGATCAGGTGACGCCCGCCAAGCTCAACGAGCGAGGCCCCCGGGCAGTTGATCGAGATGTCTGACGTCTCAATCACGCTGCTCAGAGGCCTCGTTGGTCATCTATCCTGCCGCACTCGACCTGCCGCATGCACTCGTGGAGTGGGTCACCATGCTCATCGTCA
>NZ_BNBV01000033.1 GCF_014656135.1 Streptomyces thermodiastaticus
GGCTCGTCCACACAGGTGGTCAGCAGCGTGGTCCGGGCACGGGCCGCGGTCAGCGAACTCCACGCCCGCTCACGCAGCGCTTCGGCCTCGGCCGTGGTGTCGGGTGCGGTCTCGGTCATGCTGTCTCGTCCTTCCCGTGCGCGGTGGGTGTCCGCCCGGCGGACGTCACAGGTGTGCGGATCCGGCGAGCGCCCGGCCGGGCGGGACCGGGCGCGGTGCGGGCCGGCTCCGTGCCGCCGTGGATCCGGTCGAGCAGATCGTGAGCGGGAGAGCGGCCGCGCCGCACATAGCGGTCCTGGAAGGCGGCGACGGCGTCCGTCACCTCGGTGTCCGCCCCCAGGCGGGGCAGCGCCCGAAGGGCGGCGGCGAAGCAGGTGACGGCCGCCTGCCGCAGCCCGGGGTCGGCGAGCCCGGAGCGGGCGGCCGCCGTCCACAGCGGATTGTGCGGGGCGGGCAGCCCCAGGCTGCGCTCGGTGAGCGGTGCGACGGCCCGGTACGCGGTCTCCGCCGCCTGCGGGTCGTCGAACAGGGCCGTCGTCACCGCGAGCGGCACGATCCAGCCGTCGTCACCGGGCTGCGCGTCGATCATCCGCAGCTCCAGGTGGCCGCGCGGCCTGACCGGCGGGAACAGCGTGGTGAGGTGGTAGTCGAGGTCCTCCCGGGTGGGCGGCCGCGGCAGGCCGGAGCGGACCCAGTGGCGGAAGGGCAGTGCCTCGGGCACCTCCCACGGCCCGTCGTCGCGCCGTACGCACATCACCGGGGCGTCCAGCACATGCCGGGCCCAGGCGGCGCGGGGGTCGTCGCCGAGCGGGGGAGCGCCCGCCCGGCCGGGGCCTATCTGCGCCCACAGCAGCTGCCGTGTGGACAGCCAGCCGGTGGGCCGGCGCCCGAGCAGCGGGGAGTTGGCGAACGCGGCCACCAGGACCGGGCCGAGCTGGTGCGCGAGCCACCAGCGCCGTACGTGACCCAGCGGGCCGGGTTCCTCGTGGCCGGTGTCCAGGCACACCTGCACCGAGGCGGACGTGCACATCATGTGCCGGCCGGCCGGGCCGCCGCGGTCCAGGCAGGCCTCCAGGGCGTCGTACCGGCGCTCCCTGAGAAACCTGCGGGGGGTGTGCCAGGGATCGTGACCGAGGCCGACGAGGCACAGATCCTGGCCGGCCAGGACGGCGCGGACCGCGGCGAGATCGGCGCGGACGACGGAGAGGCACTCCGTCAGGCTGCGGGCGGGCGGTGAACTCAGCTCCAGCTGCCCGCCCGGTTCGACGGTGAGCGCCGAGGTCAGCGGCACACTCCGCAGGGCGGCGTAGGCCGCCTCGAGACGTTCGCGGGTGACCGGGAGCCACGGGGTGTGCACCTCGTGGACCAGCCACTCCACTTCGACCCCGACGGTGCGCGGCGGGCCGGTCTTGAAGCAGATGCCCCGGACCAGCGCCTCGACCTCGGCCTCGGTCAGGGCGGTGAGGGGCGGGCCGCACCCGCCCACCACCACGTCTCGCGCATCGGACATGTCGGGATCCTTTCGAGATTCCCCATGTCACCGACCCGCGGGGAACAGGACGGAACGGGTGTTCCGTCCCACCCGAGCCCCTCGGGTCGCGCACAAGGGTGCACAACGGGAACATCGTGCCCCGAAATCTGCGATTGCGCGATGTGTGCCGGAATCACGCGGTCCCCACCTGCGGCTTCGCCGGTCAGGTCGCGGCAGGAAAAACGGTTGCACCGAGCGTGCGGTGTGGCTCACGATGCGTACACGGCCGTGGGCGGGTGCGTGTCCGGGCGTACGGCTCCGGCCGGTCCTGCCGCGTGCACGGCGTCCACGGGGGCGCCGTGCACCCGCACGCCGGGGTCAGGTCCAGCCGTAGCGTTCCCGCAGCCGGTGGATCACCGAGTTGAACCGCATCCGGTCCAGCGCGCAGGCCTCGCGGCGCATGCCCTCCTCGTGCAGCCGCAGCACCCGGTCGACGTTCACCCACGAGTCGCGGCCCGACCGGTCCCACGGGCCGCTGCCGAGCGGCACCCACGCACGGTCCCCGTTGTGGGCCTTGCTGGACAGCTGGACGGCCAGCAGCGTCCCCTCGGCCTCCCGGGCCACCACCAGCACGGGGCGGTCCTTGCCCCGCCCGTCGTTCTCCTCGAACGGCACCCACGTCCAGACGATCTCCCCGGGGTCGGGGTCGCCGTCGTGCGCGGGCGCGTACTCGGTGCGCACCCGGCCCACCTGACGGGGATCGGCCTCGGTGGTGGCGGTGGGGCCGTAACGGCCCGGTATCGCGTCGTCGTCGAAGGCGGTCACGGGGACACCCTACGGTGTGCGATCTTGCGCGCGGACGCCGGGCACGGCGTCGACTGCCGCACGTCGCACGGGGTTTCACGGCGGGGTGCGCCGCAGGTCAGGAGCCGGAGCCCCGCGGGCGGATCTGCATGCCGGGCCGGCGCCGGTGCACCGTCAGACAGGTCAGTCCGTCCTCGCCCGCGGTGATGCTGCGCGTGGAGCCGTGCGGCAGCCACACCGTCGCGCCCTCGGTGAGCCGGCGCGGCTCGCCCGGCGTACCGGCGCCGAGGACACCGCTGCCCGCGACGACGTACAGCAGCACGTCGAGATCCGGTTCGCAGTGCGTCGCGATGTGCCCGCCCGGTGCGACCCGCACGAGGTTGGCGTCGAGCTGGCGCCCCTCCTCCTGGAGCTTCCACAGCACACCGGCCGGCACCGGCGGGTCGCCGGCGAGCGCGTGGGCGTCGCACAGGACGCGCGGTTCCGCCGGCCCGGACCCGGCCTGCCCGGTGCCGCCTGCGGCGGGCGACGTCATGGGGCACACCTCGTTCTCTCGTCCCCCGGATGGGTCTCTATGCTTCTCCCGCGATTGTTCCATGCGCGAGGTGCGCACCGTCACCGCGGACGGGAAGGGGTGAAGAGACGTGGCATCCGTGCGAGGCGGTGCTCGTCGGCACGCGGTGCCGCCGCAGGCGCCCGTCCTGTGCGGCCGGCCGGCCGCACACGGTCCGGAGGCGTCCGGCGGCGAGGCGGTGCGGCGATGAGCGCCGCAGCGGCCGCGACGGCGGGCGCGGTCACCTTCGTCTGGCTCGGCATGGTGCTGGGCATCTCCTTCCTGGAGGCGCCGCTGAAGTTCCGCGCCCCCGGTGTGACCGTGCCGATCGGCCTGGGCATCGGCCGCCTGGTCTTCCGGGCGCTGAACGCGGTGGAGGCCGTCCTGGCCTGCGTGGTGGTCGTCGCGGTCGCCGCCGGCGACGCACCGGCCCGCGTGCTCGGCCTGACGGCGGGCGCGGCCGCCGTGCTGCTGGCCCAGCTCGCCGCGGTGCGTCCGCGGCTCAACCGCCGCTCCGACCGCGTCCTGGCGGGTCAGGACAGCGGCGAGGGCCAGCGCTCGCGGGCGCATCTGGTGTACGTGGCCCTGGAGGCGGCCAAGGCGGCCGTTCTGGTCGCCCTGGGGGTCTGCCTGCTCACGGTCTGACCCGGCGCGGCGCGGGAGGGGTCGTGCGAGGCGTCCTCGCCCGGGTGGTCGCCGTGCACGCCGCGGGGCTGCCGGCCCCGGACAGCGACAGGGGCCGGAGCCCGTACGTCGACGGCTCCGGCCCCTTGCCGGTCGCTCGGACACCCGGCCGGACCGGGCGGCAGGTGCGGCTCAGGCGGCCGCGGCCTCGGTGGCGTGGCCCTGCAGGCGCGCGATGACCTCGGTCAGCTGGGCGGCGACCTCGGCGTCGTCGACCGGGTGGGTCTCGGCGAAGCGGGTCACGGAGCCCGGGATGGCCAGCTTGACGTCCTCGATGACCTTGCCGCCGGCGATGCCCGCGGCCTTGCGGGTCTCGTCATGCGCCCACACGCCGCCGTACTGGCCGGCCGCGGTGCCGATGACGGCGACGGGCTTGCCCGCGATGGCGCCGGCGCCGTACGGACGGGACAGCCAGTCGATGGCGTTCTTCAGCACGGCCGGGATGCTGCCGTTGTACTCGGGGGAGAGCAGCAGCAGGGCGTCGGCCCGGGTGGCGTGCTCACGCAGCTGGGCGGCGGCGGTCGGCACGCTGCCCTCCACATCGATGTCCTCGTTGTAGAAGGGGACCTCACCCAGGCCCTCGTACACATCCACCTCGACGCCCTCGGGGGCGAGCTTGCCGGCGGCCTCGGCCAGCTGGCGGTTGTGCGAGCCGGAGCGCAGGCTGCCGACGAGCGCGAGAATGCGAACAGACATGAGGAACTCCCAGAGGCTGAAACAGTGCCGTTACGATCCGGACCGAGGTCCGTTTAATTTTCTACCAGACCAACCGGACCACGGTCCAGTTCGCTGGGAATGCTTTACGCTGTGGACATGTCCACAGCGCTGCCGCCTTGCCCTCAGCCCGAGGAACCGCTGGACGGAACGCCGGTGCTGGTCCCGTTCGGTACCGGAGCCGAGGAGCCCTGCCTGCGCGCGGACGCCGCACGCAATCGTGCCCGATTGCTCGACGCGGCCGCCCGCCTGGTCGCGGAACACGGTGCGGCCGGGGTCACCATGGAAGCCGTCGCGGCGGCCGCGAAGGTGGGCAAGGGCACGGTCTTCCGCCGGTTCGGCGACCGTACCGGCCTGCTCATGGCGCTGCTGGACCACGAGGAGAAGAAGTTCCAGGCCGCCTTCCTGAGCGGTCCCGCCCCCCTGGGGCCCGGTGCCCCGCCGGTGGAGCGGCTGCGGGCCTTCGGCTGCGCCGCGCTGCGCCGGGCTGCCGACGACCTCGAACTGCAGCTCGCGGCCGAGCCGTGTCCCGACCGCCGCTTCCTCGTCCCCCCTCGCCGGGCCCGCTACGGGCATGTGCTCATGCTGCTGCGGCAGGCGGTCCCGGACGCGGACTGCGAACTCCTCGCCCAGACGCTGATGGGCTATCTGGAACCCGCGCTCATCCACCACCTGACCCGGCAATGCAACATGCCGATGGAACGGCTGCAGCACGGGTGGCACGACCTGGTCGCCCGCGTGACCGCCGCTCGGCAGCCCGCCTGACGACGACTCGCACGGCTCCGGCCCGCCCGAGGTGCCGGTGCGGGCGACAAGCCGCCCCGTCCTTGCTCACCGTCCGCCCCGCGCGGTTCCTGCCGCTTGCCGCCGCTCGCCCGCCGCGGGAGCGGCTGCCGCCCGCACGGGCCCGACGGTGTGCCCGGACGCAACGACGGGCCCCTCCGTGAGACGGAAGGGCCCGTGCGCCGTACGGCCGATGCCCGGCGGTTCCGCGGAGTGAGGACGCGCCGGAGGCGGCCTTACTGGTCCCGGCCCTGCTGCTCCGCCTGCGCCTGCTGCTCGGCGACCGCCTTGCGCACCTCGTCCATGTCCAGGTCGCGCGCCTGGGAGATGACATCGGCGAGCGCGGCCTCCGGCAGCGCGCCCGGCTGCGCGTACACGGCCACCCGGTCACGGACGATCATCAGCGTGGGAATGGACTGGATGCCGAAGGCGGCCGCCAGTTCCGGCTGGGCCTCGGTGTCCACCTTGCCGAACACCAGATCCGGGTTGTCCTGAGCCGCCTTCTCGTACACCGGGGCGAAGGAACGGCACGGACCGCACCAGGACGCCCAGAAGTCGATGAGCACGAAGTCGTTCTCCGTGACCGTCCGGTCGAAGTTCTCCTTCGTGAGCTCCACGGTGCTGGTCATGGCGCGTTCCCTCTTTCTGTCCGGGCCTGTCGGAATGACGAAGCCGTGGGCGGCAACACGGCCGGCGGCACGGCTATTCCGTGCGCGTGCCCCGTGTGGCCACCGCGCACACCTCCCACCAGACTGACTTCATGACGGAAACGGAAACCATCGCGTACGACGTCGTGGTGCTGGGCGCCGGACCCGTGGGGGAGAACGTGGCGGACCGCACCCGCGCGGCCGGACTGTCGACCGCGATCGTGGAGAGCGAACGGGTCGGGGGCGAGTGCTCGTACTGGGCGTGCATGCCCAGCAAGGCGCTGCTGCGCCCCGTCGTCGCGCGTGCCGAGGCCCGCCGCGTGCCCGGGCTGGGCCAGGCGGTGCGCGGACCGCTGGACGCCGCCGCGGTCCTCGCCCGCCGTGACGAGTACGCCTCCCACTGGCACGACGACGGCCAGGTCGTCTGGGTGGAGAGCATCGGCGCCGACCTGTACCGCGGTCACGGACGGCTGACCGGCGAGCGCTCGGTCACGGTCACCGCGGCGGACGGCAAGGTCACCGCCCTGACCGCACGGCACGCGGTCGCCGTGTGCACCGGCACCCGGGCCCGGCTGCCCGAGCTGCCCGGCCTGGCCGACGTCAGGCCGTGGACCAGCCGCGAGGCCACCAGTGCCCAGGAGGTGCCCGGCCGGCTGCTCGTGGTCGGCGGAGGCGTGGTCGCCGCCGAGATGGCCACCGTCTTCCAAGCCCTCGGCTCCCGGGTCACCGTCCTGGTGCGCGGCGCCGGACTGCTGCCCCGCATGGAACCCTTCGCCGGGGAACTGGTCGCCGAGGCGCTCACCGAGGCGGGCGCCGACATCCGCACCGGCACCTCGGTGACGTCGGTCAGCCGTGACAACGGCACCGTCGTGGCCGTCACCGGCACGGGCGACCGCCTGGAGGCCGACGAGATCCTCTTCGCCACCGGTCGCGCCCCGCGCACCGACGACATCGGCCTGGAGACCGTCGGACTGCAGCCGGGCTCGTGGCTGACGGTGGACGACACCCTGCGGGTCGACGGCACCGACTGGCTGTATGCCTGCGGTGACGTCAACCACCGTGCGTTGCTCACCCATCAGGGCAAGTACCAGGCCCGGATCGCCGGTGACGTCATCGGGGCGCGCGCGGCGGGCCGCGCCCTGCCGCAGCCCGGTGCCTGGGGCACGTACGCGGCCACCGCCGACCATCACGCCGTCCCGCAAGTCGTCTTCACCGACCCGGAGGCCGCGGCCGTCGGCCTGTCCCTCGCGGAGGCCGAACGCGCCGGCCACCGGGTGCGTGCCGTCGACGTGCATCTGTCCTCGGTCGCCGGTGCCCAGCTGTACGGCGACGGCTACCGCGGCCGGGCCCGCATGGTCGTCGATCTGGACGAGGGCATCCTGCGCGGCGTCACCTTCGTCGGGCCGGGGGTGGGCGAGCTGCTGCACTCGGCGACCGTTGCCGTCGCCGGCCGGGTTCCCGTGGACCGGCTGTGGCACGCGGTCCCGTCCTTCCCGACGATCAGCGAGGTGTGGCTGCGGCTGCTGGAGGCGTACCGGGGGTGACGGGCCGGGCGGGCGGGCAAGCGTGCGGAGCGACGGGAGCAGCGGCCGGCGTCTCCGTGGCGGCACAGGATGTGCGGAGGGTGTGCGCGGGGTGTGGGGAGGGTGTGCGTCCCGCCGCCGTGAGGGGCGGCCGACGGTCCGCACCCGCGCGGTGCGGAGGGTGCGGACGACCCCGGGCCGGGGCCCGGGTGCCACGGGGTGAAAATAGTTGCCTGAGAAAACTAGATCCCCGAAAGGTTTCTCATGCCGCACCTCACCATCGACTACTCCGCGCAGCTGGCCGATGCTTTCGACCGGGATGCCCTGATCAAGGAACTTCACCCGCTGGTGCTGACGGAGACCGGTTCGACGGGAGTGTGCAAGACCTTCTTCCGGCCGGCCGAGACCTACATCGGCAACGATCCCGACGAGGCGGCCGTGTTCGTGCACGCGGAGATCGGCCTCATGCCGGGCCGGTCCGAGGCGTTGAAGGCCCACCTGTCCGACAGGGTCCTGGGTCTGCTCCGCAGGCACCTGCCGGCCGACCGGGCCGAGAGGGCGTTCGTCTCCGTGGAGGTACGGGATCTGACCGACTCCTACCGGCTGACCCCGACGGCGCGTTCCTCCCTGCCCGACGGGCGGCCGCTCGCCGGGCAGGACAGCGGCCGCACCAGGTGTGCCGGGGCGGATCAGAGGCCGAGGCCGACGCCGGTCTGCGGGAGCTGACCGACGTTCACGCCGGCGTACGCGCCGGCGCCCGCCTGGACGTGGATGCCGGAGCGGTCGATCTCGACGCCGGCGATCACGTTGACGCCGACGCCGGCCTGCACGTCCAGGCCGCCGGCGACGTTGTCCAGCTCGGTGTCCGAGAGCGCGGCCGTCTCGATCCGGGAGGCGGAGTTCATGAGGAGACTTCCCTTCACATCGTGGATCACGGAAGGCGGACCCGTGGTGGGGCGGTGACCCGTCACCGGTCGCACCGGGCGGACCCGCCGGGCGCGGACCTGCGGGACCGCGGCCGCCGCCGACGTGACCGGGCCCTGTCCGGGCCGGCCGAGTGCTGGGCGGTGCCTGAGATCAAAACACGGTGCGCCACAGGCTTCCAACCATGGGGCTGCTGCCGCACGGTGGCCGGGTGGTCACAGTGTGCGCATCTGTGCGGAAACGATCACGCGTCGATGGCAGCTTCTCCATACCCCGGCCGCCGCCGGCCCGGGTGCGCGGCCCGATGCCCGCCGGATGTGCCTCCGCGGCGCTGTTCGGTGGTGAACTCGCGTATGCGGAGCACCGAATGCGTATGCGTTGTGCAGATATCCCACAGGCGCCTGTCAGGGATGTACGTCACAGGCGCGGGGGAGCCGCCCGCAGTTGCCCGCCGCCTGACGTACCCTCTCGCCGCCGCCCGACGTGCCCGTTCGCCGGCGGCCGGCCGCACCGCCCGGGGCGCGGGGCCGCCGGGCCGGTCATTCGCCCGGTGCCGGGATGCCGGCGACGACACGTGCCGCGTCGGCGATCAGCGCCTCGTCCACCGGCGCGTCCGAGGTCTCCTGGGACGACAGGACCACCAGCACGACAGGCGTGTTCCGGGTGGTCCGGGCGACCCCCACGTCGTGGGCGCCGGCGTAGGAGCCGGTGCCGGTCTTGTCCGCGACGGTCCAGCCCTGCGGCAGTCCGGCCCGGATCCGCTTGTCGCCGGTCGTGTTGCCCTTCATCCAGTCCACCAGCCGGGCACGGTCCGCGGCGGGCAGAGCGTCACCGAGGGCCAGCCGCTGCAGCCGACGGCCCAGGGCCTGCGGGGTGGTGGTGTCGCGCGGGTCGCCGGGCACGGCGGTGTTCAGGTCGGGCTCCCAGCGGTCGAGCCGGCTCACCCGGTCGCCGAGCGAACGCCGGAACCGCGTCAGTCCGGCCGGGCCGCCGATCTGACGCAGCAGCAGATTGCCGGCGGTGTTGTCGCTGTACCGGACGGCCGCCGCGCACAGGTCGTCCACCGTCATCCCGGTGCCGGCGTGCTCCTCGGTGCGCGGCGAGTCCGGCAGCAGATCCGCCGGCGGGCAGGCGACGAGCCGGTCCAGCGGGGTGCAGCGGTTCCGGCCGGCCAGGACGGCCGCGGCGGTGAACGCCTTGAAGACCGAGCACATCGCGAACACCTCGCCGGCCCGGTGCGCGACGACCTGCCCGGTGCGAATGTCGCGGGCGTACACACCGAGCCGGGCGCCGTAGCGGTCCTCCAGGCCGCCGAGCCGGTCCGCGGCCTCCTGCCGCCGGCCGGGCGCCCCCGACGCCGCGGAGGAGGAGACGACCGGGGAGCACGGCGGCCGAGGCGGCGAGGCCCGCCGTGAGCAGGCGGCGCCGGGCCGAAGAGACGGGGCTGGTCATGACAGAGGGGCTCCCAGAGTCCACGGGGCGGGAACCGGGCGTGTCGGGCCGGCTGCGACGGACCGCTCCCGCCGGCAGGTGACCACCACCGAGCTCGGTCTGTCCCTGCTGCCGTACGCACAGGACGTGCTCGACGGCGTCCAGCGGCTGCGGCGGGCCGCGGGTGCCGCACAGCGCTCGGCGGCGCGGACCGTCGGCGTCGGCGGGCCGGCCATCGCGGCCGCCGCCCGGCAGGCGTTCACGGTGCTGCGCGGCCGGTGACGGGCGGCCGCGGCACCGGGGGCGCGTCGCTCAGCGGCGCACCACGGTCCTGGCCGGCCGTCCTCCCGCGGGCACACGCCGGAGCGGACCGACGGCGCGGCCCACCCGCGTGAGCCGGCATGCGCCCTCCATGCGCCCCCCGGTGTGCGAGCAGAATGCGCCCTGCCGGCGGGCACGCGGCGCACCACGCCCTGCCCACCGCCCGGACTTCCCGCGAGGAAAGGTCGGTTGCCGTGCTGCTGCGTCTGCCCACGTCCGTGTCCGAAGCCCGGCAGTGCCTCGTCGAGGGAGCCGTCCCGGTCGGCGGCGCCACCCTGGTGTGGGCCACCTGGCAGCGGGACGGCTTCCCCGACCAGGCGATGTCGCTGCGCCAGGTGCCCGAGGCCAACGTCCTGGGCCCGCAGGAGCTTGGTGCGGCGGTCGTGCTGCACCGGATCGACGAGCGGGTGCCGCAGGTGCTGCGCCTCGCCGCGGCCCAAGTGGGCACCGGGGCGGTGCGCCGGGCCGCGACCGTCGGCGGCAACCTCGTCGGCAGCGCCCTGCGCTGCCTGCTGCCCGCGGCGCTCGTCCTGGACGCCCGTGCGACCGTCCTCGGCACGGACGGCGTGCACGAGACGGATCTGGCCGAGGTCGTGGCCAAGGGGCCGCTGCTGCTCGCCCTGCGCTGGCCCGCTCCCGTCGCCAGTGCCTACCGCAAACTGCCCGGCGACCCGGGCGGCCCGCCGCCGCTGGTCGTCGCCTCCGCCCTGCACGCCGAGGACGAGGGGCGGCTGCGGCTGCGCATCGCCGTCCGCGACGGCTACGACGTCATCAGCGCGAGCGTCCTGTGCGGCACCGACGTCCTTGACACCCTCGACGCGCTGCGGGCCACCGCGCTCCGCGACGCCCCCGCCGAGGCCTGGCGGATCGCCGGAGACCAGGTCGCCGGGCTGCTCGGCCGCCCCGGCGGCCGCTGACACGCGCGGGACGGCCCGGGCGGAGTGCGGGTCACCGGGCCAGGCGTGCCGCGGTCACCCGGAGGAACCGCCGCCGCCGTCGCTGAACGGCGCGGATCGCGCACGGACCCTACGGTGGTCCCATGGCAGTGATCAGCGGTTCGCGGCGCGCGGCGCGGGCACGGGCCGGCCGCCGGGACGTGCTGAGTTCGCTCGTGCTCTTCGTCCTGTCCGTCCTGGCCGCCTCGGTGGTCCCGCACGAGCACCGGTTCGAGGTGCGGTGGCCCGCGGTCGTCATCGCCGGGATCGGCTGCGCGTCCCTGCTGTGGCGCCGCCGTCATCCGTGCGGCGTCCTGCTGGTCGCCGTCGGCTGCGGGGTGGTGTTCCAGGTGCTCGGGGTCCGCGAGAGCCCCCTGGTGACCAGCCCCGTCATCGTGTCCGTCTACACCGTGGCCGCGGCGACCGACCGGCGCACCGCCTGGACCGCGGCCGCCGGATCGGCCGCCGTGCTCGTCGGGGCGGCCGTGGCCCTCGACTCGGGCTCCTGGCTGTCCCCGGACAACGCGGCGATGCTCGCCTGGACGGCACTGCCCGCCGCCGTCGGCGACGGCGTGCGCTCCCGCCGGGCCTATGTGGCCGCCGTCGAGGAACGCGCGGAGCACGCCGAACGCACCCGTGAGGAGGAGGCCCGGCAGCGGGTCGCGGCCGAACGGGTGCGCATCGCCCGCGAACTGCACGACGTGGTCGCCCACCACATCGCCCTGATCAACGCTCAGGCCGGGGTCGCCGTCCACCTGGTGGAGCAGCGGCCGGAGCAGATCCTCGCCGCGCTGAAGGACATCCGGGAGACGAGCCGGTCGGCACTGGACGAACTCAGGGTCACCGTCGGCCTGTTGCGGCAGTCCGACGACCCGGAGGCACCCCGGGACCCGATTCCGGGGCTGGCCCAGGTACCGGCCCTGCTGACCTCGTTCGAACGGGTCGGACTGGTCGTGACGTACACGGTGCACGGCACCGAGCGGGCACCGACCCCGGCCGTGGGCCTGGCCGCGTACCGCATCATCCAGGAGGCCCTGACCAACGTGCGCAAGCACGCCGGCGCGGACCACGCCCGGCTGACCCTGCACTACCGCCCCGAGTGGCTGACGATCACCGTGGAGGACGACGGGCGGGCCGAGCGGCACGAGCCGCAGCCGGGCACCGGGCACGGGCTGATCGGCATGCGCGAGCGGGCCGCCAGCGTCGGCGGGCAGCTGACCACGCGCATCCGCCCCGGCGGCGGTTTCACGGTGACCGCCGAACTGCCGCTGCGGCCCACCGCCGGCCCGGACGAGCCGCAGTGGCACGGCCCCGAGTCCGGCACACCGCCGAGAGAGGACGACCATGACCGTGCGCGTGCTGCTCGCCGATGACCAGGCCCTGCTCCGGGGCACGTTCAAGATGCTGTTCGACGCCACCGAGGGCATGGAGACCGTGGGCGAGGCGTCCGACGGCCGCGAGGCGGTGGAACTGGCGAAGGAACGCCACCCGGACGTGATCCTGATGGACATCCGGATGCCCGAGCTGGACGGGCTCGCCGCCACCCGGATGATCAGCGAGGACGAGGACCTCGCGGGTGTGAAGGTGCTCATCCTGACCACCTTCGAGGACGACGAGTACGTCGCCGAGGCGCTGCGGGCCGGCGCGAGCGGCTTCCTCGGCAAGGGCGCCAGCCCCAGTGAGCTGCTGGACGCGGTGCGGACGGTCGCCGAGGGCGAGGCGCTGCTGTCCCCGCGGGCCACCCGGGCGCTGATCACCCGCTTCCTCGCCCAGCCCGAGCCGTGCACGGCCGCCGTGCACGAACGGCTCGCGTGCCTGACCCCGCGGGAACGCGACGTGATGCGACTGGTCGCGCTGGGCCTGTCCAACGACGAGATCGCCGAACGGCTCTTCGTCAGCCCGCTGACCGCGAAGACCCACGTCAACCGTGCCATGGCCAAGCTCGGAGCCCGGGACAGGGCGCAGCTCGTGGTCATCGCCTACCAGTGCGGCCTGGTCAGCGCGGCGCACGAACCGGTCACACCCTCCCGCACACCCTGAGCGGGCACCCGGCGGCCCGTCCGACGACCGACGGTGTGCCCGGACACGGCCGGTCGCCGCCCGCCCGTGCGCACACGCGGCCCCACCCGCCCGTGTGCATGCGCGGACCCGCCCGGGCGTACCCGCCGTGGTCCGTCCCGGTCGTAGCGCACGGCGCCGGATACCACGGCCGCAGTAGCCCGCGAACGCTGCGCGGGGACGACGCGCGAGGCCCCCGTCCTGGGCCAAGCTGGGAGCACGGTCGGAGCCTCGCACCGGATCCGGTGCCGGGCCCCGCCCGCACAGACCGGTCCACGGCTGCGGACGACGCGGCGTGGCACACGTGCGTCGCCGGCTTCCGCCCGCTCCGGGCGGTGGCCCCGCGCAGAAGGGACGCCGACATGACCACCTCCGTCACCCCCCTGCAGACCACCCTGGAGTGCCGCACGGTCCACGACCTGCTGGCCGGGCACGCGCTGAACGTGCTCGCGCCGGAGGAGGCCGCCCCGGTCAGCGCCCATCTCGCCACGTGTGCCGCCTGCCGCGACGAGCACGACTGCCTGGCCGCCGTAGCGGCCCACCTGTCCACGCTGCGCGCCGCGCTGGCCGGCGGGACGGACGGACGGCACTCCGGCCCGGTCGCACGCCCCCGCATCCCCCGCCGGCGACACTGCAGGAACGGCGCGGACGGGGGCGGCAGCCTGGTCTCCTCCCTCACGCTCTCCCAGTGGGTCAGCAGGCTCGCGTACGTCCGGTGACCGCACAGCCCGGATCGCGGAGCCCGGCCCGGTACCGCGGTGACATCCACCGCCCCCGCACGCGCCGCCGACCACCGCACACCGCGCCCGCCGTACCACCGGGGTCACTTCCGGCGGAACGGCGGGTGCGGTCACGCGTCGTCGTCGGTGCGGTGCGGGGATCGTCGGTGCGGTGCGGGGATCGCCGGTGCGCGGCTCGGAGCGGCTCACGGCCGGGGGTCGACCCGGTGCCATCGCGGGCGCGCGTCCGCTCCGCGTCGCCCGGCCACTCGGGCGCAGCGCCGGCACACCCGCCGCACACGGTCGGCCGCGCCACCGGACTCCGGGAACACGTCGGGCCAGTTGACGTGAGGGAAACGTCCGAGCTGCGAGCGGCTGAGGGACAGCCCGCACACGGTCTCGTTCCGGCCCGGTTCCCAGGCGTGGACCTCACCGGCCGGCAGCCGGCGCCGGCCGTCCTCCTCGTCGGTCCACTGCCCGGAGGCGGCCACCGCGTACCGCTTGGCGCGTGTCATGGCGCGGCACCAGCCCTACAGGTCACCGTCGGTTCCCCCGTCCCTCGGCCTGGGAGCGGGGCAGGGGACCGGCATCGGCGTGACGGCCGGGGCGGACGGCGGCGTGCCGCGGCCCCGGGCCGGGCCCGCCGCGGGCCGCCAACGCGTCGGCGACCGCACCGGTGGTGAACGCGTACACGCTCTTGTGCAGCAGATCCACGACGAGGTCCTGACGCGGCCAGGTGCCGGGCGGGGCGCCGACGCCGGTCGCGTTCTCCAGAATCTGGTCGTTGGTGACGCGGACGACGGTGAACGCGGCCGAGGCGATCGGTCCGCGCAGTCCGGAGTGGGCCATGACGGACCGCAGGACGCCGAGCAGGGCGCCCTGGCCGTAGTGCATGGCCCAGTTGACCGCCGCCGGCTGTGCGCCGGGGTGCTCGGGCAGGCCGGTCAGCCGCTGGAGCACCCGCGCCGGCACATGCGAGTCGGGCCGGCCGGTGACGGCCTGCTCGATCTTCTCACTGAGCACCATCACGGCTCCTCCGGCGATACCGGCGAGCAGTCCCTGCCACAGTGCACATGTGAACATGTCCCGCGAGTACCCGCCACGGCCGGCACTCACCCGCACCGGCGCCTGCCGCCGGCGACGCTCGTGCGCACACGTGTGTTCCGCCCGTGGCACAGTGCGCGGAACCGTACGGGCGCGCGCCCTGCGCGGCGCGCCGGCCGGCACCCGCCCGCGGACACACGGGCAGAAACCGCCGGCCGCGGCGGCACGGACCTCTGCGGACCCCGTGGCCGGACTTCGCCGCTTTCCGCTACGGACCGCCGTGGCCGGACTTCGCCGCTTTCCGCTACGGACCGCCGTGGCCGGACCCCCGCTACGGACCGCCGTGGCCGGACCCCCGCTACGGACCGCCGTGGCCGTACTTCGCCGCGGACCGCGCGTGCCGGCCGTGCTCAGCCTGCCCGTTCCGGTGCGGCCGGCGCAGACGTATCTCGACCTGGCCGTCGTCGGTGACCCGGGTGTCGAAGGCCGGCTGGGGCGCGGTGGCCGGGCCGCGGACGTTCCACCCGTCGGAGAGCCGGAAGACACTGCCGTGCCAGGGGCACCGCACACATCCGTCGCTCACCGTGCCTTCGGCGAGGGGGCCGGCGAGGTGGCTGCACCGCTCGGCCAGGGCGTGCACGGCCCCACCGGATTCCCGGACGACCAGGACCGGGAGGTCGTTCACGCTGCGCCGCACGGGCTGGCCGACCGGGAAGTCCGCCACGGGTCCGACCCGGTGCCAGCCCTCGGTGACGACGTGCGGGACCTCCTCGGCGTGGTTGGCCCCGGACGCCTGGCGGTAGGCCAGATGACCGCCCAGCAGCCCGCCGGCCGCGACCGCCGTCAGGCCCAGGAAACCATAGGCGCGGCCCGCCGCACGCCGTCCCCGGACACGGCGGGTGAGCGATGCGGCGTACAGGCCGACGGCGGCCGAGTTGGCCAGGGCGTGCACCAGGCCGACACGCTGCTGCTCCCGGTGCAGGTCCGCCCAGTCGACCCAGCCCGTGAGCGCGGCCGGAGCGGCGGCGGCCAGGCCGACACCGACCAGCACACCCGCCTCACGGGAACGCCCCGGGTACAGGTCCAGCACCGCCGCCGACAGCCAGCTGCCGACCGGCACCTGCACCATCAGCGGATGCACCGGGTGTCCCAGCCACCTGCCGTGCAGAAGGTCCCGCCCGTCGCCCAGCGGCAGGCGCCGGATCCCCTTGCGGATCGCGTCGATCACCGCGTCGGCCCGCGGTTCGCGCTCCAGACGGTCCAGCAGCCACACGATGCGGTTCTGCCGCACGAGGGGGCGGCTCGGTGTGGTCCTCATGGTCGTCCTCATGGTCGGCTGAGTCCCCAGCCGAGCGCACGGCAAACGGAGCAGATGGCCCCGCACGGCACCAACCGTGACGAGCCGGGCGCGTCACCTGCCGCCGCACCGTGCGGCCGGCCGCGGTGCTTGCCCCCGGCCCCGACGGGAACTTGCCCCGGTGAGCAACCGGGCGGCCGGCGTCCCACCCGCCCGCCGACCCGGCCGACCCCGCCGACCCACCGGCCCCGGAAGGTGCACGACCATGTCCACGAAGGTTTCCGACCATGTCCTCGAACGGCTGCGCACCTGGGGGGTGGAGCATGTCTTCGGCTACCCCGGCGACGGCATCAACGGGTTGCTCGCCGCCTGGGGCAGGGCCGGCGACGACCCCCGGTTCGTCCAGGCGCGGCACGAGGAGATGGCCGCCTTCGAGGCGGTCGGCTACGCCAAGTTCTCCGGCCGGGTGGGCGTGTGCACCGCGACCTCCGGACCCGGCGCCATCCACCTGCTCAACGGGCTGTACGACGCCAAGCTCGACCATGTGCCCGTCGTCGCGATCGTCGGACAGACCGACCGCAGCGCCATGGGCGGCTCCTACCAGCAGGAGGTCGACCTGCTGAGCCTGTACAAGGACGTCGCCTCCGACTTCGTCGAGATGGTCACCGTCCCCGAACAGCTGCCCAATGTGCTGGACCGCGCACTGCGCACCGCCCTGGCCCGCCGCACGGTGTGCGCCGTGATCATCCCCGCCGACGTGCAGGAACTCGACTACACGCCGCCCGGGCACGCCTTCAAGATGGTCCCCTCCAGCCTGGGCATGCCCCAGTACGCGCCGGTGCCCGCCGACGAGGACCTCGCCCGCGCCGCCGAGGTGCTCAACGCCGGGGAGAGGGTCGCGATCCTCGTCGGGCAGGGCGCCCGCGGGGCTCGCGCGGAGGTCATGGAGGTCGCCGAACGGCTCGGCGCGGGTGTGGCCAAGGCGCTGCTCGGCAAGGACGCGCTCGACGACGACCTGCCCTACGTCACGGGCGCCATCGGCCTGCTCGGCACCCGGCCCTCCTACGAGCTGATGACCGGCTGCGACACCCTTCTCGTCGTCGGCTCCTCCTTCCCGTACACGCAGTTCCTGCCGGAGTTCGGCACGGCACGGGCGGTGCAGATCGACATCGACCCGCACATGGTCGGCCTGCGGTACCCGTTCGAGGTGAACCTCGTCGGCGACGCCCGTAAGACCCTGGAGCGGCTGCTGCCGCTGCTGACACCGGTCACGGACCGCGGCTGGCGGCAGAAGATCGAGCAGGGCGTCGCGCGCTGGTGGGAGGTCATGGAACGGCGCGCCGCCGTCGACGCCGACCCGGTCAACCCCGAGCACGTGGTGCACGCACTGAACGACCTGCTGCCCGAGAACGTCGTCATCGCCGCCGACTCCGGCTCCGCGGCCAACTGGTACGCCCGCCACCTGAAACTCCGCGGCGCCATGAGGGGCTCGCTGTCCGGCACCCTCGCCACCATGGGACCCGGTGTCCCGTACGTCATCGGCGCCAAGTTCGCCGACCCCGGCCGGCCGGTGATCGCACTGGTCGGCGACGGCGCGATGCAGATGAACGGCCTGGCCGAGCTGATCACCGTCCACAAGTACTGGCAGGAGTGGCAGGACCCGCGGATGGTCGTGGCCGTCCTGAACAACCGGGACCTCAACCAGGTCACCTGGGAGATGCGCGCCATGACCGGTGCCCCGCAGTTCCTGCCCTCCCAGTCCATCCCCGACGTGGCGTACGCCGGCTTCGCCCGTTCCCTCGGTCTGAACGGCCTCCGGATCGACGACCCGAAGGACGTGCGCGGCGCCTGGGAGACGGCCCTGAGCAGCGACACACCCTGTGTGCTGGACTTCGTCACCGACCCGGCGGTGCCGCCGATCCCGCCGCACGCCACCCTCGGCCAGATCGAGGCCGCCGCCACATCCGTCCTCAAGGGCGACAGCGACCGGGCCGCCATGGTCCGCCAGGGCTTCAAGGCCAAGGTGCAGGAATTCCTGCCCGGCAGCCGCCACCGCACGGACGGTCACCGGGCGGGAGGCGGCCGGTGAACCACCCGCCGACGCCGCTCACCGCCGCCCGTCCGACCGGAGTCGCCTGTACCACAGGTTTTCGGCGGCGCAGCAGCTTGCGGCCGGTCGCGGCGCACACCACCAGAAGGAAGACGGTGAATCCGCCGGCCGGGGGCAGGGCTGGCAGCCCCAGGAGTTCGAGACGGCGAACGTGCCGAGGAGCCGCAGGGGAACCCGCACCGAGGAGTTCATCACGGCGACGCGGGCCGCATGGGGCCCGGACCCGGTCCGGCACGAAGGCGAGTTCTACCGGATCGCACGGTCGCAGGTGAACCCCGAGCCGGTGCGGGCGCGCCTTCCGGTGCTGCTGGCCGCGAGCGGACCGGCCGCCGTCAAGCGCGCCGGCCGGATCGCGGACGGCGTGATCCCGATCGCCGGCTCGCCGCGGGCACTGCGCGACGTGGTGACCACGTTCCACGACGCCGCCCGTAAGGCGGGGCGCGACCCCCGGGATCTCGCGGTGGTCGGCCAGGTGCCCTGGCCGACCCCGGTCACCCGTGAACCGATCGGGGAAGGCCGGCCCTTCCTCGGCGGATCACCCCGGCAGATCGCCGAGGACCTCGTGGTCGCCCGCGAGTGCGGTGCCACAGGTGTACGTCGCCGGCGGCCAGGGGCTCGGGCTCGTCGAGGGCCTGCAGGGCTCGGACGTCGACCAGTGGCTCGGGCTGCTCGGCGAGGTGATCGAGAGGCCCGCCGCCTCGGCGTCCTCGCATCGTGAAGCATGCCACGCGGCCATTGCGTCCGCGGTGGCACCGGCCCGCCCGGCCGGCGCCACCGCCGAATGGCCGGGGCGGGCGCCGGGGGAGACCATGAAGGCGCGGGGCCAGGCCCCCGCCGCTTCGCGTGCCACCCGCACGCAGACGGAGACCCGGTCCCGGCCGCAGCCATCACGGCCGGAAGGAGAACACCGTCATGCTGGAAGTCAAGACGGTCGACAAGCCGGACGAGCGGCGCGACTTCCCCCGCGGCCACCTCGAAGCGGTGCACCTGAGCGGGCTGGACTTCGCGATCGGCACGTTCGAACCGGGCTGGCGCTGGTCGGAGTCGGTCGCGCCGATCGCCGGCACCCCGAACTGCCAGGTCCACCACACCGGGTTCGTCGTCCGGGGGCGGATGCGTCTCGCCATGGAGGACGGCGCGGAGGCGGAGATCGGCCCCGGCGACGTCTTCGTCTGCTCGCCCGGACACGACGCCTGGGTCGTGGGCGACGAACAGGTCGTCGTGTACGACTTCGCCGGGACCATGGCCAACGAGTACGCCAAACCCCGTGAGTGAGGAGTGAGGAGCGGAGCACGTCGCAGACAACGCGCGCTCCGGGCGGGGGTACGCCGCGTTCCGCGCCCGCACAGGGACCGGGGACGACACCCTCGCGCCGGAGCGCCGCACACTGAACCGTTTTTGAACGGTTTCGATCTCCGCTGTGTCGAAAGCATGGACGATCGACTCCCCTGTCACTGGCTTCATCGGCCGCTTCGTCTGAATCGATACAACTCCAGCGGCCGAAGGGAAACGGCATGAACAACGGAGTCGGCGGCACGGCGGACGGAGCATTGCGGCGCAGGACGGTGCTGGCCACCGCGCTCGGCGCGATGCCGGTGGTGGCCCTGGCGGACGGGGTGGCGACGGGCGGCCGGGCCGCGGCGGCCCGGCCGGATCCGGCCGCACCGCCGGCCGGGACACCGTGGTGGAGGCACTGACCGTCGAGCACCGCACCGACCCCCTGGGCGTGGACGCGGACCGCCCGCGGTACGGCTGGCGCATGGCCTCATCGGTCCGGGGCCGCCGCCAGAGCGCCTGCCGTCTCCTCGTCGCCACCTCCGCCGACCGGCTGCGCGCGGGCCGCGCCGACGTGTGGGACAGCGGCCGCGTCGAATCGGCGGACTCGGTGGCGATACGCCACGCCGGCCGGGCGCTCGCCCCCAGCACCCGCTACCACTGGACCGTCCGCGTCTGGGACGAGCGCGGGCGTCGGCTGCCCGACGCCCCGCCGGCCACCTTCGAGACCGGTCCGATGAGCACCGACGGCACCACCCGCCGGGACGGCGCCCGCTGGATCACCATGGCCGGCAAGACACCGAACTCGCCCGGAGCCCCGCTGCTGCGCCGTCAGATCGCCCTGCGCGGCCGGGTCCGTGAGGCACGGCTGTACCTGTCCGCGCTCGTGCGGCGACGGCGTCCCGCTCACACGTGTGCCGGTCCCGCACGGGACGTGTGCGGGACCGGCATCCGAAGGTCAGCCGTCGCCGTCCTCGGCCAGCACGACCTCCAGGGTGCGCGGGCCGTGGACGCCCTCCACCCGGTCCAGTTCGATGTCGCTGGTCGCGGACGGGCCGGAGATCCAGGTCAGCGGGCGGGACGGGGTGAGGCGTTCCAGGGCCTCCGGGACGGAGGACACCACCTGGCCCGGGACACGCACCACGCAGATGTGGTGGTCGGGGATCAGGGTGATGCGGCGGCGTCCCTGGTCGGGGGAGCCGTCCAGGACGATCGTGCCGGTCTCGGCGATCGCCACCGCGCAGCCGGTGACCACGCTGTCGACCCGGTCGAGTTCGCCCGGGGTGCTCTCCGCCCGGTCCGCGACCCGTGTGATGTCCGTGTCCGTGTCCGCCAGCCACGCCGGGTCCAGCCCGGGCGGGACGAGCACGCTCGCCGACCCCCGCTGCGCCAGCAGATGGGCGATCAGCCCGGGCAGCCCGGCGGTGTCGCTGCGGTGCACGACGGCCCGGTAGTCCGCCAGGTTGGCCGCCAGCAGGTCCGCCGTCCCGGCGACGTCGCGGTCCCCGTGCCGCCGCAGATAGGGGCGGGGCACGGCCTCCTCGTACGGGGTGTCGTCCGGGGGCACGTCCGCCAGCGCGCGCCGCACCCGGCCCAGGATCCGCTCCCTGCTGCTCACTTCGCCTCGTCCTTTCCGCCGCGGGTGCGCTGCCACCAGTCACGGAACGGCTCCGCGGGCACCGCGGGCAGATCCCGGCCCGCGCTCCAGGCCCGGCCGGGACCCGGCAGGGCACGGGGATGGAACCGCCGGGTGCGCGAGGCCAGCCGCTGCCCGGCGGCCAGCGCACCGGGATGGGTGAACGCCCAGCGTGCCGCCCGCATCGCGGCCCGCTCGGCGGCATGACCCTTCGCGGGCCGGAGCACCACCTTGTTGCCGCCGCGCGTCGCCGTTCCGCCCTCGGCGACCCGCTCCCGCAGATGCACCAGCACCTCGGGGATGTCGATGGCGACCGGGCACACCTCGTAGCACGCGCCGCACAGCGACGACGCGTACGGCAGCGAGGCGTCGATGTCCGTGGCCGTGCCCCGCAGTTGCGGGCTGAGGATCGCGCCGATCGGGCCGGGGTACACCGAGCCGTAGGCGTGCCCGCCGGCCCGCTCGTACACCGGGCACACGTTCAGGCAGGCCGAGCAGCGGATGCAGCGCAGCGCCTGCCGGCCCACCTGGTCGGCGAGGGTGTCGGTGCGGCCGTTGTCCAGGAGCACCAGGTGGAAGGTGCTCGGGCCGTCGCCGTCGGTGGTGCCCGTCCACATCGAGGTGTACGGGTTCATCCGCTCGGCGGTGGAGGAACGGGGCAGGGTCTGCAGGAACACCTCCAGGTCCCGCCAGGTCGGCACGATCTTCTCGATGCCGACCACCGAGATCAGGGTCTCCGGCAGAGTCAGGCACATGCGTCCGTTGCCCTCGGACTCCACGACCACCAGCGTGCCGGTCTCGGCGACCACGAAGTTGGCACCCGAGATGCCGACCTTCGCCCGCAGGAACTTCTCCCGCAGATGCAGCCGGGCCGCCTCGGCGAGTTCGGCGGGTGTGTCGGTCAGCCCCTCGGGGGCCGGGCGGCCCCAGGCACTCATCTCGGAGCGGAAGATGTCACGGATCTCGCCGCGGTTGCGGTGGATCGCCGGAACCAGGATGTGCGAGGGCCGGTCCTTGCCCAACTGCACGATCAGCTCGGCCAGATCGGTCTCGTACGCCCGGATGCCCTCGGCCTGAAGCGCCTCGTTCAGCCCGATCTCCTGCGTGGCCATCGACTTGACCTTGACGACCTCCCGCTCACCGGTCGCCTTCACCAGGTCGGCCACGATCCGGTTGGCCTCAGCGGCGTTGGCCGCCCAGTGCACGGTGCCGCCGGCCGCGGTCACCGCCTCCTCCACCTGCACCAGATAGCGGTCCAGATGGCGCAGCGTGTGATCCTTGATCCGCCGGCCCGCCTCGCGCAGCTGCGCCCAGTCGGACACCTCGGCGACCGCCTTGGCCCGCTTGGCGCGGATGGTGTGGGTGGCGTGCCGCAGGTTGCCGCGCAGCGTCGTGTCGCGCACCGCGGCGTGCGCCGCCTGCGGGAACGACGGGAACGCCCGGTCGCCGGGCGCCGGCAGTGCGGGCATGCCGAGATAGGTGGTGCTCATACGGCCGGGTCCTCCTCGGTGCTCGCCAGGATCTCGGCGATGTGCACCGGCCGCATGCCGGTGCCCAGCCGGGTCATCGTGCCGCCGATGTGCATCAGACAGGAGTTGTCGGCCGCGCACAGCACCTCGGCGCCGGTCGACGCCGCGTTGCGCACCTTGTCCACCCCCATGGCCGTCGAGACGTCCGGGTTCTTCACCGAGAAGGTGCCGCCGAACCCGCAGCATTCGTCCGCACCCGGCAGCCGGACCAACTCCAGCCCCCTCACCGCCTGAAGCAGCCGCAGCGGCCGGTTGCCGAGGCCCAGCGAGCGCAGCCCGTGGCAGGTGGGGTGATAGGTGACCCGGTGCGGGTAGTACGCGCCGACGTCCGTCACCCCCAGCACATCGGTCAGGAACTCCGTCAGCTCGTACGTCTTCGGCACCACCGGGGCCAGCGTCCGCGTCAGGGTGTCGCCCCGGCCCTCGGACCGTGCCCGTTCACCCATGCGGGGATACAGCTCCCGCACCATCGCCCCGCACGACCCGGACGGCGTCACGATCGCCTCGTAGTCCCGGAACACCTCGGCGAACCGCCGGGCCAGCGGCTCGGCGTCGTGCCGGTACCCGGTGTTGTAGTGCGCCTGCCCGCAACACGTCTGAGCCTGCGGGAAGTCCACCTCCACACCCAGCCTGGTCAGCAGCTTCACCACGGCGCGCCCGGTGTCCGGGTAGAGCGTGTCGTTGACGCACGTCAGGAAGAGAGCGACACGCATCGCGGCTCCTTGTTCTCACTCGTCGAATACGGGAAGCCTAGCCAGGCACGGCAGGCACCGGCAGATTGCGCGGCACGGCGTGGCGGGCGCACCCGCTCACCCCTGCCGGGCGCCGAGCCGGTCCTCGGCCGTCCGCCACACGGCGGCGTCACCCCGCGGCGCGTACCGCTTGAGCGGCTGGGTGCCGGCGAGCAGACGCCGCATGCCCGTACGGTCGCCGACCAGGTGATGAGCCCACGCCTGCACCAGCACGTTGCCCAGGGCCGCCGCCTCCGCCGGGCCCGCCACCACCGGCAGCCCGCAGGCGTCGGCGGTCAGCTGGCACAGCAGCGCGTTGCGGGCGCCGCCGCCCACGATGTGCACCACGTCCACCGGACGGTCCGCGAGCCGCTGCGCCTCGGCGAGGGCCCTGCGGTGGGCCAGGGCGAGGGAGTCCAGGATGCAGCGCGTGACTTCGGCGGGGGTGTCCGGCACGGGCTGTCCCGTCGCCCGGCAGGCGTCCGCGATCCGCTGCGGCATCCGTCCCGGCGCGAGGAACGCCCCGTCCTGGGCGTCCACCACCGACCGCAGCGCCGGCACCTCGGCCGCCTGCCGCAGCAGTGCCCCGAGGTCGGGCTCGCCCCACTCCCGCAGGCACTCCTGCAGCAGCCACAGGCCCATGATGTTGCGCAGATAGCGCACCGTGCCGTCGATGCCCAGCTCGTTGGTGAAGTTCGCGGCCCGGCTGTCCTCGGTGAGCACGGGCGCGTCCAGCTCCAGCCCGGCCAGCGACCAGGTGCCTGTGCAGATGTACGCGAAGTGCTCCGCCACGGCGGGCACCGCGGCCACCGCGGACGCCGTGTCGTGCGAGGCCACCGTCGTCACCGGCACCGGACCGCGCAGCCCGGTCTGCTCCAGGACCTCCGGGAGCAGCACGCCCGCGGGGTCGCCCGGGCGGCGCAGCGGTGCGAACAGGCCCAGGTCGATGCCGAGCCGGGCGGCGACCCCGGAGGACCAGGTGCGGGTGCGGGGGTCGACGAGCTGGGTGGTGGAGGCGTTGGTCAGCTCCGTGCCCTGCTCGCCGGTCAGCCAGTACGCCAGCAGGTCCGGGATCAGCAGCAGGCGCCGCGCCTGCGCGAACTGCGCGGTCCGCCGGGCCGCGGCGAGCTGGTACAGGGTGTTGAACGGGGCGTACTGCAGCCCGGTCGCCGCGTACAGCTCGTCCGGCGGCAGCGTGGCCCACACCTGCTCCGCGACGCCCTCGGTGCGGGTGTCGCGGTAGTGCACCGGGTTGCCCAGCAGCGCCCCGTCGGCGTCCAGCAGTCCGTAGTCCACGGCCCAGCTGTCGATGCCCACGGAGTCCACCGCCCCTGCCGCCCGCAGCCCGTCCAGCACGCCCGCGTACAGCGCGAGGACGTCCCAGCGCAGCCCCTCGGGGATGCGCACCGGCCGGTTCGGGAAACGGTGGGCCTCGCTCAGCTCCAGCAGGCCGGGACCCACGCGGCCGGTCATGACGCGCCCGCTGGACGCGCCGAGGTCGACCGCCGCGTAGGTCCGCACGCGCCCGCTCACCGCAGGAAGGCGGCCGCGACGCCGGCGTCGACCGGGACGATCAGGCCGGTGGTGTGGCTCAGATCCCCGCCGGTCAGCGCGAAGACGGCGTTCGCCACGTGCTCGGGCAGCACCTCGCGCTTGAGCAGGGTGCGCTGTGCGTAGAACTCGCCCAGCTTTTCCTCCGGCACCCCGTACACCGCCGCCCGCTGGGCGCCCCAGCCGCCCGCGAAGATGCCGGAGCCGCGCACCACGCCGTCCGGGTTGATCCCGTTGACGCGGATGCCGTGCTCGCCCAGCTCGGCGGCGAGCAGCCGCACCTGGTGCGCCTGGTCGGCCTTGGCCGCGGAGTAGGCGATGTTGTTCGGGCCGGCGAAGACGGCGTTCTTGGAGGCGATGTAGACGATGTCGCCGCCCATGCCCTGCGCGGTCATCACCCGGGCCGCCTCGCGCGAGACGAGGAAGGAGCCGCGGGCCATGATGGTGTGCTGCCGGTCCCAGTCCTCGGCGGTGGTCTGAAGCAGCGGCTTGGAGATGGAGATCCCGGCGTTGTTCACCACCAGGTCCACCCCGCCGAAGGCGAGCACCGCCTCCTGGAACGCGGCGGCGATCTGCGCCTCGTCGGTGACGTCCACCGTCACGGCGACCGCCGTGTCGGGCCCGCCCAGCTCCTCGGCGACGGCCGCGGCGCTGCCGGCGTTCACGTCGGCGACCACGACACACGCGCCCTCGGCGGCCAGCCGGTGCGCGATGGCCCTGCCGATGCCGCTGCCCGCCCCGGTGACCAGGGCGATCCGTGTGGCCAGCGGCTTGGGCTCCGGCATCCGCCGCAGCTTGGCCTCCTCCAGCTCCCAGTACTCGATGCGGAACTTCTCCGCCTCGTCGATCGGGGCGTACGTCGAGACGGCCTCGGCGCCGCGCATCACGTTGATGGCGTTGACGTAGAACTCGCCGGCCACCCGCGCGGTCTGCTTGTCCTTGCCGAAGGAGAACATGCCGACGCCGGGGATCAGGACGACGGCCGGGTCGGCGCCGCGCATCGCGGGGGAGCCGGCGGTGGCGTGCCGCTCGTAGTAGGCGGCGTACTCCGCGCGGTAGGCGGCGTGCAGCTCCTTCAGCCGGGCCACGGCCTGCTCCAGCGGCGCGGTCGGCGGCAGGTCGAGCACCAGCGGGCGGACCTTGGTGCGCAGGAAGTGGTCGGGGCAGGAAGTGCCGAGCGCGGCGAGCCGCGGATGCTCGGCGCGGGAGAGGAAGTCCAGAACGACGTCGGTGTCGGTGAAGTGCCCGACCTGCGCACGGTCCTGCGAGGCCACGGCCCGCACGTAGGGCGCCAGTTGAGCAGCCCGCGCCCGGCGCTCGGCGTCGGGCAGCGGCTCGTAGCCCTCGATCACCGGCCCGAACGGCTCGGCCTTGCCGCGCTCGGCGAGGAACGTCTCGGCGGTGCGGATGATGTGCAGCGAGTTGCGCTCGCACTCCTCGGAGGTCTCGCCCCACGCGGTGATGCCGTGCCCGCCGAGGACGCAGCCGATGGCCTGCGGATGCGCCTTCCTGATCGCGGCGATGTCCAGGCCCAGCTGGAAGCCGGGCCGCCGCCAGGGCACCCACACCACCGACTCGCCGAAGCACTCGGCGGTCAGCTTCTCCCCGTCGGCGGCGCAGGCCAGCGCGATCCCGGAGTCGGGGTGGAGGTGGTCGACGTGCGGGGCGTCCACCAGCCCGTGCATGGCGGTGTCGATGGAGGGCGCCGCGCCGCCCTTGCCGTGCAGGCAGTAGTCGAACGCGGCGACCATCTCGTCTTCGCGTTCGACACCGGGGTAGACCTCGGTCAGCGCCCGCAGCCGGTCCAGCCGGAGCACGGCGAGACCGGCCTCGGTGAGGGTGCCGAGGTCCCCGCCGGAGCCCTTGACCCACATCAGTTCCACGGCGCCGCCGGTGACGGGGTCGGTGGCGGTGCCCTTCGCGGAGGCGTTGCCGCCGGCGTAGTTGGTGTTGCGGGGATCGGAGCCGAGCCGGTGGGATCGGGCCAGGAGGGCCTCGGCCTGAGGGTGCAGTGCCATGGGAAGTCCTTCAGGTGTCGTGGGTGCGTGGGTGGGTCGGGGCGGTGCTCAGGCGCCCCACCCGGCCTGCTGTCCGCCGACCCGCTCGGCGACGATCTTCTCCGCCCAGCCGGAGCGGGCGTAGGCCGCCAGCGGGTCGGGGTCGAGCCCCATCTCCTCGCGCACCTCCCGCAGCAGCGGCCTGACGTCCGTGTGGTAGGCGTCCATCAGCACCGCGTTCGCCCCGAGCACGTCGCCCGCGGCCTGCGCGGCGGCCAGCGCCTCACGGTCCACCAGCAGCGCCTTGGCCGTGGCCTCCTGAACGTTCATCACCGAGCGGATGATCGCCGGGATCTTGGGCTCGATGTTGTGGCACTGGTCGAGCATGAAGGCGACCTCGGGGGTGAACCCGCCGCCGCGCACCACCTCGAACATGATGCGGAACAGCTGGAACGGGTCGGCGGCCCCGACCATCAGGTCGTCGTCGGCGTAGAAACGCGAGTTGAAGTCGAAGCCGCCGAGCCGCCTCTCGCGCAGCAGCGTCGCCACGATGAACTCGATGTTGGTGCCCGGCGCATGGTGTCCCGTGTCCACCACGACCTGCGCCTTGGGCCCGAGCTTGAGGCAGTGCGCGTAGGCGGTGCCCCAGTCGGGGACGTCCGTGGCGTAGAAGGCCGGCTCGAACAGCTTGTACTCCAGCAGCATCCGCTGCCCCTCGCCGAGCCGCTCGTACACCGTCGCCAGGCCCTCGGCGAGACGGTCCTGCCGGGCCCGGAGGTCGTCCTGGCCGGGGTAGTTGGTGCCGTCGGCGAACCACAGTTTCAGATCCCGCGAACCGGTGGCGTCCATGATGTCGACGCACTCGAAGAGATGGTCGACCGCCTTGCGGCGCACGGCCGCGTCCGGGTGGCAGATGCTGCCGAGCCGGTAGTCGTCGTCCTGGAAGGTGTTGGAGTTGATCGCGCCCAGCCTCACCCCGCGCTCCTCGGCGTACCGGGCCAGGGCGGCGTAGTCGTCCACCCGGTCCCACGGGATGTGCAGCGCCACGGTCGGGGCGACGCCGGTGAACTCGTGCACCTTCGCCGCGTCGTCCAGCTTCTCCTGCGGGCTGCGGGGCACACCCGGCTGGGTGAACACCTTGAAACGGGTCCCCGAGTTCCCGTACGCCCACGACGGCGTCTCGACGGCCTGGGTCTTCAGCGCGGCCTTCACCGCGGCTAGCTCGGTCACTGCAGGGCTCCTGTGACGTCGGGTCGGAATGCTGGCCGGGCCGGGCCCTGTCCCGACGCCGCGCAACCCGCCCTCCGGGCGGACGCCGCGCGGCCGACGACGACAGCTGGGCTCGGTGTGGAGCTGACTCGTTGTGAAACGATTCAGGAACGGAAGCTAGGGGCCTGCGGCAGGGGTGTCAACCCCTCTGCGGCACCCGGTTCCCCGTGACTCCTCCGTGACCTGTGAAGCAGGTGACCATGGTGCGGGCCCTGGGCAAAAATCTCGAGCCCCACCCATTGACGCGACCTGGGCCGCATGCCTAACGTCCCGGCAACCAAGTTGAAACCTTTCACGACGCACAGCGGCGATGTCGCCGGCGTCGTCGAGGAGCTCCCCATGACCCACCCGTCCGACACGGGTCCGGCCCCGGTGCTGGCACTGAAGGACATCTCCAAGTCCTTCGGCGCGGTGCGTGCCCTCAGGAACGTGTCCCTGGAGCTGTTCCCGGGGGAGGTGCACGCCCTCGCCGGAGAGAACGGCGCGGGCAAGTCGACCCTCATCAAGACCCTCGCCGGGGTGCACCGGCCGGACGCCGGCCAGGTGCTGCTCGACGGCGAGCCGGTCGTCTTCCACGGCCCCAAGGACGCCCGGGACGCGGGCATCGCCGTCATCTACCAGGAGCCGACACTCTTCCCCGACCTGTCGATCGCCGAGAACATCTTCATGGGCCGCCGGCCCCGGCGCGCCCTCGGCCGCATCGACCACAAGGCCACCCGCGAGGCCACCCAGGACCTGATGCGCCGCCTCGGCGTCGACCTCGACCCCGACCGGCCCGCACGCGGCCTGTCCATCGCCGACCAGCAGATCGTGGAGATCGCCAAGGCCCTCTCCTTCGACGCCCGCGTCCTGGTCATGGACGAACCCACCGCCGCCCTGACCGGCAGCGAGGTCGCCCGGCTGTTCACCGTCGTGCGCACCCTGCGCGAGCAGGGCGCCGCCGTGCTGTTCATCTCCCACCGCCTGGAGGAGATCTTCGCCATCTGCCAGCGGGTGACGACCCTCAGGGACGGCTCCTGGGTCGCCAGCGAGCCCCTGGCGGGCATGACCGAGGACGACCTGGTGCGCCGCATGGTCGGCCGCGACCTCGACGAGCTCTACCCCAAGCAGGACGTCACCCCGGGCGAGGTCGCGCTCAGTGTGCGCCGGCTGACCCGCGAGGGCGTCTTCACCGACGTCTCCTTCGAGGTGCGGCGCGGAGAGATAGTGGGACTGGCCGGGCTGGTCGGCGCCGGACGCACCGAGGTCGCCCGGGCCGTGTTCGGCATCGACCGCTGGGACGCCGGCGAGGTCGAGGTCGACGGCCGCAGGCTCACCAACGGCGCCCCCTCCACCGCGATGGCCGCCGGGCTGGCCCTGGTCCCCGAGGACCGCCGCGCCCAGGGCCTGGTGATGGACATGTCCATCGAGCGCAACATCGGCCTGACCGGCCTGCGCACCACCGTGCGGGCCGGATTGGTCAGCCGCGGCGCCGAACGCCGGCGCTCGCTGGACTGGGCGGTGAAACTCCAGGTCAAGTACGCCCGGATCGCGGACGCCGTCTCCACCCTGTCCGGCGGCAACCAGCAGAAGGTCGTCCTCGCCAAATGGCTGGCCACCCAGCCGAAGGTGCTCATCGTCGACGAACCCACCCGCGGCATCGACGTCGGCACCAAGGCCGAGGTGCACCGGCTGCTGAGCCGGCTGGCCGCCGACGGCGTCGCCGTCCTGATGATCTCCTCCGATCTGCCCGAGATCCTCGGGATGGCCGACCGCGTGCTCGTCATGCACGAGGGCCGGCTCACCGCCGAGATCCCCCGCTCCGACGCCACCGAGGAAACCGTGATGGCCGCAGCCACGGGGAGGGCCGCGTGACCGTGACCGCTCCCGAGCCCGCATCCGCCGCCGCGCCGCCCACCGGCGGCGGCACCCGCCTGCTGGACCGCATCGCCACGATGCGCGAACTCGCCATTCTCGTCGTCTTCGTGGTGATGATCGCCGTCACCCAGGCCGGCAACAGCGCGTTCCTCTCCGAGCAGGGCATCAAGGACCTGCTGCTGAACGCCACCATCCTGGTGCTGGTCGCCACCGGCCAGTCGCTCGTCGTCATCACCCGCAACGTCGACCTGTCGGTCGGCTCCGTCCTCGGCATCACCGCCTTCGCGGCCGGCGACTTTCTGCACGGCGGCGGCAGCCCGGTGGTGGCCGTCCTGCTGGCCGTCCTCCTCGGTGTCGCCTTCGGCCTGCTCAACGGGCTCCTCGTCAGCCTCGGCCAGGTGCCCGCGCTGGTCGTCACCCTCGGCACGCTGTACATCGTCCGCGGCATCGACTCCCTCTGGGTGGGCTCCCGCCAGATCACCGCGGCCGACCTGCCCGGCTCCTTCGTGGACTTCGGCTCCGGCGGCTTCGGCGCGGTGCCGTACCTGGCGTTGATCGCCCTGGTCGTGCTGGTGGCGACGGCGTACTACCTGAAGAACTACTCCGGCGGCCGCGAGCTGTACGCGCTCGGCTCCAACCCGGAGGCCGCACGCCTGGCCGGCATCCCGGTCCGCAAACGGATCCTGGCCGCCTACACCGTCTGCGGCGCGCTCGCCGGACTCGCCGGGGCGATGTACCTCGCCCGGTTCGGCAACGTCGACTCCGGCACCGGCAACGGCTACGAACTCACCGTCGTCAGCGCCGTCGTCGTCGGCGGTGTGGTCTTCACCGGCGGCTCCGGCAGCGTCTACGGCGCGGCCCTGGGCGCCCTGCTGCTGACCTCGATCAACAGCGTGCTGCCCGCCCTCGGCGTCAGCTCCGTGTGGGTGCTCGCCATCAACGGCATCCTGCTCCTGCTCGCCATCGCGGCCGACCGGGTCGTCGCCCTGCGGGTCGCCGCGGCCCTGAAGAAGAGGAACGCCCGCCATGCCTGAGTCTCTGACGCGCGCCGTCCGGTGGGACACCGTCGTCGGCGCCCTGCTGATCGTGGTGCTGCTGTTCTCCTTCGGCTTCGTCGACGGCTTCGGCAACGCCCTGAACCTGTCGTTCCTCATCGGCAACACCCTGCCGATCGCGCTCATCGCCCTGCCGATGACCCTGCTCGTCGTCTCCGGCGAGATCGACCTGTCGGTCGCCTCCACCGCCGGCCTGTCGGGCGCGGTGATGGGCTCCCTGTGGAACCACGGCATGGCCATCGAGACGATCATCCCGCTGTGCCTGGTGCTCGGCGCGGTGTGCGGCCTGGTCAACGGCCTGCTGGTGACCCGCCTCGGGCTGCCCTCGCTCGCTGTCACGATCGGCACCCTGGCCGCCTACCGGGGCATCGCGCAGATCGTGCTCGGCTCCGACGCGGTCACCGACTTCCCCTCGCAGTACCTGGACTTCGCGGCCGGACGCGTCGGCGACACCTTCCTGCCGCAGGCCTTCCTGCCCTTCCTCGTCCTGCTGGCCCTCGCCGTCGTCACCCTGCACGCCACCCCGTTCGGACGGTCGCTGTTCGCGATCGGCGCCAGCGAGGAGGCGGCGCGGTTCGCCGGCATCCGCGTCAAGCGCGGCAAGCTGATCCTGTTCACCGCCACCGGCCTGATGTCCGCCCTCACCGGCGTCTTCTGGGCCCTGCACTACGCCAGCGCCCGCTACGACAACGCCACCGGCCTGGAACTGTCGGTCGTCGCCGCCGTCCTGCTCGGCGGCATCGACTTCGACGGCGGCAAGGGCACTCTCGGCGGCGCGATCGCCGGGGTGTTCCTGCTCGGCACGCTGCAGAACGTGATGAGCCTGCTCAACGTCTCCGCCCAGTCCCAGATCGTCGTCACCGGCGTCCTGCTCGTCGTCTCCGTGCTCGGCCCCCGCGTCGCACGTCAGATCTCCCTCGCCCGGGCCGGCCGCAAGGCGGCCGCCGCCCGCCCCGGCGCCGGGACACCCACCACGACCTCGTGACCCCCGCCCGCGCTTACACACACGTCAAGGAACCCGTCATGCGTCACGCCTCCCTCCGCCGCACCTGTGCGGCCCTGGCCGCCGCCACGTCGCTCGCCGTGGCCCTCACCGCCTGCGGCGGCACCACCAAGAAGGACGTCCAGAACGAGGGCGGTGCCGCAGCCACCGCCGGCAAGGCCGACCCGGACGCCGCCCTGAAGAAGGGCCTGACCGTCGGCTTTCTGCCCAAGCAGGTCAACAACCCCTACTTCACCACCGCCGACAACGGCGGCAAGAAGGCCCTGCGGGAACTGGGGGAGACGTACAAGGAGGTCGGCCCCTCCAGCGCCACCGACACCTCCGGCCAGGTCTCCTACGTCAACACCCTCACCCAGCAGCAGGCCGACGCCATGGCCGTCTCCGCCCAGGACCCCGGCGCGCTGTGCACCGCGCTGAAGCAGGCCATGAAGAACGGCATCAAGGTCGTCACCTACGACTCCGACACCAAGCCCGACTGCCGCAACGTCTTCGTCTCCCAGGCCTCCGCCGAGGACCTCGGCCGCACCGAGGTGCAGCTGCTCGCCGAGCAGATCGGCTACAAGGGCAAGATCGCGATCCTGTCCGCCGCGCAGACCGCCACCAACCAGAACACCTGGATCGGCTACATGAAGGAGGAGCTGAAGGACCCCAAGTACAAGAACATCGAGCTGGTCAAGATCGCCTACGGCAACGACGACGCCCAGACGTCCTTCCAGCAGACCCAGGGCCTGCTCCAGCAGTACCCGGACCTGAAGGGGATCATCTCCCCGACCACCGTGGGCATCAAGGCCGCCGCCCAGTACCTGTCCGGCTCCCGGTACAAGGGCAAGGTCAAGCTCACCGGTCTGGGCACCCCCGACGACATGCGCCGCTACGTCAAGGACGGCACCGTCGAGTCCTTCGAGCTGTGGGACCCGGCCAAGCTGGGCGAACTGGCCGCGCGCACCGCCGTCGCCCTGGCTTCCGGCCAGATCACCGGCAAGGAGGGCGAGACCTTCACGGCCGGCCCCATGGGCACGTACACCATCGGCAAGGACGGCGTGATCGACCTCGGCAAGCCGACGGTCTTCGACGCCGAGAACATCGACCAGTTCCACTTCTGAGCGTCCGTTGGCCCGTGGTCCCGGACGCGGTGCTCCGTCCGTCCGGGGCCCGTCGAACCCCCGGTCCGTCCGGGGCCCGTCGAACCCCCGTCACCTCCACCCGAAAGCGGCCTTTCATGCAACGCGTCTGTTTCCTCCTCAAGGTCCGCGAGGACAGGGTCGCCGAGTACCGCGAGCGTCATGCCGCCGTGTGGCCCGAGATGCGCGAGGCGCTGACGGCCACCGGCTGGCACAACTACTCGCTCTTCCTGCGCGACGACGGCCTGCTCGTCGGCTACCTGGAGACCGAGGACTTCGAGGCCGCGAAGGCGGGGATGGAGGCCACCGAGGTCAACGCCCGCTGGCAGGCCGAGATGGCGCCGCTGTTCGAGTCGCTGGACGGCAGCCGGCCCGACGAGGCCATGAAGCCGCTCACCGAGGTCTTCCACCTCGCCTGACCTCATGATCCGTACCGGTGCGGACGGGCGGTAATGTGAAGTGCCGCCCGCCGCTTCGGCCCTGTCTGTCTGGAGGTCTCCGCTCGATGACCCAGTCGGTGGGTATCAAGGACGTCGCCCGCGCCGCCGGTGTCTCCGTGGGCACGGTCTCCAACGTCATCAACCGTCCTGAGACCGTCGCCACCGCGACCCGCGCCCGCGTGCTGTCCGCGATCGAGCGGCTGGGCTACGTCCGCAGCGAGTCCGCGCGCCAGCTGCGCGCCGGCCGCAGCCGGATCATGGGACTGCTCGTGCTCGACATGGGCAACCCCTTCTTCGTGGACGTCGCCCGGGGCGCCGAGCGGGCCGCCCGTGAGGCCGGGCTCGGCGTGATGGTCTGCAACAGTGCCCAGAGCCCCGGGGAGGAGGCCGAGTACCTCTCGCTCTTCGCCGAACAGCGGGTGCGCGGCGTGCTGCTCACCCCCACCGACGCCACCGGCCGCAACCTCGCCGCCTTCCGCCGCCACAACATCCCGTTCGTGCTGGTCGACCGGGTCGCCGAGGGCGCCACCGAGTGCTCGGTGTCCGTGGACGACGTGGCCGGCGGCGCCCTGGCGGTACGGCACCTGGTGGACGCCGGGCACCGGTCCATCGCGTACGTCAGCGGCCCGCCCGGCCTCAACCAGGTCCGCGACCGGCGCACCGGCGCGCTCGACGCCCTGCGCGAGGCGGGCCTCGGCCCGGACGCGCTGCGCGAACTGCCCACCGAACGCCTGGACGTGGCCGCCGGCCGGGACGCCGGCGCCCGCATCCTCGGCCTCGCCGACCGGCCCACGGCGGTGTTCTGCGCCAACGATCTGCTCGCGCTGGGTGTGCTGCAGGCCATGTACGCGGCCGGCGTCGACGTCCCCGGCGACCTGGCCATCGTCGGGTACGACGACATCGAGTTCGCCGCCGCCGCGGCCGTGCCGCTCACCTCCGTCCGCCAGCCCGCCGCCACCATGGGCGCCATGGCGGCCCGGCTGCTGCTGGAGGAGACCGAGGCGCACCAGGGCACGTCCGGGCAGCACGAGCACCGCCGCGTGGTGCTCCAGCCGGAACTGGTGGTGCGCAGCTCCACCCTGCCGGGCCGCTGACCCGAGGGCGCGCGGCAAGAAAGACGGTCCCCGGAGTCCGACGCCGCAGAAATGTGTGCTGAACTGGGTCGCGGCCGTAGACCCTGCGCCCCGGGGAGATCCCTTGACTGTCACCTACCGCCAGCCCGGCGTCGTTCTCACCGACCACACCTTCACCGTGCCGCTCGACCACGACGACCCGGCGGGGGAGACCATCGAGCTGTTCGCCCGTGAGGTCGTCGCGAGCGACAAGGCGGACCACGACCTGCCGTGGCTGCTGTATCTGCAGGGCGGGCCCGGATTCGGGGCGAACCGTTTCATCGGCAAACAGGCCTGGCTCGGCCGGGCCCTGCAGGAGTACCGGGTGCTGCTGCTGGACCAGCGCGGCACCGGCCGCTCCACCCCCGCCAACCGCCAGACCCTCCCGCTGCGCGGAGGGCCGGCCGAACAGGCCGACTACCTGACGCACTTCCGCGCCGACTCCATCGTCCGCGACTGCGAGGCGATCCGCCCCCGCCTGACCGGCGGCGCCCCCTGGACGGTCCTCGGCCAGAGCTTCGGCGGCTTCTGCGCGGTGCACTACCTCTCCGCCCGCCCCGAGGGCCTCGCCGCCGCGCTGATCACCGGCGGGCTGCCCTCCCTCGACGCCCACGCCGACGACGTCTACCGCGCCGCCTACCCGCGCATCGAACGCAAGGTCGCCGCCCACTACGCCCGCTATCCGCAGGACGTCGAGCGCGTCCGCTGCATCGCCGACCACCTGCTCACCCACGACGTCGTGCTGCCCAACGGCTACCGCCTGACCGTCGAGGCCTTCCAGTCCCTCGGGATCATGCTGGGCACCGGCGACGGCAGCCACCGCCTGCACTTCCTGCTGGAGCACGCCTTCGTGCGCACCCCGGCGGGCCCCGCCCTGTCCGACGCCTTCCAGGAACAGGTCCTGAGCCAGCTGTCGTACGCCGCTCACCCCCTGTACGCCCTGGTCCACGAGGCCATCTACGGCCAGGACGCCCGGCCCACCGCCTGGTCGGCCGAGCGGGTGCGCGCGGAGTTCCCCCAGTTCGACGCCGCCAAGGCGCTGGCGGGCGACGAACCGGTGCTGTTCACCGGTGAGTCCGTGCACCCGTGGATGTTCGACTGCGACCCGGCGCTGCGCCCGCTGCGCGAGACCGCCGAGCTGCTCGCCGCCCGCACCGACTGGCGGCCCCTGTACGACCGGGGCCGGCTCGCCGCCAACGAGGTTCCGGCCGCCGCGGCCGTCTACCACGACGACATGTACGTCGACACCGCCCACGCGCTTCGGACCGCCCGCGCGATCCGCGGCCTGCGCACCTGGGTCACCGACGAGTTCGAGCACGACGGCGTCCGGGCCGGCGGTTCCCGCGTCCTGGACCGGCTGCTCGCCCTGGTCCGCGACGAGGTCTGACCCGTCCGGCCGCCTTCCCGACCGGTGGCCGGCGGCCGGGGCACGGCCCGGCGCGCCGCGGCGCGTGCCCGGTGAACCGTGTGCGGGGCCGTGCCCCGGGCCGCGCGCGGGGCGGTGCTCCGTGCACCCGTGCTCTGCCGGCGGGCCGGCCCCGAGCGGCGGTGCGGCGGGCCGGGGTCCGGCCCGCCCGCCCGCATCCGTACGCCCCCGGTGTGCCACCGAACGACGGCCCCCGCCGGTTGGCGCCTGCCCCGATCTCCGGTAGCTTAGGCAAGCCTAACCTTAGAGGAGGTTCCGGGATGGATGACAGCCAGTCGTGGGCCGCGATGCCGTCCGTGGCACAGCAGGCGCGATCGGTGCTCGCCACCGCCTTCTCCTGTGCCGTGACCGCCGCCGGCGGCCGGGAGGACGTCGTCGGTGCGCACACCGTGGCCGAGGACGGACGGGTGTTCCTGCGGGTGCCCGAGGACGGCCGGCTGAACGCCACCGTGACCTGCGCGCCACGGGGCGAGCTGCCCGCCGTGCTGGAGTTCGCCGACGTGGCACCCGTCCCCGTGCGCCGGCGCATCCGCGCCCGGCTGTGGCTCGCCGGACGGTTCGCGCCGGGAGAGGACCACCTCGTCTTCCGGCCGCAGCGCGTGGTGCTGCGGCGGCCCTCGGGCGCGGTCGTGGTCGACCCCGACGAGTTCGCCGCCGCCGCGCCCGACCCGCTGGCCGGTGCGGAGGCCCGGCTGCTCACCCACCTCGCCGACTGCCACCAGGACGCGGTGGACCGCCTCACCCGGCTCGTCCGCGCCGACAGCCTGCACGGCGCGGTCCGCGTGCGTCCCCTCGCGGTGGACCGGCACGGCCTGACCCTGCGCATCGAGCGGCCCCGCACCGACGGCGAGGTACGGCTCCCCTTCCACGCGCCCGCCGACGACGTCTCCGAACTCGCCGAACGCATGCACGTGCTGCTGTCCCAGGCGAGTGCCGAGACCTGCCCGCGCGCCCTGCAGCGGCAGCAGCCGGACGGCGAGGGGTGACGGCGGCGCCGCTCCGCCGCGGCGCGCACCGGTCCCGGTGCCGCCGGGTGCGGGGCGGCCCACCGCACGGCGTGTCTCACCTAGGGCCGCGCGCCGGCACCCCCAGCCGCTCGCCGATCCGGGCCAGGCGCGGCATCCGCTCGCGGCGCTCCCGGGTGAGCCGGTCCAGCTCCTCCAGCAGCCGGTTGGTCCGGTGCTCGATGTCCATCTCGTCCAGGATGCGGTTCACCTCGGTCAGCACCGCCCCCAGCAGGTGCCAGTGGCCGGTGTCCTGCTGCACCTCCCGCAGCAGCAGCTGGGCCAGCTTGTCCCGGGTGGCCGAGGCCTGCCGCAGCTCGGCGGCCAGCCGCTCCTCGGCCGACTCGGCGCTCAGCCGCACATCGGTGGTCACCAGCACCGCGTAGCTGACCACGGCGTCGGAGATCTCCGACAGCAACTGCTGGACCAGCGGCGCGGTCTGCGGGGAGAACAGCGGCTGCGGCGCGCGCTGCTTGGCCAGGTCGGCGAAGGTGCGCGACAGCACCCGCAGCACGACCGTGCAGATCTCCAGGGTGTCCAGCCCGGTGCGCAGCACCACCCGCGTCAGCAGCCCCTCGCGCACCCTTGGGTTGAGCCGCAGGCTGTCCTCGGCCTGTCGCAGAGCCGCGTCCACGTCGGCGATGGCGTGGTCCAGCCGGCGAGCCTCGTGCAGCCGGGCCGCCGCCCGCGCCACCGAGACGCCGTCGGCGGCCTCCTCGCCCATGTGCAGCATCAGCCGGCGCATCCGGCGCGCCAGCCCCTCGATCGACTCACCGGCCTCCTCGGTCCACACCGGGGGAGCCAGCAGCAGATTGCAGCCCATGCCGACCACCGCGCCGATCACCGTCTCCACGATGCGCGCCCAGGCCGTGCTGCCGACGCTGGTGACCCCCAGCACCAGCATGGCGCTGATCGCCACCTCTGCCACGAACTCGTCCACCCGCACCAGATGCCCGACGCCGAGCCCGGCCAGGATCACCAGGGCCAGGCTCCACCACGTCAGACCCACCAGCTGCGAGAAGGCGATCGCCACGAGCACGCCCGCCAGCACCGAGTTCACCCGGCGGATGCTCGTCTTGAGCGTGGCGAAGAGAGTGACCTGGACGACCAGCAGAGCCGTCAGCGGCGCGGTCAGCGGTGCCGGTTCCGGGCTGAGCCGCTTGGCGATCACATACGCCACCGTCGCCGCGACCGTCGACCGCAGCGCCTGGACGACGACGGGATCGCGGTGCCGGCGCAGCAGTCGTACCAACGACGCCGGCCACTGCCGTAGATCTCGCATTGGTGCGATCTTCCCCGTTCGGTGAAGGGCCGAACGTCTGTCGTCCTTCAGGCCGGACCGTGGACCGTGCCGCCGCGACGAGGCCGGCCGGGGCGGGGCGGCCGGCGGGCCGCCGTCACGCGTACAGCTTGTCGAGGAACGCCGCCAGGTTGCCCCGCGTCCGGTCGATCTGCTCCTGAAGGGTCAGGCTCTCCTGCAGGCGGCCGCCCCCCGCGGGCAGCTTCCTGCCGCGGACGTACAGCGAACAGGCCAGGTCGGCGCACAGGTACGCGCCGACGGAATGCCCCTCGCGTCCGGCCGCGCCCGCCTTGCGGGCGGTCATCAGCGCGACGCCGTCGCCGCGGTGGGTGGTCAGGCACAGCGAGCACATGCTGCTGTGCAGCACACCGCGCTGCGAGGACGGCAGCCGCAGGGCCACGCTCACCAGCCGGCCGTCCCGTTCGGTGACCACATAGCCGCGGTCCGGGGCGCCCGGGTCCCGCCAGCCGAGGAAGTCCAGGTCGTCCCAGGGGCGCTCGGCCAGGTCCCGGGGGACGAACAGCCGCTTGGCCTCGCCCTTGGAGCAGTTGACGAACGAGCTGCGGATCTCTGCCTCGGCGAGTGGCCTCATGGGTGGCTCCAGAGTCGTGGCCCGCGCACACGGCACGGTTCCTAAAGCTTTTAGGTTCGTTCCTAGGATAGACAGGGAAGGGGGCGGGTTCTCCACCGGATTTCCGCGGCCGGTGCATCTGGTGCGCCGGGCCGCGGTGCGCCGCTGATCAGGCGGCGCGGGGTGCCCGGGGACAGCGGGGTGTGCCCGGGGCTCTGTCGCCCAGGGGACGGGCCAGAAGGGGGAGGAGGAGAGGAGGGGAGAAAGAGACTTAATTTACTACGTTGAATAAGAGGAAGAGAAAGTCGCGTCGCGGTGTCTCGTGGCGGTATGTTGCAGCTCGGGCCGAGTTCGGGACAAAGGGAGCCACATGGCGGGGCGGAACGGGCGCACGGTGCGCGATCTCAGGCGGGGCAACCGGACGGCCGTGCTGCAACGGCTGTACTTCGACGGACCCCTCAGCCGCTTCGAGCTCGGCCCGGCGACCGGCCTCAGCTCCGGCTCGGTCAGCAATGTCGTGGCGGAACTGATCGCCGACGGGCTGGTGGAGGAGGCCGGCAGCGTCGGCTCGGACGGCGGCCGGCCGCGCACCCTGCTGCGGGTCGCCCGGGAGAGCGGGCACATGATCGGCGTGGACGTCGGCGAGACACGGGTCCGCGTCGAACTGTTCGACCTCACGCTGACCGAGCTGGCCCGCGCCGACCGCCCGCTGGCGCCTCAGCGGCCGGCGGCCACCGCCCAGCGCTATGACGTCGACGTGATCACCGGGCACATCCGGGACGGCATCGCCGAGGTGCTGGCCGCTGCCGGGCTGCCGCCCGAGCGGCTGCTCGGCGTCGGCATCGGCGTCCCCGGCATCGTCGAGCGCACCGAGGACCGGGGCGCGGTCGTGCACGGGCAGACCATCGGCTGGGACGCGGTGCCCCTGGAGAGCCTGCTGCGCGAGGCGTCCCCGCTGCCCGGCACCGTGCCGTACTTCATCGACAACGGCGCCCGGACGCTGGGCCAGGCCGAGATGTGGTTCGGCGCCGGGCGCGGGGCGGGCAACGCGGTCGTGGTGCTCTTCGGCTCCGGTGTCGGTGCCTGCGTGGTGACCCCGGAGGTGGACCGCGGCCGGGCCGTGGAGTGGGGACACCTGACGGTACGGGTGCGCGGCCGCCGCTGCCGGTGCGGAGCGCTCGGCTGCCTGGAGGCCTATGCGGGAGCGGAGTCGCTGCTGGCCCGCTGGCGGGAGGCGGGCGGGCGGCCGCCGGCGGACGCCGACGAGGAGACCGCGCTGTCCGCCCTGCTGGCCGCCGCCTACCCGCCGGACGGCACCCCCGCCGACCCGGTGGCGCTCGCGGTGCTGGAGGAGACCGCCGAGTACCTGGGGGCCGGGCTGTCCGACCTGATCAATCTCTTCCAGCCGGAGCGGATCCTCATCGGCGGCTGGGCCGGTCTGCAGCTCGGCGCCCGCTTCCTGCCCGCGGTCCGCCGTCACGCCGCCGCGTACGCGCTGCGCCACCCCGTGCGGAAGGTGACCGTGGACCTCGGCCGGCTCGGCCCGGACGCCGTCACGGTGGGCGCCGCGATCCTGCCGCTGGCCGACTTCTTCGCGCGCGGCGGCCGCCGCCTGGAACCGGAGCCTCCCGCGCGACGCCCGGCCTGGCAAGAGGCGCTGGCCGAACGCCGCGCGTAGCCGCCCTCGGGCGTGCTGGTCAGCAGCGCCTGGGCGTGACGGAGCACCAGCGGATCGTTGTCGACGCAGACGATGCGGGACTCGGGGGCGATGCGCTGGGCGACCTGGTGGGTGTTGTCGTAGGTGGGCAGTCCGGTGCCGATGTCGAGGAACTGGCGGATGCCGAGATCGCGGGCGACGAAGGTCACGGCACGGATCAGGTACTGGCGGGAGGCGCGGGCCATCGTCTCGATGGCGTGGGCGTGTGCGCGGTAGGCGTCGCCCGCGATCCGGTCGACCTCGTAGTTGTCCTTGCCGCCCGTCCAGTAGTTCCAGATGCCGGCCGAGTGCGGCACCGTCGTGTCGATCTGACAGCGCTTCCCGGTCTGGGGTGAGCAGGCCTTCTGCCATGGTGGACCTCTTGCCGTGCATCACGCGGCCGGAAGGCAACTTACCGTCAGCATGTGGCTGCGATACGTCAGTTGACGACGGCGGGCGGGGCGGCGGTGTCCGGCGGCCGGCGCGGGGGCGGGACCGTCCGCGCGGCGGGAGGTGCGAGCGGGCGGTCCCGCGGTGTCGGGCCGGTCCGCGGCCCGGGCACGGTTCGGTCGCGGCCCGGAAGCGGTCCGGCCCTGGTCGGTGCGGGCGACGGCCCGGCCGTCCCCGGCGGCGTGTGCCGCGGACGCCCGGCCCGCCGGGAGCGGTTCTCGCTCACTCCTGACCTCCCGGAACGGCTGTCACAGCGGCAGTGTGCCACGCTCCCGACGACAGTGACAGGGTGATGCGAGTCTGCCTGAAATTATCAGAACGCCAGTTGCGAGCTGAGTGTGTGCCACATCATAGTGATCCGGGGAGCCGCCGCTCGGGCCCTCGTTCGGGTCTCACCACGGGCGCCGGCAGGGGAACTGACGGTCCGCCGGCTGCGGTGTCCCCACCGCATGCACGGACTGCGAGGCGATACCTGGATGACCACCGTGACCGCTGGACAGCCGAACGCCGAGGGCGGCCCGGCCGGCCGTGCGCCTGCCGTTCTCACCGGGCCGCCCGGGACCCCCGGATGCGACACGGCCGCCGGTACGGCGCAAGCGACGCCCGAGCCGGTGCGTCTGCGGATCACGGTGCCCGCGGACCTCTCCTGGGCGCCGGCCCTCCGGCGTCTCGTCACCGCGCAGCTGGTCCGGCTGCCGCTGCCGGCCGACCGGTGCGACATCGCGGTGCCGGCCATGGACGAACTGTTCGCCGACGCGGTCACCCACGCGAGTAACGGTCCGCGCGACACCATCACCCTCACGGTGGAATGGAGCAACGGCACCCTGCGGGTGACGCTGGCGGACTCCTCGCCCGTCCTGCCGCAGCGCCGCACCGCCGGCACCGCCGCGGAAAGCGGACGGGGACTGGCCATCGTGGACGCGCTCGCCGACGACTGGGGCATGTCCCCGCCCGAGGCCGGCCGCCGCGGGGAGAGGGTGTGGTTCGCGCTGGGGGAAGGGAGGACGCGATGACCGCGTTTCCCGGCCCGGCCCTGTCCTGCCCGCCGCCGGCGGCCGGATTCCCGGCCGCCGCACAGGGGACGGTCACCGAGCCGCGGCCCGCGACGGCGTCCGCGGCCGCCCCGGTACCCCGGGCCCGCGCCGCCGAGGACGGGCAGCCGGACGCCGGCGACCGGCCGGCCGGTGCCGTGCGCCCGGACGACGACGAGGAGACCCCCGGACCGGCACAGGCCGCCGGCCCCGGCGAGAGGCCCGGCCCCGCCGTGGCGGACGAGCTGATGCGCCGGGCGGAGCTGGACCGGCAGGCGACGCGGGCGGCCGGCACCAGCCCCACACCCGAATGCCGCCGCCGCCTCGCCGAGTGCCGCCGTGACAACGCCGCGGCCCTGGAGGCGATCGTGCGGCGGTACGGCTGGCCCGCCGTCGACGTCGTGGGCCCGGCCGCGTCGACCGCGGCGCTGATGATCCTGCTGCACGCCCCCGACCTGACGTTCCGGCTGCACTGCCGGGATCTGATCGAACAGGCTACCGCGGACGGCCGCGTCCCCGCCGTCCACTTCGCCTACATCGCCGACCACTGCGCCGTGGACCGGGGCGAACCGCAGTACTACGGGACCCGTGTCGATCCCGTCACCCTGCGCCCCTACCCGGTCCGGCGCCCGGAGACGGTCGACGAGCGCCGCCAGGACGTGGGGCTCGGCCCGCTCGAGGAGCAGATGCGGGCGCTGCGGCTGCGCCGCTGAGCACGCGGCCGGAGCGGCGCCGGCGGCCGGGCGGCGGGTTTCGCCGGTCACCGGAGCGGTACCCGCGCCTCGGCCCAGCACGCCGTGCGGGAAGGGAGCAGGCCATGCCCGAGCACCGCCGGGACACACCCGGAACGAGTCGCGCGCCCGTCCCCCGGGACATGCCCGACCAGCAGGCCCGCCCGGACGAGGACCCCTGGGAGGCCGCCGAGACAGGCACGCGCCGGGCAGACGGCCCCGGCACCACGGCCGGCCAGGGCGACCGGGCCGGACCCGTCCCCGACGAGTCGCTGCCCGACACGGACGAGGCGGGCACCGGGCGCCGGGGCGCACCGCGGGCCGCCACGGTCAACCCCGAACACCCCGTACCGGACGAGTCCCCCGGCTGACGACGGCTGCCCGGAGCGCCGTCGCCCGGAGCGCCGGGTGGTCGTCGTGCTCCCGCCCGCATTCCGGACCCCCGCCCCGGTGCGGGCGGCGCTCCCGGGGCGGCCGCTCAGGTCCTTCAGCCGACCTTGCGGCCCCGCAGCGGCTCGGTGGCCGCACCGTCGCCGTGGTGCAGACCGTCGAGGAGTTCCTGGACGGCTTCGATCGCCGTGCGCTGCGGATGCCAGCCCAGCTCCGTGTGCGCCCGGGTGCAGTCCAGCAGCGGGAGACGCAGCAGCGCGTCGAACAGATGCGGTGAGGCGGGCAGCAGACGCAGCCCCCACGCGGCGGCGATCGCCGAGCGCGCGGCACCGCGCGGCAGGTGCACCCGGCGCTGGACGCCCAGCAGCTCACCGAGCACCCGTGCGTCCAGCGGCGGGTCGGCGGCCAGGTTGAACGGACCGCGCACCTCGTGCCGCAGCGCCAGCTGACAGGCCCGGGCACCGTCGTCGGTGTGCAGGGCCTGCACCCGCAGTCCGGGGATGTCGGGCAGGAACGGCAGCAGCTCGGGCCGCGCCAGCGGCCCCGGCAGGAACCGGCCGCCGAAGATGCGCCGCTGCTCGCTCGCGGCCTCCCGTTTGAACAGGAACCCGGGACGCAGCCGCACCACCCTGATGTCCGGGTGGTCCCGCTCGAAGATGTCCAGGGCCCGCTCCAGATAGGCCTTCTCCCGGGTGTAGGCGGCGTCCGGCCAGCCGTGGGTCGGCCAGGACTCGTCCACCGGACGGTCCTTCGGCCCCGGTGAGTAGGCACCGATGGACGAGGCGTGCACCAGCGTCGGCACCCGGGCGGCGGCCACCGCCTCGAACACCCGGATGCTGCCGAGGACATTGGTGCGCCAGGTCGCCGCCGGATCGTGCGTGGGCTGGAAGGCCCAGGCCAGATGGATCACGGCGTCGGCGCCCGCGAACTGTCCGGCGAGCGAGGTCTCCTCCGAGGCGATGTCGACCGCGGACCACTCCGTCTTCGGCGGCGACCAGTCGGGGACCCGGCGGGCCAGGCCCCGGACGGTGCCGATGTCCGGGTCCTCGGACAGGAGGCGGACGACACTGGTCCCCACGTTGCCGGTGGCACCCGTGACGACGACCCTGTTGCCCGGTGCACTGCTCACCTTGGAACTCCTCTCGGCAGGGCTGGCGGACGCACCCCCGAGTACCCCCGCACCGCCGGATCCACCCGGCCGCAGGGCCGCCGCGACCCGCGGACGCTCCCGCCCGCGCTCGTCCGCCCCGCCGAGGGAGCCGGCGGCGCGGGCCGCGACCGGAGCCCCGTTCAGGCGAGCGGGCTGTCCGCCAGCTCGGCCAGCAGGTGCGCGGGATCGTCGTACACCGCGTCCGCGCCCGCCGCCATCAGATCGGCCCGCGGGATGCCGCCGCACAGCAGACCCACACAGCGCACGCCGGCCACGGCGCCTGCCCGCATGTCCCATACCGTGTCGCCCACGAACACCGCGCGCTCGGGGGGCACCCCGGCCAGCTCCAGGGCGCGTTCGACCGGTTCCGGCGCCGGCTTGCCCTGCCGCACGTCGTCGGAGGAGGCGGTGGCGTCCACGGCGTCGTCGGCGTCGAGGGCGCGGAGCAGCGCGCGCAGCTCCGGGCCGCTCGCCGAGGTGGCCAGGACCACCGTCCAGCCCTCCCGGTGCAGACGGCGCAGCAGCCGCCCCGCGTCGGCGAAGGCGGGCAGCCGGTCGAAGTACTGGGCGTACAGCGTGGTGTGGGCCGCGCTGATCCGGGCGTCCTCGCCGGTGTCGCGGTCCTCGCCGAGCAGGTGGCCGATCAGGTCGGCCGAAGTCAGGCCGACGGCGCGGTGGACGGCGTGCATCGGCACCCGGTGACCCGCCTGCCGGAAGGCTTCCCACCAGGTGACGACGTGGAGGTGGTTGGTGTCGACGAGGGTTCCGTCGACGTCGAACACGGCGGCACGGTCCATCGGCGTCGTCCTCTCCTGCTGTCCGGTGACATGCTGTCCGGGACACTGTTCGCACGGCCCGTCACCCGCCGCTGCTCACCCGGGGTGTGCGGCCGGGTACCACGTCAGGCGCCGGCCGCGCCGGCCGGCAGGCGGCGCTCAAAGGCCCAGGCCAGCAGGTCGTCCACGGACCATGTGGTCACCACCCGGGCGGGCGGCACCCCGCACTCCTCGGCGCGGGCGCAGCCGTTGATCTGCCAGTCCAGCTGGCCGGGTGCGTGCGCGTCGGTGTCGACGGACAGCAGCACCCCCGCCTCCACGGCACGCCGCAGCAGCCGCCGGGGCGGGTCGAGGCGCTCGGGACGGCTGTTGATCTCCAGGGCGGTGCCGGTCTCGGCGCACGCGGCGAACACCTCGTCCGCGTCGAAGACGGACTCGGGCCGGCCCCGCCCGGTCAGCAGCCGTCCGGTGCAGTGGCCCAGCACGTCCGCGTGCGGGTTGCGCACGGCGGCCACCATGCGGCGGGTCATCGACCGCGCGTCCATGCGCAGCTGGGAGTGCACCGACACCACCACGACGTCGAGGCGCGCCAGCAGCTCCGGCTCCTGGTCGAGGGAGCCGTCCGGGAGGATGTCGCACTCGATGCCGGTCAGCAGCCGGAACGGCGCCCAGGTGTCGTTCAGCTCCGCGACCGTCCGCAGCTGCTCGCGCAGCCGGCCGGGGGACAGCCCGTGGGCCACGGTCAGCCGGGGCGAGTGGTCGGTGAGCACCGCCCACTCGTGGCCGAGGTCCGCGGCGGCCCGGCCCATCTCCTCGATCGGGCTGCCGCCGTCGGACCAGTCGGAGTGCAGATGGCAGTCACCGCGCAGCAGCGCCCGCAGCCGTGCCCCGGCGCCGGCTGCCGGGCCGCCCGCCTCGTCCTGGAGCTTGCGCAGATACCCGGGCACCTGCCCGGCCACCGCCTCCCGCACCACCTCGGCGGTCCGCGGTCCGACACCCTTCAGCGACTGAAGGGTTCCGGCCGCGGCACGCTCGGCGACCTCGCCGGCGGGCAGCGCGGACAGCACCCGCGAGGCCGTGCGGAAGGCACGCACGCGATACGTCGGCGCCTGGGACCGCTCCAGCAGGAACGCGATCCGGTCCAGTGCCTCGACGGGGTCCATGGCCACCTCCACCACCAGGGTGGACCCGGTCGGGGCGGGACGCACCGCACGGCGGCGGGGGTTTGCCCGGCACACCCCCCGGGTACTGCGGTGCCTCGTCCTGCGCACCGCCGCTGTGAGGAGGCGACCAGCATGTCCGGCACCGGCACCTCACCCCCTGCCGCCGAGGTGGCCGTCGTCACCGGCTCCGACTCCGGCATCGGCCGCGCCACCGCCGTCCGGCTGGCCGCGGCGGGCATGGACGTCGGCATCACCTGGCACAGCGACGAGGCGGGCGCCGGACGGACCGCGCAGGAGGTGAGGGACCTCGGCCGCCGGGCGGCGGTCACCCGGATGGACCTGACCCGGCTCCCTGAGGCCGCCGACGCGGTCGACGAACTGGCCGACGCCCTCGGCGGCCGGATCGACGTGCTGGTCAACGACGCGGGCACGGGCACCGCGACGCCCTTCCTGGAGCTTGGCCTCGACGAGGTGCGCCGGGTGCTGGACGTGGACCTGACCGGGCCGTTGCTGTGCGGGCAGAGGGCGGCCAGGCGGATGGTGGACCAGGGGGACGGCGGCCGCATCGTCAACGTCACCTCGGTGCACGAGCACCAGCCCCGGGTGGGTGCCGCCCCGTACTGCGCGGCCAAGGGCGGCCTCGGGCTGCTCACCCAGGTGATGGCGCTTGAGCTGGCCGAGCACGGCATCACCGTGAACGCCGTCGCCCCCGGCGAGATCGCCACCCCGATGACCGGGCAGGAGGACGCCGACGTGCGCACCCGGCACCGCCCCGGTGTGCCGCTGGGCCGGCCCGGCGACGCCCGCGAGGTCGCCGCCGTGATCGCCTTCCTCGCCGGCCCCGACGCCTCCTATGTGACCGGGGCGTCCTGGAGCGTGGACGGCGGCATGCTGCGCATGGGACCGATGGCCGGCTCCCATCTGAGCGGCGACGAGTGGCGGCGTCCGTGAGCACACCCGCCCGGCTTGCCGCGGGAAGGACCTGGCCGGGCGGGTGTGCCGCGCCCGCCGGTCCCGTCGGCGCCGGCACCGCGCCGCAAACCGGAGTTACCGGACAGCACACCTTAGGGTGGAAGACATGACCGAAAGCGCGAGCCCCCACATCTCCCGGCCGCGGATCAAGGTGTCCGGGGTGTACCCGGGCGACCCGCCGTTCCGCATCGTGGAGATCGACGGCGAAGTGGTGGGGGAGGCCAGGACCGTCACCGACGTCCTGGAGGCCGCCGCCGCGTTCGGCGTCAGGGTGCACGACCTGGACGACCCGGACACCGTGCGCTGGGTGGGCGGTGACAAGTTCACCTGGACACCCCGCCGGTAGGCGGGGCGCCGCCCGCGCGTCTCCGCAGCGCCCGCGCCCGCGGCCGGCGTACCCGGGCGGGGTCGCGGTGGGCCGGATGCCGCCGGACGGCACGCACGAGCACGGCCCCGGGGACCGTGAACGCCGGGTCCCCGGGGCCGTGCCGTCTGCCGGACGGGATGCTCAGCCGACCGTCCACTTCTGGTTGGCGTTGCCGCTGCAGCTCCAGATCTGCAGCGGGGTGCCGTTGGCCGGGTTGTTGTCCTTCACGTCAAGGCACTTGTCCGCCTGCGGGTTGACGATGTCGTGCGCGTCGGTGACGACCCACTTCTGGTTCGGGCCGCCGGTGCAGTCCCACAGCTGGACCGGGGTGCCGTCCGCGGTGCCGTTGTCCTTCACGTCCAGGCACTTGCCCAGCGCGCGCAGGGTGCCGTCGGAGCCGACCGTCCACTGCTGGGCGGCGGTGCCGTTGCAGTCGTAGAGCTGGACCGGGGTGCCGTTGGCGGAGTTCGCGGCGGCCACGTCGACACACTTGCCGGCCAGGCCGCGGATCGCCGTGCCGGTGGCCGTGTTGCTCGTGGTGACCGAGACCGAGTCGACCACCAGCTGCTGCGGGAAGGAGGTGGAACCGTCCGGGTCACCGGGCCAGTCGCCGCCCACCGCGAGGTTCAGGATGAGGAAGAACGGCTTGTTGAACACCCAGGTCTTGCCGCCCAGGTCGGCCGGGGTGCGGCGCTGGTAGACGTTGCCGTCCACCGACCAGGTGATGGAGTCCGGGGCCCAGTCGACGGCGAAGGTGTGGAAGTCGTCGGCGAAGGCCTGGCCGTTCGGCAGGGAGTAGGGGGCGCCGATGCCGCCCGAGCCGGAGTAGCCCGGGCCGTGGATGGTGCCGTGCACCGTGGACGGCTCGTATCCGACGTTCTCCATGACGTCGATCTCGCCGGAGTTCGGCCAGCCCACGTCACCGATGTCGGTGCCCAGCATCCAGAACGCCGGCCACATGCCCTGGCCCCGCGGGATCTTCATCCGGGCCTCGACGTGACCGTACTGCGCGGCGAACTTCCCGGAGGTGTTCAGCCGGGCCGAGGTGTACTGGCACGTGCCGTACCAGCACTGGTAGTTGCCGGGGTTCTCGCGCTTGGCGGTGATGACCAGGTGACCCTGGCCGTCCAGGGCCGCGTTGTTCGTGCCCGAGGTGTAGTACTGCCGCTCGTGGTTGTTGACGTTGTCCCCGGTCTCCATCTGCCACTTGGAGCCGTCGACGGGCGAACCCGCGGGCCCGTCGAAGGTGTCGGAGAACGTCGTCACCTCCGCGGCGGCGGAGGAGGTGCTGCTCGTCGGTGCCGCCGCCTGGGCGGGCCCGGCCAGGGCGGACCCGGCGAGCACGGCGGACAGGGCGGTGAGCAGACATCTGCGGAGAAGGCGTGGGCTGGCCACGGCGTTCCCTTCCGTACGGCGGCCCTGACAGGGGCACGCCAAACCGTGATGGGGGGTGGATGTGACGGTCCTTGATTTAAGAAGTGAAGTAAGGCCCCGTCAAGTCCTTGGTCCAGACCGCAGGCCGGAAGCGGCTGTGGGGAACGGCGACAGGCGCCGCCCGTGCCGCCGGGCCGCGAGCGGCGCCGGCCCAAAAGCCGCCGGGCCGGCCGGGCGGGCAAGACGCCGCTCGGTGTGCCGCGTCCCGGCCGGCCTGAGCGCCCGCCGGGACGAGACCTGCGAGGTCACCCGGGGCCGGAGCCCGCACCGGGCTGGGACAGCGCGGCCTCCAGCGTCGGCTGCGGAGGGGTCAGCCGGGCCAGGCCGGTGGCCTTCAGGATGCGCAGCGTCAGCGGATCCGTGCACACCAGGCGCAGCTCGCCGCCCCGCTCCAGCAGCCGGCCGCGGGCCCGGTAGAGCAGGCGAAGCCCGGAGCAGTCGAAGAAGTCGACCTCGCTCAGGTCGATCACCACCCGTGCCCCGAACCGGTCGGTCGCCCGGTCCAGGCACGGACCGATCTCCTCCGCCGCGGCGATGTCGATCTCGCCGCTCAGCGTCAGCACGGTGCAGCCGCGGTCCCGGTGCACCCGTACGTGCCGGGTGAACGGCGCGGACTCCTGCGGCACGACGGCATCGCCTCCCACCGGGTCGGGTCCGGGAGGGCGGAGGACCCCGGTGAGCACCCCCTGCCCTTGCCCGGCAACCTACCCCCGTTGGAGTGAATTCCAGCATGTTCGATTGACATATGTCATCGGGTTGCTGTCAGTTCCGGTCACTCCATGACGAGCACCAGCTTGCCGGTGGTACGGCCGGTCTCGCCCAGCTCGTGCGCCTTGGCGGCCTCGGCCGGCGGGAAGGTCCCGGCGATGGCGGGCCGCAGCTTCCCGGCCTGCACCAGCTCGGCGATCGCCCGCATCCCGTACTGGTCGGCGTCGACGAGCATCCGCACCGCCCGGACCCCCAGCCGGCCGGCCTCTTCGGCCAGCGTCCCGGAACCCACCGGCAGGATCGACACCAGCACGCCGCCCGGCCGCAGCGTGCGCAGCGAACGCACCGAGGTGTCGCCGCCCAGGGTGTCCAGCACCACGTCGACGTCCCGCACGGCCTCGGTGACATCGATCGTGCGGTAGTCGACGGGCTCGTCCACGCCGATGCCGCGCAGGAAGTCGTGCTTGCCGGCGCTCGCGGTGCCGATGACGTACGCGCCGCGCGCCTTGGCGATCTGCACGGCCGCATGGCCCACCCCGCCGGCCGCCGCGTGGATCAGGACCCGCTGCCCGGCGCGCAGGTCCGCGTGCTCGACCAGGGCCTGCCAGGCGGTCAGCGAGACCAGCGGCAGCGCGCCCGCCTGGACGTGGTCGAGCGCGGCCGGCTTGGGCACCAGGGCCCGTGCCGGCGCGATCACGTACTCGGCGTGCGAGCCGTGGCCGAACGGATACGGCAGCATGCCGAAGACCTCGTCGCCGGGCTGGAACAGGGCCACGCCGATCCCGGTCTCCTCGACCACGCCGGAGACGTCCCAGCCCAGCACGAACGGCGGCTCGCCGAGGAAGGCACCGGTGGCGCGGTGCTTCCAGTCGGTGGGGTTGACCCCGGCCGCCCGCACCCGCACCAGCACCTCGTTGGGCCGCGGCGCCGGCCGCTCCACCTCGATCAGCCGGAGCACCTCGGGGCCGCCGAGCACGTCCTGCCCGACGGCCCGCATCGTCTTGATCTCACTCATGTGATCAAGCCTGCCCGCCCGCGCTCACGGCGACAACGGCGGCCCGCCCGTCCGGCCCGTCACATGGTGACCGCCGGGGCCGTCCGGCGGTCACGACCCGCCGACCGGGCAGAACGGCGCCGTTTCCGCAGCCCGACCGGCCTCCGCAGGTTCCAGGTCCCGGCCGTTCAGGCACGGCCGCCCCGCGCCTTGGCCGGCCACACCCCGGTCGTCCGCTCGACGGCCCGGGCGCCCGCCCGGTCCACGGCACTGCGCACCACGGCGAAGATCGCCCCCTGCACCGCCGAGGCCAGCAGGATCTCGCCCCAGCGGCGGTCCCGGTCCAGGGCGTCCGGCGCGTCGTCCTCGTGCCTCAGCACCTTCCACGTGGCCCGGAACGCCATCCCGGCCAGTGTTCCGCCGGCCCAGCCCAGCACATAGCCGATCGGCTGGTAGGCGAGGGGGAACTTGCGCTTCTTCTTGGCCACCTGTGTCTCCTTGCGCGTGCGCGGGCCGGGACGGAGGCAGGGTCCTCGCCGGGTCAGGGCCTGCCCTGCGGCGGCACCTCCTCCTCGGGACGCACCGGGCCCGGAGGCGTCCCGTCGCCGAAGGGACGGCCGCCCAGCTCCTCCCGGTGATGCGGCGCCAGCCAGCCGGTCAGGTCGGGGCCCAGCGGCACGATGCCGGTCGGGTTGATGCCGGTGTGCACCTGGTAGTAGTGGCGCTTGATGTGGTCGAAGTCGACCGTGTCGCCGAAACCGGGTGTCTGGTACAGGTCCCGGGCGTACGCCCACAGCACCGGGTGCTCCGCGAGTTTCCACTTGTTGCACTTGAAGTGTCCGTGATACACGGCGTCGAAACGGACCAGCGTCGTGAACAGCCGGATGTCCGCCTCGGTGATGGTGTCGCCGACCAGATAGCGCTGCCGGGCGAGCCGGTCCGCCAGCAGCTCCAGTTGCCGGAACACGCCCTCGCACGCCTCCTCGTACTCCTTCTGGCCGGTGGCGAAGCCCGCCCGGTACACCCCGTTGTTGACGTCCTCGTACACCTCGGCCATCACCGTGTCGATCTCGTCGCGCCGCTGCTGCGGGTACAGGTCGGGTGCGCCGGGCCGGTGCAGGGCCGTCCACTCGGTGGCGAAGTCCAGCGTGATCTGCTGGTAGTCGTTGGTCACCAGGGCGCCGGTGGGGATGTCCACGATCGCCGGTACGCTCACCCCGCCGGGGTAGCCCGTCTCCCGCCGGTCGTAGGCCTCGCCGAGGTAGCGGATCCCGAGCACCGGGTCGCGTCCGCCGGGGTCCAGGGTGAAACGCCAGCTGCGGTCGTCCTGGATCGGATCGGCCACGGCCGGCGACAGGGCGTCCTCCAGCCCGAGCAGCCGCCGCGAGATCAGCGACCGGCTCGCCCACGGACAGGCGCGGCTGACCACCAGCCGGTACCGGCCGGGTTCCACCGGCCAGCCGTCGCGGCCGTCGGCGGTGATCCGGTCCGTGAAGTGGCTGCGGGACCGCTTGAACGGTGTGTGCCCCAGGGAGCGGTTGCCGTCGCCGCCGTCGCTCATGCCTCGTCCTTCCGCCGTAGGGGTCCTGCGGGGACACGTTCCCCGAATAACGCCTTCCGCACGGCGGGAGCGCGCCGGTCACGGGCACGGGGCACGGGCACGGTCACAGGCACAGGCACGCGACCGCGAGCCGTGTCCGGCGGGCCGCGGACGCCGTGGCGGCTGCCGCGGACGTCGCCGGCCGCCAGGGCACGGCGAAGCTCCGCCGCGACGGGGGAGCGCGGCGGGGCCTGACCTGTGCGTGTCCCGGCGACGGGCATCCCATGCCTGTCCGGCCCGGATCGTCTCCGGACACAGGTGCGAAGGACCCGGACGGATGCGCCGGGACCCCGCGGCCGGGCCACCGGGCCGGGGCGGACGCCCACCGGGTGGCGGACCGCCGCCCGGCCGGCGGCCCATTCCGCGGTTCAGTGCCCCTCCGGCACCGGGTCCAGCACGAACACCGGGATCTCCCGCGACGTCTTCCGCTGGTACTCGGCGTACGGCGAGTAGGCGGCCACCGCCCGCTCCCACCACTCGGCCTTCTCCTCGCCGGTCACCTCACGGGCCCGCACGTCCTGCTTGACCGGACCGTCCTGCAGCTCGGCCCGGGGGTCGGCCTTGAGGTTGAAGTACCACAGCGGGTGCTTGGGCGCACCGCCCAGGGACGCCACCACCGCGTACCGCCCGTCGTGCTCCACGCGCATCACCGGCGTCTTGCGCAGCTTCCCGCTGCGCGCACCCCGCGTGGTCAGCACGACGACCGGGCAGTCGGTGTCCGGCAGGGTGGTGCCCTTGGTGCCGCCCGAACCCTCGTACACCTCCACGTGCTTGCGGACCCATTCCTGCGGGCTGGGTTCGTACTCGCCTCCGAGGGGCATGGTGTCCGTCCTCTCGTCGCGTTCGCTCACCGGCGGTGCACAGCCGGCGACAGCGGTGCCCTGTCGATTTCACCCCTGCCCTCCCGCGCGGCGCCACCGGTGCGACCCGCGGAGTGCCGTCCGCTCGCCGTGCGGCACACCGGCCGCCGCGCCGTCCACCGCACGGTGGCGGACGGAAGCCGACCGCCTGCCGTGCCGGGGACCTGGCCGGATCCCGTCGTCCCGAGACGCGCCGGGGCAGCCGGACTACGATGCGGAAGAGTCGATTCCTAGCCATATCTCCTCCAGCGCCCCCTCTGGCCGGATGCCGCGTCGCACGATGGATGCCCCGGGGCATCTCATGAACACCGGCTCGACGCACCCTTACGTCTGCGAGGTCTGACATGCCGGACTCCACCACCGCACCGCCCACCACGACCGCACCCTCCCCGGCCGGCGCACCTGCCGGGACGGCGCCGGCGGAGCCGGTCGCGTTCCCGCAGGACCGCACCTGTCCGTACCACCCGCCCACCGGCTACGACGCCCTGCGCACCACCCGCCCGCTCACCCGCGTCACCCTCTACGACGGCCGGCCGGTCTGGATGGTCACCGGGCACACCGCCGCCCGCGCCCTGCTCGCCGACCCGCGCCTGTCCACCGACCGCACCCGCGAGGGCTTCCCGATGACCACGCCGCGGTTCGCGGCCGTACGGGACCGCAGCACCGCCCTGCTCGGCGTCGACGACCCGCAGCACCGCACCCAGCGGCGCATGCTGGTCCCCAGCTTCACCCTCAAACGCGCCGTCGCGCTCCGGCCCGACATCCAGTGCATCGTCGACGGCCTGCTGGACCGGATGACCGCCCAGGGCGCACCCGCGGACCTCGTCTCCTCCTTCGCGCTGCCCGTGCCCTCCATGGTGATCTGCGCGCTGCTCGGCGTCCCCTACGCCGACCACGAGTTCTTCGAGGCACAGTCCCGCACGCTGCTGCGCGGCCCGACCGCCGCCGACACCCAGGCCGCCCGCGAACGCCTGGAGACCTACCTGGGCGACCTGATCGACCGCAAGCAGAGCGAGGCCGGCGGCGAGGGCGTGCTGGACGAGCTGGTCCACAACCAGCTGCGCTCCGGTGAACTCGACCGCAAGGAACTGATCGGGCTCGCCCTCATCCTGCTCGTCGCCGGGCACGAGACGACCGCCAACATGATCTCCCTGGGCACCTTCACCCTGCTGCAGCACCCCGACCGGCTGGCCGAGCTGCGCGCCGACCCCGCGCTGTGGCCGGCGGCCGTGGAGGAGCTGATGCGCATGCTGTCCATCGCGGACGGGCTGCTGCGGGTGGCCACCGAGGACATCGAGGTGGACGGGACGGTCATCCGGGCGGGCGAGGGCGTGCTCGTCTCCACCTCGGTCGTCAACCGCGACGAGACGGTCTACGAGGAGCCCGACTCCCTCGACTTCCACCGCCCGGCCCGCCACCACATCGCCTTCGGTTTCGGCATCCACCAGTGCCTGGGCCAGAACCTCGCCCGCACCGAGCTGGAGATCGCCCTGAGCACCCTCTTCGGCCGGCTGCCCGCGCTCCGGCTCGCCGCCGAGCCCGAGACGATCCCCTTCAAACCCGGAGACACCATCCAGGGGATGCTGGAACTCCCCGTGACCTGGTGAGAGGCACGCCGCCATGCACATCGACATCGACAAGGACCGCTGCATCGGCGCCGGCCAGTGCGCGCTGACCGCCCCGCAGGTGTTCACCCAGGACGACGACGGCTTCAGCGCCCTGCTGCCCGGACACGAGGAAGACGACGGGCCCCTGGTCCGCGAGGCCGCCCGGGCCTGCCCCGTCGGTGCGATCACGGTGACCCCGGCGGACCGGTGAGGCCCGCGACGGCACCGGCGGACCGGTGGACACGGCGCCGTACCGCGACCGGGGGCCGGGGCGGCGCGGCCCATGGCCGGGCGGGCGGGCCCGCGAAAGCGCCTCAGGTGCCCGCCGGGAGGTCGAGCACCGCCAGACGCAGGCGCCGCAGCCGCTCCAAAGCCGCGATCACCTCGTAGGACTGCACCCGGCCGTCGTGCACGGCGATCCGCAGCACGCACAGCAGCCGGCCGCCCGGCGCCACCACGGCCCCGACGCGCCCGTCGACCAGCGCGGGCGCGGCGAACAGCGCCCGCTCGCGCAGGGCGACCGTGCCGCGGGCCACGTCCCGGGCGCCGCGCAGCTCCGCCGGCACCCCGGGCGGCAGCACCGCCGGATCGGCCCGGCGCACCACATCGGGGGCCAGGACGTCCAGCAACGCGGACAGGTCGCCGCCGCGCGCGGCGGCGAGGAACGCCTCGACGACCGCACGCTGCCGCCCCAGCTCGGCGCCCGGCACCGCCGGCGCCCCGCGCACCTTGCCCCGGGCCCGGCTGGCCAGCTTCTTCGCAGCCGGCAGCGAGCGGTCCAGGACGACGGCGATCCGGTCGAAGGGCACAGCGAACAGGTCGTGCAGCACGAACGCCACCCGCTCCGGCGGGGTGAGCCGGTCCAGGACCACCAGCAGCGCCACCCCCACCGAGTCGGCGAGCAGCACCTCCTCCTCGGGCACGGCCCCCGCACCCTCGTCCGCCCGCTGCGGTACGTCGTGCCCGTAGGCATCCTCCCGGCGCGCGGCACGCGCACGCAGCATGTCCAGGCAGACCCGGGAGACCACCGTGGTCAGCCAGCCGTCGAGACGGCCGATGCCGTCGGCCCCGGTGCGGCCGAGCCGCAGCCAGGTCTCCTGCACCGCGTCCTCGGCCTCGCCCGTCGAGCCCAGCATGCGGTACGCGACCGCCCGCAGCCGGCCGCGCCGCTCCTCGAACCGCCGGGCCAGCTCCTCGTCGTCCGCCACCGCGCCCATCGGTCACCTTTCCGTGTTGCGTTCCGTCACCCCTTCGACGTGTCCCCCACGAGAAAGGTGACCTCGCGATGCTGCTGCACATCGACTCCAGTGCCGACCCGGTGGCCGACTCGGTGAGCCGCCGGCTCACCCGGCGTTTCGTCACCACCTGGCGTGCCGTGCACGGCGGCACGGCCGCCTGCCGCCACCGCGACCTGGCCGCCGACCCGGTGCCGCCGCTGACCGGGGCCTACACCGCCCTGGGACGCCGCGTCGAACGGGAGGGGCTCGTGCCCCTGGAGAAGGTCCCCGCGCTTGTCGACGGTCCCGCCGAGCGGCGCGAGTGGGAGCTGACGCTGCCGCTGATCGAGGAGCTGCGCCGCGCACACACCGTGCTGCTCGGCGTGCCGATGTACAACTTCTCGGTGCCCGCCGCGCTGAAGGCGTGGATCGACCGGGTGACGTTCCCCGGAGCCTTCACCGACCCGGACACCGGGGAGAGCGTGCTGCGCGCGACCCGCGTCGTCGTGGTCATGGCCCGCGGCGGGGCCTACGGGCCCGGCACACCGCGCGCGTCCTTCGACTTCCAGACGCCCTACCTGAGGGCGTACTTCGGCAACCTGGGGGTGGCGCCGGACCGCCTGCACGTCGTCGCCGCCGAACTGACCCGCGCCGACGTCCTGCCGCACCTCGCCGGGTTCGAGGAGCGGGCGGCCCGCTCGCTCGACCGGGCCCGCGCCCAGGTGACCGCCCTGGCCGGCGCCGAGTGAACCGGTCGGCGGCGGCGCGGCGCGCTTGCGGCACGGGGCGCGGCCGTCCCTGACGATCTGTGAGGGAATACGCTCGGCCGGGCAACCACTTCGAGGCAGGAGCACCAACGATGCAGTACGTGAAGCTCGGTTCGACCGGCCTGGACGTGTCGCGGATCTGTCTGGGCTGCATGACCTACGGCGTCCCCGACCGGGGCCCGCACGAGTGGACCCTGGACGAGGAGGCCTCCCGGCCGCTGATCCGGCAGGCACTGGAAGCCGGGATCAACTTCTTCGACACGGCCAACGTCTACTCCGACGGCACCAGCGAGGAGATCGTCGGCCGGGCGCTGCGCGACTTCGCGCGCCGTGACGAGATCGTTCTCGCCACCAAGGTGCACGGCCGGATGCGGCCCGGGCCCAATGGCGGCGGCCTGTCCCGCAAGGCGATCATGACCGAGATCGACAACAGCCTGCGCCGCCTCGGCACCGACTACGTCGACCTGTACCAGATCCACCGCTGGGACCCGTACACGCCGATCGAGGAGACGATGGAGGCGCTGCACGACGTCGTCAAGGCGGGCAAGGCGCGCTACATCGGGGCCAGCTCCATGTACGCCTGGCAGTTCTCCAAGGCCCAGTACACCGCGGAGCTGGGCGGCTGGACCCGGTTCGTGTCCATGCAGAACCACTACAACCTGCTGTACCGCGAGGAGGAGCGGGAGATGCTCCCGCTGTGCGCGGACCAGGGGGTCGGTGTGCTGCCCTGGAGCCCGCTGGCGCGCGGCCGCCTCACCCGTGACTGGGGCACCGAGACCGGCCGCAGCGCCACGGACGAGTTCGGCAGCCGGCTGTACCAGGACAGCGACCGTGTCATCGTGGAGGCGGTCTCCCGCATCGCCCAGGAGCGCGGTGTCCCGCGGGCCCAGGTGGCCCTGGCCTGGCTGCTGCACCAGGACACGGTGACCGCGCCGATCGTCGGCGCGTCCAAGCCCGGTCACCTCCAGGACGCGGTGGCGGCGCTGGAGCTGCAGCTCACCGACAAGGAGATCGAGCAGCTGGAGGAGCCCTACGTCCCGCACGCGGTCAGCGGTCACTGATCCCGCCCGCCCGGACCGCCGGCACGGCGCGGTCCGGCACGCGAACCGCTGGTGACCCCGGCCGCCGGGTCCGTCTCACCGCCGTCCCGGAGGCGGTGGGGGCGGGCCCGGCGGCCGGGGCCCGTCCGGCGGACCGTCCGGAGGCGGCGGGGGCAGCGTCGCCAGGCCGGGGGCCGTCTCCGGCCACACCAGCAGCACCGGGCACGGCGCGTGGTCGACGACGAAACGCGCCGCCGGTCCGAGGCTGTGCGGCCCCAGCCGGGCGCGGTCGCCGTCGCGGGCCAGCACCAGCAGACCGGCGCCCTCGGCGGCCGCCACCACCTCCCGCTCGGGCCGTCCGGTCCGCTCCAGCCGGGTGCACGGGCGCCCGAGCCGGGCGGCGGCCGCCTCCAGCAGCTCGCCCGCCGAGGCACCGCCCAGCGCCGCCACCTGTTCACCCGGATCGCAGCCCCAGTCCCCGGCCGGGCGCGGCCCGCGGGGATGCCCGCGGCCGAGCAGCCCGGCGAACGCCCCGTGCGCCAGCGCCGGCACCTCCTCCTCGCTGACGTGCAGCAGCACCACCTCGGCGGACCGCGGGGCGTGGGCGCGCACCGCGTCCACGCAGGCCGGCCAGGTGCCCTCGACGAGCCAGGCGATCACACGCATACGGCGGCTCCCTCACGACCTTTGCCGCGCACCCCGCGGGCGGCGCGACGTTCCCGGACACGGCCAACAGTTCCCGGACACGGCCTACAGGATCTGCAGCGACCCCCACAGTGCCATCACCGCCGGCACGAGCGCCGCCGGTACGGCCAGCAGACCCAGACGGGTGAACTCCCTCAGATCCACTTGGTGCTCGTGCTGGTGGACGATCCTGCGCCACAGCAGGGTCGCCAGCGACCCGGCGTAGGTCAGGTTCGGGCCGATGTTGACCCCCAGCAGCACCGCGAGCACGGCGCCCGGACCGGCCGGGGCGGCCAGCGGCAGCAGGACCAGCACCGCGGGCAGATTGTTGATCAGATTGGCCAGGACGGCGGCCACCGCGGCGGTCGCCAGCAGCGCCGCCGGCGACGTGCCGCCGGGCAGGACGTGGCCGAGGGCGTCGCCGAGCCCGCGGTCGACCACCGCGCGCACCACGATGCCGAGCGCCAGGACGAACACCAGGAACGCGGGCGCCGCCGCCCGCACCACCGTCACCGGCGTGGCCCGCCGGCGCACCAGCGCCCGCCCCGCGAGCACCAGGGCCCCGGCCGGCGCCGCCCACGCCGGTTCCACCCCCACCAGCGAGGCGACGACGAACCCGGCCAGTGTGCACACCACCGTGACCAGCGCGAACAGCGGCAGCGCGGGCGGCTCGCCGGTCACCGGAGCGGGCGCCGCCGCCGCGAGGTCATGGGCGAAGAAGCGCCGGAAGACCAGGTACTCGGCGCCGATCGCCACCAGCCAGGGCAGCGCCATCAGCGCGGCGAACCGGGTGAAGCTCAGGCCGCTCGCCGTGAACGCCAGCAGATTCGTCAGGTTGGACACGGGCAGCAGCAGCGAGGCGGTGTTCGACAGGTGGGTGCAGGCGTACACGTGCGGCTTGGGGCGCACGCCGGAGCGCGCGGCGGTGGCGAACACCACCGGTGTCAGCAGCACGACCGTGGCGTCCAGGCTGAGCACCGCCGTGATCACCGAGGCGAGCGCGAACACCGCCGTCAGCAGCCGCAGCGGCCGCCCCCGTGCCCACCGGGCCGTCCACGCCCCGCAGGCCCGGAACAGCCCTTCCTCGGCGCAGAAGTGCGCGATGACCAGCACGGCGGCCAGAAACCCGACCACCGGCCCGAGCCGTTCGGCCTCGGCTCGGGCGTGCTCCGGCGAGATCACCCCTGTCGCCACGGCCACGGCGGCCGCCGGGACCGCCATGACCGCCTCCGGCAGGCCGAAGGGCCGCGCCACGGCCCACACCAGGACCGCGACGAGCAGTACGACGGACAGGGTCTGCGCGTAAGGGCTGTTCAGGGCTCGGATCCTTCGGACACGGTCGACGGTGCCCGATCATCAAAGCAGACGGACGCACCAGGTCCGCGCCGGTGGCCGGGCACCGGGGTCCGTCACGGACCGGTGCCCGGGCGCAGGACCGTCACATACACCGAGGAGGCGTTGCCGCCGACCGGGACCGGACCGGCCGTCCAGCGCACCCGCAGCGGGTCCCGCTCGTCCGGCGGGGTCACCACCAGCGTGGCCGGGGTCGCCGCCCGCGCCTCGCTCACCTGCGGGTTCGCGAAGCTCAGACCCGCCCAGGCGCTCTCGTGCGGCTCGAGCGTGACGGTCGAGGGCGACCCCGGAGAACGCTTCGGGTCCGGCCCGAGCTGCTTGCCGGAGGCGTCCACGAACGCGGCACCCGGGTAGCCGCGCACCGTGCAGGTGCGGCCGGAGACGTTGGTGAGGACCACCGGGAAGTTCTCCTGCCCGGCGCCCGGGTCGTTCGGGCCCACCGTGGCCCGCAGCTCAGAGGTGTGGCAGCGGGTGCTGCTCGCGGACGTGCCCCGGGTGGCGGCCCTCGTGCCGGAGGTGTGTGCGGACGGGGCGGAGCCGTTGCTTCCGTCCGAGGCCGCGGTGGTGTCGCCGGCCGGGGTGCTCGTCCCGGGAGGGGCGCCCGGCGAGGTGTCGCCGTTCGTCGCGTCACCGGTCGCCGGTGCGGCGGCGCCCGGCACCTTCTGCGGTGCGCTGACGGTGTCGCCGCCGTTGCCGCAGGCGGACAGCAGGCCCAGCACGGCCAGAGCGCCCGCGCTCGCCAGCGCGGCGGTGCGGTGACGGGACGGGAAGGTGTATGCCATGTTCCACGCTCCTGCAGGTTCCTCGCACGCGGTGCGTGCGTCCGGCGCCCGGTGGCGCCGTCACCGGGTTCTGATGCGCGCACCGGGCGGGAAGTTCGCGGCTCGCGCGGAAACTTTTCTCGCCCGCTTTGTCCGCGGCCTCCCGCGGGCATCTCTTCCCGTTTCCGGGCCCGGCGCCGGTCACCCGTACGGGGTCAGCTCACCCGCAGGGCGGCGAGCACACGGTCGGTCGTGCCGGCACCGCCGTGCCCGCGGATCTGCACGTACACCTGGTCCCGGCTCGCGGAGGAGGCCGCCGGGACCAGCGCGGACTCGGTGATCCTGCCGCCGCCGGCGCAGCGGCTCCAGGACCGGACGACGCCCGTGAACCGGTCGCCGGTCCAGGAACGCTCGCCGTCGTAGCGGCAGCCGGTGTGGGCGACGGCGTCCACCCGCGCCCTGAGGTCGCCGTGCTCGCTCAGCCCGACGAAGACCCCGTCCACGTCGGAGGAGAGATCCTGCCACTGGGACAGGTCGTCGGCGACGGCGAGCGCCGGCTCGTGCCCGGCGGGCAGGCCGAGCACCGCCGGATCCCAGCCGGAGTCCCGCAGCTGCCGCGCCCAGCCGGCCGGTACGTGCACCGTGATCCGCCCGCTGGCGTCCGCGACCCGCACCTGCGGGGCCGGCCCGGTCCGCAGCGCCAGCGCCAGGCCCGTCCCGCCGGCGCCGAGCACCGTCACCACGGCCGCCGCGGCGAGCAGCCGGCCCCGGCCGCGGCGCCGCGGGCGGCCCCGGGCGGCCCCGACCCGCTCGCCCT
>NZ_BNBV01000034.1 GCF_014656135.1 Streptomyces thermodiastaticus
AGCTAAGCCTTACAGCGCCGATGGTACTGCAGGGGGGACCCTGTGGGAGAGTAGGACGCCGCCGGACTATTTTTGGGAAAGGCCCACACCCCACGGTGTGGGCCTTTCTGCATTCGTGGGCGAGACAACCGGGGAGGCCCGGAGATGACCGGGAACATGGAGCGGCAGGCCGCGAGTAGGACAGGGCACGTCTGGGTCGGCGCCCGTTTCAGAGCCGGCCCGCTGCCTTCAACGCCAGATAGGCGTCCGCCAGAGCTCCGGCCAGAGTGTCCGGTACCGCGTCGACCACGATGACTCCCTGGCGGCGCAGATGTTCCGCGACCCGGTGACGTTCGGTGAGGGCCTGAGCTGCTGCTGCGGCCTCGTACACCGCGTCCACGTTCCCCCGGGCCGCGGCCATGCGCGCGATCTGCGGATCCGCCACCGAGGCGACCAGGACCGTGTGCCGTTTGAGGAGCTGAGGCAGGATCGGCATGAGTCCCTCCTCGACAGGCGCCGCGTCCAGGGTCGTCAGCAGCACGATCAGAGACTGCCGTGGTGCCGAACGCAGTGCCGTGGCCGCCAGCCCACGGGCGTCCGTTTCGACGAGTTCCGGCTCCAGCATGGCCATGGCGCCCACAAGGGCGGGAAGCAGCTGCCCCGCGGCCCATCCTTTGACGTGGGCACGTACACGGCGGTCGTAGGCCAGCAGGTCGACACGGTCGCCGGCGCGGGAGGCGAGGGCCGCGAGAAGCAGTGCTGCGTCCATGGCGGCGTCCAGACGCGGGGCATCGTCCGCCCGTCCCGCGGCGGTGCGTCCCGTGTCGAGGACGATCAGGATGTGCCGGTCCCGTTCGGGCCGCCAGGTGCGGACCGCGACCGAGGACTGGCGGGCCGTGGCGCGCCAGTCGATGGAGCGGGTGTCGTCGCCCGGCACGTACTCGCGGAGGCTGTCGAATTCCGTGCCCTGCCCGCGGACCAGCGCACTGGTGCGGCCGTCGAGTTCCCTCAACCGGGCGAGTCTGGCGGGCAGCTGCTTGCGGCTGGGGAACGCCGGCAGGACCCGCACCGTCCAGGGCACCCTGTGGCTTCCCTGGCGCGTGAACAGGCCGAGAGGACCGTAGGAGCGGATGGTGACGCGGTCGGCATCGCGGTCCCCGCGCCGGGTGGGTGTGAGGCGGGTGGTGACACGACGGCGTTCGCCGGGCGGCACCGTGACGCGGTGCCGGGAGGCCTGGGCCTCCGTTCCGGGCTGCCAGCTGCTGGGTGGCCAGGCGTCGCGCAGACGCGCGCGCAGCGGGCGGCGTGAGGGGTTGGTGACCGTGAGGGTCACCTCGGCGCTGTCGCCCAGACGCACGGAGGTGTCGCCGGAGCGGGACAGACGCAGGCGGCGCACGGGTGCGGCGAGGGCGTAGTCGCAGGCGCAGGCGACGGCCAGAGGCGCGTTGACGGCGAGCAGGCCGGTCCAGCCGGCGTCCCAGATGCCGACGGGAACGGAGCCGAGGGCCGCGAGCAGCGCGGCGCGTCCGGTGAAGCCCATCAGCGCGGCACCGGGACCTGGCCGAGGACCGCGTTGATCACCGAGTCGGCGGTCACGCCTTCCATCTCGGCCTCCGGGCGCAGCTGCACGCGGTGGCGCAGCGTGGGCAGGGCCAGTGCCTTGACGTCGTCGGGGATGACGTAGTCGCGGCCGGTCAGCCACGCCCAGGCCCGGGAGGTGGCCAGCAGGGCGGTCGCGCCGCGCGGGGAGACGCCGAGGCTCAGTGAGGGCGACTCGCGGGTGGCGCGGCAGATGTCCACGACGTAGGCGGCGATCTCGGGAGAGACGGTGGTCCCGGCGATCGCCGCGCGTGCCGCCTGGAGGTCCGCCGCGCCGGCGACGGGGCGTACGCCGGCGGCGCGCAGGTCGCGAGGGTCGAAACCGGCGGCATGACGGGTGAGGACGTCGATCTCGTCCTGGCGGGAGGGCAGCGGGACGGTCAGCTTGAGCAGGAAGCGGTCGAGCTGCGCCTCGGGGAGCGGATAGGTGCCCTCGTACTCGACCGGGTTCTGGGTGGCGACCACCAGGAACGGCTCCGGGAGCGGACGCGGGGTGCCGTCGACGGTGACCTGGCGTTCCTCCATGGCCTCCAGCAGCGACGACTGGGTCTTCGGCGGGGTGCGGTTGATCTCGTCCGCGAGCAGGAGATGGGTGAAGACCGGGCCGGGCTGGAAGGAGAACTCGGCGGTGCGGGCGTCGTAGACCAGGGAGCCGGTGACGTCGCTGGGCATCAGGTCCGGGGTGAACTGCACACGTTTTGTGCCGAGGGCGAGGGCGGCGGCCAGGGCGCGGACGAGGAGGGTCTTGGCGACCCCCGGGACCCCTTCCAGCAGGACGTGGCCGCGGCAGAGCAGCGCGACGACCAGGCCGGTGACAGCGGGATCCTGGCCGACCACGGCCTTGGCGATCTCGGCGCGCAGGGCCTCCAGCGCGGACCGCGCGGTGTCCGCGTCCCCGGGTCGCCCGGCGTTGTCAGTGGTCGGGTCCATCATGGACGGCGTACCTCTCTTTCGAGGGCGTCGAGTCGGTCGGCGAGGGAGACGAGGGCCGCGTCGTCGCCGGGCGGCGGGCCGAAGAGAAGGTCGTTCAGGGCCGCTCGTTCCTCGGTGGGAAGCCGGGCGGACAGGGCGGGGAGCAGGGTTTCGGGCGTGTGCGCCTGGGCGGCGGGCACGCCCACGAGGGGGGCGAGACGGATGCGGGTGGCGGAGCGGAGAGCGGCGGCCGCGCGGTCGCGGGCGCCGGTCGTGCGGTAGAGGCGGGCGCGGCCTTCGGTGGTCTCGGAGGCGCGGATCGCGACGGGGAGTCGTTCGGGCACGAGGGGGCCGAGCCGGCGTGCCCGCCACAGGGCGGCGACGGCGGCGGCGAGGAACAGCTGCAGGGCGGCCCGGAGCCAGCCGGAGGGCAGCAGGTCGAAGAAACTGCGCTGCCCGGTGCGGGGGGCGGAGTCGTCGGCGAGCGAGGGGAGGTACCAGACCAGATGGGGGCGGGAGCCGAGGAGTTGCAGGGCGAGCGAGGCGTTGCCGTGTTCGCCGATGCGGTTGTTGAGGAGGATGCTGGGGGCGCCGAGGACGACGGTGTCACCGCCGCGCGGCCGGGCGAGGCGCAGCAGGGTGGGCAGGCCGTCGCTGGGGTAGCAGGAGTCGGCGGCCGGGGCGGTGGTGGAGTAGCGGATGCCGCCGGTGTCGGCGTCGCCCGCATGCCGGGCGGCGGGGAACGCGCACGCCGGGTCGAGGGTGGTGCGGGTGCTGCGGGCCCGGGCGGCGGTGACGCCCGGGGCGAGGCCGTCGACGGAGGCGGTGCCCGGGGCGACGAGGACGGTGCGTCCGCCGGCGGAGTCGGTCGCGGCGCGCAGCAGGTTCCGCTGGTCGCGGGTGAGCAGGTCGGGGTTGGCGACCAGCAGGGTGGTGCCGGGGCCGGCCGCGGTGCGGGCCTGGTCGAGGGTGGTGACCACGCGCGTGGTCACGCCGTGCGCGCCGAGCAGGGCGGCGACGGCGCGGCTGCCGTAGGGGTCGGCGGAGCGGGGGTCGAGCATGCCGTGCCGGCCGTCGGAGCGCAGGGCGGCGATGACACCCGCGGCGGCGAGGAGGACGACGAGCGCGAGCACGATGCCGCGCGTGCGGGTCCACACCTGACGGGCGGTGGGCGACACCGAGGTGGGCGGGGGCGTGTCCGTGGTGGTGGCTGCGGCCGTCATCCGGTGGCTCCGCGGTGGGTGACGTGGCCGGTGCCGGCCGGTTCGGGCCTGGTGCGCCGCAGGTCCCGGTCCAGGCCGGCGATGCGGTGGTACATCTGCTCGGTGGCGGTGCGTCCGCCGTACGTGACGTCGTCGAAGTCCCGGGCGGCGGCGCGCAGCCGGTCCGTGTGTGCGGGCAGGGCGCGGCCCGCCTCCCCGGCGGCCTCGTCGGCGGTGCGGCCGGGGCGGACGTCCAGCAGGGCGCGTTCCTCCAGGGAGCGGACGAGGGCCCGCATGCCTTCCTGGACGGCCTGGTTCCAGTGGCCCTGGGCCGCGTGGGCCTCTGCTGCCGCGCGGTGTTCGGCGGCGCTGCGGGGGCGGTCGCCGAAGAGGGCCGGAGCGGAGGCGGGCGAGCGGCGGGGGGTGCCCAGGCGCCACCACAGGGCGCCCGCCGCGGCCAGGACGGCGACGATGACGACGACGAGGCCGGTGGCTCCGCCCGGGGTCGCGGCCGAGGCGGAGTCGAACAGGCTGCCGATCCAGTCCCAGAGGCGGTCGAGGGCGCGTTGCAGCAGCCCGGGGTCGTGCTCGTGGTACATCCGCTTGGACAGCTCGCGCCGGGCGGCCTCCCGTGCGGGGGCGCGCGGGACGGTGACCGGCGGTTCGTCCGTGCCGTCCTGTCGTGCGGACAGAACGGCACCCAGCAGTCCGTGCGCGGCCGGCGGCGCCGGCAGCACGGCGAGCACTCCCCCCGTCAGGCTCACCGCATCAGCTCCCCGTGCCGGACGTGCCGGAACCGTAGTCCTCTATTCCGGCGGCGCGGGCCAGTTCGAGGTCGAGGGCCTCGCGGCGGATGCGCTGGTCGATGTAGAGCAGCACAGTGACCCCGGCGGTGATCGGCAGCATGATCGTGGAGCCGATCACCGACCCGATGCCGTTGATGACGAGGTACGTCCACCCCAGGCCGCCGGTGCCGTCGAGCAGCCCGGTGACGCCGTCGCCGGCGAAGGCCGCGGCGAAGAGGCTGAAGGGGACGCCGACGACGGCGGAGACGATGTATGCGATGACCGAGGCCAGCAGCTGGATGCCGAAGATGCGCCACCAGGAGCCGCGGACCAGCTTCACCGAGCGGCCCAGCGCCTTCTTGATGCCCTGCTTCTCCAGCATGAGCGCGGGGGAGGCCAGGGACAGACGGATCGCCACCCACACGGCGACGATCGCCGCGGCGAGGCCGCCCAGCGCGGCGAGCGCGGTGCCGGCCTCGGTCTGTCCGGCGACGGCGATCAGAACACCGGGCAGCACGCCCACGGCGACGATGCCGAGACCGATGGACATCACCACGATGATCAAGCCGAACAGCCGGAGCACCTGAGGACGGGACTCCCGCCAGGCCTCGCCGACGGTCACCGGCCGGCCGAGCACCGCCCGGCTGGTGACCGTGGTGAGCAGGGCCGTGGCCAGCACGGTGCCGATCATGGACACCAGGGCGACGACACCGGAGCCGAGCAGGGCGTTCCGCAGGGCGCGCAGGATCTCGTCCGCGGCGGCGTCCGGGTCGCCGAGGACGTCGCCGCCGGTGAGGTCGTCGAGGGCCAGGCCCTGCACCAGGACGACGACGATCTCGGTGACGACGGCGACGACCAGGGAGATGCCGAGCACGGTGCGCCAGTGGGTGCGCAGCATCGTCACCGCGCCGTCGAGGATCTCGCCGACGCCGAGCGGGCGCAGCGGGATGATGCCCGGCTTGGCCGCGGGCGGCGGCCCGCCCCAGCCGGCTCCCCAGGCCGTGCCCCAGCCGCCGGGGCCGCCCGGACCGCCGTATCCGCCGCCCGGCGGCTGCATTCCCCAGCCGCCGGGGCCGGGAGGCGGTGGCGGCACCTGGCCGGGGGGCGGGGTCCCGCCGGGCGCGGTCCACTGACCGGGCGGCGGCTGCCGCGCGGACCACTTCGCGCCCGGGCCCTGCGCCGGTGTCTCCGGCTCGTTCGCGGGCTGTGCGGGGCGTGCGGCGTCCTGCTCCGGGCGGCCGGTGTCGCCGGCCTGGCCGGACGGCTGCTCTTCGGGCCGGGGGGATCCCGGCGAGGCCCAGCCCGGAGTGTCGTTCATCGTCGCTCCTTCACGGTGCCCGTCCGCGGTCGCGGCGGCAGGTCGGCTGCCATCGTGCCATGGGGCGGTCTTCGGCGGACCGGCCGCGGTGGGGGCGGTGCCACATCTTCAATTGTCCGCGCGGCAGGGGGAAGACTGGCGGCATGGCTGATCAGTTCGCGCAGACCCGTCGAGACGACCGGCCGGCGGGCACGCCGGTCATCCGCTGGCAGGAGCCGCCCGAGGGCCCCGTCGTGGTCCTGCTCGACCAGACCCGGCTGCCCGCCGAGGAGGTCGAGCTGGTGTGCACCGACGCACCGGCCCTGGTCGAGGCGATCCAGTCGCTGGCCGTGCGGGGCGCACCGCTGCTCGGCATCGCCGGGGCGTACGGTGTCGCGCTCGCCGCCGCCCGCGGCTTCGACGTGGAGGACGCCGCGCGGGCGCTGGAGAACGCCCGGCCGACCGCGGTGAACCTCTCGGTCGGGGTGCGCCGGGCGCTCGCCGCCTACCAGGCCGCGCTCGCCAGAACCGGCGATCCCCGGCAGGCGGCGCCGGCGGCGCTGGCCGCGGCGCGGCAGCTGCACCAGGAGGACGCCCGGGCCAGTGCCCGGATGGCCGAGCACGGGCTGGCACTGCTGGACGAGCTGCTCCCCGGCGGCTCGCACCGGATCCTCACCCACTGCAACACCGGGTCCCTGGTGTCGGGCGGAGCGGGCACCGCGTTCGCCGTGGCCCTCGCCGCGCACCGCGCGGGCCGGCTGCGCCGGCTGTGGGTGGACGAGACACGGCCGCTGCTGCAGGGCGCCCGGCTGACCGCGTACGAGGCGGCCCGCAACGGCCTGGCGTACACCCTGCTCACCGACAACGCCGCCGGGTCGCTGTTCGTGGCGGGCGAGGTGGACGCGGTGCTGGTGGGCGCGGACCGGATCGCGGCCGACGGTTCGGTGGCGAACAAGGTGGGCAGTTATCCGCTGGCGGTGCTGGCGCGCTACCACCACGTGCCGTTCGTCGTAGTGGCCCCGGTGACGACGGCGGACCCGGACACACCGGACGGGGCGTCCATCGAGATCGAGCAGCGTCCCGGCCACGAGGTCACCGAGCTCATGGCTCCGCAGGCCCCGGTGACGGTGGCGGGCGGGGGCCTGCCGGTGGCGCCGCTCGGCACGCAGGCCTACAACCCGGCCTTCGACGTGACCCCGCCGGAACTGGTCACCGCGATCGTCACCGAGGAGGGTGTGGTCTCCCCGGTGACCGCGGCGGGGCTCGCCGAACTGTGCGCGCGTTCGCGGGCGTCGACGGGCGGTCAGCGGCCGTGACCGCTGCGTGATGCCCGGGCGGCGGCCGCCGCCGGTTCTCGGGCCGAGGCAGACAGTGGCGACCCCTGCGGCTATCGTCACAGGCCAGTGACCTGCCTCACCAGCGCCCCTGAGACCGTTACGAGAATGGGATGATGTCGTTTATGAAGGGACGAGTCCTTGTCGTCGACGACGACACCGCACTGGCCGAGATGCTCGGGATCGTACTGCGTGGTGAGGGTTTCGAGCCGTCTTTCGTGGCCGACGGCGACAAGGCGCTGGCCGCTTTCCGCGAGACCAAGCCCGACCTGGTGCTGCTGGACCTGATGCTGCCCGGCCGGGACGGCATAGAGGTGTGCCGGCTGATCCGCGCGGAGTCCGGGGTGCCGATCGTGATGCTGACGGCCAAGAGCGACACCGTGGACGTCGTCGTGGGCCTGGAGTCCGGTGCCGACGACTACATCGTCAAGCCGTTCAAGCCCAAGGAGCTGGTGGCCCGGATCCGGGCGCGGCTGCGCAGGTCGGAGGAGCCGGCGCCGGAGCAGCTCACCATCGGCGACCTCGTCATCGATGTGGCCGGGCACTCCGTGAAGCGGGACGGCAAGTCCATCGCGCTGACCCCGCTGGAGTTCGACCTGCTGGTGGCGCTGGCCCGCAAGCCGTGGCAGGTGTTCACGCGTGAGGTGCTGCTGGAGCAGGTGTGGGGCTACCGGCACGCGGCCGACACGCGTCTGGTGAACGTGCACGTCCAGCGGCTGCGTTCGAAGGTGGAGAAGGACCCGGAGAAGCCCGAGATCGTGGTGACCGTCCGTGGTGTCGGCTACAAGGCCGGGCCGAGCTGACGTGACCGGGGACGGTGCCGCTTCGGTGTCCGGGCGCACCGGGGCCCACGCCGGTCGGTCCGCGGGCCGGGACGGCGCGGGCTCCTTCTGGGCGAGTCTGCTGGAGGGCGGGCTGCTGCACGGCGGTGTGCAGGGCAGCCCGATCCTGCGGCTGCTGCTGCGCTGGGTGCGCCGTCCGCTGCTGCCGGTCATACGGCTGTGGCGGCGCAACATCCAGCTGAAGGTGGTCGTCACCACGCTGCTGATGTCGCTGGGCGTGGTGCTGCTGCTGGGCTTCGTCGTCATCGGGCAGGTGCGCAACGGCCTGCTCGAGGCCAAGGTGAAGGCGTCGCAGAGCCAGGCCACCGGCGGATTCGCGGTGGCCAAGCAGAAGGCCGACGAGGCGGCGGCGGGCACGTCCGACGACGGCACCGGCCGGGACGGTCACTCCTCGCAGAACGTCATCTCCTGGATGAGCGAGCTGGTGCTGTCGCTGTCCAGCGGCGGCCAGGGCGCCTTCGACGTGGTCACGCTGCCCACCGGGGACGAGAGCGGCGGCGGACGCGGCCCGCGGGCCTCCGGGCAGGTGGATCCCACCGCCAGCGTTCCGGCCGATCTGCGGGCCCGGATCAACGCCAGCACCACCGCCGCGCAGAGCTACACCCGGATCGTCTACAAGGACACCGACAAGAAGCCGGAGCCCGCGCTCGTCATCGGCAAGCGGGTCGACGACCCCAACGGTGACCCGTACGAGCTGTACTACCTCTTCCCGCTGACGCAGGAGGAGAAGTCGCTCAGCCTGGTCAAGGGCACCCTGGCCACGGCGGGTCTGTTCGTCGTCGTGCTGCTCGGGGCGATCGCGTGGCTGGTGGTGCGGCAGGTGGTCACACCGGTGCGGATGGCCGCCGGGATCGCCGAGCGGCTGTCGGCCGGGCGCCTGCAGGAGCGGATGAAGGTCACCGGCGAGGACGACATCGCGCGCCTGGGCGAGGCGTTCAACAAGATGGCCCAGAACCTCCAGTCGAAGATCAACCAGCTGGAGGACCTGTCGCGGATGCAGCGCCGGTTCGTCTCCGACGTCTCCCACGAGCTGCGCACCCCGCTGACGACCGTGCGGATGGCGGCCGACGTCATCCACGAGGCGCGGGAGAACTTCGACCCGGTCACGGCGCGTTCGGCGGAGCTGCTCGCCGACCAGCTCGACCGGTTCGAGTCGCTGCTGGCGGACCTGCTGGAGATCAGCCGCTTCGACGCCGGCGCGGCCGCGCTGGAGGCCGAGCCGGTCGACCTGCGCGACGTCGTGCGGCGCGTGGTCAGCGGCGCGGAACCGCTCGCCGAGCGCAAGGGCACGGTGATCCGGGTCGTCGGCGACCAGCAGCCCGTGGTGGCCGAGGCCGACGCCCGCCGGGTGGAGCGCATCCTGCGCAACCTCGTCGTCAACGCCGTCGAGCACGGCGAGGGCCGGGACGTCGTCGTCCGGCTCGCCGCCGCAGGCGGTGCGGTCGCGGTCGCGGTGCGCGACTACGGAGTCGGGCTCAAGCCGGGCGAGGCGGCACGCGTCTTCAACCGTTTCTGGCGGGCCGACCCGGCCCGCGCGCGGACCACCGGCGGCACCGGGCTGGGGCTGTCGATCGCCCTGGAGGACGCCCGGCTGCACGGCGGCTGGCTGCAGGCGTGGGGCGAGCCGGGCGGCGGCTCTCAGTTCCGGCTGACGCTGCCGCGCACCGCCGACGAGCCGCTGCGGGGTTCGCCGATACCGCTGGAGCCGCTGGACTCGCGGCGCAACCGGGCGCTGAGCGGCGCCGGACGGCCCGGCGACGGCGAGCGTGCCACCGTCCCCGCACAGGCGACCGGCGAGCGGACGCTGCCGCCGGGCCGGGAGGCGACGACCGGCCGGGAGACCAGGACCGGCCGGGAGACGAGGAGCGAACGGGGACCGGGGGGCGACCGGGCTCCCGCTGCCGTTCCGTCGGCCGGACCGGCGGCGCTGCCGGACAGCGGCGCCGCTCCGGTGGTGCCCCGGCCCGCGTCGGGCGCCCGCCCGCAGCCGGCCGCACCCACGTCCGCGACCCGGCCGGCGACGGAGCAGACCACGCGCACCGCGGAACCCGGGGCGGCAGGAGCACGGGACGCGGCGCGGAAAGGGGAGGCATTCGGTGGGCGCTGACCGCGAGGGGGGCGCATGGCGGCGGTCGATGCGCGCGCTGGCCTGCACCGGTGCCGGGGTGATGCTGCTGTCCGCGTGCGCCTCGATGCCCGACAGCGGAGACCTGCGTGATGTCGAGTCCACGCCACGCCAGGACGCCGAGGTTCGCGTCTTCGCACTGCCGCCGCGAGAGGACGCGCCGCCCTCGGAGATCGTGCAGGGCTTCCTGGAGGCGCTGACCAGCGACGACCCGCAGTACACGACGGCACGCCAGTATCTGACCGGCGCGGCCGCGCGGCGGTGGGCGCCGGAGGAGTCCACGACCGTGCTCTCCGACGGGCCGGACATCCGGGTCGACCGCACGACGGCACGGGAGGACGGCGACGCGTACGCCTTCACCCTGACCGGCACCGCGGTGGCACGGCTGGACCAGGAGCAGTCGTACACGCCGCTGCACGGCCGCTACAGCCAGCCGGTGCACCTGACACGGGACGCGAAGACCGGGCAGTGGCGCATCGACCGGCTCCCGCAGGGCGTCGTCATGGGGCAGTCGGACTTCCAGCGCAACTACGTCTCGGTCGACAAGTACTACTTCGCCTCCGGCAGCCAGGACGAGACGGCAGCGACGGGGCCGGTGACGGCCGTCGCCGACCCGGTGTACGTGCGGCGGCGGGTGGACGCGATGACGCAGATGGTGCGGTCCCTGCTGGCCGGGCCCACCCGCTGGCTCTCACCGGTGGTCGTGTCGAGTTTCCCGGAGGGATCGGCACTGCGCGCGGGCGTCACCGCGCTGACCCCCGACGACCAGAACCGGCTCACGGTGCCGCTCAACGACAAGGGCTCCCGGGCCGGGCAGCGGCAGTGCCGGCAGATGGCGACGCAGCTGCTGTTCACCCTGCAGAACCTCACGCCCACCGTGGACACGGTCACGCTGGAGCGGACCGACGGGACCACGCTGTGCACGCTCGGCGAGGACCGCGCCGAGACCATGGCCACCCGCGGTTCGCTGCGCAAGCCGGAGTACCTGTACTTCCTGGACGACGAGCAGCGGCTCGTCCGGCTCGCCGCGGGCACCACCGGCACCGTCCCGGACCCGGTGCCCGGCCCGCTGGGCGAGGGCCTGCAGCGGCTGACCTCGGCGGCCGTGTCCTGGGACGAGCGCACCGCGGCCGGGGTGAGCGCCGACAAGTCGGCGCTGTTCGTCGCGCGGCTGGCACCGGGCGGCACCCTCGGCGAGCCGGTGGTGCGCAGCCAGGGCAAGACGGAGAACGACCGGCTCACTCCGCCCAGCTGGGACGAGCACGGCGACCTGTGGGTGGCCGACCGCGACCCGCGACGGCCGCGGCTGCTGATGCTGGAGCACGGCACGGGCCGGCCGGCCGAGGTGCGGGTGCCCGGCCTGGACGGGCGCATCGACGCGGTACGGGTGGCGGCCGACGGTGTGCGGATCGCGCTCGTCGTGGAACACACGGACACCACCAGGTCCCTGCTCATCGGGCGGATCGAGCGGGCGGCCGGCAGCGGGGGAGCTCCGGCGGTGTCGGTGCTGGACCTCAGGCCCGCGGCGCCCGAGCTGGAGGACGTCACCGCCATGTCGTGGGCGGGTGACAGCCGGCTCGTGGTGGTCGGGCGCGAGCAGGGCGGGGTGCAGACGATGCGGTACGTCCAGGTCGACGGATCCACACCGCAGGGCCCCTCACCCGCCGCGCTGACCGGCGTGCAGTCGGTCGCCGCGACCGCCGACGGGCGGCTGCCGCTGGTGGCGTACTCGGAGGACGGCATCGTCCGGCTGCCGTCCGGGGCGCAGTGGCAGAAGGTGGTCAAGGACGGCTCGGCCCCGGTGTATCCCGGCTGAGACCCCGCCCGCAGCGCGCCGGCGCGCCGCCGGTGCGCCGGGACCCGGACGATCCGGCGCGGCGCCCCGACGGTCCGCATGCACCCGTGCGACCGGACGCGGTCCGGGTGTGCGCGCGGACGCGGTCCGGGTGTGCGGGGCGTTGTCCACAGGGCGTCATGCCCGTTGTCCACAGCGGTGGCCGGGGTGCCGTGGTGTTGGCAGAGTGGAGCCATGCGCGGGTGGTGGCAGGACCTGACCGACCTGGTACTGCCGGCCGAGTGCGCGGGCTGCGGCCGGCCGCGCACGGTGCTGTGTCCCCGGTGCCGTGCCGCTGTGGCGGGCGGGGTGCCGCGGCGGGTGCGGCCGGTGCCTGAGCCGCCGGGTCTGCCGGCCGTGTACGCGGCGGCCGGGTATGCGGACGAGGTACGGGCGGCCGTGCTCGCCCACAAGGAACGCGGCCTGATGTCCCTCGCCGCTCCGCTGGGAGCCGCCCTGGCCGGCGCGGTGCGGGCCGGGCTGCGCGGGACGGCGGCCGGGCCGTCCGGTCCGACGAGCGCGCCGGACGGGCACGGCGGCAGGCCGGCAGCGATGCGGGGGCGTGCGCCGGTGCTGCTCGTGCCCGTGCCCTCGGCACGCCGGGCCGTGCGGGCCCGCGGGCACGATCCGACGCGGCGGATCGCGCTCGCCGCAGCGGCCGGGCTGCGCCGCGGCGGTGTCGCGGCACAGGTGCTGGCCGTGCTGCGGCAGCGGCGCGGGGTGTCCGACCAGTCGCGGCTGGGTTCCCGGCAGCGCCGGGAGAACCTCACCGGGGCGCTCACCACGGCCGCGGGAGGCGCCGGGCTGCTGCTCGCCGGGCCGGTCGTGCTGGTCGACGACCTGATGACCACGGGCGCGTCGCTGGCGGAGGCGGCACGGGCGGTGACGTCGGCCGTGTACTCCGCGCGGGTCAGGGAAGAGATGGAGGCATACAGAACGGGACGGTCGCGGAAGGAGGGGAACCCGGTGTACCGCGCATCGGAATTGTGGAGAGCGTACGGCGCCGGTCATGTGATCTGCGCGGCCGTCGTCGCGGCCTCGCCGGATTCCGTCGTCGAAAAACAGGAACTGACAAAAAACGTGCATCGTTGCAGGTAAGAAGAGCGCCATTTCACCAGAACGGAGGTACCTCGAGGTAGAGGGTGACGTCGTCCGCCCGTGCGAGATATGTTCAGTCATGAGGGAGAGGCAACGGCGTTCCCCCCATATTGGAATGCCGTGCCGCCATATTGGAATGCCGTGCCGCGGGTTTGCGATATTTCGCGCGCGAGCGCGAGCCAGTGCGTTTCTCGCCTCACGGGCAAGGAGGTGGACGTCACCGAGTCCGAGGTTCCGGAGGTGACCGGAACCAGGTGCACAAGGGAGATGCTCCGCCGCCTGAGCGGAGCGCTCCGGGAACGGAGTTCTGCGTGGACATCGTCGTCAAGGGCCGCAAGACAGAGGTGCCCGAGCGGTTCCGCAAGCACGTGGCCGAGAAGCTGAACCTGGAGAAGATCCAGAGGCTCGATGCCAAGGTGATCAGCCTCGACGTCGAGGTGTCCAAGGAGCCCAACCCCCGGCAGGCCGACCGCTGCGACCGAGTGGAGATCACGCTTCGCTCCCGCGGTCCGGTGATCCGGGCGGAGGCGGCCGCCAGCGATCCGTACGCGGCGCTCGATCTGGCAGCGGAGAAGCTGGGCGCCCGGCTGCGCAAGCAGCACGACAAGCGCTTCTCCCGCCGTGGCGCACGGCGGGTCTCCGCGGCCGAGGTGCCCGACCACGTCCCGGGCGTGGCCACTTTGAACGGCACCGGCGCGACCGGCGGTGAGGAGAAGAAGGAACAGGTCCCCACCAAGAAGGTCGGTTCGCTCGAGGTGCAGGGCGAGGGGCCGCTCGTCGTCCGCGAGAAGACCCACGTCGCCGCTCCGATGACCCTCGACCAGGCCCTGTACGAGATGGAGCTGGTCGGACACGACTTCTATCTGTTCGTCGACTCCGAGACCAAGGAACCGAGCGTCGTCTACCGGAGGCACGCCTACGACTACGGCGTGATCCACCTCAGGACGGACACGATGGTCACCCAGGAACACTCTCCCGAGGCGGGCGGCACGCTCGGCGGCTGACCCACCCGGCTAACACCGGAGCCGGTGCCCCTGGTGCGCGCGTGCGCCCCCAGGGGCACCGGTGCGACTCCCGCGCGCCTCTGCGCGCACCGCTTGTTCACCGCATCGTCCGCCCGACATGAAATCATGGCCGCAACGGCTCAACACGCAGGCCGTTGCCTTGGGTTGGCCACGGCACCGCACACCAGGCCACAGCCTCAGGGGGAGGAAGCAACGATGACGGACACCTTCGGACCGATGCGGGACGAGGAGGCCGACGGCGGTGCCGCCGGCACGGGCCCGGACACGGGCACGTCCCGCAAGGAGCCGATCAGAGTCCTTGTCGTGGACGACCACGCCCTCTTCCGGCGCGGCCTGGAGATCGTGCTCGCCGCCGAGGAGGACATCCAGGTCGTCGGGGAGGCGGGCGACGGTGCCGAGGCCGTCGAGAAGGCGGCCGACCTGCTGCCGGACATCGTGCTGATGGACGTACGGATGCCGAAACGGGGCGGCATCGAGGCGTGCACCTCCATCAAGGAGGTCGCCCCCAGCGCGAAGATCATCATGCTGACGATCAGCGACGAGGAAGCCGACCTCTACGACGCCATCAAGGCCGGGGCGACCGGATACCTGCTGAAGGAGATCTCCACCGACGAGGTGGCCACCGCCATCCGGGCGGTGGCCGACGGCCAGTCGCAGATCAGCCCCTCCATGGCGTCGAAGCTGCTCACCGAGTTCAAGTCGATGATCCAGCGCACCGACGAGCGCCGCCTGGTCCCCGCCCCCCGGCTGACCGACCGGGAGCTGGAGGTCCTCAAGCTGGTGGCCACCGGGAAGAACAACCGGGACATCGCCAAGGAGCTGTTCATCTCCGAGAACACCGTGAAGAACCACGTCCGCAACATCCTGGAGAAGCTCCAGCTGCACTCCCGGATGGAGGCGGTGGTCTACGCGATGCGGGAGAAGATCCTGGAGATCCGGTAGACACACCGGATCCCCGATTCGCGGTCACCGGCCTGCTGCGCGGACGGGCAGCCGGACCTGACGCAGAGGGCCGCGGGGCCGTCCGGACGTCAGGCCACCAGGCGGGCCAGTTCACGCTCCAGCGGTGCCCGCAGTTCCGGGGCTTCCACCCGTTCGACGCGGACATCGATGCAGTCCACCCAGCTCGCCGCCTCCACCAGGGCCCGCGCCACCGCCGGTACGGCCTTGGTGCCGTCCACGGTGACCTGCTTGGCCACCAGGGTCCGGCCCTCGCGGGCCGGGTCCACCCGCCCGACCAGTCGGCCCCCGGCCAGGACGGGCATCGCGAAGTAGCCGTGGACCCGCTTGTGCTTGGGCACATAGGCCTCCAGGCGGTGGGTGAACCCGAAGATCCGCTCGGTGCGCGCCCGCTCCCAGATCAGGGAGTCGAACGGGGACAGCACTGTGGTGCGGTGCCGGCCGCGCGGCGGCGTCGCGAGCGCCTCCGGGTGCGCCCAGGCCGGCCTGTCCCAGCCCTCGACCCGGACCGGCACCAGTCCCGAGTCCGCGATCACCGCGTCGACCTGCTCGCCCTTGAGCCGGTAGTAGTCGGCGATGTCCGCCCTGGTTCCCACGCCCAGCGCCCGGCCGGCCAGCCCGACCAGGCGGCGCAGGCACTCCGCGTCGTCCAGACCGTCGTGCAGCAGCTCCTGCGGGACGGCACGCTCGGCCAGGTCGTAGACCCGCTTCCAGCCGCGTCGCTGGACGCACACCACCTCGCCGTACATCAGCGCCCGCTCGACGGCGACCTTCGCGCCGGACCAGTCCCACCACTCGCTGGTCCGCTTGGCCCCGCCCAGCTCCGTCGCGGTCAGCGGTCCCTCGGCCCGCAGCTGCTTGATGACCTGCTCGTACACCCCGTCGGGCAGCTCATGGTTCCACAGCGGGCGGTTGCGGTAGGCGCGGCGGCGGAAGGCGAAGTGGGGCCACTCCTCGATGGGCAGGATGCACGCGGCGTGCGCCCAGTACTCGAAGGCGTGCGGACGGGCGGTGCCGTCGCCGGCGGCGGTCCAGTAGGTGTCGTGCACCGTCCTGCGGCCGACCGCACCCAGCCGGGCGTAGGGGATCAGCTCATGGGAGCGGGCGAGCACGGAGATGGTGTCGAGCTGGACCGCACCGAGGCCGCGCAGTATGCCGCGCACGCCGGCGCGCCGGTCCGGCGCGCCGAGGAAGCCCTGGGCCCGCAGGACGATGCGGCGGGCTTCGTCCGCCGAGAGGTCGATGGTGGGGCGCGGGAGCGTCGTCATGCGTGCACGATAGGAGCACCCACTGACAGCGGCGGCCGGCCTGCGACGTTCCCCGGCGGGCGGCCCGGATTCCGGGCCGGTCGGTCCCGGCCAGGATCAGTCCCGGCGGGGAGCCGGCAGGTACGGCGACGTCGAGGGCAGGCCCAGGTCCGAGGGCAGCAGCGAACCCACCCAGCAGTCCCGGCGCACCCCGTGGTGGTCGTGCGCGCTGCGCAGGACGCCCTCGACGGTGAACCCGACCCGTTCGGCCACCCGGCGGGAGGCCGTGTTGCCGACCTCGGCGCGCCACTCCAGACGGTCGACGGCGAGCCGGGTGAAGGCCCAGCGGGCCACGGCACGCGCCGCCTCGGTCATGTAGCCGTGACCGCGGTGTCTCTTCGCACACCAATACCCGATCGACGCCGTGCCCTCGGGGCCCCGGTGCAGGGACATCGCGCCCACCAGGTCTCCGTCGGGGCTGCCGAGGAAGAGGCCGAAGGTGCACGCCGAGCCGTCGGCCCAGGCCCGCGGGACGACCTGCTCGGTGAAGCTCCGCGCATGCTCGGGCAGGTAAGGGGAGGGAAGCGTGATCCAGCGCTGGATCTCCGGGTCCCGGGCCGCGGCGTACACCGCGTCGGTGTCCTGCGGCCGGAAGGTGCGCAGAACGAGGCGGTCGGTGGTGAGCGTGACGGGGTCCACCCGGCTGATTGTGCGGCTGCCGGGTGTCGCCACGCCATGCCCGCGTCCCCGCTTCTGTCCGCGAGGGCCCGGACGACGATCAGGCCGCGCGTAAGAGCGCCGGTCACGATTCGCGCACATCACGGGCGGTCAGCGGCACCATCGGCGCTCCCGGGGCGTTGTCCTCTGTGAAGGCGACGTGCCACAGCCCGACGAGTGCCCTCCCGGCAGGCCCTCCCGGCTGGGCCGTGTCCTCGCATACGATGGCCGTTGCTCAGCAGCGCCACATGGAAACAGACCGTCCCAGGCCCGACCGGCAAGGAGACCAACTCCCGTGTCCGTCCTCTCGAAGATCATGCGTGCAGGCGAAGGCAAGATCCTGCGCAAGCTGCACCGCATCGCGGACCAGGTCAACTCCATCGAAGAGGACTTCATCGACCTCTCCGACGCCGAGCTGCGGGCCCTCACCGACGAGTACAAGCAGCGCTACGCCGACGGCGAGAGCCTGGACGACCTGCTGCCCGAGGCCTTCGCCACGGTGCGCGAGGCGGCCAAGCGCGTCCTCGGCCAGCGGCACTACGACGTGCAGCTGATGGGCGGCGCCGCCCTGCACATGGGCTATGTGGCCGAGATGAAGACCGGTGAGGGCAAGACCCTCGTGGGCACCCTGCCCGCCTATCTGAACGCCATCTCGGGCGACGGCGTGCACATCGTGACGGTCAACGACTACCTGGCCGAGCGCGACTCCGAGCTGATGGGCCGGGTGCACCGGTTCCTCGGCCTGACCGTCGGCTGCATCCTCGCCAACATGACGCCGGCCCAGCGCCGCGAGCAGTACGCCTGCGACATCACCTACGGCACGAACAACGAGTTCGGCTTCGACTACCTGCGCGACAACATGGCCTGGTCCAAGGACGAGCTGGTCCAGCGCGGGCACAACTTCGCCATCGTCGACGAGGTCGACTCCATCCTCATCGACGAGGCCCGTACGCCGCTGATCATCTCCGGCCCGGCCGACCAGGCCACCAAGTGGTACAGCGACTTCGCCAAGCTGGTCACCCGGCTCAAGCGCGGTGAGGCCGGCAACCCGCTCAAGGGCATCGAGGAGACCGGCGACTACGACGTCGACGAGAAGAAGCGCACCGTCGCCATCCACGAGTCCGGCGTCACCAAGGTCGAGGACTGGCTGGGCATCGACAACCTCTACGAGTCGGTGAACACCCCGCTGGTGGGCTACCTCAACAACGCCATCAAGGCCAAGGAGCTGTTCAAGCGCGACAAGGACTACGTCGTCATCAACGGCGAAGTCATGATCGTCGACGAGCACACCGGCCGTATCCTCGCCGGCCGCCGCTACAACGAGGGCATGCACCAGGCGATCGAGGCGAAGGAAGGGGTGGAGATCAAGGACGAGAACCAGACGCTCGCCACGATCACCCTGCAGAACTTCTTCCGCCTCTACAAGAAGCTCTCCGGCATGACCGGTACGGCGATGACCGAGGCCGCCGAGTTCCACCAGATCTACAAGCTCGGCGTGGTCCCCATCCCGACCAACCGGCCGATGATCCGCAAAGACAACTCGGACCTCATCTACCGCACCGAGGCCGCCAAGTTCGCGGCGGTCGTCGACGACATCGCCGAGAAGCACGCCAAGGGCCAGCCGGTCCTGGTCGGTACCACCTCCGTCGAGAAGTCGGAGTACCTGTCGCAGCAGCTCACCAAGCGCGGCATCCCGCACGAGGTGCTCAACGCCAAGCACCACGAGCGCGAGGCGCAGATCGTCGCCCAGGCGGGCCGCAAGGGTGCCGTGACCGTGGCGACGAACATGGCGGGCCGTGGTACGGACATCAAGCTCGGCGGCAACCCCGAGGACCTCGCCGAGGCGGAGCTGCGTCAGCGCGGTCTCGACCCGGAGGAGCACATCGAGGAGTGGGCCGCGGCCCTGCCCGAGGCGCTGGAGCGCGCCGAGGCGGCCGTCAAGGCCGAGAAGGAGGAGGTCGAGAAGCTCGGCGGCCTCTACGTGCTCGGCACCGAGCGGCACGAGTCCCGCCGGATCGACAACCAGCTGCGCGGCCGTTCCGGCCGTCAGGGCGACCCGGGCGAGTCCCGCTTCTACCTCTCCCTCGGCGACGACCTGATGCGCCTGTTCAAGGCGCAGATGGTCGAGCGCGTGATGTCGATGGCCAACGTCCCCGACGACGTGCCGATCGAGAACAAGATGGTCACCCGCGCCATCGCGTCCGCGCAGTCGCAGGTCGAGCAGCAGAACTTCGAGACCCGCAAGAACGTCCTGAAGTACGACGAGGTCCTCAACCGGCAGCGCGAGGTCATCTACGCCGAGCGGCGCCGTGTCCTGGAGGGCGAGGACCTGCACGAGCAGATCCGGCACTTCATGGACGACACGATCGACGCCTACGTGCAGGCGGAGACCTCCGAGGGCTTCCCGGAGGACTGGGACCTCGACCGGCTGTGGGCCGCCTTCAAGCAGCTGTACCCGGTCCGGGTGACCGTGGAGGAGCTGGAGGAAGCGGCCGGCGACCGGGCGGGCCTGACCGCCGAGTTCATCGCCGAGTCCATCAAGGACGACATCCACGAGCAGTACGAGGCCCGCGAGGCGCAGCTCGGCTCGGAGATCATGCGTGAGCTGGAGCGCCGGGTCGTGCTGTCGGTGCTGGACCGCAAGTGGCGCGAGCACCTGTACGAGATGGACTACCTCCAGGAGGGCATCGGCCTGCGCGCCATGGCGCAGAAGGACCCGCTGGTGGAGTACCAGCGCGAGGGCTTCGACATGTTCCAGGCCATGATGGACGGCATCAAGGAGGAGTCCGTCGGCTACCTGTTCAACCTGGAGGTCCAGGTCGAGCAGCAGGTCGAGGAGGTCCCGGTCGAGCAGGCCGCGCCGTCCCTGGAGAAGGCGCCCCAGGACGCGGTGCCCGCGCAGGCGGGTGCCCGGCCGGAGATCCGGGCCAAGGGCCTGGACGCCCCGCAGCGTCGCGACCTGCACTTCACCGCGCCGACCGTGGACGGAGAGGGCGGCGTCATCGAGGGCGAGTTCCCCACCGACGGCCAGCCCGTCCGGTCCCAGGCCGACGGTCTCACCCGGGCCGAGCGCCGCAAGCAGGCCAAGGGCGGACGGCGCCGCAAGAAGTGAGCCGACGCGGCCGCGGGCCGCGACCGTGAGCAAGGCCGGGTGCCTGACGTCAGGGCCCGGCCTTCCGCGTGCCCGGCACACTCCGGGTGCCCGGCGGACCCGGTCCCGTTCACGCCTCGCGGCGCCTCGGCGGGCGAGGGCCGCCCAGCTCCACCGCCGTGCACCGCCAGCGCAGATCACGGTCCCGCTCCAGCCGGAAGGCCAGCGCGCGCAGCTGGTCACCGGCGGCGATGCGGGCGAAGACCTCCAGGGCGCCCGGCCGGGGCTCACAGTGGCCGATGTCGCGCACCACGGGCCGGGTGCCGCGGGCCCGCAGCGGTAAGCGTGCGGCCAGCCGGGCCAGCTCGTCGTAGGCCTGGCCGACGGTGTGCCGCAGCATCCAGTGCACCGGCCGCTGCCCGCTGAGCACGGCGAGCAGTTTCTCGGCGAAGACGTCGGTGGTGACGGGATCCGCCGACGGACCCGACGGACCCGACGGACCCGACGGATCCGACGGAACCGACGGGCCTGACAGACCCGACGGGCCTGACGGTACCGACGGCCCTGACGGAACCGACGGGCCGGCTCCGGTACCGCCCGCCACGGCCGACGCGCCCGCCACGGCCCGTGCGGCCGCCGCGGAGACCTCCCGGCCGTCCCGCGGCCGGACAGAGGTGAGGCAGGGGCCGCCGGCCGGGCGTGCGACCGGCACCCGCGCGGCCGGTACCCGTGCGGCAGGTACGCGGGCGGCCGGGGAGACACCGGTTGGCCCGCACGGCAGCGTCGTCCCGGGCGTGTGCGCCGGCTCTCCGGCGGACACCCGGGTGCTTCCCCCAGCGCTCCGGCCGCGTGCCGTGCCCGGGGCGCCGGCGGCGTTCGCCGGGCGGCTCGCGCGGATGCCCGGTCCGCTGCCCGGCCGACGGGTGTCGTGACGGCCCGGCGGGCGGGTGCCCGGGCGGCGCTGTGCCCTGGTCATGACCTTGTACATGAGTCCCCGTTCCGGTGGTGACGGCAGTGGCTGTACTGCGCGGTAACTTTCTGCAGGGGATCTTGTACGGGACGTGACCGCAGCGGGCAAGGAAGCCACGGCGCACCGTGGATGTCCCTCACATTCACTCATCCGGGTGGTCGTGCCGCCATGGAGCCTTGAGCGGCCGCGGCACGGGCGGGTGAGGCACGGGGCGCCCGGTGGACGCGAGCCGGGGGCGTCCAAGGACACGAAAGGGGACGTCGCACGTATCCTGAAGGCCGTCTCCGGCACGCCCCGGAGCCTTGACCCACGAGACGACCAGGAAAGCAGCCGGCATGCGCGTCTACGTCCCTCTGACCCTCCCCGGTCTCGCCGAGGCGTACAAGACGGGAGAGCTGGGCACGGACGGCCTCGTGGCCTACGCCGTCACGCCCGGCCTGCGCGAGTGGTACCTCTCCGACGACGTGGAGGAGCTGGAGTACGCCGCGCTCAGCCGGGCCGCGCTGGCCTCGCTGCGGCTGCTGGCGGCGGACGCGGGCGCCCCGCGCCGCCGGGTCGTGGTGGCCGTCGACGTCCCCGACCGTGCGGCGAGCGCCGACCCCGACCGCAGCCTGGACCCCGCGGCGCTGGGCGAGGTCCGGGTGACGGGCGCCGTCCGGCTGGCCGGAGCGGCCGCGGTCCATGTGGACGCCGACGACGCGGAGGCGGACGTGGCCGCCGCGGCTCAGGCCCTCAAGGCGGCGGACCAGGGCGACGACGACGCACAGTTCGTGGTGGACGGCGCCGAGGACCACGAACTGCTGTGGTACGCCACCCAGGAGATCCCGAACCTCCTCGGGGCGGACGGCGTGGCCTGAACCGCGACCGGGAGCCCGCCGGACGTCCGGGACCGGCTGTCACTGTCGGTGGCAGGGAGTACCGTCTTGCGGCATGGGCAAGCACTCAGGGGCACACATCGTCTGGGACTGGAACGGCACGCTGTTCCACGACAACGAGGCCGTGATCGGCGCGACCAACGCCGCCTTCGCGGTGATGGGCCTGGAGCCGATCAGCCTGGAGCAGTACCGCGCGCTGTACTGCGTGCCGGTGCCGAAGTTCTACGAGCGCCTGATGGGACGGCTGCCCACCCAGGACGAGTGGGAGCTGATGGACGACGTCTTCCACCGGCACTACGCCGAGCAGCGCGCCCGCTGCGGGCTGGCCGAGGGCGCGCTGGAGCTGCTCGAAGGGTGGACGTCGGCCGGGCACAGCCAGTCGATCCTGAGCATGTACGGGCACGAGGAGCTGGTCCCGCTGGTGCGGCGCCTGGGCATCGAGACCCACTTCATACGTGTCCAGGGACGCACCGGACCGTCCGGCGGGAGCAAGGCCGAGCACATGGTGCGGCACCTGGACGCCCTCGCCCACACGGTGCACCCGGCGCGCACCGTGGTGATCGGGGACGCCGCCGACGACGCGCTGGCCGCGCGGCACGCCGGAGCGCAGGCGGTGCTGTACACCGGTGGCTCGCACAGCCGGGCGAGCCTGGAGGCGGTCGGCGTCCCGGTGGTGGACACCCTGCGGGAAGCGGTGCAGGAGGCGCACCGCCTCGCGGCCTGAGTCGCGCACCACAGGCTCGGCGCGGCACACAGGCTCGGCGCAGCACACCTGGGCGCAGCACACAGGCTGGGCACAGCGCCACCGGCTCGGCCACCACAGGCCCGGCCGTCCTTGACGCATACGCCGGGGGACGGGGCGTCACCGCTGTGCAGAACGTCAAAATCCGGCCCTCGGTTTTGTACACATACGGCTCATGACGGGTGACCCGTAAAGAGCGATAGCCTTGTCAGGTGATCAGCGCGATAGTCCGCGGGGGCGTCGTCGTTCCCGCTCTGCGCCCGGGCTGCACGGACCGCCGTGACCGGGCGGCGGTCGCTGGTCCTTGCGGGCGGCACGGAGTCGCGACGGCCTCCACGAGGCCCCGCCGGACCCGGGCGGCGGCGCTGCCGAGAGCGGCGTCACATCCGTCGGGCGTGTCGAAAATGGCTGATATTCCCCCGATCATCGCACCTTGCGGCATAGCGTCTGTAGAGACCGGACACCCCGGTCCGCGACGTCATGCCCGAGGGGAAGAGACCGTACTCCCTTCAACGTCACGCAACGGCGCGCGACAGGAGCCAAAGGACAATGCAGACCAAGCTGGACGAAGCCAAGGCCGAGCTGCTCGAGCGGGCCGCCCGGGTAGCTGAGAACGGTCCGGCCGGGGGACGCCTCCCGACCGGCACGACCGACAAGGGCACCCCGGACCGGGACGCCGTGCTCGCGTTCCTCCAGCGCTACTACCTGCACACCGCCCCCGAGGACCTCGCCGACCGCGACCCGGTCGACGTCTTCGGAGCCGCGTTCTCCCACTACCGGCTGGCCGAGCACCGCCCGCAGGGAACCGCCAGTGTCCGCGTGCACACCCCGACGGTGGAGGAGAACGGCTGGACGTGCAGCCACTCCGTCGTGGAGGTGGTCACGGACGACATGCCGTTCCTGGTCGACTCGGTCACCAACGAGCTGACCCGCCAGGGGCGCGGCATCCACGTCGTCGTCCACCCGCAGATCGTCGTGCGCCGGGACGTGACCGGCAAGCTTCTCGAGGTCCTCACCGAGGCGTCGGCGGGCGACGATCTGCCGCACGACGCCCATGTGGAGTCCTGGATCCATGTCGAGATCGACCGCGAGACCGACCGCGCCGATCTGCAGCAGATCACCGCCGACCTGCTGCGCGTGCTCTCCGATGTGCGGGAGGCCGTCGAGGACTGGGAGAAGATGCGCGGCGCGGCCATCCGCCTCGCCGACGGCCTGGCCGACGAGCCGCTCCCCGACGACCTGCCCGAGCCGCAGGTGGAGGAGGCCCGCGAGCTGCTGCGCTGGCTGGCCGACGATCACTTCACGTTCCTCGGGTACCGCGAGTACCGGCTGCGCGACGACGACTCCCTGGCCGCGGTGCCCGGCACCGGGCTCGGCATACTGCGCGCGGACCCCCACCACGCCGGTGACGACGACCACCCGGTCAGCGAGTCCTTCGAGCGGCTGCCCGCGGACGCGCGCGCCAAGGCCCGCGAGCACAAGCTGCTCGTGCTGACCAAGGCCAACAGCCGGGCCACCGTGCACCGGCCGTCGTACCTGGACTACATCGGCGTCAAGAAGTTCGACGAGCAGGGCAACGTCGTCGGCGAGCGGCGCTTCCTCGGCCTGTTCTCCTCCGCCGCCTACACCGAGTCGGTGCGCCGGGTACCGGTGATCCGCCGCAAGGTCGAGGAAGTCCTGGAGCTGTCCGGCTTCTCGCCCAACAGCCACGACGGGCGCGACCTGCTGCAGATCCTGGAGACCTACCCGCGCGACGAGCTGTTCCAGACCCCGGTCGACGAGCTGCAGTCGATCGTCACCTCCGTGCTCTACCTGCAGGAGCGCCGCCGGCTGCGGCTGTACCTGCGCCAGGACGAGTACGGCCGCTACTACTCGGCGCTGGTCTACCTGCCGCGCGACCGCTACACCACCGGCGTGCGCCTGCGGATCATCGACATCCTCAAGGAGGAACTGGGCGGCAACAGCGTCGACTTCACCGCCTGGAACACCGAGTCGGTCCTCTCCCGGCTGCACTTCGTGGTCCGTGTCCCGCAGGGCAGCGAACTGCCGGAGCTGTCCGACGCCGACAAGGAGCGCATCGAGGCCCGCCTGGCGGAGGCCGCACGCTCCTGGGCGGACGCGTTCTCCGAGGCGCTGACCGCCGAGCTGGGCGAGGAACGCGCCGCCGAGCTGCTGCGCCGCTACGCCCACGCCTTCCCCGAGGGGTACAAGGCCGACCACACGCCGCGCGCCGCGGTCGCCGACCTGGTCCACCTGGAGCAGCTCGACGACGACACGACGTTCGCGCTGAGCCTGTACGAGCCGGTGGGCGCCGGTCCCGAGGAGCGGCGGTTCAAGATCTACCAGAGGGGCGGCTCGGTCTCCCTCTCGCAGGTGCTGCCGGTGCTCAGCCGGCTCGGCGTGGAGGTCACCGACGAGCGGCCGTACGAGCTGCGCCGCGCCGACCGCTCCACGGTGTGGATCTACGACTTCGGTCTGCGCATCCCGCCCGCGGCCACCGGCGGCGACCACCTCGCCGACGACGCCCGTGAGCGGTTCCAGGACGCCTTCGCCGCCGTGTGGACCGGCAAGGCGGAGAACGACGGGTTCAACGCCCTGGTGCTCGACGCCGGGCTGACCTGGCGGCAGGCGATGGTGCTCCGCGCCTACGCCAAGTACCTGCGCCAGGCCGGGTCGACGTTCAGCCAGGACTACATGGAGGACACCCTCCGCAACAATGTCCACACCACCCGGCTGCTCGTCTCCCTGTTCGAGGCGCGGCTGTCGCCGGAGCGACAGCGGGCCGGGCGCGAGCTGGTGGACGCGCTGCTGGAGGAGGCCGACGCGGCCCTGGAGCAGGTGGCCTCGCTGGACGAGGACCGCATCCTGCGGTCCTTCCTGACGGTCATCAAGGCCACCCTGCGCACCAACTTCTTCCAGCTGGACGGCGAGGGCCGGCCGCACGACTACGTCTCCATGAAGTTCGACCCGCAGGCCATCCCGGACCTGCCGGCGCCGCGCCCGGCGTTCGAGATCTGGGTGTACTCGCCGCGCGTGGAGGGCGTGCACCTGCGCTTCGGCAAGGTCGCCCGCGGCGGTCTGCGCTGGTCCGACCGGCGCGAGGACTTCCGCACCGAGATCCTGGGCCTGGTCAAGGCGCAGATGGTGAAGAACACCGTGATCGTGCCGGTGGGCGCCAAGGGCGGCTTCGTCGCCAAGCAGCTGCCCGACCCGGGCGTGGACCGGGACGCCTGGCTGGCGGAGGGCATCGCCAGCTACCGGACGTTCATCTCGGCGCTGCTCGACATCACCGACAACATGGTCGCCGGCGAGGTCGTGCCGCCCAAGGACGTGGTCCGGCACGACAGCGACGACACCTACCTCGTCGTCGCCGCCGACAAGGGCACCGCGACCTTCTCCGACATCGCCAACGAGGTCGCCGCGCAGTACGACTTCTGGCTGGGCGACGCCTTCGCCTCGGGCGGCAGCGCCGGCTACGACCACAAGGGCATGGGCATCACCGCCCGCGGCGCCTGGGAGTCGGTCAAGCGGCACTTCCGCGAGCTGGGCGTGGACACCCAGAGCGAGGACTTCACGGTCGTCGGCATCGGCGACATGTCCGGTGACGTGTTCGGCAACGGCATGCTGCTCAGTGAGCACATCCGCCTGGTCGCCGCCTTCGACCACCGGCACATCTTCATCGACCCGGACCCGGACGCGGCCACGTCCTACGCCGAGCGGCGCCGCCTGTTCGAGCTGCCGCGCTCCAGCTGGGCCGACTACAACACCGAGCTGCTCTCGCCGGGCGGCGGCGTCTTCCCGCGCAGCCTGAAGTCCATCCCGGTCAACGCGCACATCCGCGAGGCGCTGGGCATCGAGGACAACGTCACCAAGATGACCCCGGCCGACCTGATGCGGGCGATCCTCAAGGCCCCGGTGGACCTGCTGTGGAACGGCGGCATCGGCACCTACGTCAAGGCCTCCACCGAGTCCCACGCCGACGTCGGCGACAAGGCCAACGACGCCATCCGGGTCGACGGCCGCGACCTGCGGGTCAAGGTCATCGGCGAGGGCGGCAACCTGGGCTGCACCCAGCTCGGCCGGATCGAGTTCGCGCAGGCCGGCGGCAAGGTCAACACCGACGCCATCGACAACAGCGCGGGCGTGGACACCTCCGACCACGAGGTGAACATCAAGATCCTGCTCAACGGCCTGGTCGCGGACGGCGACATGACCGTCAAGCAGCGCAACAAGCTGCTGGCCCAGATGACCGACGAGGTCGGCGCCCTGGTGCTGCGCAACAACTACGCGCAGAACACGGCGATCGCCAACGCGCTCGCCCAGTCCAAGGACATGCTCCACGCCCAGCAGCGCTTCATGAAGCACCTGGTGCGCGAGGGCCACCTGAACCGGGCGCTGGAGTTCCTGCCCACCGACCGGCAGATCCGCGAGCGGCTGGCCGCGGGCCAGGGCCTGACCGGCCCCGAGACGGCCGTGCTGCTGGCCTACACGAAGATCACGGTCGCCGAGGAGCTGCTGCGCACCTCCCTGCCGGACGACCCGTACCTGCGCGGCCTGCTGCACGCCTACTTCCCGACGCCGCTGCGCAAGAAGTTCGCCGAGCAGATCGACAACCACCCGCTGCGCCGGGAGATCACCACGACGGTGCTGGTCAACGACACCGTCAACACCGGCGGTACGACGTATCTGCACCGGCTGCGGGAGGAGACCGGCGCCTCGCTGGAGGAGATCGTCCGGGCGCAGACCGCGGCCCGCGCGATCTTCCGCTCCGCTCCGGTGTGGGACGCCGTGGAGGAGCTGGACAACAAGGTCCCGGCCGACGTCCAGACCCGGATCCGGCTGCACTCGCGCCGCCTGGTCGAGCGCGGCACCCGCTGGCTGCTGAACAACCGGCCGCAGCCGCTGCAGCTGAGCGAGACGGTGGAGTTCTTCGCCGACCGGGTCGAGCAGGTGTGGGCGCAGCTGCCCAAGCTGCTCAAGGGCGCGGACCTGGAGTGGTACCAGCAGGTCTACGACGAGCTGTCGGCCGCCGGAGTCCCGGACGAGCTGGCCGGCCGGGTGGCCGGGTTCTCCTCCGCCTTCCCGGCGCTCGACATCGTCTCGGTGGCCGACCGCATGGGCAAGGACCCGCTGGAGGTCGCCGAGGTGTACTACGACCTCGCCGACCGGCTGGACATCACCCTGCTGATGGACCGGATCCTCGAGCTGCCGCGCGCCGACCGCTGGCAGTCCATGGCCCGCGCCGCGATCCGCGAGGACCTCTACGCGGCCCACGCGGCGCTGACCGCGGACGTGCTGGCCGCCGGCGACGACACCGCGACGCCCGAGCAGCGGTACAAGGTGTGGGAGCAGAAGAACGCGGCGATCCTGGCGCGGGCGCGGACCACGCTGGAGGAGATCCGCAGCTCGGACGCGTTCGATCTGGCCAACCTGTCGGTCGCGATGCGCACCATGCGCACCCTGCTGCGCACGCACTCGTAAGCCCGGCACCCGGCATGCGCGACGGCGCCCAGGACCGCACGGTCCTGGGCGCCGTCGCGTTCCCGCCGCTGCCCCGGGAAACGCCCTCGCAAAGGTCACTTTTCATTCTTATCCGGACAACTCGGATACAGTGACGCGCGTGACTGCGAACCTTCCCGAGAGCCCGGCCGCGCCCGCCTCCGCCTTCGCGCGGGGCACGGCACGCCGCCCCGCCCGGCACCGTCCGGTCACGCCGGCCGTCGTCCGCACGGTCGTCCGCACGGCGCAGAACGCCGCCCGCCGCACCCGGGTCATTCCGGACGATGCGCGCAGCGCCGCCTGAGGCGCGCCTGCCCGGCCGGGCCGCGCCGCGCGCACCGGGCGCGGGCCGCGGGGCGGCCGCCTCCCGGGTGGCCGCCGCACTGCTGCTCCTGCTGCTGTTCGTGGTGGTCCTGCGGCTTCCCTGGGCCGGCGACCTGGGCATGCACGCGGCCACCGTGGAACGCCTGCGGCACAGCTTGCGCCACCCCGGCAACCCGCTCGTCGACGCGGACACCCCCAGCCCCTACTACTCGCCGTGGATGGTGCTGCTCGGCTGCCTGGCCAGGGCCGGCCGCCTCGACGTCTTCGCCGTGCTGCGGCTGGCCGCGCTGGCCGGCCTGGCGCTGCTTGCGACCGGCGTGTGGCGGTACGTGCGGACACTGAGCACGCACCGGGCCGCGCCGGCGCTCGCCGCCTTCAGCCTCGTGCTGCTGTGGGGGACCGACGTCATCAACTGGAGCGGGTTCATCTCCCTGAACTCCCTGGCCCTGACGGTGTCCTACCCGAGCGTGCTCGCCCTGGGCCTGGCCTTCCACCACTGGGCCTGGCTGACCCGGGCGCTGCGCACGCCCAGCGGGTGGGGGGCCTGGCTGGGGCTCGGGGTGCTGTGGGCGGTGATCCTGCTGTGCCACCAGTTCACCGGGATCGTCGCCACGCTCGGCGACCTGGCCGTGGTGGTCGCCGCCCGCCCGCCGCGGACCCGCTGGCCGCGCTTCGCCGCCGCCGCGGCGGCGGGTGCGCTGGTGCTGTGGCTGTGGCCGTACTACGACTTCTTCGCCCTGTTCTGGGAGGGCGGCGACCTGGACGGGGTGCACCGCGCCCTGTTCACCGACTTCGCGGGCCGGTACTGGCTGGCGCTGCTCGGCGTGGCCGCGCTGGTGCCGCGGCTGCGCCGCGACCGGCGCGACGTGCTGGCGGTCTTCTTCGCGCTCGGCGCGCTGGTGTGCGCGGCGGCGTACGCCACCGGCCACTACGAGTGGGGCCGGGCCCTGCCCGCGGCGCTGATCCCGGCGCAGCTGGCCGCCGCGCTGGAGGTACTGCACCCGGGCCACCGGCGCGCGGTGCGCACCGGCTGGGCCTGGACGCTGGCCGCCGCGCTGACGGCCGGCGCCTGGGCCCAGGCCGGGGTGCTCGGCTACGTGCTGGGGCGGGCCGCGCTGCCCGAGGTGCTCGCGGTGCACTACACCCCGCCCTGGACGGACTACGCGTGGATCACCCCGTACGTGCGCCCCGGCGACGTCGTGATGGCCCGGGACTTCCCCAACCGGCTGCTCCCGGCCTACGGCGTCTACACCGTCGCTCCCGGCTACCCGGACTTCTTCCTCAAGGACGCGGTACGGCGCGAGTGGGACGTGCGGTACTACTACACCCGCCGCACTCCGCCCGAGGTGCGGCGGCAGATCCTCGACCGGTACCACGTGCGCTGGGTCGTCGACAGCGCGCGGCGGCCCATGCAGCCGGGGCTGCGCCCGGTGACCCGCGGTCCCGGCGGCCAGATGCTGTACGCGGCCACGCCCTGACGGCCGCCCGGGCGGGCGGGCGCGGGGACGCGCGGCGCCGGGGCGGCCCGTGAGCGCGCGCTACCGCCGGCCCGAGGTGAACGCCTCGTACTCCTTCAGCACATCCTCCGTCGGGCCGTCCATGCGCAGCTCCCCGCGCTCCAGCCACAGCACCCGTTCACAGGTGTCGCGGATGGACTTGTTGTTGTGGCTGACGAGGAACACGGTGCCGGCCTGCTCGCGCAGCTCGCGGATGCGCTGCTCGGAGCGCTTCTGGAAGGCGCGGTCGCCGGTGGCCAGCGCCTCGTCTATGAGCAGCACGTCGTGGTCCTTGGCGGCGGCGATGGAGAACCGCAGCCGGGCGGCCATGCCGGAGGAGTAGGTCCGCATCGGCAGGGAGATGAAGTCGCCCTTGTCGTTGATGCCGGAGAAGTCGACGATCTCCTGGTAGCGGGCCTTGATCTGCTCGCGGGACATGCCCATGGCCAGACCGCCGAGGTAGACGTTGCGCTCGCCGGTCAGGTCGTTCATCAGAGCGGCGTTCACCCCGAGCAGGGAGGGCTGCCCGTCGGTGTAGATCGCGCCGCTCTCCACCGGCAGCAGACCGGCGATCGCCTTCAGCAGGGTGGACTTGCCCGAGCCGTTGGTGCCGATCAGGCCGATGGCCTCGCCCCTGCGGGCGACGAACGACACCTTCTTCACCGCGTGCACCCGGCGCACGCCCGCGGCCTTCGCCGCCTTCCCGGGGCGCAGGATGCGGTGCAGTGCGGCGGTGGCCGGGCCGCGCCCGGCGCCGGTGCCGTGCACCCGGTAGACGATGTCCACCCGGTCGGCGATGACGGTGGGGACGTTCTCCTCGCTCCGCTCAGCCACGGCCGTACCTCTCCTCGGCTTTCCAGAACCAGACGAAACCGCCGACGCCGGCGAGCAGTGCCCAGCCCAGCGCGTAGGCCCACACATGGTGCGGGAGCTGCGAGGCGTGGAAGCTGTCGATCAGCGCGAAGCGCATCAGGTCGATGTAGACGGCGGCCGGGTTGGCCTCCAGCAGCACCTGCGCGGCGTGCGGCAGGTGGGTCTCGCGCAGCGTCTTGTCGATGCTGAACATCACGCCGGAGACGTACATCCAGGTGCGCAGCACGAACGGCATCAGCTGGGCGATGTCCGGGGTCTTGGCGCCCATCCGCGCCATGATCATCGCGACCCCGGCGTTGAAGGCGAACTGCAGCACCAGCACCGGGATGGTCAGCAGCCAGGACGGGCCGACCGGGATGCCGAAGCAGAACAGGATGATCAGCAGCGCGGCCATCGAGAACAGCAGCTGCTGCAGCTGCTGCAGGGCGAAGGAGATGGGCAGCGCGGCACGCGGGAAGTGCAGGGCCCGCACCAGGCCGAGGTTGCCGGAGATGGCCCGGGTGCCCGCCATGACCGAGCTCTGCGTGAACGTCCACACGAACACGCCGGTCACCAGGAACGGGATGTAGTCGTCGACGCCGTGCTTGGTGCCGAGCAGCACGCCGAAGATGAAGTAGTACACCGCCGCGTTGAGCAGCGGCGTGGCCACCTGCCAGATCTGGCCCAGCCTGGCCTGGCTGTACTGGGCGGTCAGCTTGGCGGTGGCGAAGGCGGTGATGAAGTGGCGGCGCGCCCACAGCTGCCGGACGTACTCGGGCAGGCCGGGGCGGGCGCCGCTGACGGACAGGCCGTGCCGGGCGGCGAGCGCCGCGAGGTCGTCCTCGCCGGTGTGCGCCGCGCCGTGGGGCGGTGTGTGGAGGACCTGGCTCACATCCGCTGCTTTCGTTTCTGGGTGCGGCCCGGCGCGCCGGGCTCCTTACCGGTCTCTTGGTGTTCTCTTACGTCGGAACGGAACCGTATCGTCGCAACGTGAGCGTACGGCGAGTCGACGTCGGAACGCAACCGTTTCGTCGTCACGTCTAAGCTGGGGACCATGACCACCAACGCCGGCGCATCACCGACCCGGCCGCGCCGCCGTGCGCCCGCGGGCGCGGCGGTGCTGCGCCAGGACGTCACGGAGGCGATCCGGGCCGCCGTCTTCGCGGAACTCGCGGCCGTCGGCTATGCGCGCATGTCCATCGAGGGCATCGCGCGGCGCGCCGGCGTCGGCAAGACGGCCGTGTACCGCCGGTGGCGCTCCAAACTGCACCTGGTGCTCGACATCGTCTCGGCGCTGGCCGTCCAGGGGCTGCCCGCCCCGGACACCGGGGCCCTGGAGAGCGACCTGCGCCTGCTGTACGAGGTGACCTCCCGCGCGCTGCGCCACCCCGTGGTCTCGCAGATCCTGCCCGACCTGCAGGCCGAGGCCGCACGCAACCCGGACATGGCCGAGGCGGTGCAGCGGGCACTGCGGGACGGCCAGGAGAGCGTGGCCAGCAGCATCCTCGCGGCGGCCGAGGAGCGCGGGGAGATCCGCTCCGGCCTGGACCGCGACCTCGCCCTCGACCTGATCTCGGGCCCCCTGTACTGGCGCGCGGTCGTCATCCGGTCGCCCAAGCTGCCCCAGGGCTACCTCGACGCCCTGGCCCGGGGGACGGCCGCGGCGGTCAAGGCGCTGTAGGGGGCCCTCCCGGCGCGGGCGCCGATCTCAGCGGAACAGGCGGCCGAGCCTGCCGCGCAGCACCGTGGCGACGCCGGACGGGCCGGTCGCCAGACGCAGCGCGAGCGCGCCGGAGTGCGTGGCGTAGGGCTGGGCCAGCAGAACGCCGAAGCGGAGGCTCGGCAGGACGCGGCGGGACAGCAGCCCGCGGTGCGCGAGGGCGTGCGCCGACGTCTCGCTGCTGGTGCCGTCGGCGAAGTGCACCCGCAGCCTGAGGTCCCAGGTGCCCGAGCCGAGCGCCGCCAGGTCCACGGGCGTCCGGGCCGACCACACGTCCGTGCCCGCCGGGGTCAGCGCCACCGTGGTGCGCCGGGCCGTCCGGCCGGCGTCCCGGTGCCGCCACTCGATCTCCAGCGTCCGCGGCCCGGCGACCGCGACCTGGCCGTACATCTCGTGCAGGCGCAGCCGCAGCACGCTACGGGACGCGCGGGCGAGCAGCGCGGCGTCCACGGCGAGCGGCGCCCGGTGCGCGGGCAGGGCCGGCAAGGGCTCCAGGGTGACCTGGGGCAGATCGGGCGCCCACACGGGGGTGCCCTGGTCGTCGCGCGCGTAGGGCGGGCACAGCCGGGCCGGGCGGGCGGCCAGCTCCCGCAGCCGGGGCAGGTCGCGCGGCTCGGGTGAGGCCAGGATCACGCGGGCGATCAGCCGGCCGGGCGCGACCGGGGACGCGGTGAAGTCGGCCGCGTCGTACTCGCCGAGGTACGCCCGGGTCAGCGTCCACCAGGCGCGCCGGTACTCCGCGTCGCGCAGGCCCAGCTCGCGGACGTACATGCGCAGGTCGTGGTCGAGGAACTTGGCGCGCGCCGCCCGCGCGAGGTCCTTGTGGCCGGCGCCCAGCAGGATCTCGTGCGCCTGCCGGCCGGCCGTGATGCGGGCCTGCCAGTTGTCGATGTGTCCGCGGTCCAGCGAGATGGACAGCTGCCGCGCCGAGCGGCGCACGTGCCACACATAGACCCGGTCCGGGACGAGGGCCACCCGGGGCGAGGCGGCCAGCACCCGCGCGGTGAAGACGATGTCCTCGTACGGGAAGCGGCCCTCGGGGAAGCGGATGGCGTGCTCGCGCAGGAAGTCCGTGCGGTACAGCTTGTTGACGCACAGCGTGTCGGGCACCAGGCGGGTCAGCCGCCCGGGGCCGGTGAGGACGGTGCGCTGCGTGTACAGCCCTTCCTGCCAGGGCACCTCGCGTCCCGAGGGCAGCTCGCGGCGCACGCACAGGCCCGCCGCCACCTCGGTGCCCTCCCGCTCGGCGGCGTCCAGCAGCGCCCGCGCCGCGCCGGGCGGCAGCACGTCGTCGCTGTCGAGGAACATCACGTACGGCGAGGTCACCGCGTCGATGCCGGTGTTGCGGGGGCTGCCGCAGCCGCCGCTGTTGGCCGAGCGGCGCACCACCCGCAGGCGCGGCTCGCTCTCGGCCAGGCGGGCCAGCAGCTCGGGGCTGCCGTCGGTCGAGCAGTCATCGACGGCGATCACCTCGCGGACCACGGGCCCCTGGTCGAGGGCGGAGCGCACCGCTTCGGTGATGTGACGGGCGTCGTTGTAGCCGATGACGACGACGGCGACGCGGGACGGGCTCTGTTCGGGATTCTGGCTCGGATGAGTGTGCATCAAGTCCACGGCAGGGGTCGCGGGTCGGGCGTAGGGCGGAGCCGGGCGGGTCTCGTCACGAGGGACTGGGTGTCCCGTGCGGCAGACGGTGCCCGACCGGCGCGGGTTGTGCGTCGGACACCTCCAGGTGCGTGGAGCGTCGCAGCCGGGCGAACGAGATCGCCGCCGCGGCGGCGAGCAGTCCGTTGCGGGCCAGCATCAGCGCACAGCCCACCCAGGTGCAGCCCGCCACCTGGCCGTACAGGCCAGGGTAGGCGATCGCGCTCACCAGACTCGCCACGGCGATGAGCGCGGCCACCGGACGCTGGCTGGTGTGCCGTGAGGTGAGGCACACCGCGGCCAGCCCGAGCAGCCAGATCATGTACTGCGGGCTGATCACCCGGCTGGTCACGGTGAACAGCAGTACGGCGGTCAGCGCCGCGTCGTACGGGGTCGCGGGTGTCCAGCGGCGGGCCCGCAGCCGCCACCACACGAGCAGCGCGAAGGCGGCCGCCGACAGCGCCAGCGCGAGGTGCGCGACCGTCCGCACGTGCGGGCCGGTGAACTCCAGCGCCCCGTACTGGTAGCGCACCGAGCCGGGCCAGCCGGCGTGCGTGGCCAGGGCCAGCACGGTCCCGCCGAAGGACTCGATCTGCACGCCCCGGCCGCCCTGCTGGCGCGCGAAGGACAGCGGGTTGCGGAACAGCAGGGCGAGCAGCCCTCCGGCGGCCGCCGCGGTGAGCGCCGTCGCCGTCCAGGCGCTCCGAGTGGTGCGGCCCCGTGCGGTGCCCAGCAGCACCAGCACCGGCCAGACCTTCGCCAGGGCGCCCAGCGCAGCGAAACAGCCGCCCGTGCGGGGCCGGCGGGCCAGTGCCAGCAGACCGAGCACGGCGCACGCGGTGACCTGCACGTCGTAGCGGGCCAGCGGGATGTGCTGCAGCAGCGGCAGGCCCAGCACCCAGTACGCGGCTCCGCGCAGGCTGCGGCCGGGACGGGTGCCCGCCCGGACCAGCGCCAGGGCGATCACCGCGTCGGCGGCGAGGGTGAGCGCCACGAACGCCTGGAAATAGGTCAGCCCCGGCACGAGGACCGGGGAGAGCAGCACCAGGGCGGCGCCCGGCGGGTACTGCCAGAGCGTGTCGTGCGCCGGGAAGGCGCCGTGGGCGAGCACCTGGGACCAGTCGTGGTACAGCAGCCACACTTCGCGCGCCACCGCACCGCGTCCCAGCGCGCGCAGCGAGTTGTGCGCGAGCAGCCACAGCATCACGGCACGGGTGAGCAGCCAGGCGGCCGCCAGGGCGAGCAGCCGGGATCCGGCCGGCGTGCGCGCGAGGGCGTGCGGTGCACGGGGGACAGGGCTCATCACGGCGCATCGTAGACCCGCCGCGCGGCACACGGGTGACGCTACGCCGACCGCACGGTGAGGGTTCTCCGAAGCTTCACCGCATCGCCATCCGGCCGCGGACCGGCGGCGCCGGAGAGCAGGCTCCGGGTACGGCGGGTCACGGTCACCGGGGCTCCGGCGCGCCCTGACGGGCGGCGGCGTCGAGCGCGGCGGTCAGCCGGGCGAGACGGGAGTGGAGGTCGCGCAGTTCGTCGACGGTGCAGCCGCTGGCGGCCATGATCCGGGGCGGGATCCTGACGGCCCGCTCCCGCAGTGCCGTCCCCTCGGGGGTCGGGCGTACCACGACCGAGCGCTCGTCGCGGCTGCTGCGCTCCCGGACGATGCAGCCGACCGCCTCCAGGCGCTTGAGCAGCGGCGAGAGGGTGCCGGAGTCCAGACGCAGCCGGGCGCCCAGCTCCTTCACGGGCGTCTCGCCGTGCTCCCACAGCACCAGCATCACCAGGTACTGCGGGTAGGTCAGGCCCAGGTCCTTCAGCAGCACCCGGTAGACGCTGTTGAAGGCGCGGGAGGCGGCGTGCAGGGAGAAGCAGATCTGCGTGTCCAGCCGCAGCAGGTCCTCTTCCGGCACGGCGGTGGGCTCAACCTCGGTCGTCATGCCCACAGAGTAGCTCCCGGGGCATTCGGTTGCACACAATTAAATTGGGTGCTTCACTGGTCGCGGGGCGCACGCCCCCACCGATCCACGAGAGAGATGGTCCCCATGGAAGCGCTGTACACCGCCGTCGCCACCGCCACCCACGGCCGTGAGGGCCGCGCCTACACCTCCGACGGCAAGCTGGACGTGCAGCTCGCCCCGCCGGTCGAGCTGGGCGGCAACGGGCAGGGCACCAACCCCGAGCAGCTGTTCGCCGCCGGCTACGCCGCCTGCTTCGCCAGCGCCCTCGCCCTCGTCGGCCGCCAGGCCAAGGTGGACCTCGCGGACGCCGCGGTCACCGGTGAGGTCGGCATCGGCAAGCAGGGCGCGGGCTTCGGTCTGGCCGTCACCCTGCGCGTGGAGCTGCCCGACTCGGTGGACGAGGCCACTGGCCGCACGCTGGTCGAGCAGGCGCACCAGGTCTGCCCGTACTCCAACGCCACCCGCGGCAACATCCCGGTCGAGCTCGTCGTCGAGTGACCGCCCCGGCCCGGACCGCGCGGCGGGCCGGCGGCCCACGGCGCTGCGGCGGCCCATGGTCTGCTCCGATCGGGTGACCCGGGGCCGCCCGCGCGGCGCCGACGGCCGGGCAGGAGGGCTCCGGCACGGCGTCCCGCCGGGCGGCGGGCGGCGGCAGGGGCCGTCGGTGACGGCCCGCCGGGCAGCAAGGGACACGCCCGCCGCGCGGAACGGGTGAGGCCGCAAGAACAGGAGAACAGCACGAGGGGGCGGGCCGTGGCGGCCCGCCCCCTCGATCGCCGTACGGCGCGCGCTACTTGACCGCGCCCGCCATCACACCGGACACGAACTGCCGCTGGAAGGCGAAGAAGACGACCAGCGGGATCACCATCGAGATGAACGCGCCGGGCGCCAGCACGTCGATGTTGTTGCCGAACTGCCGCACCTGGGTCTGCAGCGCCACCGTGATCGGCTGGGTGCCGGACTTGGTGAACACCAGCGCGACCAGCATGTCGTTCCACACCCACAGGAACTGGAAGATGCCCAGGCTCGCGATCGCCGGCCCGCCCAGCGGCATCACCACACGGGCGAACAGGCGCAGCTCACCGGCGCCGTCCAGCCGGGCGGCCTCCAGCAGCTCGCGCGGGATCTCGGCGAAGAAGTTCCGCAGCAGGAACACCGCGAACGGCAGACCGAACCCGGTGTGGAACAGCACCACACCGAAGATCGAGCCGAACAGACCGATCTTGCCGAACAGCTCGGCGATCGGGATCAGCGCCACCTGCACCGGCACCACCAGCAGCCCGACCACGCCGAGGAACCACCAGTCGCGTCCGGGGAAGTCCATCCACGCGAACGCGTAGCCGGCCAGCGCCCCGATCACGACCACCAGCACCGTCGCCGGCACGGTGATCAGGATCGTGTTCAGCAGGGAGTCGGTGATGTCGCCGTTCTCCAGCAGCTTGCTGTAACTGTCGAAGGTCAGCTGCGAGGGCTTGGTGAACACGGTCCACCAGCCGCTGGAACTCATGTCCTGCGGGGAGCGCAGCGACGACAGCAGCAGCCCGATCGTGGGGACCAGCCAGAACAGGCCCACCACGATCAGGAAGACCCGCACCAGGCCGCCGCTGACCACCTCCGCCAGCCGGGCGCCCAGCGATCGCCGCGCCTTGACCGGCTCGGCCGCCGGCGCCGTGGGAAGAACTCCCGCTTCCGCGGTCATCGCCGCACCTCCCGACGCAAGCGCCGCATGTTGAACAGCATCACCGGGATCACCAGCACCAGCAGGAACACCGCGATGGCGCTGGCCACGCCCGGCCGGCCCTCCGAGAAGCCCTTGCGGTACAGCTCCAGCGCCAGCACGTTGGCGTCGTCCTGGGAGGAGCCCGGCGCGATGATGAACACCAGGTCGAAGATCTTCAGAACGTTGATCATCAGGGTGACCACGACCACCGCGAGCACCGGGGCCAGCACCGGCACGGTGATCCGGCGGAAGACCTGCCACTCGTTGCAGCCGTCCACCCGGGCGGCCTCCAGCAGCTCCCGCGGCACACTCGCGAGCCCGGCCGCGATCAGCACCATCGCGAACCCGGCCCACATCCACACGTACGCCCCGACGATCGCGGGCGTCACCAGCGCCGGACCGAGCCAGTCCACGCCGTTGTACGGCTCCTCGAAGTTGCTCGCCGGCAGCCGCAGCACGGCGCCGTCGGCCTTGGCGGGCAACGTGAAGGTGCCGTCCGCGGCGGCCTTCGCCGTCGCCACCACCTTGCCGTCCTTGACGGCCTCGATCCGCATCCCGGGATAGCCCAGCTCGGCGGAGTCCACCGCGCCGAGCTTGCCGACGCCCTTGCCGCGGGTGAAGTCCTGCCAGGTGGTGCCGGTGATCTTCCCCGGCTCCGCGGGGGCCTGCACGGCCTTCTTCGCGTCGTCGGGCATCTGCTCCGGCGCCACACCGACGAGCGGCAGGGCCACCGACTGCCCGGTGTGCACCGGGCTGGTGGTGACGAAACCGCCGTCCTCGGGCTTGAGCGGGGAGTTGCGGCCCGGGTGCGCCTTCGGGAACGCCGACGACTGCGCGAACGTGTCGTGGACGCCCACCCACACCGCGTTCGCCACGCCCTTGTCGGGGTCCTGGTCGTACACCAGCCGGAAGATGATCCCGGCCGCCAGCATCGAGATCGCCATCGGCATGAAGACGACCAGCTTGAACGCCGTGCCCCAGCGCACCCGCTCGGTGAGCACCGCGAAGATCAGTCCCAGGGCGGTGGCGACGGTGGGCGCGAACACCACCCAGATGATGTTGTTCTTCAGCGCCGTGCGGATGCCGTCGTCGGTGAACAGCGCCGTGTAGTTGTCGAACCCGGCGAAGTGATCGCCGGAGTTGTCGTAGAAACTGCGGACGATCGAGTACCCGATCGGGTAGACCACGAGGGCACCCAGCAGCACCAGGGCGGGCAGCAGGAACAGCGCCGCCACCCAGCGCCGGGTGCCGGTCACGGTCCTTCGGGAGCGAGGGGCGCGGGGCGCCGCCGGTGCCTCGGCGACGCCCGGTGCCGTTGCCGACGTCATCGCCGGCCTCCTGCGCGAAGTGGGGTCATCGTCGGCTCAGCTCCCGTTGCCGTAGGCCGCCGCCGCGTCCTTCTCCAGCTTCGCCTGGGTCCCCGCGACATCCTTCGGGTTCTTCAGGAAGTCCTGCAGGTCCTTCCACTCACCCTTGCCGGGCGTGCCGCCGAAGGCCTGCGGGGCCTGGTCGGACATGTCGAAGCGGAAGTCGTCGCCCGAGGCGATCAGCGCTTTGGCGATCTTGCGCTGCACCTCGTTCGGATACGCCGACTCCGGCACGTTCTTGTTCGGCGACAGGTAGCCGCCGAGCTTCGCCTGGATGGTCGCCGCGTCGGGCGAGGCCAGGAACGTCACCAGCGCCTGCGCCGCCTTGGAGTCCTTCAGGATCACCGCCGAGTCGCCGCCGGAGACCACCGGCGCGCTGTCACCCACGGCCGGGAAGGGGAACACCTTCGCGTCCGTGCCCACCTTCGCCTTGGTCTCGCCGATGTTGACCTGCGCGAAGTCGCCCTCGAAGACCATGCCGGCCTTCGGCTGGTCGCCGCCGCTGAAGGTCTGCGTCACCGACGCCGGGAACTCGGTCTGCAGCGCGCCGTCCGGGCCGCCCGCTATGTAGTCCTTCTTGGAGAAGATCTCGGCCAGGGTGGTCAGCGCCTGCTTGACCGACGGATCCGTCCACTTGATCTTGTGCTGGGCCAGCTGGTCGTACTTCTCCGGGCCCGCCTGGGAGAGATAGATGTTCTCGAACCAGTCGGTGAGCGTCCAGCCGTCCGCGCCGCCCACGGAGAACGGCGTGACCCCGGAGTCGTAGACGGTCTGCGCGGTGTTCAGCAGGTCCTTCCACGTCGTGGGCTCGCTGACGCCCGCGTTCTCGAAGACCTTGGCGTTGTACCAGATCAGCGACTTGTTGGCGGCCTTGTAGTAGACGCCGTACGGCTTGCCGTCGACCTTGCCGATGTCCTGCCAGCCCTGCGAGTAGTTCTTCGCCAGCTCGGCCTGCGCCTCGGGGCCGAGCGGCTTGGCCCAGCCCTTGTCCACGGCCTGCTTGATGGCGCCCGGCTGCGGCAGCAGGGCCACGTCCGGCGGCTGCCCGCCCGCGATCTTGGACCCGAGGAAGTTGATGATGGGGTCCTGGGCGGGGACGAAGGTGACCTTCGCACCGGTGCGCTTCTCGAACTCCGCCAGCACCTGCTTGAAGTTCTTCTGCTCGGTGCCGGTCCACACGGCGGCGATCTCCAGGTGCGCGCCGTTCAGCTTGGGCAGCGCAACGGTGTTCGTGGTGGGACTGCCGCTGCTGTCCCCTCCGCCCGTGCCGTCGTCGTCCGAACCGCTGCACGCGGTGAGCGTAAAAGCCAGTGCTCCGGCGGCGACGGCTGCCGCGGCCCGGGCGGCTCTTCTCGTCCGGTGGGTCCGGAAGGTGGTCCTGCTGTGCATCACTGCCCCGTTCTTCGTCCCTCGACGCATCTCCGAGCGGGTGTCCCGACGGGTCAGGTGTACGCCGGGGCCCGGACGCGGGCAAGAGCGCCAGCGGTCCCCGCCGCAAGATCGTGACCACGTCGTGATGCCAGGTCAGTGATGCAACAGCCGCACGGGACAGAGTGGTTACAGCAACGAAGGGACCCGCGCGGCCGACACCTGGCCGGCCGCCCGCTCCAACGCGCTGGCCAGCAGCGCCAGATCGGTCGGTCCATTGCCCAACTCCCGTACCGTGCGCCGGGCCGGCGGATCCCCCATGCGCTCCCACTGCAACGGCACCACCGTGGGCCGCTGCGTCGCCGTCCGCGGGATCCGCCCGGTGACCCGGCCGCCCTGGAACGGCGTCACCGTGCCGTCCGGCCCGGTCAGCCGGCCCCGGCCCGGCCCCGGCTGCTGCGGGCCGGAGCCCGGCGCGTCCAGCGTGATACGCAGCGCGGCCCGCCGCGCCGGTTCGCTCTGCGCCGTACGGCCCCCGGGCACGGCCGCCGCCACCAGGTGCACGCCGAGCCGCCCGCCGTCGCGGGCCACCGCCTCCAGCGCCCGCACCACCGACCCGGCCGCGGGCCGCCCCGGCGCCCCCAGCGCGGGCGCCACCAGGGCGTCCAGGTCGTCGACGACCACCACCAGCCGCGGCAGCGGCGGCGTCTGCTCGGTCCGCTGCCCGGCCGCCGGGCGCAGGCGCAGCGTGGCGCCGGCGGCAGCGCCGGCCTCCGCGGTGCCGGAGCCGTCCGGCACCGGCACGGCCGGCGCACGCCCGGACGCGGTGCGCTGGGCGACGATCCGGCCGGGCAGCTGCCGCCGGGTGTGCCAGGCGGCGAAGTCCTCCCGCCCGAGCAGCTCGGCCCGCCGTTTCAGCTCCGCGGTCAGTGACTGCGCGAACTCCCGCATGCGCACCGGGTCGTTGGCGGACAGGTGGGTGGTGACGTGCGGCACGTCCGTGCACACCCGCAGACCCTCACCGGGCTCCCCGGCCGCGCCCGTGCCGTCCCGGCCGTCCACCAGGACCACGCTGAGACGGTCGGGGCGTTCGGCGGCGGCCAGCGAGGCCACCACCGACCGCAGCAGTTCCGTACGGCCGCTGCCCGACGGCCCCTCGACCAGCAGATGCGGGCCGTCGGCGACCAGATCCGCGGCGACGGGGCCGTGCGGGCCGGCCCCGAGTATCGCCCGGGCCCGCCCGCCGGGTGCCGCCGCGTCGTCGGCCGCGTCCGCCCAGCGGGCCTGGAGCGACGCCGGCGTGGCCCGCGCCAGCCCCAGCTCGTCCAGCAGCCGCGCCGTCGGCGGCAGCGGCGCGCACATCCGCGCGGGCCGGCCGCCCGCCGCCGGGCGCAGCGGCGCCAGCGCCCGCGCGAACCGCTCGGCCCACGCCGCCGACACCGCGTCCACCGCGGCGACCGTGCCGGGCGTCAGCGGCATCCGCTCCCCGGGGCCCGCGGGCGCCACCCGCATCAGCCGCAGCGCCGTGGCCACGTCGCCGCTGAGCAGCGCCACCGCCCCGCACTCCCGGAACACCGCGCTCGCCGCGCAGGCCGCCCGGTACGACTCGGTCAGCGGCGAGGCCGGCGAGGCGGGCGCCGCCTCGGCCAGGCACACCACATGGATCCCGGCCCGCGGGCCGTGCAGCGTCAGCCGGGTCAGCGCCCGCCGCACCGCATCGTCGCCCGGGTCGCCGTCCACGACCACCACGGTGAACGACCCGGGCCGCCGGCCCGCGCCCGGGGCGTCGTCCCGCGCCCACGACGGACGGTGGCCGCCGGATGCGTGCTCCCGCGCGTCGCCGGGGTGGTCGTCCAGGCGGCGCAGCAGCTCCTCGGTGCGGGCGGCGGCCTGGGCGGCGTCGAAGGCCAGCAGCAGCCGGCAGTCCTGCCCGTGCCGCGGCCGGACATGGGGCAGCCAGCCGAGCCAGGACCACTCCTCGGTGCGCTCCCGCAGCGGACGGTCCTCGCCGGCGCTCAGCAGGACGATCTCCAGCAGCTCCGGCGAGTGCAGCGCGGCGAGCTGGGCCAGCACCGCGCGGGCCAGCCCGGCCAGGCGGGCGCGCGGACCGGCCAGGCCCAGCGCGCCCACCTCGCGCAGCGCGGCGGTCACCGCGACCGCGGGCACCAGCCGGCCCGAGCCGTCGGGGGCCGGGCGGTCGGCCGTGCCCAGCCGTACCGTCAGCACCTCCGGGTGGTCCAACCCGCGTTCCCACAGCCGGGGTCCCGGACCCAGGGCGGCCAGCAGCAGTGCCGCCGGGTCCGGCCAGGTCTCCGGCAGCCCGGCCGCGGGCACCCGGCCGGGGGCGTGCGGTGCCGGGCCGTCCCAGGACGCGCCGTCGTCCGCCGTGCCCCGCGCCTGCGAGCCGCGCCCGCCGGCCAGCCGGCGCGCCCAGGCGCCGAGCCCGCCGCGCCGGCGCAGGCCCTGGGGAGCGTCGGTGCCCCGCAGCGGGGTCGCCTTGCGTCCGCCGGTGTCCTGGGGGCCGCCGTCCGCCTCCGGGTGAGGGCCGGCCTCGTCGTACGGGACGGCGGCCGCGGAAGCACGCGGGTCGTGCGCGGGCGTGCGGTCCGGGAACCCGTGGCTCTCGGCGCCGTCAGCCGCGCCCTGGGCCGGCACCAGCGGGCCGGTGCCGCCGCGGGCCGTGCCCATGCCGGGCGCGGTGCCCGTGCCGGAGGAGGTCGGGTGCGAGCCGAAGGCCGTGCCGGTGCCGGTGGCGAAGGACGTGCCGGGGGCGGGGGAGCGGCCCGGAGCGAACAGCCCGCCGCTGCCGTGGGCGGCGGCGCCGGTGGTGAACGCGGTGCCGGCGCCGGGGTGCGCGCCCGCGTCCCCGGCGGTGCCGGACGGCGCGGACGCCCCGGCGTCCGGCACGCGGTGGTGCTCCGGCGCGGGCACCGCGCCGGGAGCGGGGGCGCCCGGCGCGTCCTTTGCCGCCGCTCCGGTCAGCTGGAGGTGGCCCTCGCCGTCCGGTGCCGTCGCCACCCGGGCCGCCGGTCCCGCGGACGGCGTCAGCCGCAGGGCCGACTCGCCGATGCGCAGCAGCACGCCCGCACCGAAGCGGACCGGCTGAGCCTCCACGGGCTTTCCGTCCAGCACGGTGCCGTTGGTGGAGCCGAGGTCGGCGACCGTGACCCGGCCGTCGGGGAGAACCGTGATCGTGCAGTGCATCCGGGAGACGTCGGGGTCGTCGAGCGGGACGTCGGCGTCGGCGGAGCGGCCGACGACGATCTGCCCGCCGTGCAGCAGATGCACCCCGCCCGCGTCCGGCCCCGCCACCACATGCAGCTGGGCGGGGGCCTCGTCCAGCGCGGGATGCGGCTCGGGCTCGGCCGGTGCGCCCAGCGACAGCACCGCGCCGTCCAGCAGCGGCGGCTCGCCGAGGGTGCAGCGCCGGGCGTCGAGCCGTTCGGCGCCGGCGTAGAACACCGGGCCCGGCCCGGCCTCGCGGCCGGGTCGCCCGTCGACGCGCTCCCGGCCGGTCCGCTCGGGCGGCGCCGTACCGGTGTCCCCGGCGACCGCGGCGGCGAGCGCCGACGCCACCGTGTCCAGCGCCGTGCCCGCGGGCGCCGTGACGAGGACGTCGCGGCCCGCGGGGCGGCCGGTGGCGGAGGAGAGCGGGCCCTGGGGGTCTACGACGGTCAGCCGGATCTGCATCGCCGTCAGCGGTCCCTTCTGTTCTCACCGCGAGCAGTCAGGGACGGAACCGTCCCGCGGTCCCCCACCACGGACATCCCCCACCGCCGCACGAGCACGTCGGCCAGTAACGGTTGGCATCCTCGCACCTGCCGTCGGCACGGTGCCCGCCGCCCACCGCTAAGTGATCTTGATTGGTCGGCTCTGCCCCTAAAAATGACTGATCAGAGAGCGGACATCGATCGCTTCCAGACGCGTCGAGAACGTCACGGGACCGCTCGCGCCCGTCTGTGTGCAACCGCGCGCTGCGGGGCAACGTCTTCCCGTCGTACCCGTACCTGGGGCCTTCCCGTCGTACCCGTACCTGAGGTGGTGCGGAGTCGCAGCAGCCCCCGGGACGTACGGGATCGGGGCGCGGGGCGGGCGGGACCCTCGGGCCACGCCCTACAGTGGGTCGGAACACCGCGTTGGCACCGCAGGGCGGCGCGGGACCAGGCAAGCAAGCACAGGGAGTGCATGACGTGCGGCCGGTAGGCAGCAAGTACCTCCTGGAGGAGCCGCTCGGGCGCGGTGCCACCGGGACCGTCTGGCGAGGACGCCAGCGGGAGACCGCGGGCGACGAGGCCGCCGTGCCCGGCCGGCCCGGCGAGACCGTGGCGATCAAGGTCCTCAAGGAGGAGCTGGCGAGCGACCCCGACGTCGTCACGCGGTTCCTGCGGGAGCGGTCCGCGCTGCTCCGGCTCACCCACCCGAACATCGTGCGGGTGCGGGACCTGGTCGTCGAGGGCGATCTGCTGGCGCTGGTCATGGACCTCGTCGACGGCCCCGACCTCCACCGCTATCTCCGCGAGAACGGCCCGTTCACGCCCGTGGGCGCCGCGCTGCTCACCGCCCGGATCGCGGACGCGCTCGCTGCGAGCCACGCCGACGGGGTGGTCCACCGCGACCTGAAACCCGCGAACGTGCTGCTGCGGCAGACCGGCGGCGAGATGCATCCGATGCTCACCGACTTCGGCATCGCCCGCCTGGCCGACTCCCCGGGCCTGACCCGCACCCACGAGTTCGTCGGCACCCCCGCGTACGTGGCACCCGAGTCCGCCGAGGGCCGCCCGCAGACCTCGGCCGTGGACGTCTACGGCGCCGGCATCCTGCTGTACGAGCTGGTCACCGGCCGTCCGCCGTTCGCCGGCAGCACCGCGCTGGAGGTGCTGCACCAGCACCTGAGCGCCGAGCCGCGCCGCCCCTCCACGGTCCCCGGACCGCTGTGGACGGTGATCGAGCGCTGCCTGCGCAAGAACCCCGAGGAGCGGCCCAGCGCGGAGAACCTCGCCCGGGCCCTGCGGGTCGTCGCCGAGGGCGTGGGCGCGCACGCCACCGCCGCGCAGATCGTCGCCGCGGAAGGCGTCGCCGCGCTGCTCGGGCCCGACCCGGCGCCCGCGTCCGTGCCCGGCGCCGCCGACCCCACCCAGGTGCTGCCGCGCGACGCGGCGGCGTCCCCGGCCGGCGCCTACGACCCCAACGCCCCCACCAGCGTCCTGCCCCAGTCCGCGGGCCCCGGCGACGGCGCGGGCCGGCCGCCCGGCGCGGCCGATCCGACCGCGGTCCTGCCCCAGCACGGCGCGGCCGACCCCACCCGGGTGATGCCGCCGATGCCGCCCGGCGGCGCCCCGCAGGGACCGGACCAGGCGGCCGGTCAGCAGCAGCCCGAGCAGCCGCACCCCTGGCAGACCCAGCTGCGCGCGGCCCGCGACCGCAACGAGCAGACCCAGATCCAGTACCTCGACCCGAGCGAGGACCCGCTGCGCCGCCGCCCCCAGCGGCAGGTCGTCCGGCCCCAGCAGCAGCCGCAGGCCGGGCCCGCCCGTCCGCAGCCCCAGCCGCAGCAGTACGCCCCGCCGGCCCCACCGCGCCGCCAGACACCGCAGCCCGACCAGTACGCGCCGCCGCCCGCGCCCAGGCGGTCGGCCCGCGAACCGAGGCCGCCCCGCGAGCCGCGCCGGCGCAGCGCCAACCCGATGAAGATCCCCGGGCTGGGATGCCTCAAGGGCTGCCTGTTCACCATCGTCATCCTGGTCGTCGCGGGCTGGCTCGTGTGGGAGCTGAGCCCGCTGCAGAGCTGGATCGGCACCGGCAAGGGCTACTGGGACCAGCTGACCACCTGGGTCGGCGATGCGGCCGACTGGGTGAAGAGCCTCGGCAGCGACGAGCCGGCCGGGTGAGGAGCCTGAGCGGCACCTGAGGCGCACCCGGCAGCACCGGCTCCGGTCGCCGGCGGCGGACCGCGGTGCCGGGCCGCCCGTCGGGGATGCGCCGACACCCGACGGGTGACTTCCGCCCGCGCGGGGAAGGCCGGCTCGCCGAACGCGTAGCTTTGTCGGCAACACGCCTGTACAGGAGCAGACTTGGCACGGAAGATCGGCAGCCGGTACACCGCCCACCAGATCCTGGGACGGGGCAGCGCCGGCACGGTGTGGCTCGGCGAGGGACCGGACGGCCCCGTCGCCATCAAGCTGCTGCGCGAGGACCTGGCCTCGGACCAGGAACTCGTGGGCCGCTTCGTACAGGAGCGCACCGCCCTGCTGGGGCTGGAGCACCCCCACGTCGTCTCCGTGCGCGACCTCGTGGTCGACGGCGACGACGTCGCCCTGGTGATGGACCTGGTCCGCGGCACCGACCTGCGCACCCGCCTGGAGCGGGAACGGCGGCTCGCCCCCGAGGCGGCCGTGGCGATCGTGGCGGACGTGGCGGACGGGCTGGCCGCGGCGCACGCCGCCGGGGTGGTGCACCGGGACGTCAAACCGGAGAACGTGCTGCTGGACATGCAGGGCCCGCTCGGTCCCGGCGGCGCGCATCCGGCGCTGCTGACCGACTTCGGTGTGGCCAAGCTCATCGACGCTCCGAAACGCACCCGCGCGACGAAGATCATCGGTACCCCCGACTATCTGGCCCCGGAGATCGTGGAGGGGCTGCCGGCGCGGGCCGCGGTGGACATCTACGCCCTGGCCACGGTGCTGTACGAGCTGCTGGCCGGCTTCACACCGTTCGGCGGCGGGCACCCCGGGGCGGTGCTGCGCCGGCACGTCACCGAGACGGTGGTGCCGCTGCCCGGCATCCCCGACGAGCTGTGGCAGCTGATCGTGCAGTGCCTGGCGAAGGCCCCGGCGTCCCGGCTGCGCGCCTCGGAGCTGGCGACGCGGCTGCGGGAACTGCTGCCCGCGCTCGCCGGCCTGCCCGCCCTGGAGGTGGACGAGCCGGACGACGACCCGGTGGTGGAGCCCCAGGAGGAGCCGTCGGCGCAGGCGGCGCCGTCCGCCGGGGACCCGGCGCGGCGCACGGGAGCGGTGTCCCTGGTGCCCGGCGCGAAGCCGGACTCCAACCGGGACACGCACACCTCGATGCGGGTGCCCGCACCCGATGAGCTGGCCGGCGGCGCCCGCGGCACGGCCCGTGCCCCGCGCACCCCGGGCACGCCCCGCCCCGGTTCGGCCCGCCACCGCACCGCCGCCCGGCGCCGCCGGATCACCCTGTCCGTGGCCGGGCTCGCCCTCGTCGCCGCGGTGGGCGCGGGCGCCTGGTGGGCGACCTCCGCGGACGACACACCCCAGGACGCCCCCCACTCGGCTCCGCCGGTGCCGTAGCGCCCGCCCGGGGCGGTCCGCCGCGCCCGGCGCTCCACGGTTGGCGGAGCCGTTACGCTGGAGGCGTGGCAGTCGTCGACGTATCCGAAGAGCTGAAGTCCCTCTCCTCGACCATGGAGTCGATCGAGGCCGTTCTGGACCTGGACAAGATGAGGGCAGACATCGCCGTGCTCGAGGAGCAGGCGGCCGCGCCGTCCCTGTGGGACAACCCGGACGAGGCGCAGAAGATCACCAGCCGGCTCTCCCATCTCCAGGCCGAGGTCAGGAAGGCGGAGGCGTTGCGCGGGCGGATCGACGATCTCGCGGTCCTCTTCGAGATGGCCGAGGAGGAGGACGACCCTGAGACCCGCGCCGAGGCCGAGGCCGAACTCGCCGCCGTGCGCCAGGCGCTGGACGAGATGGAGGTCCGGACGCTGCTGAGCGGCGAGTACGACGCCCGTGAGGCGCTCGTCAACATCCGCGCCGAGGCCGGCGGTGTCGACGCCGCCGACTTCGCCGAGCGGCTGCAGCGCATGTACCTGCGGTGGGCCGAGCAGCACGGCTACAAGACCGAGGTGTACGAGACCTCGTACGCCGAGGAGGCCGGCATCAAGTCGACCACCTTCGCCGTGCAGGCGCCGTACGCGTACGGCACCCTCTCCGTCGAGCAGGGCACCCACCGGCTCGTGCGCATCTCGCCCTTCGACAACCAGGGCCGCCGGCAGACCTCCTTCGCCGGCGTCGAGGTGCTGCCCGTCGTCGAGCAGTCCGACCACGTCGACATCGACGAGTCCGACCTGCGCATCGACGTCTACCGGTCCTCCGGGCCCGGCGGCCAGGGCGTGAACACCACCGACTCCGCGGTGCGCATCACTCACCTGCCCACCGGCATCGTCGTCTCCTGCCAGAACGAGCGCTCGCAGATCCAGAACCGGGCCACCGCCATGGCCGTGCTGCAGGCCAAGCTGCTGGAGCGGCGCCGCCAGGAGGAACAGGCCAAGATGGACGCCCTCAAGGGCGACGGCGGCAACTCCTGGGGCAACCAGATGCGTTCCTACGTCCTGCACCCGTACCAGATGGTGAAGGACCTGCGCACCGAGTACGAGGTCGGCAACCCGGAGGCCGTGTTCAACGGCGAGATCGACGGGTTCCTGCAGGCCGGTATTCGCTGGCGCAAGCAGCAGGAGCAGCAAGCAAAGTAACTTTGTCGACAAGGCAACTGCCGCCCGCGGGGCGGCGGTTGCCTTTTTGCTCCCGGGTTGCCGGGGATTCGCGGCACGCTCACATCGCTCTTCGCCCCGCAAAGGACGCGTACCAGGACATCGCGCTCGCAACGGCCTTGACGTTGCTTTGATTTACCGGGAGGGTAAAGCGCGGCATGCGTGTCTCTGGGGCGCATGTGAACCGGGGGGCTTGCTTCAGTGTTCAGCTACCTCCGTCGATCACGGCCCCGCGCGCGGCCTCACAGACCATCCAGCTACTGGGGGTAGCAACTACATGACGAAGAAGACGCGGATCCGGGTCGCGAGGATAGCCGCCGGCGCCGTGATCGCCGCCGGTGCCTCGCTGACCGCCGCGGGTGCGGCGTCGGCCGCGGGCCTGGAGATCGGCGTGGGCCTGGGCACCGACGGTGTCTCCGCCAAGGTCAACGTCACCGACGACCCCTCCTGCGACATCGGCACCAACCCGGAGTGCGACGACGAGCCCGGTAACCCGGGCGGCGGTGACGACCAGCCGGGCAACCCGGGCGGCGGTGACGACAACCCCGGCAACCCGGGCGGCGGCGACGACAACCCGGGCAACCCGGGCGGTGGCGACGACAACCCCGGTAACCCGGGCGGTGGCGACGACAACCCGGGCAACCCGGGCGGCGGTGGCGACAACCCGGGCAACCCGGGTGGCGGTGACGACAACCCCGGCAACCCGGGCGGCGGCGACAACCCCGGCAACCCGGGCGGCGGCGACGACAACCCGGGCAACCCGGGCGGCGGTGACGACACCCCCGGCACCCCGGGTGACGACGAGAGCCAGACCCCGGGCACCCCGGGCGGCGGTGACAACGGCTCCGGCAACGGCGGTGGCAGCGACACCTCCGGCGGCGGTTCGAACACCAGCCCCGACGGCAACAGCACCGTCCCCCAGGAGCAGGGCTCCTCGGCCCTGACCGACACGGGTTCGGTCACCCCGGTCAGCAACACCACCCCGCAGGGTGAGGGCAGCGGCAAGCAGCTCGCCGAGACCGGTGCCGGTCAGACGGCGTTCCTGCTGGTCGGTGCCGCCACGATGATCGCGGGTGGCATCGGCTTCCGCGTGCTGCCGCGCATGATGGCCGGCCGCGGCGCCGCCGCCTGAGCGCACCCCGTCACAGCCGTCCGCCACGGACGGCGTCCGTAGGCCTACGGAACGCGCCCGGCGCGCAACACCCGAGGGGCCCGGAGCACACGCTCCGGGCCCCTCGTAGCACGTTCTGGGGTGTCCGCGGACCACTGTCCGCCGAACGGGCGTCCCGCCCTCCCCGCAGGATGCGCGGTCACACGGTCTGGTGTGCCAGCAGCGCCACCGCGGCGATCAGCACCACCAGCAGCGCGATCAGCGCCATCGGGTTCCAGCCCGCGAACCCGTACTCCTGCTGCAGCCGCTCGCGGTTCGCACGGCACACAGGGCACCGGCCCTCGCTCACGGGCGCCGCGCAGTTCGCGCACACCAGCCGGTCGTACGTCATGCGCTCGCCCTCCTTGCACCGGTTCCACCTGTTCAACGCTCGCGCGCACGCGAACGTTCCCTCCTCCACCATGCCAGGTTCCCCGGAATTCAGCGCGTGATCCCCCGAGGTGCCCGCCGGGCGGGGGCCTGCCGGACGGCCGGGGGACGGCCCGAGGGGCGGCCGGAGGTCCGGCAGGGCGCGGACATAACGCCCAACTGTCCCGCAACCCCCACCGGCGCCTGCGCCCGCACAGCCGACTCGCGTAATGTCACGCTCATCTACCCCCGGCGACACGTGGTGCATCCGTGATCCGATTCGACAACGTCACCAAGGTCTACCCCAAGCAGTCCCGCCCCGCCCTCAGGGACGTCTCCCTGGAGGTCGAGAAGGGCGAGTTCGTGTTCCTGGTGGGCTCCTCCGGTTCCGGAAAGTCCACCTTCCTGCGGCTGATCCTGCGCGAGGAGCGGGCCACCCACGGCCAGGTGCACGTCCTGGGCAAGGACCTCGCGCGGCTGTCCAACTGGAAGGTGCCGCAGATGCGCCGCCAGTTGGGAACGGTGTTCCAGGACTTCCGCCTCCTGCCGAACAAGACGGTGGCCGAGAACGTCGCCTTCGCGCAGGAGGTCATCGGCAAGTCCCGGGGAGAGATCCGCAAGTCCGTGCCGCAGGTGCTCGACCTCGTCGGGCTCGGCGGCAAGGAGGACCGGATGCCGGGCGAGCTGTCCGGTGGTGAGCAGCAGCGCGTCGCCATCGCGCGGGCCTTCGTCAACCGCCCCAAGCTGCTCATCGCCGACGAGCCCACCGGCAACCTCGACCCGCAGACTTCCGTCGGCATCATGAAGCTGCTCGACCGCATCAACCGGACCGGTACGACCGTCGTGATGGCGACCCACGACCAGAACATCGTGGACCAGATGCGCAAGCGCGTCATCGAGCTGGAGAAGGGCCGCCTCGTCCGCGACCAGGCGCGTGGCGTCTACGGCTACCAGCACTGACGGAAGAGTCCACGTCGGAAAGGCTTGACCCAAGGCCATGCGCGCCCAGTTCGTCCTGTCGGAGATCGGCGTCGGTCTCCGCCGCAATCTGACGATGACCTTCGCGGTCATCGTCTCCGTAGCCCTGTCCCTCGCGCTGTTCGGCGGGTCGCTGCTGCTGAGCGACCAGGTCACCAAGATGAAGGGCTACTGGTACGACAAGATCAACGTCTCGATCTTCCTCTGCAACAAGAACAACGCCGAGAGCTACCCCCAGTGCTCCAAGGGCGCGGTCACGGAGGACCAGAAGAAGGCCATCCTGGCGGACCTGAAGAAGATGCCGGTGGTCGAGAAGGTCACCTACGAGTCGCAGGACGAGGCCTACAAGCACTACAAGGAGCAGTTCGGCGACTCCCCGCTGGCCTCCGCCATCACACCGGACCAGATGCAGGAGTCGTACCGCATCAAGCTGAAGGACCCGCAGCAGTACCAGGTCATCGCCAGCGCCTTCAACGGGCGTGACGGCGTGCAGTCCGTGCAGGACCAGAAGGACGTCCTGGACAATCTCTTCAACCTGCTCAACGGCATGAACTGGGCCGCCCGCATGGTGATGGCCCTGATGCTGGTGGTGGCGCTGATGCTGATCGTGAACACGGTGCGCGTCTCGGCGTTCAGCAGGCGCCGCGAGACCGGCATCATGCGCCTGGTGGGCGCCTCCGGCTTCTACATCCAGGCGCCGTTCATCGCCGAGGCCGCCGTGGCCGGGCTCATCGGCGGCGCACTCGCCTGCGCGTTCCTCGCCGTCGGGCGGTACTTCATCATCGACCACGGCCTCGACCTGGCCCACAAGCTCACCCTGGTGAACTTCATCGGCTGGGACGCCGTCCTCACCAAGCTGCCGCTCATCCTGGCCACGAGCGTGCTGATGCCCGCACTGGCCGCGTTCATCGCGCTGCGCAAGTATCTGAAGGTATGACACTCGCCTCGACGGGCCGTACGGGCAACGCGCCGTGCGGCCCGTCGCCGTTGTCTAGACTCACCGCCATGCCAGGCCGTGACCTGTTGTTCTGCCAGCCCCGCCGCTCTCGCACCGGGGCCGCTCTGACGCTGGTCTTCGCCGGTGTGCTGCTGACCGGGGCGGCGACCGGGGCCCTGCCCGGCTCCCGGCCGCAGGCGGCCCGTCCGCAGGCGTCCGGCGCGACCGGTCCGGCCGCGTCCACCGTGGCGCAGCAGGACGTCGCCAGGGCCGCGGCCGAGGCCATGGCCGAGGGCAAGTCCCCCGTGGAGGCCGCCGAACGGGCCGTCAGCCGCAGCGGCGACCGGTGGGCCGCGGTCTACTCCCAGGACGACTACGAGGAGTTCCAGGAGGCCCTGGACGGCCAGTACACCGGGGTCGGTCTGTCGGCCCGGCGCGAGCGGGACGGCCGGATCGACATCACCCGGGTGCAGCCGGGCTCGCCCGCCGCCCGGGCGGGCATCAGCAAGGGCGACCGGCTGCGCAGCGTCGACGGCCGGACGGTGGACGGGCTGCCCGTCACCGAGGTCGTCTCCTTGCTGCGCGGCGACGCCGAGGACGCGCCCGCGGGCACCGCCGTCACCCTGGGCCTGGAGCGCGACCGGCGCACCTGGACGAAGACCGTGCGCAGAGCCCGGCTGTCGACGGACCCGGTCGCGGTGAGCCGGCTCTCCGGCCACGCGACCCTCGTGCGGATCTCCGCCTTCACCAAGGGCGTCGGCGACAGCGTCCGCACCGCCGTGCGCGAGGCACCGCCCGGCGACGGCGTCATCCTGGACTTGCGCGGCAACTCCGGCGGCCTGGTCACCGAGGCCGTCGCCACCGCCTCCGCCTTCCTCGACGGCGGCCTGGTCGCCACCTACGACGCCGACGGCCGGCAGCACGTGCTGCAGGCCCGGCGCGGCGGCGACACCACCCGGCCCCTGGTCGCGCTCGTCGACGGGGGCACCATGAGCGCGGCCGAGCTGCTCACCGGGGCCCTGCAGGACCGCGGCCGCGCGGTCGTCGTGGGCTCGCGGACCTTCGGCAAGGGCTCGGTGCAGATGCCGCGCCGGCTGCCCGGGGGCTCGGTCGCCGAGCTGACCGTCGGGCACTACCGCACCCCCAACGGCCACACCGTCGACGGCCACGGCATCACCCCCGACCTGCCCGCGGACGGCGACGTGCTGCGCCGGGCACGTACCGTCCTGGCCGGCCTCGGCCAGTCCCGCTGAAGCGGGCCGCCGGCCCGCGCCCGCAAGGGGTCTATATCGCTCCCGCGCGCCCGCTGTGAGGTGCGAAAATGACGGCACTATGGCAAAGGAAAAAGGGCGGAAGCTGATCGCGCAGAACAAGAAGGCGCGGCACGACTACCACATCCTCGACACCTACGAGGCCGGGCTGGTCCTCACCGGCACGGAGGTGAAGTCGCTGCGCCAGGGCCGTGCCTCGCTGGCCGACGGCTTCGTGCAGCTGGACGGACACGAGGCGTGGCTGCACAACGTGCACGTGCCCGAGTACAGCCAGGGCACGTGGACCAACCACAGCGCCCGCCGCAAGCGGAAGCTGCTGCTGCACCGGGTGGAGATCGACAAGCTGGAGGCGAAGTCCCAGCAGACCGGGCACACGATCGTGCCGCTGTCCCTGTACTTCAAGGACGGCCGCGCCAAGATCGAGATCGCGCTGGCCAAGGGCAAGAAGGAGTACGACAAGCGGCAGACGCTGCGCGAGAAGCAGGACCGGCGCGAGGCGGCCCGTGCGATGGCCGCGGCCCGGCGCCGGCAGCGGGTCTGAGCAGGGCGGCGCGACCGGGTACCGTCCGCGGTCCGGCCGCACGGCGACGCCGGCGCGCCCCGGCGCAGACCGGACGGAATATGCTGGCATCAGCGGGCGTTGGTCACGTACGATGGTCCGCGCACCGCGAGCCGGTGCGATGCCCTTCTCGCAAGGGTGTGCGCCCCTCTCCGGAGGGTTTGAAAAATCAACATGGGGATGATCGGTTTCGACAGCGGCTGTCGAAGCAGGGGAAGCGTGCCGAGGAAGCGGCCATGATCTCGTAAACCACAGGCCGAAAAAAATAATCGCCAACACCAAGCGCGATTCCTCCCAGCAGGCCTTCGCCCTCGCTGCCTGATCTCAGGTAGCGACCGCGAGCCTCCTATCACGGGAGTGTCAGCCCGGGGCTGTTCCCGACCCGGATCCTGGCATCAGCTAGGGAACTCCACCTCGATCCCGGTCACGGGGTGAAGAGGGAAACCGCACAGTGACTGAGCCCGTCGGAGACTTGTCCGCGTGATCTCCGGGGCCGAGAAAAGCGAAGCGGACTGCGCACGGAGAAGCCCTGGTTCTGCACCGTTGGACGCGGGTTCGATTCCCGCCATCTCCACTCACCACCCCATGTGGGCAAGGCCCTGTCGCCCGGCGCGACGGGGCCTTTGTCATGCCCGGCGGCCCGTGCACAGGCCCGCCGCAGTTGTGGTGCACGAATGGATGCATTCGGGGGCGCATCGATCACTTCCGTTCATCATCGGGCTTCTCGGCGTGCGCCGTCGCGCGCGGGCGTACGTTCAGGGCGCCGAGCAGGGTGGGATCACGGGGGCGCTCGGGCAGGTGGGGGCCTGTTCCGGCGGCGTGGGCTCGGAAGCCGCAGGCGCACCCCGGAACACTCCCGTGGGGGGAGCTACGTGCGCGTGACGAAGGGGCCGGAGCCGGCCCGACCCGAGTGGCCCGAGGCCGGTGCGGCGGGCGGAACCGACGTCGAGGTCCAGACGTTCCCGGAGACGGGCGCCCTGACGGCGGCCCGCGTCGAGGATCCCTGGGATCCTGGGGATCACCGGTCCGAGGAGCCGGACACCGGGTCCGTCGCCGAGGAGTCCTCCGTCCTGCCCGGCCGGCCGGAGGGACCGCCACGACAGGAGCGGACCGGCGCCGGCGCGCACGGCCCGGTGTTCGTCGATGTCTCCGGCCGCCGCAGCCGCCGTGTCCGCCGCCTCGGCATGGCGGTCGGGGCGGCCTGCGCGGGGTACGCCGTCGTCATCGTCGCCACCCTCGTCTCGGGCAACTCCACCGCCCCGTGGCTGCCGGTGCCGGGCCAGGGCGGCGACCGGCCCGCGAGCACGGCGGACACCACCCCGGAGCCCTCGCGCTCCGCCGGCCCGTCGGGCACCGGCGGCGACGTCGCCGTCCCCGGCGCGCCCGCCCCGGCCGGCGCACCGCGGACGTCCGGGTCCGCGGCGGCCGGA
>NZ_BNBV01000035.1 GCF_014656135.1 Streptomyces thermodiastaticus
TGGCGTTTGACGGAGCGGGCGGTGCGCTCGACGTTCGTCACGGCCTGCCGTTTGGCGACCTCGCCGACCAGCACCTCACCGTTCTTGGAGAAGGCCACCACCGACGGGGTGGTCCGCGCGCCCTCCGTGTTGGTGATGACGGTGGGTTCTCCGCCTTCGAGTACCGAGACCACCGAGTTCGTCGTACCGAGATCGATGCCGACCGCACGCGCCATCTGGGCTCCTCCTCGTCTTCTCTACCGCTTCTCTACCGCCCGAGCTGCGGTTTCCGACCAGGTTGCCTACAAGCCTGAATAAATTTTGAGTGCCCTGTTGTCAAGTATGGGCCGAGGGCGGGAACGGAGCGGGACCGCTGAGGCACAAGGGGACGGCAGAGGTCGCCGTCGGAGGTGCCGGCACTCTCGGGGGCGGCACCGGGCGGGCAGCAGGGCGAAGACGGCCGGATCGGTGCGGCAGGCGGCGCGACGGTCCACAGGTGATGTCCGCGGCCGGCGGCGAGGAGACGCCGAGGGAGCGGGCCGCGAGGAGAGGTGATCGCACGGCCGCCCGCACCCCCCTGGACACACGAGACGGCGAGCAGGCCGAGCGGCACCCCGCAGAGGGGGTCACCGTCTCACCTGCTCGCCGAGTCTCATCGAGGCAGGCGCACCGCCGGGCACTGCGCCGCGCGGCCGCCGCACGGGCCGTTCGTCCGCACGGCACCGGCGGTGCGCCTGCACCGGGCGCCGCCCCGCCCGGCTCCGGCCCGTCCGGGCCGGTGCGGGCGGCGGGCGGCGTCCCGTCAGGAGGAGTGCGAGACGGTCAGGCCGTAGAAGGCCACCCGGGCACCGTTGGTGGTGCTGTCCGAGGAGGACTGGTTGTAGGAACCGGCCTTGAAGTACTGCTTGTACTGCTTGAAGGAGTCGGCGATCGGGTAGTGGGTGGTGCTGCCGTTGACGGTGACGTCGAGGGTGTTGCCGTTCGAGACGGCGATGGAGTAGGTCCAGGTCTTGCCCTTGGAGACATTGCCGACCGTGTGCAGCGTCTGGCCGCCCGCCGGGGAGTTCTCGGTGCCGACGACGATGTCGCCGTTCGCGTGGTAGTACAGCTCCACCAGCGGCTTGGTGGAGGTGCCGCCGGAGCCGAGGTGGATCTGCCCCACGCACACGTTGGAGGTCACGGAGACCACCCGCAGGGTGGCGCTGAGCCGGTGGTTGCCGGACAGCGACCAGTCGGCGGCGCTGCCGTCGCGGTTCATCTCCCGCAGCTCCGAGCGCGCGTAGTGGGAGTTCGGGGTGGTCACGCCCTTCTCCGGCGCCCAGAACGTCATCGCACCGTCCCGGGTGTCGGTGTAGAAGTAGTCGTCCTGGTAACCGTCGGGGCCCTGGAGACGGGACGACGGAATGGTGGTCGGGTGGCCGGGAGAGCCGACCGGCTCCTGCAGCTCCCAGACGGACAGGTCGAAGTTGCCGCCCGGGGCGACGTGCGGGTCCGCCGCGTGCGCGGTGCCGGCACCGAAGAGGGCCAGGGTGCCGGCGAGCGCCAGGGCCGCCGTCGCAGAGGTCCGGAAGCGCTGGACAGGCGTCATGTGGAGGTCGTCCTTCCGCTGAGAACTGGAGCAAGACTCGGTCAACCGCCGGACCGCGCGCCCCCGTGTTCAGCACGCTGAACAATAGACATCTACTTGGACCGTCGGCGACCCGTGAACCTAAAGGTCTGAACCAAGCACGTCAAGAGCAGGCCGGGCAGGGCGCGCGGCGCCCCGCCCTTAAGGGCCCGTAACCGTCGGTTTTTCGCCATCCCAGATCGCACCGCGGCGGGCGCGACGCACAGACCACCGGGCCACCGTCGCACCGCATCCCGGCGCGCGGCTGCACAGGTCACGCCACCGCCGCGTACCGCATCGGCGCACGTCGCACTTCTGTCCCACCGTGCACGCCCCACCGGCGCCCGCAGCTCACCGGTCCGCCGGACGGCCGTTCCCGTGCGCACGGGGGGTCCGGCACGCGGTTTCGAAGGGAAGTCCGGCGCGCGGCCGCAGAAAGGCAAACATTCGCTTTGATGTTCTCAAAGTACAAGTGTTAACGTTTCCGCCATGAAGACAGCAGATGCGAACCGCGTGGGCGCGCTGTGGTGTGCCCGCCGCGACGCCGCGGGCGTCCAGCTCGTGGCACGCCTGCATGTCGATCTCTGCCGCTGCATGTCCGCGGCTTGTCACGTCTGAGTGCGCATTCCTCGATGCAGCGGCGCCGTTGACTCATCACGGTCGCCGCTCCGGTATGTCCCGCCTCATCTGTTTCCGCGCTTCCCACTGGAGTTGCGTCCGTGTCCTCGAACACCACTGAGTCCAAGCCCGCCACGGCAAGACGCCGGATACCCGTGCCCTTCTGGGCCCAGGTCCTGCTGGGCCTCGTCGTCGGCCTGGTGCTCGGCTTCGTCGCCCGCACCTACGACGTGTCCTGGCTCGCCACCACGCTCGACAAGGTCGGCGGTATCTTCGTCCAGCTGCTGAAGCTGGCCGTGGCCCCGCTGGTCTTCTTCGCGATCATGGTGTCCATCACCAATCTGCGGAAGGTCAACAACGCGGCACGCCTGGCCGGCCGCACCCTGGTCTGGTTCATGATCACCTCGCTGATCGCGGTGGTCATCGGCCTCGTCATCGGCCTGGTGTCCAACCCGGGCTCGGGCTCCGACCTCACCCCGGCCGACGGCGCCAAGCCGGACCACGCCGGCAGCTGGCTGGACTTCCTCACCGGGATCATCCCGACCGACGTCGTCACGCCGTTCACCGAGCTGAACGTGCTGCAGATCGTCTTCATGGCCGTCGTCGCCGGCGTCGCCGTGCTGAAGATCGGGCCCAAGGCCCAGCCGCTGCTGTCCCTGTCCGAGAACGTCCTGGAGCTGCTGCAGAAGGCCCTGTGGTGGGTCATCCTGCTCGCGCCGATCGGCTCGGCGGGCCTGATCGGCCGGGCCATCGTCCAGTACGGCTGGGACCTGCTCGGCAACTACGCCACGTTCACCGCCGACATCTACGTCGGCTGCCTGCTGGTCCTGTTCGGCGTCTACCCGCTGCTGCTGGCCACCGTCGGCAAGCTGAACCCGCTGCAGTTCTTCAAGGGCGCCTGGCCGGCGATCCAGCTGGCCTTCGTCTCCCGCTCCTCGGTGGGCACCATGCCGGTCACCCAGCAGTCCGCGATCCGCCTGGGCGTCCCGCTCAACTACGCCTCCTTCGCGGTGCCGTTCGGCGCGACCACGAAGATGGACGGCTGCGCCGCGATCTACCCGGCCATCTCCGCGATCTTCGTCGGCCAGATCTTCGACGTGCACCTCGGCGTGAAGGAGTACGTGCTCATCGCCTTCGTCTCGGTCATCGGCTCGGCCGCCACCGCCGGCCTGACCGGCGCGACCGTGATGCTGACGCTGACCCTGTCCACGCTGGGCCTGCCCATGGAGGGCGTGGGTCTGCTGCTGGCGATCGACCCGATCCTGGACATGATGCGCACCGCCACCAACGTGGCGGGCCAGGCCCTCATCCCGGTCATCGTCTCCGCCCGGGAGAAGATCCTGGACCGCACGAAGTACGACACCGTCACGGCCTCCCCCGTCGAGGGGGACGAGAACGTCCGCAGCGAGCCGCAGCCGGCCGCGACCGTGGCCGGCTGACGCCCGCAGACCCGGCCGCCTCGCGGCCACGCACCGCCCCGCCGGTCATCCTCCGGCGGGGCGGTGCGCTGTGCGCGGGCCGTGCCGCGCGCTCTTCCGGCCGCCGGCCGGGGCCGCCCGGCACCGGACGAAGAAACCGATTTTTGCACAGCATGCATGTTTGCATAAGATGCACGTCATGTCGGAGAGGGAATCCGCTCGGGGCGGGCTGCGCGAGCGGAAGAAGCGGGCGACCCGTGCCGCTCTGGCCGAGGCCGCGGTGCGGCTGGCCGCCAGGCACGGAGTGGAGAAGGTGACCGTCGAGGCCATCAGCGCCGAGGCGGGCGTGTCGCCCCGGACCTTCTTCAACTACTTCGCGTCGCGGGACGACGCGTTCCTGATCGTGGACGCGGACGCGGCCGAGCGGATCAGGCTCGCGGTGCTCGACGCACCCGCCGGACTCACTCCGCTGCAAGCCGTGCGGGACGCCCTCGCCGGCGAGCTGGCGGAGGCCGAGCAGCAGCACGAGCTGTGGACGCTGCACGCCAAGGTGCTGCGCGCCGCCCCGGACCTGCTGGTGCGCAGTCTCTCCGCCCATGTCGCGGACGAGACCCGGCTCGCCGAGGCCGTCGCCCGGCGGCTGTCCCCCGGATCCGGCGGCCGTGAGGCGGCCGCGGGGACCGGGGCGGGCCCGCAGGACGCCGAGGAACGGCGCAAGGCACTGGACCTCTACCCCCGTCTGGTGGCCGCGGTCGCGACCACCGCGGTACGGGTCAGCGTCGAGCACTGGTCCTCCCGCCCCGAGGAGGGGTCCTTCGCCGACGTCTTCCGGCAGGTGTTCGCCCTCCTCGCCGCGGGGCTGCCGGCTCCGGCGCGCGTCTGACCGCCCGTCCGCCCCACTGCCCTGCCGACCGGGCCGCCCGTGACACGGGCGGCCGACCGACCTTCCTGACCTGTCGACCTTCCGTGACTTGGCCGAGAGAGCTGCCGTGACCTCACCACCGGCGCCCGAGCAGGCGCCCACCTCCATACCGCCGGCGTCCGAGCAGGCGCCCACCTCCATGTCCAACCGCCAGATCATCCAGGCGATGTCCGGTCTGATGGCCGGCATGTTCGTGGCGATCCTCGCGGGCACCGTGGTGTCCAACGCCCTGCCCACGATCATCGCCGACCTGGGTGCCAGCCAGTCCGCCTACACCTGGGTCGTCACCGCGGAACTGCTCGCCATGACGGCGACGGTGCCACTGTGGGGCAAGCTGTCGGACCTGTACAACAAGAAGCTGCTGCTGCAGCTGTCGCTCAGCATGTTCGTCGTCGGCTCGCTGCTGGCGGGCTTCTCGCACGGCGTCGGGCTGCTGATCTTCAGCCGGGTCGTCCAGGGCACCGGCGCGGGCGGTCTGACCGCGCTGGCCCAGGTCGTCATGGCCGCGGTCATCCCGCCGCGCCGGCTGGGCAAGTACGCCGGCATGTTCGGTGCCGTCTTCGCGGTCGGCACGGTGGCCGGTCCGCTGGTCGGCGGCGTCCTCGTCGACACCTCGTGGCTGGGCTGGCGCTGGTGCTTCTTCATCGGCGTGCCGTTCGCGCTGCTGGCCATCGTGCTGCTGCAGCGCACGCTGCGGCTGCCCACCGTCCGCCGCGAGGTGCACATCGACTTCCTCGGTGCCTTCCTCATCGTGGCGGGCGTGTGCGCGCTGCTCATCTGGGTGTCGCTGGCCGGCAACCAGTTCGACTGGGCGTCCTGGCAGACCGCCGCGCTCACCGTGGCCGGTGTGCTGCTGCTCGCCGCCGCCGTGGTCGTGGAGTCCCGCACCCCCGAACCGGTCATCCCGCTGGACATCTTCCGCAACCGGACCGTCACCCTCACCACCGTCGCCAGCCTGCTGGTCGGTGTGGCCATGTTCGGCGGCACGGTGTTCCTCTCCCAGTACTTCCAGATCTCGCTGGGCAAGTCGCCGACCGTGGCGGGTCTGATGAGCCTGCCGATGATCCTCGGCCTGCTGGTGTCCTCCACCGTCGCCGGCCAGGTGATCAGCAGGACCGGCAAGTGGAAGGTCTACCTGGTGGCGGGCGCCGTCGTCATGACCGCCGGTCTGGCGCTGCTGTCCACCATCGACGCCGACACCTCCTTCGGCCTGCTGAGCGTGTACATGGCGGTGCTCGGCATCGGCGTCGGCATGCTGATGCAGAACCTGGTCCTGGCGGCGCAGAACGACGTCCCCGCCGCCGAGCTGGGTGCCGCGACCTCCGTGCTGTCCTTCTTCCGCAGCATGGGCGGCACCATCGGCACCAGCGTCCTGGGCGCCGTCCTCGCCAGCCGGGTCACCACCGAGATGACCAAGGGCCTGAAGGCGGCGGGCATCCCCACGTCCACCCAGGCGGGCTCGGGCGGCGGGAGCGGTGTGCCCGACATCAAGTCGCTGCCCGCGCCGATCCGGACGATCGTGGAGCACGCCTACGGCGTCGCCACGGCGGACCTGTTCCTCATCGCCACGCCCTTCGCACTGCTCGCCCTCGTCGCGGTGGTGTTCATCAAGGAGAAGCCGCTGAAGACCACCAGCGGCATGGAGCGCCTGGCCGAGGAGGCCGACGCGGCTCCGCCCGCTCCGGTGGGCTGACCGGACGGGCGGGGAAACGGTTCCCCGGCGAAGGGGCGGTGCGACGGCACCGCCCCTTTCGCGTTCGCGCGGGCCGGACCGGCCGCGTGCGGCGGGGCGTGCGCGCGCCCCGCCCGGCCGGCCACGTCAACGGGCGGCACGACGGTGCCACCGGCGCACCGTCAGAAAACCGGCGCAGTAACCGGCGGTGCGCCCGGCGCGGCATACCGTCCGCGCACACCTGCCGATCATATGACCATTGCGTCGAGCGCTTTGGGAGCCGCGCGCCGAGGACATCACAGGGGTGTTCTCTTACGTCCCCGGTGAGGAGGCCCCGTGATGCGGGTCGAGCGCTTACTGGCCGACTGTCTGGACGACGCACGCACCGAACCGCTCGGCTGTGTCCCTCTGACGGCGCAGGACGCCGGCTACCCGGCGGCCCGCCAACTCTTCCTGGCGGCCGGTCTCGAGGCGCTGCGCGCCCGCTCCCGGCAGGACGGCTGGGTCCAGCTCGACGTGTCCTGCCCGGCCCCCGGCCCGGAACGCCGGCTTTACGAACAACTCCTGTCGGTGGCCGAGGAGTTGCTGGGGACCGGGCCGGCCGGTGACTTCTTCTTCATGCACAAGCCCCCGGGGCTGCGCATCCGCTTCCGCGCGGCGGATCCCTCCCGTGCACCGGAGCTGCGCGAGGTGCTGCTCGGCCGGCTGGCTCCCCCGCGGCAAGGGCCCACCTGGGAGCGGCCGGTGACACGTGTGTATGAGCCGGAGACGTATCTGTTCGGCGGCCCGCGCGCGATGCCCTTCGTGCACGCGCTGTTCACCGCCGACTCCCTCGCCTGGCTGCAGGTGCACACCGCCGCGGCCGGTGAACCGGCGCCGCCCGCCTGGCGGGTGTCGCTGACGCTGCTGCACGCGGTGTGCGACGCCCTGGGCATCGTCGGCTGGGAGCACCGCGGGGTCTGGCAGGCGGTACAGGAGGAGACCGGACGCCGGCTGCCGCGCGGGCTGCACTCACCGGACCTGCGGCGGGCCGCCGCCGGCATCCGCCGCTACTGGGAGTCCGGCCCCGAGGACCGGCTCGATGCGCTGCCGAAGGCCTGGCGGGACGTCATGGAGGCACACCTGCGGGCGGTGGAGTCGGCCGCCCGGCAGTGGCACACCGGCTGCTTCGCCTCCGGTGAGGCCACGCTGGGCCCGCGCCGGGCCGCCGCCCGCCATGCGGTCTTCCACTGGAACCGGGGCGGGCTGTCCACGGCACGCCAGTGCCTGCTCACCGAGGCGCTCGCCGCCGACGGTCACCAGGAGGTGGGCTGAGCATGGCACACCTGCCGGCACAGACACGTGTCTCTCCAAAGGCGCCGCTGGGCGCCACGGCACTGCTGCGGGTGGGCGGGCTGCCCGCAGCGGCCTGGACCGCCGGCGGCGCCGTCCACCTGTTCGACGCCGCCGCCCGGCTCGCCGACGACACCGGACGGCTGACCGCACGGGCCCGGGCACTGGCCGGCCGGCTGGGCACCGAGGTGGTGCCGCACCCGCTGCTGGACGCCGCCGGCCGCGGTGCCGTGCTCGCCCTGCGGCGCCGGCTGCACGCGGGCGCACCGCCGCGGGACGCGGACTGTGCGCTGCTGCGGCACTCGCCCGCCGTGCCCCCGGATCTCGTGGAGCAGGGCCACGTCCTGCTGCAGGAGGCCGGGGCGGTGCGGGCCGCCGAGGACGGGCTGCGGCAGGCGCTCGCCGCCGAACAGCACCGGGTGGCCGAGCAGGTGTGGCGCACGGCCCGCTCCAGTGCCGTGCTGCGGGCGTTCCTGGACAGCGCCGCTCCCGGTCTGGCCGAGGACATCGCGCGGCGGCATGCCTCGGGCGAGTCCTGGTCGGACAAGAGCCTGCGCAAACGGGCCGCGTTCCTGTGGCGGATCGTGGGCCGGGCCGCGGCGAAGACGACACCGCGCGGCTGGGCGGGCCAGATCGCCGCCGTCCCGGTGGTCTGCGAGCCGGGCGGGTGCCCGTCGCTGCTCGCACCCGGCACCGCCCTGGGGGCACTCGCCGCCCTCGCGGTGGAGAACGTGCACCTGGTCAGGGCGCGGACGGCCCTGCCCGACCTGCGCACCGCCGCCCCGGAGACGGTGCTGGCGCCGGCGCCCCTGCACTTCGCCGAACCCCCCGGGGACGAGGCCGGCGACGCACCCGGGCAGCTGCGCTGCTATGCCGTCGACCCCCGGGCCCCGGACCGGCTGCGGCAGGTCGTCCTGCGCCGCACCCCGGTGCTGGAGGCGGTGCTGTCCGAGCTCGCGGACGGTCCGCGCACCCTCGGTGACCTGGAACAGGTGCTGCCGGCCCTGACCGCGCGGGCCGGCCGGCCCGCGCCGGCGCCCGCTGTGGTGCGGGGGTTCCTGCAGCACCTGCACTCCCTGGGCGTGGTGCAGATCTGCCGGGCGCCCCGGCAGCACCGCAGCGGCTGGCTCCCGGCCGGCAGGGTCGCCCGGGCCGGCGCGCTGCCGCGGGAGCCCGAGGACGGCGGGGCCGGCACCTGGTTCCTGGACTCCTACCGCCGTGCCGGCCGCGACGCGGCCGTTTCCGGGCGGGCCGTCGACCGGGTCGCCCGCGGGCTGCGGATCGCGGCCCGCGTCGCCGCCCTGCGCGCCGCCGACGACGCGGCCGGAACCTGGTGGTCGCACCCGGAGTTCGCGGAGGTGACGGACCGTCCGCGTCCCGTCGGGGAGATCCTCGCCGCCCGGCTGGCCGCCGGTGTCCCGCCGCCGGCGCCGCGCCGTTACACGGGCTGGGCGCCCGCCCGGGACCGGGCCGGGGGATACGCGCGGCTGCTGGACCATCTGGACGCGGCCGCCCGGTCCGGCGCGGCGAGCGTCGACATCGACGACGATCTGCTGGACGCGCTGGGCGCACCGCGCGACGGTGTGCTGCCGCCCTGGCCGGTCGACTGCCTGCTGCGCCCGCTGCCCTGCCCCGGCGGACGCGGCCCGGTGGCGGTGCTGGAGACCGCCTCGCCGGCCGGGGTGCTCGACGCACGGTTCGCCGACGGGCTGCGCGCTCTGTACGGCGGGTACGGCAACAGCGACGCCTACCGCGCCTTCCTCGCCGCCGTCGAGCGCCGCACCGGGGTCCGCTTCGTCGACCTGCTGGTGCCGCCGCTGACCGAGCGGTCCGCCAACGCGGTGCGGCGTCCGGTGACCACCGGCTGGTGGACCGGTGACCCGGACCCGGCGCCGTACTACGGCGACTCCGGCCGGCAGGCGCGTCATCTTCCGCTGGACCGCATCAGTCTGCGGCGCAGCAACGGCCGTGTCGTCGCCGAGGCCGACGGCCGGCGCATCGTGCCGGTCTATCACGCCACCCGCTCCCCCGCCCCGCCCTACGACACCCTGGTCCGGCTGCTGCTCGCCGCGAGCCATCCGGCGGCCTCCTGGCTGGTCCGGCTGGACGCGCTGGACGGGGCGCTGCCCGAGCGGGACCGGCTGCCGCGGCTGACCGCGGGCGGCGACCTCGTCCTCGCCCCGGCCACCTGGCGCATCGGCTGCGACCGGCTGTGGCGGCCGGGCGACGACCTGCTCACCAAGGTCCGCACCCTGGCCCTGCTGCGCCGCGCCACCGGGCTGCCCCGGCACGCCTTCGCCCGGACCGCGCCCGGCGGCAAACCGGTCCCGGTGGACCTGGCCTCGGTGACCGCGATCCCCCTGATCGAGCGGCTGTGCGCCCGGGAGGCGGGCGGCGCGCTGCTGGTGGAGGAGATGCTGCCGGCCCCCGAGGACCTGCTGGTGCGCGACCCGCTGCACGACGGCGCGGCCCTCGCCGCCCAACTGCTGCTCCGGCTCCCGCACGACGTCGGCGCGGACCGCCTCGCCGCGGCCGCCGCCGACGCCCTGATGCGCGACGGCCGGACCGACGTCCCCGGCCCGCCCGCCGGGCGGCCCGCCGGGGCGGCCCACACCCGATGACCGGAAGGGAAAGGGAAACGAGATGCCCGACAACGAACTGACCGAACTGGACACCCTGATCAGCGACCTGGAGCAGCGGATCACCGACGAGGACCTGCCGTCGGCCTCCGCCTACACCGAGGGCTGCAGCGGCCTGTGCACGATCATCATCTGCAACACGGTCGTCATCTGCTGACCGTCGCTCAGGAGCCGCCCGCGCCCGCGGGCGGCTCCGCCGCTCACGTCACGCCCCCCGTGAGGAACGCCATGGTCCAGGAACCGGCCGCACCGGCCTCCCCCCTCGCCGGCGTGCACGGCCTCGCCGTGCGGTACTTGCGTCAGTGGACGGTGTCCCCCGCGGACCGAGGGCACCTGTGCGACCCGGGGATCCCCGTCCTGGCACACCTGGTCGCCGACGACCGGGCGGCACCCGCCGCCGTGGCCGCGTGGGCCCGCACGGCAGGCCGCGGACCGTCCCGTCCCTGCCTGTACGACGGGGGTCTGGCCGGCACCCTGGTCGGCCTGCGCCTCGGCGCCCGCGTCCACCCCGCGCTGCGGCCGGTGGCGGACCGGCTCCGGGCCCATCTGGCCGGACGCGCCCCGCGGTACCGCACACGGGCCGTCACCTTTGCCGACTACGACCTGATCTGCGGACCTGCCGGAACGCTGCTCGCGCTGTGTGCCGGAGACCCGTCGGACAGGGCGGCGGCCGCCCGGCTGCGCCTGCTGGCCGCGCATCTGGCGCTGCTGTGCGACGAGGACGAGCTGCCCCGGCTGCGGACGGGGCACTACCAGGACCACCCCTATCTGGCGTGGGTGCACGGGCGCGTCAACACCGGGATGGGACACGGGGTCGCCGGTGTCGTCGCCGCGCTCACCGCCGCCGTGCGCCGCTGCGGCGCGGACCCGGAACTCTCCGGGCAGCTCGCCGCGGCGCTGGACCGCGCCCGGCACTGGCTGGTGCGCCAGGCCTACGACGACGCGCGGGGCATCCGCACCTGGCCCGGAGCCTGCCTGGACGGTGCGCCGCCGCCGCATGCCCATCCCCGTCAGGCCTGGTGCTACGGCACCCCGGGCGTGGCCTGGGCGCTGTGGGACGCCGCCGACGCCCTCGGGGACGGGGCCGGTGCGCGCTGGGCCGCGTCCGCCTTCACCACGCTCGCCGAGCACTACGACGTGACCTTCCACCTGTACGGCGACTCCCCCGCCGACCGGCTCGGGCTGTGTCACGGTGCCGCGGGGGTGCTGGCCGTCGCCGACGCCTTCGACCGGCATGCGCGCCTGCCGGCCGCGGCGGCGCTCAAGCGGCGGCTGGTGCGGTATCTGACGGCCCGGCTGCCCCGGCCGGAGGACGAGGGGTGGACGGCGGATCTGCTGACGGGTCTGCCGGGTGTGCTCGCCGCGCTGCTGACCGCCGCCCACGGCGGGCCGCGCACCTGGCTGCCCTGTCTGGGGCTGCGTTGAAGGTGACGCGGTGTCAGCCGGTCGCGCCCTGCCGGGCGGCGTCGACCAGGGCGCGCAGGCAGTCCATGAACGTGGCGTGCAGACCGGCGGCGTTCTCCTGGCACAGGACGGCCGCGAAGTACTGGCTGAGCGCGGCGCCGACGGCGGCGCCGACCACCGCGTTGAGCGGGTGACCCGCGGGCAGGCCGGTGGCCGCGGCGAGGGCGGGTCCGGTGACCCGCACGGACTCCTCGATCTGGCTGCTGCCGTGCGCCTTGAGCGCGGGGTTGGCCTCGTACATGGCGGTGAGCAGCGCGAGCAGCTCCGGGTCCAGGGCCTCGGCCTCGCCGCGCAGCCAGGTGTCGACGCAGTCGAGGAACCCGGCCCCGGGGCGGCTGCGGAAGACGGCGGTGAGCCGGGAGGCGATCTCGTCGGGCACGGACAGCGCGATGTCGTGCTTGGACGGGAAGTACAGCGAGACGGTCCGGGGGGCGACATCGGCCGCGGCGGCGATGTCGGCGATGGTGGTGCCGTCGTAGCCGCGTTCGGCGAACAGCCGCATGCCGGCCCGCCGGATGGCCTCCCGGCGTCTGGCCTTGCTGCGTTCGCGGTGGCTCGTGCTCGTCGTCTGGCCGGTCATGGCCGTAGCGTAGTGGGGGCCGCCGCGGGCGAGCCCGCGGTGCCGGACCGGCGAGGGGAGGGCAGAAGATCCCCTCACACGGTCCGTGCCGCCGCTCACTCCTCGGGGGCGATCAGGGCGCCGGTGTCGCGGTGGGTGACCCGGATGGCTTCCAGGGGGCAGGACTCGGCGGCGTCCACCACCTGGTCCTCGGGCGGCACGTACGCGGCCGTGGGGTGCGAGATGCCGTCGCGGACCTGGAAGCGGTCGGGCGCGACGCCGGCGCAGATGCCGGTGCCCATGCAGGCCTTGGGGTCGACCCGCACCCGCCAGATCTCCGTCCGCGTGCCGGGTGCGGGCGAGGCCGCGGGGACCTCCCGGTCGGCGCCGCTCATGCCGCCGCCTCCCAGGTGATGAGCATCTTCTCCAGGCCCCGCACACCGGAGCCCGCCTTCCAAACCAGGTCCTCCTCGGTGCCCGCCAGGCGCAGTCCGGGCAGGCGGCGCAGCAGGGTGCTCAGGGCCACCTGCAGTTCCATCCGGGCGAGCTGGGCGCCCAGGCAGTGGTGCGGACCGTGCCCGAATCCGACGTGCGCGGCCTCCTTGCGGGTCAGGTCCAGCCGCTCGGGGCAGGTGAAGACGGTGGTGTCGCGGTTGGCCGCCGCGGTGGAGACGACGACCGGTTCGCCGGCGTGCACCACTCCGCCGCTCAGCTCGACGTCCTCGACGGCGTAGCGGGCGGTGGAGGCGCTGCCCAGCGGCACGAACCGCATGAGTTCCTCCACGGCCTGCGGGACGAGGTCCAGGTCGGCGCGGAGCCGGGCGAGTTCCTCGGGGTGCTCCAGCAGCGTGTGGACGAAGTTCGGGATCTGGCTCGCGGTGGTCTCGTGACCGGCGACCAGCACGCCGACGCCCATGGCCACCAGCTCGTCCTCGGTGAGCCGGTCCTGTTCGTCGCGCGCGGCCACCATCACGCCGAGCAGGTCGTCCTGCGGGTGCTTGCGGCGTTCGGCGACGAGGCCGGCCATGTAGTCGGACAGCTCGCCGGCGCAGCGCTCGATCTCCTCGGGGCTGAAGCGGGTGGTCGACAGCAGCGCGTCCGACCAGTGGCGGAAGCGCGTCCGGTCCTCGAACGGCACCCCGAGCAGCTCGCAGATCACCGTCACCGGCAGCGGCAGGGCGAAGGCGCTCACCAGGTCCGCGGGCGGCCCCTGGGCGATCATCTCGTCGACGAGCCGGTCGGCGATCTCCTGGGCGCGGACCCTGAGGTCCTCCACGTGGCGGGCGGTGAACGCCTTGGCGACCACGCGGCGCAGCCGGGTGTGCTCGGGCGGGTCGAACTCCATGATGTTGCCGGGCAGCCCGCGGTGGTACCGGGTGCGCGGCTCGTCCCGGCGCACGGCCTCGGCCCGGCTGAACCGGGGGTCGCCGAGCACCGTCTTGACGTCCTCGTAGCGGGTGACCAGCCAGGCCGGCTCGCCGTGCGGCAGCTGGACCGGGCACAGCGGCTCCTTCTCGCGGATCTGCTCGAACCGCGGATCGATGCGCAGCTCGTCGGGCTCGCTGAACGGGAAGGGGTGAGGGTCGGTGATGGTCATGAGGGGCTGCCTCTCGTGGGGGAACCATCTGTTCTCAGGGCCGTGGCGCCGATCGACCCGGAGTGACCGGCTGCCACCCGGATCATCACGTTTCGTGCGTTTTCGTCGTCCCCGCTTGCCACCGTAAGCAATCTTGCAGTCGGATGCAATATTGCTTTCGGCCGCATGGAATCGGCGATTCCGCGCCAGCAAGCGGGCACTTCACCGCCCCGGGGGACGCGCTCCGTGACGGCATGGCACACCTGTCCGGCTCCCCCGTCCGGCCCGCCTTGTCGGAGGCCCGGTACAGCGCCTCGACGGTGGTCAGGAACTCGCGCCGTTCCTCCGCGGACCCCACCATCGGCCGGGAGCCGCGCAGCGGCACCTGCGCGCTCTCCGGCAGGAACTTCACGGTCACCAGCCCGATCAGCCCGGCCGCCATGAGGTAGAAGGCGGGCATGAGGTCGTTGCCGGTCGCCTCCACCAGCGCGGCGGTGGCCAGCGGGGTGGTGCCGCCGAAGGCGGCGACCGAGATGTTGAAGCCGATCCCCATGGCGGCGTAGCGCACGGCGGTGGGGAACAGCGCGGGCAGGGTGGCGGCGCTGGGGGCCGCGAAGCAGGCCAGCAGCGTGGACAGGATCAGCACACCGGCCACCGGCGCCCAGAATCCGGGCGTCTTGATCAGTTCGAACGCCGGGACGGACAGCACGGTCATCGCGGCCGCCGCGACCCCGTAGACGCGGCGCCTGCCGACGCGGTCGCTGAGGCGGCCGATGAACGTGATCAGCAGCACGATCCACACCATGCCCAGCAGCACCAGCAGATCGGCGAAGTCGGCGGAGCGGTGCAGGGTCTCCGTCTGGTACGTGGGCAGGTAGCCGGTGACCATGTAGTTGGTGACGTTGTACAGCAGCACGATGCCCATGCAGATGAGCAGCTCCGGCCAGTGGCCCCTGACGATGGTCTTGAACTCGCTGCCCGCGGACTTCTGGGCGAGGCTCTTCTCGTGCTCGTCGAGCTGCTGCTGGAAGGCGGGCGACTCCTCCAGTTTCAGGCGCATGTACAGGCCGATGACACCGAGGGGGCCGGCGATCAGGAACGGTACACGCCAGCCCCAGGCGAGCATCTGCTCGTCGCCGAGCAGCACATGGAGCACCGTGACCAGGGCGGAGCCCAGCGCGTAGCCGACGAACGTGCCGAAGTCCAACCAGCTGGACAGGAAGCCGCGGCGGCGGTCGGGCGAGTACTCGGCGACGAAGGTGGTGGCGCCCCCGTACTCGCCGCCGGTGGAGAAGCCCTGCACCATGCGGGCCAGCAGCAACAGCAGCGGCGCGGCGATGCCGATGGTGCCGTAGCCGGGGATCACGCCGATGGCGAAGGTGCCCAGGGCCATCATGATCATGGTGGTGGCGAGCACCTTCTGCCGGCCGATGCGGTCGCCGAGCGGGCCGAAGACCAGTCCGCCCAGGGGCCGCACCACGAACGCGGCGGCGAAGGTGGCGAAGGACGAGATCACCTGCGCGCCGGGGGAGGCGCCGGGGAAGAAGACCTTGCCGATGACGGCGGCGAGGTAGCTGTAGACGCCGAAGTCGAACCACTCCATGCAGTTGCCCAGCGCCGAGGCGCCGACCGCGCGCTTGAGCAACGGAGGCTCGACGACGTGCACGTCCTCCCTGCGCAGCACGCCCTTGCGGCGCCGCAGCCGCAGGGTCAGCTCCTCGCGGACCTGTCGCGGCATGCGGGCCAGCGCGTCCCGCAGCCGTTCCGCGCCGGCCGGCCCCTCAGGTGTCACGTCCACGAGCGCCACCCTGCCTCGCGTGTCCGACTTGTACGGTATCGCCGTCGGAGCTGGGAGCGTCTCCTGCTGCCGCAGCGGCGGTTGCCCCGTGGTGCGCCCGCGGACACCGGCCGGTGCGCCGGCCGACGGCCGGGGCGGGACGCCGGGTACCCGGTGCGCCGGTGTTTCCGCCCGCCGGGGAGACGAGGCCATGGGACCGCGGTCGCATACAGCGGCTGACGCGGCCCGGCCGGCTCGCGCGGCGCCGGCACGGTACGCCCGCCGACGCGGGCCGCCGGCGCCACGTGCCCGCCGACGCGGGCCGTCCCGCACTCCCCCCCGCCCCCGCCGGGCCGGCGCCCTTGCCTCTCACCTGCCGCGTCCGGTTCGTGCCGCCGCCGGTTCGTGCCGCCGCCGGTCGGCGCCTCCGCCACGGCCGGGCGGACGGCGCGCGCGGAGGCGGGGGCGGTCCGCCGCCGTCAGACGCAGTCGCCGGGCACGCGGAGGCGCATGTCCGGGAACACCAGCCGTCCGCCGTCGCTCGCGGCGAGACCGTGGGCGCGCGCCTCCGCCTCGATCGCCGCACGGTTCGCCTCGTACAGCTCGCGCCACCGGCCGCCGTCGCCCAGCAGCCGGCCGGCGAGTTCCCAGAGCGTGTCCCCCGCCGCGACCGGGCTGTCGCACGTCCGCTCCGGCGGCGGCTCGGCCGGCGGCACCACCAGCGGTGGCACCGGTGAGCCGGTCCCCGTCCGTTCGCTCGGCCGCGGATCAGGCGGTGAGGCAGAAGGGACCGACGTGACTGGTGCGGCGGACGAGGCGGATGCCGTGGGCGTGGTGTGCGGCAACGACGGGCGGACGGAGGCGACCGGAGGGTAGGGCGGTTCCACCAGCGGGGGCACCGGTCCGGTGGGGGCGGCCGGCGGGTCCACGAGCGGCGGGGCGGACGGCGGTGACGAGCCGCCGGGGTCCGGTGCCGCCGCGAGCGCGGGAACGCTCGTCACCAGCACCAGAGAGCCGGTGGCCAGTCCGGCGGCCACCGCCGTGGCCACCCGTGCCCCCGGGCGCACCACCCGGGTGCCCGGACGTATGCGGGACGGTCGCGCCGTGCGCGAGGGAATCCGGCGCACATTCCACCTCCGGCGGTGTCGCAGCGAGACGAGTCACTCACTCGTGACGCTAAGTGCCCCTGTCGGGTGACGTCCCCCGGGCCTAGCCCGCTCGGGCGCCTCACCCCCGCCGGAGGACCGTCCCGTCACCAGTCTTGACGAGTACACGTTCACCCCGAAGAATGGCCCGCGGCCGTTGTCTGACAACGTTGTCCACGGATCCGAATCTCTCCTCGGGGAGGGGCTGACGCCCATGAGATGGACCCCACGCCTGCGGAGCGGAGGGACGGTCGCCGCGGCCGTCGCCCTGCTCGCCGCCGCTCTCGCCGCGCCCGCCGCCCACGCGGCCGGCGCCCGGGAGGACAGACTCACCGATCTGGTCAACCCGTTCATCGGCACGCAGAACGAAGGCAACACCTACCCCGGTGCGGCGGTGCCGTTCGGCATGGTGCAGTTCTCCCCGGACACCGGGCACAACACCGGGTACGACTACTCCCAGGACCACATCCGCGGCTTCTCCCTCGTCCATCTGTCCGGTGTGGGCTGCGGGCTGGGCGGCGACCTGCCCGTCCTGCCGACCACCGGCGACGTCACGGAGACGGACTACGCCCGGTACGCAGCCGGGTTCAGCCACGACGACGAGCAGGCGAGCCCCGGCTACTACAAGGTGGGACTCGACAGCGGCATCCAGGCCGAGCTGACCGCGACCGCCCGCACCGGTGTGCAGCGCTACACCTTCCCCGCCACCGACAAGGCCAACGTGCTGCTGAACGCCGCGCAGTCGCTGCACCAGACGGTGTCGTCCGAGGTGGAGGTGCTCGACAACCGCACGGTGCGCACCGCCATCACCGGCCGCGGCTTCTGCCAGGACACCGAGCCGTACACCGTGTACACGATCACCCGGTTCGACCGGCCGTTCACCGCCTACGGCACATGGACCGGCTCCACCGTCACCCCGGGCGCGAAGACCGGCACGGGCGGCGCCTACCTCCGCTTCGACACCACGAAGGACCGTACCGTCGAGGCGACGACGGCCCTGTCGTACGTGGACGCGCACGGCGCGGCCGTCAACCTGCGCGCGGAGGGCGGCCGTTCCTTCGACGCGGTGCGCGAGGCGACACGGCGCGCCTGGGAGGACCGTCTCGACGACGTCCGGGTGCAGGGCGGCAGCCAGACCCTGCGCCGCACCTTCTACTCCTCGCTGTACCGCTCGTTCCTCGCGCCGAACATCGGCAGCGACGCCGACGGCCGCTACACCGGCTGGGACCACCTAATCCACCGCGCCCGCGGCTTCACCTACTACCAGAACTGGTCGCTGTGGGACACCTACCGCACGCAGACCCAGCTGCTGTCGCTGCTGGCGCCGCGCGAGGCCCGGGACATGGCGATCTCCGTCATCACGATCGACGAGGAGAGCGGCTGGCTGCCCAAGTGGGGCTACGGCACGGTCGAGACGAACATCATGACCGGTGACCCGGTCACCCCGTTCCTGACCAACGCCTACCAGCAGGGGTTGCTGGGGGGCTGGGAGGAGCGGGCCTACCGGGCCCTGAAGAAGAACGCCGACGGGGTGCCGCCGGCCGACTCCCCGGCCGTGGGCCGCGAGGCCAACACGGAGTACCTGGCGAACGGCTACGCGCCCTACATCAAGGGCCGTCCGCACGCCAAGCCCGGCGACTCCGACTACGACCACGGCGCCTCCGCGACCCTGGAGTACGCCCTGGCCGACGCCATGCTCGCCCAGATGGCACGCGACCTGGGCCACGACGCGGACGCGGCACGCTACGCGGCCCGCGCGCAGAACTACCGCAGCATCTTCGACGCCTCCACCGGGTTCTTCCGGGCGCGTGACGCCTCCGGTGCCTTCACCGGTCCGGCCGACCCGGCGCAGAGCGAGGGCTTCCACGAGGGCACGGCCTGGCAGTACCAGTGGCTGGTGCCGCAGGACCTGCCCGGCATGATCTCCCTGATCGGCGGCACGCAGGCGGCCAACGACCGCCTGGACTCCTTCTTCGCCTACGACCAGCTGCTGAAGGACCCGGCGAGGACGGCCCGCGAGGTGTGGGTGAACGGCCCGTACGACTACTACAACGCCGACAAGTACAACCCGCAGAACGAACCGGACCTGATCGCCCCGTACACCTACCTGTCCACCGGGCAGCCGTGGAAGACCACGGACGTGGTGCACGCCGCGCTCACCCTGTTCACGGACACCCCGACCGGCATGACCGGCAACGACGACCTGGGCACGATGTCCGCCTGGAACGTGCTGTCGTCGATCGGGATCTTCCCGGTGCAGCCCGGCTACGCCACCTGGGGGCTGTCCACCCCGGTCTTCGACCGGGTCGACCTCCGGCTCGACCGGCGCTACTACCCGCGAGGCTCGCTGACGATCACGGCGCCCGGCACCTCGGACGCCCGCCGCTACATCCAGTCGGCGTCGGTCGACGGCACCGCGTACGGCCGCACGTACCTGACCACGGACGACCTGCGCCGGACGCGGACGCTGGCGTTCACCGTCGGCACCGAGCCGTCGGCCTGGGGCACCGGCCCGCAGGCCGCTCCCCCGGCGCTGCGCTGACCGGCGGTCGGGGCGCGGGAGGGAGGGTACCCGTCAGGGATCGTCGTCGCCCTGCGACCGAGGAGGCGAAGATGCCCATCGACACCGTCGAACGGTTCCTGGCGGCCCTCCCCCCGCCCGACCGGGAACGCATCCGGAAGCTGCCGCACGCCGAGCAGAAAGGGCTCGCCGAGGCATGGGAGACGGAACTGCGGCAGGACACCGATCTGGACACGCTCAGCGAGCTGTCCCCGCCCGCGGCCGAGCACGAGGCGGCCGCACGGGTGCTGCACCGGCGGCCGGCCTAGGGCCGGTCCTTTGCGGGCGGGCCGGGCGGCGCCGCACGGCTGACAGCCGCCCGCGCCGCCCGGCCCGTTCCCGTTCCGCGGACGGGTGACCGCCGCCCGGTCATGCGCGGGCGGCCGAGGCGACGGCCGCCTTCGCCGCCCGCTCCACCATCGCGACGCCCTCGTCCATCGTGGCGCTGCCGTCCGACAGGACGGCGACCAGGTAGCGGTGCCCGCCCGCGGTGATGCGTCCGACGCTGTTGACGTCCCACAGACCGGTGGTGCTGCGTCGCAGCCACCCGTTCTTCAGCGCCGTCGCGGAGCCCGACGCCGCCGAGACACCCCAGGCCTGCTCGGGGGCGACCCGGCTCATCAGGGTCCGGATGTAGCGGCGGGAGCCGGGGTGCAGTGCGGGGGTGCCGCCGCCCGGCTCCGGGTCGTCGAAGATCGCGCGCAGCAGCCGGATCTGGTCCCAGGCCGTGGTGCGCGTCAGCCCCCACCTGTGCCCGGGCCCGCCCTCGGTGGCGCGCAGGCCCAGGCGCCTGTTGGCCGCCTCCAGGCCCGGGGCACCGCCGATGCGGCGCCACAGGGCGTTGGCCGCGGCATTGTCGCTGTGCTCGATCATGGGCTCGGCCAGGGCCCGTTCCCGCGCGGTGAGCGGACGTCCGGCGTCCTGGGCGCGCAGCAGCAGCGCCGCGAGGATGTCGAGCTTGACGATGCTGGCGGTGTCGTAGGGGGTGTCGTCGCCGCGGACGACGGGTTCCCGGCTGTCGCCGTCGAGATCGAGGACGGCCGCGGCGACCCGGGGCGCGCTGTGCGGGTGCGCGGTCGCGGCGGCGGCCCGGGGCGTGCCCGGATCGGCGGCCGCCGGCGGCGCCTGCAGTGCGCCGAGGAGGACGAGGGCGGCGGTCAGCAGCACGCCGGCGCAGGCGACGGGGCGGCGGGCCACGGACTGCACGGGCGCCGGGGACGGATACGACATAGACGACCCTCGCGGGGGAGATGTCACGGGCAGTGGAGATGAACGTAGACAAACCACGCGCATCACGACGTGGCGCCCGTCACGGAAAGCCCGTATCGGGCGGGATTGTGACGAGCGCAACAGCACCGGGCGGTGTGTACCTGGAACCGCCCGTGACCGCGCTGCGCGCCCTGCCGTCTCGCGGGCGGCGGCACGGTGACGGCGCCGCCCGCTCCCGGCACCCGTCGCCGAGGCCCCCGTCGGCCGGGCGGGTCACCGCACGGCTCACGGGTGGCAGCGAACTCGCCCGCGTCCCGGCGGACTTTGCCTGCCGCGACCGCTCACCAGGATGATCGAGCCATGATTGTGCTCACGAAGGAAGACGGCCCCGCCGACCTGGACGGTGTCACCCACATGTCGATCGGGGTCTCCTGGGACCCCACCTCCGGGGCCAGCGGCGGGGTGATGGGCCTGCTCCGCCGGAAGGCCGGTACGGACCTCGACCTCATCGCGATCGCCATGCGGGGCTCGGAGCCGGTGCGGCTGGCCGGCCTGGACTCGCTGGATCCGCTGGGCAACGGCTCGCTGGTGCACAGCGGTGACAACCAGACGGGCCGGGGCGACGGCGACGACGAGACCGTGACGGTCGAATTCGCCCGTATCCCGCCGCAGATCACCTCGATCGTGTTCATCGCCGCCGCCTTCAAGAGGGGCAGTTCCTTCCAGAAGGCACGCAACATCAGCTTCAAGGTGTACGACGCGACCGGGGGCGACTCCGAGCAGGTCGCCGAGATCTGGCCGAGCATGCTCACCCAGGACAACGGCTGCGTCGTGGCCAAGGCCGTGCGGGTGGGCGACAGGTGGAAGCTTCAGGTGATCAACGAGACGGGGAAGATCAAGCAGGGGGACGAGCGGGCGCTGATGCGGTTCGCCGTCAGCATGTGATCCCCCCTCACCCCGCGGATCACCGTGGCGGCCGGTGTTCCCCGCGTGACAGCGGCGCCACGGTGATCCGCTCCGGGCGTGTCCGCCGGAGCGCGGTGCGGCGGGACGGCCGGGCGGCGTCGGCCCCCACCGCGGTCCCTTCACGGGCGCGGCCCGGTCGGCCGGCCGGGCCGCATACCCGCGTCCGCGTGCCGCCGCGGCCGTCACGGACGGGTCGGGCCCCCGCCCGTGCGCGCGGCGGCGGCGCGCGTTCCGCCGGCTCGGTCAGCGCACGTGGTCGACCTTCTGCAGGGCCTTGGCCAGGCCGTTGGCCCACAGCTGCTCGACCTTGGCCCGCTCGGTGGCGTCCGGGTAACGGTTGGTGCAGGACGGGCCGGGGCCGCCGCCCGACATCAGCTCACTGCACGGACCCTCGTAGTGGTCGGGCAGGCCGAGCACGTGACCGGTCTCGTGGGCGACGACGCGGATCGAGTCGTACTCCTGGTTCTGCGCGTAGTCCAGGAAGACGTAGCCGCGGCCGTGGCCGTCGGTCGACGCGTAGGAACCGCGCGCGTCGTTGCCCTCGTAGTAGGCGAAGTCCCCGGTGCCGGAGGTGGCCTGGAGCTTGACGTTGGAGACGGAGCTGTTCCAGATGGAGGCGGCGCTCGCTATCTGCGAGGCGAAGCTCGGCGCCTGGGAAGCGTTGTAGTAGACGGTCACCGACTTCAGGCTCGGGTTCGCGGCCTGCTTCTCGGCGACCGACTTCAGCACGGCCTCGAAGAAGGCCTTGTTCCCGGCGGCGCTCTCACCGGTGCCGGCGTGGGGGGCATAGGCGGCACGGGTGGTGTCGGGGGCGGCGGTGTGGGCACTGGCCGGGGTCGCGGTGCCCAGTGCGGCACTTGCCAGACCGAGACCGAGCGCGAGGGCGAGAAGTCTCTTGGCGCTCGTGCGGGAGGACTGCATGGATTCTCCTACTCGTCCTAGGGCCTGTCGTCCGGGTCGTGCCGGGCTCGCGGGCCACCCGGCACCGCCTGCCGCTCCGGCCGGTCCGCACGACGAACCCCAGTGGGGGTCGAACGATCGGTCAGGGACGAGTCTGGATCAGGTGCAGCCCCCGGCGGATGATGGCACCTGGGGACAGCATCGTGCTATCACCCGTCAACTGCCGTGGCTCGTGGTGAGAATGAGCATCTGGTGCACTGCCGTGGGCGCCGCCTACCCTCCCCACCATGGAGCTGGAGGTCAGACACCTTCGGGTGCTGTGCGCAATCGCCGACTCCGGCAGCCTGCACCGGGCGGCTCGCCAGCTGGGCCTGGCGCAGCCCTCGTTGAGTGCGCAACTGCGGCGCATCGAGCATCTGCTCGGCGCCGAGCTGTTCGTGCGCTCGCGCACCGGCTGCCGCCCCACGCCGCTGGGACACGCGGTCCTCAGCCGCGCCCGGCCGCTGGTCACCGAGTTCGCCGCGATCGTCTCCGAGACCCGGGCGGCCGCCGCACGCGCCGCCGGCGGCTGTCACCCGCGCATCGGCGCCACCGCGAGCCGGGCCATCCCGGGCTGGCTGCGGCGGCTGCGGGCCGCGGCGCCCGGCAGCGAACCCACGCTCCAGATGGACGTCTCCGCCAACGCCCTGCTGCGCATGGTCGCCGAGGGCCGGATCGACCTGGCGTTCGTGCACGAGGTCGAGGGCAGTCCGCTGCGGGTGCCGCCCGGCCTGCGGCTGCGGGTGCTCGTCGAGCGGGAACCGCAGTTCGTCACGCTCGCCGCGGACCACCCGGCCGCCGCGCGGCGCGAGATACGGCTCGCCGACCTGGCCGGTGAGCGCTGGATGATCGACTCCACGGTCGACGGCGAATGGGACGCGTTGTCCCGGGCGCTGCGGTCAGCGGGGGTGGAGCCGGAGATGCTGCACGGCGACTACCTGACCGCGTACTCGCTGGCCGCCATGGGAGAGGTGGTGACGGTCAGCCAGCCCACCGCGCAGCCGCGGCCCGATCTCGCCGTCCGGCCGCTGCAGGGCGATCCGATCGGGGTGCGGCTGCTGCTGGCGGCCCGCACGGAGAGCGAACTCGACCGCGCCTTCCGACCGTTGGAGGAGGCGTACTGGGAAGTGGCCCGCCAGTCCCCGGTCTACCAGCGGTGGCTCGAGGACCGGCGGACGGAACGGGACTCCGCCCGGGCGCACGAGGCCGGCCCGGTCCCGGAGGCCGGGGCCCCGCACAAACCCGGCCGCGCGGGGGCGGCCCGGGGATCCGGCCCCCTGCGTCAGGCCGTCCGCCGTGCGGGCCCCGCGGCGGTGCCGGCGGCCGTTCCCGCCCGCGGACCCGGTGGCGTGCCGGAGGAGACGGCCGCGGTGCGGGGTGCCGGATCCGGCCGTGAGGCGCCCGCGCTGCCGACGGCCCGTCAGGCCTCGTGAGCTCGGGCCGCGCCGTCCGCCCGGCCGTCCCCGCCGGTGTCCGTCGCCCGGCCGCCGTCCCCGGCCGCCGCTCGGCGCGGTCGGCGGGCGCGGTCCGCCGGCCCGGAGGGTGCGGTGGTCACGACGGGGACTGCGGCGCCGGTTCGGTGCGGCCGCCGGGGTGGCGGTGCCGCCAGATCCAGAAGACGGCGCAGGAGACGACCGTCCAGCCCGCCAGGACCAGGAACGGGAAGGCGTGCTGGTGGCCGGCGAAGTACACGGCCGTGTGCTGGGCGTTCACCGAGGCGCCCGGCGGCAGCCAGCGGCCGATCGTGCCGAGCGCGGAGGGCAGCAGCGGCCAGGAGACGGCACCGCCGGAGGAGGGGTTGCCGAGCAGCACCATCAGGCCCCACGTGGGCAGCATGGCCCAGCGCCCGATGAGGGTGTTGAACATCGTGAAGACCATGCCGGAGGTGAACATGGTCAGCGCCAGGATCAGCCAGGACTCCACGAACGGCAGCCGGAGCGCGCCGAGCCACCAGTCCACCACCGCGACGATCACAAAGCCGCCGAGCAGGGAGTAGGCGAGGGTGAAGGCGACACGTTCGGCCGGGTTCAGGTCCCGGGCGTGCACGCTGAGCTGGATGGCGCCGACGAATCCGATGATCACCGCGGCGAGGGAGATGTAGAAGATCGCCAGTCCGCGCGGGTCGCCGCGCTGCAGCGGCTTGAGATCGCGGACGGTGACGCGCACCCCGGCAGCCGGGCCGACCTGTCGCGCCGCATCCTGGAGCACCTGTGCGACGGAGGAGCCCGAGGCGCTGGAGAGGTGGAGCGTGACCGAGTTCCCCGTGGCCGGGACGTCCAGGACGGCGAAGATCCGCTGATCGTCCACCGCGGTCTCGGCCGTGCGGAGACTGTCGTAGGGATGCAGCTTGAGGGAGGCGGCCAGCGCCTTCTCCATGCCGGCGACGAAACGCCGCGCCGGCTCGCGGTCCCAGGCGCCGACGACGGCGGTGGGGACGGACCGCGGGGTGGGGTCGGCCATGGCGTAGGTGTAGGAGCCGGCGAAGACCCCGGCCGCGGCGGAGATGATCAGCAGCAGCACGGTCGCGGGCAGAAAGGGCGACTGCCGGAAGGCGTTCCAGCACTCGGAGAGGGTGCGCGGGCGGCGGCCCTCCTCCCGGGGCGGCACCGGCCCTTTGGTCGGCATGTCGGACATGCCGCTCACGCTAGATCATCCGGCGGGCCTTTCCCCCGGCGAAACTCCCCCGGCGGCGTCCCGCACGGCGGGTCCGCAGAATCCCCGGCCGGAACCGTGCGGCGACGCACTTTTTGCGGATCACCGCACCCCCCGGCGGACGATTCGAGGCGATTTGCCGTGCCCTTCGGCGATGCCGGACCATGGGGCACGGTCCGGCGATCCCGGGCATCAGTTCGAAGAGAGGCAGCACCACCCCCATGCACGTCCCCGGAACCGCCCCGCAGTCGGCTCCGGCCCCGCAGGAGACCTCCCCCTCCGGCTCCCCGGCCGCTTCCCCGGACCACGGCACCCCGGCCGCCTCCGACAGCCGGCACGCCCGCCGTTTCGGGCTGCCCGTCGCGACCGCGCTGGTCATGGGCAACATCATCGGCGGCGGCATCTTCCTGCTCCCGGCCTCCGTCGCGCCGTACGGCACGGTCAGCCTGCTCGCCTTCGGCGTGCTGACCGTCGGCGCCATCGCTCTCGCCCTGGTGTTCGGCCGGCTCGCCGAGCGCACCCCGCTCACCGGCGGCCCGTACGTGTACGCCCGTGAGGCCTTCGGCGACTTCGCGGGCTTCCTCGCCGCCTGGGCGTACTGGATCACCACCTGGGTGTCCAACGCCGCGCTCGCCGTCGCCGCCGTCGGATACCTGGACGTGCTGATCCCGGTGAACCAGCACCGGTGGACGGCGTGCCTGGCCGCGCTCGTCCTGGGGTGGCTGCCCGCGCTCGCCAACTTCGCCGGCACCCGGTACGTCGGCGCCGTGCAGCTGGTGTCCACGGTGCTGAAGTTCCTGCCGCTGCTGCTGGTCGCCGTCGGCGGGCTGTTCTTCTTCGACGCGCGCAACCTCGGCCCGTTCAACCCCGGCGGCGGCAGTCCCGTCGGCGCGGTGTCCGCCTCCGCCGCCATCCTGCTCTTCTCCTATCTGGGCGTGGAGTCCGCCGCGGTCAGCGCCGGAGAGGTGCAGAACCCGCGCCGCAACGTCGGCCGTGCCACCGTGATCGGCACCGCCGGTGCGGCCCTGGTGTACCTGCTGGGCACGGTGTCGGTGTTCGGCACGGTGGCCCACGACCGGCTGGTGGCGTCCACCGCGCCGTTCTCCGACGCCGTGAACGCCATGTTCGGCGGCAGCTGGGGCGGCTGGGCCGTCGCGCTGGCCGCGCTGATCTCGATGACCGGCTGCCTCAACGGCTGGACCCTGCTGAGCGCGCAGACCCCCTACGCCGCCGCGCGGGACGGCCTGTTCCCGGCGGCCTTCGCCCGCCGGCGGCGCGGTGTGCCGACCGTCGGAGTCGCCGTCACCGTCGTCCTGGCCTCCCTGCTGACCGTCTACAACTACGCCTCCGGCTCGGGGAAGGTCTTCCAGGTGCTGGTGCTGATCACCACGTTCACCGCGACCGTGCCGTATCTGCTGGCCACCGCCGCGCAGATCTTCCATCTGGTCTCCGGCCGCCGCGAACGGGTGGACGGACGGCGGCTGGCCCGCGACGCCGTGATCGCGGCGGTCGCCGCGGCGTTCTCGCTGTGGCTGGTCGCGGGCGCCGGCTACGCGGCGGTGTACCAGGGTGTGCTGTTCCTGTTCGCGGGTGTGCTGGTGTACGCCGTGATGGCGGCCCGGCAGCGGGCGTCGGCCCCGGCCGGCGACTGAGCGGGCCCGGGCGTCACCGGCGGAGGAACTCCAGCAGGTCGGCGGTGAAGCGCTGCTTGTCGCCGTCGACCAGGGCGATGCCGTGGCTGCCGCCCTCGTACACCTTCAGCTCCGCGCCGGCGATCAGCTGCACGGCCTTGCGGGCGGTGGCGTCGATGGGCACCACGCGGTCGTCGTCGCCGTGCACGATCAGGGTGGGCACGTCGAACGTGCTCAGGTCGTCGTGGAAGCGGGTGGCGGCGAAGGCGTCCACGCAGGCGACGCCGCCCTCGATGGTCTCCTGCATGGCCATGGACCAGAAGGCGTCCTTGTTGCCCTGGGTGACCGTGCTGCCGGGACGGCCGGCGGAGAAGAAGGTCTCGGCGATGTCCTTCCAGAACTGCGAGCGCTCTCGCAGGATGCCCGCCTTGAGGTCGTCGAAGACGCTCTGCGGCACCCCCTCGGGGTTGTCCGGGCCCTGCAGCATCAGCGGAGTGATGGCGGACAGCAGCACGACCGAGCGGACCCGTCCGGTGCCGTGCCGGCCGATGTACCGGGCGACCTCGCCGCCGCCCATGGAGTGCGCCACCAGGGTGACGTCCCGCAGGTCGAGGTGGTCGAGCAGGTCGGCGAGATCGTCGGCGAAGGTGTCGAAGTCGTAGCCGTCCCAGACGGGCGTGGAGCGGCCGTGCCCGCGCCGGTCGTGGGCGACGGCCCGGTACCCGGCGTCCGCCACGGCCTTGAGCTGGTCCTGCCAGGCGTCGCCGTTGAGGGGCCAGCCGTGCGAGAACACGACGGGCCGTCCCCGCCCCCAGTCCTTGTAGAAGATCTCCACTGCGTCGCGGGTGGTGCACACGGGCATGCTCGTCACCTCTCGTCCAGCCGGGGAAGGCACCCGTCAGGCCCGGCGGCGCGGCGGCGGACCGCGCACCGGCGGGCACGTCCGCGCCCGACCGGGCCTTCGTCCATCGTCTCCGCCGCGCCGCGTCCCGCAATCCGGCCGCCCGCGGTGGCACCCTCCCTGGACGGCAGGGTCAGGACACCTCGACGAGCAGGTCGCCGCCCTCCACCTGCTGGACGGGGCCGATGGCGAGCCGGGTCACCCGGCCGGCCCTCGGGGCGGTGATGGCGGCCTCCATCTTCATCGCCTCGATGGTGGCCACGGTCGCCCCGGCTTCCACCTCGTCGCCCTCGGCGACGGCGAGCGTCACCACGCCCGCGAAGGGCGCCGCCACATGGCCCGGGTCGGACCGGTCGGCCTTCTCCGTGACGGGGACGTCGCGGGCGGCGGCCCGGTCCCGCACCTGGATCGGGCGCAGCTGCCCGTTCAGGGTGGCCATCACGGTGCGCATGCCGCGCTCGTCGGCCTCGCCGACGGCCTGCAGCTCGATCAGCAGCCGCACGCCCGGCTCCAGGTCGACGGCGTACTCCGTGGCCGGGCGCAGCCCGTAGAAGAAGGACCTCGTGTCCAGCACGCCGGTGTCGCCGAAGATGCGGCGGTGTTCCTCGAACTCGCGGGCCGGCCCGGGGAAGAGCAGCCGGTTCAGGGTGGCGCGCCGGGACTTCTCCAGTCCCCGGCGGTCCTCCTCGCTCAGCTGCCGCACGGGTTTGGCGGGGGCGCGGCCCTTCAGCGCCTTGGTGCGGAACGGTTCGGGCCAGCCGCCGGGCGGGGTGCCCAGCTCGCCGCGCAGGAAGCCGACGACGGAGTCGGGGATGTCGAACCGGCCGGGGTTCTGCTCGAACTCCGCGGGATCGACCCCGGCGCCGACCAGGTGCAGCGCCAGGTCGCCGACCACCTTGGAGGTCGGGGTGACCTTGATCAGCCGGCCGAGGATGCGGTCGGCGGCGGCGTACATCGCCTCGATGTCCTCGAACCGGTCGCCGAGGCCGAGGGCGACGGCCTGGGTGCGCAGGTTGGACAGCTGGCCACCGGGGATCTCGTGGTGGTAGACGCGTCCGGTGGGCGCGGCCAGGCCCGCCTCGAACGGGGCGTAGATCCTGCGGACGGCCTCCCAGTACGGTTCCAGGTCGCCGACCGCCTTCAGGTCCAGGCCGGTGGGCCGCTCGCCGTGGTCGGTGGCGGCGACCAGCGCGGACAGGGACGGCTGCGAGGTGGTTCCGGCCATGGACGCGACCGCGCCGTCCACGGCGTCCACGCCCGCCTGGGCGGCGGCGAGGCAGGTGGCGAGCTGGCCGCCCGCGGTGTCGTGGGTGTGCAGGTGGACGGGCAGGCCGAACTCGCGGCGCAGCGCGGTCACCAGCCCGACTGCGGCGGGGGCGCGCAGCAGGCCCGCCATGTCCTTGATGGCCAGGACGTGCGCGCCGGCGGCGACGATCCGCTCGGCCAGGCGCAGGTAGTAGTCCAGGGTGTAGAGGCGTTCGCCGGGGTCGGACAGGTCGCCGGTGTAGCACAGGGCGACCTCGGCGACCGCGGTGCCGGTGGCGAGCACGGCGTCGATGGCGGGGCGCATCTGATCGACGTCGTTGAGCGCGTCGAAGATGCGGAAGATGTCGATGCCGGTGGCCGCGGCCTCCTGGACGAAGGCGTCGGTGACCTCGGTGGGGTACGGGGTGTAGCCGACGGTGTTGCGGCCGCGCAGCAGCATCTGCAGGCAGATGTTGGGCACCGCCTCCCGCAGCGCGGCGAGTCGTTCCCAGGGGTCCTCGGCGAGGAAGCGCAGGGCGACGTCGTAGGTGGCGCCGCCCCAGCACTCCAGGGAGAGCAGCTGGGGCAGGGTACGGGCGACGAGCGGGGCGACGGCCAGCAGGTCCTTGGTGCGCACCCGGGTGGCCAGCAGCGACTGGTGGGCGTCGCGGAAGGTGGTGTCGGTCACGGCCAGGGCGGGGGAGTCCCGCAGGGCGCGGGCGAAGGCCTCGGGGCCGAGGGCGAGCAGCCGCGTGCGGGAGCCGGCGGGGATCTCCCCGTCGGGCAGCGGGGGCAGTTTGGCGACCGGGTCGGCGGTCGCGGGGCGTTCGCCGTACGGCTTGTTCACGGTGACGTCGGCCAGGTAGGTGAGCAGCTTGGTGCCGCGGTCCGCGGAGGAGCGGGTGGTCAGCAGGTGCGGGCGCTGCTCGATGAACGACGTCGTGACCCGTCCCGCCTGGAAGTCCGGGTCGTCGAGGACGGCCTGCAGGAACGGGATGTTGGTGGCCACGCCCCGGATGCGGAACTCGGCGACCGCGCGCCGGGCCCGGCCGATCGCGGTCGGGAAGTCCCGTCCTCGGCAGGTGAGTTTGACGAGCAGGGAGTCGAAGTGCGCGCTGATCTCGGTGCCCGCGTGGGTGGTGCCGCCGTCCAGGCGGATGCCGGAGCCGCCCGGTGAGCGGTAGGCGCTGATCCGGCCGGTGTCGGGACGGAAGCCGTTGGCGGGGTCCTCGGTGGTGATACGGCACTGCAGGGCCGCGCCGCGCAGCCGCACCGTGTCCTGGGACAGTCCGAGGCCGGCCAGCGACTCCCCGGCGGCGATGCGGAGCTGAGCCTGCACCAGGTCGACGTCGGTGACCTCCTCGGTCACGGTGTGCTCGACCTGGATGCGCGGGTTCATCTCGATGAAGACGTGGTTGCCGTCCCGGTCCACCAGGAACTCCACCGTGCCAGCGTTGCGGTAGCCGATGGCGCGGGCGAAACGCACCGCGTCCGCGCAGATCCGCTCCCGCAGCGCCGGGTCGAGGTGGGGCGCGGGGGCCATCTCGATGACCTTCTGGTGGCGGCGCTGCACCGAGCAGTCCCGTTCGAAGAGGTGGATGACGTCGCCGTGGTGGTCGGCGAGGATCTGCACCTCGATGTGGCGCGGCTCGACCACGGCCTTCTCCAGGAAGACGGTGGGGTCACCGAACGCGGAGGCGGCTTCCCGGCCGGCCGCCTCGACGGCCTCCGGCAGCTGGGCGGGGTCCTCCACCCGCCGCATGCCGCGGCCGCCTCCCCCGGCCACGGCCTTGACGAACAGCGGGAAGCCGATCCGCTCGGCGGCCCGCGCCAGTTCCGCGACGTCGGTGGAGGGCACCGAGGAGCCCAGCACCGGCACACCCGCCTCCTTGGCGGCCGCCACCGCGCGGGCCTTGTTGCCCGTCAGTTCCAGCACGGAGGCGTCCGGGCCGACGAAGGTGATGCCCTCCCGGGCGCAGGCGCGCGCCAGCTGGGGGTTCTCCGACAGGAAGCCGTAGCCCGGGTAGACGGCGTCGGCGCCGGCTCTGAGCGCCGCCCGGACGATCTCCTCCACGGACAGATAGGCCCGCACCGGATGCCCGGGCTCGCCGATCTCGTAGGCCTCGTCGGCCTTGAGCCGGTGCAGGGAATTGCGGTCCTCGTAGGGGAAGACGGCCACGGTGCGCGCGCCCAGTTCGTAGCCGGCGCGGAATGCGCGGATCGCGATCTCGCCGCGGTTGGCGACCAGTACCTTGCGGAACATCGTGGATCCCTTCGGCCTGCCCGGTGACGGAAGACCATGGTGTCGGCGCCACCGGCGCGACGCCAGGTGAGCGCACCACTCTCCCGGCCGTGCCCTGGGCCGTGGACAGGTGAACCGGGCCACTCGTCCCGGTGACGACCGGCGAGCCCCACCCCCCGCATCGCCGTCACCCGCGCCGAATGTCCCTGATTGGTAACAGCCGGATCCCGGACGGCTGTTCGATCGTCTTGATCTGTGCAAGATCCACACACACGACGAGGAGCAGTGCGGACATGGTGCGGCATGGGGGCGGACGGGGCTGGCGCGGCCGGGTGCTCGCGGCGACCCTGGGGGTGGCGGTGCTGGCGACCACGGCCTCGGTGTGGACCGCGCAGGCACATCCGGTGCGGCACGAGCGGACGGACGCCGCTGCGCGGCCGTCCCCGACGGTCGCCGGGGCGCCGGGTGCGGTGCCCGCCGACGTGCCCCGGAGCATCGTCCACGCCTCCGACCGAGGCGCCCGGGGGGTCAACATCACCATCGACGACGGGCCGGACTCGGTGTGGACCCCGCAGGTGCTGCAGGTGCTGCGGGACAACGGCGTCAAGGCCACGTTCTGCATGGTGGGTCCGCAGGCGCGGGCGCACCCGGACCTGGTGAAGGCGGTCGTGGCGGACGGGCACCGGCTGTGCGACCACAGCGTCGCGCACGACACCGGCATGGATCACAAGGCGGAGTCGTATCAGCGGCAGCAGATCCTGGACGCCGAGCGGATGATCACCGAGGCGTCCGGGGGCGTGCGCCCCGTGTACTACCGGGCGCCGGGCGGCGCGTTCACCCCGTACAGCCGCGAGGTGGCCGCCTCCCACGGCATGCGGCCGCTGGGCTGGAACGTGGACTCCAAGGACTTCGAACGTCCGGGCACGGCCGCCATCGTCGCCACGGTGAAGCAGGAGGTCGCCAACGGGCCGACGATCCTGTTCCACGACGCGGGCGGCGACCGCTCCCAGACCGTGGACGCGCTGCGCCAGGTCCTGCCCTGGCTGAAGCAGCAGGGGTACACGTTCGGTTTCCCTGTGGTGCGCTGAGCGTGACCGGCGCGGCGCCGGGGGTTTCACCGGACCCGATCAGGTGACCCGGAGGACGCACTACCCGGATCCGGAGGCGGTCATGATCCTCCTTGGCGTCATCCTTCTCGTCGTCGGTCTCGTCACCGGCATCTCCATTCTGTGGACGATCGGCATCATCCTGGCGGTGATCGGCGCCGTCCTGTGGCTGCTGGGTGCCACGGGGCACGCGGTGGCCGGCCACCGGCACTACTGGTGACCGGCCGCACCGGCGGCCGGTCCGCACCCGATGCCGGGCCGTGAGGCCCGACGGCACCGAGCCCCGTGCACCCTCATGGTGCGCGGGGCTCACTCGTCTGCCGGCCCGGGGTGCTCCGTACGGGCGTCGGCGGTGCCTACGTGCCTCCGGGACGGGTAGCCGCAGAAGCGGACGATACATGACGCACCGTGACTCATCGAGGCAATCACATGGCCGTCCCGCTCGGGCACCTGGGACCGCAGGGGCCGGACCGGCACAGCAGGACGCCCGCCGCGCTGCGCTGGGACGCCCGCTGGCACAGTGGCGCGATCAGTGCCGCCGACGCCCGCGCGGCGGTCGGCCGCTTCCTGGACCGGATCCGCGCCACCGGCCGCGTCGCCGTGCCCGACCGCCTGGCGCAGGACGCGCAGCTGGTGGTCAGCGAACTGATCACCAATGTGGTGCAGCACGCCCCCGGCCTGTGCGGCCTGGGGGTGGAGGTGCGGCCGGACAACGGCCAGGTGGAGATCAGCGTGTGGGACACCTCGCCGGTGCCGCCGACCCGGCGCCCGCCCGACGGCCGGCGGGTCGGCGGTCACGGCATGGAGATCGTCGGGGCGGTCTGCCAGGCGGTCACGGTGACGGCTCTGCCCGCTTCCGGCAAGCGGGTCACGGCCCGTCTGGCGCCGCCGGCACCCTGTCCGCCGGACGCCGGCTGACCGGTCCGGCCCGCACCGGCCGTACCCCTGAGGTGCCGGACGGACTGCGGATGCGGCGCCCGCGGAGGTCGGAGATGCTGAGAGGGAACCACGCCGCTAAGGAGTGCGCCATGAGCATGATGGACAAGCTCAAGAGCATGCTGCGGGAGCACCGGCAACACGCCGAGAGGGCCGTCGACAAGGGCGGTGACTACGTCGACGACCGCACGCAGGGCAAGTACGGCGGCCAGGTCGACAAGGGCCAGGAGCGCATGCGTCAGGAGCTGCGCGACCAGGACCGTGGCCCCGACCAGCCCCCGCGGTGACGGCGCGGCCCGCGGCACGCGCCGCGGGCCGCAACCGGTCCCGGGGCACGCTCCGCGGGCCGCGGTGGCACATCAGGGCATGTATCGGGGAACCCAGGGCACGTATCAGGGAACGCGGGCGACACCGGCGTAGATGCCGCAGTCCTCGCTGCGCGGCGCGGGCTCGGACTTGGCCCACTCGGTGGCCGTGACCAGGCCGGGTTCGACCAGTTCCAGCCCCTCGAAGAACCGCGCGACCTCCTCGCGGGTGCGGAAGGCCAGAGGTATGCCGCCCTTGGCGTATTCGTCGACGACCTGCTGCGACAGTTCCGGGTACAGGTCGCTGGAGGCGTGCGAGAGCACCAGGTGGCTGCCCGGCGGGAGCACACGCACCAGCTCGCGGACGATGCCGTGGGCGTCCTGCTCGTCGGTGATGAAGTGCATCAGGGCGATCAGGGACAGCACGACGGGGCGGGAGAAGTCGAGCACCTTCCGGGCGTGCTCGACGATCTGCTCCGGCCGGCGCACATCGGCCTGGATGTAGTCCGTGGCGCCCTCGGGGCGGCTCACCAGCAGCGCCTCGGCGTGGCGCAGGACGATCGGGTCGTTGTCCGTGTAGACCACCCGGGCCGTGGGCACGATGCGCTGGACGACCTGGTGCAGGTTCGGTTCGGTGGGGATGCCGGTGCCGATGTCCAGGAACTGGTCGATGCCCTGGGACGCGAGCCAGGCCACCGCGCGGTGCATGAACTCACGGTTCTGCCGCGCGGCGTCGTGCGCCTCGGGCGGCAGCTTGCGGCCGACCGCCTCGTCCACGGGGTAGTTGTCCTTGCCCCCGAGCAGCCAGTCGTAGACGCGAGCCGGGTGGGCCCGGCTGGTGTCTATGGGCGCGGACGGGAGGTCGGGTGTGCCGGTCGCCATGGCGTACTCCAACGTACGTACGAGTGCATCGAGCGGATCGAGCAGGCAAGTCGATCTCTGTAGTCTCGCACATCATCTGCCCTTCGGGTAAGCACAGTTGGCGATCTCCGCAGCACGGCGGGGGACGTGGTCCGGCCGGTCCTGGCCGGCCCGCCCGGTCGCCCGCGGTGCCGGCGCACCTGGTTCCCGGAGCGGTCCGGGCCCGGCGCGCTCCCCCGCCGAGCGGGCCGGCGGGACCGGGCGGCGGCGACATGCGGGCCGGGTCACCCGTGAGACGGAACGTGCGCAGCAGCCGGGGGAAGGCCGGCATGGGACGGGGCGCGAGCGGGTCGAATCACAGGGTCCCGGGCGACGGTCACGGCCCGTCAGCAATGCCGGGCGCAGTCGTCCACCGAGGGGAAGCCCGCCTGTGCAGACCTCGACCGCCGTCGGAGGATGCGATGCCCGCCGCGCCGTGCCCGTCCGTTCCCGCTGCGGATGTGACGGCCCGGGGGAGGCCGTGTGCCGGCAGGCGGCCCGGACGGTGGTGGGTGCGTCGTTCCGCCCCGTGCCGCGCGGCCGGCCGCGCCGGCCCGCGCCCGGCCGCCGGGCCGCCGTCCTGCCCTCCTGCCGCGTGACCCGAGGTGATCCATGCGTGTCCTGCTCGTGCACCCCTCCTTCTGCTCGGCCTGGACGTTCTACGGGCGCAGCTGCCGCAAGGCCGGCCCTGAGGCCGCCGCCGAGGAGCCGGCCGGCATCGCCGAGCCGAACGTCTTCACCGTCGACGACGTCGCGTTCATCCGGCCCGAGCACGGTGACGCCATCGCCGCCGAGCTGGAGCGCCGCCGGGTGCGCAAGCAGTACTGCCCGGAGACCCGCGCGGACCTGCTGCCGCGTCACATCGAGGTGTTCGAGCGGTGGACGCGGCCGGCGCTGCGCTCCATGGGCCTCGGCATGCAGGCGCTGGACACCGAGGGCCTGGACCTGTTCCGCAAGCGGGTCAGCCCCGACGACGACGTCCGCGCCTTGGAGACCGCGCGGAAGCAGGAGACCGCGCGGAAGCTGGGGATCAGCGTCGCCGTCGACCTCATCGTGGCCTCGGCGTGGGGCGCCGAACGTGTCCGGCTGGTGCGGGAGTTCGCGCTGTCCGTGCCGGACATCGGGCACATGACGGTGATGACCCCGTGTCCGGGCACCGAGATCCGGCACAGCAAGTCACGCCGGCTGACCACCCGCGCTCACCGGCTGTTCGCCATCCAGCACGCCGTCGTCCCCACCACGCTGCCGCTGGAGCGCTTCCACGAGGAACTGACGCGGACCCAGTCGGTGATCAACGGCAAGCATCGGGGCCTGCACACGGCCCTCGGCGCGGGCCGGATCCTGGGCGGCCGGCTGGCGCACGGGCAGACCGACTTCGCGCGGATGCTGTGGACGTTCGACCGGGTGCACAACGCCGGGCGGCAGCTCGCCGACCACCACCGGCCGGTCCGCTACGACCTGCCGCTGCCGCCCGCGGCACCGGTCGGCGACCGCCGGGAGCTGTACGTCCGCACCCGGCCGGTGCCGCGCTCCTCACGACCGGCCGGGCTGCCGGAGTAAGACGGCGGGCAGGACGCAGATGCCGACGACGCACACCGGTGGACCGCGGCAGCGCGCCGCCGCCCGGGCGCCCAGGGGGCGGACCGGGGAGCTGATCCGCGACTGCCTGACCACCACCGACCACAAGAAGATCGGTCACCTGTACTTCGTCACGTCCTTCGGTTTCTTCCTGGCCGCCGGCGTGATGGCGATGCTGATGCGGGCCGAACTGGCCGCTCCCGGACAGCAGGTCGTCAACCGCGACCAGTACAACCAGCTGGTCACGATGCACGGCACCATCATGATGCTGCTGTTCGCCACACCCACCTTCGCCGGGTTCGCCAACGCGATCATGCCGTTGCAGATCGGCGCGCCCGATGTCGCCTTCCCCCGGCTGAACGCGCTGACGTACTGGCTGTTCCTGTTCGGCGGGCTGACGGTGCTGTCCGGGTTCGCGGTCGACAACGGAGCGGCGCCGTTCGGCTGGTTCGCGTACGCGCCGCTGAACGACGCCGCCCACTCCCCCGGCCGCGGCAGCGATCTGTGGGTGATGGGACTGGTCGTCGCGGGCCTGAGCACCACGCTGGGCGCGGTCAACTTCATCACCACGATCCTGTGTCTGCGGGCGCCGGGCATGACGATGTTCCGGATGCCCCTCTTCACCTGGAACGTGCTGTTCACCTCGATCCTGGTACTGCTGGCGTTCCCGGTGCTCACCGCCGCGCTGCTGGCCCTGGAGGCCGACCGCAAGTTCGGTGCGCACATCTACGATCCGGCGAGCGGCGGCCCGCTGCTGTGGCAGCACCTGTTCTGGTTCTTCGGGCACCCGGAGGTCTACATCGTCGCGCTGCCGTTCTTCGGTGTGGTGACGGAGATCATCCCGGTGTTCAGCCGCAAACCGGTCTTCGGGTACGCGGGCATGGTCGGTGCGACGATCGCGATCACGATGCTGTCGGCCAGCGTCTGGGCGCACCACATGTTCGCCACGGGCGGCGTACTGCTGCCGTTCTTCTCGATCCTGTCGTTCCTGATCGCGGTGCCCACCGGGGTGAAGTTCTTCAACTGGATCGGCACCATGTGGCACGGCAGCCTGTCCTTCGAGACACCGATGCTGTGGGCGGCCGGTTTCCTGGTGACGTTCCTGCTGGGCGGCATGAGCGGCGTGATCATCGCCTCCCCGCCGCTGGACTTCCACCTGACCGACAGCTACTTCATCGTCGCGCACCTGCACTACGTGCTGTTCGGGACGATCGTCTTCGCGATGTTCGGCGGATTCTACTTCTGGTGGCCGAAGATGACGGGCAGGATGCTCGACGAACGCCTCGGGAAGACGCACTTCTGGATGCTGTTCGCCGGCTTCCAGATCACCTTCCTCGTCCAGCACTGGCTCGGCGAGGCGGGCATGCCCCGCCGCTACGCCGACTATCTGCCCGCGGACGGGTTCACCGTGCTCAACGCCGTCTCGTCGGCCGGTGCGTTCCTGCTGGGCGCGTCGACTCTGCCGTTCCTGTACAACGTGTGGCGCACCGCCCGCCACGGGACGACGGTGGAGGTGGACGACCCCTGGGGGTGGGGACGTTCGCTGGAGTGGGCGACCTCGTGCCCGCCGCCCCGCCACAACTTCACCGCGCTGCCGCGGGTGCGCTCCGACTCCCCGGCCTTCGATCTGCACCATCCGGAGGTGCTCCGCACGCTGCCGGCGACCGAGCACGGGGCCGCGGAGGCGACGCCCGACCCGCTGGGGAGGCAGAGCACATGAGACCCGAGGCGTACCTGTTCGCCGGTGTGGCGGTGTTCTTCCTGCTCACCGACGTGTCGTACATCTGGTTCGCGCGCGAGCCGGCGGGTATCGCCGCGCTGACGGTGTCCTGCTTCATGGCGGCGGTGATCGCGTTCTTCTGCGCGGTCAACCACCGGCGGCGGGGCACGCGCCCGGAGGACCGGCCCGCCGGGGAGATCCGGGAGCGCAAGGGCCATGTCGGCTTCTTCCCTCCGTACAGCGCCCATCCGGTGGTCACCGCCGCCGGGGTCACCCTGTGTGCCGTCGGGGTCGTCTACGGGGTGTGGCTGTTCGCGATCGGGGTGGGTGTGGTCGCGGCCGGAGTGATCGGCATGGTGCTGGCGTACGCGGGCCGGGAGAGCGGCCGGGACACCCGGGCCGTATGACCGTGGGTGCATACCGGAAGAACCTACATAAAGAGCGCATAAGTCACCCGCGTAGGGGAATTCTGGAGGTGCAAAGCAACCCCTTGAGAGGAGACGACAGCGATGTCGTATCCACATCGCTCCAATGACGTGGGCACTGGCACCCAGCATCCGGAGATGACGGGTTCGCATCCCGAGATGACACAGATGCGGGAACGCCTCGAGCGGACCGCCTCCAGCGGGCCGGGAGTCGTCCTTGAGGGCCTGATCCTCCTGACCGGCCTCTACGCCGCGATCTCCCCCTGGGTGGTGCACTTCGCGGGCCAGCCCTTCATCACCGTCAACAACCTGATCGTCGGCATCACCGTCGGCCTGATCGGACTCGGTCTCGCCCTGGCTCCGGAGCGCATGTTCCGGCTGGCATGGGTGCTCGTCCCCCTCGGCCTCTGGCTGTTCATCTCGCCGTGGGTGGTGACCGCGACACACGGCGCGCGGGCAGGCATCGTCTGGAACAACTGCTGGGTGGGTGCGGTGACCGCGCTCCTGGGCCTGGCAGCCATGGGCATGACCATCGGCAAGTCGCACGAGGGCCGGCGGCGGTGACCCGTCGCGGCGTCCCACCGCTGAGCACCCCGGCGGCACGCCGTGGACCCGCCCCGGTGTCCCCCGCCCGGTGCCCCCGTTCAGGTGTTCTCCCGAGGAGGTCGTGATTCCTGCCGCGGCCCGGTCCCGGTGCCACCGGCGACCGGGTCCGCGGTACGGGCTGCGGCCTGCAGCCGCTCCTCGGCCGTGGCGGGCATCTCGACCCGCTCGCGGTAGTACCAGCCGCTCAGCGCGGCCCGCAGTCTGTGCCGCACGGGCGCATCGCGTCCCGGGGCCGCCAGCGGCAGCGGGATCTCCCTGACCAGGAGTCGGTAGCGGCGCCGCGCGTCCAGGGGCCGGCGGCTCTCCGCCATCCCACCCGGCAGGTCCTGGTACACCTCTCCCGTCTCCTCTCCCTTGGTCAGCAGCAGCCGTTCATGCCGCTGCAGGGCCAGGCACACCCGGCGGGTGATCAGGTAGGCGGCCACCGGCGCCAGGACGAACGCGGCTCGGAAGATCCAGGTCAGCCCGTTGACGGAAACGTGGAACGTGTAGGCCATGACGTCGTTGCCGCCCGCGGCCAGCAGCACGGCGTACCAGACGACGGCCGCCACACCCAGCCCGGTGCGCACGGGCCGGTCCCGCGGCCGGTCGCACAGATGGTGCTCCACCAGGTCCCCGGTGACCCACCGCTCGAAGGACGGGTAGGCGTACAGGAGCAGGAACAGCAGCGCCGGCAGCACCACCGCGGGCAGCAGCACGTTCCACATCACGGTGTGACCGGCGACGTTCCACTCCACGCCGGGCACCAGGCGCAGCGCCCCCTCCAGGAACCCGACGTACCAGTCCGGCTGGGCGTCGGTGGACACCTGGTCGGCGCGGAACGGCCCGTAGGCCCACACCGGGTTGATCTGGGCGACGGCCGCGGTCACGGCGAGCACTCCGGCCACCGCCAGGGACAGCCCGGCGGACCGGGCGGCGAACTGGGGGAACATCGGCTGCCCCACCGCATTGCGGTTGGTCCGGCCGGGCTCGGCCCACTGGGTGTGCTTCAGATAGACCACCAGGAACAGGTGCACCGCGATCAGCGCGATCATCAATCCGGGCACGAACAGCACGTGCACGATGTACAGGCGCGGGATGAGCACGTCCCCCGGGTAGGGGCCGCCCCAGGCGAAGAAGGCGAGATACGTGCCCACCACCGGGACCGACTGCACGATGGTGTTCGCGGTGCGCAGGCCGGTGCCGGAGAGCAGGTCGTCGGGCAGGGAGTAGCCGCAGAAACCCTCCAGCAGCGCCAGCAGGAACAGGGTCACCCCCACCGTCCAGTTCAGCTCCCGCGGCCGGCGGAACGCCCCGGTGAAGAAGACCCGCAGCATGTGCACCCCGATGGCCGCCACGAACACCAGGGCGGCCCAGTGGTGCATCTGCCGCATCAGCAGGCCGCCGCGCACGTCGAAGCTGAGGTGCAGGGTGGATTCGTAGGCCTTGGACATCAGCACACCCCGCAGCGGCCCGTACGGGCCGTCGTAGCGCACCTGCGCCAGGCTCGGGTCGAAGAACAGCGTCAGATAGCTGCCGGTGAGCACCAGGACCACGAAGCTGTACAGGGCGATCTCGCCGAGCAGGAACGACCAGTGGTCGGGGAACGCCTTGCGCAGCAGCGCTGCGGCCAGCTCCGACACGGGGGCGCGCCGGTCGGCGGCGATGTACGCCCGGAACGCGGCCTGCCCGGCCCTCGCCTCGGCTCTTGCCCTGCGCCGCCGCATCAGCACGCCCGTCTCACGCTCCTGTCGGGTCGGTCCGTCCGTGCCCGGCCGCCGCCGGGCACGGCTCGGCCCGGGACCGTCTGCTGCCGGGTGGTTCCATCTTGGGTGTGCGGACCGGGTGTGCCGCGCAGGCATGCCGGGCGCACCCCTGTTTCCCGGCACCCGGCGTCGCTGACCGCGTGCGGTGCCGGAGGGGACGGCCGGCGGTGCGGTGATCGCGGGGCGTGCGACGGCGCCGGAGTCGGCGCAAGCTGGACGTCGGAAGAGCGAACGGCCGGGCGGGCCGCCGAGCACCGAGATCCGAGGAGCGGCGGGATGACCGGTGAGGGCACCAGGACGCCTCCCGCGGGCCGTGTCGGTCGCCCGGGTGCGGGACGGCGGACGTGAGACGGCACCTGCCGCGCATCCGGCAGCGGGCGCTCCGCCTGGAGCGCCGGCTCGCCGCGCTCGCCCTCGTCCGGCGCGGCCGTGACCTGGAGCTGATGCACCGGGCCATGGGGTTCGCCACCCTGTCCCTGGTCACCCTCGCGCCGCTGCTGATCGTGGTGGCCGCCGTCGCCCCGCTCGGCGAGGGCGGTTTCGCCTTCTGGCTGGTGGACGGCATGGGGCTGTCGGGACGGTCCGCCCAGGTGCTCACCGACATCATCAGTCCCCCGGTGCGGGTGATCAGCACCACCAGCGTCTGGGGCGGTGTCCTGGTCGCCGTGTTCGGGGTGTCCTTCGCGGGCAGCGTCCAGAACGGCTACGAGCGGATCTGGGGGCTGCCGCCCGGTCCGTGGCACCGGGTGTGGCGGCAGGCGACCTGGCTGGCCGGGCTGACGGCGTACCTGTACCAGGAGGTCATCAGCCGCTACCAGTTCCACGGCTGGGAGCGGGTCGCGGTGTCCGCGGGCACCGGTGTGCTGTTCTTCTGGTGGGGGCAGCACTTCCTGCTGGGCGGCCAGATCCGCTGGCGCCATCTGCTGCCGGGTGCGATGGCCACCATGGTCGGGCTGGGCGGCCTGCGGGTCTTCTCCACCCTGGTGTTCACCCCGCTCATCGTCGACAACGCGCTGAGCTACGGAGCGGTCGGGATCGTGCTCGTGGTGGAGTCCTGGCTCACCGGGGTCGGCTTCGTCGTCTACGGAGGCGCGATGTTCGGGCGCTGGTTCTGCGAGCATCACTGGATTCCCCACGTACCTCATCGGCGCTGACACCGGCGCGCACGGTGCGGCGTGGGCGTTTGGCGGCAGCGCAGCGGGGATACTCCGAGACGTCCAGCCCGTCCGGACCCGGGGACCGGCCGCGCCGCCGGCCGCCTTCCCCCGGCGTTCCCCGTCGCCGCCGAGGTCACCGACCGTGTCAACTGCGCGCTCCGGCTCCTGCTCCCCCGACGCACGACCGGCCGCGCCGCCGTCCGCCGGCAAGGCGGCCTCGTGCCGGGGCCTGCCCCGGTGAACACCCTGACCGTCGTCCTGGCCCTGCTCGCGGCGCTCAGCAACGCCGCGGCCTCCGTGCTGCAGCGGCGGGCCGCCGCCGACGAGACCGGCGGCGAGGAGGGCGCCCGGGTGCGGCAGGCGGTGCGGTGGCTGGTCCATGTGCTGCGGCGGCCCTACTGGCTGGCCGGTGCGGCGATGCTGGCGCTGTCCACCGTGCTGCAGGCGGCGGCGCTGGCGGTGGGCAGCCTGGCCCTGGTGCAGCCGCTGATGGCCAGCGAGCTGCTGTTCACCCTGGCGGTGGGCAGCCTGGTCTTCCGGCGCCGCCCCGACGGCCGCACCTGGGCGGCCTTCGCCTCCCTCGCCGTGGGTCTGTCCCTCTTCCTGGGCGCGGCCGCGCCGTCCGAGGGCCGGGACACCGCCGAGCCGGAAGTGTGGCTCGCGGTGGGCGTGGCGCTGCTGGTGCTGGTGACGGCGGTGCTGATGGCGTCCCGGCTGGTGCGGGGCGCGCCGCGGGCGGGGCTGCTGGGGCTGGCGTCCGCGGTGTCGTTCGCCGCGACGGCGGCGCTGATGAAGGAGAGCGTAGGGCGGCTGGAGCGGGGCGTCACCGTGCTGCTGTCCGACTGGCCGCTGTACGCGACCCTGGCGGCCGGGGGGCTGGCGTTCCTGCTGCTGCAGCTGGCGCTGCTCGCCGGCAGCCTGACCGCCTCGCAGCCGGCTCTGACCCTGGGCGACGCCCTGACCAGCGTGGCGCTGGGCTGGGTGCTGTACCAGGAGTACATCGGGCTGGGCGTGCGGCTGCTGCCCGAGGCGGTCGGCGTGGCCCTGATCGGTGCGGGCAGCATCGGTCTGGCGGCGGCCACGAGCGCCGACGGCTCCTGGGACAGCACCCCGGGGCGACGCTGCGGCTCCGGCCCCGGCGCCGGGCGCTCCGCCTCACAGCGGTCCTGACCCCGGTGGCCTCGGCACCTGCCGGGCCCGGCCGGCGCTCAGTCGCGGGGAGGGGGGCCCGCGGCCGCCGATTCGGAGTCCCGGTGGTCCGGGTCCCGGTCACCCAACGGACCGGGGGGATGCGCGGGGACGGGGTGCACCGGATCGAGGGCGGCCGGGCCCCAGGGATCCGCCGCCTGATCCGCGCCGGGGCCGGCGGCCGCGGTGGCGCCGTCGTCGGCGTCCCGGTCCGCGGCGGCTGCCGGGGCCATGGCGTCCCCGGCCAGGGTCAGCACGAGTCCGCCGCCGCACCGGGAGGTGAGGTTGAACAGAGCGGCGCACAGTGTCGCGGCCACCGGGACGGCGACGACCGCGCAGGTCGCCAGCGGCGGCACCCACTCCGGGGACGGCCAGAGCTCCTTGTGCAGCAGGCCCTGCAGCGCCCACAGGGGCGGCAGGGTGACGGCGACGCAGACCAGCATGCCCAGCGTCGCCGCGAAACTCACCGTCAGCACCGACCACGTACCGGTGCGGGTCATGCGTATGCGGGCGTCCGCTTGCTCCCCGCTCGGGGTCATGTCCTCTCCCTGCGCTCGGTCCTCCCCCTGCGCTCGGTCCTCCCCCTGGGCGGTGGTGCCGTGCCGGCCGCCCCACGGCTCGGAGGCGGACGGCACTGCGGCGGGCTTTCCCGCACGGGCTGCGGTCGTGCCGTGAAGACGGTCCTCAGGCCGGGCGGCGGTGACCGGCGCCCAGGCCGACCATGCGCCAGATGCGCACCTCGCGCACGATCCCGGGGATCTCCTTCGCCAGCAGGGCGAGCACCGCCCCGCCGGCCACGGCGAGCTGTGCCGCCAGCACACGCCGGGCCGGCATGCCCGTTCCTGCCCTCGTCCTGCGCCTCGTCGTCCTCATCGCTCGCTCCACCCGCTCATGCGTCTCGTGGTCTCGGACTCGTGCCGCGTCGCCGGCGTCGTCGTCGCTGTCGCCGTCGCGGTCGTCGCTGTCGTTGCTGCCGCCGTCGCGGTCGCTGCTGTCGTCGTCGCCGTCACCCCGTCCGGCCGGTCACCCGGGCGAGATGTCCGGCATGATCTTCGAGATCGCGTCGTGCTTCTTCCAGTGGATGCCCGTGGACCTGCGGGCGTCGGCCGTGCCGTCCGGGTGGTGTCCCGGCTGGGCCGTGCGGGGACCGGCGTTGCCCTGGCCCTGTCCGGGGACGTGGCTCGGGGTGTCGGGCCTGACGTGCGCCCTGCCGACTCTGATCCTGCCCATGATCCGCTCCTTGCCGTGGCCGGTCCCGGGCCGTGCCCGCCCGGGACCGGCCGCTGGTTCAGGGACGCCAGTGCGGGTCGTAGCCGGTGGTCAGCTCCGGCCCGTTGTGGTGCCACTTGGGTTCCTTGTTGACGGCCATGCTGGTGATGCCGCGCAGGCGCCGGATGACGGCGCCGTACGGCTTGATGAGCGTGGTCGACACGCTGCCGCCCGTCGGCTCGTCCATGAACGGCATGAAGGCGTCGGGGAAGCTCGGCATGGTGCAGCCGATGCAGATCCCGCCGACGTTCGGACAGCCGCCGATGCCGGCCATCCAGCCGCGCTTGGGCACGTTGCAGTTGACCACCGGCCCCCAGCAGCCCACCTTCACCTGGCACTTCGGCGAGTTGTAGTCCTTGGCGAAGTCGGCCTGCTCGTAGTAGGCGGCCCGGTCGCACCCCTCGTGCACCGTCTTCCCGAACAGCCACTGCGGGCGCAGCATGTGGTCCAGCGGCGGCGGGGGCGCCGATCCCGCGGCGTGGTAGAGCACCCAGGTGAGGGTCTCCATGAAGTTCTCGGGCTGGATCGGGCAGCCGGGCACGTTGATCACCGGCAGCGCGGCCTGGGAGCGGAAGTCCCAGCCGAGGTAGTCGGCAAGGCCCATGCAGCCGGTGGGGTTGCCGGCCATCGCGTGGATGCCGCCGTAGGTGGCGCAGGTGCCGGCCGCGACGACCGCCCACGCCTTCGGGGCCAGCTGGTCGATCCACCAGTTGAGGGTGAGCGGTTCGCCGGTGTCCGGGTCGTTGCCGAAGGAGGTCCAGTAGCCGCCGTCCTCGATGATGTTCTGGTTGGGCACGGAGCCCTCGATGACGAGGATGAACGGGGCCAGCTCGCCCCGGGCCGCCGCCCGGAAGGGGGCCAGGTAGTCCTCGCCGCCCAGGCTCGGCGAGAGAACCTTGTTGTACAGGTGCACCTTGGGCAGTCCGGGGACCAGGCCCTGCACGACGTCCTCGATGGCCGGCTGGCCCGAGGCCGTCATGGACACCGTGTCGCCGTCGCAGCTCATGCCCTCGGAGATCCAGAGGATGTGGATCTCGTCGAAGCCGGCTCTGTCCTCGGCCGCCGAGGCCTCCTGGTTCGCTTCGACGGTGGTGTCTGTGCTCATGTGCTCGGCCTCCCCTGGAGACGATCGCGGAGTCGGTCGTAGGCGGCGGCCACCGGCCCGAGCAGGGTCAGCCCGGGGGGACGGTCCGGGGCTCCCGGGTGCGGCCGGGTCGGTGCCGACTGCTTCGCCTGTTTCAGCAGCCGCCCGAGCCGCTCCAGGTCCTCCTGGGGGACGTGGTCGCGCACCTCGGGTGCCAGCTCTTCCTCGTCCGTGCGGATGTGCTGCTCGACGGCGCCGTGGAGCCGGCGGACGAGGTCGGCCTCGCGTGCCGCGCCGGCGGGCAGCTTGTCCAGGTCGTGCAGCAGCTTCTTGACGGCCGTGTGCCCGGCGAGATGCTCGTCGGCCCGCCGGGCGCCCTCCGGAAGGGCCTTGCGGACCATCGGATAGAACATCATCTCCTCGAGCGCGGCGTGCCGGGACAACTCGCGGATCATCAGCTCGATCACGCCACGACGCTGTGTGTCGCTGGCCGCGGCGTGGTAGTCGCGGAACAGTTGCTCCACCATCCGGTGGTCGTGCTGCAACAACTCGATGGCGTCCATCGCACCTTTCCTCGAGGAGGGTGGGTCCGCCCCCGCACCAGGCTGGCACCGCCCGCCGGGGAGCGCGCGCCGAGCGGGACAGTGGGGTGAACGGCCCGGCGGCGGACGGGACGGAGAGCCGGGCGCAGCCGCCGGCCGCGGCCCGTGCCGTGTTTGCCGCTCCCCCGCAGTGGCACCCGGTTCGGCGTGCGCCCCGGCCGCTTGCCCGGCGGGTACGGCGGCACCGACGGGAGACGAGGACGAAAGCAGAGGCGATGCGGGACACCGGGTGACAGCGGGGAACCCGGGACGCGCCCCGGAAAACCGGGGCGCGAGGGGGAAAACCGGCGCAGTGGACACCACACTTCTGACGGAGAGGAGACGGCGGCGATGTCGTATTCGCAGCACTCCACCGACATGGGCACCCACCCCGAGATGCGCGAGATGCGCGAGCGTCTGGAACGCGCGGGATCCAGCGGGCAGGGGATCGCTCTGGAAGGCCTGATCGCCCTGTCCGGCCTCTACGCCGCGATCTCACCCTGGGTCGTGCACTTCTCCGGCCAGCCGAACATCACGGTGAACAACCTGATCGTCGGGATCACCATCGGCCTGATCGGACTCGGCATGGCACTGGCACCGCAGCGGATGATGCGCATGGGCTGGCTGCTCGTGCCGCTCGGCATCTGGCTGATCATCTCGCCGTGGATCGTGACCGCCACGCACTCGGCGCGCGCGGGGATCATCTGGAACAACGTCGTGCTCGGCCTGATCGTGACCGTGCTGGGGCTCGCCGCCATGGGGCTGACGGTCGCCCGGCGCCCGCGCCACTGAGCCGGCAGGCCGCCGCCGCGAGGGCGGCGTCCCCGGCGCCGGTACGAGCACGGCGCCGGCCGACGGCGGGCCGTCACCGTGGAGCTGCGCGGTGACGGCCCGCCGTCGTGTCCGGGGCGATCTTCGACACAGTCCGGATCGATCGACATCTCGCATGCGTATCATATGAGCGCCCCCTAGCTCGAAAGATGGATCCGTGACTGTCAACGACGACTCGTTCACCAACTGGAAGCACCGCGAGGAAATCGCGGAGTCGATGATCCCGATGATCGGGAAGCTGCACCGGGAGCGGGACGTGACCGTCCTGCTGCACAGCCGCTCCCTGGTGAACAAGTCGGTGGTGAGCATCCTCAAGACCCATCGCTTCGCCCGGCAGATCGCGGGTGAGGAGCTGTCGGTCACCGAGACCCTGCCCTTCCTGAAGGCCCTCACCACGCTCGACCTGGGCCCGTCCCAGATCGACATCGGCATGCTGGCGGCGATGTACAAGACCGACGACCGCGGCCTGTCCGTGGCGGAGTTCACCGCCGAGGCCGTCGCGGGAGCCACCGGCGCCGACAAGATCGAGGGCCGTCAGGGGCGCGACGTCGTCCTGTACGGTTTCGGCCGCATCGGCCGCCTCCTGGCCCGCCTGCTCATCGAGAAGGCCGGCTCGGGCAACGGCCTGCGGCTGCGCGCCATCGTCGTCCGCGGCGGCGGCGACCGGGCCGGCGCGGACCTCGTCAAGCGCGCCTCGCTGCTGCGCCGCGACTCCATCCACGGCCAGTTCCAGGGCACGATCACCGTCGACGAGGCCGACAGCACGATCGTCGCCAACGGCAACGCGATCAAGGTGATCTACGCCGACGACCCGTCCCAGGTCGACTACACGGCCTACGGCATCAAGGACGCCATCCTCATCGACAACACCGGCAAGTGGCGGGACCGCGCGGGCCTGTCGCAGCACCTGCGCCCCGGCATCGACAAGGTGGTGCTGACCGCGCCGGGCAAGGGCGACGTGCCGAACATCGTGCACGGCGTCAACCACGACACGATCAAGCCGGACGAGCGGATCCTGTCCTGCGCCTCGTGCACCACCAACGCCATCGTCCCGCCGCTGAAGGCGATGGACGACGAGTTCGGCGTCCGGCGAGGCCATGTGGAGACCGTCCACTCGTTCACCAACGACCAGAACCTGCTGGACAACTACCACAAGTCCGACCGCCGCGGCCGCAGCGCGCCGCTGAACATGGTCATCACCGAGACCGGTGCGGCATCCGCGGTGGCCAAGGCGCTGCCCGGCCTGAAGGCGCGGATCACCGGCAGCTCGATCCGCGTGCCCGTGCCGGACGTGTCGATCGCGATCCTCAATCTGCAGCTGGCGCGGGAGACCACCCGCGAGGAGGTCCTCGACCACCTCCGCCAGGTCTCGCTGACCTCGCCGCTGAAGCGGCAGATCGACTTCATCAGCGCGCCCGACGCGGTCTCCAGCGACTTCATCGGCTCGCGCCACGCCTCGATCGTGGACGCCGGGGCCACCAAGGTCGACGGCGACAACGCGATCCTCTACCTGTGGTACGACAACGAGTTCGGCTACTCCTGCCAGGTCATCCGTGTCGTCCAGTACGTCTCGGGGGTGGAGTACCCGACGTTCCCGGCACCGACGGCCTGAGGGCGGCACCGTGGACGGCCGGTTCCGCGACAGGCGGAGCCGGCCGTCCGGCGTGCTGCCCGGACGCACCACGGGACAGCGCCCGCAGCGGCCCGGGCGGCAGCGGCCGGTGCCGCCCGGCCACCGGCTGCGTGCACCGCGTCCCGCCGCCTTCCGGCGCCGCGCCGGCCGCCCGGACGCGCCGGCGCCGGATAGCGGCACCGCCGGACGGGTACCCGCGCTTTGCAGATACAGCGGATACATCGGTCGCCCGCCGTCGACGGGCAGTGTGAGAACTGGGAGCATGATCGGACATTTCCGCCGGTCCCGGTCCCAGGCGGTGCCACCGCCCGGAGACCGGCGGTCAGCCGGTCCGGCCTCGCGGGCACGGCGGCCCCCCGGGCACCGCCGCCGCATCCCGGGTCCGGGCACCCTGGCCGCGCAGGTGTTCCTGCTGCAGGTCGTCGTGGTGCTGCTGCTGGTGGCCGCGGCGACCAGCGCTCTGGTGCTGCAGGCCCGGCACGACGCCGAGACCAGTGCGCGGCAGCGGTCCCTGGCCACCGCGCAGACGCTCGCGAACGCACCCGGCACGGTGGCGGCCCTGCGCTCGTCCGATCCGGCACCGCTGCTGCAGGCGGCGACGGTGCGGGCGAAGGCCGGCGCCGACCTCGACTTCGTCGCCGTGCTGGACACCACGGGGACGCGGGTGGCCGACAGCGCGCCGGACCGCGTCGGCACCCGGGCCCGGGAGGTCGGCCGGGCCCTGGCGGGCGAGACCTTCACCGACCGCTACCGCGACGAGCCGAGCGAGGCGGTGCGCGCGGTGGTGCCCGTGACGGACCAGAACCGGCGAGTGGTCGGCGTCGTCCAGGCAGGCATCCGGGTGGGCACCCTCGGGCATCTGCTGGACCGGCAGGTGCCGATGATGGTGGGCGGGGCGACGCTCGCCCTGGCGCTGGCGACCGGCGGCACCGCCCTGGTCAGCCGGCGGCTGCGCCGCCAGACCCACGGCCTGGACCCGGCCGAGATGACCCGGATGTACGAGCACCACGACGCGGTGCTGCACGCGGTCCGCGAGGGCGTGCTGATCGTCGGCGCCGACGGGCGGCTGCTGCTCGCCAACGACGAGGCGCGCCGGCTGCTGCACCTGCCGCCGGACGCCGACCGGCGGCACGTCACCGAGCTCGACCTGGGCCCGCAGCTGACCCGGCTGCTGGTGGCCGGCGAGATCGCCTCCGACCAGGTGTGCCCGGTCAAGGACCGGCTGCTGGCGGTCAACACCCGGCGGACCGCGCCCTACGGCGGCGCGCCGGGCCTGGTGGCCAGCTTCCGCGACACCACCGAGCTGCAGCGGCTTACCGGCCGGGCCGAGGTGGCCCGGGGCCGGCTGACCCTGCTGTACGAGGCCGGGGTGCGCATCGGCACCACGCTGGACGTGCGGCACACCGCCGAGGAGCTCGCCGAGGTGGCGGTGCCCCGGCTGGCGGACGTGGTGACCGTGGAGCTGCTGGAGTCCGTGCTGTCGGGCGAGGAGCCCACGGGCGCCGTGCACCGGATGCGACGCACGGCCGTGCGCGGAGCCCTGCCGGAGACCCCGCTGCAGCCGGTCGGCGAACCGATCCGGTTCGTCGTGGCCGACACACCGATGGCGGCGGCGCTGCGGCGCGGCAAGGCCGTCCTGGTGCCCGATCTGCACCGGGCGGAGGACTGGCGGGCGCACGACCGAGAAGGGGCGCGCCGGGTGCTGGAGTCGGGGATCCACTCGCTGATCACGGTGCCGCTGCGGGCGCGCGGCGTGGTGCTCGGCATGGTCAGCTTCTGGCGGGGCAGCGGCACGCCGCAGTTCGAGGAGGAGGACGTCGCGGTCGCCGAGGAGCTGGGCGCGCGGGCGGCCGTCGCGATCGACAACGCGCGCCGGTACGCCCGGGAGCACGAGATGGCGGTGACGCTGCAGCGCAGCCTGCTGCCGCAGGACCTCCCGGAGCAGGACGCGGTTCAGGTGGCCTGGCGGTACCTGCCGGCCCAGTCGGGGGTGGGCGGGGACTGGTTCGACGTGATCCCGCTGCCCGGGTTCCGGGTGGCGCTGGTCGTGGGCGACGTGGTGGGGCACGGGCTGCACGCCGCGGTCACCATGGGCCGGCTGCGCACGGCCGTACTGAACTTCTCCTCGCTGGACCTGTTGCCGGAGGAGCTGCTGGGGCATCTCGACGAGATGGTGGGACGCATGGACGTCCTCGGCGGCGGGGACGGCGAGGGCTCCCTGGTGACGGGGGCGACCTGCCTGTACGCGATCTACGACCCGGTGAGCGGCCACTGCACCGTGGCGCGGGCCGGGCACGTGGCACCGGCGGTGGTGGACCCTGAGGGCCGGGTGACCCTCCCCGACCTTCCGCTGTCACCGCCGCTCGGCGTGGGCGGGCAGCCGTTCGAGGCGGGCGAGCTGATCCTGCCGGAGGGCAGCCGGCTGGTGCTGTTCACCGACGGGCTGGTCGAGGACCGCAGGCGGGACATCGACGAGGGACTGCGGATGCTCGCCGACGCAGTGGCGGGCTCGGACCGGACGCCCGAGGAGACCTGCCGGGCGCTGATGGAGGCGATGCTGCCGGGCCGGCCCAGCGACGACGTGGCCCTGCTGGTGGCGCGGACTCGGCTGCTGGCGGCGGACCGTGTCGCGTCGTGGGACGTGCCGTTCGACCCGGCGGCGGTCTCCCGGGTGCGCGCGGAGGTGAACCGGCGGCTGGAGGAGTGGCAGCTACTGGACTCCCTGTTCGCCGCCGAACTGATCCTCAGCGAGCTGCTGACCAACGCCATCCGCTACGGCGCCCCGCCGGTGCGGGTGAGGCTGCTGCTGGGCCGCACCCTGGTGTGCGAGGTGTCCGACGGCAGCAACACCTCGCCGCGGCCGCGGCAGGCGACGACCACCGACGAAGGCGGGCGCGGCCTGTTCCTGGTGTCGCAGTTCGCCGGACGGTGGGGCACCCGGTACGCGGCCCACGGCAAGGTGATCTGGGCGGAGCTGAACCCGGGCGGGGTCCCGAAGCCCGATCCGACGGCACTGCTGGACCAGATGGCCTGGTGAGCCGCGTCCCGAGGGCGCCCCGGCCAGGGGCGGACCGGCCGAAGCACATCACTCATCTGACCCTCAGTCACATTACCCAATCGTAACCTCCCGGATACTTACCGGCGGTAACAGGGGCTGGGTACGGTCTCTTCCGTCATGGCCCACCGGCACGAGGCAGCCGGTGGACGTTCCTGCCGCCCCGTTTGCCCGTCTGTTCCGTCCTCGTGCCCGGACCGGCCCGAGCGCCGCCCGGAGGCGACGAGGCTCCGTGACTCCTGTCCCGCCGATCCAGGAGGTCCTGCCATGCCCGTGCGCAGACGTCTGCTCGCCGCAGCGCTCACCGCCCTGTCGTGTCTCGGCGTCCAGGCGCTCGCGGCCACCGCCGCCGAGGCGTCCACCGCCTCCGCGTCCGTGGTCTCCCGGGGCGTCACCATCCCGGAGTTCTACAATCCGCCCGCCGAACTCCCCGACGCCGACGGCACCCTGATCCGCAGTGAGCCGCTGCGGCTCGCGCTGTGGCTGCCCTCGCTGCACGGCCCGCTGCCGGGCCGGGCCACCCGGCTGATGTACAAGTCGACCGACGCGAACGGCGAGCCCGTCGCGGTCACCGGCGCCTACATCGAGCCGACCGCCCGCTGGACGGGATCCGGGCCGCGTCCCCTGGTCGTCGTGGCACCGGGCACCATGGGCCAGGGCGACCAGTGCGCGGCCTCCCTGGGCCTGGAGCATCCGGTCACGGTCAACGGGCAGACGGTGTCGGTCGGTTACGAGGACCTGTCCGTCTACCGGCTGCTGGCCCGGGGCACCGCGGTCGTGGTCACCGACTACGTCGGCCTGGGCGCCACGGACCGGCTGCACACCTACGTCAACCGCGTCGACGAGGCCCACGCCGTCCTGGACGCGGCCCGCGCCGCCCGGTCCGTGCAGGGTGCCTCGGTCACCGCCGACTCGCCCGTGGGGCTGTTCGGCTACAGCCAGGGCGGCGGCGCCACCGCGGCGGCCGCCGAACTGCAGCCGCAGTACGCCCCGGACGTCCGCCTCGCCGGCACCTACGCGGGCGCACCGCCCGCCGACCTCACGAAGGTCACCGAGGGCATCGACGGCACCGAGCTGACGGGCGCGCTGGGCTGGTCGCTCAACGGCTTCCTGCAGAGCGACCCGGAGCTGCGGCCCATCGCCGAGGCCCACCTCGACGCCGCCGGGAAGGACGCCCTGGCCGACCTGTCGACCATGTGCGTGGGCGACGCGATCCTGCGCTACGGCTACGCCAAGAGCAGCACGTGGACGACCGACGGGCAGACCCTCAGCGAGATCATCGACTCCGCCCCGCAGCTGCAGGAGTTCCTGGACACCCAGCGCATCGGCCGGCTCCGTCCGGCCGGTCCGGTCCGGGTCGCCACCGGCACCCAGGACAACCTCGTGCCGCACGGTCAGGCCCGGCAGCTCGCCGTCGACTGGTGCGCCCAGGGGGCCGACGTCGTCTACGAACCCGTCGTCCTGCCGGACGTGGTCAGCCCGCTGCTCAACCACTTCGGGCCGCTGCTGACCGACCAGGGCGCGGCCGTCGACTGGCTCACCGACCGCCTGGCCGGCAAGCCGGCCGCCTCCACCTGCGCGACGCTGCCGTCACAGCCCTGACGGCGTCCGTGCACGACGAGGGGCCGCCCTGCCGCGGGCGGGACGGCCCCTTGTGTCTCCCTTCCTCCCCGGCCTGCGCCGGCCCGGGCCGGACATCCCGTCGTGAGGAGCAAGACCCGTGGCGGTGAGGACTCAGGCGGTGCCCCGGGCCCGGCGCCGCATGGTCAGATACGTGCCGGTGGCCCCGACGGCCAGCAGCCCGCCCACCGCGAGCCCCACCGGCACGGCCGGGAAGGCGGAGGACTCGGTGGCGACGGCCGTGTTCTGCATGTCCGGGCCCGGCGTGATGCTGGTGGCCACCGGGCGCACCGGCCGGATCGGTCCCACGGACTTCACCGATCCGTCCATGGTGAGCAGCACCTGCTTGTTGTTGGGGTGCCGGAAGTCGAACAGACCGGTCAGCGGCCCCGCGGTGGCGTCGAAGGAGTGGTCGCCGATGCGGCCGGTGTGCCAGTTGTCCTCGATGAAGCGGATGATCGAGGCCTGGTCGGTCTGCGTGTGGTCGACCTTGTTGACCTTGCTGTACGGGGAGATGACCAGCAGCGGCTGGCGGGTGCCGGGTCCGCAGCGGTCCAGGTAGCCGCCGGCCGGCTTCGGTCCCCTCTGGCAGGCCGGGCTGTCGGTGGCCTTGCCGTTGGAGCCGATCGAGGTGTCGGTCGAGCCGTTGCGCACCTTCGCGTAGGCGTGGTCGTACCAGCCGTCGGAGTCGTCGTAGGCGATGACGATCGCGGTGGACTTCCACTGCGGCGAGCTCTGGATCGCGTTGATCTGCTCGACCAGGAAGTGCTGTTCGTCGATGGGGTCGGAGTAGCCGGCGTGGCCGTCCTGGTAGGCGGGCGCCTTGACGAAGCTGACGGCCGGGAGCTTGCCCGCCGTGAGCGCCGCGTGGAAGTCGGTCAGGTCGTAGTTGTGGTTGGCCTGCCCGTCGTGGCCGATCTCGTCGACGCTCGCCGGCGGCAGGTGGTGCGGGTTGGCCGTCGACCTGTAGTAGGCGAACGGGTTGTGGTGCGGGCTGTAGTCGACGACCTCGGCCCCGCCGACATTGGCGTGGGCTGTCTCGCACCGGGCGTACTCGCCCTTTGTGCCGCTCCACGCGGTGGAGGGCCTGAAGCCGCCCTGGAACCAACCCCAGGTGACGTTCTTGGCGTTGAGCAGGTCGCCGATGTTGCGGCCGGTCATCACGGCCAGCGCGCTGTCGCTGGTGTGGTTGTTGCCGGAGCAGTCGTCGAAGGCCGGGTCCGGGTCGTTGATCATCGTCCCCACGCCGTGCTCGTCGGGGGACTGGACCACGTACGGGTCGGGCGTGGCGGTCTGCTCGGGGTTCTCGGTGCCGGAGGCCGGGTCGACGGAGATGATGCCGTGCGTCTGACCGGAGATCAGGTTGATGGCGCCGGGTGTGGACGGCCCGTAGGTGGAGCTGAAGGAACGGTCGCTCATCGCGTAGTGCTGGGCGTAGTTCCACATGGCGGTGACGGTGTTGCCGTCGTAGTAGTCCATCACCAGGCCCGGCTCGCCGAACAGGCCGCCGCTGCACTTGTCGACCTCGGTGTTCTGCACGAACTGGTCGGCCCTGCCGCCGTTGTAGGCGTACTGCTCGGGACCGTAGGAGTGGTTCTGGTCGCAGGTGACCGCCTGGTCGGGGCCGAGACGCTTGGGCGGGTACTGGTTCGGATTGTGCTTCAGCAGCCCGGCGTTGGCGAGGGTGTCGATGTCCTTCGGGGTGTCCTTCGCCGCGGTGAACCTGGTGCCGTCGGTGTTCGCGGCCTTCGGGTAGGTGGCGAAGTAGTGGTCGAAGGAGATGTTCTCGTCGAACAGGACGACGATGTGCTCGATCGGTGTGGCCGTGCGCGGCTGTCCCTCGCCGGCGGACGCGGCGGCCCAGCCGGGCGCGCTGCCGCCCAGCACGGCGAGTGCCGCGGCGCCGGCCAGCGCCCCGAGACTCCGTATCGTTGCTCGTCTCCTCCTGCTGGCCATGTTCGTCACCCTCCGGGCAGGATCGTTCTCGCTGCGAACGGACCGGGACGCTCCGCCGGCTCGGCGGTGCGACGGCTGAGCCATGATGGCGTGCGGGTGAACGCCGGGGAAAGAGGACGCGCAACAATTTCTGATCTTGTATTGACCAAATGGGTCAACTCCGTGCAGTTCTCCGTCAGCTCAGCAGCGCGCGCCCGTACCAGTCGGTCTCGTCCCGGACTCCGGGCAGGGCGAAGAAGTAGCCGCCGCCGAACGGCGTGATGTAGTCGGTGAGCGGCTCGCCCTCCAGCCGCCGCTGCACGGTCTCGAACTGGCGCGTGAGGTCCTGCTGGTAGCAGCAGAACAGCAGGCCCATGTCGAGGTTGCCGTTGGTGTCCGTGCCCCGGTCGTAGTTGTAGG
>NZ_BNBV01000036.1 GCF_014656135.1 Streptomyces thermodiastaticus
GAAGGGCTGGAAGATTCTCCGCGACTGCCGGCTCAGGGGTGACGGCGTGCATCACGCCATGCTCGGCGTCGCCCGCCTGCACAACCTCGCCCTCGCCGGGTGACCGGCAAACGAGCAGGTCACCCGGCACGCCAGAAGCGATTCACGGGACAGCCCTTAGATCGCGTGACTCTGGGGTCCGAAGACAGCAGTACTTCTAATGCGCCTTGGCTGCGTATACCCACACATCCGCCGGAAGCTCGTGTTCCAGGCGCCAGGTGATGGCCATTGGCCTGCTGCCCTCATGGTCAACATATGTTGCTGGACCAAGAAGCATCCAGGGCTGAGACGTCCCTATGTCCGAGTCCTTGTAGCGCCGGAGGAAGAGTAGAACGTGGCTTCCCTTCTGTTCGTGCTGCTGGTACCGCAACCCAGTGGGGGAGGTTTCAGAGGTGCTGTTCTGTGACTCCCAGTGGAAGAGGGTCCGAGTGCGTGCGTAATCCCTATACCGCACCGTGGGAGAGAAGTCCTTCTCATCCTTCTCTGAGGTGATGAAAAGGGCATCTGTCTGATACTTCTTGGACCATTGGACACCTTGCGCCCAAGAGCGTGGCAACTGGCCACCGATTCGTGCGACGTCAAGTGCCGCGAGGATTTCCGAGCGGTTGTATGAACTGTGCACCTTCAGGGGAAGCTCGCTGAGGCTTCCCGTCAGTGCGATGGGGTTGTGGTCAGCTCGGTCGATGACGTACGACAGCACCTGCGTCAGTTCATCGCGGAACCGTCGCTGATGACGAAGTGACGCGAACCCCTCCTGGTAGCTAGTGAAGCCTCCCGCGTTATCCCAAATGTTGAAGAACAGCATGCGAGCGTAGGACTGATCAAGCTCGTTGAGATCTTCATACTGCGGGGCATCGTCCTCGAGCAGGCGCAGATACGCTTTAGCTCGGTCCGGGTCGTCCACGTGGAGGAAGGCGTGAACCCTTTTGAGAAGTGCGCTCTCCTGTGCGGTTAGTGGTTCATCGGTGAGGCCGGCTCGATGCAGAATAGCCGTCCACGAGTTATTGCTTCTGTAGAGCTCCTTGATGTCTCGCTGGCTTTCTCGGAGATAGCCGACGAGGCGCGAGGTTCCGAGAGCCTTGACCTCATTTGATATGGTCTTCACGGTTGCCTTAAGTTGCGTCCTGATGTTGTCGAGGACGAGTTTTTTGGACTTGCCCTCCAGGACAATCTGGCAGCCAGATGGAAGCTGGGGGAAATCTTGCTCGATATGCTCGACGAGCCGGTTCCGTGACAGATTAGTCAAGGCGCAGAATTGGTTCTCATAGCGGAACTCGGCCCGATGCTGCCCGATGAAGTCAAGCACAGTGAGAACGGGCTTGTTCGGCGTGCGGCGCAGCCCTCGGCCCAGCTGTTGCAGGAAAATGGTGGCGCTGTGAGTCGGGCGAAGCAGCAGCAGGGTGTCGACGTCGGGAATGTCGAGGCCCTCGTTGAACAGGTCTACGGAGAAGATTACCTGGAGATTCCCGTCGCGTAGGTCGCGTAGCGCTTGGGTCCGTAGGGTGCTCGGCGAGTCGCTGTCCAAGGCTATGGCGCGAAGATCTGTTGTGCGGCGGAAGTAATCTGCCATGAAGTGAGCGTGTGCCTTGCTCACGCAGAACCCCAGAGCACGCATAGCGGTAGGGTCGAGAACTTTGTCCAAGACCTGCTGAACGACGATTTCGGCACGCTCGTCATTTCCCGTGTACAGGTTGTCGAGATCTTGGTCAGCGTACGCGCCTCGCTTCCAAGCCAACTGCGTCAGGTCGGTCTCGTCCGGGATGCCGAAGTAGTGGAAGGGGCAGAGCAGGTCGTTCTCGAGAGCCTCCCACAGGCGCATCTCGGCAGCGATCCGGCCGTCGAAGAATTCGTCCTGGACGTTGAGACCGTCCATCCGCTCGGGAGTTGCGGTCAGTCCGAGTAGTTCCTTGGGGCGGAAGTGGTCGATCACTCGACGGTATGTAGACGCCGTGGCGTGGTGGAACTCATCGATGACGATGATGTCGAAGTGATCCTGAGCCAGTTGTTCTAGCCGCTGAAGGTTGAGCGACTGCACACTGGCGAAGACGTGGTTCCACTCGAGGGGATCCTTGCCGGAGTGCAGCAGTTCCCCGAAGGAAGCGTCGTTGAGGACCTTGCGGTACGTGCGCAGGGACTGGTTGAGAATCTCCTTGCGGTGGGCAACGAACAGCAGTCGCGGGCGCCCACCAGCCCACGTCTTGCAGAGGTTGCGGTAGTCGAGAGCAGCAGTGACCGTCTTACCTGTTCCGGTAGCTGCAACGAGCAGGTTGTGGTGGCGTCCGCGTATGTTCCGCTCAGCTTCGAGGCGCTCCAGCATGTCTTGCTGGTGCGGGAACGGACGTACGGTGAGGGCCGAGGGATCGGTCGCCGACTCGCCGGCCGAGCGTGCGCCCCCAGCCTGTGCGAGTGCATCGTCGAGGCGTTCATAGTCGCGGTCCGGGTCGTAGGTCTCGAAGGCCGCGTCGTTCCAGTACGCATCGAACGTTGCTGCGATCTTCTTCACCACCGCTGGCGAAGTGACCGACGACAGTCGCACGTTCCACTCCAGTCCGTCGAGCAGCGCGGCGCGCGACAGGTTGCTGCTGCCGACGTAGGCGGTGTGGAATCCTGTGTCGCGGTGGAAGAGCCAAGCCTTGGCGTGCAGGCGCGTGGATCGTGTCTCGTAGTTGACTTTCACCGTAGCGCCGAAGTCTCGCACGAGGCGGTCGAGTGCTTTGCGCTCAGTGACACCCATGTACGTGGTCGTGATGATCCGTATGGGTACGCCCCGTTTGGCTGCGGTGCGCAGGGCCTCCTCAAGGACCCGGATGCCGTGCCACTTCACGAAGGCGCAGATCAGGTCGACCCGGTCGGCCGTAGCGAGCTCGGCCCTCAGCTCCGTTCCGATGCTGAGGTCTTCCGGCGCGTTCGTCAGCAGCGAGGTCTCAGATAACGGGGTGAGTGGACGGATGGCGAAGACACCCGGCGCCTCTCGCTCAGCCAAGGCGAGAAGTTGCCGGGGACCTTCCACGAGAGTGCTGTGCGGCTCGGGACCGTGGTCAGCAGTGTCCGCGGCTATGGACTCCAAGAGTTGGTTGGCAAACGACACCCGCTTGTCTGCTGGTAGTTGCTGGAGCTTGCGGGTGAGTATCTCGCCGATGTGACGAGCCAGCACCTGGGGCGTCGAGTCCTTACTGACTCGAGCGTCGATGGCCCTCCAGCCCTCGGCCTCAAGCTGGCCCAACTCGTCGCGCATCCGCTGGGTGATGAGCCTCTCGTACACCCCGGCAACGGGCTTGCCCAGTTCCCCCGCCTGTGTCATCTAAGACCCCCTCCGACACGTGTGAACGTGCCACTGTTGTAACAGGCGGCACTGACAACGAACCCTGGGCCACAAAGAGGTCATCCCTGTCGGCGTGATCATCCGTCGAGCCGCACGTGAAGGGGCGGTGCACGGCCGCAACGTGTGCACGTTGTGCCGCAAGGTGGTCCCGCCGACGTAGCTCATCCACCCGCAGAGCGGCGTGTCCGGCGGACCTGTGACCGCGTTGCGCGGCGGCGATCAGCCCGGCCGGAGCTGCGCCCGATGGTGGGAGCCGCTTCTGTGCGTTCGCTGGACGGCTTGCGGATGGACCCGCAGCCGCCACTTACCCGTGCAGGTCGCGGAGCATGACGGCGTAGTTCGGTGAGTCGGGGAACGGCTGGCGGTGGCCGACTTTGCGGTATCCCCATGTCTCGTAGAGGGCTTGCACCTTGGGGTGGTCCGGGTCGACCAGGAGTACGGCCAGCGCCTCGGGCCGGGGTGCCAGCAGCGCCTCGTGCAGCCGTGCGGAGGTGCCGGTCTTGCGCCACGCGGGGCGCACCATCAGCTCGGAGACGGCGAAGGTCGACGTGTCGGCCGGCGGCTCGGGCAGGTGCTCGCGCCACCATTCGCGGCCGGGAACGGCCGGGGCGCCGTAGGCGAAGCCGACCGGTTCGCCGTCGTCGTAGCCGATGACGCATGCGAAGCCGGGGCGGGAGCCCCAGTGGTCGACGAACCAGGGGAATCGCTGGGTGAACTCGTCGTCCATCTCGTCCGCGTAGGCGTCCGCGTGTACGTCCAGCAGTGTCTGCCGGATCGCCGGCAGGTCGTGGTGGCCGAAGTGGCGCAGCTCAACGGCAACCGTGCTCACGGGGACTCCATTCGGTCTGGAAGCGGTCGGTCCACTCGTGCGCGATGCGCGCGGTGGGTGCGTGTGTGATCAGGTCACGCTGGAAGTCGCCGAGGAGCCGGCGCATGCGCCCAGGGAGCGGGTGCCCGGCCATGATCGCGAACACATCGCCACTGGTGGCGCATGCCTGTTCGACGTCTCCTTGGTGGAGCTGGGAGAGTGCGAGGCACGCGGTGGTGTAGGCGCGGTTGCGGCGGTAGGACACGGGCAGCGCGGTGAGCGCTCGGTGGCATGCGGCTTCCGCCTCGGCAGGAGCACCGGTGACATCACGCACGATGGCGGTCAGGCAGTGCAGCTCGGCCGGGCCGTAGAAGGCGATCCATGGAGCGCGTGGCTGTGCAAGGTCGGCCTTTGCCAGCAGGTCTTCGGCGCGGCCCAGGCAGCGCAGGGCCGCGCGCTGGTCACCGCGGTAGGCGAAACCAACGGCGGTCCGGGCGTGTGCCAGGGAGGCGTGCAGCGGGCTGCGCCGGGCAGCAGCCGTCGTCAGCATGGCCTGAGAGGCTGCGACCGCCTCGCCGTACTCTTTGCGCTGCCGGGCGAGCATGGCCCGAAGGTTCCACACCCGCATGGTCATCTCGGAGTCCTGGGCGAGGCCCGCGAGGGTCAGGGCGCGATCGAGGTGCCGGCCGGCAACGTCGATCTGTCCTGCGTCGATCAGAGACCATGCGGCGGTGGCGGTGAAGTCCGATGCGAGCGCGAGCAAACGCTGCCGTACGCGCTGTGTAGCGGACCGCTTGTGCAGCTCGATCGCTTCAGCAGCGCCGGCCAGGGCTGCCTGGGCGAGGGTGCCATGCCCGCCGCGGTCCGCGTCGAGCGCGACGAGCCGCTCACCATGCTTGCGCAGCCGGATGATGTCTGTCGTTCCGACGCGGGACGGGGCGGCGATGAAGGGCACGGCGACAGCGGCGGCGGCATGAGTAGCCGCGCCGCAGAACTCGCGACGGAGCACCTTGGACTCCTCTGCTGGGGAAGTTGAGACGGTCGTGTGTTTCCCGCGAGGCACGAACCCTAAGGCCGTGATGGAGCGGCCTGTCACGGCCTCCAGGGCGCGGCGCTGTCGTTCCTGGGGCCACCGGCTCTCCCCGGACAGCCACCGGAACACGGTGCGCTCCGATGTGGCGCCCTGGCGGCCGGTCAGGTCGCCGATGGCGTGGTTGACAGCGTCGGCCAGTTCTCTGGCCGACATCTGGTGCTGTGTCAAAAACGCGGCCAGAGCCGCGTTTCTGGTCTCCGCCATGGGCCCACGGTAGGCAGTCCATGCGGTCACAGGAAGTAAAACGCGAGTCAATTCGTCAGTTAGGGGCGCAATGACCTGGCCGTCTTCGTCATGCCCGCGCACGGTCATGCGCGGTTAGGTGACGTGTAGCGGCCCTGTCGCGCCCCTGCTCCGTAAGGGGCGCGACAGGGTCCCCAGCCACTTCACGTGTTGAGGCAGTGATGACCACAGCGAGCACGACGCAGGAGCGAGACACCTCCCCTACCGGCCTGGATCCCACCCTGGCCGTGCTGTACGTGTGTGCGGAACGCGGCCATCAGATGCCCGGCCTGGCCTTGCAGCGCGCCGAGCATGAAGGCCGCGCCTTCGCGGCGAAACACGGACTGAAGATCACAGAGGTGATCGCGGACTTACACGGCACGGCGGATCCCTGTCAGCGTGAGGGATGGCTGCGAGTACGAGACGTGGCCGCAGCCGGTGCGGTCGGCGTCGTGATCGTCCGGTGGCCTGCGGTGATCGCGCCCGACCCGTGGCACGAACTGCGGTACCGCGAGATCCGCTGGCTGATGGACCGGGGCGTTCGGGTGTGCTACTCGTGGGCGCCGCTGGCGGCGGGAAGCGGTGAGATCAAGTGAGCACCGCCCGCGGCATGCTCCACCGCGATCACCCATGGCTCGGCCGCACTGTGGAGGACACCACGACCGGCCGCCGCGGAATCCTGCGGGCCATCGCCCCCGACGGCGATCGTCCCCAACCGGTCGCATGGCTGCTACCGGAAGGCGGAGGCACAGAGTGGACCACGGACCCGGACGCGCTCGCCAACCCGGCGCCCATCACACCGGTCACGCACTCCAAGCAGACACGGTGAGCCGGCCCAATTTCACCGGCCCGGCGTCGCGCTGGCGTGTGCGACCGCTGAGGCGGAGCTCAGCAGCCTCCTGCTCGTCCTACTCCCAGACCTCGCAGACCTACGAGTCCTGTACGGGAGTTGCCCCATGACACTCCCCATACGACTTCCCCGACCCGCACCAGCACGCCGCTCCCCGCTCCGGGGGCCAGGGCACCGCGCGGCCGCGGGCTGCCAGGGTGGTGGCGTACTGGGGCAGCAGGGTCGCGTCGGTCGGGGAGGCGCCCTCCGCGGCGGCGAAGGCCTCGTAGGAGGGGACCGTGCCGCTGACGATGCCCAGGTTGGGGGTGCCGGAGGCGGACAGTTCGCGCAGGGCGGCCTCTATGGCGTCCAGGTGGGCGGTGTGGGAGGGGTACTCCGAGGTCAGGGACGGATACGAGGTCAGCAGCTCGTCGAGTTCGGCGGCCGGCCAGTGGAGGACCGCGACCGGGAACGGGCGGGACAGGGCCTGGCGGTAGGCGCCCAGCTCGGCGCGCAGGCGGGTGATCTCGGCGCGCAGCTCGGCCGGGTTCTCCGAGCCGAGGGACCACACGCGGGTGGGGTCGTGGAGTTCGTCCAGGGAGACCGGCAGCGTGCTGACGGAGTCGGCGAGGGTGTCCCAGGTGTCATGGTCCGTGCCGAGCTTGCGGCGGACCCGGTGGCGGCCGAAGAGGAGAGGGTGGGTGGCCTGCGGGGGTTCCGCGGTGTCCGCGATCAGCAGCTCCGCGGCCTCGGTGAACGTCGAGTGCGCGGCGTCCAGCTCGTCGTGGGCCTCCAGGGCCTCCGCGACGATCACCCAGGGGGCGGGGTCGCGCGGGGCGGTGGTGCGGATGCCCTCGATGATGGCCCGCGCCTCGGCGTCGTGGCCGTACTCCCAGAGGTTGGCCGCCTTCAGGGCGCGCACCAGGTGGGGGTTGTCCAGGTCGTCGGGGGAGGAGAGCAGGCGGTCGTAGAGCGCGGTCGCGGCGGGGCGGTCGCCGGAGACCTCCAGGTGGGCCGCGGCCCGGAGCAGCAGGGCCTCGGCGTCCTCGGGGTAGAGCGCGGCGGTCCGTTGCAGGCGGGCCGCCTCCGCGGCGTGGTCGACGGTGACGGCGGGGGTGTCGGGGCGCATGGGGGACACCGTACTGCCGGCCGGTGACGAACGTCAGGGAGCTGCACCATCGGGGGAGGGAGAGACGGGAGGCCGTCGGCCTTCTGCCTCCGGCTTCTCTGCGCGGTGATGTGTGTCCTTGGTTCCCTTGATGTCCCGGCCCGGTCGTTCGTCCGGTGATGTGCGGACCGGTCGGCGGGTGCACTTCGTCGACGCCGCTGCCGGCGCCGCCGCTACCCGGTCACTCGACCCTGCCGGAGCCGGGACGGTGGCTGGAGCCCCTCCCGGTGCATTGCGCCGATCAGGTATAACCGTCGGAAGACCAGAAGCAGGACGGAGAGGGGGAGCTGTCGTGATCCGTGACCGAGTCGTCGCGCGGCTCGCCCCTGTGCTGCTGAGCCTGTTCCTGCTGGTGCAGCTGGCGCTGCTCGGCTCCGGCAGCCTCGCCGCGAGTGTCGCGCTCGCCGCGACCGCGGCCGCCGAGGCCGCGCTCGTCACCTGCGTGCTGTTCGCCGCGTGCCATGCTCCCGCCGTGCCGCCCACCCGGGTGCGCACCGCCATCCGGGACCGGGCCCGGCGTACGGCCTTCCTGCCGCAGCGCGATCCCGACGCCCCGGGCCGGCGCCGGCCCCGGGCACCCGGACGTGCCCTTCCGGCGGCCGTCGCCGCGTAGGGGCACGCACCTTATCTCTTCTCCTTCACCGCTTATCTCTTCTCTTTCACCGCCTTGTGTCGCGTGACCCACGCGGGCCGGCTCGTCATGCCGCTTGTGTCCTCACCGGAGCGACGCATACCCCCAGCCTGGCCGGGCCGATGGCCCCTCGGGGGACATGTGCGCGCCGTGCCGCACGACGAGACCCCCGGAGGGCTCCTTTCATGTCCGTGTTCTTCTCGTTCTTCGCCCGCCTGGTCGCGCACCTCGCCGACCTGCTCCAGCCGGTCTTCCACGCCTCCGCGGCCGCCGCCGCGATCGTCCTGTTCACCGCCCTCGTACGCCTGCTCGTCCATCCGCTCGCCCGGGCCGCCGCCCGCGGGCAGAAGGCGCGGGCAGCGTTGCAGCCGCGGATCGCCGAGCTGCGCAAGAAGTACGGCACCGACCCGAACCGGCTGCAGCAGGAGGTGCTCGCCCTGCACGCCGAGGAGAAGGTCTCCCCGCTGTCGGGCTGTCTGCCCGGCCTGCTGCAGCTGCCGGCGTTCTTCCTGCTGTACCACCTCTTCTCCAGCACCACGATCGGCGGCGAGACCAACGAGCTGCTGGGGCACCGGCTGGGGGCGGCGCCGCTGGGCGGACGCTGGGCCGACGCGCTGGCGGACGGTGGACTCCTCGGCGCGTCCGGGCTTGTGTACCTCGCGCTGTTCGCGATCGTGGCGGCCGTCGCCGGGTTCAACTACGTCCGCACCCGGCGGAGCACGGCCGAGTCCCTGGCCGCGGCGGCGGGCTCGGGCGAGCAGGTCCCCGGGCTCGGTGCCGTCGGCAGGGTGGTGCCGCTGCTGTCCTTCACCACGCTGGTCACCGTGGCCGTGGTGCCGTTGGCCGCCGCGCTGTACGTGGTGACCAGCACGACGTGGACCGCGGTGGAGCGGGTGCTGCTGCAGCGGTGAGCGCGGCGTGGGCGGTGGTGTGGTGCCGGTGGGCCGTGTGGGTCGGGACGGCACCGGCCGGGCTCGTGGTCCGGCAGGTGAACGGGGGTTGCGGCGGGGGCGCCGGCTGTGGACGATCGACCGGTCGATCGAGGGAGATGAGGATCATGAAGCTGCTGCGCGTCGGTGCGGCGGGTGCGGAGCGGCCCGCGCTGCTGGACGACGAGGGCATCCTGCGCGACCTGTCCGGCATCGTCCCGGAGATCGACGGCGGTCTCCTCGCCGACGACGCGGCCCTCGGCCGGATCCGGGCCGCCGCCGGCTCCGGGGAGCTGCCCGTGCTGGACGCGGACGGGCTGCGGATCGGGCCGCCGCTCGCCCGGATCGGCAAGATCGTGTGCATCGGGCTGAACTACCACGACCACGCCCGGGAGACCGGGGCCGAGCCGCCCGCCGAGCCGGTGATCTTCTTCAAGGCCCCGGACACCGTGGTCGGGCCGAACGACACCGTGCTCGTGCCGCGCGGCTCCACGAAGACCGACTGGGAGGTGGAGCTGGCGGTCGTCATCGGGCGTACGGCCCGCTATCTGGAGTCCGCCGAGGAGGCGCTCGCGCATGTCGCCGGGTACGTCGTGTCGAACGACGTCTCCGAGCGGGAGTTCCAGATGGAGCGCGGCGGCACCTGGGACAAGGGCAAGAACTGCGAGACGTTCAACCCGCTGGGGCCCTGGCTGGTGACGGCCGACGAGGTGCCCGACCCGCAGAACCTGCCGCTGAGACTGTGGGTCAACGGGGAGCTGAAGCAGAACGGCACCACCGCCGAGCAGATCTTCCCCGTGGCCGAGGTCGTCCGCTACGTCAGCCGGTTCATGACCCTGTATCCCGGTGACGTCATCAACACCGGCACCCCGGCGGGCGTGGCCATGGGGCGGCCCGAGCCCAAGCCGTATCTGCGCGCCGGTGACGTGGTCGAACTGGAGGTCGGCGGGCTGGGGCGGCAGCGGCAGCGGGTCGACAACGCCTAGCCGCGCCCGGCCGGCGCCGTTCCGGCGCCCGCCGCCCCGTGCCGGGTCAGCCCAGCAGTGCGGCCAGGCGGCGCCACTCCTGGGCCGGCAGCGCGTCCCGGTCCTCGGCCTCGGTCACCACCTGCACCACCACATGGTCCGCGCCCGCCGCATGGAACTTTTCGATGCGGTCGCGGATGCGGGACTCGGAACCCCAGGCGAACACCGCGTCGATCAGCCGGTCGCTGCCGCCGCCCCGGACGTCGTCCTCGGTGAAGCCCAGGCGCAGGAAGTTGCTGGTGTAGTTCGGCAGCTGCAGGTACCTCGCGAGGTAGCTCCGGGCGACGGTACGGGCCCGCTCGGCTTCCTCTTCCAGGACCACCTTGAACTCCGGGGCCAGCAGCGGGCCGTCGCCCAGGATCTCCCGGGCCCGCGCGGTGTGCTCGGGGGTGACCAGGTAGGGGATCGTGCCGGCCGCCCGGTCGCGGGACAGCTGGAGCATCTTCGGGCCCAGCGCGGCCAGCACCCGGCGCTCGGCGGGCACCCCGGCCGCGTCGAGGGCGTCCAGGTAGGCGACCATGGCCGAGTACGGGCGGCGGTACTGCTCGGCGAGCTTGGCGTGGCTCACGCCCAGGCCCAGCACGAACCGTCCCGGATGGGCCGACTCCACCTCGGCGTGGCCGGCCGCGCTGTCCTCGGCGGTGTAGTCCCAGATGCTCTGGATGCTGGTGCCCACCACCAGCCGCGTCGTCGCCTCCAGCAGCGGGGTGGCGTGACGGGCGGCGCTGTTGCCGCCGAGCCAGACCGCGCCGAACCCGAGGTCCTCCAGCTCGGCGGCCGCCTCGGCGATCGCGCCTCGCCGGGCCGGGTCCTCCGAACGGAGACCGACGTTCCAGATGCCGTACCGTCCGACCTGTTCCTTCACCGAGGCTGCCGTGTCGCTCATCGTTCCGATCCCTCCGGGCGGGTGGTGACGTGATCACTTGCGGGTACAGCCAACCCCAACCGGAGGGTGGATGCCGGTAATTCCCCGGCGGGTCCTGGCGGATCCGCCGGGGAGCCGTCGTGGGCCGACGGTCAGGATCCGTACGAGGGGACCTGCCGGCCCAGGAACCTCTCCAGGGCCTCCACCACCAGACGGTGGTCCTCCACCTGCGGCAGGCCCGACACCGTGACCGCGCCGATCACGCCGACGTCCCGCACGGTGAGGGGGAAGGAGCCGCCGTGCGCCGCGTAGCGGTCCGGGTCCAGCCGGGAGGACTCCTCGAAGGTGGTGCCCTTGGCCCGGAACCGGGCGCCCACCAGGTAGGAGGCGCAGCCGTAGCGCTCCACCACCCGGCGTTTGCGGGCGATCCAGGCGTCGTTGTCCGGGGTGGAGCCGGGCAGCGCGGCGTGGAAGAGCTGCTGGCCGGCGCGGTGGATGTCGATGGCGACCGGTGCCTGCCGTTCCCGGGCCAGCTCCACCAGCAGGCAGCCCAGCGCCCAGGCGTCGTCATGGGTGAACCGGTCGAAGACCAGGTGACGTTCCTGCTCCTGCAGCTCCTCGATGCCGGGAGCGTCCTGGTGCCGATGCGGGGCCGGAGGTGTCACAGCGCCACCACCACGCCGTCGCGGGCCGAGCGGCGGGCCGCCTCCAGCACGTCCAGGGCGGCGGCCGCCTCCAGCGCGGTCACCGGGTTCGGGGCGCCCTCGCGCAGGGCGGCGGCCACGGCCGCGTAGTAGGCGGGGTAGTCGCCCGGTAGGGTCGGCACCGGTGTGCCGCCGCCGGTCACCGGGGACTGACCGGCACCGAGCCGGCCCCACAGGGCCTGCTCCTCCTCGCCCCAGCCGTCCGGGCCCGGACGGCGGCCCTCGCGCAGCGCGGCCTCCTGCGGATCCAGGCCGTGCTTGACGTAGCCGGCCCGCGAGCCCAGCACCCTGAAGCGCGGGCCGAGCTGGGCGGCGGTGGCGGAGACGTACAGGTGGGAGCGGACGCCGCCGGCGTGCGTGAGCGCGATGAAGGTGTCGTCGTCAATCTCGGCGCCCTCCCGGCGGACGAGCGACTCGGCGTACACGTGGGTGACCGGGCCGAACAGGACGAGGGCCTGGTCGACGACATGGCTGCCGAGGTCGTAGAGCAGGCCGCCGAGCTCCGCGGGGTCGCCGGACTCCCGCCAGCCGCCCTTCGGCCGGGGCCGCCACCGCTCGAAGCGGGACTCGAACCGCCACACCTCGCCCAGCTCGCCGTCCGCGAGCAGCTTGCGCAGGGTCAGGAAGTCGTTGTCCCAGCGGCGGTTCTGGAAGACCGACAGCAGCAGCCCGCGCTCCTCGGCGAGGGCGGCCAGGCCGCGCGCCTCGGCGGCCGTGCCCGCGAGGGGCTTGTCCACGACCACGGGCAGGCCGGCCTTCAGCGCGGCCGTGGCGAGGGGGACGTGGGTCTTGTTCGGGGAGGCGACGACGATCAGGTCCAGTTCGCCGGCGCGGGCGAACAGGTCCTCGGGGTCGGCGGCCAGACGGACGTCCGGGAACTCGGCGCGGGCCTGGGCCTGCCGTTCCTCGCTGGAGGTGACGACGGTGTCGAGGGTCAGCCCCTCGGTCGCGGCGATCAGGGGAGCGTGGAAGACCGAGCCGGCGAGGCCGTAGCCGACCAGGCCGACGCGGAGGGGAGTGCCAGTGAGAGGGCCAGTCATGCCCTCCACTTTCGCAACGCTGTTGCCGAAGTGCAAGTGCGGGAGAGAATGGGAGCGTGAGCAGCGGGAAGCAGACGGTGGGCACGGCAGGTACGGCCGGCGCCGCGGACGCGCGGGACGCGGCGGGCGTCGCCGTGCGCGGTGCGGTCGGCACGCCGGGCGGCATGCGGGCGGCGGGAACGCCGGGCGGCATGCGGGTGGCGGGCACGGCGGGCGGCCGGAGCGCCGGGGCGAACCTGCTCGCCCTGCGCAGCCACAACACGGCGCTGGTGCTGGACCTGCTGCGCCGGGCCGGCAGCGAGGGCATCAGCCGGCTGGAGCTCGCCGAGGGCACCGGCCTCACCCCGCAGGCGGTGAGCAAGATCACCGCGCGGCTGCGGGAGCGGGGCCTGGCGGCCGAGGCGGGACGCCGGGCCTCCACCGGGGGCAAGCCGCCGACGGTGCTGCGGCTGGTGCCTCAGGCCGGGCACGCGGTCGGTGTGCACGCCGACCGGGACGAACTGCGGGCCGTGCTGGTCGACCTGAACGGGACCGTGGCCGCGGAACGGCGCGCGAGGCTGGACTTCGCGGCCGGGGCGGAGGCGGTGGTGGAGCGGGTGGCCGCGGAGGCCGAGGCGCTGGTGGCGGAGGTGTTCCCGGGGGCGGGAGCGCACGGTGACGCGGACGCGGCTCCGCTCGCGCGGGTGGACTCCCTCGTGGGGGTCGGCGTGGCGCTGCCCGGGCCGCTCGACCACACGCGGGGCGTGCTGCACCGGGTCACCGGCTTCCCCGAGTGGGACGGCTTCGCGCTGCGGGACGCACTCGTCCGGCGGCTCGGGGTGCCCGTCGCCGTCGACAAGGACACCAACGCGGCGGCCCTGGGCCTGGCGGTCGCCGGCGCGGGCGACTCCTTCGTCTATCTGCATCTGGGCACCGGTCTGGGCGCCGGACTGGTGATCGGCGGAAGCGTGCACCGGGGCGCACGCACCGGCGCGGGCGAGTTCGGGCACCAGGTGATCCAGCTCGACGGGCCGCCGTGCGGGTGCGGGGACCGCGGCTGCCTGGAGGCGCTGTGCCTGGCGGCCGTGGCGCGCGGGGAGACGGCGGAGGCGGCGCGGGTGCTGGGCACGGGGGCCGCCAACCTCGTCGCCCTGCTGGACATCGACCTCGTGCTGCTGGGCGGCCGCACGGTCGCGGCGGCCCCCGAGGAGTTCGTCACCGGCGTGGGCGCGGTGCTCGCCGCGCGGGCCCGGCGCGAGGGGCTGCGCCAGGAGGCGGTGCCGGTACGGACGGCGCCGGGCGGAGGGCGCGCGGTGGCCGAGGGCGCGGCACAGCTGCTGCTGGGGCCGGTGTTCGGGCGCGGCGACGGCTGAGTGGAACCTCAGGCGCATCCCGCCGGCGAATCCGCCGTTAGGCTGAGCCTGCCGGTACGCCGTGGTTCCGGCGCCCTCGGCCGACGACCGCACGCATGCCTGGAGACGCACGCATGGCAGACCGCAAGCCCATCGACTCGTGGCTCACCGACATGGACGGTGTCCTGATCCACGAGGGAGTGCCGATCCCCGGCGCCGACGCCTTCCTGAAGAAGCTGCGGGACTCCGGCCGGCCGTTCCTGGTGCTGACCAACAACTCCATCTACACCCCGCGCGACCTGCACGCCCGGCTGCGCCGCATGGGCCTGGACGTGCCGGAGGAGAACATCTGGACCTCCGCGCTGGCCACCGCCCAGTTCCTCGCCGACCAGCGGCCCGGCGGCAGCGCGTACGTCATCGGCGAGGCCGGGCTGACCACCGCGCTGCACGACGTCGGCTACGTCCTCACCGACCACGACCCGGACTTCGTGGTCCTCGGCGAGACGCGCACCTACTCCTTCGAGACCCTGACCAAGGCCGTCCGGCTGGTCAGCGGAGGCGCCCGGTTCATCGCCACCAACCCGGACAACGTCGGCCCGTCCACCGAGGGCGACCTGCCCGCCACCGGCTCCGTCGCCGCGCTGATCACCGCCGCCACCGGCCGCAAGCCGTACTTCGTCGGCAAGCCCAACCCGCTGATGATGCGGGCCGGGCTCAACGCGATCGGCGCCCACTCGGAGACCTCCGCCATGATCGGCGACCGCATGGACACCGACGTGCTGGCCGGTCTGGAGGCGGGGATGCGCACCTTCCTGGTGCTCACCGGGGTGACGCAGCCGAAGGACATCGACAGCTTCCCGTTCCGGCCCTCCCAGGTCGTCGACTCGATCGCCGACCTGGTCGACCTGATCTGACCCGGCCCGGTCCGACCCGGCCTGATCCGGTCCGGTGCGCGGGGCGCCGCTCCCGTGCCGCCCCGCGTCCGCGCGCGCCGTCCGGTTGCCGCCGCCGTCACCCGGACGGCGCAGCGACCGCCCGGCCGCGGATGCGCTCCCGCGTCCCGGCGGGTGTGCTGGGACCCGGAGGTCTCACCATGGGTTCAGCGCGCCTGACTCTCTGTGCCGGTCTGCTGCTGGCCGGCGCCGTGGCCGTCGCGCTCGGCCCGGCCGACGGTGTCCGCGCGGCCGGCCGGGCCGGACGGGACACCGTGGCGCTCCCGTCCGGCGGTGCCGCCGGCCGGCCCGCCCACGCCGGACCGCGCACCGCCGCGTCCGCTTCCCTGTCCGCCCGGCCGGGCGCGGACGGGCCGGGTGCCGCCGAGGCGGTGACCGGACTGCTCCTGGCCGGTGCCGCCACGGCCGCCGTCCTCCTCCTGCCGCACCGGCGCGGCGGTGCCACCGGGCGTGACCGGGACCGGACCGAGGACTGAGGAGGCGGGCGGGACGATGACCGACACCGCACACCGCGCCACGACCGCCACCGCACACCCCGGCACCGCGCGCCCGCACCGCGCCGGCGGCCGGTTCCTGGCCGGCCTGGCCTGGACGGTGCTGCTGCTCGGGGTGTGGACCTGGGGCGGCGACCTGGCCGACGGCGTGGGGCACGGGCTCGTCGAGCCCGCCACCGGGGACATGGCCGCGGTCGGCCGGCCCGCGCAGGACCGGCTGCCCCCGGCGGCTCCGCCGCTGCCGGACGTCCCGGCGCCCCGGCGCGTGGAGGTCCCCGGCCTCGGCGTGAGCGCTCCCGTCACCGCGCTCGCCTCCGATGCGCCGAGCCGGCTCGCCCCGCCGCCGGACACCCGGGCCGCCACCACCGTGGGCTGGTACGCCACCGGGGTGCGCCCCGGCGCGCAGGGTGCCGCGCTGCTGATGGGACGTGCCGACACCGGCGGCCGGCCCGCCGCGCTGCACGCCCTTCCCTCGGTGCGTCCCGGCGAGACGGTCCGGGTGGTCCAGGACGGCGGCCGAACCGCCGACTTCACCGTCGAGGCCGTCACCACCGTGCCCGCCGCACGTCTCGCCGGGCGGCTCGCCGAGGGGGCGCGGCCGGGCCGGGCCGAGCTGCGGCTGATCGCATGCGCAGGCACGTTCGACCCGGTGCACGGTGGTTGCGCCACGAACGTCCTCGTATCGGCGTACCTCACCGGAACCGGCGCGTAAGTCCGTCCCGCCTGGCAGCATGGAACCTGGCCAGGTGGGCCGACCGGATCACGCCGAGCACACCGGGGGGACAGGGGGAGTCGTATGGACGTCAGCAGGGGGGCCCGCGCGCGCGTCCTCGCCGCCGGGGTACGAGCCTGTGCGACCGCACTGGGAGCGGCACTGCTGGCCGCCGGGTGTTCCGCGGGGGAGGGCCGGGCACCCGACGACGACAAGGGCCGTGCCGCCGCGATCACCCAGCAGCCCAAGGGGACCGACCCGTTCTGGGTCAATCCGGACAGTCAGGCGGCCCGTCAGGTCGCCGCCTATCTCAAGGCGGGCCGGACGGCCGATGCCGAGCAGATCCGCAAGATCGCCGAGCAGCCGACCGCCGAGTGGATCGGCCCGGAGAACCCCGAGCGGGAGGCGCGCGGCTTCACCGAGGCCGCCGACAAGGCGGGCCGGGTCGCGCTGCTGGTGCTCTACAACATCCCGCACCGCGACTGCGGCCAGTACTCGCAGGGCGGCGCGGCCGACGGAGACGCCTACCGCGCCTGGATCGCCGCCGTGGCCCGCGGCATCGGCGACCGCCCGGCCATGGTGATCCTGGAGCCGGACGCGGTGCTGCACCTGGTGGACGGGTGCACCCCACCGGAGTTCGAGGAGGAGCGCTACGACCTGCTCCGGGGCGCGGTGGACACACTCACGGCGCTGAAGAACACCACGGTCTACCTCGACGCGGGCAACGCCGGCTGGGGCCATCCCGACGAGATCTACGAACCGCTGCTGCGGGCCGGCGCCGACCGGGCCGACGGCTTCGCGGTGAACGTCGCCAACTTCTACTCCACCGAAGACTCCCTGGCCTACGGCAAACAGCTGTCGGAGCGGATCGGCGGCAAACACTTCGTCATCGACACCAGCCGCAACGGCAACGGCCCCTACACCGGCGGCGACCCGGACGAGCGCTGGTGCAATCCGCCCGGCCGGGCGCTGGGCGAGGCCCCCACCACGAAGACGGCCGACCCGCTGGTCGACGCCTACCTGTGGATCAAGCGGCCCGGCGAGTCCGACGGCACCTGCAAGGGCGGCCCGAAGGCCGGGGACTGGTGGCCGCAGTACGCGATGGAGCTGGCCCGCGCCAGCGGGTGACCGCCTGCGGCACGGCATGAGGGCGCCCTCCGCGCGGCGGAGGGCGCCCTCGCACGACGTCTCCGTTACGGCACCTTCACCCACTGCGCCTTGCTGGGCGTGCCCTGGTCGTCGACGACGAACAGCATGTACCAGCCGGACTGCACCAGGTTCCGGTTCTTCGGCACCGTCACCGTGATCTTGTCGCCCGAGGTGCGGAAGTCCAGGGCGATGGACCGCTGGTCCACGTCGGTGACGTGGGTGGTGGAGCTCGGCCGGATCAGCCGCACCTTCTTGATCGTGGCGGCGTGCTGCGAGGTGAACGTGCCCGACGCGCCGCGGGCGATGGTCTTCGGGCCGCCCGACAGCGACGGCCGGGAGTCCCGGTACAGATACGGCGGGGTGTAGATCTCGATGCGCTGCTCGAAGGTGCCGGGCTTGGTGTTGGCCTTGTCGCCGAAGAGCGAGTCGGACCCGAAGAACATCACCCGGCCGTCCGGCAGCAGGATCGACCCCGAGTGGTAGTTGCGGCCCACCAGCGGGTCGGCGACCCGCCGGAAGGTGTTGGTGGCCGGGTCGTACAGCCGGGCCTGGAGGATGTTGGAGTCGCTGCGGCCCCGGTAGTCCTCCGAGCCGCCGGAGACCAGCACCGTGTCGTCCGGCAGGATCGAGGCCTGCGGGTAACGGGTGCCCTTCTGAAGTGACGGGCCGTCCGTGAAGTGCGGGTTCTTCGCCTTCAGATCCACCAGCCGGGTCTTCTTGCTGGACAGCTTGGACTCGCCGACGCCGCCCCCGCCGATGACCAGGAACCGCTCGTCCTGCGCCGGCGGCAGCATCACCGTGGCCGAGGTCTCCATCATGTCGGCGTCGCTCAGGCCGGGGATCTTGGTGAAGGTGTTGGTGCGCACGTCCCAGATGCCCGGGTCGCGGCCCACGTCGGCCGGTCCGTAGCCCGCGTTCGACCCGGAGTAGAAGATCTTGCCGTTCTGCATCAGGAACAGCGCCGGATACGTGGGGAACTGCCGGGTCTTCGCCGTGTAGGTCCACTTCTTGGTCTTCGGGTCGAAGATCTCGTTCTTCCCCGGGACCAGCTGGCCGATGTCGTCCAGGCCCGACACGCTCAGGATCCGCCCGTCGCCCAGCGTGGTGAGCGTCGGGTACCAGCGGGCCTCGTGCATCGGGTCGACCTTGATGTACTTCTCGGCCACCGGATCGAACTCGTAGGCGTCCCGGATGCCCTGGAAGTCTTTCTTGTCCAGGGCGAGTTTCTGCGCGATGCCGTAGGTGTTGCGGGCGTCGGCACCGGTCAGCCCCTCGACCCGGTAGTTGTCCTCGGTGCCCGTCGCGTACTTCGCGCCGCTGCGCTCGGCCTCGACGTAGATCCGGCCCAGCCCCGGGGTGTTGCCGAGGAACTTCCCCGTCTTCTTGTCGAAGTTCTTCTTCGCCCGCGGCACCAGCACCGGGTCCTTGGAGACGAACGTCTTGCCGTTGGCCTTCCCGGTGAACCGGGTCCCGGCGGGCAGGGTGATCGGCTTGTCCGGGTTCTCGTTGTGGACGATCATCAGGCCGCCGGCCTTGGTGACGTCGCCCTTGAGCTTCTCGTACCGCTTGGTGCCGCCCGCGATGAGGATCTTGCCGTCGGAGAGCTGGGTGTGGCCGGTGCAGAACAGGTCGTTGGGCGTGGGCACCTTCTTGATCGTGCCCTTGACCGGGTCCCAGATCCGGGAGTCGAACTTCTTGGCGTCGAAGTTCTTCTGGTTGTTGCCCGAACCGGCCACCAGCAGCACCTTGCCGGTGTGCAGCAGCACGGCGTGGATGGTGTTCTGCCGGTACTCCTCGGGGAACTCGACGATTTCCCAGTGGCCGTTGGCCGCCTTGTACCCCGGCTCGTTGATCTTGTACTGGTGGTAGCGCTCGGTGGCGAACCGGTACAGCCACGGGCCGTTCATCCCGGCCAGGGCGAGCACCACCACGGCGCCGATCCCGACCCGGCGGGCACGGCGCAGACCTGCCTTGTCCCTCACTTGTGACCACCTCCCGCCGGACCCAGACCGCCGAGCGCGATCTGCATGGTGTGCTCACCGGTTCCTTCCGCGCTGCGGCGCCCCTCGCCGGGACCGGCCCAGCTGGGCCGGCGCGTCCGCGCGGGCTCCGCGAGCGCCTGCGGCTCGGCCTCCCGCGGCTCCGCGGTCGCGGCCGGCGCGGCCACGGCGGCCGGGGCGACGGCGGGCGCGGAAGCGGCGGATGCCGGGACGGCCGCACGCCCGGCCGCCGGAGCGCGCCGTTCCTGCCGCAGCGTCCAGGCCCAGGTGACGATCGGCGCGGCCGTGATCAGCAGCGCCAGGGACGCCCACGTGATCATCGCGGGGTGGGAGTGCCCGAACACGAACCCGGCGACCGCGGAGCCGCCGAAGACGAGAATGAAGAACCAGTGGACGCGGAAGGTGCCGAAGAGCGTGTCCGGGCTGGCCGACTCGCCCTTCGGCGTCACCACGAAGCTGCTCTTGCGGCGCAGCACGGCGTCCATCAGCGAACGGGCGTAGATCGGCGCGGACAGGGCCGACATCACCATGCCGGCCACTCCGCCCGACCCCTCCGGTTCGTGCGGGGAGACGTTGTGCCGGCGGTTCCAGACGTACAGCCCGATCTGCAGGGCGGAGGCGTTGCCGTACAGCATCAGCCACACCGTGGGGTCGATGTTCACGCCCGAGGCGCCCAGGCCCAGGAACAGCGCGCAGCTCAGCGCGGCCAGGATCCAGTTCAGGGCGGACATCGGATAGAAGGTGATCATCATCGTGTAGTTGAAGAGACGGCCCGGCGGCAGCGTGAAGATCCCCTTCCAGTACTGCTTGAGGATCGTCTCGTAGGTGCCCCGCGACCAGCGCAGCTGCTGGGTGAAGAAGTCCGTCCAGGCGTTCGGGCCCTCGCCGACGGCGAGCACGTCCGGGGTGTACACCGACTTCCACCGGCGGCCCGTGGCGGGGTTCTTGGCGCGGTGCATCTCGAAGCCGGTGGCCATGTCCTCGGTGATCGAGTCGTACAGGCCGCCGATCTGCTTGATGGCGCTGATCCGTACCGCGTTGGAGGTGCCGACGAACATCGGGGCGCCGTAGCGGTTCCCGGCGCGCTGGATCAGGGCGTGGAAGAGGAACTGCTGCGACTCGGCGGCCTTGGTGACGAAGGCCTCGTAGTTGCCGTAGACCTGCGGGCCGATGACGAAGCCGACGTCCGGGTCGCGGAAGTAGCCGAGCATCCGCTCCAGGTAGTTGGGCAGCGGCACGTGGTCGGTGTCGACGGAGGCGAAGAAGTCGTACTCGTCGCCGTGCGCCTCCAGCCAGGCGTTGTAGTTGCCGTGCTTGGTCTTGGCGCGGTGCGGGCCGCTCGGCTGGTTCCAGCGTGCGACGCCCTTGCGGCTGAAGTGGTGCACGCCCAGGCGTGCGCAGACCTTCTTGACCTCCTCGTCGTCGCCCTCGTCCAGCAGCCACACGTGCATCACGCCCCGGTGCCGCAGCCGCACGGCCGCCTGGAGGGTCTTCGTCACCATCTCCAGCGGCTCCTTGCCGGGCACGTACGTGGTGAGGAAGGCCACCCGGGTGCCGGCCTCGGGCACTACCGGGACGGGGTCGCGGGCGACGAGCGTGGCGTGCGCGTTGGACAGCACGTTCACGCAGCGGAAGAACTCGATCAGACCGATCGAGACCAGCATCACGATGTCGAGCGCGGGCAGGAACCCGTACTGCGGGTACCGGCGCTCGGTCCAGTGGTCCGGCTGCAGCAGCCAGCCCAGCAGCACCAGGGACAGCAGCGGTGCCGCGCACAGCATCAGCGCGACCCGCACTCGGTGCGGTTCCTGTGAGAGCAGGGAGCGGTAGCGCACCCGGTAGGGCCGGTCCGGGTCCGGCTGGGTGAGCGGGCCGGCCAGCCGGCTGTAGTGCTCGTAGTCGTATCTCGGCAGGCTCTGCCTCAGTCTGCGGAGACTTCCGGTGTCCCCGGACCGGTGCGGCGGCATCCGCAGCCGGGCCGTGGCGGACGGACCGTGCTGCTGCCGGGCGCCCGTCGGCGTCGACGTCATGAGTCATCCCCCCACACGCGAGTCAGCGCGCGTGTCATCGGTGTCGTGCCGGTTGCATGGCTGCCCCCCTCGGCAGCCGTCGACGCGTGGCAGCCCCTTCTGCCCACACATCGGACAATCGGCTCAAACGGCCTTTCGAACCCCCCAACAGCCCCCCGGCATCCCCCAACCACCGCGCAACGGCGGCATCGTGGCATCCAGGGTTCTACGGTGTCCGTCTTGATCGCAAGATGCGAAAAACGGAGTTAAGCGCTTATCGGTGCGTAGGGCGCATGGGGGTACAAACGTGCGAGAGGTGCCCAGGGGCGGAGGCGGCCGGGCGGGGTGGGGGGTGCCCGGAGCCGGGGGTGGCCGGACAGGGCGAGAGGCCCTCCGTGTGGACGGAGGGCCTCTCGGTGTCGGTGCGCCGCCAGGGACTCGAACCCCGGACCCGCTGATTAAGAGTCAGCTGCTCTAACCAACTGAGCTAGCGGCGCTCGCTGACGTCCTCAACTCTACAGGACGCCGGAGGGTGCTCATGACCAGCGTCCGCGAGCGTGCGATGTGACCGCTGTCATTGGTATGGACATGCCCAAGGAACGGTAATACTGTGGTCTTGGTCTAGACCAACACTCCCAGGAACTTCCCCACAACGTCCAGGAGCGGTCACATGCGCACCAAGGCCAAGCTGTCCGCGGCCGTGCTCGGCCTCGCCACCGCCGGGGCCCTCGTCCTGTCCACCGGGACCGCCAGCAGCCACGGGTACACCGACCTTCCCCCCAGCAGGCAGTACCTGTGTGCCAACGGCACCGTCGCCAACTGCGGTGACATCCAGTGGGAGCCGCAGAGCGTCGAGGGCCCCAAGGGCTTCCCGGCGGCCGGGCCGGCGGACGGGCAGCTGTGCTCGGGCGGCAACAGCCGGTTCTCGCAGCTCGACGCCCCGCGCACCCCGTCGGGCGGGGCCTGGCCCACGACCAAGGTCACCGGCGGCCAGCAGTACACCTTCCAGTGGCAGTTCACGGCCCGGCACGCCACCACGGACTTCAAGTACTACATCACCAAGCAGGGCTGGAATCAGGACCACGCGCTGACCCGCGCCGACCTGAACACCACCCCGTTCTTGACCGTGCCCTACAACGGCCAGCAGCCGCCCGCCACCCTCAGTCACACCGGCACCTTGCCGACCGGGCTGAGCGGGCACCACGTCATCCTCGGCGTCTGGACGATCGCCGACACGGGCAACGCGTTCTACGCCTGCTCGGACGTGGAGTTCTGATCGCGGTGCGGGCCGTGAGCGCGGCCCGCACACCGGAAGGCCCCTCGGGCGCGGGGCCTTTCCTCGTCCCCACCCTCGCCTCGGATGTGCGGCGTCTCACAGCGGCCCGGCGCGGCGGTCGCGACCGGTGCGAGCGGTCCGCGTGCGGCCGGTGCACACGAGCAAGGCCCGGCTTCCGTCCCGTGACCGGGACAGGAGCCGGGCCTTGCCTTCCAGGTGCGCCGCCAGGGACTCGAACCCCGGACCCGCTGATTAAGAGTCAGCTGCTCTAACCAACTGAGCTAGCGGCGCGTGACCTGTGCCGTCCGCTTCCCGCGGCCGGCGACGAAGAAAATACTACCTGGTCTTCGGGGGTGCTCCTGACCACCCGCCCGGCCGCCGGCTCCGCGACCCCGGCCGGACGTCCCGTCCGAGGGGCGGCGCCCCCGGACCGCGGCCCGGTGCGGCCGGTGCCGCCCCGCCGCACCGATGCCCTGCGCCGGCGCCGCCGTCCGTCACAGCACCGCGCTCAGGAACTGCCGGGTGCGCTCCTGCTCCGGCTCGCCGAAGATCTTCTCCGGCGGCCCGGACTCCACCACCCGGCCGGCGTCGAACATCAGCACCTGGTCGGAGATGTCCCGGGCGAAGCCCATCTCGTGGGTCACGCACAGCATGGTGATTTTCGTGCTGCGGGCGATGTCCCGCAGCACGTCCAGCACCCCGGCGACCAGCTCGGGGTCGAGCGCGGAGGTCACCTCGTCCAGCAGCAGCACCTGCGGGCGCATCGCCAGCGCCCGGGCGATCGCCACCCGCTGCTGCTGGCCGCCGGAGAGCTGGGAGGGCCGGGCGCCGGCCTTGTCGGCCAGACCCACCAGGTCCAGCAGTTCCCGGGCGCGGGCCTCCGCCTCGTCCTTGGGCAGCCCGAGCACGGTGACCGGCGCCTCGGTGATGTTGCGCAGCACGGTCATGTTCGGGAACAGGTTGAAGTGCTGGAAGACCATGCCGATCTTCTTGCGGATCTCCCGCACCTGTTTCTCCGGCGCCGGGAAGAGCTGGTCGCCGTCCACGGTGATCGTGCCCTCGTCGGGCGTGGTCAGGGTCATCAGCAGCCGCAGGATCGTGGTCTTGCCGGAGCCGGACGGGCCGATCAGGGTGACGTGCTTGCCGGCGGCCACGGAGAAGTCCAGCCCGTCGAGGACCGTGTGGCCCCCGAACCGCTTGGTGACGTTCTCCAGCCGGATCAGCTCCGGGGTCGCGGTGGCTGCGGGCTCGGGATGCTTGACGGTGTCAACGGACAAGACGACGCTCCAGTGCTCGTAGGAGGAGGGAGGCCAGGTAGGAGACGAGGATGAAGGCCACACCGATCACGGTCAGCGGCTCGGTGAACTGGAAGTGCTGCTGGGAGAACAGCCGTGCCCGTCCGAGCATCTCCAGGACGGTGATCGCCATGAGCATCGGCGTGTCCTTCAGCATGGAGATCACGTAGTTGCCGAGCGCCGGGACCACCCGGCGGATCGCCTGCGGGAGGATCACCGCCGTCCAGGTCCGCCGCCGCGGCAGATTCAGCGCCAGGGCGGCCTCCCACTGGCCGGCGGGCACCGCCTCGATGCCGGCCCGGTAGACCTGCATCGTGTACGTCGAGTAGTGCAGGCCGATGGCGAAGACACCGGTGGTCAGCGCCGAGAAGGTCAGCCCCCGCTCGGGCAGCACGTAGAAGAGGAAGAACAGCTGCACCAGCAGCGGCGTGTTGCGCACGAACTCGGTCACCGCGCCGACCGGCCAGCGCACCCACCGGGTCGGCGCCCGCATGAGCAGCGTCCACACCAGGCCGAGGACGAAGGAGATCACCGAGCCCAGCGCCAGCGCCTCCAGGGTGACCAGCAGCCCGTCCCAGAAGTGCGGCAGGAACGCGCGGACCGCGCCCCAGTCCCAGGTCATGCCACACCGCCTTCCGCGGCCCCGACCCCGCCGGTCTGCGTCTTCTTCGCCGCGCGGGCGCCGGAGGGGGTGCCGGGCGCCGTGCCCACGCCGTGCTTGAGCCGCTTCTCCAGCCCGCGCATCAGGCGGGTCAGCGCGAAGGCGATCACGAAGTAGATCAGCAGGATGTACGTGTAGATCTCGGCGCTCTGCTGCAGGGCCAGGCGGACCAGGTTGCCGCTGAACGCCAGGTCGCCCATGCCCATGATCGACACCAGGGAGGTGCCCTTGAGCAGCTCGACCAGCAGGTTGGAGAAGGGCGGGATCATCTCCGGCACCGCCTGCGGCAGCAGGATCAGCCGCATCCGCTGCCAGGGCGTGAAGCTGAGCGCGATGCCGCCCTCACGCTGTGCGGGGTCCACCGCGTTCAGCGCACCGCGCACGATCTCCGAGCCGTACGCCCCGTAGGTCAGCCCGAGCGCCAGGGTGCCCGCCCACATCGGGACCAGCTGCCAGCCGAAGGCGGGCGGCAGCACGAAGAACACCCAGAAGATCATCACCAGCGCCGAGGTGCCGCGGAACACCTCGGTGTAGAAGCCCGCCAGGAAGCGGACGATCCACAGCCGGTGGGTGCGGGCCATGCCGACCGCGAACGAGACGACGGTGGCCAGCAGCGCGCTGTAGACCAGCAGCTGGATCGTGGTCCACACGCCGCGCAGGACGAGTTCCCAGAGTCCTGTGGTCATCCGCCGCACAGCTCCTTCGCGGTCAGGTCCGTCATCTCGTCCTTCGTGAACCCGAAGGGCTTGAGGATGCGGAGCAGCTCGCCGCTCCGCTTCAGTTTGCGCAGTTCCGCGTTGAACGCGTCCCGCAGCCGGGTCTCGGTCGGCCGGAAGGCGAACGCGCCGCCGTCGATGTGCGGCTTGCCGTCGACGAGCGGTGCGAACGACTTGGTGACCTCGGCCTTGGAGGACTTCTTGACCACCTCCCGGGTGGTCAGCGCGGTCCCCGCGAACACGTCCACCCGTCCGGCCTCCACGGCGTTCAGGCCGGCCACCTGGTCGGGGACGATCAGGATGTCGCTCTCCTTGTAGCCGGCCTCGACCGCGTACTGGATCTCGGCGTAGCCGGTGCCGGTGGCGAACCTGGCCTTCTTCCGCACCACGTCCCGGTAGTCGTGCAGGCCCAGCGGATTGCCCTTGCGCACCACGAAGGAGTCCAGCATCTGGTAGTCCGGGTCGGCGAAGAGCACCTGCGCGCAGCGCTCCGGATTGATGTACATCCCGGCCGCCACCACGTCGAACTGCTGCGAGTTCAGCCCCGGGATCAGCGATCCGAACTCGGTCGGCACCGGCTGCACCTCCGCCACGCCGAGGCGCCGGAAGATCACCCGCGCCAGCTCGGGGGCCTCCCCGGTCAGCCGTCCGTCCTTGTCGATGTACCCGAACGGGATCTCGCCCGCGATACCGAGCCGCACCACGCCCTGGGCGCGCAGCCGGTCGAGCAGATCACCGCCGCTGCCCGCGGCTGCCGTGGGCACGCGGGAGCAGCCCGCCGCGCCCAGCGCGCCGAACGCCGCGACCCCCGCGAGCAGCGATCGGCGGCTGGGCCGGGGTACCCGTCTGTGTGCGGTGTGTCCTGTTTCTGCAGCCAGTGGTGGAGCCATGGGCGCGCCGCTACCCAGGCGAACGCGATCTATTCCGGCCGGAATGCGTCACGCCGCCGGGCACCCGGCCGGTCACCCACCGGCAACAGCGGCGAAAGGGCTGGTCATGACGGCACTCGGATTTCTCCGTCCGGGCCACTGCGCCGAGGACGACTACCACCGCATCGAGCAGCTCCTGGCGGGCGACATCCGGGTGGAGCTGGTCCGCACCGGCGACGGCGAGCCCGATGAGCGCCGGGCCGCCGGGCGGCTGGCGCAGAGCGTGGAGGAGCTGCGGCTGGCCGGCGCGGAGGCGGTGGTGTGGGCCAGCACTTCCGGCAGCTTCCGGCACGGCCGGGACGCCGCCCGTGCGCAGGTGCGCGAGCTGGCCCGCGCCGCGGGCCTGCCCGCCTCCGCCACCTCCTTCGGTTTCGTGCACGCGGCGCGCGAACTCGGGGCGCCGGGCCTCGCGGTGGCGGCGCCCTACCCCGAGGACGTCACCGCCCGGTTCGTGGAGTTCCTGCGGCAGTCGGGGCTGCGGGTGGCCGCCGTGCACAGCGCCGGGGCGGAGAGCCCGGCCGAGGTGGCCGCCTGGGGCGAGGAGGAGCTGATGGCCCTGGTCCGGGCCGCGGACACGCCCGAGGCCGGGGCGCTGCTGGTGCCGGACACGGCCCTGCACACCGTCTCCCGTCTCGCGGCCCTGGAGGAAACCCTGGGCAAGCCCGTGCTCACCGCGAACCAGGTGAGCGTGTGGGAGGCGCTGCGCCTGACCGGCCGCCGGGTCAACGCCTCCGGCCTGGGAGAGCTGTTCACCCGCGAACCCCTCGTCCAGGTGTGAGGACGTCCACAGGTGCCCGCGGGGCCCAGGACGGTGTGGGTTGCGGCTGCGCAGCGTGGGGCGTTACCTGGAATTGTCCGGCGGTGCAGCGAGAACGCGCCGGGGCCACGGCAATGTCCTGCGGTCCCGGACCGCCTGCGTCCCGCCCCGGTAGCGGCCCCGTCGTCGCCGTCGCACAGCGTCCGACACCCCGAGCAGCAGCGCGGCTGCGCCACGTTCGGTCGGGGTCCGGCGCGTTCGACTTGTTCGACGGAGGTGACCCAGGTGAAAGCCGTCGTCTATGAGAAGCCCTTCAACGTGGTGGTGCGGGACGTCGACGACCCGCGGATCCAGCACCCCAACGATGTGATCGTCCGGGTCACGTCCACCGCGATCTGCGGATCCGACCTGCACATGTACGAGGGCCGCACGGCCGCGGAGCCGGGGATCGTCTTCGGTCACGAGAACCTCGGCGTCATCGAGGAGGTCGGCAGCGGGGTGACCTCCCTGTCCGAGGGCGACCGGGTCGTCATGCCGTTCAACGTGGCGTGCGGGTTCTGCAAGAACTGTCTCGCGGAGAAGACCGGGTTCTGCCTGACGGTCAACCCGGGCTTCGCCGGCGGAGCCTACGGATACGTGGCGATGGGCCCCTTCCTCGGCGGCCAGGCGGAGCGGGTGCGCGTGCCCTACGCCGACTTCAACTGCCTGAAGCTGCCGCCGGGCCAGGAGCACGAGACCGACTTCGTGCTGCTCGCCGACATCTTCCCCACCGGCTACCACGGCTGCGAGCTGGCCCAGGTCTCGCCCGGCGAGTCCGTGGCGGTGTACGGGGCCGGACCGGTGGGCCTGATGGCCGCGTACTCGGCGCTGCTGCGAGGGGCGGCGAAGGCGTTCGTGGTGGACCGGGTGCCCGAGCGGCTGGCCAAGGCCGAGGAGATCGGGGCCATCCCGATCGACTTCACCCAGGGCGACCCGGCCGAGCAGATCAAGGAACAGACCGGCGGCGAGGGCACCGACAAGGGCGTGGACGCCGTGGGCTACCAGGCCCAGAGCCACGACGCCAGCCACGAGGAGCCCGCCGTGGTCCTCAACGCGCTGGTCGAGACGGTACGGCCCACCGGCATGCTCGGCGTCCCGGGCCTGTACGTGCCCTCCGACCCGGGCGGACCCGACGAGCACGCCAAACACGGCCAGCTGCTGGTCTCCATCGGCAAGATGTTCGAAAAGGGTCAGCAGATGGGCACCGGCCAGTGCAACGTCAAGCGGTACAACCGGCAGCTGCGGGACCTGATCATCGCCGGGCGGGCCAAGCCCAGCTTCGTGGTCTCCCACGAGCTGCCGCTGGAGCAGGCCCCGGAGGCGTACCAGAAGTTCGACAAGCGGATCGAGGGCTACACCAAGGTGGTGCTCCACCCGGGCCACGCGCTGGCGGCATGAGACCGGCCGTGCGTCGCCGAAGCGGGGAACCGTGAGGGAAGCCGCCGCCCCGGGGTGCATCCGCCCAGGGGCGGCGGCGTGCGCCGAGGAGACCGGGAGCCGCACCGCCCGTCCGGCCCGACCGGGCGGGCCCGAGGAACAAACGGAGACTGTCTCCTGTTGAGCCCCCGCAGAGCACGTACGCCGAGCAGCAGGAGGCACCCCCCGTGGTGGCAGACCCGCACGACGAGATCCGAGGCACCGTCCACGGCTCCGCGCCCGTACCCCTGTCCGTCCTGGACCTCGTGACCGTGGGCGCGGGGTACACCGCCTCCGACGCCCTGCGCACCACGGTGGACCTGGCCCGCCTCGCCGAGCGCCGCGGCTACCACCGCTACTGGGTCGCCGAGCACCACTCCATGCCGGGCGTGGCCTCCTCCTCGCCGGCGGTGATCCTCGCCCACCTCGCCGCGCACACCGAGCGCATCCGCCTGGGCTCGGGCGGGGTGATGCTGCCCAACCACGCCCCGCTGGTCATCGCCGAGCAGTTCGGCACCCTGGAGGCCATGGCGCCCGGCCGGGTGGACCTCGGCCTGGGCCGTGCCCCGGGCACCGACGGCGCCACCGCCGCCGCGCTGCGCCGCGCCGACCGGCTCGACGAGGGCGCCGACGAGTTCCCGCAGCAGCTCGGCGAGCTGATCCGCTTCCTCGACGACGACTTTCCCGACGGCCACCCCTACCGCCGTATCCACGCCGTGCCCGGCCCCGTGCAGGGCACCTCGCCCGGCGGTGTGCAGTCCCCGCACCGCCCGCCGATCTGGCTGCTCGGCTCCTCCGGGTTCAGCGCCCGGCTGGCCGGCACGCTCGGGCTGCCCTTCGCCTTCGCCCACCACTTCTCCGCGCAGAACACCATCCCGGCGCTTCAGCTGTACCGGGAGTCCTTCCGGCCGAGCGCCGTGCTGGACAAGCCGTACGCCCTGATCGGGGTGGCCGCCCTGGCCACCGACGAGGAGCGCGAGGCCCGCCGCCAGGTGATGGCCGCCGCGCTGAACATGATCCGGCTGCGCACCGGCCGCCCGGGGCTGGTGCCGACGCCCGAGGAGGCGGAGGCCTACCCCTTCAGCGCCATGGAGCGGGACTTCATCGCGTCCTGGAACGCCAACGTCATCCACGGCACCGCCGACGAGGTCCGTGCCGGGCTCGACGACCTGCAGAAGCGCACCGGCGCCGACGAGCTGATGATCACCGCCAACGCCCACAGCGGCGAGGTCCGGGTGCGCTCCTACGAACTGATCGCCGACGCCTACGGCCTGCCCGGCGCGCCGGGCAAGTGAGCCGTCACCGGCGTCCGCAGGCGTGGCCGCCGAGCAGCTCGGAGATGCGGTCCGGTGACACCGGCCGGGAGTACAGCCACCCCTGACCGGTGTCACAGCCGATCCGGCGCAGCCGGCTGGCCTGGTCGTCGGTCTCCACGCACTCGGCGGTGACGGTCAGCCCCAGCCGGTGGGCGAGCTGGATCATCGCCTCCACGATCACCTCGTCCGCGGGGCTGGGCGGCTGGGCCGCACCGGCCAGCTGCTGGAACCCGCGGACGAAGCTGCCGTCCAGCTTCAGCGCGGACACCGGAAGGCGGCTGAGGTAGGCGAGGTTGGAGTAGCCGGTGCCGAAGTCGTCGATGGCGATGCGCACGCCCATGTCGCTCAGCGCCCGCAACGCCTCCAGCGGCCGCCCCGCCGACCCCATCACCGCCGACTCGGTCAGCTCCAGCTGCAGCAGCCCGGGCGGCAGCTGGGTCTGGGTCAGTACGTCGCCCACGTCCGCCACCAGGTCGGAGTCCCACACCTGACGGACCGCCACATTGACGCTGACGAAGATCGGCGGCTCGTCGGGGTGGGCCAGCTGCCAGTCGCGCGCCTGCCGGCAGGCGGTGGCCAGGACCCATCGGCCCAGCGGCACGATCGAGCCGTCCTCCTCCGCCAGTGCGATGAACCGATTCGGCGCCAGGACGCCGAACTGCGGGTGCCGCCAGCGCACCAGCGCCTCCACCCCGCGCAGCCGCCCGTCCGCCAGGCCGACCAGCGGCTGGTACTCCAGCGTGAACTCGCCCCGCTCGACCGCCGCGCGCAGCGTGGACACCAGCGCTTGACGGGCCATGAGGTGGGCGTTGCGCTCCGGGTCGAACAGGGTCCAGCGGGCGCGGCCGTCCGCCTTCGCCCAGTACAGCGTGGTGTCGGCGGCCTGCATCAGCGCGGTCGCCGTGGTGCCGGCGGCCTGCCGTTCCACCACGCCGATCGACGCCGACACCGACAGCTTCCGCCCGTCGATCTCGAACGGTTCCTGCAGGGCCGTCAGCACCGACTCGGCCAGGTCGGCGAGCTGTTCGGTGCCGGTGGAGCCCTCCACGAGCAGCGCGAACTCGTCGCCGCCGAGCCGGGCCACCAGCGGGGCGCCGCCCCGTTGGCAGGCGGCCCGGTCGGCGCAGCCGGTCAGCCGCCGCGCCACGGCCGCGAGCAGCCGGTCGCCGGTGCGGTGGCCGAGGGTGTCGTTGACGGCCTTGAAGCCGTCGAGGTCCAGATGGCACAGCCCGATCCGGCCGCTGGTGCCGGACGCCGCGGACTCCGCTTCCAGCGCCAGCGACAGGCGTTCGAGGAACATCGTGCGGTTGGGCAGCCGGGTCACCGGGTCGTGCAGGCGCGCATGGCGCAGCCGGACCTGCAGTTCGCGACGGGCGCTGATGTCGGCGACGGACAGCAGCACGCCCGGAAAGCGGCGCGCGGCCCCGTCCGGAGAAGCGGGGGCCGTTCCCCGCGGCCGGGAGCGGCGCCGGTGCGGGGCCGGCTGCTCGGGCGGCAGCGGGGCGAGGGTGACCTGGACCCACAGGGTGCGGCCGTCGGCATGCTTGAGCCGGCGGGTGCAGCGCAGCCGGGCCTGGCGGCCGCGCAGCACCTCGCCGTACGCGTGCCGGGTGCGGCCGTCGGAGGTCAGGTCCACCAGGTCGGTGGCGAGCCGGCCGGTGAGGTCGCCGGCGGGGGTGCCGAGCAGGGCGCCGAAGGCGTCGTTGGCGCTGACGACCACGCCCCGGTCGTCGAGGACGGCCATCGCCAGGGGAGCGGCGTCGAACGCGGAGCGGAACGGAGGGTCCACGGCGCCGGGGAACGGAGCGGAGCCGGTCTGGGGGCCGGCTCCGGCGGGCGGGGTCTGCGTGGCGGAGACGGTGCCGGGGGTGGCGCCGGGAGTGCAGGAAGCCGGGGTTCCGGATGCGGGGGGTGCGGCCGGAGGGGTGAATTCCGCATATGAGGCGGCGGATTGCGCCGTCGGAGTGAGGCCGGAAGCGGGAGCCGACGCGGAACCGGAGGCCGGCGAGGGGGCGGAGGCGCCGCCGGTCGCGGGCGGTGCCTCGGCACCAGGGGCAGTGGTGGCGGCGCGTCTGCCCCCGGCGAGAGGCCCGTCCGGATCCGCACCCGGAGGGTGCGTTCCGTCACTCTGTGTGATGGTCGGCCCCATGGGGTCAGTCGCGGGCGTCGGCCCTTCGGACGTTCCGCTCACCGCTCGCTCCCGCAGTGCACTCGGTCTTCGTATCGGTCTCGTGGGGTGGCCGGCCGGGTGGTGCGTGGCCGGCGGGCCCGTGTCCGCCCAGGAAAGTGCAAGGAAAGTGTGCCGATCATAGAGGCCGACGGCTGACCGCTTCCAGCCGCTTGCCGGTCGAGGAGGACCACCGGCCCTCCTGTCGGATCGCTTCCGTCTGCACCTGTGCGAGTTCTTCAGTTGTCCGATCGCAAGTGACGTTCCGTGAGCGGTTCGCGGTTCTCGCGGTCCCGCGGATCCGTCAGCTTCCGGTACGGCGCAGTGGGTCGCGCACGGCAGTTCGTCACCTCGGTGCTCACCCTTCCGGTGCAGGCAAACAGGGCGTACCTCTCCAAACTCCCACAGGCTGGGTGCGGTGTCCCCGTGAACCGCACCCGGAGGTCTCCGTGCCGTCTCAGCCGCCTTGGATGGCGTCGCACCGTGACGCACTCCGGTGGGCGGCCCGGTGGCGGGCGCTGCCCCGACTGCGCAGTGCCGCGGCCGTGTTCAGCGTGCTCTCGGCGCTCGTGGCGACCTCCGTCCTGAACGGGCCGTCGTCCGCGGAGCCGTTCTCGCCCGCGCCCTGCGCCCTGGGCCGCACGGACGCGCACCACTCCGAGGGCGTCGACGCCTGGAACTCCGCCTACCCCCGGCCCACCCGGCCGCTCGACGCGGTGATGATCTTCCTGTCCTTCCCGGACTCCGCTCCGGCGATCACCCCCGGCGAACTCGCCGCCGACCACTTCCCGGCCACCACCCGGTTCTTCGGCCAGGCCTCCTACGGCCGGTTCACCCTGCGCCCGCATCCGCTGGGGCACTGGCTGCGCATGCCGCGCCCGTCGACGGCGTACGCCGTACACCGCGAGTGGCACCCCGAGGACCGGGCGGCCTATCTGCACGACGCGTTCGCCGTCGCCGACCCGCAGGTCGACTTCTCCCGCTACGACATCGTCTACCTGGTGGCCGACCCCGACGCGCCCGGCGTCGACTCGGACGCCACGAAGGTCGTGAACCTCAGCACCCCGCTGCACGCGGACGGCACCGACATCCGCCGGGTGGTGACCGTCTTCGAACGGCACCCGCCGGACCGGCTGGTCCTCGCCCATGAGACGGGGCACGTCCTCGACCTGCCGGACCTGTACCACCGGCCCGCGGACGACAAGGGGGACTGGGACACCTATGTCGGCGACTGGGACCTGATGGGCAGCCAGTTCGCGCTCTCTCCCGACCTGCTGGGCTGGCACAAGTGGCGGCTGGGGTGGCTCAACCCGCGCCAGGTGGCGTGCGTCCGCGGTGCCGGGGCGACCCGGCTGACGCTGGAGCCGGTGGAGGCCGGACCGGGAGGCCGGGCCGCGGGATCGCCGTCCTTCGGGCTGGGCGGCGGAACCAAGCTGGCGGTGCTGCGGACCGGCAGCACCGATGTGCTGGCCATGGAGGCGCGGGCCCTGCTCGGCAACGACGTCGGCGGATGCCGGGAGGGGGTGCTGGTGTACCGGGTGCGCAGCGAGGCCGCGTCGGGCAACGGTCCGGTACGGGTCGTCGACGCCCATCCGCACACCCGGGCGTGCGTGGCGACCTCCGTCTACCCGCCGCTCGCGGACGCGCCCGTCGGCGTGGGGGAGAGTTTCACCGTGCCCGGCACCGGTGTGCGCGTGTCCGTCCCGGACCGCACTCCCTCCGGGGCGTACACGGTGGAGATCACGGTCGGCTGACGCGGTACGGCCGGCACGGCCGAAAGGCCCTCCGCCGGAGCGGAGGGCCTCTCGGTGTCGGTGCGCCGCCAGGGACTCGAACCCCGGACCCGCTGATTAAGAGTCAGCTGCTCTAACCAACTGAGCTAGCGGCGCCGGCTGACGTCGTAGACCTTAGCACCCTGGTCGGCGCGAGAAGAAATCGCCGGTCCGGCGGCCGGCCGGGCGGCCCGCACCGCCGCCCACAGCAGCACCTCCGGACCGGGCAGCCAGGGGAGGCGGGTGTCCGGGGCGACCAGCCAGCGCGAGGCGGACCGCCCGCCGTCCGCGCCGCCCTGCGCCGTGGTGCCGGACGGCGGCACCAGCGCCGGGACGGTCACCACGTCGCCCGTGCCGTGGCACAGCAGCGGCGGCACCCCGCCGGTGCGCCCGCCTCCGTCCTGGCGGCCCCGTGCGCTCCACTCCTCCCACTCCAGCAGGGCGGGCAGCCGGTGCGCGGTACCGGGTGCGCAGAACAGCAGCACCCGGCCCCGGTGCACGGCCACCGGCCCGGAACCGGGGCCCTCCTCCCACAGCCGGTCCAGCATCCGGCGGCCGAAGATCGCCGGCGCGTTGACCACGTCGAAGGCGGTGCCGCAGGGCAGGACGACCGGGGCGTCCGGCCGCTCCCGCCACAGGGCCAGCGTGCTGCGGGGGTACGGTGTCGCCGAGGCGAGCCAGGCGGCGCCGTCCGCGGTGACGCCGGAGGCGTCGCAGCCGTGACCGGCGGAGGTGTCGAGTCGGTCGAGGAGCGAGGAATGTCCGGTGCGGCTCATGCCGGATATATCTACAGAACGTGAGCGTGCGCTTCCACAAGGTTGCGGAAAAGGGGGACGAGCCACCAGGGGAAGGGGTATCGTGCTCGCTCGGCATATGCCGCGGTGGTGAGGCGGGGGCCGCGCGCGGGAGCGGCCGGGGCGGCGGCGTCGCCGGCCGGGCGTGCGTCCGTGCTGGTCAGCGGGCTCGGCCGAGCCCGCGGAGCCGGCCGGCGGGGACGGCTCGGCCTGCGGTGCCGGGCACTCGGCCTGCGGTGCCGGGCAGGGGGAGGCGCAGCGCCGGGGAGGGAGCGGTCCGGTTCACACCGGGTCGGCCGGGTTCGCGTGCACGCTCCCCTCGGTGCCGCGCAGCAGATCGCGCCCGAACTCGACCATCTTCTTGGCGTAGTCCTCGGTCCACTCGGCCCGCTCGGCGATGTCCGCCGTGCTCAGCCGGTCGAACCGGCGCGGGTCGGCGAGCTGGGCCGCCGCGATCGCCTGGAACTCCATCGCGCGGTCGGTGGCCGCGCGGAACGCGAGCGCCAGCTCGGTCGCCCGCGCCAGCAGCTGCCGCGGATCCTCGATCGACTCCAGGTCGAAGAAGTGCTCGGGGTCGGCCGACGCGGCGGTGGGCTCGAAGAGCAGGGGCGCGGGGCGTAGCCGCGGTTGGTGGCGACGCGGCGTGGGCTCCGCCATGTCATGTCCTCCTCGTACGGTGCGAAGGGCCCGGCAACAGGGCCACCCCCCATTGTCGCGCGGCCGCGCAAGGGCGCCTTCGGCCGATCGCTGCGCCGGCGCCCGGCGACAGTGCGCCCCGCGCGGGCCGCGCACCGGGCGCCGACTGTTCCCGCCCTCGCGCCCCGCGCCCCGGTGCGCGAGGGCGGGATCACGGCCGCCAGGGCACCCGGTGCTCCGACCACTGCGCCCAGGTGGACATCATCGCCTCCCAGCCATCGGGGAACTTCACCGTGACACCGAGCTGGACCGGTTCCGTGGACGGATGCTCGTCCAGCAGCTCGCTCACCCCCGCCCGGCACACCACGACGCAGGCGTGCCGGTGACGGGAGGCGAGCACGCACAGGCGGCCGGTCTCCAGGTGGAAGGCGGTGGCGTCGGGCCGGCCGGAGAGCGGGTGCAGCATCACGGTGACGTCGAACTCACGGCCCTGGAGCCGGTTGGCCGTGTCCACCGTGACGTCTCTCACCCCCAGCTCGGCCAGCGCCGACTTCACCGCCGCCGCCTGGTCCCGGTGTGCCGTGCCGACCGCGATCCGGTCCGCGGTCAGCGGCGCCGGCTCCTCGGACCGCTCCGAGACCGTCGTGCCGCCGCGCGCCAGCATCCGGGCCACGACCGCCGCGACCGCGCGCACCGCCTCCGGGTCCGTGCGCGGGGTGTGCCGTGCGGGCAGCTCCAGCAGGCCCCAGCCGGTCTGCGCGGCCTCGTCGATCACCCGGTCGGGGCCGGTGCCGTCCGAGGGGACGGCGAACCGCAGCCGCCTCTCCCCGTGGCCGGTGCCGCTGCGGAACGGCGTGTACGGGTAGAACGCGTCCGACACCAGCGGCGCCGCCGACGCCGGGAGCCGCCAGGACACCGGCAGCCGGTGCTGGGGCAGCCCGGGGTTGTGCGCCAGCAGCGTGCTCACCGCCGACGCCGACGGGTCGTACGACAGTCCCGCCCACTGCTCGGCGCCGACGACGGAGAACGGGTCGAGCTGCCCGGGGTCGCCGACGAACAGCGCCCGCTCGAACAGCCCGGCCACGGCCAGCAGCGCGTCCGAGCGCATCTGGTACGCCTCGTCGACGATGGCGTGCCGCCACGGCTCGTCCACCGTCACATGCGCCCACTTCGCGGCGGTGGACAGCACGACGTCGAGCCCGGCGAGATCGGCGGCCCGGGCGGAGGTCCGCACGTTCGGCAGCTCGTCCAGGGCCTTGTCGTAGGCGTCGGTGTCGCTGCTGTGCAGCCGGCCCACCGGCAGATCCGGGTTCTGCTCGGCGAGCCGCACCACCAGGTCGTCGACCTGCGCGTTGGTCTGCGCCACCACCATCAGCGGCCGTCCGGCCGCCGCCAGCTCCAGCGCGGCGCGCACCACGAGCGTGGACTTGCCGGCGCCCGGCGGGGAGTCGACGACGACACCGCGGTGCGGGCCGTGCAGGGTGTCGGCCAGGATCGCCTCGGTGGCGCGCGCGGCCGCCGCGGCCGGGTCGGAGCCGGAGCGTGCGGCACCGGGGCCGGACGGCAGCCGCGCGGCGGCGGGGTCGTCGACGGGGGCGGTCACAGCAGATCCTCCTCGGTCACCGGATCGGGGGCCTCCGGGGCGCCCGCCTCGCCGGGCGGGCCGCCGTGCGTCCACGGGGTGTCCTCCGGGTCGGGCAGCTTCGGCCCGCCCCGCTGCTCGTGCTCGAACAGGGTGAAGCACACCCGGTCGCCCTTCTCCGGGACGGAACCGGGCGCGGGCTCCTTGCCGCGCCCCATCTTGTCCAGCAGGCGCAGCACGATCAGCGTCCCGCCCGCCTCGCCGCCGTCCTCGTGGGCGACGCACTCCGCCGACTGCGGCCTGCTGTCCAGCGAGCGGTACACCCGGGTCTGCCCGGTCAGGTGGGGCCGGTCGCCGGTGCGGACCGTGACCAGCGGGCGCGGGCTGGGCCGCCTGCCCTCGCTGTACGCCATGGCGACGTCGACGACCTCCCCGGCGAACGCCTCCCCGGCCAGCTGCCGCCCCGCCATCACCAGCGGGTCGTCCAGGGCCTCCTGGGCGTCCAGCCGGGCCTGCTCCCGTTCGCGCGCGGCCAGCTTGGCGGCGGCGGTGACGGCGTCGTCGTGGCGCGGCTGCGGCGGCTCGCCGGCCAGGACGCGGTCGCGGTGGGCGGTGAACGACCAGCGGTCGCGGGTCCACCGGTCGGGCACATGCGCGGCCTCGGGCAGGGTCCGCAGCAGGTCGAGGCCGTCCCAGACCCGGTCCCAGGTGGGCCGGGCGCACCGCTCGACCAGGGCCCGGATCTCCTCCTCGGCCGCGGTCAGCGCGCCGAGCCGGCCGTCGGCCTGGACGCCGTCCTCGGCGGCGGCGAGGGCGCCGCGCGCCCGGTCGTAGCGCTCGACGGCGGGCGCGAGCAGCTTGTTGTCGAACGCCGGGTCGGTGGCCGGACCGGCCGGCGGGCACAGCAGCTGGCCGCCGGCGTCCCGGGCGCGCTCCGCATGCAGCGCGGCCTCGGCGCCCGAGAGCCCCTCCGGCGGGCTGATCCACGCCAGCAGGGCGCCCAGATGCTGGTCCTCCAGCGCGGACTGGCCGGTGGTCCAGTGCCGGGCCAGCACCTCGGTCAGGGCGAGCAGCATCGAGGAGCCGGGCACCCGGGCGCGTTCGGCGAAGTGGGTCAGCCACCGCCCGAGCAGCGGCACCCGCGGCGGGGCCGGATGCGGGTCGTCGGGATCCTGCTCGGCGGTGCGCCGGAACCGCATGGAGCGGCCCAGCAGGCGGACGTAGTCGATGCCGGAGCGGCTCGGCACGATCAGCTGGGGCGCGTCGGTGCACAGCTCGACCTCGGCCTTGACCCGCTTGCCGGTCGACGGGTCGGTCTCGGTGCGCTCCGCCGGCTCGACGTCCGCGGTGAAGGACTCGATGTACGGCAGGACGACATCGGCCAGTTCGGCGAGGAACGCGAACCGCAGATCGCGGTCGCGGGGCTGCGGCACGGCCAGCAGCCGCGGCGCGTGCCGGTCGGTGCCGACCAGCGCGCCGAGCGGGGCGCCCACCTCACCGGCGGTGGTCAGCGGCACGAACACCAGGGGCCGCTCGGACAGGTGCCGGTGCCGTACCGTCGCCGCGGGCCGGGCGCGCCCGGAGCGCACCGCCTCAAGCCGGGCCAGCGTCGTGATCAGGGACACGGCACCTCCTCCGCTGTGGCGGCCGCCAGGGCCTGGGCGCGCAGCGCGGCCGCCCGGCGCAGTGCGGCCACCGCCGGGTCGTCCTCCTCGCCCGCCTCGCCGTGCGCCGCCGCCAGCACCTCCTCCACCGTCCGCAGACCGCCCAGTTCGGCACGGACCGAACGGCCCAGGGCGGTCACCTCGCCCGCGGCGAGGGCCCGCGCCCGGCAGTGGAAGGCCAGCTCGCAGGTGGCCAGGCACTCCGGCGCGTACGTCGCCGGCACCGCGTCCACGGCTGCCGTCAGCTCCTCGGCGGGCAGCTCGGGGGAGAAGCACACCCCCTCGGGCAGCGCGCCGGCGATCTCCTCCAGGCGGGTCAGGCGGGCGAGCTGCCGGGCGGTGACCGCGCGCTGCTTGCGCACGTCCACGGCGGAGGCGGCCGGCAGGTTGGAGAAGTCCTTCGGGCACACCAGCAGGACCCGGTCGCGCACCCGCGGCGGCGGATCGAGCCGCGCGGCCACCTCCTCCAGCGCCAGCACGTACACCGCGGCCTGCCGGGCGGCGGCGCCGACCTTCGCCGGGTCCGCCGCGCCGTCCAGCACCGGAAACGACTTGATCTCCACCACGGTCCAGGTGCCGTCCGGGTGCACCACCACCGCGTCCGGTTCCAGGAAGGCGGGCGAGCCGGCCACCTGCAGCGCCAGCATCGGATGGTCCAGCAGCGTCCAGCCGCCCGCCTCGGTCGCCTCCCGCAGCGCCAGCGCGGTACGGGCGGTGCGCCCCTCGTTGTTCGTCGCGGCCAGGTCCGCGACCTCGGCCTGCCGGGGCGGTTCGGCCGTGGGGTCGAGCCGTTCGTGCACCAGGCGCAGCAGCTCCGCGCCGCCGTCCGCCTTCACCCGGGTCTCGAAGGCGTGGCCGCGCGCGAAGGCGAACTGCGACTGCCCGAAGGCCGCCGGGGCGCCCAGCGCGTCCGCCAGCGCGGCCTTGTCCACGCCCGCGCCGTCCAGCAGGGCGCGCCGCCGGCAGCCCGGGTTCGCGGCCAGGGCCGCCAGCGCACGGGCGTCCAGCGGCCGGGCCGGCACGCCCGGGCCGCGCAGCTCAGCGAGCCTTGCCCAGGCTCTCGGCCTGGCTGGGAAGGCCCCATCCCGGTGCCCCGTCCGCGGCGTTCTGGGGTGGGGCACCCGGTTCGCCTCCGGGGCCGAGCCGGGTTTCGCGCTGCCGTGGAATCCGTTCACCCGCCGAAGTCTGACACCGGCCACTGACAATCGGGGAACCCGCACCGCCCGCGCCGCCCGCGAGAGCCGGGACACGGGCGGCGAGGGCCGCGCGGATCCGCTGCGTCACGGCCCCGACGTACGGCGCCAGCAGCATGCCCACGCCCATCACGGTCACGCCCGCGACGGCGTCCAGCAGATAGTGGTTGGCGGTGCCCATCACCACGAGCGCCGTCACCAGCGGATAGACGACGGCGGCCACTTTCGTCCAGCGCGCGCCGCCGTACCGCCACAGCATCAGCCCGCACCACAGCGCCCAGCCCACGTGCAGGCTCGGCATGGCGGCGTACTGGTTCGTCATGCCGCCCAGGCCGCGCGGTGCGCTCGCCTGGTCGCTCCACCAGCCGTAGGAGCTGAAGTGGGCCATCGTGTCGACGAAGCCGTGTTCCGGGGAGAGCAGCCTGGGCGGGCAGGTGGGCAGCAGGGTGAACCCGATCAGGCCGATGAAGGTGGACGTCATCAGCCAGGTGCGGGCGGCGCGGTAGTGCGCGGTGTGCGAGCGGAACAGCCACACCAGGATCGCGGGCGTGACCAGGTAGTGCAGGGAGGCGTACCAGAAGTCGGCGGGGATGCCGAGCCAGGCCTCGCGGGTGAACAGCCGGTTGAGCGGGTGCTCCGCGTTGAGATGCAGCAGCTTCTCCAGGCGCAGGATCGCCAGCCCGTGCTCGACGGCGTCGGCGACGTCACCGCGGACGATCAGCCGGCCGGCCGAGTAGCAGCCGTAGACCACCAGGATCAGCGGCAGCTCGGTCCACCAGCGCAGCCGGAGGGGCGGGGCCGTCTCGGTGCGCGGTGCCGGTGCCTCGGTCTGCGGCATCCGATGCCCCTCCCCGTCCTTCTTGTCGCAGTATGTGGTCGTCGCGGTGCTGTCGGTGCGGCGGCCCGGTGTCCGCCCGGATGCTCCGGCGCCGGGCGTGCCACTTTACGGCGTATGCGCCCGCGTTTGCGGGGCGCCCCCGGCCCTGATAGACGCAACCCCCGACCCCCGGGTTGCTTCTGCACACGGTGCGCGATGATGGAGAACGTTCCGTCAGAAGATCTCACTTTTTCCTGAAAGGCTCCCCATGGCACCGCGCATCCTGCTGGCCCGGCACGGACAGACACAGTGGTCGCTGTCCGGCAAGCACACCGGCAGGACCGACGTTCCCCTGTTGGAGGAGGGCCGGCGCGGCGCCGAGCTGCTCGGGAAGCGGCTGCACCGGGCCCCGTTCGACGGCCTGCCCGGAGTGCAGGTGCGCACGAGCCCGCTCTCCCGTGCGCGGGAGACCTGCGAGCTGGCCGGCTTCGGCGACCGCGCGACGTGCTGGGACACGCTCATGGAGTGGGACTACGGCGCCTACGAGGGCCTGACCCCGGCCGAGATCGAGGCCGAGCGGCCCGGCTGGCTCATCTGGCGCGACGGGGTGCCGGGCGGGGAGACGGTCGCCGAGATGACCGCACGGGCCGACGAGGTCGTGACGTGGGCGCGCGCCCAGCAGGGCGACGTGCTGCTCTTCGCCCACGGCCACATGCTGCGCTCCATCGCCGCCCGCTGGCTCGGCCTCCCGCTGGACTTCGCGGCGCGCATCCGCCTCAGCCCCACCTCTTTGTCGATTCTGGGCTGGGCCTACGGCGAACCGGCGATCGAGAGCTGGAACGATGTGGGGCACCTGTCGGCCTGACGGCACGCCCGAGGCGGCCGGTTCGTTCGGACCGGCCCGGCGGGCGTGGACGCGGGTGGATCAGACGGTGCGAGGGGTGCTCGCGTGGCGTTCCAGGAACGCCGAGACACCACTCGCCCTGCGATGCGGCAGCAGAACCCGCGCGGTGCCCGCGAGCATCGTGTGGATGCGGGACGACTGCACCTGGTTCAGCAGATCCAGCACGCGCATGCCGGCCGCGGCCGCTTCGTCGGGACGGCCGTCGCGGGCGAGGTCGTCGGCCAGTTCGGCGGTGTACAGGGCGGTGTTGCGGGCGAAGTGGGGGTCCTGCAGCTGTGCGGCCCGCCGCGCGTGCCGGGCCGCGCGCGCCCAGTCGCCCAGGGCGGACCAGCACTGGGCCTCCAGGCCCTCCAGTTCCGCCCGGCCGTAGAAGCTCATCCACTCCGGATCGGCGTCCGCACAGCCCCGCTCGTACAGGGCCTGCGCGCGGGCCAGGGCCTGGGTGCAGCCGGTGCGGTCGGACAGGCCCGCCCAGCCGCCGGCCTCGCGCAGCGCGATGAGCGACAGCAGCCGGTGCGAGCCCAGGCCGCGCGCGGCCCGCTGGGCGGCCTGCGCCGCCCGGATCGCCTCGCGGGGCCGTCCGGCGTCCCGGGCGAGGAACGCCATGTTGCAGAACGCGTGCGCCTCCAGCGCCGCGTCGCCGGACATGCGGGCGGTGGCCAGCGCCTCGGCGTAGTGCGAGCGGGCGTCGTCGAAGCGGCCCGAGTCGTGGGCCAGCCAGCCCACCGAGATGGCCAGTTCGCCGGCGCCGGAGTGGAGCCGGCGGTCGAGGGACTGCCGGGAGGCCCCGGTGTCCAGCAGCACGTACGCGGCCCGCAGCGGAGCCGCCGCGCGGCGGTAGAGGCCGTCGGCGCCGTGCCGGTCGTCGAGCACACGGATCTGGCGTACGGCCTCCTCCAGGGCGTTCACCTCGCCGGTACCGGCGCGGCGGACAGGGCGGTCCGCGGCCCGGGCGTCGACGGCGAACCCCAGCGGGCCCAGCGAGGCGGCGGCAACGGTGGCGCCCCCGCGGGTCATGAATGCGCGACGCAGCACGTCGCTCTCCTCGTGGTCTTCGGACGGGTGGAACGGGCGGTCGAGCGGCTCGCCGGAAGCGGTCCGCGGTGCGGCCGGGCCGGCGGTGCGCGACGGGAACGTGCCGTTCCCGGCCGCGCGGGCGGCGCGCCCCCGCACCTCGGAGCGCGGCGCGAACCCCAGGTCGGTGAGGGTGCGGCCGGGGAACATGTGCAAGAACACGCGCTCGTAGGCGTAGTTGGGACAGCGGATCTCGCCCGCCTCCACCCGGCCGATGTAGCGCGCGTCGCAGCTGACCCGTTCGCCGATCTCCCGGGCGGCACGCCGCACCTCCGCGGCGAACTCGGCCGGCGAGCGCTGTCCGCGCAGACGCCGGAAGGCGAGATTCGGCCGCGGTGGCCGGGGGGACTGGGACGAGGTCACCGTCGACGACGTCATGGCCGGGCCCTCTCGTGCGAACCGTCGAACCGCGCCGGATGCGGGTCACGTACGGCTTATGTACCTGATGTCCCTAGGGATGCCCCGTCTCCGGCGAGCTAGAACGTACCCGCTGTACCCGGTCCGCCACGCTGTGTTCGGCTACAAACCGGAAATCTCATCCGTGATCTGCCATGAACTGCCATCCTTCGTGGCTCACTTCGCCCGTAGCCGTTGACGCCCTGCCGCGTTGTACCCCACGGAGCGGGAGCCCGCGGCTCCCGACCCGCTCGCTCACGAGGAGGGGTATCCGTGGTGGACGCCGGAAGGCGGATCGACGGGAACGCCGGAGCAGGGGCGCCGGCGGTGACGGCAGGCGGATGCGACCTGGTGACGGTGCCCGCACGGCAGGGCCTCGAGGCGGTCGACATCCTGCGCCGGGGCGCGGCCGACGCGGTCGGCCCGGTCCTGCACGACGGCGGCGGCGACACCCTCGGGTTCGTGGTGCCGCCGGGCACCGCCGCGGCCTGGGACCTGCCCGGCAGCACCTGTACCAGGACCGAGGGCCACGGCCTGCGGGCGGCGCCCGAACCGCCGGTGGAGGGCTCGGCCTGGCTGGTGTCGCCCGAGGAGGCCGACCCGGCCACGGATCCCGTCGTGCTGCGGCGTGCCCTGGGGGAGGCCGCCCGGCTGATCGAGGCGGCGGACAACTGCAGGTGACCCGGCGCAGCCGCCGTGCCGGACACCGCCCGGCGCCATGCCGTGCACGAGGGCCGGCGCCGGTGCGGACGAGTGGCGTGGCCGAGCCCCGCGGCTACGGGGCCACGGGCGCCCCTTGCGACAATGGCGCCATGGGAAAGTCCAGGTCCAGGGGCGCGCGCCGGCACCGGGCGGCCGTCGAAGCCGTCACGGAACAGGTCGACGGCGGACTCGCCGAACTGCTGCCCGACCGCGAGCGGCCACGGGGCTGGACCCTGCTCATCGACGGTGCCCCGCAGTCGTACGTCGACCTCGACGACCCCGCGTATCTCTCCTTCGAGTACCAGCGGCGGCTCGGGCACGTCATCGACCTCGCCGCTCCTCCCGGCGCGCCGGTCCACGCCGTGCACCTCGGCGGCGGTGCGTTCACCCTCGCCCGCTATGTCGCCGCGACCCGGCCCCGCTCCACCCAGCAGGTCGTCGAGCGGGACGCCGCCCTGGTGCGGCTGGTCCGCAGCCACCTGCCGCTGGATGCCCGGGCCCGGATCCGGGTGCGGTCGCTGGACGCCCGGGAAGGGCTCGCCAAGATCCCGGACGGCTGGGCCGACCTGATCGTCACCGACGTCTTCGACGGTGCCCGGACCCCCGCCCATCTCACCACCACCGAGTTCCTGGACGAGGCCCGCCGGGCCCTGAAGCCGTCCGGTGTCTTCGCGGCCAACCTCACCGACGGTCCGCCGCTCACCCATCTGCGCGGCCAGATCGCCACCGCGGCCGCCCGGTTCGGGGAACTCGCCCTGATCGCCGACGCCGCCGTGCTGCGCGGCAGACGCTTCGGCAACGCCGTGCTCGTCGCCTCCGACGCCCCGCTGCCGCTCGACGGACTCGGCCGCCGGCTCGCCGCCGACCCGCAGCCCGCCCGGCTCGAACACGGCCGTACCCTCACCGACTTCACCGGAGGGGCCGCCCCGGTCACCGACGCCGTGGCCGTCGCCTCACCGGCACCGCCGCCCTCCGTGTTCCGCTGACCCGGCGGCTCAGTACGTGCCCACCTGAACCCGCGGCGGCCCGTCGTGCCAGGTGCAGAAGACCGAGACCCGGTCCGCGCCCGAGCCGAACTCCACCCGGATCCAGGACGGTGTCTTCCACACCTGCATCGACCAGCCGGGATGCGGAGCCGCCGACACCAGGGACGCGGAGGACGCACCCAGGTCGAACACCACCCGGCCGCCGGCGGTGTCGTAGCTGCGGATGCGGCCGGAGGGCGTGGCCGACGGACGGGCCGGGCTCGTGGCGGGCCCAGGAGCGGCCGGGGCGGAACGCCCCGGCGACGCGCCGGGCGTGTGCGCCGGGGAGTGCGTGGGACGGGACGACGGGGCCGGCCGGAAGGTGGAGGAGGCGAGCGACCGCGAGGCACGCGCGCTCGGCTCGGTCACGGTGACGGGCAGGGCACGCGGCGGATCGTAGGCGGTGCCCGCCAGCACCGCGTGCACGCCCCACCACGACAGCGTGGTCGCCGCACCCGTGGCGAGCGACCAGGCCGCAACGTGTAGGAGTCCTCTGCGCATCGCGGCCATACTGTCCCACCCGTCGCCTCCGTCGCGCCCGGCGGGGGCCGAGGACCGGGCCGCGCACGGCAGTTGTCCACAGGCGGGGACGGACAAGGCGGCTCTGCCCGGGAGTTGTCCACAGGCCCGCACCCGGTGCGGCCCGCATGACGTACGGTGCGGCGCATGGCAAGTGTGCTCGTGGTGGAGGACGACCAGTTCGTACGCTCCGCGCTCATCCGGCATCTCACCGACGCCGCACACACCGTGCGCAGTGCCGGCACGGCGCTCCAGGCGCTGCGCGAGGTCGCCCACCACCGGTTCGACGTGGTCGTCCTGGACCTCGGACTGCCCGATCTGGACGGCTCCGAGGCCCTGAAGATGCTGCGCGGCATCACCGACGTCCCCGTCGTCGTCGCCACCGCCCGGGACGACGAGGCGGAGATCATCCGCCTGCTCAACGCGGGCGCGGACGACTACCTCACCAAGCCGTTCTCCGTCGAGCACCTGTCCGCCAGGATCGCGGCCGTGCTCCGCCGGGCCCGCCCCGGCGGTGCGCAGCCCGCGCCGTCCTCCGTCCTGCGCGTCGGCGGCCTGACCGTCGACCCGCTGCGCCGCCGGGCCGAACTCGACGGTGTCCGACTCGACCTGACCCGCCGGGAGTTCGACCTGCTCGCCTTCCTGGCCGCGCGGCCCGGCGTCGTCGTGCCCCGGCGCGAGCTGCTGGCCGAGGTGTGGCGGCAGTCCTACGGCGACGACCAGACCATCGACGTGCACCTGTCCTGGCTGCGGCGGAAACTGGGCGAGACGGCCGCCCGCCCCCGCTATCTGCACACCCTGCGCGGGGTCGGGGTGAAACTGGAACCGCCCGCGGAGCCGGCGCCATGAGATGGGCCCTGGTCAAGGTGTGCCTGGCGGTCACCACGATGGTCGTGGTCGCCTTCGCCGTGCCGCTCGGCCTGGTCGTCAAGGAGATGGCCCGCGACCGCGCCTTCGCCGGCGCCGAACGGCAGGCCGCGGCCGTCGCGCCCGCGCTGTCCATCACCACCGACCGGGACCAGCTGGAACGCGTCGTCGCCTCGGCCGGTTCCGGTACCCGGATCGCCGTGCACCTGCCGGAGGCCGACGGCCGTCCCGCGTCCGGCATCGGCCGGATGCGGGCCGCCGCCGTGGACATCGCGGCCGTACGCCGCGTGGGCCGTGCCTCCACCACCGAGGTCCCCGGCGGCTACGCGTTCCTGCAGCCGGTCGCGCTCGGCTCCGGCGCCATCGCGGTCGTCGAGGTCTACATCCCCGAGGACGAGGTCACGAGCGGCGTCGGCACGGCCTGGGCGGTGCTCGCCGGGGTCGGCGCCGCCCTCGTCGTCGGCTCGGTGGCCGTCGCCGACCGGCTCGGCGTGCGGATGGTGCGGCCCGCCCGGCGGCTCGCTGAGGGCGCGCAGGAACTGGGGGAGGGAAAGCTGGGCGTGCGGGTGGCCGAGGAAGGACCGCCCGAACTGCGCCGGGCCGCGGTCGCGTTCAACTCCATGGCCGACCAGGTCGTGCAACTCCTCGCCAACGAACGGGAACTGGCGGCCGACCTGTCGCACCGGCTGCGCACCCCGCTGACCGTGCTGCGGCTCAACGCCGCCTGTCTCGGCGACGGGGCCGCCGCCGAGCAGACCCGGGCCGCGGTCGCCCAGCTGGAACGCGAGGTCGACACCATCATCCGCACCGCCCGCGAGGCCGGACCGCGGACCGCGGCCGCCGAGGTGCCGCGGGCGGGCTGCGACGCGGCCGAGGTCGTGCGGGAGCGGATGACCTTCTGGTCCGCGCTCGCCGAGGACGAGGGCCGCACCTGGCGGGTGGCCGGCGTCGACCGGCCGGCGCGCATCCCCGTGCCCCGCGCCGACCTCGGCGCCGCCCTGGACGCCCTGCTCGGCAACGTCTTCCGGCACACCCCTGAGGGCACGGCGTTCGCGGTCGACGTGCACCACGGCGAGGACGCGGTGATCGTGCTCGTCTCCGACGCCGGCCCCGGCATACCCGACCCCGAGGCCGCGATGGCCCGCGGCCGCGGCTCGGGCACCGACGGCTCCACCGGGCTCGGCCTGGACATCGTGCGGCGCCTGGCCGAGTCCACCGGCGGCGACCTGGCGATCGGCCGGTCCGTGCTCGGCGGCACCGAGATACGCGTCCGGATCCAGCGGGAGGGCCGCCGCCCGGCCCGCCGCGGCGAGCGGAGCACCGTACGACGGCGCAGACGCGTGGCCGCGCGGTGAGCACCGGCGACGGCACCCCGGGCGCACGCTCCCGGCCGAGGCGCGTACCCGCCTGTGCGCGGCCCCGGTCCGCGAGCGCTGTCGCGCCGCTGTTCTTAACCGCTCCCGATCCCTTCCTTAAGCGCGCCCTAAGAACCGTGCGCCGGGCCCCGGAACAGGCGGTTTGCCCGGTTCCGCATCGCTAGCGTGCTGCCGCGTTCCCCCCACGGGCGTTCCCCCCACGGGCGTTCCCCCCACGGGCGTTCCCCCCACGGGCGTTCCCCCCACGGGCGTTCCCCCCACGGGAAGTCCCGCACCCCCGTAGTGCACAGCGAAGGCAGACACATGAGCACCCATCGACGCAGGATCAGTGGCAGGCACAAGGCGATAGGCGGCCTCGTGGCCGCGGCCCTCGCCGGCGGCGGCGCGCTCGCCCTCACCGCCACCGCACAGGCGGCCGGTGTCGGTGCCGCGTACACCAGGACCAGCACCTGGTCCACCGGCTACACCGCGCAGTACGTCGTCACCAACGACGGCGGCGACGCCACGAAGGACTGGACGCTGGAGTTCGACCTGCCGGAGGGCGCCAGGCTCTCCTCCTTGTGGAACGGACAGTTCGAGGTCAGCGGGCAGCACGTCACCGTCACACCCGCCCGCTGGGACACCGAGGGGCTCGCCCCCGGCGCCTCGGTGACCGTCGGCTTCGTCGTGCAGGGCACCGGCGACCCCGCCGGCTGCCGCATCGACGGCGCGCAGTGCTCCGCCGGCACCGGCGCCACCCCCGAACCCAGCGGCCGCCCGACCGTCGCGCCCACCCCGACGCAGACCCCCACCGCGTCCGCCACGCCCACCTCCCCCCAGCCCCCGGGCACCGGCACCACCGCCGCCACCGGTTTCTCGCCCTACGTCGACACCTCCCTCTACCCGGCCTTCGACCTGGTGGCGAGCGCCGACGCGACCGGGGTGAAGAACTACAACCTCGCCTTCGTCACCGACGGCGGCGGCTGCACCCCGAAGTGGGGCGGTGTCACCGACCTCGCCGACAACGCCGTGGCCGCACAGATCGGCGAGCTGCGCGCCAAGGGCGGCGACGTCCGGGTCTCCTTCGGCGGTGCCACGGGCACGGAGCTGGCCACCACCTGCTCGTCCGCCGACGAACTGGCCGCGGCCTACGGCAAAGCCATCGACAGGTTCCAGCTCACCAAGGTCGACTTCGACATCGAGGGCGGCGCACTGCCGGACACGGCCGCCAACACCCGCCGCGCCCAGGCCATCGCCGAGCTCCAGCGGCAGCACCCGGACCTGGACGTCTCCTTCACCCTGCCGGTCATGCCCGAGGGACTGACCCAGGACGGGGTGAACCTGCTGTCCGACGCCGCGTCCCACGGCGTGAGGATCTCCGCCGTCAACGTCATGGCGATGGACTACGGTGCCTCCTACAGCGGGGACATGGGCACCTACGCGGAGCAGGCCGCCACCGCCGCCCAGGCCCAGATCAAGGGCGTCCTCGGCCTGTCCGACAGCGACGCCTGGAAGACGGTCGCCGTCACCCCGATGATCGGCGTCAACGACGTCTCCTCCGAGGTCTTCACGGTCGACGACGCCGCCCAGCTGGTGTCCTTCGCGAAGTCCAAGGGCCTGGGCTGGCTGTCGATGTGGTCGGCCACCCGGGACAAGCAGTGCCCGGGCGGCGCCAAGAACACCGCCGACCCGACGTGCAGCTCCATCACCCAGGACCCGTACGCGTTCAGCACGGCGTTCGCCGCCTACGACTGACGCGTCCCGAGGCCCCGTGGGGCGCGGCACTCCCCGGTACGACCCCGCGTGCCGCGCCCCGCACATCCCCCGCCGAGAGGCTTGGCGTCCCGTACGGCCGGTCGGGCCCCCCGCCCACCCCGGTCAGGCCTCCCGCCCGGCCGTACGGGCGCGACGTGCGGCGCTCAGGCCTCCACCGACGGCAGCCGGCCGGTGCGGGCCGCCTCGCCGTACCAGTGGGCGCTGCTCTTCGGGATGCGGTCGAGCGTGGCGTAGTCGACGTAGACCGCGCCGAAGCGCTTGCCGTACCCGTAGGCCCACTCGAAGTTGTCCATGAGGGACCACAGGTAGTAGCCGCGGACGTCGGCCCCGTCGGTGACCGCCCGGTGCACCGCCGAGAGGTGGCTGTGCAGATAGGCGATGCGTTCGGGGTCGTGGACGCGGCCGTCGCCGTCCACCTTGTCGGGGTAGGCCGCGCCGTTCTCGGTGATGTACAGCGGAACCCCGGGAGCCTCGCGGCTGTACCGCATGATCAGCTCGTACAGCCCGTCCGGGTCGACGGTCCAGCCCATGTCCGTCTGCTCGCCCGGCGTCCGATGGAACACCACGTCCTCCGAGCCCGGCCACGGCGAGTACGGGCTGTCCCCGTGGCCGTCGGCGCGCGGTCCCTCGGGCTGGGTGGCGGCGGACGACACCAGCTCCGGCGTGTAGTAGTTCAGGCCGATCAGGTCCAGTGGCTGTGCGATGGCCGCCAGGTCGCCGCTGCGGACGTGGTTCCAGTCGGTGACCGGCCGGGTCGCCTCCAGCAGGGTCTCCGGGTAGGCGCCGTGGAGCATGGGGCCGTGGAAGATGCCGCAGGCCAGGTCGTCGATCCGGCGGGCCGCGGCCAGGTCCGCCGGGTCCTGGGTCAGGGGGCGGACCACCTGTGAGTTGAGGCTGATGCCGACACGGGCGCCGGCCGGCAGCACCGAGCGCAGCGCCTGCGCGCCCAGTCCGTGCGCAAGGTTCAGATGGTGCGCGGCGCGCAGGGCGGCGCGCGGGTCGGTACGGCCGGGGGCGTGCACGCCGGAGGCGTAGCCGAGGAAGGCGCTGCACCACGGCTCGTTGAGCGTCATCCACTGCCGCACGCGGTCGCCGAGCGCCTCGCCGACGAGCTGTGCGTACTCCGCGAACCGCAGCGCCGTCTCCCGCTCCGGCCAGCCGCCCGCGTCCTCCAGTTCCTGGGGCAGGTCCCAGTGGTAGAGGGTGAGGGCGGGCGTGATCCCGTGGGCGAGCAGCTCGTCCACCAGCCCGCGGTAGAAGTCCAGGCCCGCCTGGGAGGCCGGGCCCCGGCCGCCGGGCTGCACCCGCGGCCAGGAGACGGAGAAGCGGTAGGCCTTCAGGCCCAGCCGGGCCATCAGGGCCACGTCGTCGCGGTAGCGGTGGTAGTGGTCGACAGCGATGTCACCGGTGTCGCCGCCGGCGATCTTGCCCGGCGTGTGGCTGAAGGTGTCCCAGATGGAGGGGGTCCGGCCGCCCTCCGCCACGGCGCCCTCGATCTGGTACGCGGAGGTCGCCGCGCCCCAGAGAAAGTCACGGGGGAAGGCCACGGTCTTCGGTTCGGGCATGGAATCGCTCCCACGGGTCGGGTGGAGGCCATTATGCATGGGAGCGCTCCCATAGCCCAACGGGGACACGCCGGGCGGAAGGCGCACGGAGGAGGCGGAGTCGCGCCGGGACGGCACCGGCGATACGGAGCCGCGCCGGTGTGCCCCACGGCCGGCCGGCGACCGGCCGCCCGGACCGCCGCCGCGAGCGCCGCGGGTCCGCGGCGCCCCCAGGGGCCTCAGGGCGGCCCGTAAACGGCCCTGGAGACGGCCCTTCAGGCAGACGCCCGGACGATCAGCTCGGTGGGCAGGACGACCTCGTGCCGGCCGGTGCCCGAACCGGCGATCTCGTCGAGCAGCAGGCTCGCCATGGCGCGGCCCATCTTCTGCAGCGGCTGGCGGACGCTGGTCAGCGGGGGATCGATGTGCCGGGCCACGATCGAGTCGTCGAAGCCGACCACGGCGACGTCGTCGGGCACCCGCCGCCCCGCGGCGCGCAGTTCGAGCACGGCGCCCGAGGCCATCACGTCCGAGGCGGCGAAGACGGCGTCCAGGGCGGGGTGGCGGCGCAGCAGTTCGCGCATGGCCGCCCGGCCTCCGCCCTCCGTGAAGTCGCCGTGCGCGACGAGTTCCTCCCCGGCGCCGGCCTCGCGCAGGGCCGCCCGGTAGCCGTCGAGCCGGTCCCGGGCCGCGTCCATGTGCAGCGGCCCCGTGATGGTGCCGACGGCGGCGCGGCCGCGTCCGAGCAGATGCCGCACCGCGTCCCGGGCGCCGCCCCGGTTGTCGCAGCGGACGTGCCGCAGCGGCTCCTCGCGGCTGCGCCGGCCGGCCAGCACGGTCGGCACCGCCAGCTCCCGCAGCCGGTCGGGCAGGGTGTCCTCGCTGCGCACCGACATCAGCAGCACGCCGTCCACGCGCTGCGCCGACAGGTAGTCGGCGAGGCGTGCGTACTCCTTCTCGTCCCGCGGCAGGACCAGCAGCATCTGCATCCCGGAGTCCGCGAGTCCGGCGGACACGCCCGTGATGATCCCCGAGAAGTACGGCTCGGTGAACAGCCGGGTCTCCGCCTCGGGCACGACCAGGGCCACCGAGTCGGTGCGGCGGGTCGCCAGGGAGCGTGCGGCGCGGTTGGGGACGTACCCGAGTTCCGCGATGGCCCGTTCCACCGCCGCCCGGGAGCGGGCGCTGACCTTGGGGGAGCCGTTGATCACCCGGGAGACCGTGCCCCGGCCGACCCCGGCGCGGGCCGCCACGGCGTTCAGCGTCGGGCGCCGGGTGCCCGCGGTGCTGGAGCGGGATTCGGCAGGGCTCATCGTTCACCTTCCGGCGTTCGGTGCGGGCGGCTTCATTCTGGCCCGGAGATTTCCGACGGCGGCCGGGCCGCCCGCCCCATTGCCGGCTCCCGGTCGTGATCACCTTTGTGACCTGCGTAAATCCTGAATGATACGGGGGTGTTCCGGCGTCCCGGCACGACACGTTCCCGTGACGTGCGGAACACGCTTGGGCAACAACGCCGTTTTCAAGTCTTGACACCTGGCCCGGCAGGAAGGAGTCTTCCGGCATGCCGCGTGGGAGCGGTCCCACGGGTGGTCCCGGGGGGTCGGGCCCGTGTGGCCCAAGCACCCCATGGCCCTTCCCTCTACTTCGCATGGCGCACCGTTGACCAGCAGCTTTCACCGCACGCCGCGTGCTGTGGGCCGGCCGCTGCTCGAACCGAGAGGGAGGTCCGAGCCGTCGGACGCCGGCGGTCTGATTCCTGAGGTCCCGTTCCCCACTGGAACAAGGAGTAGTGGAATGCGCATCACCCGAACCGGCGGCGGTCGCGGCCGCAGGACCGTGGCCGTGACCACGACGGTCCTGACGGCCTCGGCGCTGCTGCTGACCGGCTGCAGCAGTGACGACGGCGACTCGGACGCCTCGGACTCCAACGGGAACATCACCCTCACCGTGGCCGACTACGGACAGTTCGGCTACAAGGAGGCCGGGCTGTTCGAGAAGTACCACAAGCTCCACCCGAACATCACGGTGAAGGAGCAGACGACCGCCAACGAGGAGGACTACTACCCGAAGCTCCTTCAGCAGCTGAACTCGAACAGCGGTCTCGCGGACGTCCACGGCATCGAGGTCTCCCGCATCAAGGAGGTCGTCGACACGCAGGCGTCCAAGTTCGCCGACCTGAGCAAGATCATCGACGTCAACGACTGGGTGTCCTGGAAGGAGAAGCAGGCCACCGCCAAGGACGGCACGGTCATCGGCGCCGGCACCGACATCGGCCCGATGTCGCTGTGCTACCGCCGGGACCTGTTCGAGAAGGCCGGCCTGCCCACCGACCGCGAGGCCGTCGCCAAGGCCGTCGCGGGCGGCTGGGAGGACTACATCAAGCTCGGTGAGCAGTACAAGAAGAAGGCGCCCAAGGGCACCTACTTCATGGACTCCGCGAGCGCGATGTTCAACGCGGTCGTCAGCTCCAGCAGCCAGCAGTACTACGACGCGGACGGCAAGCCCGTCTACAAGGACAGCGCCTCCGTCAAGAAGGGCTGGAACCTGGCCGCCGAAGTGGCGCAGAAGAAGCTCAGCCAGGGCGTCCACCAGTTCGACCCGCCGTGGCAGCAGGAACTGCGCAAGGGCACCATCGCCACCGTGGTGTGCCCGGCCTGGATGGCGGCGCAGATCCAGATCTACTCCGGCGACGACTACAAGGGGAAGTGGGACATCACCCGTGCGCCGGGCACCACGGCGGCCAACTGGGGTGGCTCCTTCCTGGCCGTCCCCAAGAGCGGCAAGCACGTCAAGGAGGCCATGGAGCTGGTCAAGTGGCTGACCGCGCCCGAGCAGCAGGCCGAGGTCTTCAAGGCGATCGGTGTCTTCCCGTCCAACAAGGGCGCCTATGAGCTGGCGAGCGTGAAGAACGCCAAGCTGCCGTACTTCAACAACGCGCCCATCGGCCAGATCTACGCCGAGGAGGCCAAGTCCATCCCCGAGGCGGTGCTCGGCCCGAAGGACGGCATCATCAAGGACACGATCGGCAAGCAGATCAACAACATGGAGCAGCGCGGCACCAAGCCCGACGACGCGTGGAAGGCGGCGACCGAGACGATCGACAAGGCGATCGGCTGACCCCGGCCGCGGGCGGCCCGCCGGCCGCCCGGACCGGGGCCGCCCGCCGGCCGCCCGCACCGGGGCCGCC
>NZ_BNBV01000037.1 GCF_014656135.1 Streptomyces thermodiastaticus
CGTGACCCAGCGCACGGTCAACCGCGCGCCGGCCCGGGCCCGGGCACCCGTCGAGCGAGGCATGGCACGGCTGAAGTTCCTGGCGGATCATCCGCAGAGCCCGGTGCAGCCCCAACCGCATGACGTCAATCGCCGCAGCCATCCTCACACTGGAGAGGCAACGCTGAAAAAGCTCACTGGACGGAAATGCGGGGCCGCCGGCTCAGCGTTGCCGGAGAGGGGCCGTGTGTTCCGCTGCGAGCGGTCGTCGTCGGGTCGCTGGATGCGGTCGGGACCTGGGGCTCCCGCCGTGACTGGATTGACGTGCGTGCGCGGCCACTGGACGGCCGTGCCACCGACCTGGGAGGACACCGTGCCGCCGAGCTCGAGACCACTGCGGAAGCTGGGCTTTTTGACCATCGGTCTCTTCGACGGCGCCGATCCCCGTCCCGGCCACGAGAACACACTGAAGCTCATCGAACTCGGCGAACAGCTCGGTTTCGACAGCGCCTGGGTGCGCCACCGCCACCTGCAGTACGGCATCTCCTCGCCGGTGGCGGTACTGGCCGCCGCCTCGCAGCGCACGAGCCGCATCGAACTCGGCACCGCCGTGATCCCGTTGGGCTGGGAGAATCCGCTCCGGCTCGCCGAGGACCTGGCCACCGTCGACCTGCTCTCCGGCGGCCGGCTCAACCCCGGCGTCAGCGTCGGGCCGCCGATGCACGCCGACCGGGTCCTCCCCGCGCTCTACCCGGACACCGCGAAGGCAGAGGACTTCAGCTTCGAGCGGGTGCGGCGCCTGCTGTCCTTCGTGCGCGGCGAACCCGCCACCGACTTCTCCGGCGCGGAAGGCTTCGAGGTGTACTCCGCCCGCGTCCAGCCGCACTCTCCCGGGCTCAGCGGCCGCATGTGGTACGGGAGCGGCAGCCTGCGGTCCGCCCGGTGGGCGGGGGAGAACGGCATGAACCTCCTGCTCAGCAGCGTCGTCAAGGTCGAGGAGCCCGCCGGGGGCTCCGGCGAGGCCGGCAGCTTCGAGGATTCCGGTGACAGCGCAGACACCAGGGGCTCCGGAACCGGGGGCTCCTTCGACTTCGCCGCCATCCAGCTCTCCCACATCCGGGCCTTCCGCGCCCACCACCCCGACGGGGAGCACGCACGCATCTCGCAGGGGCTCGTCGTCATCCCGACCGACACCGCGACGACCGCGCAGCGCGAGAAGTACGAGGCGTTCGCGCGGCAGCGGTCACCGCGCACCAGCACACCGCAGGGGCCCGCGCGCCTGCTTTTCGCACGCGACATCGTCGGCACCTCGGAGCAGATCGCCGAGCGACTGCACGCGGACCCCGCCTTCCGCGAGGTCGACGAGGTCGCCTTCGCGCTGCCCTTCACCTTCGAGCACGAGGACTACGTGCAGATCCTCACCGACATGGCCACCCGTCTGGGGCCGGCGCTCGGGTGGCGGCCTGGAGGGTGAGCACCCGGCGCCCTCGGCCGCCCACCTGGCCTTCTGCGCCGGCCTCGCCCCGACAGCACCCACGGGGGCGAAACCGTCGCCGTCCGTACCAGCAGCGGCTTCTCCTTCCTCGTCCCCGACCAGCAGGGCACGGTGACCGCGGCCATCGCCATGACGGCCCTGGCCGTCACCCGCCGCAAGCAACTCCCCTTCGGCGAGATGCGCTCCACCCAGACCGAACCCGGGACCCGCGGCTTCGTCGGCGGCACCAGCGACCCCACCGGCCTGGTCCGCCTCGGCGCCCGCGCATACGACCCCGCCCTGGGACGCTTCCTCTCCGTCGACCCCGTCATCGACCTCGACGACCCGGCCCCGGATGAACGCCTGCTCCTACGCCCACAACAGCCCGGTCACCCAGTCCGACCCCGGCGGCCTCCGTCCCGACGGCCCCGCCGGCGGCGCCTGCTGCAACGACACCCGCTGGGGCGAGGACTGCGGCATGTCGGTCGGCTGCACCCTGAAGAACGGCCACTGGGTCTGGCAGCAGACCCCGCTCAAGGACAAGGAATCCCGCAAGAAGTACGCCGCATACCGCGCCAACCCCAGCACCTGCAAGGTCTATCACTACAACGCGAAGGCGGCAGCCCGCGCCAAAGCCCAAGCTCTCGCCAGGGCCAAGGAACGGAAGGCTAAGGCTGACAAGGAGCGCCGCAAGAAAGAAGGAATATTCGGCAGCCTCGTGAAGGGGCATCTCAGTGATGCCTGGTTGAACACCAAGGAATAAGTGACAGACAAGCACTGGCTGATTGACAAGGGTGTGAAGATTCTTGCAGCGACCGGGACGGGTCTATGTATCACCCTGGCTCCGTGCGGCGTTGGACTGTTTATCGTGGGCGCTGGCGCACTCTTCGCTGGCGGGCTCGTTGCACACTACGCTCTGTCCTCTCCTGAGGAACGCCGTCAAGGAGTATCTACGTTTCTTGTATGTACGGCGAAAGCTGAGGGAATGGGGATAGTCGCCGGAAGTCTCTGTGGTAGGGGGATAGGTGGCTGCGTCGCCCTGCGGCCTAAGGCCGGCTTGCCTCTGGAAGGAGTCCCTCGTGCTAGCCTCGGAAAGGCTGCTCTGGGTGTCTACGACGAACTGTGATGGATTGGATGTTCTAGCGCATGTCTGAACGGTCATATCCCCGTGTCATGAAGGGCTGGAGCAATCCTCCAGTTGCATGTCCTGACAATGAGTGGATGTCGCAGTCGGAAGCAGCCCGGGAGCTTGGTATCTCCATTGTGCGTGTGGGATGGCGAATAGCCTGTGGGTACTTGACTCCCGCGCACAACAGCAAGCACGAGGCGGGCGTTACGCGTACGAGTGTTGAGCTCGATCGTGATTGGCTTGCGGCCGCTTCATGGAAATCAAAGAGCTTCCGAACCTTCAAGGGGCTCGTTAGGTGGATTTAGGCCGTTTCTTTCGGATCACCGCGCGGACCAGATGAAGATGGCAGCGACGTGGAGTCCGGCCAGGTTGCCGTAAGAAGGAAGGGATATTCGGGTGGGTTAAGAAGGGAGTCAACGCCGCACACAATTTCATGCAAAAACACAGTACGCTTCTGGGGTGGGTTGGTGTTGGTCTCGGCGTCGCCTCGATGATCACTCCTCTGGGATGGTACGTCACGACAGCAGCATTGGTCGGCGGATTCGTGTTGGGGGCTGCGACGACAGCAGACGCATGTGCGTCTAAGCAGTGAGGCAGCTGCGCTATGGGGGCTGCCAGTCTGGGTATGGCTGGCGCGGGGTTCGGTGCCGAAAAGATTGCGGCCTCGATGCTTTGCGAAGCCGTTGGCGCACCTCTTCACTGGCGTGTCCTCCTGAAGGGAGGGGCGATGATGAACCGAGGGCTGGCTCATACGGCGAATGCGAGTTCCGTCGGTTACTCGATTATCGGAACCGTAAGTGGAGGGAATTTGGGGAGCAGTGATCGTGTGGAGGACGAGTAGCGTGACTGGCCACAGGCTTCCTTCTGTGCAGGCTCTTACTGAAGTGCGGCGAATTCCATGGCGTGTCAAAAGGCGCTTGCGTCGACAGCGGAGAAGGGGTGCGACAGGCATCCTCCTGTATGCGGATATCAGGGAACCTGTGCGGAGCCCAGTGTACAAATTGGGTATTGTGGTACTACGGAAAGACGGCGCCGAGCTCTGCAATGCAAGTCGTTCGGGGAGGAGGTTGCGGTGGGTCGAACTCAAGCCCGGGAAACATGAAGTAGAGTTCATGGTCATAAGATTGAGTGAGGCTAAAAGGAGCGAGTGATTAATCTAGGGGAGGGTGATATTCTCGTGGTGCTATGTGATCCGATTCAGTCCAATGTTTTCTATAGGCGCAGCAGAAAATCTGACTCCTGGTTTATTGGACTAGTTGCACGGTGATTGGCGGCTCGCCATAAGGGATGCGAACCTGGAGCGTGTCTCTCTGATGGGTTGGTCGGTCGATCGGGTGTGTCTGTAATTAGTAATCACCGATCCGATGTAGGACCGGATCGAGCCGTTGATGCCGGCCGATCCGGTTCGTGGACGGCGGTGCGCCGATCAGCGCGGCACGCTCGGAGAGTGAGCAGGACCGCCGGGCGGTCGCCCGACATGCCCGCGCGCTCGCCGAATACGCCCTGTACGAGCGGCTCGGCCGCCTCAGGGAGCTGGCCTCGGCCTCCTGAGTAGACGCCCGGCGTAGCACCCGTTACGGCGAGACATGCCGTGGCTGGGGCACGAGCCGGGCTGTCGACTCCGCTCGCACGCACCGCCCGCTGCGGCCCGTGAGCGCGCACTCTATGTCGGTGCCCTGCGCCATGCTGTCCCGGACGAAACAGCCATGGAGGGGGAAGCCGTGGCGTTCCGTGCCGTACACGAGCAGTGGGGACGGTCTTCGCGCATCTGCCGGACCTCGCGTGCGGCAGGAGCTGGGAGGACGTCCACCGGGTGCGGCCGGCCGCGCCGCTGCGGTGCGACGAGTGCCGGCACCCGGTGCACGCGAAGGTCTCGCCCACGGGGCTGCACTTCTTCGCCCACGCGCCCGGCGCCCCGCAGTGCGCGAGCGCTGGCGCACCACCTGCTCAAGCTGGAGCTGTCGACGGCGGCCCGGGAGGCCGGCGCGCGCGTCGAGCTGGAGGTTGCCGGACCCGAGGGAGCGTGGCGGGCCGACGCCATGGCCACCGATCCGGGCGGGCAGTGGCGGATCGCCCTCGAAGCGCAGCTCTCCCCGATCACCCGCGAGGAGATCCAAGCGCGGGCGGCGCGGATGCTGCAAGACAAGGTGCGCTCGGTGTGGTCCTCCGACCGGCCCCGGCCCCCGTGGCTCGGGACGGTGCCCTCGGTGCGCCTGGAGCCGGCCGACGGCGGCGGCCTGGACGTCGCCGAGGGCCGGGCGAGGTTCACCGCGGGCCGGTGGGACGCCGGGCCGCGCGCGCCGCTGGCGCACTTCCTGCACCGGGTGTTCGCCGGCCGCATCGTGCCGCACCCGCGGCAGCGGCCCACCGCGTACCCGCTGCAGGAACTGGACACGGTCTTCACGGCCCCGCACTACGTCCGCCAGGCCCGCGCCCACTCCAAGGCCGGCGAGGCCGAGGCCGCCTACCGGGCGATCGACGCCGCCTTCGCCGCCTGCGACCGCGCCGGGCCTGCTGCGCACGACCTGCCCTCGATGTACTGGATGACCCACGGCGAATGCCACGAGGTCGCCGCCTCGTGCGCGCTCACGCTCGGCGAGCCTGCCCGCGCGCTGGAGCACTTCGACGCCGCTCTGCGGCACGGAGACCCCTACGACACCACCACCGAGGCCCGCGGCGCAGGCATTTACCTCGCCCGCCAGGCCGAGGCTCACCTCGCACTCGGTGACATGGACGCTGCCGTCGACGTCGCCGAACGCGCATCGAACAACTCGGCGGAGCCGACTCCGCCCGCGGCACCAGTACCCTGGCCGACCTGCGCGGACAGCTCGCCGCTTACCGCACGGCCCGCCCCGTCGCCGACTTCCTCGACTCCACCGCATAGGTCCCGTCCAAGCGCAACCCACAGCTGCCCGACCGTCTGCCCACCCGGGGCGTCGGTGAGGTGTTCGGGGCTTTGCCACGGCGCAGCACGCTGTCGAGGTAGCGGGCCAGTGCGCGGGAGCCGGGGGGCGTAGCGGTACTTGGCTTCGATGACGTCCCGGGGGACGTCGCGGCGCTGGGAAGCGCGGACCGCGCCCCGGTGCATCGAGTGGCCGGTGTAGCGGGGTAGGGACTGGAGCAGCCGCCGCCGGCGTCGCAGGGCGGCCCGGCACGTCAGGTCCGGGGCCTGCCCGGGCCGGTGCGGGGAACGCGGATGCGGGCCATCACCGTCTCAAGGGCGGGTGCGTCACCGGTCTGGCCTGCGGTGTCGGCTCCGGCCCGCTTCCGCCCCGCGTACGGGGGCTGTCAGTCGGTGTCCTGGTGTGGTTCGAGCAGCGCGAAGTATGTCTCGCGCTGTGTGTCGGTCAGGTCACCGTCGAGGGAGAGCGCGGTGCGCAGTGCGCGCAGGGTGCTCGCTGCCGGCACCGACCAGGTGAGGTGGGCGTGCCGCTGGATGTCCCCGATGGTGGTGTACGCCTCGGCGGGGAAGCACCGGATGTACCAGTCCAGGGTCCTGGCGACCGAGGGCGTCAGGGTGAGGTGCCACCAGCGGTCCTCGCCCTCGTCGTGCGTGTCGTCGGCGTGCATCTCGACGGACTCGGCGAAGTCGTTCATGACCGCGGCCCGCACGGTGTGTCCCAGGTGCTCGGTGGGGACGATGTCGTCGAGGCTGACCGCCACCGACCAGGCCAGCGCGTCTGCGACCTCGGCCACGGATTCCTCGTTGCGATGCCGCAGCACCCACCGCTTGCGCAGGTCGGGCCGGCCGAACAGCGCGTGGCGGAAGTCGGCGGCGAACCGGCCGCGTACCTCGGCCGCCCCGGGGGAGAGGCTGTCGGGGTCGCCGGCGGACATGGCGGACTTGACGCCGGCGTACGAGCGCTGACGCGCCTCCACCCAGTCCTCCGCCACGGCCCGGGCCCACTGGTCGCGGCCGCCGACGGTGGCCTGCGGCAGCGGCACTTCGGAGTTGCCGCGCGAGATGTAGGCCCGCAGTGTCGAGGCGGTGATGCCGCCGAGTTCCGCCATCTCCGGGGCGCCGATCAGCTGGGTGCCGGTCAGTTCCGGGCTGGAGACGTCGACCACGCACTGCTTCAGCGGCAGGGTGCCGTCCCGCTCCTGGTGGTGGGATGCCCACAGCGCCAGGTGGTCGAGCCAGTTGTCCGGCCGCGGGGCGTCCGGGTCGAAGGTGGCCACCTTCCCGATGTATGCCTTCGCCGGGTCGGCGCGGCCGTCGAGCATGTCCGCGACGCTGACGGTGACGGCCATCCGGGCTTTGCGCCGCTCGAAATCCTGCGTGACCGGGTCCCATACCTGCCCGGGCCGGTACCACGTCTCGCCGTTCCACCAGTAGCCGCCGGCCCGGAACAGCAGCTGCTCGCCGTCCCACTGGCTGTGCAGTGAGGAGGTGTCGGTGTCGCGCACGAGCAGCACGGTCCGGCCGTGGACGGGGTGGTGGCGCACCGCCCAGCCGAGGGTGTGGTTGAGCGGGTCGGTGGTGAAGGCGCGCCAGCCGCCGCCGGCGCGGTTCTTGTCGAAGCGGCCCCACATGTCCGGGCCTTTGTTGCGGCCGACAGCCTCGATGGCCTCCGGGCCTTCGTCGAGGGGGATGTGGGAGTCGTCGATGAACGGCAGGCCCGGCACCGGGTGGTCGGTGCGCAGGCCATTGGCAAGCGGAAGAACGTGACCCAAGGTTGATTCCCTGTTTCGCTGGGAGTGCTGCACACTTTGTGCAGCACTTACCTACCCCCCTTGTGCATGCTCTCCAACCTTTTCGTGCAGCGAAAACCAGCCATTTCCCTGTTCGGTACCGGGACCTTGCTGACCGCAGCAGCGCGGGCTTCCCTGGCTCGCGGACTCTTCTGCACGGTGTCACCGCCCACCACTACCGTCCTGGTGAAGGACCTGACGAGGGAGGGGTGTCATGGCAACGGCCGGGTACCGGGGCGGTGCGGGCGCGAGCGCACGACGGATGGCAGACGTTGCGCGGGCCGCCGAGCGGGCGGCACAGCATCGGCGGGCCAAGGTGGTGCTGCCGCCTCTCACGGCGGCCGCCACGGTGGTCGGCTGGGCTGTAGCGACTGTGGGGACCTGGCAGCTCGGCTTGGTCGCCGGGCTCGGCGTTGCCGGGCCGGGCGTGTGGCGGTTATACCGGCGGTCTCGCAACAGCTGGGCGGTGGGCGCCGCCGGCGAGGTCCGGACGGCGCGGCTTCTGGCCCCGCTCGTCCGCGGGGGCCACGCCGTAATACTTCACGACCGGGCCGTCCCGGGGAGCCGTGCGAACCTGGACCATCTGGTCTTCACGGCCACTGGCGCGTTCTACATCGACACGAAGAACTGGACGTCGAACAAGTCCCGGCTGACGGTGCGGGGCGGCATCTTGTGGTACGGCCGGTATGACCAGTCCCGGGCTTTGCAGACGGTGGGGTGGGAGGCCGATCAGGCGGCGCGTGCGCTGGGCGTCCCGGTCCGGCCGGTCGTCGCCGTGCACGGGGCGAAGGTCCCGGCACCGCACGGCCGGCTCGAACTGCAGGGCGTGACCGTGGTGGAGGCGAAGCGGCTGCGCGGACTGCTCCGGAGCCTTCCACCCCAACCTGGGTGGGACACGGCGCGGATGGCGTCGTTGGGGCAGCTGGCGGAACGGACACTGCCCCCGGCTTCCTGACGACGGACAGCAGGTAGGACTCGGCCACCTCTGGTCCGCCCGGTGATCCGAACGAAACTGCCTAGGTCAGCCGCACGCGCGGGGCGGGGGCTGCCGGCACTAGCGGGCACTCGGGCCCTGGTCCTCCTGCATGACTGCGCCGCGGCGGCGTGCGTACCAGCGCAAAGGCCGCATCGGGGACCGCTCGGTACGACACCGGCGGCGCCACCCGCTCCGCGGCACGAGCACACTTGTCCAAGCCTCGCTCAACAGCTCCGGGCCTCTAGCCTCTACCGTGTCGACCGGCCGTGCACGGGCCCGCCCCGCTCACGGCGACGACGCAGGATGGCGAGCAGGACGACGCGCCGGCATCTGGCGAGGTGAAGTCACCCCAATCCCATCAAGAAGCCGCCCCGGGTTCTGGCAGTGTTGCGGCCACTCTTTCTCCGGTGCTGCCTCAACTCCCGCACGCTCCGTACGCTTTTCGGATGGCGACGACAACAGACTCCAGGTACACGGGGCTGATCTTCGACTTCTTCGGAGTCCTTACCTTCAACATGGTCGAGGTGATCTCCTACTTCGAAGACCGGGAGGGGATCGCGCGAGGGACGTTTCTCCGTGCCTGGGCGGACCCCCGGGGGCAGGAGCTGTTCCGGAAGCTGGAACTCGGCAAGATCACGCAGTCCGAGTGGAACAGTGGGTTCGCTGCCCTGATGGGCGTCGCGCCCGACAACCTGATGGCCCGGTATCTCCATGACGCCTTTCCGGCGCACCAGGTGCTCAGCGTGGCCCGGCAGGCACGGGCGGCCGGGATCAGGACCGCGGTGTTGTCCAACAGCCTCGGCCGGGAGCCGTACGACCCCTACGCCGGGTTCGACTTGCACGGCACGTTCGATGAAGTCGTGCTCTCCGCAGAGCACGGAGTGCGCAAGCCCGATCCTGCCATCTTCCGTCTGGTGCTCGACAAGCTCGGCGTGCCGGCCGAGCGGTGCCTGTTCGTCGATGACAGCGAAGAGAACCTCAAAGCCGCCCACAGGCTCGGTATCACGCCGCTGCTGGCGCTGGACGAGAAAGTAGTGGCGAGGCGTCTGCGTGAGATGCTGGGCCTAGCCGACGTGTAGGAACTCCCGCACCGCGGCGTGCGCGGTGTGCGGCGCCAGTTTCTCGCGGAGCACCTTCAGCTCCATGGCCGAGCGCGCAGAGTCCACCGAGCCGAGACACCTGGCCGCGTGGCGTGCGGTGGCGACCGCAGCGTCCAGATCGTGCATGGCGAGATGTGCCTCGGCCGCGCGAGCGAGGTAGATCGCGTGGCTGCGCGGGTACTCCTCGGCGCCCGGGTATGCCGCTTGCATGCCCGCTTCGAAGCGGCGCAGCGCTTCGGCGGGATCGCCGAGCTGTAAGGCGGACGAGCCTGCGATCATCTCGATCTCGCCGTAGTCCACCCAGTACAGGGTCTTCGGGTCGTCGTCGTGGGGGCCTTTGTCCAGCGCCTTGCGGGCGAGGTCGAGGTGCCGGGCGCACTCCTTCTTCGCGCCGGTTTTCGACAGGGCGCGGGCGGTGCGGGCCGCCAGCATGGCGTGCATCCGCGCAGTGGCCTTCCGTCTCACCTGCTCTTGTGCTGTCTCCAGCAGCGACACGGCGCGCTGTGCCTGGTGGGGGGTGGAGTAGCACTGGATCGCGGCGAACGACAGTGCGTACGCGCCGCTGACCGGATCGCCGGCCTCGGCGGAGGCCCGGAAGGAGCCGTCGAAGAACCGCTGGGCGATACCGGGGCGGCCCTGGTCGAACGCGGCCCATGCGACCTGCCGGGCCGCTTCCGACGCCATCGAGTACAGGTGGTCCAGCGCCGGGCCGTGGTAGCGGCGTGACTTGATCTGCGTGACGATCAAGGACAGTTCACTGCGGGCCAGCTGGTACACCTCGCCGCTGCCCAGCTCGTCGTCCATGTGCCTCAGGTAATCGAGCCGGTCGTCGATGTGGGCCAGCAGCGCCGGGCCGCCTGGGACCGCTTCGTGTGTCCCGCCCGCGCCGGCCGCCCCAAGCGCTGTGGACCAGCTGCTGGCCGAGAGGGAGAGCGCCACCGCGGCCGAGAGGATCCCTCTGCGATCCACGCTGCTTCCCTTCAGCAGGTCGGTCAGAACGCTCAGACTTCCCGGCTGGTCCCACGCCCCCGCTGTGGCGGCCACGGAGCCGGGCTCGTGCAACGCCGCCGCGAAGGCGCCGCCGGTCTTCAGCACTCGATCGTAGGCGGCAGCGACCGCCGGGGTCACCGACCTGTTCCCGTTCTCGACATTGCGCAGGTACGCCTCGCCGAACCCCGCCTCACGGGCGAACCTCGCCCAGACCATGCCGGATGCCCTGCGCGCCTGTCGCATGCGGTCGCGGAGCTGATCAGACATCGGGGACCACCTCGCTGCGTGGGATCGGTGCTGGATCGGTGCACGCCATTGTCCAGCACAGCCGTCACGGTGTGTCATCAACTCGGCACGCGCGCAGAGAGCTTCATGCATCCCGCGCACCACCGCGGCCGGCGGTGCCACGCCACGCGGTAGCACCAGCCCTCTGGCTGCACGCCCACCTTTGCAGTGCCTCTCTCTCACGGAACAGGAGCAGTGATGAGCACGCAGACGATCGAGTCGGTCAGCAACCCCGAGTCCGAGCCGGACGACCCGTTCCAGCTCGACATCACCTTCATCGAGAACACGCCGGCCACCGAGACGGTGCTGACCTGCAGCACCGGCGACAACTGCGGTTCCTCCTGCCCGAGCGCCTGCTCCGGCTCCACGGTGTAACCGGCCCAGCCCAGCCCCCCGCAGTGTGGGCTGGACGAAGCCCTCGTCCAGCCCACACCTCCGCTCAGGAAGGAGGGTCATGACACGCTCCCGACACAGCATGTACCGGAGTGCCGGCGAAGGGGTCCTGCGCGCGGCCGCGCACGCCACCGGGCCGGACATGCCGCCCTGGCCGGGACCCGACGCACAGGCCGAGCACTGGCGCTCGTGGCTGGCCGCGGTGTGGGCCGATGACACCTTCCGCAAGACCGTCTCCGAGGCCAGCCCGGATCTGAGCTGTCAGGTGCAATCCATCATCGGCGGACGGGCGCACAAGGCACGCCGCATCCGGCGCGCGGCCCTGGCCACCGCCCGGTACGCGATCAGGTACACCAGCCGCTCGGCCCCGTTCGGCCGGTTCGCGGGTGTCGCGCCGCTCGAGTTCGGCGACAGGACGCATGTGCGGGTCGGGGACCGGCACCAGGCGGTGTGCCGGCCGGACCCGGTGGCGCTGGACACGGCGATCAGCCACTGGGAGATGGACAGCGCGCGGATGTCTAACGTCGAGGTCTGCGTCAACACCCTCGCCCAGCAGCGGGGCGGGCGCGTCTACATCCCCTCCGAGGGCGCCTCGGAGTTCTCGCTCGCGCTGACGCCCGCTCTCGCGCTGGTCCTCGACGCCGCCCGTACACCGATCCGGTACGGGGTTCTGGCGGAACGGCTCGCCGCCGAGTTCCCGGACACAGCCGAACGTCACCGGGCCGGGATGCTGGCGCAGCTTCTGCGGGTGCGGCTGCTGCGGTCCTCGCTGCGCGCTCCGGCCACCGTCACCGATCCGACCGAAACCCTGCCGCCTGCTCTGCGGGAAGCGACCCGGACCCGTGTGACTGCGCCGGATCTGCGGCTGGACGCCACGGTGCGGCTGCCGAAGGAAGTGCTGGCGGAGGCGGAGACCGCCGCCACGGTTCTGACCCGGCTCGCCATGCATCCGGCGGGGACCCCTGCATGGCGCCGCTACATCGAGCAGTTCGCCGACCGCTACGGCGAAAACGTCGAGGTGGCATTGCTCCTGGTGACAGACCCCGAGCGAGGCCTGGGATTGCCTGAGGGGTTCGGCGGCGTGTCCGAGCCGCCCCGCCCGATGACCCGGCGGGACCGGCTGTTGCTGGACCTCGCCGGCACCGCCGCGCTCGAAGGCCGCACAGCGGTGACCTTGTCCGGCGCGATGATCGAGGAGCTGGAGGCGGCGGCCGGGCAGCGCGTGATCAACCCGCCTCATCTCGAACTGTGCGCGCAGCTCCAGTCCCGCTCGACGCGTGCTCTGGAGCGCGGTGACTTCCGCCTTCGGGTGTCCACCGCCTCCCGCGCGGCGGGCTCGTTCGCGGGCCGGTTCTGGCACCTGTTCCCGTCGGCCGGCGCCGGACATGCCGCTCTGCCCACGGTCGAGCCGGGCGCGGAGCTGGCACAGTTGTCCTTCCACGCCGGCCGCGTCCGGGCGGATCTGCTCACCCGCGCCCCGCAGGTGCTGCCCCGGCTGGTCAGCGTCGGGGAGTTCCGGCACCGAACGGAGGGGGTGCTGTTCCCGTCCGATCTGGCCGTGGGGTACAGCGACGGCCGCCTCTACCTCGCCGAAGCCGCCACCGGCAGACGGCTGGAGCTGCTTGCGCCGACCGCCATCAACTTCGTGTGGAACAACTACACCCCGCCCCTGGCCCGGTTCCTCGCCGAGATCAACCGGGCTGTCGCACCGCAGGTGTCGTGGTTCGACTGGGGCGCTGCCTGGACGCTGCCCTTCACCCCGGCACTGCACTACCGGCGGACGATCCTGGCGGCAGCACGCTGGAAGCTGCGGGCCCGCGATCTGCCCGGCCGCACCGCCTCGCGCGATGAGTGGGCCGGGCAACTGCACGCCCTACGGGGACGCGTCGCCATGCCGGAGCGCGTGCTGCTGGCCGAGGACGACCAGCACCTTGCCGCTCGACCTGCGCCAGGACATGTCCGTGGACCTGCTGCGCGCCCACCTTGAGGCCAGCCCGACCGGGGTCGCGGTGCTGTACGACGCGCCGCCGCCGGATGCCGACGGATGGATCGGCGGGCGGGCCCACAGCATCGTCATCCCGCTGAAGGCGCGCTCATGACGGCCGCGGCAAGCCCGCCCAGGACGCAGGAACTCTCCGAAGGCGCACTCGGGATGGCGCTGCTGCACATCGAGCGCGATGACCTCCCCGCCGCGCGACGCAGCCTAGCCCAGGCCGTTGCGGGCGGCGTCAGCACCGGCCGCAACGCGTCGTTGTTCCACGGCGCCCCGGCGCTGGAGTTCGTGCTCGGCCGCGCCGGGCGTACCGACCTGGCTGTACGGGACGCCGTCGACCGTGTGGTGGCCGCCCGGCTGGCCGCAGCCCGCAGGCGGCAGGCGGCCGGGGCCCTGACGCATCCCGCGGAGTTCGACCTCATCCGCGGCCTGACCGGACTGGGCGCGCTCCTGCTGACCCGCGGCGAGCCCTCGCCGCTGCTCCGTGCGGTGCTGGCCTACCTGGTCTCTCTGGCCCGGCCGGTCCGTGTCGACGGCCGGCAGCTGCCGGGATGGTGGTCGGCGGCCGGGCCCGCCCACCAGGACACGCCCGGCGGACACAGCGACAACGGCGTCGCACACGGCATCGCCGGTCCTTTGGCGGTGCTCTGCCTCGCCGACCGGCACGGCGTCCAGGTGCCCGGGCAGCACGATGCCGTCGACGTGTTCGCGCGCTGGCTGGACACCTACGGTGGCTGCTACTGGACCACCTGCGACCAGCTGGCGTGCCCACCTGAGCCGGCACCGGCGCGACCGTCCTGGTGCTACGGCCGGATCGGCATCGCCCGCACTCAGCAACTGGCCGGGATCACGCTGACAGACCCCGCCCGCCGACGCGCGGCGGAAGACACCGCCGTACGCACGCTGACCGATCCGGTCCTCCTCGGGCTGATCACCGACGCCTCGCTGTGCCATGGCTGGGCCGGCCTGCTGACCGTCACCCGCGCCATGGCCGACGACAGCAGCACTCCCAACCGGTTCGCACCACTGATCGAACAGCTCACCCTGCGCCTCGCCGCCAGCTTGGACCAGCTGCCCAAGCCCGGATTCATGGAAGGTGGTACCGGCGCACAGCTGGCACTGGACGGCACCGACACGACGAAGTGGACCCGTGCCCTGCTGATCACCTGACACCTTCTCCCACCGGCCGATCCGAACCCGACCGACCAGGAGCGCCCACGACCATGGCCGAAGACCTTCCTGCACTGCCCCCCGAAAGGGACTGGTGGCACGCCAGTGTGTCCTTCCCCGACGGAAGAGGAGTGCCCCGACAGGCCGCCCAGGCGCTGTCGTCCGCCCTGTCCGACCAGCGATTCCACTTCCTCCGCAAAGACGGGGGGCTACGTCTGCGCACCGAACACCCCGCGGCCGACGTGCTGGACCGACTCGTCGCCGACGGCCAGGCCAGCGGCTGGACCGGCGGTGTCTACGAGCCGGAGACCGAAACCTTCGGCGGCCCCGAAGGCATGGCCGTCGCCCATGACCTGTTCTGCGCGGACAGCCGCGCCGCCCTGGAGCAGACCGGCCTCCCCGGCGCCAGAGAGCGCTGCGTCCTGCTGCTTTCCAGCATGATCCGGTCGGCCGGCCTGGACCCGTTCGAGACCGGCGACGTATGGGCGAAGATCGCCTCCCTGCGGCCACCCGTCACCCCGCCTGCAGGCCCGGCCCTCGACCGGGCGATCACGGCCATGCGTCGCCTGATGATCGCGGACGCAGCCCGGCGCCCGGACGCCGAACCGGGCTGGAGGGAGCGCGTCGCCGCATTCGAGGACGCCGGCCGCCGACTGAGGCGGATCGCCTCCAAGGGGCGCCTGAGGCGAGGACTGCGCGCCGTCCTCGCGCATCACGCAATCTTCGCTTTCAACCGCGCCGCAGTACCCGCCGACGAGCAGGCAGCCACCGCATGGCTCGGCCGTCACCTCGCCTTTTCCGAAAGGGGGACAGCCGACGTGTTCACCGGCCGGCCCACCTCTCCGGACCGTAGCCTCACCCGTGTGGAGAGCAAACTGACTACCGACCCCGCTGAACTGCGCGACGCACTCGTGAACCGCTTGATCGACAGCGGCCACCTGCGCACCCCCGGCGTTATTGCCGCCTTCCGGGCGACCGAGCGCCACCGGTTCCTGCCCGGCGTCGACCTCCAGGCCGCGTACGCCAACGACGCCGTGCCCATCAAGCACGACGCGACAGGCGAGATGATCTCCTGCATCTCAGCGCCCTCGATCGTCGCCACCCAGCTGGAGCAGGTCGGCGCCGAAGCCGGGCACAAGATCCTCGAAGCCGGCGCGGCCACGGGCTACAACGCCGCCCTCCTCGGCCGCCTCGTCGGCCCCGGCGGCCACGTGTGGACCATCGACGTCGACCAGGACCTCGTCGACGGCGCGAACAAGAATCTCGCCGAAGCCGGGGCCACGAACGTCACCGCCGTCCTGGGCGACGGCGCGGCGGGCCTTCCCGAGCACGCCCCCTACAACCGCATCCAGTTCACCGTCGGCGCCGGCGACGTCCCCGTCCGGATCCTCGACCAGCTCGCCCCCGGCGGACGCCTGGTCCTCCCGATGCGGATCCGCGGCAGCATCTCCCGCTCCTTCGCCTTCGAACGCGACGGCGACACGTGGAGGACCGTCTCCTGCGAGATGGCCACCTTCGTGCCCCTGCGCAAGGGCGTCTGCGACGACATCTACACCCTCGTGCCCCACGACGGCGAGGGCAACGTGCGCCTGGAGACCTTCAGCGAGCAGCAGGTGGACCGCGAAGCGATGCGCACCGTCCTGGACCAGCCGCACACCACGCTCTGCACCGGCGTGAAGTTCCGCAAGGGCGAGCCCTGGGAGTGGATGTACCTGTACCTGGCATGCGTGCTGCCCAACGGCCTGTCCCGCATGCCCGGCCTGCGGCCCGGCTACGCCCCGAGCTTCGGCTGGGGGGCCATGGCCGCCCTCGACGGCGACACACTCGCCTACCTGACCCAACGCCAAGGCGTGGACGAGCAGGGCACGTTCTGGGAGGTCGGCGTCACGGGCCACGGCCCTCACGCCGCCGAGCTCGCCGACCACGTCGCGACCGAGATCGGCGAGTGGCACCGCGGCTGGGGCAACGACGCTCCTGAGCCCGTCTTCCGCATGGCCGTCGGTGACGCCCGCGACCGGCTGACCGCGACCGAGCCGCGCTTCGTCATCGACAAGGCCTACAGCCGGCTTGTCGTCGACTGGCCACGCAAGGACTGAGCCGATGATCCCGCCGATAGCCGGCCGCATCCCGCTGGTCCGCCGTGCCAAGAAGCCCGCGCTGCCGCTGGACGAACGCCTCGCCCTCCTCAGCAGGATGACTGTCGCGCCCGCAGGTGCGGCCCACTGCGACCTGGTGGCCCGCGCCTGCTCGGTCCTCAACTACGCCGCCCTCATCGCCTCCGACGTCGGCATGCCCGCCCTCGCAGCCGACCTGTGCTGGAGGCAGCACCAGGTCTTCGCCGACGCCGGACAGCTCACCGGCGACATCGCGGTGATGTCGCTCATGCCGATCATCAACATCTCCCGGCTGCTGACCCGCGAGGGCGACGGCGAAGCCGCCTACGACGTACTCATACGGCTCTACCGCGCCGCCCAGAAACGCGGCACCACCGCAATCCGCGGCCACACCGTCGACCTGGCCAGGCTGATCAACACCGACGCGGACCACCAGACCCTCTGCAAAGAGCTGTGGGTCACCGTCCTCGTCGACGGCGCCAGGGCCCTGGCCCGCGCAGGCCGCTGGACCGAGGCCGCCGACGCCATGACCGCACACCGGGGCATCGGCAACCGCCTCCTCGACGGACGCCAGATCAAAATCATGTCGCTGATGAAACGCGGCCTCACCCAGCAGGCCCGCGACGTGATCGACTCCACCATCCCCACAGAACCGTGGGAGAACGCCGTCGCCGGCCTGCTGCGCATCTGCTGCCGGCCCGCGACCTCACCCCCACCGCAGTTAGAGCTCGATCTCGTCCTGGAGGAAGCCCTTGCGGTGCTCACCCCGCCCGACCGTGAGACCGCCGTATTCCAGACCCGCGTCGGACTGACCGCGCTCGAACTCGCCCACGACCACACCAGCCGCCACGGCGCCCGCCTGGCGCAGGCCATCGCCGATGTGGCGAGGCTCGACGCCTACGCCGCCCGCGACGTCCTGGACCACCCCGCCGCCCGCTCCTGCCTGAGCAGTGAACACAGACGGCAACTCGACGCCATACTCACCGCATCAGGGCTCGGTGCGGGAAACCTCCCGCACACCCACATGCGCGCCCTGACCGAAGCCGTGGACAAAGCCGAAGTCTCACTCCGCGCCCTCCTGTAGCTCCGCTGGACATCGGGCATGGCGGGCAGCCAGGTGGTGTCCACCCCGCTCATGAGCACGGCGGTTCCGGACCATCATCGCCGTCGTGCTCACCGCATCGCCCTGGTGGCGTGGATGATCACCGGCTCGGGCTGTTCCCCAGCCCGACTCGTCTGACGGTCCGTCATGGGTCTACTCGGAGACTGGACGCGCCTCATCTGCAAGGAACGCCGCCTCGCCGAGCGCATGCATATCCGGTGTTTACCGGGATGCGCGAGAGATCTGCTCAGCTCGCGAACCCGTGACTCCGAAGATTTCGCCGACCTGTTCCCAGGTGCGTCCCTGCTTCAGCTCCAGGGCGATGCGGGCGCGGACGCCCTTGAAGTCCCACGGCGAGATCGCCCGCCGCCAGAGGCGTGGCGGCGAAGTTGCCCGAGGCTCCTTGTGCGGACCGGGACGCCCAGCGCACGGGCCGCCTGGTCGGCCTCCCACACCACCGTCTGCAGGGCCCGGGAGCCGGCACGCTGAACGACCGCCGGCACCCAAACAGACCCTCAAGGAGTACCGCTACTTCCGCGGCATCGACGGAGCCGAAGTCAAGGACCACGAAGGCACCGCGGTCACCGACCACCCCGCCTTCGCCGGCATGACCCGCGAAGAGGCCACCTTCAACGGTGACGGCGGCAAGCTGGAGACCACCACCAGCTACACCCCCTGGCACAGCGACGCCACCGCCACCCAGGCCCGCACAGGCGAGCAACCAGAGAAAGGAGGAGACGGCTATGGGCCTGTTCGCGGACGGTCTGGACGCCGCGGTGCGCAAGGCGTTCACCCGCCCCGTGCCGAGGAGCGCTCCGGCGCGGATGCGCTTCCTGGTCCGGCAGCTGAAGGGCACCCGAGCGGTCGCCGAGCTGCTGGGCGTCTCCCAGCGCACCGTCGAACGCTACGTCAAAGGCCAGATCCGGCAGCCGCGCCCGGATCTCGCCGCCCGCCTGGAGCGCGAGGTGACGAGGCGCTGGCAACCGCGGGTGCGGGCACGCGCCCGGCAGCAGGCGGCCACGACCGGCGGGATCGTCATCGACACCCGCGCCCGCATCGGCTACACCGCCCCCATCGGCACCACGGACGACGCCCGGCTTCGTCATCTGACCGTTGCCCTGCCGCCCCGCTACGCGGCCCGTCTGTTCGACGCCCAGGAGGCGGGGGCGGGGGAGCGGCGGTTGCAGCAGATCGCCGCCGAGGGCCTGAAGGAGATCTACTTCCAGGACGACGGCCGCCGCGCCGGCGACCTGGAACAGGTCCGCTTCACTGACATCGAGCACGTCGAGTTCGAGCTGTAGCAGCCGTTAGGCCGCGAGCCCTGGACCGATGTGGTCCAAGGCTCGCTCGTGTTCCCGCCTCTGGCTCTCCTGGCTGGTCAGGCCCATTCCATGCCGAGCTTGTGTAGTGCGTCGCGTTGTTCCGGGGTGAGTTTGCCGCGCCGGGACTTTGTGTTGGAGACCCACACGCCCAGCTTCACGGCAACCGGCTCCGCCTTGCCGTCGATGGTGATCTGTTCGACGTGTCCTCGTGGCACGGGCCGGGTGCCTTCCCGTTCCACCCATTGGGTGAGGGCTGCAAGTCCGCGCTGGAAGGCTTGCTGTGCCTTGCTCGGACCCTTGGCCGCGCGTGTGGCCGCGGGGGCGCGAGACGGCGCCTGAGCGGGCTGGATGCCCAGGGCGCGCAGCCGTTCCTGCTGCTCGGGCATGAGCCGGGCCCAGGTGTCCGGCTGGCGTTGCTGCGTAAGCCATCGGCTGATGTCGTCGCCGTCGATGTGGGTGCCGGGCGGGATGCCGCCCGGCACGCCCGGCCCGTCGGGCCCGCCTGGCCGGCCGGGCCTGTGCGGCCCGCCGGGTCGGCTGGGCCTGTGCGGCCTGTCTGGCTGGCTGGGCCCGTCCGGCCTGCCGGGCTGTCGGGTGACGAGCTGGGCGAGGTGGCGGTAGTGGCGTTGCCAGTCCAGTGGCCAGGGACAGTCCCAGTCGGGGGCGATCGCGGCCAGCTGCGCGGCCCGCCGCGCCGCCCGCCCAGGATCTTTGCCGAGCCCGTTCTTCGCTCCCTTGCGCCGCAGGTTGGCGATGTGCTGCCCGACCGGCACGAGTGTCCCGTCGGCGGGGTCGGCCCAGACGGCGTCCTGCCGGGGGGGCGAGGTGGCCGGTGGCCCGCCGGTAGGAGCGCAGGACGGCGAGTTTGCGTTCCCAGGCTTCCTCGCCCGGCTCCCACACCATCCCCGCCTCGTCCAGCAGTTCCCGCCGGTGGGGGTCGAGTTCGCCGGCCCGCAGCGCCTTGCGCTGCTGGTGCACCCACCGCCCCAGCGGAAACACCGATACCCCCGCCTTGACCTCGGTGTCGTAGGGCACGGCACACAGCCCGGTGACGCCGTGCTCCTCACGCCAGTGCAGGAGGGCTTGGTAGCCGGTCAGCCAGGCCAGGGATTCCGGCCGGTACACCCGCGTGCGCAGGAACGCCGCGATCGTCGCCGGATCCCGCGGACTGGAGAAACGCAACAGCACAGACCCCGCCCCGCCGCCGCGTTCCCTGCCCGCGCCGCCGTCGTCTTCGCCCGCGCCGCCGTCGTGCTCCTGACCCTCACCGCCGGCGGCGATGATCCGGCCCTCGGCATCGCGCCGCACGTGCACCTTCCGCGTGCCGCGGGTCAGTCCCCGGGAGGCGAGCTGTTCGACCAGGCGTTCATCGTGCGCGCGCAATCCCTGGAGCACGGCCACGAGCGGCCGGTAGGAGGCGGAGGCGATCATGCCGGCCGGGTCCTCACCCGGCTCGAGGAAGACGGGCACGATGATCCGCGCGACCTTCGCACTCCCATCCGGACTGGGCCGCAGCGCGCGGCCGATGTTCTGCACAATCTCCACCTGCGACCCGCGGGTGTCGGCGAAACACACCGCCTCCACACCCCGCTCGCCGGTGATGTCCACCCCCTCCCCGAGCACCCGCACCGAGGCCAGGAACGCCCGGTGCACGCGCCGGCCCGCCGCGTCGACGCCGTTGGCGAACTGCCGCAGCACCGCGCGCCGCTCGGACACGAGGTGGTCGCCGCACAGCCACGCGGCCCAGACCCGATCCGCAGGGACATGACGGCCGGGCTCCAGCTCGTAGAAGGACGCCCCGATCGACGACACCGGCAACCCCGCCTCCGCCGCCGCCAGAGCCTCGTCGGAGACGTCCTCGGCATACAACCGGGCAGCCGTCTTCGGAAGCTGCTCCGCGAAAACCGCAGCCTCCTCCACCCGCTGATGAAACGTCATCACCGTCCGCAGATTCCACCGCGCGGCATGCTCCAGCAGCGCCGTCTGCAACAGCGCCAGCCGCCGGCCACGCCGCGCCTCCTCGGATTCCCCGGCAACGGGCGAGGGGTCGTGGATCTCCAGGACGTCGATCTCGAACCCGGCAAGAGTCCCGCGTTCGATCGCCTCCGAGAGCCCGAGTTCGGCGATCCACGGCCCGAAAGTGCCGTCCGGGTCGTCGGCCATCGACGCGATCTCCACCTCCCGCCCGCCTGGCCCGGCCCCTGGCCGGGGCGCCGCCAGGATGCGCGGGGTCGCCGTGAGGTAGAGCCGGTAGCCGGCCGGGATCCGGGCGTTGTCGTGGATCGCCGCCCACGGCCGCCCCAGATCCCCCGCCGTACCGTGCGCCTCGTCCACCACCGCCAGATCGAAGCCCGCCATCCGCTGCCCGTACAACCGCCCACCACCGGCCAGAGCCGCCTCCAAAGGCCCGGGGACCGTGCCCTGGCCGGTCGGGTCCTCCGGGTCCTCCCGGTCCACCAGAGAGGCATAGGTGGCCAGGACGACCACCGGCCCCAACCCGGCCCACAACGCGAGCCGAACCGGGTTCGTCGTGGTGCGCACGCCCAGCGACGCGAGCACCGGATCGTTCTCCAGCGAGCACACCCCCACCATCCGCCCCCGATGCCCCACCCGGCGCCAGGCCTGGGCGGTCTGCACCAGCAGGTCCAGCGTGGGCACCGTCACCAGAATCCGCCCGCGGGGGAAGCACTCCAGCGCACACGCGGCCGCCGTGATCGTCTTGCCCGACCCAGTCGCCGACACGATCGTGCCCCGCACCCCACCCGCGGACACCGGAGACCGTGCAGGAAATCCCACCCACTCGGTCCGGTCAGTGGCCCCCTTTTGCGGCTCTGAGGCTGACGGAGTCGATGGCGCACCGCGACCAGTCCAACTCCCCTCGGGCGCCGAGCTCGTCCACGAGAGTTCGGCGCAGCCGGGCCCAGACCCGGTCCTGGCTCCACCGGGCGAAGCGCCGGTAGACCGTCGGCCAGGCCGGGCCGAACACCGGAGGCAACTGCCGCCAGGTGCACCCCAGGTGGCTACGAAGATGATCGCCGCCAGGCATTCGCGGTCACCCGCCCGCCGTCGGCCGCCGCCTTGCGGACGTATGACCTCCGTCGGCGGAACCACCCGCCGGAACAGCGTCCATAACTCATCCGGCCGCCGCCCATGGACCTTTGGCGTTGTTTGGGTATCCCCGAGCGCGTGGTGGCCGCCGCCGAGTGGGAGCCGGCGACTTGGGCTGACCCTGGCGGTGCAGGAGTCTGTCAGGGAGGAGCGCGGCGGTGGTGGCGTTGCGCGGGGTCGGGGTCGGGGCGGATGTGCGGTTCGCTCATCGGCGGCAGCGTGGATCGCGCTGAGCAGGGCATGGCTTTGGGGAGCTGGTTGCTGGGTGGGGGTGCTCCGGATCCGTTGGCGTGTGGCGTGCTACGGATCCGGAGCGGGCGGGGGATGGCGTCAGCTCAGTGTCTGGAAGTCGAGCCAGCCCCCGGTGCCTACCGCGGTGGGGGTTCCGTGGCCTGTGCTGGTCACGGCTGGGTAGAAGTACAGGCCTTTGCCGGTGTCGGGGCTGGTGGCCCACAGGTCGGGTTTGCCGTCGTTGTCGGCGTCGCCGTCTGATGTGATCAGTGGTCGGCTGGTGGTTGTCCAGCCGGTGCCGATCTGGGCGCGGGTTGTGCCGCTGCCGAGGCCTTCGCCGGCGGGTCCGGTGCCCGGGTAGTAGTACAGGTTACCGGTGGATGTCTGGCGGGCCAGGAGGTCGGCGTGCCCGTTGTTGTCGACGTCGCCGGGGGCGATGAGGTCGTAGCCGGACCATCCGCCGTTGCCGATGAGGACGGGCTCGTAGGTTTCGTCGAGGTAGTAGCTTGCGGCGCCGTAGTAGAGCCAGAGCAGGTTGCCTTCCTTGACGAGGAGGTCGGGGAAGCCCGGAACGTCCGCGGTGCCGTCGCCGTCGACGTCGAGGGGGCCGTCGACGTCACCGATGGCGATGATCTGGTCGGCGTCGGTCCAGTGGTTGTCGGCAGGATCGTAGACGCTGAGTTCCTGCCGGCCTGTGGTGCAGGTTCCGGTGTCGGCCTGTTCTCCTGGGGTGGTGCAGGCGTAGCCGTAGCCGTTGTTGGGGTAGAGCTGCAGCGTTTTGCTGCCGGTGGTGCCGGCCAGGGCGATGAGGTCTTCGTAGCCGTCGTTGGTCCAGTCGCCGGGCGGCGCACCGTCGGCGAGGGTGCCGGCAGGGCAGGGGCTGCGTCTGACGGGTCGTGGGATGGGGCGGGCTGCCGGCTGACAGCCGGGCGGGCCGGGAACGGGTCCGGCGGAAGCCGGGTCCGGCGGGGGTCATCCCTCCGGGAGGCTGAACACCGGCAGGAGGGCCGGCAGTGGCGGCAGCGGACTGAGCACGGCCTCCAGGCCCGCAGCGCCGGCCGGCGGCGCTTCCACGGCGGCGCCCAGGACGTCATCACGGCGGCAAGGGTGACGAAGCCGCCGAAGGACAGCGTGCCGTAGATCGCCGTCAGCGAGGTCTCCGGTTCCGGCGGGCAGTTGCCGGGGTCGCAACTGTCGGTCGCCATCCGGGACGGTCCGCCGCACAGCACGGCGGGCGGGGCGAGGACGAGCAGCAGCACCGTCGCGATCGTGGGTGCGGTCGACGCGAAGCGGTCCCGGCCGGACTCGGGCCGACGGGCGGGCCGGTCCGCGGGGTCCTGGACCACGGGGGCCCGGACCACGGGGTGCCGAGTTGTTCCGGAGGCAACCCTCCTCTAATGTGGAGGTGTAACTCCGCTTCATGGGTGTCATCGCCCGGCTGTCTCCTCGGGGCCGTCGTCGCTCGGCGCTCCTCGACCACGTGCTCCGCCTCTGCCTGCTCCCAACCTGCTCGCGCACACGTGCCGGCCACGGGTGTGACCGCCGAGACGCGCCCCGCATGAAGCCGTTCTGTGCTGGGTGTGCGCATCGCGACCCATGCCCGAGGAGAGAGGGACACAGCCGTGGACATGAAACTGACAGGCAAGCGGGCCCTGGTGACCGGTTCGAGCGCGGGGCTCGGTCAGGCGATCGCCGAGGCGCTCGCGCGTGAGGGCGTCACCGTCGTCGTGCACGGCCGGAACGAGGCGCGCGCCGGAGCCGTCGCCGACCGCATCGTCGCCGAGGGCGGCCGCGCGGAGGTGGCCGTCGGAGACCTGAGCACGGACCAGGGTGCCGGGGCCGTCGCCGACGAGGCGCTGTCCGGGGGCACGATCGACATCCTGGTCAACAACGCCGGGGCGTACGACCAGCTCGGCTGGACGGAGGCGACACCCGAGGTCTGGGCAGATACGTATCAGACCAACGTGCTCTCGGGCGTGCGGATGATCCGCAGCCTCGTTCCGCGGATGCGGGCGAGCGGGTGGGGGCGGGTCATCCAGATCGGCGGGGGCCTGGCCGTCCAGCCCAAGTCCGCGCAGCCCCATTACAACGCCTCGCTCGCCGCACGCCACAACCTCGCCGTGTCCCTGGCGCGCGAACTCAAGGGCAGCGGCATCACCTCCAACACCGTGGCACCCGGTGCGATCCTCACCGAAGCGGTCCGGGACCTGCTGTGGCAGATCGCTCCGGCGCATGGCTGGGGCGACACATGGGAGGAGATCGAGCGTGCGGCCGCAGAGAGCTGGGTGCCCAACGACGCGGGGCGGTTCGGGCGTCCGGAGGAGATCGCGCCCGCGGTGGTGTACCTGGCCAGCCCCCTGGCCGACTACATCAGCGGTGCCATGCTGCGGGTGGACGGCGGAACCGTCCGCTGCGTCGGCTGACACCCGGAACGGCTGGAGCGTCACACCGGTCACCGGCACCGGCCGGGCCGGGAGCCCCGGCCGGTGCCGGTGACCGGTGTGCACGCACACGTGAGCGGCGTCGGTGCCGCGCGCTGCCCACCGGGCGCCGGCAGGCGCACGGCGGCGTCGGGGGAGGGCCTGTCGGCCGGGCGTGTCCCGGCCGGCTCGTCATGCCGCCGAGGCCGGTGCGGCCGTGCCGGCTCTTCAGGCCGCCCGGGGGTGCTCAGGCCGCGCTTGCCGGCCGGTCGTCAGGCGGTGCCGAGGCCGCCGAGAAGTGTGGCGGTGACGAGATCGGCGGCCTGCGGGGCCTCCATGCCGGGGAATTGGTGGGCGGCTGCGTCGACGAGTCCGTCCAGGACTGCCCGTGCCCACTGCGGGTCGGTTCCGGCACGCAGGTGGCCCTCGTCGACGGCGCGCCGGACGAAGGCGTCGAGCCGGGCGCTCTGCTCCTCACGGCGGGCACTGGCCACCGGGTCCTTCTGCATCATGCGCCGCGTGTCGACGGGCCATTGGCGGCTCACGGGGACGATGCCCTCCACGTAGCGGTGGAGAGCGACGGGAACGGGAGCCTCCGTGAGGCGTGCCTCGTCCAGGACCTGTTCGGCGGAGTCGAGCTTGGCCTGGAAGACGGCACTGAGCAGTGCCTCGCGGCTGGCGAAGCGGCGGTGGACGGTGGTGCGGTCCACCCCGGCGGCAGCCGCGATGGCCGCCATCGATGTGCCCGGGTCCTCGGCCAGCAGCCGGGCCCCTGCCCGGAGCACAGCGGTCAGGTTGCGTGCGGCGTCTGCTCTCATGACCGGCACAGTCTACGTCTAGTTGTCACTTTCATCCCCATGTCCGACGTGTGAGATGCAACACGCCATAAAAATACAACATCGATGTTGTAGTTGCCGGAGATTCATCTACAGTCGAGTGGCACGCCCGCCCTGCAGTGGTGGGAGAACAGCTCGACGACGCAGGAAAGCGGGTGCGCCATGTCACGGACGTGGGTGATCACGGGAGGCTCACAGGGCCTGGGCAGGGCTGTGGTGCTCGCGGCGCTGAGAGCCGGCGACCGGGTGGTGGCGACCTCGCGCACGCCGCAAGCGCTGGCCGCCCTGCGGGCGGAGCACACCGAGCGGCTGATGACGGTGGCGCTGGACGTCACCTCTCCGTCCGGCGCGCGGGACGCGGTGGCTGCGGCGGTGGAGCGGTTCGGTGCGGTCGACGTGCTCGTCAACAACGCCGGGTACGCCACCAGCGCCTCGATCGAGGACTTTCCCGAGGACGAGTTCCGGGCACAGATCGAGACGAACCCGTGCGGAGTGGTCAACCTGACCCGGGCGGTGCTGCCCGTGATGCGGAGCCGGCGGGCCGGGCACATCGTCCAGATCTCGTCCATCGGCGGTCGCGTCGGCGGCACACCCGGCCTCAGCGCTCACCAGACTGCGAAGTTCGCCGTCGAGGGCTTCTCCGAGGTCCTGGCGAACGAAGTCGCCCCGTTCGGCGTCAAGGTCACCGTCGTCGAGCCCGGCGGCATCCGCACCGGCTGGGCGGCGGGCGCGGCCAGACCGTCCGCTCCCGTGACCCCCGAGTACGCCGGGACGGCCGGCGCATGGCTGGCGAGGTTCGCCAAGTACGCCGGCAACGAGCCCGGTGACCCCGACCGCATGGCCGGCGCCATCATCGGCGCGGTGGAGGCCGCCGAACCCCCGCGCCGGCTGCTCCTCGGCAGCGACGCCCTGGAGATCGCCCTCAGCGCCGAGGAGGCGCGTCTCGCCGAAGCCCGCGCATGGGCCGAGGTCAGCCGCTCCACGGATCACCCCGCCGCCTGACCACGGCGTTCCGGGCGATGCGGCCCCGCACGCCCGGGCGGCATCGCGGGCAGCCGCGTGTGCCGGCACACCGCCGAAGCGCGGCGCAACCCGGCGAGGCCGTCTCCACCCCCCGAGGCCGCTCGCCCAGCACCACCCGAGACCGCCCGCCCCCCAGGGCCGGCGCGTCACCCTCGTTCCCCCGTTTCCCCGCGGCCGCAGGCGGGCCGCAGCCCCGGCAGGCCCCGTCGTACGCACCGATCCGCCGACGCGCGCCCGCCCCCATCGCACGAACATGCACGAAGGAACCGTGAAAACATGATTGTCCGCGACAAGCTCTACATCGGCGGTACATGGGTCGCCCCCAGCGACCCGGATCAGCGGATCGACATCCTCTCTCCCCACGACCAGTCCCTGCTGGGCACCGCGGCGCAGGCCGCGCCCGCCGATGTCGACGCCGCCGTCGCCGCGGCGCGCGCGGCCTTCGATGACGGGCCCTGGCCGCACACCAGCCCCGAGACGCGCCAGGAGATCGTCCGCCGCTACGACGCCCTGCGCGCGGCACGCGCCGACGAGGTCGCCCGGGCCATCTCCGCCGAGAACGGCTCGGCCGGCTGGTTCACCAAGGCGGGCCAGCCCTTCCTGACCCGTCAGGTCCAGGCCTACCTGAAGGCGGCCGAGGAGTTCGGCTGGGAGGAGATCCTCGAGCCGTCCGACCCGTCGGTGCCGTTCGACACCATCGTCCGGCGCGAGGCGATAGGCGTGGTCGCCGCCGTCATCCCGTGGAACTCGCCGTTCTCCGCGGCCACGGCCAAGCTGGTGCCGGCCCTGCTGGCGGGCAACACCGTCGTGCTGAAGGTCTCCCCGGAGAACTCCCTCAGCATGATGCTGCTGGCGGACCTGTGGCACGAGGCCGGGCTTCCTCCGGGTGTGCTCAGCATCCTGCCCGCCGACCGCGACACCAGCGAACACCTCGTCTCCCACCCCGACGTCGACAAGATCGCCTTCACCGGCTCCACCCGCGCCGGCCGGCGCATCGCCTCCATCGCGGGCGAGCACCTCAAGCGGGTCGGCCTGGAACTGGGCGGCAAGTCCGCCGCCCTCGTCCTCGACGACGCCGACCTGGACGCCGCCATCGAGGGCCTGCGCTTCGGATCCCTGGGGAACAACGGCGAGGCCTGCATCCTCCAGACCCGCATCCTGGCCCCGCGCAGCCGCTACGAGGAGGTCGTCACCGCCCTCAAGGACATGGTGGAGTCCCTGAAAGTCGGCGACCCCTCGGCCCCGGACACCTTCATCGGGCCGATGATCCGCCCCGACCAGCAGCAGCGCGTGATCGACTACATCCGCCTCGGCATCGAGGAGGGCGCCCGGCTCGTCACCGGCGGACCGCGGATACCCGCAGGTCTCGAGAAGGGCAACTACGTCACCCCGACCGTCTTCGCCGACGTCGACAACTCCATGCGCATCGCCCAGGAGGAGATCTTCGGCCCGGTCCTGGTGGTCATCGCCTACGACGACGAGGACGACGCCGTCCGTATCGCCAACGACTCCGAGTACGGCCTGTCCGGCGGCATCTGGACCACCGACCCGGAGCGGGCCATGTCCGTCGCCCGCCGGCTGCGCACCGGCACGGTCACCCTGAACGGCTCCCCGATCAGCTTCGACGGCCCGTTCGGCGGCTACAAGGCGAGCGGCATCGGCCGCGAATACGGCACGGTCGGCCTGACCGGTTACGTCGAACACAAGACGATCACCCGCAACCGATAGCCGCGGCCCGCAGACTCGCGGCCCACGACGAGCACACCGGGCCCGCGACGAGCACACCGGACGGGCCGGACCTGTCACGCTCCGGCCCGTCCGCCCCGGTGCGGCCTGCCGCCCTGCTCAACGGCACCGGACGGCCCGGCCGCACGTGTCACGGCGTGCGAGGTGCCGCCGGTGCCCTGTGCCGCCCCCGCGTTCCCCGGAGAGTCATTCCATGTCCCGTACGTCACCTCGCCTCACCTTCGCGGTCCTCGCCAGTGGGGCGGGCGTGTTCTCGATGCTGCAGTCGCTCATCGCGCCGGCGCTGCCGACGATCCAGCACGCACTGCACACCTCGGCGTCCACCACCACATGGGTGATGACGGCCTATCTGCTGTCCGCCTCGGTGTTCACCCCGATCCTCGGCCGCGTCGGAGACCTGGCCGGCAAGACACGCACACTCGTCGCCGTCCTGACGGCAGTGCTCGCAGGGTGCCTGCTCGCGGCGCTGGCACCCACCATCGGCGTCCTGATCGTCGCCCGGGTCGTCCAGGGCATCGGCGGGGCGGTGTTTCCCCTCTCCTACGGCATCATCCGTGACCAGTTCGAGCCCGGGAAGGTCAGCGGCAGCATCAGCAACCTGTCCGCGGTCATCGCCGCGGGCGGCGGCGTCGGCATCGTCGCCGCCGGGCCCGTCGTGGCCGCGCTCGACTACCACTGGCTGTTCTGGATTCCCGTCGCCGTCGTCGCCGTCACCGCCCTCGTCGCCGCGCGTTGCGTCCCGGAGTCTCCTCGCCGTGCGCGGGGACACGTCAGCTGGCTGAGCGCGCTGCTGCTGTCCGGCTGGCTGGTGGCACTGCTCCTGCCGGTCAGCCGGAAAAGCCGGTGGGGCTGGGGCTCCACCGACGTGGTGTCGCTGTTCGCCGCGGCCGTCTTCCTCTTCGGGCTGTGGCTGCTCGCCGAAGCACGCAGTCCGAGCCCCTTGACCGATCTGCGGGTCCTGCGGGCGAGGCCGGTGTGGACCACCAACGCGTCCGCTCTGCTGTTCGGCGCCGGCCTGTCATCGGTCTGGGCGTTCCTGCCGGGCTTCGTGCAGACGCCGCGTTCGGCAGGATACGGCTTCGGCGCGAGCGTCACCGCATCCGGACTGCTCATGCTGCCCATGCTGATCGCCATGTTCGTCGCCGGTGTCGCCGGAGGCCGGCTGGAACCGCGGCTGGGCGCCAAGACACTGCTGATCACAGGGTCGGGCCTGGCCGCACTCGCGTGCGCCGTCCTCGCCCTGTTCCACGACGAGCGGTGGCAGGTCGCCGTCGCGGCGGGAATCTTCGGCCTGGGCGTCGGCCTGGCCTTCGCCTCCATGGCCAACCTCATCGTCAGCAACGTGCCGGCCGAGCAGGCAGGCGCCGCGACCGGCATGAACGCCAACCTCCGCTCCATCGGCGGCGCCATCGGAACCGCGGTCATGAGCCTCCTCGTCACCGCCCACCTCACCCGTGCGGGCCTTCCCCGGGCCTCCGGCTACACCCACGGCTTCTCGGTGCTGGCCCTGCTCCTCGTCGGCGCCGCGCTCACCGCTGCCCTCGCGCCCGCCCGGCACGCCACCCGGACACCGGGAGCGCCGGCCGGCACCACCCGCCCGCGGCCGGACGCGGCCACCCGGCCCTGAGCAACGGAAGGACCGCACTTTCCCGGCGGGCATCACACCGGCGGCGCGGCCGGACATCCGAACCGCGCCGCCGGCGCTGGGAGGCGTCGATGCCGCAGGGGCAGGCCGGTCACACAGGAGCGGGCAGGGTGCCGAGAACGGACTCCACCCGGCGTGCCACCTCCAGAAGTTCCCTGTCGCGACCGCGTGCGCCGTCCATCTCGAGCCCGACCGGCAGACCATGGCCGGTCAGACCCACCGGGATGCTGATGCCGGGCAGGCCCGCACCGCTGGCGGAAACCGTGTTCTTCGCGAGGAACAGGTCACTGACCTCTTCCCCCGCGACGGTGAAGCGCGACTGCTGCTCGATCAGCGGTGCGGGGCAGGGGGTCGTCGGAAAGACCAGCGCATCGAAGCCGCGTGCGAAAACACTGCCGAGCCGGCGCTGGAGTTCCGGGCGCTCGACGGACAGTGCCCTCTCGTAGGCTTCCTGCGGCAGATAACCCTTCCCGCTCGGCAGAACGAATTCCTCCCACACCTGATGCAGCTCGGGCTTGAGCTCGTCGTAGATCTCGTCGAAGGAAGCCGGAACATTGTTCTCCCGCAGGAACCCGGTCAGGGACGCCTTCGTCTCACGGAAGAAAAGACCCCACGCCAACCGGTCCGCCAGCGAGGAGAAATCCTCGCCCAGGTCGATCTCGACGACCTCGGCTCCCGCCTCCTTCAGACGCAGAAGAGCATCGCTGAAAACCGCCTCGGTCTCGGGATCGAGCAACTCCATGTGCTGCCGGGGAGCACAGGCGAACCTCACCTCGCGCAGATCGGAACGCGCAGAGCGGGAAACGGTCGCCGCGCCCGGTGCCACGGCACGGTCGATCAGCATGCAGTCCTCGACGCTGCGGGCCAGGACGCCAGTGGTGTCGAGCGTGTGCGAGATCGGTGCCACGCCCCGCCGCGGCCACCGTCCCGTGGTCGGCTTGAAGCCGACGACGCCGCACAGCGACGCGGGAACCCTGATGGAGCCGACCGTGTCACCGCCCAGGGCCGCCGGAACGACGCGAGCCGCAACAGATGCCGCCGAACCGCTCGACGACCCGCCGGATACGCGGTCGTAAGCGTAGGGGTTCCTCACCTGGCCGTAGCGGCTGTTGTGCCCCGTCAGCCCGAACGACATCTCCACGAGGTTGATCTTGCCGAAGACGATACCGCCGGCGTTCTTGACCGAGCCGACGACATCGGAGTCCTCGGCCGGCACAAAACCTTTCAGGGTGCCGACTCCGAGCGTCGTGCGAAGACCGCGCGTCGCGTAACTGTCCTTCACCCCGACCGGGACACCGAGGAGAGAAGCGTCCGCCCCCGCCGCGCGTGCCCTGTCGGCTTCTTCGGCTGCGGTCAGCACAGCGGATTCGTCGATCGTGATGAAGGAATGCAGGTCCGGTACCTCGTGTGCGCGTTGCAGCAGCGCGGCCGTGTAGGACTGGGACGTGATGTCGCCGTCACGTATGGCGGCGGCAGCGTCGGCCACACCCAGGCCGGTCAGTCCGTCGCCCTCTCGTACCGGCGTGGCGCCGCCGGCCGTCTTTTCTTTCTTCATGTTGTCCTCTTGAGTTCGAGCAGGGTGACGGAAAACGGCCCCCGCACCATCGTTCCGGAATCCGGCCGAGTCCGCCGCTTCACGGCCGGGCCGTGGTGCGGGTCATGATGTGGCATGCCTGTCCGGGCACGGGCCGCGCAGCATTCCCGGTCCTGTCTGCGCGGGATGCCGTGACACGTGTCAGGCCTTGCCGGCTTCTGCCTCCGCCAAGAAGGCGGGCGGTACAGGAACTCCGAGCACCTTCAGGAGCGTGGCCACCTTGCGGTCCAGCTCACGGCCTACGGCGGCGATGTCCGGATCACCGAAGCCGGCGAACCGGGTGCTCGGCTGGTCGAGGGAGAAACGTGTGACGCCCTGCCGGTCCAGATGGATCGTCGTCCGCAGTGGCGCGTAGAGCATCACCGCCGGGTCGTGCCTGTACATGCGCTCGGCGATCGTGTGATTTCCCATCAGGTAGGTCATGCAGGGCCCCTCGTCGCCCGCGAGCCGCATGGTCTCGCCCACATCGGTGCTCCAGAACCGCATGAATCCGTTCGGTGCGTTCTCCGCGGCGGCAGCGAGCACGACGTCCCAGCTCGCACGCTGTGCGCGGAGCTGCGTCAGCCGGTCGAGGTCGAGTGCCGGCACGGCGGTCTCGTACCGGTCACGGAAGTCGTCGAAGGACATGCCGGTGTCGATCGACCACCGGACGACCTCGTGGGGGACAGCGTCATAGGTCTGAGCGGACATGTTGCGCCCTTTCACCCTGGTCAGGTCTGTGGATGCGGGCCGGCCGGCCGCACTGGGCGGGCCGGATCCTCTGAAGTTCCCGGCCGGCGGGCCGGCCTGGCCGTCGGGGCGGCAGCCGAGCCGCGCCCACCGGCGCTGTCCGCGGGCTGCCGGGGAGCCGCCACACACCGGTGTGCCGGCACGGCGAGCCCGTCGACCGCTCGCTGCCGCAGATTCGCGACGTTCCAGATCGCGACGTTCGAAGCAGTGGCCGCGTCACCACCACTGGTCCACCGGGTGGCCGGCTGCCACCAGCACCCAGGTAAAGCGATCGCTTTACATAAGGAAACGTAGCACGCCCCCGCGATGAAAGTAAAGCGATCGATATACTTGCGGCATGACAGCGACTGGAACGGCGACCGGTACGCCCCGGCGGGGTGGACGCGGGGCACGGGAACGCATCCTGCGCGCCGCGGTCGAGCTGTTCTCCCGCGACGGCATCCACGTCACCGGCATCGCCAAGCTGACAGAGGCGGCGCAGGTGTCGACGCGCACCTTCTACCAGCACTTCCCAAGCAAGGAGGCGCTGGTCAGCGCCTACCTGCAGCGTGTCGAGACGGACACGGTGGGGCCGGTGCACGGTGAGACCGTCCTGGAGCGTACCGACCTCGGCCCGCGTGAGCGTCTGCTGGCGCTGTTCGCCGACGCCGCACCGGCGACCGTGGTGCGCGGATGCCCGTTGCACAACGCCGCCGTCGAGGCGGCCGGGACCATGCCCGAGGCAACAGCGTTGGTCGAGCGGCACAAGAGGGAGTTCACGCGGCGCCTGATCAAGACAGCCGCCGAGGCGGGTGCGCGCGAGCCGGAAACACTCGGACGCCGGCTGGCCGTGCTCTTCGAGGGCGCCAACGCCCTGTCCACCTCGCTCAACGACACGCAGCCGTACCAGGACGCCCGGGAGCTGGCCAGAATGCTGATCGACCAGGCCACAGGGCCCAGCTGATGCGTTCCTTGCAACCGGGGCGGAGAAGCTCCAGGATGCGCGGTGCACTCGCGGCCGGGTGATGCCGCCGCCGGGCAGTGCAGCGGTGATGTGGCAGGGGCCGGCTGTGGTGCGGGCCGCCGCTCGGCGATGCGTCGCGGGATGGCTGATGGCTGCGACCGCACCAGCGACGCGCGCTCGGTGCGCCTGGGCTGAGACAAGCTCACGACCGTGCAGCAGTGATGTGTGAGCACCGCAGGCGTGGCAGGGGCCACCCGTCTCCTTCCACTCGGCACGCACTGCTCGGACACGGCTGGCAGCTCATGCTCTCGAAACGAATCGCGAGGGCGGGCGGCCGAGGCGGGCCACCACCTCCTGGCGCCGCTGGACGTCACCGGGGCCGACCACGAGCCCGAGATGAGGCCGACCACACCTGTTGCGGCCCGACCGCGGCACCGGACGGGTGTGTCCTACGCAGCGCATTCGAACAAGCAGTCCCATAGTGGTGTGGACGTGACCGACTACCCCGCCGACCGCGTGCAGACGCAAGCCGCCTGGAACACCACCTACGCAGCGCTCGCCGCGCCCCCTACACGCGACACCACCGCCCTGCGCCGCCGCCTGCTGCTCCTGTCTTCACGGCTGTGGTGGTACCCCTCTGCGACGCCGTCGGCAACCGCATCTCCCGGACCGACCGCGGCACCGGAGCCCTGGCCGGCTTTGACGCCACCACCACCTACACCCACAAGGCACCCAAGACGGGCCTGCCCCACGCCGTCCAGACCGCCACTGTCAAGGGCGGCGCCAACGACGGCCGTACCAGCAGCTTCGCCTACGACGCGGCCGGCAACACCACCAAACGCACCATCGGGACCACCGCCCAGACCCTCACCTGGGACCACGAAGGAAACCTGGCCACACTCACCGAGAACGGCACCACCACCAGCTACAGCTACGACGCCGACGGCAACCGCCTCATCACCAAGGACGCCGACGGCACCACCACGCTCACCCTGCCCGGCGACAACGAACTCAAGATCAAACCGGACGGCAGCAAGCAAGGAATCCGCTACTACACCCACGGAGACGAAACCGTCGCCGTCCGCACCAGCAGCGGATTCTCCTACCTCATCCCCGACCAGCAGGGCACGACGACCGCGGCCATCGCCATGACCACCCTGGCCGTCACCCGCCGCAAGCAACTCCCCTTCGGCGAGATGCGCTCCACCCAGACCGAAACCATCCCCGGCACCGGCGGCTTCGTCGGCGGCACCAACGACCCCACCGGCCTGGTCCACCTCGGCGCCCGCGAATACGACCCCACCGTCGGACGCTTCCTCTCGGTCGACCCCGTCATCGACCTCGATGACCCGGCCCAGATGAACGCCTGCTCCTACGCCCACAACAACTCGGTCACCAAGTCCGACCCCGACGGCCTCCGCCCCGACGGCCCCGCCGGCGGCGCCTGCTGCAACGACGACTATTGGGCCGCCCAACGGGGCATGAGCGCCGGCTACACCCTGAAGAACGGCCACTGGGTCTGGCGCCAGACTCCGCTGAAGGACAAGGAATCCCGCAAGAAGTACGCCGCATACCGCGCCAACCCCAGCACCTACAAGGTCTACCACTACAACGCGAAGGCAGCAGCACACGCCAAAGCCCAAGCTCTCGCCCGTGCCAAGGCTAAGGCCGATGGAGAGCGCCGGAAGAAGGACGGTATATTTGCAAACCTAATGAAGGGAAATTGGGGAGCTGCCTGGGAAAACGTCAAGCAATCGGGTGCTGGGCGATGGGTTGGCAATCATTGGGAGGACATCAAAACCTACTCGGCTCTGGTCGGCTTTGGGGTGTGTGTTGTCGCCTCCGCCGGGACCTGCATGGCGGTCGGTGTAGGCATCGCTACGGCCAAGTTCCTAGGAGACGGCATCGGTTACGGAAACTGGGACGTTGCTGCCTATTCCAAGGATTTGGCCTGGACTGCCGTCGGTGGAGGTAGCGCGGCCGTCTACGGGAGGGCGGTCGGTGGCGCAAGAACCTGGAGGGCGGCTTATTCGAGCAACGCAATCGCACGTGTCCCCCGTGCTTATCGGACCAAGGTCCCGGGCGTGCGCGGAGTCGGCGGCGGAGTCAAGAGCTGGGTGACGGCTGACAACCCGAAGGGAGCGATTGACTGGGGAACCACATACGGCAACATGGGTGTCAACGCGGCCTTCAACACGGGGTTCTGCGGATCCGGTAACGCCAGCCTTGGCGCCTACGGCGGAGCCTGCTGACCGAAGCACCAGCAAGGGTGGGTAAGCAGGGCATGCTTACCCACCCTTGCAGCCCGCAGACGCACGCACCTCCAGAAAGGCACGCATTGTGTTCAACGGCCATGAGGCAGAGATCCTGCGAAGGGCGTCGTTCAGGGTCCTGTCGTGGATTGCCACCGCCGGCTTTGGTGTGGCAGCAGTAGGCCTGATCATCAGTCTTACTTACAGTTTCGAAGGTGGGCCAATTTCCGGTGTGGCCGCCTGTTTTTTCGCCATTGCAGTCACTCGGAGGATCATGGGCTCACGCATTGTGCTGGGCTCTTCAGCCCTGACTGTTGTAAATCCATTGATTACTTACACGGTGCCGTACGGTGCTGTTGCTGAAGTGAGGGGTGGTGGTGGAGAAACGCTGAACTTGGTCACGCAGCGGGGAGATGAAATTTACTGTACGGGTTTCGGCGGGTCGTTCATTGATAGCTTCGTGAAATCCGCGGATCGTGCCGCTAAACGCATCGAGCAGCAAGTGCGGCGTAGGCGGGGAGCCACGCAACGGACCCACGTGACCAAGAAGCTCACCGTGTCGTGGGTGGCTGACGTCTGCGCTATCGGCGCTATAGTTTGCGCGGTCACGGCTGCCATCGTAGGAGTATGAGCACATAGAAAGATCACGCGTTCCGTTTGATCCTCAGTAACGCGGTGGATCGGAAGTTATGAATGCCGCAGTGATCGGACGTGGCGGTAGGGGCGTGTGAATCCGCTGATTTTATGTAGGTACTGACGGTGGCGCGAAGACCTATCGCTCGACCGCTTCGCCGAGGTTGCGCCAGAGTCGGCACAAAACCATGCCGAACTGGAAATGGCACCCTAAAGGCTGTCCCGCAATGATCAACCGACTCGACACGGTCAGCATCGGGGACGCCCGCCTTGGGCCGGTTTATCCGGCGAGCGCGAGGTTGTACAGGCGGCTATGCCAAGCATGGCGTGATGAACGCCGTCTCCCTTCAAGCGGCAGTCGCGGAGGATCTTCCAGCTCTTCATGCGGGCAAAGGTGTGCTCGACTCGGGCACGGACCTTGCGGTGTGAGCGGTTGTGCTCCTCTTTCCAGGCCGGGAGTTCGGCCTGGCCGGGTTCACGGCGGTGCGGGATCACCAGCCCTGTGCCGCTACAACGACGACCACTGGGGCCAGGACCGCGGCATGTCAGTCGGTTACACCCTGAAGAACGGCCACTGGGTCTGGCACCAGACCCCGCTCAAGGACAAGGAATCCCGCCAGAAGTACGCCGCATACCGCGCCAATCCCAGTACCTACAAGGTCTACCACTACAACGCAAAAGCAGCGGCACGAGCCAAAGCGCAAGCCATCGCCCGAGCAGCAGCCAAGGCCGAAGCTGAGCGGCGCAAGAAGGACGGCATCCTCGGCAACATCATGAAGGGTCACTTCAATGACGCTTGGAAGAACGCCAAGGATACAGTGACTGACAAGCACCGGTTGATCGACAAGGGTGTGGGGTTCCTTGCGGCAACCGGAACAGCCTTCTGTATTGCAAGCGTTGCCTGTGGGGCTGCTTTCTTTGTCATTGGGGCGGGCGTACTCTTCACTGGCGGTCTGATGGCGCATTATGCTGTTTCTTCGGATGAAGAACGACGCCAAGGCATGGGTAAGTACGCTTTGGGTACGGCCAAGGCTGAGGGCATAGGAATCCTGTCCGGAAGCTTGTGCGGAAGAGGACCAGCTGGCTGCGCCACGCTCGGGCCGAAGGCGGGGTCTGCACTCGAGGGACAAAGTGGCCCAGGGCTCGTGCGCGAGTCCACGGCTATCATAGGAAGAACGATCAAGGATTGGATGTTCTGACATAATCGGGGTGTCCATCACTTGCTTAAGTGGTGGGCACCCCGAGGCGGTCTCTTCAGCTACACCAAGAAGTGAGGCGCGTAATGCCTGAACGCTCTTATCTAAGAATCATGAAGGGGTGGAGTAACCCTCCCGTTGAGAGCCCTGACGAGGAATGGCTATCTCAGTATGACGCAGCCCGTGAGCTCGGAATTTCAGTGTGGCGGGTAGGTTGGAGGATAGCCTGTGGGCATCTGACGCCAGCTCATAACAGGGCCAGAGAGGCAGGAGTCACACGCGAGAGTGTCGCCAAGGATCGTGAATGGCTCGCGCAAGCCTCGTTGGGAGCAAAAAGCTTGCGGGTATTCAAGAATATTATTCGATGGGTCTAATTGGAAGCTGGAAGAATGCATCCGGCGGGCGTATAGGCATTCGTAGTGTTCGCCGCCAGTGCGCGCCTTCACCGAGATCACGAACGGAGCTCAACACCCACAAAGCAGCCGGGGTATCGCGGCCCTCGATCCATCGCCTCCGAGGAAGTCTGAGGCGAATTCGTCCAGGACCTGGCGGCGGCGGAGAGGCGGGTGCTCGCCGTACAGCCAGTCCGCCCACACCCGTTCCGCGGGCGGGAAGGTGTCGGGGTCGTCCTCGGCGAGGCGGGTCGCGATGGCTGGCCCCCCGGCCGCCATCGCCTCCGCCTCCCCGATCCGGCTGTGGAAGAACAGCACCCGCCGGAAGCGCTCCTCAACGGCCGCGCGCATCAGCCCGGTCTGCACGGCCGCCAGCCGCGCGCCGCGCACGGCGACAGAGCCGGCGCCCTCGCTCGTGCTTGTCAGTGCGGCGTGCAGCTCGGGGTCGCGTGTCGCGGTTCGTTCGTCGTGATCGGCATCCGGGGCGTTGAGCTGGGCTGATCAGTTTGCTGGTTGGGTCTGACGGTGTGGTGTGTGGTGGTGAGGTGCTTGGCGTTGCTTGCGGGCTGGGCCTGGGTGGGCTTGTGAGCTGCGGGTTTCCTGTTCTGGGTTGGTTTCGTAGGTGTTGATCGGTTCTGCTGGTTGGTCGGTCGGGTTCGCTGGGTGGCTGTTGTAGCGGTGCAGGGGTGTGGGGCCGTGGATGCCGATGGTGCTCAGGAGGTGTTGTTGGTGGGGGTGGAGCTGGGTCCAGGTGCGTTGCTGGGTGCGGGTCCATTTGGTGGTCTGGTGGGGGAAGGCAATGCCGGCGCTGTCGTGGGTGTGGGCTTGGTGCCAGCTGTGGTTCCAGGGGCACCCATACCACAACACCACTGTCACCGAGTCTCGTTGAAGGCGTCCACACCTGAACGCGTGAACTCAAGTGCCGGGACTCGCTCCTGAACAAACAGCGGCCGACCTGGACGACGGCCGTGTAGCTGCCCGGCCAGGCGGTCAGATGGGCGATCCGGCCGGGTCGGCCTTGGGCCCGCCCGGAAACCGCGGACCGCCTCTCTGCCGATCGGCAGAGAGGCGGTGGCGGCCGGGGTGCCGCCTTTGCCGGGGCGTCCGTGCCCCGTGGCCGCGCCAAGGGACCGGACTGCTGCTCGCGATGGGCATGCACGCCCTGTGGAACGGCCGGCCAGCGCGCGGTCCGGGAGACGGAGGACGCCTCCCGGACCGTTCCGCCGCCCGGGCTCGTACTCGGTGATCTGGGCGGGGCCCAGTTCGCGCGCCTGCAGGGACATCGACGCCAGCACATAGCCGCCCAGGGGCACGTCGGCCGCCGCTCGGGCCAGCCGGGCGATCACGGTGGCGCCGAGGGTGTCGGCGCCCGACGGGTCGGCGGTGGCATCGGCCGGTGGCTGGCGAAGCGGGGCAGATTCCGTGGTGCACGTCGGTGGTTCATCACCGGCGTCCGCCTCATGCCGCCGACGGCGGAGTAGGAGCGAGCCGCGAGAAGCTCGGGTGCCCCATGGGGCACCGTTCGGGTTGATCGTCTTCGGGCGTTGGCAGTTGGACCGTACGGGGCGGGGTTCCGCCGAAACTCATCAAGGGTGTCGGCCTGCATCTCGTCGGCGCGAGGCTTCGGCTCTCGGGCGCGTGTCACGCTCCCGAGATACGGGGCGTCTGCATTCGCCCGGCACGCCCGGGTGGAAGGACGCCTAATCGGGCGAGTCACTCGGTGGATGTTCCCGAGAGGCTGACGATATGAAGCGGCGTGTGCTCAGTCTGGCTTGTGTCACACTGAGCACACGCTTCTCGATGTTTTATGGAAGTGAATTCAGGCAAGCCGAGGCGAAATGGAGATTGAGCGCGTGGAAAGATTGCGGAGAAAAAGCAAGCAGATGTGGGCCATAGGGGGGCAAGTGCTCATCGTGTGCGCCGAAGCGCTCATTCAGACTTCTCTGAACGGAGCCTCGTGGCCCCTTCGTGCTGGCGTACTTGCTCCCGCGGTCTTGATCTTGTACTTCATTGGGCGGCTTCATGTACACCCGTATCTGGCTTTCGCTGAAAATCATGTCGTAGTCGAAAACGTTCTGGCCGCGTATCGCATCCCGTACCGCATGATTGAATCATGTGAGGGCAAGCGTAGCTTGCTTATTCGGGTGACGGGGCGAGGGGTGATTCCAGTGCTTGCATTTGACGCCTCTTTCACTGGGGGGCGGTGCAAAAGTGCTGCTCAAGAAGAACTGCTGCGCCGCGTGAACGCGGCAGACCTGAACGGCCGTGAAACCTTCAGCAAGGCGACCGGTATGGGAACGCTGGATATCCTGGCGATTTCTTCCGTTTTCCTGCTCATTGCATTCTGTTGGGTTGGCTGATTATTCTCTTTGTGGCACCTATTAGGATCTTTCAATTGGCGCCTATTGGGTGGACAAGGCTCCCGGGTGGTTGGTCGATGGGTCTGACCTCTCAACCGGCCGGTCTGGGCGCGTTGGAACCACTTCGCGGCCCCGGATGGTTCCCAGGCTGGCCGGGGCCGCGCGGAGGCTCTGCTGTGAGTAGTCGCGGCGTTCCGGGTCGACGCCGGGCTCGAAGCCGCCCTGCCACGCGTCGAGAGGCGCCTTGTGCCTGATCTCGCCGACATCGACGCCGCGCTCCGCCAGCTCAGCCCGCGCACCCTCAAGATCAGGGACAACCAGGTACAGGCCCCGCACGGAGCCAGGCTCGGCGTCGGTGAGACCCACTCCGATCTGCACCGAGCACGCGGAGCCAGGAGGCGTCAGCTGTACGACACGGAAATCGGGACTGGGCCCGTAATCCACGTCCAGGTGGAAACCCGGACACACTCGGTGTAGTAGGCCAAAGAGCGGTCGACATGGGTCACAGGGAGGATGACGACTTCGAGCGTGTACTCCATCTGATCATTCTGGTCAGTACCGCGCGGCCCCGCCACCTTGCGAGCATGCACGATACGAATGATCTACCCAGGAGAAACGAATGGACACAGTCTTTCCGCGCCGGTTCCGCGATTTCGAGGAATCTCAGTGAATGCACCACCAGATCCATGATCACGGAATCGCGGCGGCACCGGCCCGGAACTAGGATCGGCCCCAAGGCACAGATCACAGCGCCAGAGGGGCTACCCGGCCAGCCACCCCGCAGGAGGTCCGCAATGGCGACGCTGCTGTCCGTCAACGTAGGCATGCCCAAGGACGTCTCCTGGCAGGGAAGGACCGTCCGCACCGGAGCCTGGAAGGCCCCCGTCCAGGGCCCCCGCATGGTCCGGCGGCTGAACGTCGAAGGAGACGGCCAAGGAGACCTCGCCGGACACGGTGGCGAAATCCGCGCCGTCCTCGTCTACCAGCTGCAGTCCTACCAGTACTGGCAGAAGCAGCTCGGTCGCGACGACCTGACCTTCGGGATGTTCGGTGAGAACTTCACCGTCGACGGACTGCCCGACGACGACGTGTGCATCGGCGACCGGTACCGCATCGGCGAAGCCGAATTCGAGGTCACCCAGCCCCGCGTCACCTGCTACCGCGTCGGCATGCGCCTAGGCGAACCCGCCATGGCCTCCCTACTGGTCGCCCACCACCGCCCCGGCTTCTACCTGCGCGTCATCACCGAGGGACACGTCCAGGCCGGCGACGCGATCACCCTCACCCGCAAGGGCCCGGAAGAACTCAGCGTCGCCGACACCGACGCACTGCTCTACCTCCCCGACCGCGACCCCGCGAAGCTACGCAAAGCCCTGAACATCCCCGCCCTCAGCCCCGGGTGGCAGCAGTCCTTCCGAGAACTCGCCGCCGCCCAGCAACCCACACAGGAGCCGGGATGGCCCGGCGAACGCGCCACCACCCAACAGCCCAGAGAAGCGCCAAGATGGCCCGGGTTCAAAACGATGCGCGTCGCCCGCATCGTCCCCGAGACCCCCACCGTCTCGTCGATCTACCTCAAGACCACTGACGGCACACCCCTACCCGAGGCCCGCCCGGGCCAGTACCTCTCCCTCCGCCTACCCGTCGCCGATGCCGCCCCCGCGGTGCGCACCTACTCACTCTCGTCCACTTCCGAAGAAGGCACCTACCGCATCAGCGTCAAGCACGAGCCCCACGGGAAAGTCAGCAGCTATATCCATACCAGGCTTCGTCCAGGGGACCTATTGGGCGTCGCCAGCCCCCGCGGAACGTTCGTACTCCAAGAAGGCACCCGCCCGATCGCTCTCATCTCCGCGGGGATCGGTGCCACTCCGGTGCTCGCCATGCTTCACCACCTAGCCGCCAGAGAAGATCCACGTCCTGTCTGGTGGATCCACACCGCACACGACCGCGCCCACCACGCCTTCGCGGACGAGACCCACACGCTTCTCAGGCGACTCCCCAACGCCCACGAGCACATCTGCTACACGAGCGAAACCGCAGGCCCCGAAAGGTCCTACATCACCCAGGGCCGCCCTACCGCCTCATCCCTCGCGGTCCTGGGCATCCCCGCCGGCGCCGACGCCTACCTCTGCGGACCGCCCGCCTTCATGGACGACATTGCTGGCTTCTTGCGCGATCACGGCCTGAGCCCCGAGAGGATCCACACGGAACAATTCAGCGCCCTCCCAGCCATAAACCCCGGCATCACGCCCACAGTCGCCGTCCGGCCGCACCAACCAGCCGGTCCCAGGGGCACCGGCCCCCTCATCACATTCGCTCGCAGCGGCGTCACCACCCCATGGTCACCCGCACATGCATCCCTCCTCGATCTCGCCGAAGCCTGCGACATCCCCACACGCTGGTCCTGCCGCACTGGCGTCTGTCACACCTGCATTACTCAGCTCGTGGCAGGTGACATCACCTACACCACCCCACCCCTCGAACTGCCCGAAGCCGGCACCATACTCGTCTGCTGCAGTACACCGACCACCGAGGTCGTCCTCGATCTCTGATGAACTGGCAGCTGTCGAACTGCGATCGTGCCGAGCCCGTCGAGCCCTGTTCAACGCCCCGTCCCGCGACGCCGAACGCCACGGCGGCTGCCGGTTGCCCGGACATGCCACTTACGGGGCAAGCCGCTGCGGTCGACGATCAGGTGCGCTCCCGTTTGGCGGCGTGGCAGCGGATGCGGTCGATCATCGCATTCAGGACGGTCTCAAGAGCGTTCCCGTGCCTCCGTGCTGGCCGCGCTGCGCTCCGCGGTCCTGCGCGAGGACCCTTTTGGCCCGTTCGGCGGTCTGCCGGAGAAGGTGCGGGTGGACCGTGGCAAGGACTTCCTGTCCAGGACGGTGACCGCCGCGTTCGATCTGCTGGACGTGACGGTGGAGGACCTGCCCGCCTACACCCCGCACCTCAAGGGCACCGTGGAGGGCTTGAACCGGGCGGTGGAGAGCATGTTCCTGGTCTCGCTGCCCGGCTACGCCCGCCAGCCGCGCCCCGGCAAACGCTCCTTCCGTCCGAAGGACGAAGCGCTGCTGGGCTTCGAGGACTTCACCGCCCGGCTGCTGGCCTGGACGCTCTGGTGGAACACCGAGCACCGCCCGGCGCCGTTGCGGGGCAAGACTCCGCTTCAGGCATGGCAGGACGATCCCACCCCGCTGCGTGACGTGCCGGCCGCGGATCTGTGGACGTTCACTCTGGAGGACGCCGGCCCCGCACGCTGACCACCCGCGGCATCCGCTTCAAAAGGCGCGACTACGTGGGGCCGTGGATGACCGGCCAGGCCGGGATCCAGGTCCGTATCCGGTTCATGCCCCACCACGACCACCAAATCGAGGTCTACCACGCGGCCACCGGCCGCTACCTGGGGCCGGCGGACCTGGCCGACCAGGCCACGGACGAACAGATCAGCGCCGTACGGCGGGCGCGGTCCGCCCGCAGCCGCCGTCTGAAGAAGGACCTTGAAGCTTCCCAGCGCGAGCGCTACGCCGCCGTGAACCATCGAGCCGCCTCAGCGGCTCGGCGCGCTGACCGGTGCGCAGGCCGAGGCTGAACTCGCCCAGACTGCCGACGCCGACCTCGCGCAACTCGCGATGCCAGACCTCGTCCCGCCTGCCGCGCCCCCCGGCCGACTGGCGCACCCCGGCTTTTCTGGCCGCGCTGACCGGGCCAGGCCCGCCCATCCGGTACCCGCACGGCCGTGACGGCGCCTCCGCCCCCGACGGCCTGGGCGGGCAGGCCGCACCTCCCACCACTGCTGAAGACGGAGACGCCTGGTGACCGCGGCCACCTACCAGTACGTCGGCCTGCCGGATGCTTCCGTGGTCACCACCCGTGCCCTGCTCACTGCCCGGGAGAACATCGGCGACACGGTCGCTGCCCGCGCGATGATGTGCATCCATGGCGGCGCCGGCTTCGGCAAGACCCTCGCCGTCAACACCTGCCTGCGCGCACTCGAACCCGGCGAGGACGTCCGCAAGATCACCTTCCGTGCCCGGCCCACGGCCCGCGCGGTGCGCTACGAGTTGTTCACCGCGCTTGACCTGGCCGGCGAGCCACCGCGCCACCCCAGCGAGTTCGACCGGCTGCTGAAGACGGCCCTGGCCGAACGCCCCCGCTCCTTCCTTGTCGACGAGGCCCAGTGGCTCAGCGGTGAGGCGTTCGCATACTTCCGCTAGCTGTGGGACGAGCCCTCAACCCAGCTCGCGATCATTTTCGTCGGTGGCGCGGGCTGCCACACTGTGCTGCGCCGCGAACCGATGCTGTCCTCCCGGATCTTCATCTGGCAGCAGTTCACCCGCCTCACCCCCAGCGAGGTTCTCGACGTCATCCCGCTGTTCCACCCGATCTGGGCTGACGCCGACCCCGAAGACATCGCCTTCGCCGACAGCCACGCCGCGCACGGCAACGTCCGCGCCTGGGCCCAGCTGACCGCCCACACCCGTACCGCACTGGCCCGTACGGGACGTGCCCGCGTCGACCAGGAGCTGCTGCGCTGGGCCTTCAGCCGCCTCGCCTGACCACCACACCGCCATGCCTCCTGCCTCGCCGCTGCCGTCCGTCGCCGTGGTTCTCGACCGTCACGACGACGTGCTGCACACGCACACCGCTCTGGCCGCCCACCATCCGCCGTCCGGCCGGATCACCCTGCATCCCGGCCCGGGCACGACCAGTGAAACCGGCCTCGCCCACGATCTTCTCGTCGCCCTGGGCAAACCGCCCCTGCTCCCGGGCCGCTTTCCCGGCGGCCGTCAGCCCGCCTGGGAAGCCGCCACGGTCTGGATGTCCGCCCTGGGAGTCACCCGGCTGACCGTCCTGCGCGCCCACCGCCCGCCGCACGATGCGCCTTCTGCAGCTAAAGGCCCTCACCGGTATGCACCTGACCCTGGTCCGCCACCCCCCACCTGCCCGCCCCCCTGCACCAGGCCCTGCAAACGGCCGACTACTCCGTCACCGCCGACCTCGAGGCTGCCCGCCGCCACTACTACGGCACGCCTATCGCCGAACCCCCGCCCCCAGACCAGCTCGCCGCGCCGGCCAGCCGGTGACTCACCCTGCTGGCACTGGACCGCCTCGTCTCCTACGACAGCCCCCGCCCCTGCGCCGCCCCGTGCACGCCACCGCCGATCGCCTGGCGGCACCGCCCACCGCCCGTGCCTCTCACCGCGCCCACCGCCCAGCGAGTCGCCCACCGGCAGCACGCGGCGACCGCACATCCTCGCCTGGCCGCGGCCGTCACCACCGCGCTGTTCACCAGCGCCTCCCTCCAGCAGCTCGCCACCGCACGCCCCCGCGACTACGACACTGCTGCGGCCACGCTCACCCTGCACGACCGCGCCCGCTACACCGACGGCTGCGCCGCCTACCCCGTACCACCCTGGGCGGGCATCTTCCTGCGGGCCGCGGCCTGCTTCACCCGGCTCGTCTCCGGCGAGGACCAGGAGCTACTCGCCGCGCCAGGTGACCGCGGACACCTGCTGCGCGTGGCGGAGACGGCCAGACTGCGCCCGCCACAGCCACCCGCGGCCCGCCGCAAAGGACCGGCCGGCCGCGTGGAGTGGGACTGGCGTGAGCGACAGGAAGCCGAGAAGTACGAAGCGGTGCCGGCCAGACGTGTCAGGCCCTCACGACGCTGAACACCTCGACTCTCGCTCGAAGGGGCAGGGTCATCCGATCGAGAAGTCGGCGAACTCGACATCGCTGAAAACGGTGTGCAGGCCGTGGGCCCGGCGGCCCCACTCGCGACAGTAGGCGTGACCCAGCGCACGGGCGGGTATCACCGTCTGCTGCTGCTCGCCCGCGCCGGCGTCCCGGGCGGCGAACAGCTCCCGAGCGACCTCTCCTGGCAGGTACTGGGTGATCCACCGCACCCGCGGATCGTCCGAGGAGCCTGCCGGAGCCGCAAATCGGAACCGTGCCCTGGTGTGGAAGACGAAGCCTTCCGCTTCGGACTGGGCACGCCGACGGGCTCGTATCCGGGGCTGCCACCGAGCCAGGACAGCTTCCTCGATCGCCCGGACCTGCAGAGGGCCTGGCGGACGACGTGCCCCGGGCTTCTTTGTCACCCACCGCTGCACGGTGCGCTGTGACACCCCCAGCACGGTGGCCACCGTCCGGGTGGAACCCCGGTGCGTCGCCAGCAGAAACCGCAGGCGGGCCTCAGTGCTTGAGGGAACGGACCGGGTGCGCAACGCGCGCTCCAGCCCCTGCTCGATCTGTCCCACGTCCGCCTCTCCAAGCGACCAGCCGGCAGGGGCCGGCACTACCCAGTCCGTAGCGTCGGTTCTCCCGCATCGCTCGCCCCCTGCCTGCCAGTTTCTGCATTCTCGGGACAGCGCCGGATGACGCAGGTTAGGAGCCCCTTGGGGTCCGGCCCGGGCGCTCAAAGCGTGGGCTCGTACGTGATTCGTACGCTTCACCGGGCGCCACGTGTACGCAGTACGTCTAGTTATGTCCATCGCATGCCGATTGCGGTGAGCTGCTCGATGCGCTCCGGGGTGAGGGTGGCGGCTCGGCTGCGTTGGTTGCTGATCCATGCTCCGAGCCGGATCTGCCGCTCGTCCTGGTCCTGGCTGCTGCCGTCGCCGCCGACAGCGATCCGTTCGATGTGCTTTCTGGGCACCCGCAAGTGCCCTTCACGCTCGTAGAACAGTTTGGCGGCCGCGTAGTTGAGGGCCCATTTGTCGGCCTGTGTCCGGCGTGGCCGGGGCTTCTCGTCCTCGGCTGCGGGCTGGATGCCGAGGATGTGCTCGCACATCCACTGCTGCACGGTGGTGAGCTTGTCCCAGCCCAGGCGCACCGAGCGCACCCACCGCCCCAGGTCCTCGCCCTGGTGCACCACCTCGCCCGGCGACGTGGGCAGCTCGCCGCCGGCCTCCAGGTGCATGCGGGTGAGGTGGAAGCAGCGTTGCCATTCCACCGGCCAGGCCGGGCACCACGACGGGTCGATCTCCTCCAGCTGCTCGCGCCGCTCCTGGGACAGCGCGCCGGCTACCGACTGCACTGGCAGTCCCTCGGCGCGCCGCTGCTCGATCTCGGCAGCCTTCCGGGCCGCGGCTCGCGCGTTCTTCAGCCAGATGCCCACCCGATAGCCCTGGTAGGTGGCGTCGGTCGGCGCGAGGAGGTGCCCGTTCTCCTTGGCCCACCCGCGCGCGGCGGCCAGGCCCTCTTCCCACGCGACGTCGTAGTGCGACCAGACCATGCCCAGCTTCTCCAGCTGCTCGACGCGGTCCTCGTCCATGGCACCGCGGGCATAGAACCTTCTGGCGTCGGCGATCCATTGCCCCAGCGGGAAGTCCGCGAGCGAGGCCGGCCACCCCTCGGCCTCCTGGTCGTCGCGGCCGGGCACCCGGTATGTGAACGGGACCTTCAGGTCGCCGTGGAGCCGGTTGTAGATGACGCAGGCTTCGATGCCGCGCCGCCAGTGCTCGTGCTCGGGGTTGAGGACCCGCAGGTTGATGAACGCCGCCAGCTGCGCCGGGTCACGTGGCGTGGAGAACTTCAGCAGCTGCCGGGCGGGAGCCGACGGCCCGGCCACTTCCCCCTCGCCCCGGCCCTCCTGGCCCCCGCTACGGCTTTGAACGCCCCTGACACGGCTCTGGACCTGCTGCTGCGCCAGTGCCTCCACCACCCGGGCGTCGTGCGCCCTGAGCGCCTCCAGAAGCTTCGCCAACCCCCCGAACGCCCGCGAGGTCAGCATGTTGTCCGCCGTCTCACCGGGCCCGAGCAGGACCGGCACCACGAGGGAGGCGACCTTGCCCTCACCGGGCTGCATCCGCAGCGCGCGGCCCACGGCCTGGACGAGGTCGGGCATGGAGCCGCGCACGTCGGCCCAGTAGACGGAGTCGCAGTTCTTGGTGTCGACGCCCTCCCCGAGGACCTTCACTGAGCCCAGGTAGCTCTTCTCCACGACCGTGCCGTCCGTCGCGGTCCCGGACGCGAACTCGGCGAGGACTCGCCGCCGGTGGTCCGGCTTGTGGTCGCCGCACAGCCAGTCGGCCCAGACCGTGCGCGGGTACAGCTCGGGATCGGCGGCGTGCAGCTGCGCGGCCACATCGGGAAGGCCGGCCGCGAACGCCTCGGCCTCCTTGACGACGTGGTGGAAGACCAGCGTCCTGCGGAACCCTTCCTCGGCCGACGCCTTCACCAGCGCCGTCTGCAGCGCGGCCAGCCGGGCCCCGCGGACCTTGTCCGAGCGGCCATCAGCGCCCAGGAGCTGCGCGGCCTGGAGCTGGGTGTCGGTGATGTCCACGCACACCACCTGGTAAGGGGCACAGATCCCCCGGTCGACGGCCTCCGAGAGCGTCAGCGTGAAGCAGCGCGCACCGAACGGCCCGTCCGGGTCGTCTTCCATGCTCGCCACCAACTCGCCCGGCGCGCCCTGCTCAGCGTCCTCGTCCAGCTGCCACAGACGAGGGGTGGCGGTCATGTACAGGCGACGCAGCGCGGGGATGCGGGTGTTGTCGTGAACGACCGCCCACGGCTTCCCGATCCGACCTGACGTCCGGTGCGCCTCATCAACCACGATCAGGTCCCAGCCCGGCAGGCCGGCGGCGTGCGCGCGCTCCAGCGTGCCCAGCCCCAATGAGGCATATGTGGCGAACACCGTGACCTTGTCGAACGGGCGCACCCAGTCGACCAGCTCCGCCACGCCTGTGGTGTTGGGGAAGGACACCTCCTCGCCCCGCAGCGAGGACACCCCGACCATCGGGCCTGTGCGGCCTCCCTCGCGCCACGCGGCCTCGGTCTGAGCAAGCAGGTCCAGGGAGGGAACGAGCACCAGTACACGCCCCGCACGGAGCTCCTCAGCGCTGCGGGTGGCCACGAGCGTCTTGCCTGTGCCGGTCGCCATGATCACCTGAGTGCGGAGCCCCCGCTCGGGCACAGTAGATCTTGCGGGCAATTCGAGGGCACGCAGCACCGCGTCGACGGCTTCTCGCTGGTGGGGGCGGAGTTCCTTCGCTGCCATTCCGACCTGCCTTCTCCTGTGGGCCGCGTATGGGTCATCACGCGGCAGGAAACGGGAACCTCCATGTAGGAGGCAGGCAATCAGCTACGGTGAACATCACCGGTACCCGGTCGCTGCCTCGGACCAGTGGCGGGGAGGGTGATCAAAATCGGTCCCACTCCCCTTAGGGGTGCTACCGGCCGAGTCCAAAGTCTATCTCGTTCTTTAAACTGAAGCACTATGGGCCCTAAAAATCCCTCGAACGTGACTTGATTCTGCTACTGTCTCCCTATTCGCGCTTCCGAGGAGCAGCCTGACGGCCAGTCAACCATCAATTTGTCTTCAACCCGTGTTTCGGGCCCCCGGCTCTCCCGACGGTCCGTCACCCCCTCCCCTTGCCGCTGCTCGGGCCGTAGGCCCGTGGGTGGGCCGCGCGGAGCGTGGCCCACCCTGTGTTGCGGCGGGTGACGTGGGATCAGGGAGTGGATGGTGGTGGCTGGAGCGCAGCGGAGGCCACCGGGACCGGCCGCAGGCCGGCCCCGGCCCGCAACGCGGGCCGGATGCCCTGCCCTTGGTGGGGCGCGCGCAGCGCGTTCCGCCAAGCGGTGAGCG
>NZ_BNBV01000038.1 GCF_014656135.1 Streptomyces thermodiastaticus
ACCCCAGCCGAGCGTCTACGTGATCTACTCACCACCTGAAACCAAGTGGTGTTGCGACGACCCCTTGAACCCAACCTTCGGATCGGGGCCTTGTTGTGTCTCGGCCCCGCGGACCCACGCGCGCCAGCCGCGACCGGCGATGACGTGGGACGCATTCAGGTCAGCGTGCTCAACGAAGCCGCAGGAGAGCATGCGGTGTCGTAGGGCTGGGCGGCGTCCGGCCGGAAGGTGACGGGTTTCCCGGTCGCTCGCCGGCGGCGTGTGGAGCCGGGCGTGCCTGGGGTGCCGGCTGTGAGCCGGCCGGCGCGCGCGGTGCAGGCGTCGCTGGTCTGTTTGATCGCGTGCTGGGCGGCCTGGGCGCCGAGAGCGAAGTGTGCTTTGAGGGTGGTACAGGTGAGGGCGCGCGGTCGTCGGTTGTCGGTGACGCCGGTGGTGTGGGCGATGCGTGAGGCGTGATCGGCTGCCGCGTTGCAGGCGTGCAGGGGTGCGCGCAGGGCCGAGGCCTGTTCGGGGGTCGGCTGGAGTTTGACGCGGGTCACGAGCTTCACGCTGCGACGGTGGGGTGTGTCGGGGGTGGGGGCCGGGGGATCGCTTGTCCATCACTCGAACGGGCGACCGATCGCGTGCGGGTTGCCGCTGCGGGACCGTTCCGTCGCCTCGCCGTAAATCGGTTCGCGTGTGATTTGGCCGGGGTGAGATCCTGGACCGCGTATGTCTACGCACTCCGCCCCCGCCCTGGGCGCCCTCGCCTCCCGTCTGCCCGAGCTGTCGCTGCGTGATGCGCATCGGCTCGGGCGGCGGCTCGAAGGCGCACGCAAGATCCGCAAGCCGGAGGCCCGCGCGGCCGTCCTCGCCGAGATCGAGGGGGAGATCGAGAAGGCCGAGGCACGGATCGCGGCGCGGCGTGCGCGTGTGCCCGCGGTCGGTTATCCGGAGCAGTTGCCGGTCAGCCAGAAGAAGGACGAGATCGCGCAGGCCATCCGTGACCACCAGGTGGTCGTGATCGCCGGTGAGACCGGGTCCGGGAAGACGACGCAGATCCCGAAGATCTGTCTGGAGCTGGGCCGTGGGGTGCGCGGGATGATCGGGCACACCCAGCCGCGCCGGATCGCCGCGCGGACGGTGGCGGAGCGGGTGGCGGAGGAGTTGGAGACGCCGCTCGGTGAGGCGGTCGGCTGGAAGGTGCGGTTCACCGATCAGGTGGACCCGGAGGCGACGTTCATCAAGCTGATGACGGACGGCATCCTGCTGGCGGAGATCCAGACCGACCGGGAGCTGCGTGCCTACGACACGATCATCATCGACGAGGCGCACGAGCGGTCGCTGAACATCGACTTTCTGCTGGGGTATCTGGCGCAGCTGCTGCCGAGGCGGCCGGATCTGAAGGTCGTGATCACTTCGGCGACGATCGATCCGGAGCGGTTCTCCCGGCATTTCGGTGATGCGCCGATCGTCGAGGTGAGCGGGCGGACGTATCCGGTCGAGGTGCGGTACCGGCCGTTGCTGGAGGAGGACTCACAGGACGCGGACCGGGATCAGATCACCGCGATCACCGATGCCGTCGAGGAGCTGATGGCGGAGGGCCCGGGGGACATCCTGGTGTTCCTGTCCGGTGAGCGGGAGATCCGGGACACCGCGGACGCGTTGAACAAGAAGCAGTACCGGTTCACCGAGGTGCTGCCGTTGTATGCGCGGTTGTCGCATGCCGAGCAGCATCGGGTGTTCCAGCCGCACACGGGCCGCCGGATCGTGCTGGCGACGAATGTCGCGGAGACGTCGCTGACGGTGCCGGGCATCAAGTACGTCATCGATCCGGGTTTTGCGCGGATCTCCCGGTACAGTCACCGCACGAAGGTGCAGCGGCTGCCGATCGAGCCGATTTCGCAGGCGAGTGCGAATCAGCGCAAGGGCCGTTGTGGCCGTACGTCGGACGGTATCTGTATCCGGTTGTACAGCGAGGAGGATTTCCTCTCGCGGCCGGAGTTCACCGATGCGGAGATTCTGCGGACGAATCTGGCGTCGGTGATTCTGCAGATGACGGCGGCGGGTCTGGGGGACATCGAGAAGTTCCCGTTCATCGATCCGCCGGACCACCGGAACATCCGGGACGGTGTGCAGCTGCTGCAGGAGCTGGGTGCGCTGGATCCGGCGCAGAAGGATCCGCGCAAGCGGCTCACGCCGATCGGGCGCAAGCTGGCGCAGCTGCCGGTGGATCCGCGGCTGGCGCGGATGGTGCTGGAGGCGGACAAGAACGGCTGTGCGCGGGAGGTCATGGTCATCGCCGCCGCGCTGTCGATCCAGGATCCGCGGGAGCGGCCGGCGGACAAGCAGACGCAGGCCGATCAGCTGCATGCTCGTTTCCGGGACGAGACGAGCGATTTCCTCGCGTTTCTGAACCTGTGGCGGTATCTGCGGGAGCAGCAGAAGGAGCGGGGTTCCAGTTCGTTCCGGCGGATGTGCAAGCAGGAGTTCTTGAATTTCCTGCGCATCCGGGAGTGGCAGGACATCTACACGCAGCTGCGTACGGTGGCCAAGCAGATGGGGATCCATCTGAACGAGCAGGATGCTCCGGCGGACCGTATTCACATCTCGTTGCTGGCGGGTCTGCTGTCGCACATCGGGATGAAGGACGTGCGGGAGTCGAAGGACTCCGGTCCGGGGGCGCGCCGGGACGGTGGCCGGAACGAGTACCTGGGGGCGCGCAACGCCAAGTTCGCGATCTTCCCGGGGTCGGCGTTGTTCAAGAAGCCGCCGCGGTTCGTGATGTCGGCGGAGCTGGTGGAGACGTCGCGGCTGTGGGCGCGGGTGAACGCCAGGATCGAGCCGGAGTGGGTGGAGCCGCTCGCCGGTCATCTGGTGAAGCGGACGTACAGCGAGCCGCACTGGGAGAAGGACCAGGCGGCGGTGATGGCGTACGAGAAGGTCACGTTGTACGGGGTGCCGATCGTCGCCCGGCGGAAGGTGAACTACGGGCGGATCGATCCGGAGGTGAGCCGGGAGCTGTTCATCCGGCATGCGCTGGTGGAGGGGGACTGGCGTACCCATCACAAGTTCTTCGCGGACAACCGCCGGCTGCTGAGCGAGGTCGAGGAGCTGGAGCACCGGGCGCGGCGCCGGGACATCGTCGTCGACGACGAGACGCTGTTCGACTTCTACGACCAGCGGGTGCCCGCTCATGTGGTCTCCGGGGCGCATTTCGATTCCTGGTGGAAGCGGAAGCGGCAGGAGCAGCCGGATTTCCTGGACTTCGAGCGGGAGATGCTGGTCCGGGAGTCGGCTCAGGAGGTCACCAAGGCGGACTATCCGGACACCTGGCGGCAGGGGGATCTGAGGTTCCGGGTGACGTATCAGTTCGAGCCGGGTGCGGATGCGGACGGTGTGACGGTGCACATTCCGCTGCAGGTGCTGAACCAGGTCACCGGTGAGGGGTTCGACTGGCAGATCCCGGGGCTGCGTGAGGAGCTGGTGACGGAGCTGATCCGTTCGCTGCCGAAGCCGATCCGCCGCAACTATGTGCCCGCGCCGAACTATGCGATGGCGTTCCTTGAGCAGGCGCAGGTGTCGTCAGAGCCGTTGACGGTGGCCATGGCCCGTGAGCTGAGGCGCATGGTCGGGGTGCCGTTCGAGCCGGAGGACTTCGACTGGTCCAAGGTCCCCGACCATTTGAAGATCACGTTCCGGGTGGTGGACGAGCGGCGGCGCAAGCTGGCGGAGGACAAGGATCTGGAGGCGCTGAAGCTGCGGCTGAGGCCGAAGGCGCGCAAGGCGCTGTCGCGGGCGGCCGCGGCCAGTGCGGAGCGTGCGGGCGGTGTGTCGCTGGAGCGCTCGGGTCTGACGGACTGGACGATCGGCACGCTGCCGCGGGTGTTCGAGACGCGCCGGGCGGGTCAGCCGGTGAAGGCGTATCCGGCGCTGGTGGACGACGGGGACACGGTGTCGGTGCGGTTGTTCGACACCGAGGCGGAGCAGGCCGAGGCGATGTGGCGGGGGACGCGCCGGCTGATTCTGCGGAACATTCCGGTGAACCCGGCGAAGTTCGCGAGTGACCGGCTGACGAACCAGCAGAAGCTGGCGCTGTCGGCGAATCCGCACGGTTCGGTGCAGGCGTTGTTCGACGACTGTGCGACGGCGGCGGCGGACCGGCTGATCGCGGACTTCGGCGGTCCGGTCTGGGACGAGGAGTCGTACCGGAAGCTGTTCGACACGGTCCGCGCGGAGATCGTGGACCTGACGGTGCGGACGGTGGGTCAGGTGCAGCAGGTGCTGGCGGCCTGGCAGGCGTGCGAGCGCCGGCTGAAGGGGGTGCGGTCTCCCGCGCTGCTGCCCAATCTGGCGGATGTGCGGCAGCAGGTGGACGCCTTGGTGAAGCCGGGCTTCGTGACGGAGGCGGGCATACGGCGGCTGCCGGATCTGATGCGGTATCTGGTGGCCGTGGACCGCCGGCTGCAGCAGATGCCGGTGAACGTGCAGCGGGACACCACCCGTATGCAGAAGGTCCACGAGATGCAGGACGAGTACGCCTGGCTGCTGGAGCAGCTGCCGCAGGGCCGGCCGGTCCCGGAGCGGGTGCGGGAGATCCGCTGGATGATCGAGGAGCTGCGGGTCAGCTATTTCGCGCATGCACTGGGGACGGCGTATCCGGTGTCGGACAAACGGATCGTGAAGGCGATCGACGCGGTTCTGGGGTGAGCGTGCGGGTACGCTGCGTGAGTTCGACCGGGGAGCTCGGCTCCTGTACAGTTTCTTCTCGCAGCGCACCGCACACGCGGTGACGCCGCTGATGGTCCTGTGGAGCAGTTTGGAGTGCTCGCCACCCTGTCAAGGTGGAGGCCGCGGGTTCAAATCCCGTCAGGACCGCGTCGGTGAAGGCCCGCCCCGGGACATGGTGGCGGGCCTTCGTGCTGTTCCCGTGGGCGGGGCGGGGTGCGGGGTGCTGTTCCGTGTGCGCCGCGGTGCCTTGACGGCGTCACCTCCCCTGGGTACGCCAGAGGGCAGGGGCCGTTCCCGTACGGCCCGCTGGAGGTGGCGCATGTCGGCATCCACCAGGCACGCGACGCGGGCTCTGCTCCGCGCCCATCTCGCGGCCGCCTCGTCCTTCGGTCATCTCACCCGTTACTGCCCGGTCTGCCGTCGTCTGCTGGCTCTGGCCATGGACGGTGCCGCGCCGGCGGCCGGGCCCGGCGCTCCCCGGGGTGCGGAGCCTCGCGGTGCCTGCGAGAGCCCGGAGGGCTGCGAGGCCCCTGTGAGGGCGTTTCAGCCTGTCGGGCTGCATGGTCGCAGGACGGTGTGAGTGCGGCGCCCTGAGGGCCGTTCAGAGGCGTCTGACCGTGTGTCATACGGGCCGGGTGGCGCGGGTCACGCTGGTCGCCGGGCGGTGTGCCGCCGGGAGCGTGCGCCGCCGGGCGTGCGGCCGGTGCGTTTGGCCGGCTGCTTCCGGAGCCGGCCGCCCGCACGGTCGTTGAGCGGTCAACTCCCTTGTGTGCGTGGGCCGATGAGGGAGAGGCCGCCTCTTAGCGCACCCGGACAGCGGACCGCAAGAATCCGTTCATGTGACGGGTGTCACCTCATGAAATTGCACGCGCACGGTCCTTACACCCGCCCTACCCGGCCTCAATTTAATATGTGCAATTGCACTGCCCTGCGGGGAGTTCCCGCGGCGGTCTCATCGCCTTCCCCAGAGACCCGCAGGGCCGCACACCGGCACGCCGCGCGGGCCCGCAGAAGAGCACAAAAAAGATCGCGCTGGACCCGGCGGAGTCCAGCGCGATCGACGACGTACCCGTGCCACTCGCCCGATAGCTCGGGCCGGCCCGGGCGTGGAACCTGTTGGGGCAGGTCCCGCGTCATGTGGAGCCAGAGGTGCCCCGGACGCCTCGGCAGGTTGGGGGACCCGGCCGTTTTGTCCGGTTCTGCGAAGGCTCAGGCCTCGCTACGCTGCTGCGGGATGCCCGCGAGCAGGGCGCGGACCTCGGCCTCGCGGTAGCGGCGGTGCCCGCCGAGCGTGCGGATCGACGTGAGCTTGCCGGCCTTCGCCCAGCGCGTGACCGTCTTGGGGTCGACACGGAACATGGTGGCGACCTCAGCCGGGGTCAGCAGCGGCTCGGCATCAGGGGTGCGAGCGGTCATGAGCGGCCTCCTCGGGAGAACCGAACCTTCTCGGTTCTTTCCTCTAAATTCTGCACCTTGACCCGCGTTGCCCGAAATGGCGGACGCGAGTCGAGTCGGTTATAGGACGAACGGCTTGTCCTCGGCACTACAACTACACCATCTGTCCAGCCCCGTCGGCCAAACCGATGGAATTGCCCTCCCAGGCGTCCATCAGCGACGGAAGCCGATGGACCATGCCATAGCGGACAGTCACGCCGCCGTGACGATCAGTCACGGGGCGTCCAGGACATCACGGGACCCCCCAAAGCGTGCAATGCGGCGATTCCGTCCATAGTGCACCACATCTGGACGGAGGGAGCCCTCCCCGGACCCCTTGTCCTATTTTGGCACGAGGAGAGGCAACCAGGGCAAGAGTCTTGTAAGTGCCGTCCATCACCCTTGCGGCAAAGGCGTGGATCGCCGCGCTACGTCCCGTCAGGCGCGAATAACCCTCGACGCTACGCCGTCGAGACCCTCCCGGTCCGTGACCGGAATCACTTCTGATGACGCGTCAGTTGGCCGACCGCAGGTCACGCACCGCCCGCCACCGCTGCACGAGGCGGGCGTAGGCCTCGCCCGCCACCGCTCCGTCGCCGCGCCGCAGCGCCTCGATGCCCTCGGTCACGTCCGCCGCCGAGTGGTCGTCCTCCAGGTCACCGGCCGGCAGCAGATGCACGAGCCCGCCGTAGTCCAGCTCCACCAGGGAGCGCGGGTGGAACTCCTCCAACCAGCGCCCGACGTCCACCAGCGCGTCGATCAGCGGCGCCTCGTCGACGGTCTGCCGCAGCGTCCGCAGCGCCCGCGCCACCCGCCGCCGCGCCTGCACCATCGGCGTGCGGTAGCGCAGCAGCGGCGCCTCGTCGAGGCCATCGCCTGCGCCGCCCGCCTCCCCGGGGCCCTTGACGTACTCCCGCTCCTCGTCGGAGACCAGCACGAACCAGCTCAGCGGCACCTGCCAGGTCGCCGTGCGGATCCACGGGCGCGCGTCGGGGTTGGCCATCCGCCAGCGCTCGTAGTCCTGGGTGGCCTGGTGCCGTACGACCGGGGGCAGCACCGCGTCCAGGACCACCGCCGGAAGCTCGTCGGCCAGGCCGTCCAGGGCCTGCCAGCCGCGCAGCCGGGTGCGCCACGGGCACACGCACACCACCCCGTCGACGTCCAGCACGAACGCGTCCCGGCTCTCGTGCACCGGCACCGCCATCGGCGGGGTGGGCACCAGATCGGCCAGCGAGCGGCGCAGCTCGTCCTGGTAGGAGGGCCGGTCGGAACGACGGGCGTAGTGCACCCAGTGGCTGCGCTCCGGTTCCGGGAAGGCGGCCAGCGGTTCGTACACCCGCAAGTAAGCCGCGTACGGCACGACCACCGAGGACACCGTGGGCACGTCTGCTCCCTCCCCCACCGGACCGGGGCGGAACCCTCCCGGCCCGCGCCCGGACGGACGGAAAAACACTGCAAATCGTCCCACGCTTGAGTGGGAACGTACTCCGGGGGAGGGTGATCCCCACCACTGCTCCCCGGGCGGAGCGGGTCAGGGTCTAATCTCCTGGCACGGCCCCCGCCACCCTTACGGGGACCCGTCCCACCCGCCGCTACTTCATGGGAGTCACCACCGTGACCGACGTAACCGGCGCAGACACTGACGTACTGCAGACCCTCTTCCGCTCGGAACAGGGCGGTCATGAGCAGGTCGTGCTCTGTCAGGACCGCGCCAGCGGCCTCAAGGCCGTCATCGCCATCCACAGCACCGCTCTGGGTCCCGCGCTGGGCGGTACCCGCTTCTACCCGTACGCCAGCGAGCAGGAGGCCGTCGCCGACGCGCTGAACCTCTCGCGCGGCATGTCCTACAAGAACGCCATGGCCGGGCTCGACCACGGCGGCGGCAAGGCCGTGATCATCGGCGACCCGGAGCTGATCAAGACCGAGGAGCTGCTGCTCGCCTACGGCCGGTTCGTCGCCTGTCTCGGCGGCCGGTACGTCACCGCCTGCGACGTCGGCACCTACGTGGCCGACATGGACGTCGTGGCGCGCGAGTGCCGCTGGACCACCGGCCGCTCCCCGGAGAACGGCGGCGCCGGCGACTCCTCGGTGCTCACCGCGTTCGGTGTCTACCAGGGCATGCGCGCCTCCGCCCAGCACCTGTGGGGCGACCCGACGCTGCGCGGGCGCAGGGTGGGCATCGCCGGTGTGGGCAAGGTCGGGCACCACCTGGTGAAGCACCTGCTGGACGAGGGCGCCGAGGTCGTGATCACAGACGTGCGGCCGGAGGCGGTCCGGCGCGTCGTCGACGCCCACCCGCAGGTCACCACGGTCGCCGACACCGAGGCGCTGATCCGCACCGAGGGGCTCGACATCTACGCCCCGTGCGCTCTCGGCGGCGCCCTGAACGACCGCTCGGTGCCCGTGCTGACCGCGAAGGTGGTGTGCGGCGCGGCCAACAACCAGCTCGCGCACCCGGGCATCGAGAAGGACCTGGCCGACCGCGGGATCCTCTACGCGCCGGACTACGTGGTGAACGCCGGCGGTGTCATCCAGGTCGCCGACGAGCTGCATGGCTTCGACTTCGACCGGTGCAAGGCGAAGGCCGCGAAGATCTTCGACACCACACTCGAAATCTTCGCACGTGCGAAGGAAGACGGGATTCCGCCGGCCGCGGCGGCCGACCGGATCGCCGAGCAGCGGATGGCCGACGCGCGCACGTGACGGCCGCGGCCCGCGGGCGTCACCGACGGCTCGGCGACCTGGCCCGCGGGCGCCCGCCACGCCCGGCCGGCCCTGCGCGGGCCGGCCATCGGGCGGCTCACGGGCGCCGTCCGGGCTGCTGCCCCGGTGGGACGTGGCGAGCCGCTCCGCGGGCACGGCGGGACACGCGCCGCGGGCGCCGGGGCCCGGCGCACCGCGGACACCGACGCTCACAGGACGGCGCGCGGACGGCCACCGGGCCACCCCGCCCACGCCCCGTCCGCGCACGGGCCAGGCGGCGGCCGCACGCACCCCACAACCTCCTCGGCACGCCTTCGCCCCTGTGGGCCATCGGCCCACAAGCCAGGTCCGGAGCCGGGCGGCGAGGCGTTGCGTGTGCGACGGACCACGCGGTGGCCGGGCGGAGATCCCGGCCGGCCCCCGGCTGTCCGCCGGCGGGCGACCGGCGGAGTGACGGCGGGTGCGCGCATGGCGCGAATCAGCGCTTGTCCCTGCGGACCGTGACCGGCCGTGCGCGCAGCGATGACGTATCTTTGACCGGTACCTGCCGGTCAGGGATGGAGACAACTCTCACGTCGACCGGCGGGTCGTCCGTCCGGAAGTGGTTAAAATCGCCACTGACCAGCAAGGACGGGGTTCCTGGACGGTCCTGCGCACACGCGCGTCCTGCGGGCGACGTACCGTATGGCCGCGGGCTCAGGTACCGTGGAAGCCCTACGGACCGGTCTCTCCGAGGAGAGCCCGTTCCAGATCATGAACGCGTGTCAAGACTCTGGGGCTGTCGAGCCCCGTCGTTGAGGGGGTCGAGCCATGGGGCGCGGCCGGGCCAAGGCCAAGCAGACGAAGGTCGCCCGCCAGCTGAAGTACAACAGCGGTGGGATGGACCTCTCACGCCTGGCCGAGGAGCTGGGCGCATCGACGTCGAGCCAGTCGCCGAACGGCGACCGCTTCGCGGACGATGAGCACGACGACGACCTGTACGCACGGTACGCCGACCTGTACGAGGACGACGACGAGGAAGAGGACGAGGACTCCTCGAACTCGCACCAGCGTCGCCGCGGCGCTTGACCTTGCATCGACCACTGCCCGGTCCGTGAACTCGGCACGGACCGGGTTCTGTGCTGTCCGCGCACACGGCACGTCGTGCCCCGGGCGGCGGGCCGGGTCCCCGGGCCGGTCGCCCGGCCGTCGGTTTCCCGGCCCCGCAGGTCAGTTCGCGTAGTCACCCACCAGTGCCGCGCCCGTGGTGTACTCGCCACGCTGCGTGATCTCGCCCGCGACCCAGGCATCGACGCCCCGGTCGGCCAGCGTGGCCAGGGCCACGTCGGTGGACTCGGCAGGCACGATCGCGATCATGCCGACGCCCATGTTGAGGGTCTTCTCCAGCTCCAGTCGTTCCACCTTGCCGGTCCGGCCGACCAGGTCGAAGACGGGTGCCGGGGTCCAGGTGGCGCGGTCGACCACGGCGTGCAGACCGTCCGGGATCACCCGGGCGAGGTTGGCGGCGAGCCCGCCGCCGGTGATGTGGCTGAAGGCGTGCACCTCGGTGGTGCGGGTGAGCGCCAGGCAGTCCAGCGAGTAGATCCGGGTCGGCTCCAGCAGCTCCTCGCCGAGGGTCCGGCCCAGCTCCTCGATGTGCGCGTCCAGCGACAGGCCGGCCTGGTTCAGCAGGACGTGCCGCACCAGCGAGTACCCGTTGGAGTGAAGCCCGGAGGACGCCATCGCGATCACCGTGTCGCCCTCGCGGATGCGGTCCGCGCCCAGCAGCCGGTCGGCCTCCACGACACCCGTGCCGGCACCGGCGACGTCGAAGTCGTCCTCGCCGAGCAGACCGGGGTGCTCGGCCGTCTCGCCGCCCACCAGGGCGCACCCGGCCAGCACACAGCCCTCCGCGATGCCCTTGACGACGGCCGCGACCCGCTCGGGGTGGACCTTGCCGACGCAGATGTAGTCGGTCATGAACAGCGGTTCGGCGCCGCACACCACGATGTCGTCCATCACCATGGCGACCAGGTCGCGGCCGATGGTGTCGTACACGCCCAGCCGGCGGGCGATGTCGACCTTCGTGCCGACGCCGTCCGTGGCGGAGGCGAGCAGCGGGCGTTCGTAGCGCTTCAGGGCGGAGGCGTCGAAGAGGCCGGCGAAGCCGCCGAGGCCGCCGAGGACCTCGGGGCGCTGCGTCTTCTTCACCCACTCCTTCATCAGCTCCACCGCGCGGTCGCCCGCCTCGATGTCGACGCCGGCAGCCGCGTAGGAAGCACCGGACGCACCGGTGGTGGTCTCAGACATTGCCTGGGATCTTTCGGGTCGGGATTACGGGGCTGACGGGCGCCTACGGGCGACGGATCGCGTCGGCCGCGGCCGTGGCGGCGGGGCCCGCGGCCAGCTCGGTCTCCAGCAGCTGCTTGCCCAGCCGCTCCGGGTCGGGCAGCTCCACCGGGTACTCGCCGTCGAAGCAGGCGCGGCACAGGTTCGGCTTGGCGATGGTGGTCGCCTCGATCATGCCGTCGAGGGAGATGTACGCCAGCGAGTCGGCGCCGAGCGAGGCACCGATCTCCTCGATGGTCATGCCGTTGGCGATGAGCTCGGCGCGGGTCGCGAAGTCGATGCCGAAGAAGCACGGCCACTTCACGGGCGGCGAGGAGATCCGCACATGGACCTCGGCGGCGCCGGCCTCGCGCAGCATGCGGACCAGGGCGCGCTGGGTGTTGCCGCGCACGATCGAGTCGTCGACGACGACCAGCCGCTTGCCCTTGATGACGTCCTTCAGCGGGTTGAGCTTCAGGCGGATGCCGAGCTGGCGGATGGTCTGCGAGGGCTGGATGAAGGTGCGGCCGACGTAGGAGTTCTTCACCAGGCCGTTGCCGAAGGGGATGCCGGAGGCCTCCGCGTAGCCGATGGCGGCGGGGGTGCCCGACTCCGGCGTCGCTATCACCAGGTCGGCCTCGACCGGGGACTCCTTCGCCAGGCGGCGGCCCATCTCCACGCGGGAGAGGTACACGTTGCGGCCGGCGATGTCGGTGTCGGGGCGGGCCAGGTAGACGTACTCGAAGACGCAGCCCCGGGGCTTCGCCGGTGCGAACCGGGAGGCGCGCAGCCCGTTCTCGTCGATGGCCACGAACTCGCCCGGTTCGATCTCCCGGACGTAGGTGGCGCCGGTGATGTCCAGCGCGGCGGTCTCGGACGCGACGACCCAGCCGCGCTCCAGGCGGCCCAGCACGAGCGGCCGGATGCCCTGCGGGTCACGGGCGGCGTAGAGGGTGTGCTCGTCCATGAAGACGAGGGAGAAGGCGCCCCTGGCCTTCGGCAGGACCTGGTGGGCGGCCTGCTCGACGGTCAGCGGCTTGCCGTCGTCGTCGACCTGGGCGGCCAGCAGGGCCGTGAGCAGGTCGGTGTCGTTGGTGGCCGCGACCCGGGTGGAGCGGCTGTTGTTGTCGTTGGGCAGCGCGGCGACCATCTCGGCGAGCTCCGCCGTGTTGACCAGGTTGCCGTTGTGGCCGAGCGCGATGGAGCCGTGCGCCGTGGCGCGGAAGATGGGCTGGGCGTTCTCCCACACGGAGGCACCGGTGGTCGAGTAGCGGGCGTGACCGACCGCAATGTGGCCCTGCAGGGAGCTGAGCGACGTCTCGTCGAAGACCTGGGAGACCAGGCCCATGTCCTTGAAGACGAGGATCTGGGAGCCGTTGCTGACCGCGATTCCCGCGGATTCCTGACCCCGATGCTGGAGGGCGTAGAGCCCGAAGTACGTGAGCTTGGCGACCTCTTCACCCGGCGCCCAGACACCGAAGACGCCGCAGGCGTCCTGGGGGCCCTTCTCACCGGGGAGCAGGTCGTGGTTGAGTCGTCCGTCACCACGTGGCACGCCACCGAGTGTAGGCGAGGCTGCCCACTGGTCCGAATTGGGGACGAACGGCGCCCCGCGCTCCCCCGGCCCGTCCCCACGGCCATCCCCCCGGCGTTTGTGCAGGTCAGGCAGGTCGGGCGGGGTGCCGGACGGAGGCGGCCCCACGGCGGCCGGGTGGCCGCGTGCGGGGCGAGTGCGCGTGAGGTGCCACACATCCGCCGGGCGGTGCCGGGGCATGCGGGCAGGTCAGGCCAGCACCGGCAGCAGCCCTTCGAGGTCGGCCCGCTCCCCGCTCGCGCTCACCTTCGCCTGGGCGACGGCGTCCCGCCAGACCGTCCGCCCGCAGGCCAGCCTGATCCAGGTCAGCGGGTCGGTCTCGACGACGTTGGGCGGCGTGCCCCGGGTGTGCCGCGGCCCCTGGACGCACTGCACGACCGCGTACGGCGGGATCCGCACCTCGGTGGACCCGCCGGGTGCCTTGACGGCCAGTGCGTCGGCCAGAAGCCGGGTGGCGGCCGCGAGGGCGTGGCGGTCCTGGGGGACGTCCAGGCCCGGCACCGCGGCGTTCAGGTCGTCGGTGTGGACGACCAGCTCCACGGCGCGGGTGACCAGGTAGTCCGCAAGCGGCAGGGCGCCCACGTTCGTGGCGAGCAGCCGGGTGCCGGGGTGGCTGTCGAGCTGCGCGGTCAGGTCCCGCTCCACCTCGGCGAGGAAGGCGCCGAGGTCGGGACGGTCCTGGGCGAGGCGCCGGGTGACGTCGTCGATGGCCGCGGCGTTGGCGGAGGTGGCGAAGGGCCAGTCGAGCAGCACGGCGTCCTGCCGGGCCGGCTCGTCCGGCTCCAGGGCCCGTCCGACGGCCGAGACCGCCATGCCGATGTGCGCGGCCAGCTCCCGCACGGTCCACCCTTCGAGGCGGGTGGGCAGGGCCAGCTGCTCGGGTGTCAGCCGGTCGACGGCGTGCCGGACGTGGCCGAGCTGGGCGAGCACGGCGGCACGGGTCTTGGCGGGGTCGTAGCTCCGGGTGCGTTTCTTGGCCGAGGGCATGGCGGGAGCCTAACGGCGTCGCGTCCTCGCCCTGGGCCGGTCGGGCCGCCTTGTCGCTCTGTGCGGCTTTTCGCGGGTCTGCAGGCGCGCCCAGGACCCCGGCGACGCGGGGGCCGGGGTTCCTTGGGCGTCGCGGTGTCCGTCAGGCCAGCAGAGCCGGGATGGTGCCCTCGTGGGCCTCGCGCAGCTCCTCGAGGGTCAGCTGGAACTGGCCCTGGACCTCGATGGTGTCGCCGTCGACGACACCGATGCGGGTGGCGGGCAGGCCGCGGGCGTTGCACATGTCGGTGAAACGCAGCTCCTCCGACCGCGGCACCGCGACGATCGCGCGGCCGGCGGACTCGGACAGCAGGAAGGTGAACGCGTCCAGGCCGTCGGGGACGATCAGACGCGCGCCCTTGCCGCCGAGCAGGGCGGACTCCACCACGGCCTGGATCAGGCCGCCGTCGGACAGGTCGTGCGCGGAGTCGATCATGCCGTCGCGGGAGGCGGAGATCAGGATCTCGGCCAGCAGGCGCTCCCGCTCCAGGTCGACCTTGGGGGGCAGGCCGCCCAGGTGGTCGTGGATCACCTGCGACCAGGCCGAGCCGCCGAACTCCTCGCGGGTGTCACCGAGGAGGTACAGCAGCTGGCCCTCCTCCTGGAAGGCGACCGGGGTCCGGCGGGCCACGTCGTCGATCACACCGAGCACGGCGACGACCGGCGTCGGGTGGATGGCGGCCTCGCCGGTCTGGTTGTACAGCGAGACGTTGCCGCCGGTCACCGGGGTGCCCAGCTGCCGGCAGCCGTCCGCCAGACCGCGCACGGCCTCCGCGAACTGCCACATCACCGCCGGGTCCTCGGGCGAGCCGAAGTTGAGGCAGTCGGAGACGGCGAGCGGCTTGGCGCCCGTGGTGGCGACGTTGCGGTAGGCCTCCGCCAGCGCCAGCTGCGCGCCCGTGTACGGGTCGAGCTTGGTGTAGCGGCCGTTGCCGTCCGTGGCGATCGCCACGCCGAGGCCGGTGGCCTCGTCGATGCGGATCATGCCGGAGTCCTCCGGCATGGCCAGCACGGTGTTGCCCTGCACGAAGTGGTCGTACTGCTGGGTGATCCACTTCTTGGAGGCCTGGTTCGGGGAGGCCACCAGCTTCAGGACCTGTTCCCTCAGCTCCTCGGGGCTCTGCGGCCGGGGCAGCTTGGCGGCGTCGTCGGCCTGGAGGGCGTCCTGCCAGTCCGGGCGGGCGTAGGGGCGCTCGTAGACGGGGCCCTCGTGCGCGACGGTGCGCGGGTCCACGTCGACGATCTTCTCGCCGTGCCAGTAGATCTCCAGGCGGTCGCCGTCGGTGACCTCGCCGATGACGGTGGCGATGACGTCCCACTTCTCGCAGATCCGCAGGAAGCGGTCGACCTTGTCCGGTTCGACGACCGCGCACATGCGCTCCTGCGACTCGCTCATGAGGATCTCCTCGGGCGAGAGCGTGGAGTCGCGCAGGGGGACGTCGTCCAGGGTGATGCGCATGCCGCCGGAGCCGTTGGAGGCCAGCTCGCTGGTGGCGCAGGACAGGCCGGCCGCGCCGAGGTCCTGGATGCCGACGACCAGCTTCTCGGCGAAGGCCTCCAGGGTGCACTCGATGAGCAGCTTCTCCTGGAAGGGGTCGCCGACCTGGACGGCGGGCCGCTTGGACGGCTTGGCGTCGTCGAAGGTCTCGCTCGCCAGGATGGAGGCGCCGCCGATGCCGTCGCCGCCGGTGCGGGCGCCGTACAGGATGACCTTGTTGCCCGCGCCGGACGCCTTGGCGAGGTGGATGTCCTCGTGCCGCATCACACCGACGCAGCCGGCGTTGACCAGCGGGTTGCCCTGGTAGCAGGGGTCGAAGACGACCTCGCCGCCGATGTTGGGCAGGCCCAGGCAGTTGCCGTAGCCGCCGATGCCGGCGACCACGCCGGGCAGGACCCGCTTGGTGTCCGGGTGGTCCGCCGCGCCGAAGCGCAGGGGGTCCACCACGGCGACCGGGCGGGCGCCCATGGCGATGATGTCGCGCACGATGCCGCCGACGCCCGTGGCCGCGCCCTGATAGGGCTCGACGTAGGACGGGTGGTTGTGCGACTCCACCTTGAAGGTGACGGCGTAGCCCTGGCCGACGTCCACGACTCCGGCGTTCTCGCCGATGCCGACGAGCAGGGCGTCGCTCTCGGGGGCCTTCTCGCCGAACTGGCGGAGGTGGACCTTGGACGACTTGTACGAGCAGTGCTCGGACCACATCACGGAGTACATGGCGAGTTCGGCGCCGGTGGGGCGGCGGCCGAGGATCTCCACGATCCGCTCGTACTCGTCCTTCTTCAGGCCGAGCTCGGCCCAGGGCAGCTCGACGTCGGGGGTCGCGGCCGCGTGTTCGACCGTGTCCAGAGGCGTCCTGCTCATGCGGTGACCAGCTTCTTGAGGATGGAGGTGAAGAAGGGGAGACCGTCGGTGCGGCCGGTGCCGATCAGCGGCTCCACGGCGTGCTCCGGGTGCGGCATCAGGCCCACGACGTTGCCGGCCTCGTTGGTGATGCCGGCGATGTCGTTGAGCGAGCCGTTGGGGTTGCCGTCCAGGTAGCGGAAGGCGACCCGGCCCTCGGCCTCCAGCTTGTCGAGGGTGTAGCGGTCGGCCACGTAGCGGCCGTCCATGTTCTTCAGCGGGATGCGGATCTCCTGGCCGGCGGTGTAGTCGCCGGTCCAGGCGGTGTCCGCGTTCTCCACCCGCAGCTTCTGCTCGCGGCAGATGAAGTGGAGGTGGTCGTTGCCGAGCATGGCACCGGGCAGCAGGTGGGCCTCGGTCAGGATCTGGAAGCCGTTGCAGATGCCGAGGACCGGCAGGCCGGCCTTCGCCTGCTCGATGAGGGACTCCATCACGGGCGAGAAGCGGGCGATGGCGCCGGCCCGCAGATAGTCGCCGTAGGAGAAACCGCCGCACAGGACGACCGCGTCGACCTGCTTGAGGTCCTTGTCCTTGTGCCACAGGGCGACCGGTTCGGCGCCCGCGAGACGGATGGCGCGCTGGGTGTCCCGGTCGTCGAGGCTGCCGGGGAAAGTGACGACGCCGATGCGAGCGGTCACTTCACGGCCTCCGCGGTGTCACCGGACTCGACCTTCACAGTGAAGTCCTCGATCACGGTGTTGGCGAGGAAGGTTTCGGCGAGTTCGTGAATGCGCGCGAGCGCGGCCTCGTCGACCGGCCCGTCCACTTCGAGTTCGAACCGCTTTCCCTGACGTACGTCCGAGATGCCGTCGAAACCCAGCCGCGGCAGCGCACGCTGCACCGCCTGGCCCTGGGGGTCGAGGATCTCCGGCTTGAGCATGACGTCGACTACGACGCGTGCCACTGGCACTCCCGGTGTGTGGTGCTGAGCAGGTTCCTTCAGACTACCCGCCCAGAATTTCTACGCGAGTAGAGTAGTAGAAACATACGTGATGCCGGTCACGTTCGCGCAGCAACCGGGCGTGTTTGTGAAAAGTTTTGGGAAAGTCCGGCGTTCCGCGCTGGCCACCGGTTAATGCCCCGGGACACGCGGGCGGATATAGCGGGGGCTTCACTTCGCATTGCCTGGCGCTGTACAAATGAATTGGCGAGAGCCGATACTTTTTCCGGCAACAGGCGAACAGCCGACATCTCCGCAGGCTCCCAGGTCATGGCCGAGCACTGGCGCGCAGAGGTGTCGCACGAAGGGACCGATATTCGTGGCGCAGCGTGTCGTGGTCACTCTCTTTGACGACATCGACGGCTCGGAAGCGGCGGAGACGATCGCCTTCGGACTCGACGGCGCGTTCTATGAGATCGACCTGAACCAAGCCAACGCGAAGAAACTGCGTAAGGCGCTCGCGCCGTACGTGGAGGCGGGCCGCAAGCGCGCCCGCTCCGGCAAGGCGTACCGGCAGACGCAGGTCGCCCCCGACCCCGCGGCCGTCCGCGCCTGGGCCAAGGCCCACAAGATGGACGTGCCGGCGCGTGGACGCATCCCCAAGAAGGTGTACGAGGCGTTCAGCGCGGCTCACTGAACCTGGGCTCCCTGCCTGGGCCGTCTCGGCGACCCTGGGCTCCCTCGGCGACCCTGGACTCCCTCGGCGACCCTGGACTCCCTCGGCGACCCGGTTCCTCCAGCGTCCTCGGCGGGCGACGGCTGCCGGGGACGCCGTCGGGCGGCGTCGGTCGCCGTCGACGGGCCGGGCGACCCCGGCGGGCTGGTGCCCCGGCGGGCGGCCGTTCCGGCCTGGGGGCAGCGGGCTCGACAGGGGGCGCGCACCACGGCCGCACCCCGGCCGCGCACCGGACATGTACGACTGCGTCCGGCTGCGGACGGCCGCGGAGTCGGCCTCGACGAGAGACCGTCAGCGGCCCCTGTTCTCAACCGACTTGCGCTACCCCCCTGTTGATCAGCTAATGTCTGAGGCACGCCGAGGGGCGAGGCCGAAAGGCCGAAACCCACGGAGTACTTGCGGGTGTAGTTCAGTAGTAGAACATCCCCCTTCCAGGGGGAAGGCGCAGTGTGCGATTCCTGTCACCCGCTCTGCACCGCGGTCCCGACCACTCCGGTGGATCAGGTAAGCTGGTGCCCGCACCGATCGGTGGGAGCCGGTCGGAGGCAATGCGGACGTAGCTCAGTTGGTAGAGCGCAACCTTGCCAAGGTTGAGGTCGCGAGTTCGAGCCTCGTCGTCCGCTCGGCAGAAAAGGCCCCGGTCTTCGGATCGGGGCCTTTCTCATGCGTCGGCCTTTTCCCGCGCATTGACGGTGCACATCTTCACGGGTGGCACGTGCGTGCACTGCTCGCGACGTTCGTCTGCCCGCTGATCACGTGTTCGTCGGCCCGCCGCCTGACATGTCTCATGCCGTGTGATGACACCGCGCACTGCCGCCGGATCCCCGTGGACGGGACGCCGGCTCCAAGGGATCAACGGTATGCACGGACCGCGAGCAGGTGATCGAGGTCACCGACCTGCGCCGTGTGCACGGGGGCGGGTTCGAGGCCGTTCGGGGCATCTCGTTTCACGTGAAACGCGGCGAAATCTTCGCGCTGCTCGGCACCAATGGCGCGGGCAGGACGTCGACCGTGGAGCTGCTGGAAGGGCCGGCGGCCCCGGCCGCGGGCCGGTTACTCATGCTGGGCCACGACCCGTCACCGAGCGGGCCTTGGTCAGGCCCCGCACCGGAGTGATGCTGCAAGGGGGTCTTCCCGGCCGAGCTGACCGTCACGAAGGCCCTGCGGATGTGGGCGGGTTGTGTGAGCGGGGCAGGCCCGGACGAACAAGCGCTGACGCTCGTCGGACTGAAGGGCCGGGCCACGGTACGGGTCAAGCAGCTGTCCGGCGGGGAGCGGCGCCGGCTGGACCTGGCACTCGCGCTGCTCGGAGGGCCCGATGTGCTGTTCCTGGACGAGCCCCCGACCGGTCTGGACGCCGAAGGGCGCCGGGACACCTGGGAGTTGATCCGGGCGCTCCGGGACGCGGGAACGACCGTGCTGCTCACCACCCACTACCTGGAGGAGGCCGAGGGTCTCGCCGACCGCCTCGTGATCCTGCACGCGGGGCGCATCGCCGCCCTGGGTACCCCGGCCGAGGTGACGGCGGCGCAGCCTCCCGCATCTCCTTCCGGCTGCCCGGGGGGGTACACCCTGAAGGACCTTCCGCCACTGCCGGAACTGGGGGTGTGCGGTCATGAGACGTATGCCGGCGAGGTCCGGCTGCGCACACGTCAGCTGCAGCGCACGGTCACCGAACTGCTGCTGTGGGCCCGGCGGGCCGGGGTGGAACTGCGCGGGCTGGATGTCCGGTCAACCTCCCTGGAAGAGGCGTTCCTCGGCATCGCCCGGGAGTCGTCCGCGCCGTCGGCACCGCACGATTCCTCCGCGGTGGCACAGCGAGGGGCCTTTGCGGCGGCACGATCGGCGGGATCGCCCCATGGACCGCCCGGCAGGCGCTCGGTGGCGCACTGATGCCGTTCGGCCAGACGTACGGGCTGGTGGTGCCGATACGGGTGTTCCTGCGCCGGTCGGTCGTGCTGGCCGTGCTGCTGATGACGGGAGTGGCACTGGCGCACGGGAGGGTCGCCGAGATCGTCATGGCCGGTCTCCTGGTCGCCTTCTGCGCGGGGTTGTCGCTGCTGGCATCAGCGCTGCAGTGCCTGGACCCTGTCCGTGCTGTGGGAGACCGAGCGTGCCCGAGATGTCAAGGCCCGGCTCGCCGTCGCCGAGGAGCGGTTGCGGTTCGGGCGGGATCTGCATGACCTGATGGGCCGCAATCTGGCGTTGATCGGGTTGAAGGCCGAGCCGGCGGTGCAGCTCGGGCGGCGCGGGCGGCCCGAGGCGGTGAAGGAGCCGCCGGCCCGCCCTGTCCCGAGTGAGACGACCCCCGTGAGCGAGGTCACCCGATGACGACGACCCCCGCGCCCGTGCGGGTGCTCCTGGCCGACGACGAGCATCTGATCCGCGGTGCGCTCGTCGCGCTGCTGTCGCTGGAGGACGACCTGCTGGTGGTCGCGGAGGCGGCGAGCGGACCGGAGGCGCCGGCCATGGCGCGGGCGCACCAGCCGGACGTCGCGGTGCTGGACCTGCAGATGCCGGGCACGGACGGTGTGACGGTGGCCACATCCCTGCGGGCCGAGCTGCCCGGCTGCGAGGTGCTGATCGTCACCGGCCATGGGCGGCCCGGTCATCTGAAACGCGCGCTCGCGGCCGGGGTGCGCGGGTTCGTCCCGAAGACCGTCAGCGCCCAGCGGCTCGCCGGGATCATCCGTACGGTGCACGCCGGACACCGTTATGTGGACTCGGAGTTGGCCGCGGACGCGATCTCCGCCGGGGACTCGCCGCTGACCCCGCGCGAGGCGGAGGTGCTGGAGCTGGCCGCCGACGGAGCGCCGGTCGCGGAGATCGCCGAGCGGGCCTCGCTGTTCCCGGGGACGGTACGGAACTACCTGTCGTCGGCGGTGACCGAGCTGGGCGTGGAGAACCGGCATGCGGCGGTGCGTCTCGCACGCGTGGAAGGTTGGGTATAGTTGCTCTCGCGCAAGCGCGCAACGCGGACGTAGCTCAGTTGGTAGAGCGCAACCTTGCCAAGGTTGAGGTCGCGAGTTCGAGCCTCGTCGTCCGCTCCAGAAGCGAAGCCCCCGGCTCTCCGGCCGGGGGCTTTGTCGTGCCCGGGTGCCGACTGAGGCCGGCTTACGACCAGCTGGTGCCGGTGAGCCGCTCGTAGGCCTCGATGTACTTGGCGCGGGTCGCCTCCACGACCTGCTCGGGCAGCGGCGGCGGGGGCTGTTCGCCGGTGCGGTCCCATCCGGACTCGGGCGAGGTCAGCCAGTCGCGGACGAACTGCTTGTCGTAGGAGGGCTGCGGGCGGCCCGGCTGCCAGGAGTCGGCCGGCCAGAACCGGGAGGAGTCCGGGGTGAGCACCTCGTCGGCCAGCACCAGCCGGTCCCCGTCGTAGCCGAACTCGAACTTGGTGTCCGCGAGGATGATGCCGCGTTCCCGGGCGATGTCCCGGGCCCGGCTGTAGACGGCAAGGGTGAGCTGACGCAGCTGGGCCGCCGTCTCCGCGCCGACCTGCCGGGCCACCTCCTCGTAGGAGACGTTCTCGTCGTGGTCGCCGACCTCGGCCTTGGTGGCGGGGGTGAAGATCGGGGCGGGCAGCTCGGAGCCGTCGACGAGGCCCTCGGGCAGGGCCAGCCCGCAGACCGTGCGGGAGGCGTTGTACTCGGCCAGTCCGGAGCCGGTGAGGTAGCCGCGGGCCACGCACTCCACGGGGACCATCCGCAACGAGGTGCACACCAGGGTACGGCCGGCCCAGTCGGCGGGGGCGTGCTCGGGCGGCTCGGTGCTGATCACATGGTTGGGGACGAGGTCGGCCAGGCGGTCGAACCACCACAGGGACAGCTGGGTGAGGATGCGTCCCTTGTCGGGGATCTCGGTGGGCAGCACCCAGTCGTAGGCGGAGATGCGGTCGCTGGCGACCATGACGAGGTCTCCCGCCTCGTTCCGGTACAGCTCGCGCACCTTGCCGGTGTGCAGATGCACCAGACCCGGAACCTGGATCGGTTCGGGTTTTTCGACGAATCCGGACACGGTTCCTCCCCGTGGTTCTGTCCAATGGTTCGATTCTCCCGTATCGGACCAAGACGGCGGACAGCGGGTGGCCGCGGGGACGGGGCGACGGCCGCCCCGGGTGATCAGTCCCGTTTGCAGATGCGGTCCAGGAGATTGGCCGTGGCCCGCTGGATGCGGGGGTCGGCGTGGCCGGGCCGGTCCAGCGCCGGAGACCAGGCGAACGTCCCGGAGGCGAAGACCAGGGCGCCGGACGGTGCCCGGTACAGGGAGGTGTCCTGGTGGCGCAGCACCCCGTCGTCGGTGTACGGGGAGTGGGCGAGCAGGATGCGGTCCTGGTGGTCGGGCAGCGGGGTGCGCGGGAAGTAGCGGTCGGCCTCGCCGGCCACCAGGCCCTCGATGCCGTCGCCCTCCCGGGCGCCGGTCCCCTCCCACAGCCAGTGGCCGGCGTTGCGGACGATCAGCGGGTGCGGTTCCGGCACCCGGCCCGCGTACTGGATGCCGAGCACCTCCTGCTCGGGGCGGTCGATCTCCCGCCACAGCACCGGCTTTCCGGGCCCCTTGCGTTTGCGGCAGGTCAGCAGCCGGTGGGGCGCGCCGGACGGGGAAGGGCCCAGCTCCACCTGCCAGTACATGGTGTTGGCGGACAGGAACACCAGGGAGGTGCCCTGGTCGCGGGCCAGCTCGACGGTACGGCGCATGGGCACCGACCAGTACTCGTCGTGCCCGGGGAAGATCAGGCCCCGGTAGCGGGTGGGGTCGATGCGGCCGGCGTGCAGATCGCGGGCGTCGGCGTAGGCGAGGTCGTAGCCGTAGCGCTCGGCCCAGCGGATGACGTCGTAGGCGTGGCCGATGTGCAGCGGCAGACCGGAGCCCGCGTAGGGGCGGTCGAAGGAGACCGTGGTCGCGGCGTCCGTCTCGCCGAGCAGGCGGCCGTCCTCGTCCCAGGCGTGGTAGAGGCTGGCGCCGGTGCGGCCGTCCTCCGGGAAGAGGTTGTAGGCCTGCCAGGTGACGTCGGGCAGCACCAGCAGCAGGTCCGCGGGTCCGTTGGCGCGGACGGTGAACGGGATGTGGGAGCGGTAGCCGTTGGCGGTGGTCAGGACGGCGACATAGGCGCCGGAGCTCCAGTACGAGGGAATCGGCAGCCGCCAGGACAGCCACCAGTGGTGGCAGGAGACGGTGCGGTCGGCGGCCAGCGGCGGCAGCTGGGACATGCCGGACAGCCGCGGACTGGAGGTGATCTTGGTGGCGCCGTCGCCGTTGTAGTGGCCGATGCGGTAGACGTCCACGCTGAACTGCTGCGGCGGATTCACCGTGATGTGGAAGTCGATCGCCTCGCCGGGTGCGACGGAGCCGGTGGAGGCGAAGCCCTTGATCTGGCAGTGCACGTCGTCGGCCGAGCGGGGCCAGGGCCCGTCGTCGGAGGAGCGCGGAGCCGGAATGCGGGGTGCCGTCGCGGTCGCGGTCGCCCGGGGGGACGTGGCGCCGGCCGACGGAGGTGTGTCGACGTACCAGGGCACCATGCGCCCGGTGTCGTCGAAGTACATCTCCCTGCCGCGCAGCCAGGGCAGCGGTCCCTGGCCGAAAGGATCCGTCACGGCATGTGCGAGGGCGCCTGACTCCCAGCGCCGGACACGCTCCGATCCCATGGCCGTTCCCCTCCCTGGACCCCCACGGCCGTGCACTGCTGTGACGTTGGCGTGTGCCGTTGCCATATGCGCGGTCGGTCCCAGCACATCACATAACGCGCGTATGCGGTCACCCGTCGTTGTCAATTGACCGAAAGTGGAACCGTCTCGTCCGTCCGACCCGTCGGCGGCGGGACGCAGGCCCAGATCAGACCGGATCAGACCAGGATCAGACCAGCCGTACCGGCTTTTCCGGACGTATGCCCGAGTCGAGCAGCCAGGTCCGCAGCGGCGCCGGGTCGCCGTCCTCGACCAGGGCGCGGACCCGGGGGCCGAGGTCCGTGGCCCTCTCCCCGTTGACGATCAGGGTGGGGCCGTCGAGCCAGTCGAGGGCGGGAGCGGCTCCTATGGTGTCCATCGCGGCACAGCACACCATGGCGGTGACGTGCTCGGCCAGCAGGTCCCGGCCGGTGCGCGGCGGCTGGAGCGGCAGCAGCGGCAGTGCGCCCTCGTCCCAGCGCGGCGCTCCCAGCATCTGGCCGGCAAGGGAAGCGGGCGGGGTCCGGGAGGGCGGCGCGGCCGCCTCCTCGCGGGCCAGCTCGGCGCTCAGGCCGGCCGCGAGAGCCGCGCACCGCTCGTTGCCGAGACCGGCGAGGTCGTCCTCGTCACCGAGGTCCCGCCGGGGCGCCGGACCCATCTTTGGCGCGCCCCGCTTCGGGGAAGCGGCACCAAGGAGGCACGGCTCGTCCTCCGGGTGTTCCCGGCCCTGCCCCGCGGGGCGCTCCGGGCGGCCGGTGTCCTGGCCGTCCGGCGCTGCGGGCGCGGAGGGTGCCGGAGCCGTGGCCGGTATGCCCGGGGCGGGGGCGGTGGTGTGGGGCTCGGTCCCCGGAGGCGCCGGGGCGGGGGCGTCGGAGAGGGGTACGCCGGTAAGGGGTGCGCCGGAGACCGGTGCGTCGGGGGCGGGCGGGGCCGCGGCCGGCGGCTGCGCGGACGGCGGCGAGGGCAGCGGCGGGACGGGGTCGGACAGATGGTCCAGTACGCGGGCCAGGGTCGGGCCGTACGCGCCACCGGCCGCACGCCCGGATCCCAGCACGCCGAGGGTGTCCAGGACACGGTGGAGGCGGGCCGCGTCGGTGCGCCACTTGCGGTCGACGACCTCCTGCGCGTACTCCTGCCAGTCCACCGGCGACCAGTGCGGTCCCTGCTCCGCCGGGCCGCCGTGGAACAGGCGCGCGGCCAGCAGCGAGGCGGCCTCGTCCACCACGCCCGGTTCCTCCAGCAGATCGCAGGCGGGACGCTCGCCGAGCCGGGAGGCGAAGCCCTCGGCCAGCCGGTCGCGGCGGGAGAGTTCGGTGAGGGCTGCCACGACGCCCGCGTCCAGCCGGGAGGGCCAGCGCCCCATGCGCCAGGCGGGCAGCGCCACCCGGGTCAGCAGCCGGTCCCAGCCGGCGTACGCCAGACCCACCTGCTCCTGGGCGACGATCCTCAGCCCGTAGTCCACAGCCTGTGCACGCTCGGCCGCCGCGGCCGCCACCGCCCGCTCCATCGCGGCCGCCGGCCCGCTGCAGCCCCGCAGCAGCAGCCGGGCCACCCAGGCGACCGCCGCGCACACCGCGCCGACCGGGAAACGGCGGCCGGGAACGGCGACAGCCGCCGCCGCGTCCAGCCCCCGCACGAACCGGCGGGCCGCAGATATGTCAGGGTGCGCCGAGGGACCCGTGCCGGCCACCACCGGGGCGAGGACGGCGCGCAGTTCACCGACGCGCATCCACCACAAGAACGGGGAGCCTATGACGAGGACGGGCGCGGCCGGCTCCCGCCGGGAGCGGGACCACGACCAGCCACGCCGGCCGCCCGACGCCTTCCGCTGCCCGCTGTGCCCCTGCCCGCCAGGCGGCCCGTGGGCCGGATGGGTGCGGTCCTCCAGCCAGCTGTCGCAGTCCGGGGTGAGCGCTATGGCGGACGGGGCCGGCACATCGAGGCGCTCGGCGAGGTCGCGCACCAGGCGGTACAGGTCCGGCGCTGACTCCTCGGAGATCGGCACCGTCGGGGTCACGGCCGGGCGGGCCCGGGCGACCACCAGTCCGACGCCCGCGGCGGCCAGCAGGACGACGAGCGCCACGACGCCCACCACCCAGCGGGCGAGGTCCCAGCCCGGCCCGAGGAGATGGCCGGTGGGACGCCCGGCGAGCAGGACCACGGCGAAGGCGGCCGGCAGCAGCGCCACGGCCACCGCCCGGCTGCGCACACGCAGCACGGCCAGGGCGCGGGAGCGCGCGGCCTGCATCCCTGCTTCCACCCCGATCCCGGTCACGGCCGGACGTCACCCCCTCCCGACGGTCCTGACAGCCCTGTGGTGCTCACTCCCCCACTGTGGCACCCACCACTGACATCGCAATGCCAGTGGGCCAAGTGCCGGAACGCCTGCGCCGCACCCTAGTTGGGGCCACCACCCCCGTCAGGCGTATGCGCTTTCGGTCACTCGATGGAATGGCTTTGGGCAAAGGTGAGCGACAGACGGCGAGGGTCAGGCCTGGGCTCGGTGGGCAGTGCGTGACGGACGAGTCCGGGGGAGTGCGTAACGGACGAGTCCGGGGGATGGGAGATGGAAGGGGAGGGGGAAGCCGCCGAGTCCAGGGGCGGGCGACGGGGCCGAGAAGGAGGCTGGGATGAGGCGGCCCGGGCGAGAGCGAGGGGGCCAGGACCGAGGAGAGCGGAGTGAGGAGAGCGGAACAAGGAGGGGACTGCCCCGCCGCCGTCAGGAGCTTCCTGCCGTCGGGTGCCTGCCGAGAGACGCCCGTGGGCCGTCAGGTGCCTGCCGTCAGGTGCCTGCCGAGCCGCCAGTGGCCGACACGTCAGGCCTTCGTGGTCGTCCAGGCGCTGGCGGCCGTGAAGAACGGGTGGTCATCAGACGCTGGGGGTCGTCAAGCGCTGGTGGCCATCAGACGCTGACAGTCGTGAAGCGCTGGTGACCACCAGACGTCGGTGGCCACCAGACCTCCGTGGCCGTCAGGCGCCTGCCGCCGCCTTCGCGGCGATGTCCGTGCGGTGGTGAGAGCCGTCCAGGCGGATGCGGCCGACGGCGGTGTAGGCGCGGTCACGCGCCTCGGCCAGGTCCTTGCCCGTCGCGGTGACCGACAGGACGCGGCCCCCCGCGCTCAGCACGCTGTCGCCCTCGCGCCGGGTACCGGCGTGCAGCACATAGGCGTGCGGCGCGTCCTGAGCGGCCACCTCGTCCAGGCCGGTGATCGGGTCGCCGGTGCGGGGGGTGCCCGGATAGTTGTGGGAGGCGACGACCACGGTGACGGCGGCCTCGTCGCTCCAGCGCAGGGGCTCCAGATCGGCGAGGTGGCCCGTAGCGGCAGCCATGAGGACACCGGCCAGCGGCGTCTCCAGACGGGCCAGGACGACCTGCGTCTCGGGGTCACCGAAACGGGCGTTGAACTCGATCACGCGGACACCGCGGCTGGTGATCGCGAGACCGGCGTAGAGCAGCCCGGCGAACGGGGTGCCGCGGCGGCGCATCTCGTCGACCGTCGGCTGGAGCACGCTCCGCACGACCTCGTCCACCAGCGCGGGGTCGGCCCAGGGCAGCGGGGAGTAGGCGCCCATGCCGCCGGTGTTGGGGCCCGCGTCGCCGTCGAAGGCGCGCTTGAAGTCCTGGGCGGGCTGGAGCGGCAGCACCGTCTCGCCGTCGGTGACGGCGAACAGCGACACCTCGGGGCCGTCGAGGTACTCCTCGATCACCACCCGCTCGCAGCGCGCCGCGTGGGCCTTCGCCGCCTCGATGTCGTCGGTGACGACGACGCCCTTGCCGGCGGCGAGACCGTCGTCCTTGACGACATAGGGCGCGCCGAAGGCGGCGAGGGCGGAGTCGACCTCCTCGGCGGTGGTGCAGACGTAGGACCGGGCGGTGGGCACGCCCGCGTGCGCCATCACGTCCTTCGCGAAGGCCTTCGAACCCTCGATGCGGGCGGCCTCCTTGGACGGCCCGAACACCGGGATGCCCGCCTCGCGCAGAACGTCGGCGACCCCGGCGACCAGCGGGGCCTCCGGGCCGACGACCACCAGGTCGGCTTCGAGCCGCGTGGCCAGCGCCAAGACGGCCGCACCGTCGAGGATGTCGGCCTGGTGCAGCTCGGCGATCTCCGCGATGCCGGCGTTTCCGGGCGCGCAATGCAGCGCGGTGACGGCGGGGTCGAGGGACAGGGAACGGCACAGGGCGTGCTCGCGGGCACCGCTACCGATGACGAGGACCTTCACGAGGCCAGCCTAACGGCAGCGAGGCCCGGCACTTTGTACGGGCTGCCGAAGGAGCGGAGCGCACCGTCTTCGTGCGTTCCTCCGAACGCTGTGAGGGAGACCTGCGCCACTGCCCGTGGCTGCGGCGGTGCCGTGACCCATGGCAGCGGCTGCGGCTGGGGCCGGGCCCCATGGCTGCGGCTGGGGATCCGGCTGCGGTCAGCCCGTCGCGGCGTCGGGTGCGGGTGCCCGGCGGTCGCTACTCCGTCGTGTACTCCTCGACCACGGTCGCCCCCAGCTCCCGCACGATGAGTTCCTGGCCGGACAGGGCCGACTCGTCGAGGTCGGGGTCGTCGTCCTCCGGGATGTCGTCCTCGGGCGCGACGGGAGGCGGCGGCTCGGGTGCGGCGGGACGCGCGGCCGGGGCCTCGGCGGGTGCGCTCGTGGCGGCCGGCGGGGCCGGAGGCTGGGGCGGGGCGGCCGGTGCGGCGGGGGCCGGCTGTGCGGGCGCACCACCGCCGTGACCGCCGCTGCCGCTGAAGCCGCCGCCTCCCGCGTAGGAGCCGGAGGCCGGTCGGGGACCGGGCCCGCCGCCGGTCGCGTGGGGCGCGGAGCCACCGCCGGCCGGGGTGACGATCGCCTCGATCTTCCACTGGACGTGGAACCGCTCGGCCAGCGCCTGGCGCAGCACGTCCTCGCTGCCGTTGTTAACGAAGCTGTCGCGGGGACCGGGGCCCGGGAAGCCGAGCTGGAGGGTCGTGCCGTCGAAGCCCGCGACGTGCGCGTACTGGTCGAGCATGATCCAGGTGACCTTGCGGCGCTGCTTGACCTCTTCGAGGATGTCCGGCCACAGCTGCCGCGGGTCGAGCCCGCCGGTCACCGAGCCGGGGCCGGGGCTCGTCGCCGGGGGACCGGACGGCGCCGGTGCGGAGGACGCGGCCGGAGCACCGAGGCCGGCGCCGGGCGCGGCGGCGGTCGGCCCGCCGCCGGGGCGCCGCCCGCTGCCCGGGGACGCAGCCGTGGGCCACGCACCGGGAGCGGCGGACGCGGTCGCGGGCGGGGCGGCGGGACCCGCATCGGCGGGAGTCGTGGGCCCTGCCGTCGGGGGCGGCGGCGGAGGCGTCTGCCGCTGGTCGCCCCCTGCCGGGGCGGCACCGGGCCCCACGGCGGCGGGAGCGGGAGCAACAGGAGCGGCAGCGGGAGCGCCGGCGGCGGGAGCGTCCGGGACCGTCCCTGGGGGGGACTGTGGTCCGTTGCCGGCCGAGGTGCGCACCGCGGCCCGGGCGGCGGCCGCGCCACCGGGAGGCATCGGTGCCCCCGCGCCGCTCGAGCCGTGCGCGTCGGGCCCGGGCACGTATCCCATGGCGGGCGCGCCCACGAAGGCGCCCGCGCCTCGCTCCAGTCGGTCCAGACGGGCCATGACGGAACGCTCGTCGCCGTAGGCAGCGGGCAGCAGCACGCGGGCGCAGATCAGCTCCAGCTGGAGGCGGGGCGAGGTGGCGCCGCGCATCTCGGTCAGCCCCTCGTTGACGAGGTCGGCGGCGCGGCTCAGCTCGGCGGCCCCGAAGGAACTCGCCTGTGCCCGCATGCGCTCCACGACGTCGGCGGGGGCGTCGATGAGCCCCTTCTCGGCGGCGTCGGGCACGGCGGCCAGGATCAGCAGGTCACGCAGCCGCTCCAGCAGGTCGGCCACGAAGCGCCGGGGGTCGTTGCCGCTCTCGATGACCCGGTCGACGACCTCGAAGGCCCCGGCGCCGTCCCCGGCGGCGAAGGCCTCGACGATGGAGTCGAGCAGCGAACCGTCGGTGTATCCGAGGAGCGAGGTGGCCATGGCATAGGTCACACCCTCGTCCCCGGCGCCGGCGAGGAGCTGGTCCATCACGGACATGGAGTCACGCACGGAGCCGCCGCCGGCCCGCACGACCAGCGGAAGGACACCCTCCTCGACCGGGATGTTCTCCTTGCGGCACACCTCGGCGAGGTAGTCGCGCAGGGTGCCGGGCGGAACCAGCCGGAAGGGATAGTGGTGGGTCCGCGACCGGATGGTGCCGATCACCTTCTCCGGCTCGGTGGTCGCGAAGATAAACTTCAGGTGCTCCGGCGGCTCCTCGACGACCTTGAGCAGCGCGTTGAAGCCGGCCGACGTGACCATGTGGGCCTCGTCGATGATGTAGATCTTGTAGCGGCTGCGCGCCGGGCCGAAGAAGGCCTTCTCGCGCAGGTCACGGGCGTCGTCCACGCCACCGTGCGAGGCCGCGTCGATCTCGATGACGTCGATGGAGCCGGGCCCGTTGCGCGCGAGGTCACGGCAGGACTCGCACTCTCCGCAGGGTGTCGGGGTGGGGCCCTGCTCGCAGTTCAGGCAGCGGGCCAGGATGCGCGCGCTGGTCGTCTTGCCGCATCCACGCGGACCGCTGAACAGGTACGCGTGATTGACCCGGTTGTTGCGCAGCGCCTGCTGCAGCGGGTCGGTGACATGCTCCTGCCCGATGACCTCGGCGAAGGACTCCGGGCGGTAGCGGCGGTACAGCGCGAGAGACGACACGCTTACGAGGTTATAGGCGACCGCTGACAACGGTCCCGGCCCGCACAGACGTCCCCGGCGGCCCTCCCCGCAACGCAAGGGCCCCTCACGCACCCGCCAGAGCCGACCTACCCTTGCTGCCTTCCGGCCCTGGGGGAGTTCAGTCAGATAGCGCCGCGTGAGGGGCTGCCGCAAGACTACCCGATGCCGGGGGTGCGGAACGAGTTCGCGAGCACTGCCCCGCGTCATGTAATGTTTCCGGCGGAGGATTCGCCTAGAGGCCTAGGGCGCACGCTTGGAAAGCGTGTTGGGGGCAACCCCTCACGAGTTCGAATCTCGTATCCTCCGCCAGCTCACAGGGCCGGACCGCATCAGCGGTCCGGCCCTGTGGCGTTTGTCCGTCTCAGTTTCCGTCTCAGCTGCCCTTCGGGGGCTCCCAAAGGGCGTCGCCGACTACGCCCGCATCCCGAAGCAGACGCTTCCGAATGCGGAAGTCTGTGTTCGGACTGAGGGGGCCGCCGGTCGGCGTGGCGAAGACGTATCCCTTGCCCTCCCAGTCGGCTCCGGCGGCGATCCGTTCCCGCTCCTGCTAGGGACGCAGCCGGTTCTTCCGGATCCGGACGCATCCCGCGTCCAGGTCGACGTCCTCCCAGCGGAGCCCGAGCGCCTCCCCCTGACACAGGCCAAGCGCCAGGGCGACGACCCACCGAGCGCTGTTTCCGCAGCTTCGACGCCTCGACGAGCAGGCTCTGAACCTCCTCGATCGTGTACGGCTCGATGTCCTCCTCGTCGAGCCGCGGAGCCTTCGCGATCTCGGCCACCTTGGTGGGGACGTGCCCGCGCCTCACCGCCTCACCGAGGGCAACCCGGATCGTCCGGTGGACGTGGATCCGCCCCGGGGCCCGGACGGCCCATGAAGGCCTGTCCAGGACAACGGAAGGCCGACCGCTGGTGTCGCGGTCGGCCTTCCGTGTCTCGTGGTGGTGCGTCCGTGTCTCGTGGTGGTGCGGTGGCCCGTGGCGTGCCCGGCCGCCCGCAGGCGCGGTACCCGGCCGGGCGGGCGTCCGACGGCCCCGGCGTCAGGGGGCGGACGTCGCGGCGGGGGACGCGGACCTGCCGAGGGAGGCGAGCGCCGGGTCCTGCGCCGGGATCTCGAGAGCGCGGGTGCGGATCAGGCGGTGGCGAGGTGCCGTGCGGCGGGGCGGGCGGGTCAGGGTGATCTGGCGTACGAGCTGCTGGAAGCAGGCGAGCGACGCCAGGGCGGGCAGCGCGGCCGCCGAGATGTCGACGATCGTCCTGGGCGCCTGGATCACGCACAGAAGCATCGCGATGGACGAGAAGAGCAGCACCATGCCCCAGGAGTGGACGGCGCGGCGCCGGTACAGGGCGGAGCGCAGCACCGACAGGGACGCCACCAGCCACGGCCCGTACACCAGCAGCGGCCACCAGGAGGCGACGCCGTCCTCCATGCGGGAGACGGCCACGAAGCGCAGCGGGTCGTAGGCGACCACTCCGCCGAAGAAGCTCACGGCGGAGGCGGTCACCGCGGTGAGGGCGGCGAGAAGATGGCCGACGGCTCTGACTCCGGCCGGGTGTCTGCGTTCGCGGACCTTCCGGTGACCATGGGCGACGTCCCGCAGCGGCGGGAGTTCCGCGGTGATCTCCTGGAGGTTCTCCAGGGGCGTGGCGGCACGTTTCTCGCCGAGGTAAGCCGCGTCCCCGGGATACGCGGACCGTGACCGTGCCGCATCGCAGGTGTCCGGGAATCCGGTGAGCGACGTGTCCTCACCGGCGGCGGAGTTCTTCTCCCGCCGCTGCTCCTCCATCGCGTCCTGGAGCATGAAGGCCAGCTCTTCGGCGGGATCCCAGGCGGAGTCCGGCGGGACGAGAGGGCCGGGGTAGAACGGGGTGGGAGCCCGGTGCCGCCCGGTGCCGGGGGCCGGCCCGTCGGGAACGCCGGGGTGGACACCGAGGTAGGCGTGCTGGGCGGAGTAACCCGGACGTCGATCGATACGCTCGTCATACATAGGTCGGACCCGGCTACTCCGGTCGGGATGTGGCGGACCGTTCCTCCGCGCCGACCCAGCGGCGGGCGAGGTCGGCCTCCAAAGCGCTCATCGCCTCGAGGAAGTCCCGCAGCAGCATCTCGGTCCCATCCGGCGCTGCGAGAAGATCTCCGCTGGTCAGCGGGCTGTTGGGCGGCGTGTGAACGGGTCGGGGCGGGGACGTGTGCGATCCCTGCGTCGTGGCGTGTACGGCACCCGGGTCCTGCCGCGCGCACACCGCGAGCAGCCCCACGTTCCCATCCCTGGTTGCCTCACTCATATCCCGACTAACGCCACCCGACTGTCCCGGATGCGCGGCAAACGGGTGAAGAAATGCCTGATTAAACGGATATGTGCGATCGGATGCTTCTTCCGTCGTCCGGCCGTACGGAACCGGTCACCGGGGCGGTGCGCCGGTCGGCACGGCACCGTTCGCCTCAGGGGCGGCAAGCGCCCGGCAGTTGGCCTGCAGCACGGCGACCATGTGCCGGCGACGACGCAGTTCCATGACGTCGACCCGGCGCATTCCGCACGGGTAGGGCGGCATGAACACCGAGCCCGCGACACAGGCGGATGCGGTGACGACCAGCGTCCATACGGTGACGTTCCACACGTTTGCCTCCATGGCCGTGGTGACGCGACACCGGCATAACGCAACGAAAAAATGCGCGGTCACGGAGGAGAAGCGGGAGTGCTCGGGTGGACGAATCCGATGACTTGCGTGTCATCGCACGGACGGCCCGTCAACCACACGTGACGGCCGGGCAACCCTACGTGTGCCCATATGGCCGCTCTCGGGCCTCCAGCCGCGCCGCCTGCTGCTCGGCCCGCGGCACGGCCCGGTCGCGGCTGCGTGCCGGGCGCCGGCGGGCGACCATCGGGACATGGACGTCGACCTGCACCTCGCCCAGGACCCGGACGCCGACGCACTCCTGAGCCGCAATGCGCTCGCCGCACTGATCGGCATGCTCCTCGACCAGCAGATCCCGATGGAGTGGGCGTTCAAGGGGCCCGCCATCATCGCCCGGCGCATGGGCACCCAGGACCTGGACGCCCACGAGATCGTGGCGTTCGAACCGGAGACCTTCGCCCAGCTGCTGTCGGACAAACCGGCCGTGCACCGCTACCCGGGTGCGATGGCCAAGCGGATCCAGCAGCTGTGCCGGTACCTCGTCGAGCACTACGACGGCGACGCCGAGGCGATCTGGCGCGATGCGGACAGCGGGCCGGAACTGCTGCGCCGGCTGCAGGAGCTGCCCGGCTTCGGCAAGCAGAAGGCCCAGATTTTTCTCGCGCTGCTCGGCAAGCAGCTGGGCGTGCGCCCGGAGGGCTGGCGTCAGGCGGCGGGCGCGTACGGCGAAGAGGACGCCTACCGGTCCGTGGCCGACATCACCGGGCCCGAGTCCCTGGCCCGGGTGCGGGCCTTCAAGCAGGAGACGAAAGCCGCCGCGAAGGCGGCGAAGGCCGCCCGGTCGGCCCAGCGGAGGAAGGCCTCGGGCAGCTGACGGGCAGCTGACGGAGTACGGGCGCCGTCGCCCGCCGCGTCAACTCCGTGATCCCCGGCTGCGCTCGGGCGGGCGGTTTACCCGTTCGACACGCCGAGCAGCGCACGAGGCCGGGGACACCCCCGGTATGAGCACCGCACCCGCACCGCCCGCCGGCCGGCGACCGCTCGGCCGCACCGTCGGCATGCGGGTGCTCGTCCTGCTCCTCGTTCTGCTGGTGCCGGGAGCGGCCACCGCCACGGCACGGGTGACGTCCGCCGCCCCGGTGGCCGCGGCCACTGCCGTCGGAAGCGGCACCGGTTCCGGGGCCGAGACGGAACTGCCCGACGCGGTACTGCGCCTTGCGGAACGAACGGAGCGAGGAAGCCTGCGGGAAGGTGTACCGCCACGGCCCGTGTCCCGGTCCGCACCCACGCCCGCACCGGCACCCGCTCCGCCCTTGCGTGCCGTGGAGCGCCCGGCACCCGCGTGTCCGTCGTCCTCCCTGTTTCCGTGCCCGCGCCTGCGCGCGCTGCGCTGCGTGGTCCTGCGCTGCTGAGCGGCGGACCGGCCGCACCGGTCCGCCACGCGACACCCCGACCCTCGCTGCACCGGTACATCACCGCTAGGAAAGCGAAGCGCAGCCATGCCCCACGACCCGTACGCGGCCCTGCGTGCCCTCGTGCGCGCGGAGGCCGTCCGCAGCACCCGCAGGCAACCGCCTCCGGATTCCGAGCAGGAGCCGGTGCCGGAACCCGAGCCGGAACCCGTGCCGGAGCCGGAGCCGGCTCCCGGTGGTCCGCCCGGCCCGGTACCCGAGGAAGACCTGCCTCCCGCGGCCGGCGCGGCCGAACACGTCTGAGGCCTGACCACCGGAGCGGAGCGGTCGTTTCCCGCCGGATCGGAGCGGTCTTTTTCCGCCGGATCGGAGCGATTGTTTCTCGCCGGATCGAAGCGGTCCTTTTCCGCCGGATCCACGCCGGCCGACGTCCTCCGGTCCGGCGGCTACCCAGGCCGGTCGGAGCCGGGCGCCAGGGGCGCGGGCGCCCGGCCCGCAACCCCCGGTCCAACGTGAACTGTTCGCTGTTCAACCGGATTTGCCGTGGCTGTACCGGCACCGCTCCACGTCATGGAGGCTGCGCCCGCAACCCCCGGGCCGGTAGGCTTTCCGTGTGATCTTCAAGCGCATCGGAAACGGCCGGCCGTACCCCGACCACGGCCGGGAGGGCACCCGGCAGTGGGCGGACGTCGCTCCGCGCCCGGTCCGCCTCGATCAGCTCGTGACCACCAAGCAGCAACTCGACCTGGAGACCCTCCTCGCGGAGGACTCGACCTTCTACGGCGACCTCTTCGCGCACGTCGTGAAGTGGAAGGGCGACCTGTATCTGGAGGACGGCCTGCACCGCGCCGTGCGCGCCGCGCTGCAGCAGCGGCAGGTGCTCCACGCGCGTGTGCTGGAGCTGGACTGACCCAGGCGCGCGTTCCGGAGCCGGACCCCGCGTATACCGGCTCCGGCCGGCATCGGCCTGAGCACGGAGCACGCACCGACCTCGGCCGTCACGCGCGCCGCCTTCACATGCGCGCGCCGGTTCGCATGCGCGCCTCTTTCGTCCGAGCGCGCACCAGCACTGCCACCCGGCTCCGCCACCCGGGCCCGCACCCCGGTCCGGTTTCCGCAGTCCGGCTTCCGCAGGGCCAGGCTCCTGCCCCGGCCCGCCCGGCATCCCCCGTCGGCCCCGTCCGAGGCCGGTATCCGTACGGGCGCCGTCCGCCGATCACTCCGGATGCGCCGGCAGCAGCCCGCCGAGCCCGGCAGCAGCCCGCCCACCGGCCCTGTCCACCACCCGTTCGGGGCCTGTTGGACCTTTCGGGTTCTGCTGGCGGGATCGAATGATCATCTAGTAGGAATCGTGCTCCCGGCGCACTACGCTGCGCCCATGAGCATGCTCACTCCCCCCGGCATGGGCGGGCAGTACCGGATCACGGGGAAGAAGTACCCGCGGATGCGCAGGCCCCGGCGGCACGGCAGGCTCGTGGCCCTCGTCGTCGCCTGCGCGGCCGCGCTCGCAGTGATCGGCTGGGGCACATTGCAGCTCATCGACATCTTCACCGGCGGCAAGAAGGCTTCGGCGGCCGACTCGTCGGCCCACTGCGCCACCGGTACGGCGGCCCAGTCCTCACCCTCCCCGGGCACGGCTCAGGCCCTGCCCAAGCCGGCGCAGATCACGGTCAACGTCCTCAACGCCACACCGCGCAGCGGCCTGGCCAAGCAGACGGCGGACGAACTGAAGAAGCGCGGGTTCCGCATCGGCCGGGTGGACAACGCGACGAAGGAGTACGACAAGAAGGTCAAGGGCGTCGGCGTCCTGCTGGGCCCCACCTCGTCGCTGGACTCCGCGCTGCGGGTTCTCGGCACCCAGCTGCCGGACGCCGAGCGCCGGACCGACGCCCGCACGGGGAAGGACGTCGACCTGATCATCGGCGACGGCTTCCAGCAGCTCGCCCAGCGGGCGGCCGCCGACCAAGCGCTCGCCGGCCTGAGCGCACCGAAGCCGGCCCCCAGCACCTCGCCGAAGGGCTGCTGACGGCTCACCGGCCGACCGGCCGGCATTCTGTCGCTCCTGTCGGCTCCCCCCTGTGCGCCGTCCCGCCACCCCGTCCCACGCGGGCGGGGTAAGCGGGAAGAACGTCCTCGCCGGCCGGTGCGTGTGCCGTGCGTCGTGTCAGCCGGCCAGCCCGTACATCCGGTCGCCGGCGTCACCCAGGCCGGGGACGATGTAGCCGTTCTCGTTGAGGCGCTCGTCGACCGATGCGGTCACGACGGTCACCGGGGTGCCCTCCAGCTCGCGCTCCATGACCGCGACGCCCTCGGGCGCGGCCAGCAGCACCACCGCGGTCACGTCGTCGGCACCGCGCTTGATCAGCTCCTTGATCGCGGCGACCAGCGTGCCGCCGGTGGCGAGCATCGGGTCCAGCACGTACACCTGCCGCCCGGAAAGGTCCTCGGGCATGCGCGTGGCGTACGTCGAGGCCTGCAGCGTCTCCTCGTTGCGGATCATGCCGAGGAAGCCCACCTCGGCGGTCGGCAGCAGCCGCACCATGCCGTCCAGCATGCCGAGGCCGGCCCGCAGGATCGGCACCACCAGCGGACGCGGGTGGGAGAGCTTGACGCCGGTGGTCGGCGCGACGGGGGTGTGGATGTCGACCTGCTCGGTGCGCACGTCCCTGGTCGCCTCGTAGGCGAGCAGGGTCACCAGCTCGTCGGCGAGCCGACGGAAGGTGGCGGAGTCGGTGCGGCGGTCGCGCAGCGTGGTGAGCTTGTGAGCGACCAGGGGGTGGTCGACGACATGGAGACGCATGTGCTCCACAGTAACCGGGCGGTTGAGGACCGGTCCGCCCGGCCGTCGTCGCCGCCCCGCGCCCGCCCGTCGCCGTGGCACACGGTGACCGGCGGGCGGCCGTCACCCGCGTGGGGCCGACCGGTCCGGCGGCAGCGTCCGGCATCACGGTGCTCCGGCACCGCACGGCACCCACCCCCACCGCCCGGCACCCCGGTGCCCGCTCCTGTGGCAGCGCACCCGCCGCCCGGGGGACAGTGGGAGGAGGTACCAGGGCGCGCGAGGCCCGGACGGACGGTCCCGCGGGTCGTGCTCCAGCCCTTCCCTCGCGATCAGCCGGAGGCGGTGATCCGGAACCCATGCAGCCCGAACACCGGCCGCAGCAGGCCCGCAGCGGCACCCCACCGCAGGCCCCGCAGGACGACGTGCGGCAGCCCGGCGCCACCGGAGGCGGGTCCGCCGCCCCGGCCGACACCGAGCGGCACCTGCGAAGAGCCCAGTTCCTGCGCGACCTCGCCCAGGCCCGGCGGCTGCGCGACCGGGTGCAGCCGCGCCGCGCCAGAGCCGCGCGGTACCGGCAGGCCATGCGCATGCGCGCGTTCCGCTCGTAGACCACGGCCGGGAAGCCGGACAGCCGGACGGCACGGCCGGACAGCCGGCAGGACGGCCCGCCCCGCCGGCCCACGGCGGCCGTCAGCACGCCGGCCCGGTCCCGGCGCGCCCTGAGCCACGCCCGGCGCGACCGGCCTTCCGCGCACGGCCTCCCGTCCCGCCGCGGGCCCGCATCCAGGGCCGCCGCGGCAGTCGGCCGACACCCCGGCCGGCGTTGCGGGGCGGCCGCACGGAACCACCGGGGAAAGCCGCGTACGATCCGCAGATGGCGGCAACATGTGCGCCGGTGCGGATGCCTTCCCGACGTGCGACACAACTGCCGGACACAGGGAGCGGAAGACATCCCCTGAACGCCTTGTTTCTGCCACGATTCCGAGTGGGTGGGGCTCGGAGCCCAGCTCTCTCTCCGCCCAGAACCTCCGCCGGGGGGACCCCCAACCGGCACGCCTAAGACCAGTGGGAGAGTCACGGTGTACTTCGCCGCACTGCTCGCGCGCACCGAAGACGGGTGGGAAGCGAGCGACACAGAGCTCGACGATGTGGAGACGCTGTCCGACCTGGCCGACCTGGCCCGGGATGCCTCGGCCGAGGACGACACGGTGCTCGTCCTGATCGAGCAGGAGGAGGCGTGGTTCGGCGTCGTCCGCGTGGATGGCGAGGACGACCCTCGTATCTACGTCTCGGACGCCGCTGCGGCGGCCCGCAGTGCGTACGGCGAGATCCTGCTCACCGACGAGCTACTCGGCCGGAAACCGGGCGACGACGGCCCCGATTTGGACTCGCTCGACCTCGACGGCACGGAGGACGGGGAGCCGGCCTCCGCTGACGACGAGGACGACACCGACACCCTCGGAACGATCACGCACAGCCCGCTGGGCGACGCCGAGATCCTCGACGACCTCGGTGTCAGCGAGAAGGAGCTGCGCGCCCTGCAGGCCGACGACGCGCTGAGCGCGATCGCCGAAGCCCTGGGCGCCTCGGAGGTGCTGGAGACCGTCCGCTGACCGTGCGGCAGACCCCGATGACCGTGCAGCAGACCCCGCTCACCCCCGGCCGGCGACCCGACCCGGTCCGCGACCCCTGGCGGGACGCGATGCGCCTCGCCCTCAAGGAGGCCGGACAGGCCGTCCGGGGCGGGGACGTGCCGGTCGGCGCGGTCGTGCTGGCCGAGGACGGCACGACCGTGCTCGGGACCGGGCACAACGAACGCGAGGCCACCGGCGACCCCACGGCCCACGCGGAGGTCCTGGCCCTCAGACGGGCCGCCGCGCGCGCCGGCCGGTGGCGGCTGTCCGGCTGCACCCTGGTGGTGACCCTGGAACCGTGCACCATGTGCGCTGGGGCCCTGGTGCTCTCGCGCGTGGACCGGGTGGTCTACGGCGCCCGCGACGACAAGGCGGGGGCCGCCGGGTCGCTGTGGGACGTCCTGCGTGACCGGCGGCTCAACCACCGGCCCGAGGTGATCGGGGGCGTGCTCGCCGAGGAGTGCGCCACGCTGCTCACCGAGTTCTTCCGCGGCCGTTGAGCAGGCGGATGCGCAACCGATTTCAACCCACGGCCCCCTGTGCTGTAGGGTCTCCCTCGGTAGCGTGTCCGAGCGGCCGAAGGAGCTCGCCTCGAAAGCGAGTGTGGCGCAAGTCACCGAGGGTTCAAATCCCTCCGCTACCGCCACGAAGGGGCCCTGTCCGGTAACGGACGGGGCCCCTTTTCTCGATCTTCGGGTCACTGACGTGCGATCGTCGTGGCAACATCGGGCGGGCAACGAGCGACAGGGGAGGCCGCGATGGCGGTGAACGCCAAGAAGATCGTCCTCTATGTGATCGTGGTCTTCGTGCTGTACGTGATCATCACGGATCCGGCCAAGGCCGCCGACTACGTGCAGATAGGCTTCGAGGGCATATCGGACGCCGCCAAGGCGATCGGCGACTTCATGTCCTGGGCCGCGCACGGAGGGAAGTAGTGACGCAGTGATCCGCCACCTGGTGCTCTTCAAACTCAACGAGGGTGTGACGCGCGACGATCCGCGGGTCGTCGAGGGAGTCGAGGCGTTCCGGGCGCTGGGCGGCCAGATCGACGAGCTGCGCTTCTGGGAGTGCGGCTGGAACGTCAGCGACCGGCCCATCGCCTACGACTTCGCGATCAACTCGGCGGTCGAGGACGCCGACGCCCTGCAGCGGTACCTGGACCACCCGGCCCATCAGGCGGGTGTGGCCCTGTGGCGGGAGTTCGCCACCTGGGTGATCGCGGACTACGAGTTCTAGGCCTGTTCGACGAGTTCCGGACGAGTTCCGGACGAGTTCCGACGCCTCATCCGCGGCTCGGGGACCGCCCCTCAGGGCGCCGCCCCCGGCAGCCGCGCGACCGGGCAGCCCGACGGCCGGCCCCGCACCAGGACGGTGCGGGGCCATATCGCGTTCTATGCCCCAAATCCAATGATTCGTCACTCAACACGTGTGTATGCGGTGCTTGAACACGTAGCTCATGTCTTGTGATGCTATGACCGCTTTTGACGGATGAGTTGATCGACGAAGAGGTGGCGTTGACCGTGTCGGCCAGTACTGCGCCGCCCCAGAAGGAGTCTTCCGCCCGGCCGTCCGCCCCGGAGAAACGGCGCGGTGCCGACACCAGGGCGCTCACCCAGGTGCTCTTCGCCCAGCTGAAGCAGCTCGAACCGGGCACGCCCGAGCACGCCCGCGTGCGCGGGGCGCTCATCGAGGCCAATCTCCCACTCGTACGCTACGCCGCCGCCCGCTTCCGCTCCCGCAACGAACCGATGGAGGACGTCGTCCAGGTCGGCACCATCGGTCTGATCAACGCCATCGACCGCTTCGACCCCGACCGAGGCGTGCAGTTCCCGACGTTCGCCATGCCCACGGTCGTCGGTGAGATCAAACGCTACTTCCGCGACAACGTCCGCACGGTCCACGTCCCGCGCCGGCTGCACGAACTATGGGTCCAGGTCAACAGCGCCACGGAGGACCTGACGACCGCCTTCGGCCGGTCCCCCACCACCGCCGAGATCGCCGAACGGCTGCGCATCTCCGAGGAGGAGGTGCTCTCCTGCATCGAGGCGGGCCGGTCATACCACGCGACCTCGCTGGAGGCCGCACAGGAAGGCGACGGGCTGCCCGGGCTGCTGGACCGCCTCGGCTACGAGGACCCCGCCCTCGACGGTGTGGAGCATCGCGACCTGGTCCGCCACCTCCTCGTCCAGCTGCCCGAACGGGAACAGCGCATCCTGCTGCTGCGCTACTACAGCAATCTCACCCAGTCGCAGATCAGCGCGGAACTCGGCGTCTCCCAGATGCACGTCTCCCGGCTGCTGGCGCGCAGCTTCCAGCGCCTGCGCTCCGCGAACCGGATCGACGCGTAACCGGCGGCGGGCCATCGGGGCCCGCTGCGGACCCTGCGGACCCTGCGGACCCGCTGCGATCCCGCAGCAGCCTTGCAGCAGCCCGCGACGGCCCCGCACGCGCCCGGAGCGGAGCACGACCGTCGGGACGGCAGCGGGAGCCCGCCGACCGCCGGAGACGGCCGAGACCGGGGCCCGGGCAGGGCGGGAAAGCCGACAAGCCGAGGAGGGCCGGGACGGCGGCTGCCGCGAGACGGCTCGGACGGCCCCGGCCGGTCGAGCCCCCATCCCGGCCCCGGCCCCCGGGCCCCGGCTCCTCGGCCGCGAGCCCGCCCCTCCCTGCGACCCGCACCATGGACCCTCCACGCTCCGGCGGCGCCCCCGCCGACGCCGGGAGCGTGCCCACCCTGCGGCAGGGGCGGGACCGCCCGACGACAAAGGACGGAACCCGCCTGCCGACGGACGCGACCGCCCGGCGACCGGGTGACGAGACGCACCGGCGGCCGAAGGCGGACCGCTCGACGGCCGAAGGCGGAACCCCTCACTCGGACGAGGGGGGACCGGCCGAGGACAGCAGACGGCACCGTCCGGTGACCGGAGGGTTCGTCCCCGCCCTGCCGCAAACAGGATCGATGCGTCACCTGTGCGAGCGAATCGCTCACCAGGGCGGATACCGACATCCGCCTGCCGAAAGGCCGTCAGGCCCCGTCCACGCAGGGCCGATTCGCATCTCGGATGTCGACATGTCACTACAGCGCGTTGCCGACATGTGACATTCTGCGGGAAGCGCGTTTGCCGCAGCTTCGGCTCCGGTATTCAGGTGAGGGCTGAGTTCTCCTCAGGACCCGGCCCGCGACCGTCCCGCGACCCAGAGGGGGTGGCATGTCCGCAGACCAGGGCAGCTCCGAGGTGCTGACGCTCACGAAGAGCGAGGCGCCTTCCCCGGCGTTCGAGCCGTTCGACGCCCTCGACGACGTGGCGGCTCTTCCGGCCGTCCCGGCCCCGGCCGCGCCCGCCCCGGCCCTTGAGTCCTCCGAGAGCATCGACACGCGCACGCTGTCCCGTTCCCTGTTCCTGCGGCTCGCCGCACTCGACGAGGACAGCCCCGAGCGCGCCTACGTCCGGGACACCCTGATCGAGCTGAACCTGCCGCTGGTGCGGTACGCCGCGGCCCGGTTCCGTTCGCGCAACGAGCCGATGGAGGACATCGTCCAGGTCGGCACCATCGGTCTGATCAAGGCGATCGACCGCTTCGACTGCGACCGCGGGGTCGAGTTCCCGACGTTCGCGATGCCCACGGTCGTCGGTGAGATCAAGCGCTTCTTCCGGGACACCTCGTGGTCGGTGCGGGTGCCGCGGCGCCTGCAGGAACTGCGGCTGGCGCTGACCAAGGCCAGCGACGAGCTGTCGCAGAAGCTGGACCGCTCCCCGACCGTCGCCGAACTCGCCGCCGTGCTGGGCGTGTCGGAGGAGGACGTCGTCGACGGTCTCGCGGTCGGCAACGCCTACACGGCCTCCTCCCTGGACTCGCCGGCCCCGGAGGACGACGGCAGCGAGGGCTCCCTGGCCGACCGTCTCGGCTACGAGGACACCGCGCTGGAGGGCGTGGAGTACCGCGAGTCGCTCAAGCCGCTGCTGGCCAAGCTGCCGCCCCGGGAACGCCGCATCATCATGCTGCGCTTCTTCGCCAACATGACCCAGTCGCAGATCGGTGAGGAGGTCGGCATCTCGCAGATGCACGTCTCCCGGCTGCTGACCCGGACCCTGGCCCAGCTGCGGGAGGGCCTGATCTCGGACTGACCACGCCCCGGCCCGGCCCGCGCCCCGCGCGCGGCCGGTGCGGCCGGGGACACCTCCGACGGCAGCACACGGCCGCCGGACCGCCTCCCGTGCGGTCCGGCGGCCGTTGTGTTGCGACGTGCCGCTGACGCGCCTACTTGAACGCCAGCCAGGCGACCGCCGCGACGATGACCACGACGGCGACGACGCCGACGATCAGGCCGACACGAGGACCGCTGGAGGCCTCCTGCCGCCTGCCCTGGGGAGCCTCGTCGACGAACGCGCGGAACATCTGGGTGCTGCCGGCGGGGTCGTAGTTGCCCTGGGGGCCCTGGGTGTTAGCCATGGCCCGAGACCCTAGCGAAAACACGGGTGCTGCCCAAGCGCGGGGTTGGGCCGATGCGACCCGCGCGCAACGGAGTTGAGACGGGCCGGCCCGCAAGCAGCCGAACGCCGGCGCACACCACGGCGCCGAACCGGTTTCGCAACGCACACCGGGAGGGGGCGTGCCGTCGGCGAACTCCCGGACGAGTGAACCGGATCCACCCGCGTAGACACGATCACCTGCAGGTTTACATTCGCAATACTTGCCTTTGCCAACTTTTTGCGCCGGCGCCCCCCGATTTCGTTAATTTCGGCAACCAACCAGGCTTATCGTTGCCCTAAGCAACGATTACGGGAGGTGCGGTGGCCGGGCAGGCGCAGTACGAAGAGCTGGTACGCCAGCTCAGCGCCATCGGAGCCGTGAGAAGGGATCTGGGGCGCATCATGCCGCCCGACTGCCCGGCCGGCTCAGGCGCTGTCTTGACCGTTCTCGGCGCCCACGGCGACATGCGCATGAGCAAGCTCGCCGAACACCTCGCCGTGGACATGTCGGTGACCAGCAGGCACGTGGCACACCTCGTCGCCCGCGGCTGGATCGAACGGCTGCCGGACCCCGCGGACAAGCGCTCGCGCATCCTGCACCTGACCCCCGCCGGCCTGGACCGGCTCGACGACCTGTTCCGGCGGACCACACAACTGCTCACCGAACGGCTCAGCGACTGGAGCGACGACGAGGTCGGCCAGCTCATCCATCTGATGACGCGGCTGCGCGACAGCTTCGGCGACTGCCGGCCCCAGCCGGGCCGGGTCCCCGCCCCGGCGGACGCTCCCGTGATCGAAGAGACCACCCGTACACCCGCAAACGCACAGACGTAAAGGAAGCCCATGGCAACGACCACACCAGCCGGTGTGCGGGCTCACGCCAAGCAAGGGGGAGGCTCCCCGGACAGCGCTCCGATGACGCACCGGCAGATCATGGAGGCACTCTCCGGACTGCTGCTCGGCCTGTTCGCCGCCATTCTGTCCTCGACGATCGTCACCAACGCGCTGCCGACGATCATCAAGGACCTCGGCGGCGGCCAGTCCGCCTACACCTGGGTCGTCACCGCCGCGCTGCTCGCCATGACGGCCTCCGTACCCCTGTGGGGCAAGCTCGCCGACCTGCTCAGCAAGAAGGCGCTCGTCCAGATAGCCCTGGTCATCTATGTCGCCGGTTCGGTCATAGCGGGCCTCGCGCAGAACCCCGCGATGCTGATCACCGCGCGTGTCGTACAGGGCCTGGGCGCCGGCGGCCTGTCCGCACTGGTGCAGGTGATCATGGCTGCGATGATCGCGCCGCGTGAGCGCGGCCGGTACTCCGGTTACACCGGTGCGACGTTCGCGGTCGCCACTGTCGGCGGCCCGCTGCTCGGCGGTGTCATCACCGACACCAGCTGGCTGGGCTGGCGCTACTGCCTCTTCGTCGGCATCCCCTTCGCGCTGATCGCCCTGATCGTGCTGCAGAAGACCCTGCACCTGCCGGTCACCAAGCGCGAGGTCAAGATCGACTGGGCCGGTGCCTTCTTCATCACCGCCGCCGCCTCCCTGCTGCTGCTCTGGGTGACCTTCGCGGACGACAAGTACGACTGGCTGTCCTGGCAGACCTACACGATGGTCGGCGGCACGATCGTGCTGGCGCTGCTGTTCGTCTTCACGGAGACCAAGGCCGCCCAGCCGATCATCCCGCTTCGCCTGTTCCGCAACCGCACCATCGCCCTGGCCTCGGCCGCCTCGCTGTTCGTCGGCGTGGGCATGTACGCGGGCACGGTGTTCTTCTCCCAGTACTTCCAGCTGGCCCGGGACAAGTCCCCGACCATGTCGGGCGTCATGACGATCCCGATGATCGGCGGTCTGTTCATCGCCTCCATGGTGTCCGGCCAGATCATCAGCCGCACCGGCCGCTGGAAGGGCTGGCTGGTGGCCGGCGGCGCCTGCCTGACCGCGGGCCTGGGCCTGCTCGGCAGCATGCGCTACGACACCCCGTACTGGCACCTGTCGCTGTACATGGCGCTGCTCGGCGTCGGCGTCGGTATGACGATGCAGAACCTGGTGCTGTCCACGCAGAACCAGGTCGCCCCGCAGGACCTGGGTGCCGCTTCCTCGACCGTCAGCTTCTTCCGCACCCTCGGCGGTGCGGTCGGCGTCGGCGTCCTCGGTTCGGTGATGTCCACCCGGATCACGCACCACGCCCAGGACACGGTCATGTCGCTGAGCCCGCAGGCGCGGGCCGCCGCGGGCAAGGCGCTGAGCTCCGGCAGCTCGCTGCCCGACATGAACGCCCTGCCGCAGGCCGTGCGCACCTGGCTGGAGGCCGCCTACGGCCACGGCATCGCCGACGCCTTCCTCTACGGCGCGCCGTGCGCGTTCGTCGCCTTCCTCTTCATGCTGTTCATCAAGGAGGTTCCGTTGCGCACCACCGGCGCCCTGGCCCAGGCGGCCGAGCAGAACTCCGGCAAGGCGTCCGCGCCGGCCGACACCGAAGCGGCCGCGGCCGAGGCTCCGGTCGCCGAGGCCTCCGCCACCGTCGCCGCGCCCGCCGAGGAGCGCAGGCCGAGCTGGGCCGCGACCTCGGACGTGTCCGAGCCCGCCGAGTCCGGTGACGGTGCGACCCAGGGTGCCCAGCGGCTGGCTGCGGTGGCGACGCTGGAGCACGACGCTCCCGCGCAGAGCAGCAGCGGTGGCGGGGTGCCGGTTCGCGGTCACATCCGCGGTGCCGAGGACGCCCCCGTCCCCCACGCCGCGGTC
>NZ_BNBV01000039.1 GCF_014656135.1 Streptomyces thermodiastaticus
CCGGCCGGACGGCGGGCCGCCGCGCACGGCGACGCGCGGCGGGCCGCGGCGGAGCGGCGGCTGGCGGCGCCCGGACGGCGGCTGCTCGCCTTCGACGGACGCGGCCCCGGCCTGGTCACGGAGGTGTTCGGCGACCTGACGCGCGCGGACCGCGTGGCCGTCCTGGTGCCCGGCTCGGACACCTCCCTCGACACCTACGACCGCTTCCGCGCGGACGCCTCGGCGCTGTCCGCCGGACTGGCCCGCCACGCCCCGGGCCGCACCGCCGTCGTGGCCTGGCTCGGCTACCGCACCCCCGGCACCGTCAGCACCACCGTGCTGACCACGGGCCGCGCCGAACAGGCGGCCCCCCGCCTGCGGCGGACGGTGCACGAACTGCGGGGCCTGCTGGGCGGCACCGCGCGTCTCACCCTGGTGTGCCACTCCTACGGCTCGGTGGTGTGCGGCCGGGCCGCCGCCCGTCTGCCCGTGGACGACATCGTGCTCGTCGGCAGCCCCGGCACCGGCGCCGGCAGCGTGGCCGGGCTGCACACCCCGGCCCGCGTCTGGGCCGGCCGCACCTCGGGCGACTGGGTGGCCCATGTGCCGCATGTGCGGGCCGCGCTGCTGGGCACCACGGTCGGTTTCGGCACCGACCCGATGGATCCGGCGTTCGGTGCGCGTACCTTCCCGGCCGGACCCGGCGGCCACAGCTCCTACTTCACCCCCGGCTCCGCCTGCCTGGCCCACCTGGCCGGCATCGTCCTGGGCACGGAGCCCACGGCGCCCGGCGCGGCCGGGGAGGAAGGAGGGGCGCGGTGACCGGGCGGATGCTCGACACACCTCGCCCGGCAGCGCCCGCCGCGCCCCGGCCCGCCCGCAGCCGGCGGCCCCGCACGCCGCCGCTGCCGAGCCTGCCGGCCCGGGTGGGCGCCGCAGCCCGGCGGCTGCACGCCGCGACCCCGCCCGAGCGGGACCGCGCGGTCGACGCGCTGCGGGCGTGGGCCATCCTCGGTGTGGTGCTGGGCCACTGGCTGGTCACGGCGCTGGTCGTGCCGGACGGCTCGCGTCCCGTGCTGCACACCGCGAGCCCCCTGCAGTACCTGCCCGGCCTGGCGCCCATCTCCTGGGTGTTCCAGACCCTCGCGGTGTTCTTCCTGGTCAGCGGTCATGTCACCACCCGCGGTCGGCTGTCGGCGCAGGCCCGCGGAGTCGGTTACGGGCCGTGGCTGCGCCGGCGGCTCTCCCGGCTGTTCCGGCCGGTCGCCGCCGTCCTCGTCCTGTGGGCGGTCGTGGCGGTGGCTCTGCTGCTGGGCGGCGCGGATCCGGGCACGGTGCGCACCCTGGTCAAGCTGGCCCTGTCCCCGCTGTGGTTTCTGCTGGTCCTCGCCGCGCTGACGGCCGCGACACCGCTGCTGACCCGGCTGCACCCGGTGTGGCCGCTGGCCGTCGTGCTGCATGTGGACCTGCTGCGGTTCGGGTTCGGCGCTCCCGGCCGGCTCGGCTGGATCAACCTGCCCGCCGGCTGGCTGGTGCCGTTCACCCTCGGCGCCGCCTGGACCCGCGGGGAACTGTGCGGCCGCCGCGCGGGCTGGGCGCTGCTGGCCGGCGGTGCGGCGGCCACCGCGGGGCTCGTCGTCCTGGCCGGCTACCCGGCGTCGATGGTCGGCGTCCCGGGCGCGACGGTCTCCAACCTGAACCCGCCGACGCTGGCCGCCGTCACCTTCGGCCTGGCCCAGTGCGGCCTGGCCCTGCTGCTGCGCGAGCCGCTGCGCCGCGCGATGCGCCGCCCGCTCGCCTGGGCGGCCGTGGCCCTGGCCAACCTGTCCGCGATGACGGTGTTCCTGTGGCACCAGACGGCGCTGATGGCGACCACCGCCACCGGTCTGCTCGCCGGCCGCCTGCCCGGCCTGCACACCCTGCCCGACCGTCCGGGCTGGCTGGCGGCCCGCCTGGCCTGGCTGCCGGTGTTCGCCCTCGCCCTGACGGTGTGCTGGGCGGCCTTCCACGGCTGGGAGCGCACCGCCGGCCGGCGCGAGAGGCGGGCGGCGCACCCGGGTGCGGACGACGCCTCACACCCTAGGGTGGACGGGTGATGTCGAGGGGAGACGCCGTCCTGCGCGGGCTGCGGACGCTGCGGGACGACCTGTGCACCGTGCGGCCCGATCCCCTGCCTGTCACGGGACGGCTGCGCCGGCTGCCCCATGTGGTGGTGTGTGTGGCCGCGTTCGGTGTCTTCGTCGGCGGTCTGTCGTACCAGCTGAACGCCGGGCAGGTGGTCTTCCAGTACGCCTTCCCGCTCGCGCTGGGCCAGGCCGGAGCCGTGGTGCTGGCCCTGCGGCGGCCGGTCGCGGCGTGGTGGCTGTCCCTGGCCGCGGCGGCGCTGCTGGCAGTCACCGTCCGGCCCTTGCTGGCGGGCGGGCGGGTGGACACGTTCCAGTGGCCGTGGACCGCGGCGGGGCTCATCGGTCACCTGTTCGTCCTGCTGCTGCTCGCCCTGCGGGTGCGCACCCGTGTCGCGCTGGAGGCGCTGGCGCTGACCGTGCTGGTCACCTATGTCCTGCAGGTGCCGGTGGGCGCGGTGAACCACGAGTCCACCGCCGTGGTCACCATGGCCCTGTCCACGGTCGTGGTGGTTCTGGGCATCGCCCTGCGCGGGCGCCGCGAGGCCCGTGCGGAACTGGTGCAGCAGACCTCGCTCACCGCCGAGGAGCGGGCCCGCCGCACCCTGCTGGAGGAACGCAGCCGCATCGCCCGCGAACTGCACGACGTGGTCGCCCACCACATGTCGGTCATCTCCATCCAGGCGCAGGTGGCCGAGCATCTGACGAAGAACCCGCCGGAGAAGCTCAAGGAGAACCTGGCCGGCATCCGGCAGAACGCGCTGGAGGCGCTCACCGAACTGCGCCGGGTGCTCGCCGTGCTGCGCTCCGCCGGTCCCGACGACCCCTACGGCCTCGGGGAGCCGGGCACCGCCGCCGCCCCGCAGGCCCCGCAGCCCACCCTCGGCCGGCTCGGCGCCCTGGTGGAGAACACCCGCGCCGCCGGACTCGCCGTGACCCTGGAGGTGCAGGACGAACGGCGCACCGCCCGGACCTATCCGCCCGGCGTGGAGCTGTCGGCGTACCGCATCGTGCAGGAGGCGCTGAGCAACGCCCTGCGGCACGCCCCCGGTTCGACGGTCCGTGTCGAGGTCGTCCACGTCGCCGAGGGCCTGCGCCTGCACATCGTCAACTCCGCGCCGCGTAAGGCCGCCCCGCCCTCGCCGGGCGCCGGGCACGGACTGCTGGGCATGCGGGAGCGGGCGGCCATGCTCGGCGGGCAGGTCACGGCCGCCCGCACCGCGCACGGGGGGTTCGCCGTCTCCGCGTTCCTGCCCCGTGACGGCGGCGTCTCACTCGACGGCCCGCTGCTGCCCGCCCCGCGCATCGAGCACGACGACCCGGACGGCCTGCCCGTGGTCCGCCTGCACCCGTCGGCCGCCCCCTCGGCACCCGAGAACGCGCCGGGGACCGGTTCACCGCACCCGTCGGACCCACCGCACCCACCGCACGCGACAGAAGAAGGAAGGTCATGACGAGCGGCAGCATCCGCGTACTGATCGCCGACGACCAGCAGATGGTCCGGGAGGGGTTCGGCGTCCTGCTCGACGCCCGGCCGGACATCGAGGTGGTCGGGCAGGCGGTGGACGGCCTGGACGCGGTCGCCAAGGTCGCCGAACTCACCCCGGACGTGGTCCTGATGGACATCCGCATGCCCCAGCTCAGCGGCATCGAGGCCACCCGCCGGATCACCGCCGGCACACCCGGCACCAAGGTGCTGGTGCTGACCACGTTCGACCTCGACGAGTACGTGTACGAGGCGCTGCGGGCCGGGGCGTCCGGGTTCCTGCTGAAGGACGCCTCCGCCGACCGGCTGGCCGAGGCGGTGCGGGTCGTCGCGGCCGGTGACGCGCTGCTGGCGCCGGGCGTCACCCGCCGGCTGATCGCCGAGTTCTCCCGGATGGACAACCGGCCCCGCTCCCCGCTCAAGAAACGTGTCGGCGAACTGACCGAGCGGGAGACGGAGGTGCTCGCGCTGATCGCCCAGGGACTGTCCAACGCGGAGATCGCCGAGCGGCTGGTCGTCGCCGAGCAGACGGTGAAGTCCCATGTGAGCCGGATCCTGACGAAACTGGGGCTGCGCGACCGCACCCAGGCCGCGGTCTTCGCCTACGAGTGCGGCCTCGTCCGTCCCTCGGGGTACTGAGGTCCCGGCGGGGCGGGGTACCGGCGTTCCGCCGGGCTGATGCGCGCACCGGCCGCACACTCCCTGGTCCGCGACCGGCCGGCGGGCTAGCGTCCCGGGCATGGCTGCTGTCCGCGACCTCCCGTTCGACCCCTGGGACCCGGCGTTCCTCGCCGACCCCTACCCCGCCTACGCCGAGCTGCGCGCCCGCGGGCGGGTGCTGTACTACGAGCCGAGCAATCAGTGGCTCGTGCCGCACCACGCGGACGTGTCGGCGCTGCTGCGCGACCGGCGGCTGGGCCGCACCTACACCCACCGGTTCACCCACGAGGAGTTCGGGCGTACCCCGCCCCCGCCGGAGCACGAGCCGTTCCACACCCTCAACGACCACGGGATGCTGGACCTGGAGCCGCCGGACCACACCCGGATCCGGCGGCTGGTGTCCAAGGCGTTCACCCCGCGCACGGTGGAGCGGCTGCGGCCGTATGTGCACCGCCTGGCCGGCGAGCTGGCCGACGGCCTGGTGCGCGACGGGGGCGGCGACCTGCTGACGGATGTCGCCGAACCGCTGCCGGTCGCGGTGATCGCCGAGATGCTGGGCATCCCCGAGGCGGACCGCGCACAGCTGCGGCCCTGGTCGGCGGCCATCTGCGGGATGTACGAGCTGAACCCCACGCCGCGGGCGGCCGAGGCGGCGGTGCGGGCGTCGGTGGAGTTCTCCGAGTATCTGCGCGGGCTGATCGCCGAGCGCCGCAAGGCCCCGGGCGACGACCTGGTCTCCGGGCTGATCGCGGCCCACGACGAGGGCGACCGGCTCACCGAGCAGGAGATGATCTCCACGGCGGTGCTGCTGCTCAACGCGGGCCACGAGGCCACCGTGAATGCCACGGGCAACGGCTGGTGGGCGCTGTTCCGCAACCCCGCCCAGCTGGCCGCGCTCCGCGCCGACCACGGCCTGGTCCCCTCGGCCGTGGAGGAGCTGCTGCGCTACGACACCCCGCTGCAGCTGTTCGAGCGGTGGGTCCTGGACGAGATCGAGATCGACGGCACGACGATCCCGCGGGGCGCGGAGCTGGCCCTGCTGTTCGGGTCCGCCAACCACGACCCGGCGGTCTTCGCCGAACCCGAGCGCCTGGACCTCGCCCGCCGCGACAACCCGCACATCTCCTTCAGCGCCGGCATCCACTACTGCATCGGCGCCCCGCTGGCCCGCATGGAACTGGCGGCCTCCCTGACGGCCCTGCTGCGCAAGGCCCCGGTCCTGCGCCTGGCGGCGGAGCCGGAACGCACGCCGAACTTCGTGATCAGGGGACTCAAGGGGCTGAGCGTGGAGGTGGGGTGACCGCCGGGCGCCCGGCCCCGCACTCCCCGGTGCACGGCGCTCACCCCGGCGCGGACTGTGGCACCACCAGCGCCCAGGCGTCCCGGCGCACGGTCCACGTCCGGGTCCGTACCGGGCCCGACACCTCCGTGTCCGCCCGGTAGCGGAAGTGCGCGCCGGAGACGGTCACCGTGCGGCCCTCGGCCAGCAGCGGTGAGGCCTGGGCGCCGGGCCCGGGCAGCGGCCGCACCCGAACCCGCGCTTGCCCCTCGGCGCCGGGTGTGACGCAGACGGCCTCCACCGGCCGGTCCAGGTCGACGACCGTGACCCCGTCGACCTCCACCCGCAGGTGGACCGGCCGCCGTCCGGCGGCGCCCGCCGCCCGGGGCGGGCGGGCGACCAGGGTCCGCACCAGCGACTGGCAGGTGCGCAGCCAGTCCCGGCCCGCACCCGCAGCGGCCGGGACGGCGTCCGCCGCCGCGTCCGCCGGCCCGCCGCGCGCCCGGGCTGCCGCCGCCGGACGGTCGCCGGGCGGCGGGATGTGCAGCGCGCCCACCACCACCCCGTCGCTGTCGTCGACGAGCAGATCGCGCCGGCGGACCACCCCGTCGAGCACCGTCCGTGCCGCGGCCACCGGACCGGCCGGCACACCCAGCGAGTGGGCCAGGGACATGACATCCCCGACCGGCACCACGGACAGCACGCAGTCCGCCAGCTCCCGCCGCCGGTGCAGCACCGACACCGCCCGCAGCAGCGCCCGGTCGTCGCCGACCACGACCGGCCGGCGCGCTCCGCGCCGCGCCAGGGCGCGGTCGAACTCCTCCGCCTCCTCGGGCAGACACACCTTGGTGACGGCACCCGCACTGAGCACATCTTTCGCGATCCGCACGGATTCCCCGTCGGTGCGCCGGGCGACCGGGTCGATGACCATCAGCAGCTGATCGGGCGTCGTGAAGGTCGCCACCTCGGTCCTGCCTCGCTTCCTCGGGTAGCATCTTTGTGCAAGAGCCCCTTGCGCGATTGCGCCAGGGGCTTCGTCTATTCCGGGGCATCCGGTCCGACGGTTGCGCGGCCGACGTGGGTCGCGCGGTGTACGCGGCGGTGAACCCGCGTACGCCCCTGACCTTGGACATGCCCCGCCCGGAAGGGGTGTACGCGCGTGCCCGCACTTGTGCTGCTCGGTGCTCAGTGGGGTGACGAAGGCAAAGGAAAGGCCACCGACCTGCTCGGTGGTTCGGTGGACTATGTGGTGCGTTACCAGGGCGGCAACAACGCCGGCCACACGGTGGTCGTCGGTGACCAGAAATACGCCCTGCACCTGCTGCCCTCCGGCATCCTGTCGCCCGGCTGTACGCCCGTCATCGGCAATGGCGTCGTCGTCGACCCGTCGGTCCTGCTTTCCGAGCTGAGCGGTCTGAACGAGCGCGGCGTCGACACGTCCAAGCTGCTGATCAGTGGAAACGCTCACATCATCACGCCGTACAACGTCACCCTGGACAAGGTGACGGAACGCTTCCTCGGCAAGCGCAAGATCGGCACCACGGGCCGCGGCATCGGCCCGACCTACGCGGACAAGATCAACCGTGTCGGCATCCGGGTGCAGGACCTGTACGACGAGTCGATCCTGACCCAGAAGGTCGAGGCGGCGCTCGACGTCAAGAACCAGATCCTCACCAAGCTGTACAACCGGCGCGCCATCGCCGCCGGCCAGGTGGTCGAGGAGCTGCTCGGCCACGCCGAGAAGATCAAGCCCTACGTCGCCGACACCGCCCTGATCCTCAACCAGGCCCTGGACGAGAACAAGGTGGTCCTCTTCGAGGGCGGTCAGGGCACGCTGCTGGACATCGACCACGGCACGTACCCGTTCGTGACCTCGTCCAACCCGACCGCGGGCGGTGCCTGCACCGGCACCGGTGTCGGCCCGACGAAGATCAGCCGGGTGATCGGCATCCTCAAGGCCTACACCACCCGTGTCGGCGCCGGTCCCTTCCCGACCGAGCTGTTCGACGAGGACGGCGAGGCGCTGCGCCGGATCGGCGGCGAGCGGGGCGTGACCACCGGCCGCGACCGCCGCTGCGGCTGGTTCGACGCGGTGATCGCCCGCTACGCCACCCGGGTCAACGGCCTGACCGACTTCTTCCTCACCAAGCTGGACGTCCTCACCGGCTGGGAGCGCATCCCGGTGTGCGTGGCCTACGAGATCGACGGCAAGCGGGTCGAGGAGCTGCCCTACTCGCAGACCGACTTCCACCACGCCAAGCCCGTCTACGAGTACCTGCCGGGCTGGCAGGAGGACATCACCAAGGCGAAGACCTTCTCCGACCTGCCGAAGAACGCCCAGGGCTACGTCAAGGCACTGGAGGAGATGTCCGGCGCCCCGATCTCCGCGATCGGTGTCGGCCCGGGCCGCGACGAGACGATCCAGATCAACTCCTTCCTCTGAGGAGAGCACTCCCGCAGGCCCGGGCGTCCGGGTGTCCGAGGGCCCGAACGCCGGGAAGCGGGAGACCATGGCACACGGCCGGTGCGGTGATCCGCGCCGGCCGTGTGTGGTGTACGCGCGGGCGGAGGGCGGCTGCCTGTTGTGCGCGCGGGCGGAGGGCGGCGCCGGTTCCGCGTACGGGCAGGGAGAGCGGCCGCCCGTTCGGCGCGCGGCAGAAGGCGGAAGGCGCCCGCCGTGCCGGCGCGCTCGCGCGGTCAGCTGAACACGATCATCGCGCCCTGGGCCAGGCTCCGGGTCGCCGCCGTGTACAGGCAGGACCACACATGGCGTTCGCGGGCGTAGGGGCTGGGGTCGTAGGGCGCGGGCGCGGCCGGCTGCTCCAGCTCGGTGGGGCCGGGCGGCGGGGACGGAGGGGCCGGCGGGTTGGCCGGGTCGATGCCGAGGGCCGGACCCACGTACTCCAGTTCGCGCAGCAGCGCCTGGGAGGAGCCCAGCGGCCCGCCGCCGGCGAGCAGGTCGTCGTTGGACAAGGGGTGGGCGAAGTCGAGCGGGACGTAGGCACCGGTGTGGTCGTAGTGCCAGACCAGGTGCGACTGACGGGCGGTGGGCTCGAACATCTCCAGCAACTGCTCGTAGTCGCCGCCCAGTTCGTCCACCGGGCTCAACGGCAGGCCGGTGAGGGTCAGCAGGTGGGCGCGGCGCAGGAAGTGCAGGGCGTCGTAGTCGAAACCGGCGACCGGGGCGACGTCGCCGGACAGGCCCGGCATGTACGGGTGGACCGGCACCGGGGGGAGCCCGTTCTCGGCCAGCGCCTTGTTGTACTGCGCGAGTTCCTCGGCGAAGGGGTTGTCGGGGGCGTGGCACAACACGTCGACGAGCGGTACCAACCACAGGTCGCAGGCCAAAGAGGGCTCCTCACTCAGCGCGAAGCGATGCTCGGTGATCAGGAAGCGTAGTCGGTGGGGTGAGGGGCGGATTCCGCGCGGGGCAGGGGAGCCGGACCGGTCATCTCCGCCCGTGCAGGTCCCATACCCACACCCCGCCGGTCCACGTCCCCGGGCGGCCCACCAGTTCGGTGACGGTGCGGCGCAGGGCGCCGTCGTTGGGCTGCGGAGCGAGGACCAGGGCGCCCGCGTGCCAGTACGCGAAGTCCTGCCGTGCCTGGGCGCGGCGGGCGGCGTCGATGACGGGGACGGCGCCGCTGTAGCGGACCTCGCGCAGCATGCTGGAGGTGGCGCGGGGCGGGGCCCCGTAGATGCCGGTGCGCTCCGGGCCGAAGGGTCCGTTGAAGTAGCCACCGGGCAGGGCGAAACCGAGGCCGGCGACGGTCTGCCAGTGCAGGGCCTCGGCCGCGCCGGGGTCGGGCAGCGGCACCGGCACCAGCGTCTCGCCCGGGTGAACGTACGCCTTGTACGTCCCGGCGGTGATGAACCGGGGCACCGGGACGCGGTCCACCGCCTTCAGCGGCGCCGGAACCAGCGGCAGCAGGGCCAGCGCGACGCCCGCCACGCCGGCCCAGCGGGGGCCCGGGGCGCTCAGGCGGGCCATGCGGGTCACGGCGAAGGCGAGCAGCATGCCCAGCGCCGGGGCGCAGATCATGGCCACCCGGCCCTCGATCACCGACTCGAACAGCGGCAGCCGCGCGAACAGCGCCCACGGCCCGGGCCAGGTCAGGTCGGTCAGCGGCAGCCGGATCCGCGGGCCCAGCGACAGCAGCGCGGCCCCGGCCGCGGTCACCGTCAGCGCCTTGACCAGGGCGTGCTCCCACAGCCGGACGGCGATGCCGAGGGCGAGCAGCAGCAGGGGCCAGCCGTAGAAGGCGTTCTGCTCGGTGGGGTTCAGGGACAGCGCGTCGGCCCGCCGCGCGTCGCCCGCGAGCAGGGAGCGCTCGGCGAAGGAGATCAGGGCCAGCGGGCTGTTGCCCGCGTCGTCGCCGTGCAGCACGCTGCCGTAGCTCTGCGGGCCGGCGAACTGCCAGTACAGCGGGAAGGCGACGAGCGGCAGGCACACCGCGGCACCGGTGAGCAGGCCCCGCAGCAGCGGCCGCCAGGCCGCCCTCGCCACGTCCCGGCGCGCCACCGCGTACCCGGCGGCGAACAGCGCCAGGCCGAGCGCGGCCAGCAGCAACGGCTCCTCACCGAGGAAGATCTGGTAGGCCGTCAGAAGCCCGAGGATCACGCCGTCGCGCCGGACCCGCTCGCCCGTGCACAGCCTCAGCGCCCGGTCGGCGATCAGCGGGATCACGAACAGGATGACGAAGTTCGGGTGCGCGTTGGCGTGGCTGACCATCGGCGGGGCGAACGCGGCCAGCGCCGCACCGGTGAAGGCGGCGCCGCGGTGCGCGGTGACCCGGGTGACGATCAGCCAGTACCAGGCGGTGCCGGTCGCGGCCAGGCCCAGCGTCATGCAGGCGCTGAGGGACACGGCCGGGCCGAAGGCGAGCGTGACGGGCGTCCAGGGCACCGTCAGGCCCAGCATGACCGTGTTGGCCATGAGGTTGACGCCGTCGGGGAAGCCCTGCAGGTCGGTGAAGAGGGGGTTGCGCAGGTGGGCCACGCTGTCGGCGGTGACCGCGAAGAACCACTCCCACTGGTTCTGGTCCTGCAGCGAGTCCGGCAGATAGCGGTGGGCGGGGTCGACGAGCCGTCCGGCGTACAGCACGACCGCCATCAGCAGGAACGCGGCGCAGGCCAGCAGGTCGGCCGGCCGCCAGGAGCGCACCTTGAGCCGCACGAGCTCGGCCAGCACGCGCCCGTAGTCCAGCGGGCCCACCTTGGAGCCGGCCTGGTGCGACCAGCGCACCGGGACCTCGGCGACGGGCCAGTCGGCGCGGTGGAAGTGCTGCAGCACCTCCACGTCGATCCCCCAGCCGTCGAGCCGGGACGCGGCGAAGGCGGCGCGGGCGCGGTCCCCGTCGAAGAGTTTGAAACCGCACTGGGTGTCGCGGATGCCGGGCACCGCGAGCAGCCGTATGAGGACGTTGCCGGCGCGGCCCAGCAGTTCCCGCAGCCGGTGCTGGCGGCTGCCGATCGAGGCGCCCGGCACGCTGCGGGAGCCGATCGCGGCGGCGTTGCCGTGGCCCAGTGCCTCGTCGAGCCGGTCCAGTTCCTCGATGGGCGCGGCCAGGTCGGCGTCGGTGACCAGCACGCGCCGGCCGCGGGTGGCCAGCACGCCGAGGCGCAGCGCGTGGCCCTTGCCCCGGTTGCGGTCGGCGGCGACGAGCCTCACCCGCGGATCGGGGTGGGCGGTGACCAGGTCGCCGGTGCCGTCGGTGGAACCGTCGTCGGCGACGACGACCTCCCAGGTGCCGAACCGGTCCCCGGCGGCGCCGAGATAGGAGGTGACGGCGTCCAGGGTGGGGCCGAGCCGGCGTTCCTCGTTGTAGGCGGGGATGACGACCGACAGGTCGACGTCGTCCTCGGCGGGCGCGGCCCAGGACGGCCCGGTGCGCGGGTGGGCGGTGTCGCTCATGCGCCGGCCAGCCGGTCGGCCAGACAGCGGGCGTGCGCGTGGTACGCGGCGACGATCGAGCGGGCGGCGACGATGTCCCGTCCGGCCAGCGCGTCGACGAGCGCGGTGTGGCCGGTCCACAGCAGACCGCGCAGGTCGTCCTGGCGGCGCAGGTACGGCACCGCGCACATCCAGGACTGCACGCGCAGCCGGTGCAGGAAGTCGGCGAGGTAGGGGTTGCCGTACAAGGTGCCGAGTTCCCGCCAGAACCGCAGGTCGTAGCCGATCAGCACGGTCAGGTCACCGGCCAGGGCGGCCCGCCGGGCCTCCTCCCCGCGCCGGCGCACCCCGGCGAGCGCGGCGGCCACCCGGGCCTCGCGCAGATCGTCCGGGGCCTGCGGGCCCCGCCGGTGCTGCTGCGGGGGGTTCGCCTCGGGCAGCGGCACCCGCCCGTCCAGCAGGGCCTGGAACATCCCGTCGCTGACCAGGCGGCGGGCCTCGATCATCCGCACATAGTCGTCGGCGGAGTACTCGCGCACCTTGAACCCGCGGTGCTGGTCGGCCTCCAGCAGCCCCTGCGCGGACAGGTCCACGAGCGCCTCGCGCACCGGGGTGGCGGACACCCCGTACTGCTCGGCGATCTCCTTGACCGTGCATTCCTGCCCCGGCTGCAGTCTCCCGGCCAGCACCTCGTCGCGCAGCGCGTCCGCGATCTGCTGCCGCAGGGTGCTGCGGGTCACGGCGCCGGTTCCGCTGATGCCGGCCATGGTCGGGGCGTCTCCCTTGCGCGTGCGGTGGCGTAACTCGCCCGTGAGTCGGCTGGTCCCCGCCCGCGTCCCGACCCGTGGTGGATACGTGGTCATGACACGTCGGCGAAGACCGTGAGGTCGTCACCTTACGCGTTCGCACGCGGGTGGCGGCCCGGTGATCCGGGCCGCTCACCAGCGCGCTACCGGAGGATCACGCGGTGTATTCGTCGGCCACGGACAGCGCCGCGTCCAGGGCCTGGAAGCCCTCCTTCAGCTCGGCCTCGGTGATGGTGAGCGGCGGCACCACGTGGGTGCGGTTCATGTTCACGAAGGGCCACAGGCCGTGCGCCTTGGCGGCGGCGGCGAAGGCCGCCATGGGGGCGTTGGCCTCACCGGTGGCGTTGTACGGCACCAGCGGCTCGCGGGTCTCGCGGTTCTTCACCAGCTCCACCGCCCAGAACATGCCGGTGCCGCGCACGTCGCCGACGCTCGGGTGCCGCTCGGCCAGCGCGCGCAGCCCCGGCTCCACGACCTCGGCGCCCAGCCGCCGGGCGTTGTCGACGATGCCCTCCTCGGCCATCACGTTGATGGTCGCCACGGCCGCCGCGCAGGCCAGCGGGTGCCCGGAGTAGGTCAGCCCGCCCGGGTAGGGGCGCTTGCCGAAGGTCTGTGCGATCTTCCCGGAGATCGCGACTCCGCCGAGCGGCACATAGCCGGAGTTCACGCCCTTGGCGAAGGTCATCAGGTCGGGGACGACCCCGAAGTGGTCCGCGGCGAACCACTCGCCGGTCCGCCCGAACCCGGCCATCACCTCGTCCAGGATGAACACGATCCCGTACTTGTCGCACAGCTCGCGCACCCCGGCCAGATAGCCGGGCGGCGGCACCATGATGCCCGCGGTGCCCGGGATCGACTCCAGGATGACCGCGGCGACGGTGCCGGGTCCCTCGAAGGCGATCGTCGTCTCCAGGTGTTCCAGCGCCCGCGCGCACTCCTGCTCCTCGGTCTCGGCGTAGAAGCGCGAGCGGTACAGGAACGGCGCCCAGAAGTGCACCACGCCGGCGGAGGCGGTGTCGGAGGCCCAGCGGCGCGGGTCGCCGGTGATGTTCACCGCCTGCTGCGAGCCGCCGTGGTACGAGCGGTACGCCGAGAGCACCTTCGGCCGCCCGGTGTGCAGCCGCGCCATGCGCACCGCGTGCTCGACGGCGTCCGCGCCGCCGTTCGTGAAGAAGATCTTGTCCAGGTCGCCGGGGGTGCGCTCGGCGATCAGCCGGGCCGCCTCCGAGCGCGCCTCGACCGCGAAGGCCGGTGCGAAGGTCGCCAGGGTGGCGGCCTGCTCCTGGATCGCGGCGACGACCTCGGGGTGCTGGTAGCCGATGTTGGTGAAGACGAGTCCGCTGGTGAAGTCCAGGTAGCGGTTGCCGTCGTAGTCCCAGAAGTACGACCCTTCGGCGCCCGCCACGGCGAGCGGGTCGATGAGGTCCTGCGCGGACCAGGAGTGGAAGACGTGCGCACGGTCGGCGGCCTTGACTGCGGCCCCGGCCTCGGGGTTCGGCTGGTGGGTCCGGGAAACCGGAGAGGGCTGTGCGGTCATGCGCCGAGCGTAGAGGTCCAGGACACGCACCGGGTATGGGCGTCCTGTCTGCGGACGCGGGCAATTGGCGACAGGTTGTCGGGGAGCGGGGGCGGGCGGACGGGGCCCGGACGCCGGTGCGGAACGGACTCGCCGGGTGGTGCGCCCCGGGCACGGGCCGGTGCGCGGCGGGCACGGGCCGGTGCGCGGCGGGCACGGGCCGGTGCGCGGCGGGGGAGGACCGCTGCCGGGCGGCCGGCGGCACCGCACTATTCTCGGTCTGTCGCGCAGGGGCGTACCGGGGCATGTCGGGGAGGCGGCTTCACCGTGGACGGCATGGGGGCAGGAGACCCGCTGGGGCCGGGCGGGCAGATCCGAGGAAGCGTCGGCAGCTACCGGCTGCTGACCAGGCTCGGGTCCGGCGCCATGGGGCAGGTGTTCCTGGCCCGCTCCGACCGGGGCCGCACCGTCGCCGTGAAACTGGTCCGGCAGGAGCTGGCGCGGCAGGAGGAGTTCCGGGCCCGGTTCCGGCAGGAGGTGCGGGCCGCGCGGCGGGTCGGCGGCCCGTGGACGGCGCCGGTGCTGGACGCGGACACCGAGGCCGACGTGCCCTGGGTGGCCACCGGATACGTCGCCGGGCCCAGTCTGCAGCGCGTCGTCGGACACGACCACGGCCCGCTGCCCGAGCGGTCGGTGCGCATCCTCGCCGCCGGTCTCGCGGGCGCCCTGCAGGACATCCATGCCGCCGGGCTGGTGCACCGCGATCTCAAGCCGTCCAACGTGCTGGTCACCATCGACGGCCCACGCGTGATCGACTTCGGGGTCGCGCGGGCCCTGCAGACCGTCACCGACGGCGGGCTCACCCGGACCGGCGCCCTGGTCGGCTCGCCCGCCTTCATGGCGCCCGAGCAGGTGCGCGGCGAACGGATCACGCCCGCCTGCGACGTGTTCAGCCTCGGCTCGGTGCTCGCCTACGCGGCGACGGGCGTCCTGCCCTTCGGCACCGCCGACAGCGGGGTGCACGCGCTGATGTTCCGCATCGCGCAGGAGGAACCGGACCTGCGGGCCGTGCCCGAGAGCCTCGCCGACCTGGTGGGCGCCTGCCTGCGCAAGGACCCGGCGGCCCGGCCGAGCGTGGCCGAGATCGTCGAGCGCAGCGGCGCCGGGGACACGGTGGCCGATGGACGGCTGCGCGACCCGTGGCTGCCGAGCGCCCTGGTCGCCCAGCTCGGGCGGCACGCGGTCCAGCTGCTGGACACGGAGAACCCGGCCGGGCCGGGCCCGGCCCCGGGCGGGGCGGAAGAGCAGCGGGCGGCGGATGCGCCCCAGGCCGCCGTGGGGTCCGGGGCGGCTCCGCGCCCCGCCGCCGCGCAGGAACGGGCCGCCGACGGCACCGGCGCGCCGCGGGCTGCCGCAGCGCCGGGTGCCTCGGCGCCGGATGACGTGCCGTTCGCGGGGCCGTCGGGTGGTGCGCCGTCTGCGGGTCAGCAGGGCGCCGCGCCGTCCGCCGCCCGGCCGGGCGGCGTCCCCTTCGCCGGTCAGCCGGGTGCCGCTCAGCCGGGTGCCGCTCAGCCGGGCGCTGCCGGTCCGCACGCGTCGGTCCCTCACGCCCGCACCCCGGTCGGCGGCAGCCAGCCCGCGCCAGGCCGGTCCACGCCCGCGCAGGCGGCCCCGCAGCAGCCGGCGCCCACCGGGCCCACCGCGCCCTCCGCCCCGCCGTCCGGGCACCGTCCGCCTCCGTACGCGGCGGCACCGCCGTACGGGTCCGTGCAGCAGCCCGCCGGGCACGGCCACCCGCATCCGCCGCAGGGCGGCCCCGGGGTGGCGCCGCCGTACCACGGCACCCACGCCGGCTCCCCGACGCCGTACAGCACACCGGCCGGCCCCTCGGCGGGCGGGGCGGCCGGGCAGCAGCCGCGCCGCGGCGGACGGTCCACGGCGCTCCTGGTCGCGGCCGCGCTGGTCGTCGCGCTCGGCTCGGGCGGCGCGGTGTACGCGCTGATGCGCGGGGGCACCGGCGGCAGCGACGACACGGCCGTCCCCGGCCCGTCCCCGGCCGTCACCGCGGCGCACACCACCGGCCCCGGCCCGTCGTCCACTCCCTCGGCATCCCCCTCGCCCTCACCGTCGGACGGGGCGATCCCCTCCGCGTACCTCGGCACCTGGACGACGACGATCACCAACGCCTACGGCGACAACCCGCGCCGGCTGACCCTGAGCCAGGGCGCGGTCGGGGACACCGTGCTCACCCTGGTCGCCGACGGCCCCACCGACGGCGGCGGGTCCTACCACTGCGTGTTCCAGGCCCCGCTCACCCGGGCGCCGGGCGGCGACGGAACCCTGGAGATCGGGCCGTCCACGGTCACCGTGGGCAAGGACAGCCCGGCCTGCCGGCCCGGTGAGGCGAGCCAGGTATCGCTGCTGCCGGACGGCAGACTGCGCCGGGTGAACACCACGACCGGCGAGGGCCTCGTCTACCGCAAGGACTGAACGAGCCGGGACGGACCGGATGGGCCTGGAGGGCCGGACGAGCCGGGGCCGCACCGCGCACGGCGGCGCTGCCCCCGGCCCGCTCCGGGCCGTCGCTCACCGCGCGTCCGGCGGCCGCTGCCGGGGCATGTTCGGCCGCGCACTCCCCGGCGGCAGCGTGGCGCGCCCGTGGCCGGCGGGCACCTCCGGACGGGTGCCGCCGGCCGGCACGGTCCACTGCGGTCCCGTCGGGACGGGACCGGCCCGGAACTGCACCATCCAGTCGGCGGTCTCCGTCCGCACCAGCTCGGTGACGTCCTCCGAGAACCGCCGCAGCACGCCCAGACACCGTTCGGCGGCCTCCCCGGCCGTGCCCTCGGCCGGCCCCAGCACCTCCCGCACGCTCTCCACCGCCCAGTCGAACTGGAGCGCCTGCAGCCGCCGCTGCACGGCCTGCGCGGTCGCCATGTCCCGCATCCATCCCGAGGTCACGCCGAAGAACCGGTCGGCCGCCACACAGCCCACAGCCAGCAGCAGCGCCAGATACCCCCACGGGGCGGCCCCGCCCACCGCTCCGGCCAGGTCGAGCAGCGGCAGGCCTGCCCCGGTCAGCGCGCCCGCCGCGGCCCCGCAGCGCAGCGCCCGCGCCGCGCGCCGCTTCCACATGCGCCCGGCCAGGTACCAGGCGACGGTGTCCAGCGCCCGGCGCTCCACCCACCGGTACAGCTCCTCCAGCCGTTCGGCCGGCCGGCCCCAGTCGCCGAGCGGCAGCGGCCGCCCGGTCAGATCGCCCGGCCGGGGCCCGGCCGCCCCGTCCCCCCGCTCGTCCCGAGGCGGACGTTCGGGCTGCTTCTCCGGCTGACCCACCCGGCACTCCCTACCGATCACCGTCGCGGCCCGCCCCGGGACCGCGGCGCCGGGACGCTTGGCTGACACGCCGGACCCCTTCCTACCCCCGGGAGGGTGGAGGCGTGGAGGGAAATACGGCATTTCCGCCCGGAAGAGGGCGTCGGGCAGCCAGGGGACACGCCCGTGCCTCACCCGGAAGAGTGGCGGCGCGCGGTCCGCCCGGACCACGTAGGCTCGTGCCAGCGGGGTCACCCGGAACGGTCCCCGCCCGGATGCCCGTACGAGAGCAGGAGCCGATCGTGATTCCCGGTGGTGGCCAGCCCAACATGCAGCAGCTGCTCCAGCAGGCCCAGAAGATGCAGCAGGACCTGCAGCGGGCCCAGGAGGAACTGGCGCGTACGGAGGTCGACGGCCAGGCGGGCGGCGGCCTGGTCAAGGCCACCGTCACCGGCGCCGGCGAGCTGCGCGCCCTGAAGATCGACCCGAAGGCGGTGGACCCGGAGGACACCGAGACCCTCGCGGACCTGATCGTGGCGGCCGTGCACGCGGCCAACGAGAACGCCCAGACGCTGCAGCAGCAGAAGCTCGGCCCGCTGGCCCAGGGCCTGGGCGGCGGCAGCGGCATCCCCGGGCTGCCCTTTTGAACCCGGAGCCGGATCCGGGCCTGGCCCCGGGCCCTGATACCCGGCCCTGATCCCCGGGCCGCCTTTCTGAGGGGCCGCCGGGCCACTACGGTTTTGAGACGAAGCAACACGCGGGAAGGGACGGCAGTCCGGTGTACGAAGGCGTGGTCCAGGACCTGATCGACGAGCTGGGGCGGCTGCCCGGCGTCGGTCCCAAGAGCGCCCAGCGGATCGCCTTCCACATCCTGCAGGCGGAACCGACGGACGTGAAGCGGCTCGCGCAGGCGCTGCTGGAGGTCAAGGAGAAGGTCCGCTTCTGCGCGACCTGCGGCAACGTCGCACAGGAGGAGCTGTGCGCGATCTGCCGTGACCCCCGGCGCGACGCGTCCGTCGTCTGCGTGGTCGAGGAACCCAAGGACGTCGTCGCCATCGAGCGCACGCGCGAGTTCCGCGGCCGGTACCACGTGCTCGGCGGCGCGATCAGCCCGATCGAGGGCGTGGGCCCGGACGACCTGCGCATCCGGGAGCTGCTGGCCCGCCTGGCGGACGGCACGGTCACGGAGCTGATCCTGGCCACGGACCCGAATCTCGAAGGCGAGGCCACGGCCACGTACCTCGCCCGGATGATCAAGCCCATGGGCCTGAAGGTCACCCGCCTGGCCAGCGGCCTCCCGGTGGGTGGCGACCTGGAGTACGCGGACGAGGTCACCCTCGGCCGTGCCTTCGAGGGGAGACGACTGCTCGATGTCTGATGCCACGCTGCACGCGGCCGGCCGGAACCCGGACGACTTCGCGGTCCAGATCGCCGACCAGATCGAGAGCTTCCTCGTCGCGGTCACCGAGGTCGCCAAGGGCGACGAGCCCGACTCCGCGATCCCCTTCCTCCTGCTGGAGGTCTCCCAGCTGCTGCTGGCCGGCGGCCGGCTCGGCGCGCACGAGGACTTCGTCCCCGACGAGCGCTGGGAACCCGACCTCGGCCCGGAGCAGGACGCGGACGCCCTGCGGGAGAACCTCGCCCGGCTGCTGGAGCCGGTCGACGTCTACTCCGAGGTGTTCGACCCCTACGAGCCGCGCAAGGCCCCGGTGCCGGCCCGTCTCTCCGACGACCTCGCCGACGTCGTCACCGACCTGCGTCACGGCATGGCCCACTACCGGGCCGGGCGCACCACCGAGGCCCTGTGGTGGTGGCAGTTCTCCTACTTCTCCAACTGGGGCCCCACCGTCTCCGCCGTGCTGCGCGCCCTGCAGTCCGTCGTCATCCACGTCCGGCTCAACCAGCCGCTGGAGGAACTGGACGGCCTGGACACCGACCAGGGCATGGGCGACGAGACCCTGGAGTTCGAGGCGGGCAAGGTCATGGCGCGGGAGATCGCGGGTCCGCTGGGCCTGCGCCGCGAGCGCGAGCAGTCCCGCCGGCGCCCCGGCGCCTGAGGGGGCGCGCACACCGGCGCGAAGCCGTTCCGCGTGCCGCCGTCCCCGGCGGGCGGTGGCCTGAACGCCTCCTCGTGTCTGTGACCCCGGCCACGTTCCGCGTGGGCTCCCGTCCCCGGGGCATGAGTCGTCGTGAACGACGGGCGGCCGGGACATCTCACCATGCGATACCGCAGGGGGAAATTTCGGACGCTCGATAAACTGAGCCGACCGCACCGCATATGCACCGGTGCGACAGAAACGTAACTGAGCGAGGAGCGCACGTGGGCCTTGTCGTGCAGAAGTACGGAGGCTCCTCCGTTGCGGATGCCGAAGGCATCAAGCGCGTCGCCAAGCGGATCGTGGAAGCGAAGAAGAACGGCAACGACGTGGTCGTGGTCGTTTCCGCGATGGGCGACACGACGGACGAGCTGATCGATCTCGCGGAGCAGGTCTCCCCCATGCCTGCCGGCCGCGAGCTCGACATGCTGCTGACCGCCGGAGAACGGATCTCCATGGCCTTGCTGGCCATGGCGATCAAAAACCTCGGGCACAAAGCCCAGTCGTTCACCGGCAGCCAGGCAGGCGTCATCACCGACTCGGTCCACAACAAAGCCCGGATCATCGACGTCACGCCCGGCCGCATCCGGACCGCGCTGGACGAGGGCAACATCGCCATCGTCGCCGGTTTCCAGGGCGTCAGCCAGGACAAGAAGGACATCACCACGCTGGGGCGCGGCGGCTCCGACACCACGGCCGTCGCCCTGGCCGCGGCCCTCGACGCCGAGGTGTGCGAGATCTACACCGACGTCGACGGCGTGTTCACCGCCGACCCGCGCGTGGTGAAGAAGGCCCGGAAGATCGACTGGATCTCCTTCGAGGACATGCTGGAGCTGGCGGCCTCCGGGTCCAAGGTGCTGCTCCACCGCTGCGTGGAGTACGCCCGCCGCTACAACATCCCGATCCACGTCCGCTCCAGCTTCAGCCCGTTGCAGGGCACGTGGGTCAGCAGCGAGCCGATCGAGCAAGGGGACAAGAAGGTGGAGCAGGCCATCATCTCCGGTGTCGCGCACGACACCTCCGAGGCCAAGATCACGGTCGTCGGCGTGCCGGACAAGCCGGGCGAGGCGGCCGCCATCTTCCGCACGATCGCCGATGCCGAGATCAACATCGACATGGTCGTGCAGAACGTGTCCGCCGCCGCCACCGGTCTGACGGACATCTCCTTCACCCTGCCGAAGTCCGAGGGCCGCAAGGCCATCGACGCGCTGGAGAAGAATCGTCCCCGCATCGGCTTCGAGTCGCTGCGCTACGACGACCAGATCGGCAAGATCTCCCTGGTCGGCGCGGGCATGAAGACCAACCCCGGGGTCACCGCGGACTTCTTCACCGCGCTGTCCGACGCGGGCGTGAACATCGAGCTGATCTCGACCTCCGAGATCCGTATCTCGGTCGTCACCCGCAAGGACGACGTGCCGGAGGCCGTGCGCGCCGTGCACACCGCCTTCGGGCTCGACTCCGACAGCGACGAGGCCGTCGTCTACGGCGGCACCGGACGATGACCACCGGCTCCGCCCGCACCGCCGCCCGCGGAGGCGTGCGGCGATGACCGGGCGACCGGCGCTCGCGGTCGTGGGAGCGACCGGAGCCGTCGGCACCGTCCTGCTCCAGATCCTGTCCCAGCGGGCGGACATCTGGGGCGACATCCGCCTGATCGCCTCCCCGCGTTCGGCCGGCCGCAAGCTGACCGTGCGCGGGGAGGAGGTCGAGGTGATCCCGCCCGGCGACGAGGCGTTCGACGGGGTGGACATCGCCCTGTTCGACGTGCCCGGTGAGGTCGCCGCGCGCTGGGCGCCCGTGGCCGCGGCCCAGGGCGCGGTGGTGGTCGACAACTCCGGCGCGTTCCGCGGACAGGACGGGGTGCCGCTGGTGGTGCCCGAGATCAACCCGCACGCGGCACGGCAGCGTCCGCGTGGGATCGTCACCGGCCCCGGTGCCCTCACCCTCACCCTGATCGTCGCGGTGGGCGCGCTGCACGCCGAGTTCGATCTGCGGGAGCTGACCGTCTCCGCCTGCCTCGCGGTCAGCGGCGCCGGACACGCGGGCGTCGCGGCGCTGCGCCGGCAGCTGTCCCAGGTGGCCGGCACCGACCTGGGCACCGCCCCCGGTGACGTCCGGCGGGCCGTCGGCGACGACACCGGCCCGTTCGGCGAACCGGTCGCGCTGAACGTGGTGCCCTGGGCCGGGACGCTGTGCGAAGAGGGCTGGTCCTCACAGGAGATGGCGCTGCGGGAGGAGACCCGCGCGATCCTCGGCCTGCCCCGTCTCCCGGTCGCCGTGACCTGCGTCCGTGTCCCCGTGATCACCGGGCACTCGGTGGCGGTGCACGCCCGCTTCGAGAACGAGGTCAGCGCCGACCGGGCACGCGAGATCCTGGCCACGGCACCCGGCGTGGTGCTGTGCGACGACCCGGCCGCCGGCGAGTGGCCCGCGCCGGCCGACGTGGTGGGCACCGACCCGACCTGGGCCGGCCGGGTGCGTCGGGCACTGGACGACCCCACCGCGCTGGAGCTGTTCGTCTGCGGTGACAACCTGCGCAAGGGTGCCGCGCTCAACATGGTCCAGCTCGCCGAACTCGTCGCCGCCGGCACGGACGACGCACGGGGGCGCGGGCCCGGCCCCGGCACACCCCCTTTGTAGGATCTGGGGACACCGTGCGGGCGGGCCGACGGTCCGTCACCACGTGCGCCGCGCTGCCTCGGCGTCCGAAGAACACCCTCCCCGTTCACCGCAACCGAGCGGCGGACGGGGCGCGTCTCAGTGATCACCCTTCGGGGGCGTGAGGGCGCGGCGGGGCATGGGGATGCCCCGGTCATGTCACGACACAGGGGAAGAGCGGGACGCATGAGGGCATGGGAGACAGCGTCTGGTGGGCTGCCCGAGGCGACGAGGCCGCCGGCGCCACCAGAAGCACTCGCCACGACAGCGCTGCCCGGTCCGTACAACCCCCGGTGGCGGCGGGGCGTCCAACTGACGTGGCAGAGGTACTCGATGTCGGCGCCGCGCACCGCGGCCCCGTGCTGCACGCGCCCCGGGCGCTCCGCCCGCGGCTGCGCGTCGCTTCCGGTCCGGCCGGCGGCATGCCGGTGATCGCGCCCATGCCCGCTGCGCGGCCTGCCCGCATACCCACCCAGCGCGACGGCGCCGAGGAGACCGCGGCGGTCGGCACCACGGTCGACCACCTCACCGAGACGTACCGCGCCCACTACCGTTCGCTGCTCGGCCTGGCCGCGCTGCTTCTGGACGACACCGCGTCCTGCGAGGACGTCGTGCAGGAGGCGTTCATCCGGGTGCACTCGGCCCGGCGGCGGGTCCGCGACCCGGAGAAGACGCTCGCCTATCTGCGGCAGACCGTGGTCAACCTGTCCCGCTCGGCGCTGCGCCGGCGCATCCTCGGCCTGAAGCTGCTGTCCAAGCCGATGCCGGACATGGCCAGCGCTGAGGAGGGCGCCTACGAGCAGCTGGAGCGCGACGGTCTGATCCAGGCGATGAAGGGCCTGCAGCGGCGGCAGCGCGAGGTGCTGGTGCTGCGCTACTTCGCGGACATGACCGAGGCCCAGGTCGCCAAGACGCTCGGGATATCGGTCGGTTCGGTGAAGGCGTACGGCTCGCGCGGCATCGCGGCCCTGCGGATAGCCATGGACGCGAAGGAGGCGCGGCGATGAGCGGGCCCGCTGAGGGGCGTGCGGCGCGCCCGCGCCGCGCCGCCGGCGCGCCCGGAGCACCGGCGGGTTCCGAGCGCCCGCGGGACAGCGGCGGGACACGGCCCGCCGGGACCGGCGGCACGCACCCGGCACAGCGGGACGGGACGGACGAGCGGCCGCGGGACGGCACCCGGTCACGGGACGACGCGCGGCCGGGGGACGAGGCACGTCCGCGGCCGTCCGGGGACGCGGCCCCGCCCCGGTCCGGCGCCCCGGGGGACGCCCGGCCCCCGCTCGGCGGCCCAAACCCGCTGCCGCAGGCGCCGCGCGACGCAGCGCCGCACGACACGACGCCACCGCACGCTGGGATGCAGGACGTGAACCACGGCCCCGACGACCCGGCTCCCGACGGGTTCGGCCCGGACGAGCTGGCCTTGCGCAGGCTGCTGCACGAGGCGGTCCGGGACGTCGAGCCGCGCGAGGACGCGCTGGAGCGGCTGCGGCGCGCCGTGCCCCAGCGGCGGGCCCGCAGGCGTCAGGCGGTGGTGGGCATGGCGGCCGCCGCCCTGTTCCTCGGCACGGCCGTTCCCGCCCTCGTGCACGTCTCCGACCAGGGCGGCGCCGAGGCGGAACCGGCGATGGCCGGACGGGTCGCGCAGTCCCAGGGCGGCACCGGCCCGGGCAAGGAGGCCGACGGCGGGGCGAGCCTCATCGGCGGTCCCTCGGCCGCGCCCGCCGAGCACGGCACGGACGACGCGACGACGCACCGCCCGCCCATGGCGGACAGCACCCCCGGCCTCACCGTCTCCGAAGGCGTCACGGCCGGCCCCTCGGTCTCCGCCGCCGGTGTCCCGCAGTGCACCGGGGCCCAGCTGGGCTCCGCCACCGCCACGGTCGGCACCCCCGACGGCACCGGCGTGGTCCAGGGCACCTTCCGCGTCGCCAATGTCTCCGGCACCAGCTGCACCGTCACCGGTCCGGGCACGCTGACCACGCACGCCCGGGGTGCCGCCGACGCCAGCAGGATCAGCGTGGTGCCGCACACCTCCGGTGACGCCAGCGGGCTGCCCGACGCGGCCGACGAGGTGTCCGGCCTGGTGCTGGCGCCGGGGGCGGCGTACGAGGTGAAGTTCGCGTGGGTGCCGTCGGAGACCTGCTCGTCCGTCCCGGGCGGCGGCAGCACCGGCTCGGGCGGCAGCGGCTCCGGCGGCGAGACCGGCGGCCCGTCGCCCGGTCCCTCCCCGAGCCAGGACACCGGCGCCGGCGCGGGCGCGGCCCCGGGCGCCGACCAGGGGGGCAGCGCGCCGCAGCTGACGGGCCGGGGCGGCAAGGCGAACGGCAGCGTCGAGGTGTCCCACACCCCGGAGACGGGGGCGCCGACGGTCTCGGCGACGGTTCCGGGCGCCTGCGCGGGCACGGTCTACCGTACGGGGGTGCTGCCGGTCTCGTAGCGGTGGCCGGCGCGACGTCCCGGGCCGGGCCCGGCCTCGGGGGCGTGCCGCGCCGTGCGACGGGGTCAGACCGCCGCGGTCCGCTGCTCCTCGGCGCCGGGTGTCTCCGGGGCCAGCCCCAGCTCCGCGTCCCGGGCGGCCTCCACCTCGCGGCGCAGCAGCCGGAACCACATGAAGACGACGAACCCGGCGAAGACGAACCACTCGCCGGTGTAGCCGAGGTTCTGGAACGCCTTCAGGTCCAGCCCGCTGCCCTGCGGGGCCTTCGCCGGGACGGTCTTCATCCCGGCATCGGCGGCGTCGAGCGTGATCCACGCGTCGTAGACGCCGTAGGGCACCAGGTTGACCAGGGACGCGGCGCTGATCACGGAGGTCTGCCCGGAGGGCAGTCCGCTGCGGGCGGTGACGCCGTCGTCACCGGGGGACTCGGAGGCCTGCAGCACACCGGTGACCGTGACCCGGCCGGAGGGCGGGGCCGGCGCCTTCGCGGTGTCGGCGGACCCGGGCAGCCAGCCGCGCACGACCGGCAGCGCCTTGCCGGAGTCGGTGCGCAGCAGCGTCAGGACGTAGTAGCCCCGCTTGCCGTCCAGCTCACGGTCGGGGACGAGCAGCTGCGTGGCGTACCGGCCGGTCGCGGTGGTCCGGCGGCCCACCGTCTCCTTGCCGACGGGCAGCAGCTTCTCCAGCGGCCGCGGAGTCTCGGTGCGGGCCGACGCCGCCCGCTCGGTCTCGCCCCGGTGGTCCCGCACATGCGACTCGAACCGGCTCAGCTGCCAGGTCCCCATGAAGACGCACAACGGGATCGCGAGCAGAGCGAAGACGTTGATGCCCCACCAGCGGGGCGTCAGCAGAAACCGGTACACGCCTCCAACGGTACGGCCCCGCCGGGCGCGGCCCGAGCGCGGGGGTGGAAGTTTTCCACAGGTTGGTGATCGCCGGCCCGCTGTCCCGAGCGCTTTTCCACAGGCTGGGGACGCGAGGCGACGCGTCGTCGGTGCGGACAGGCACTATGGGGCCATGACTGAGAGCAACGGGGCCGCAGCCGCGGACCAGCGGGACGACCGGGACGAACGGAACGAGACGAACGTACAGGACCGGCAGCGACCGGCCGGACAGATGCCGGACTGGGAGAAGCGCTTCCGGGCCCCCCGGGTGTCGCTGCCCGAGTGGGCCGAGGACGCCCCGGCGCGCTGTCTGTTCGTGTCGAACGCCACGGGGACGTACGAGCTGTACGCCTGGGACCGGACGACCGGCGAGCAGCGGCAGGCGACCGACCGGCCGAACGGCACGACGGACGGCACGCTGTCCCCGGACGGCGCGTGGATCTGGTGGTTCGACGACAAGGACGGCGACGAGTTCGGCATCTGGCGCCGCCAGCCGTTCACCGGCGGCCCGGACGAGCCGGCCGTGCCGGGCCTGGAGCCGTCTTATCCGGCGGGCCTCGCCCTCGGCCGTGACGGGCGCACGGCCGTGGTGGGCCGCTCCACCGACGAGGACGGCACCACGATCCACCTGGCACGGCTGGACTCGGGCGAGCCGCCGGTGGAGATCTACCGGCACCGCGAGTCGGCCGGGGTCGGCGGGCTGTCGCACGACGGCACGCTCATCGCGATCGAGCACACCGAGCACGGCGACGCCATGCACTCGGCGATCCGCGTCCTGCGCCCGGACGGCTCCGCGGTCGCCGAGCTGGACGACACCCGCGGCGGCACGGTGGAGCTGGGCCTGGAGGTGCTGGGCTTCGCCCCCGTCGACGGGGACACCCGCCTGCTGATCGGGCACCAGCGCCGGGGCCGCTGGGAACCCGCGGTCTGGGACGTGGCCACCGGCGAGGAGACGGACCTGGCGCTCGACCTGCCCGGCGACGTCAGCGCCGAGTGGTACCCGGACGGCAGCGGCCTGCTCGTGGTGCACAGCTACGAGGCCCGCAGCGAACTGTTCCGCTACGACTTCGCGAGCCGCGAGCTGACCCGGATCCCCACCCCGCCCGGCACGGTGTCCGCGGCCACGGCCCGGCCGGACGGCACCGTGGAGTACCTGTGGTCCTCGGCGGCCGAGCCGGCCGTGGTCCGCTCCACCGCCGGCCGGGTGGTCCTGGACCCGCCGGGGATGAAGTGCCCCGGTTCGGTCCCCGTGGAGGACGTGTGGGTGGAGGGCCCCGGCGGCCGCATCCACGCCCTGGTCCACAAGCCGCGCGGCGCCACGGGACCGCTGCCCACCGTGTTCGACATCCACGGCGGCCCCACCTGGCACGACAGCGACTCCTTCGCCGCGGGCCCGGCTGCCTGGGTGGACCACGGCTACGCGGTGGTCCGCGTCAACTACCGCGGCTCCACGGGCTACGGCCGCGCCTGGACGGACGCGCTCAAGCACCGGGTGGGCCTGATCGAGCTGGAGGACATCGCCGCGGTGCGCGAGTGGGCGGTCTCCTCCGGGCTCGCCGACCCCGAGCGGCTGATCCTCACCGGCGGCTCCTGGGGCGGCTACCTCACGCTGCTGGGCCTGGGCACCCAGCCGGAGGCGTGGACGCTGGGCATCGCCGCCGTCCCGGTCGCCGACTACGTCACGGCGTACCACGACGAGATGGAGGCACTGAAGGCGATGGACCGCACCCTGCTGGGCGGCACCCCGGAGGAGGTCCCCGAGCGCTTCGAAGCGTCCTCCCCGCTCACCTACGTCGACCAGGTCAAGGCCCCGGTCTTCATCTCGGCCGGTGTCAACGACCCCCGCTGCCCGATCCGGCAGATCGAGAACTACGTCAAGCGTCTCGAGGCCCGGGGCGCGGTCCACGAGGTCTACCGCTACGACGCCGGCCACGGCTCCCTGGTCGTCGACGAACGCATCAAGCAGGTCCGCCTGGAACTGGACTTCGCCGCCCGTCACCTGCCGAAGTGACACGGCGGCGGCCGCCCCCGGGCCCGGCCGCGCGTCACATGCCGCGCGCGGGCCGGACCGGGGACGGTGCCGGGGCGGATCCCTCAGGTCACCGGCGCGTCCGCTCCGGGCCCTGCCGCCTCATCAGTTCCGCCAGGCCGCGCCGCGTGGCCGCCAGCACCACCCGGTCCTCCGTGCGGAGCACATAGGTGCCGGGCAGGTTCCACACCAGCCGCGTGCCCGGAGGGGACGCGGCGCCCGCAGCCGCGTCCGGCTCCGTGCCCGCCGGATCCAGGCCCTGGTCGTCCTGCGCCCCCACGTCCAGCGCCAGCACCCGCCAGAACCCGGGCCGGAAGGCCTCCGCGACCGTCCGCCCCTCCAGCTGCGGATGCCCGGCCACCTCCATGGCCGCGAACAGCAGCACCCGCCGCTCCACCGGGATCGCCCCGAGGATCTGCCGCCCGAACATCGCCCCGGCGAACGCGGGCGCCGCCAGGTGCGTCACGCTCCGGCTCCGCGTCAGCGCGTGCGGATACGCGGCGCGCAGGGTGCGGTACACCGCGGTCGCGAAGTCGTCGTCGTACAGCCGCAGCACCACGCGCAGGTCGGGCCGCACCGTGCGGGCGTACAGCACCGCCTCCAGGTTGGTGGTGTCGGCGCTGGTCACCGCGAGCAGCGCGCGGGCGCGGTGGATCTTGGCGGACTCCAGCACGCCTTCCTGGGTGACGTCGCCGAGCACCACCGGCACCCGCAGCCGCCGTGCCGTCGCCATGCCGCGGGCGTCGGGGTCCGACTCCACGCACACCACCGGGATGCGCAGCTCGTGCAGCCGGGTCAGCACCCGGGTGCCGATCTTGCCCAGCCCGAGCAGCACCACGTGCCCGCTGAGCCCGCGCGGCGGCTTGCGCAGCGCGGACGCCGTCCGGAAGGTCCCCAGCGCCTCCAGCACCGCGGCCAGCAGCACCGGAAGCAGCAGCAACCCGGCGAGCCCGGACAGCAGTTGGAGCACCTGCCGCCCCACCGGCTCGCCCAGCGCCGGCTCGTCGATGGCGAACAGGTCGAGCAGGGTCAGATACAGCGCGCCCAGCGGATGCACCCCGGTCACCCGCCACAGCGCCACCGCGAGCGCCAGCACGCACGCCGCCAGACCCGCCGCCGACCACCGCAGCCGGCGGGAGAACAGCGAGGCGAGCGGAAGCACCATCCCGCCCGCGCGTCTCCTCGGCGGGGACTGCTCGACGTCGCCGTAGGGGACCTGCTCCAGCACCACCGTCGCGCGCCCGGTGGCCGCGCGCACCTCCGCGTCGTCCGGCAGCAGTCGGGGCCGCTGTTCGCCGCTGTCCTCGGAGCCGTCCGCTCCGGCCGGGTCGCTGCTGGTCGCCGACAGCAGCGCCACGGTGCACAGCCCCGGGTCGGCGACTTCCCCCTCGGCGGGCGGCGGCCGCTCGACCGCGCGCAGCAGCAGCCCGTCGGTCTGCACGACCTTGCTGGTCCCGGCGACGGCGGTGGCGACCAGCGCGGGCGCGGCGGTGTCGGCGTCGGACAGCACGGTGGTGGAGGCGTCACCGGGCTGCAGGGTCCCGTCGCCCTGGGCCGCGAGGGCGGCCGCCTGGTCGAGGAGTTCCTGAATGTGCTGGCCGAGCCGCCGGTTGTACAGCCGCAGCACGAGCCGCAGTTGCGGGTTGAGCCGGCGCGCGGTGAGCGCCGCACGGATGTTGGTCTCGTCGTCCTCGTACACCAGGGCCAGCGCGGACGCCTGCTGCACACCCGCGTCCTCGAGCACCTGCTCCGACAGCTCGGCCGCCTCCACCAGGCGGTCCGCGTCCCGGCCGGGTTGCCCGGCGTCCGCCGGTCCGCCGCCGCTGCCGCCCCGGTTCACGGCCACGCTGACCACCCGGTCCAGCAGCGCCGAGGCCGTGCGCACGCGGCCGACCACGGGAGGCCGTACCGTGCGCTGACGGGGCGGCACCACCAGCGTGACCTGCTGGCGGTACATGCCGCGCAGCTCCGCGGCCAGCCGGTGCGCGAGCCCGTCGTCACCGCACACCACCATGTGTGCGCCCCCGTTCGCCGGCGCACCACCCTGATACGGAACGCTCCTCACATGAGGAAAGACTGCCCTACGCAGACGGGTGGTTCCAGACCGTTACCGCCCCGGCCTGCGACGACGGCCTCCGGCGGCGTCCCGCGGTCCTGTCGTCCGGTACGGCGCGTCGTCCGCACATACCGGGCACATCTGTCTATCGTGGGCACCGCGTTCTTGTTCCTCGCAGTGTTCTCCCGGGAAGGCGCTTCCCCTGCTGCCCGGCATCCCGCACCGACGCGGGATGCCGGGCAGTCGTACGACGGCCTTCTGATTCCGGGGCGCTTTCACTCTTTCGCCGTCGTGTGTGTGGCGCACGAGGGGATGCTCGCAATCCGTTCGGCTCAATAATATGACCGGCCCCCGTGTTCCGCTGATAAGCCTGATTCTGCGGGCGCCTTCCGTCTGCCCGTACAAGAACGCGAAAAGGAGACCCATGTCTGCCATCAGCTTTGCGGAACTCGAGGGCCTGACCGGTGAACTGCTTCCCGAGCGGGCCGTGCTCTCCACGGTGAACCCCTTCGGCGCCATGGGCGGTCACGGCCACGGCGGTCACGGCGGTCACGGCGGTCATGACCACGGTGGCCACGGCGGCCATGGCGTGCACCATGGCGTGGTGGTGACCTCGGCCTGCCAGGCGGTCGCGAGCCACCACAGTGCCACTTTGGCCTGCATTCCCGCCTCCACCGTGGTGTTCTGAGCGGGCCAGCTCCGCGGGAACGTTCCTCCGTGCGCAGGCGGCCGTGCCCGGTGCCGGCGCGGCCGCCTGCACCGGTGACGGCGGGTGGTGACAGGGCCAGAGAAATACGGGTGAATTCCCGTGCGAGCGCCCCGCAGAGGGTCCGGAATTATTAACAGACTCGTCGTTTCTCTTCGGTGGTGTGAATCCGTCAGGTCGCTGACGTGGGGATTGGGATTTCGCGTTTCCTTCGTGCTAAACATTCCCCTGCGAGGCGGGAAGAGCTGCCTCGTGGAAACCATCCGAGAGGAAACATTCATGTCTGCTGTCAGCCTGGAGGAGCTCGGCAACCTGTCGGGCGAAGTGCTGCCCGAGCGCTCCGTGCTGTCCACCGTGGTTCCGTTCAACAACTGGGGTGGCGGTGCCGGCCACGACGGTGGCGCCAGCTCGAGCAGCTCGGCTCTCGCGCTGGGTGGTCACGGCGACCACCACAGCGTCGTGACGAACTCGGCCTGCCAGAGCACCTCGACCATCACCGGCGGCCAGGGCCTGACGGGCGCGCTCGGCCTGGGTTCGGAGTACCCGTACAACAACATCACCTGCGTGCCGGCGTCGACCGCCATCTCCTGACCGAGCTCCGGGCGTCGGGGGCTGCCGGATTCGCCGGCCCCCGACGCCCGGCTTCGCTGCGGACCCTGGCGTGCACGCCCTTGGCGTGCAGAGAGGAAGAGCATGTCTGCCGTCAGCTACGGGGAGCTCAACGAGCTCGGTGGGGAGCTGCTGCCGGAAAGGATGCTGCTGTCCATCATCGATGTTCACGTGGACAACAGCCGTCATTACACCTTCCCCGCACCGGCCAACGGCGGCGGGGGTGACGGCGGCGGGAGCACCGTCGTGTCCTACGCCTGCCAGGCGACCACTACTCAAGGGGGCGGTTACGGGCTGTTCGGCGCCCTCGGTCTGGGGCCCGGCCAGCCGAGCAGCAGCATGACCTGCGTGCCCGCATCCACCGTCGTCACGCACTGAGCCTGGCCCTCCCAGGCGTCATCCGCACCCGGGTGGTGCGTGCCCGCTGGGGAGACCCCGTCGTTGAACCGGTGAACACCGCTTCGCTCGCGCAGGTGGTGCCGTCGCGTCGCCGTCCGCCGGTCCCGTCCGGGTCAGCGGTGCGCAGGCGACGGCAGTGCCTGGCGCGGCCGGCTCCCCGATCTTGGGAAATCTCCATGTGTACGCGACATTCCGCACCGGGCCCGGACCACCTGCCCAGCCGTGCCACGGCGGTGCCCCGCCTCACCGAAGGGACCGAGCCGGTCGGTGAGTTCGAAGGTTCCGGGTACCGCACGCCTCCCCAGCTCGTCCAGCGCTTCGACGGCCAGGTCATCCAGCTCCCGCCCCTGCTCTACCAGGCCGTCCTGGCCCTGAAGAGGCAGTCCGCCCGGGCCGCGGACCGCGGAGCCGACAGCGTGCTGGCCCGCACCGCCGAGGACCTGAGCACCAGGACCGGCCGTCAGTTCGCCGCCGAACACGTGGTCTTCCTGCTGGATGAGAAACTCGCCCCGCTGGGCATCACCACCTACAGCGACGGCTCCCAGCCCGCGGTCGCCAAGGCCAACCCCTTCCTGGGACTGCGCTTCAGGGCCACCGTGCTCTCCGAGCGGGCCACCTGGTTCCTCAGCGGCCTGTTCTCCTGGCTGTACCACCCCGTCGCCCTGATCCTGTGCCTCACCGGCTTCCTCATCGCCGAGCTGTGGGTGTTCGCCATGGAGAGCCCGGGCCAGGCGATGGCCCGGGTGATGGCCGACCCCACCGGCGTGCTGATCGTGGCGCTGCTGACGCTCGCCTCCTCCGCCTTCCACGAGATGGGCCACGCGGCCGCCTGCCGCTACGGAGGTGTGGCGCCCGGCCACATGGGCTGCGGCATCTACCTGGTGTGGCCCGCCTTCTACACCGACGTCACCAACTCCTACCGGCTGGGCCGCGCCGGCCGCATCCGCACCGACCTCGGCGGTGTCTACTTCAACGGCCTGTTCGTCATCGGCCTGGTGCTGGTGTACCTGCGGACCGGCTCGCCCGTGCTCCTGGTCGCCGTCCTGGCCACCAACATGGAGATCGTGCAGCAGCTGCTGCCCACCCTGCGGTTCGACGGGTACTACATCGTCGCCGACCTGGTCGGCATCCCCGATCTGTTCAAGTACATCGGCCCCATCCTCAAGCGGTCCTTCCTGCGCCGGCCCGCGGACCAGCGGCTCGACGCCCTGAAACGCTGGCCGCAGCTGGTGGTCACGGTATGGGTGCTCACCGTCCTGCCGGCGCTGGCGTTCCAGCTCGGTCTCGTGCTCAGCCGGATGCCGGAACTCGCCACCACCGCCTGGCGCACCGCGGTGTCCCTGGCCGGCGACGCCACCGCCGACGACAGCTCGGTGCTGGCGGCGGTCACCTCCGGTCTGCAGATCCTGTTCCTGCTGCTGCCGCTCGTGGGCGCGCTGCTCGCCCTGTGGCAGCTGTCCGGTCTCGTCGTCCGTCTGGTGCGCAGGCGCCGGTCGCCCAGCGGGGAGCAGGAACGCGCAAGCGGCGGGATGCGGCCGAGGATGCCGGTGTCGTTCCTGCTGGGTGGCCTGGCCGTGTCCACCGTGCTGGCCGTCGGCGGATCGACCGGTCAGACGAAGGCCCCGCGCACGGCTGCCTCCGTGCGCGGCAGCGCCCCGCGGGATCCGCGCGACGACGAGTACGAGCTGATCTTCGAGGGGCTGCGGTAGGTCCCGCGCGAGGCCGAGTTCCCGTCCGGTCCGCCTCCCGGTGGCGGGCACATGGGCCGCGCCCAGCGGTGTGTGTCGGCCGTCGACGGCCGTTCACGGGGCGGAAAGCGGCTGTTCCTCCGTCAGCTCGCGGTCTCGCCCGGGGCCGGCGTGACCGCGCGGGGTGCGGGCTCGGCGGAGGCGGCGCCGTCGTCCTTCATCGCCTTGGCCTCGCTCCTGAGGATGCGCATCGACCGGCCCAGGCCGCGGGCGGCCTCCGGCAGCTTCTTGGAACCGAAGAGCACGACGAGCACGATCGCCACGATCAGCAGATGCCAGGGTTCCAGCCCGTTGCGCAGCATCCCGTTCACCCCTTCCTACGTTTGCGGACTTGCGCAACTGTACAGCTGCCGGGCCGACGGTGAGGGTGCGGACCCGGCTGCGGTGTCCCGGGACGCGGTCACCGTGCCGCGTGTCCGGCGGGTCCGGGCCGGGCGGGGCGCCGCCGGCCCGGACCCGCTCACTCGTCCGAGTCGGGCACGTCGCGTGCTGTCGCGTACGCCTGGGACGGCGTCATGGCCACCCCGTTCAGCGACACCGTCTTGTACGTGCTGACCTTCGCACAGGTCTTGGCCTGGTCGGCCGTCTGCGCGTGGGCGTCGGCGACCGCGGCCTTGGTGTCGGCGGGCGCGGGGGCGGAGCCGTCGTCCTGGCCGCCGTCGTCCGGATAGCTCGTGCCGTCGGTCCAGTCGCTGCCGATCACCAGGACCAGTCCGGTGCCGCTGCCCTGCTTTAGATGCGAGGACGGCAGCCCGAGCGCCTCGGCGACGGTCTGCGCCTCGGCCTTCTGGCCGGGCCCGTAGGTCAGGGTGGTGGCCGACGCCGGGCTGAGGGCGTTGCCCGTGCCGCCGCCGGAAGCGAAGCCCTGCCGGGCCAGCGCGTCGGCCACGGCGGCGGCGCGGCCGGTGATGCCGGTGCCGTTCTGCACGGTCACCGAGATCTGCGACGGGGGCACGGTCGCGGTGGGCGTCGGGCTGGGCGTGGCGGTCGCGGAGGCCGCCGCGGATTTCTTGCCGGACCCCGTGGTCAGGGACTGGTCGTGGGCGATGGTCGCGAAGAGCTCCTTGGCGCCCGGGCCCACCACCACCCGCTCGTCGTTGTTCGGGTCGGGGGCTGTCTGCATCGTGGTGAAGGTCATCCGCCGGGCGGGCACCTTGTTCACCTGGGCCGCCAGCGAGACCAGCTTCTTCACGCTGTCCAGGCCGTCGTCCACGGTCAGCGCCTTGGTCGCGGCGTCGGCCAGGGAGTACACCTTGGACGGGTCGGTGAGGGTGCCCGCGCTCTTGAACTTGCGCATCACCGCGCTGAGGAAGATGTGCTGGGAGACCGTGCGGCCCAGGTCGCTGCCGTCGCCGAAGCCGTGCCGGGAGCGGACGAACTGCAGCGCCGCCTCGCCCTTGAGGGTGTGTTCGCCCTTGGACAGCTTCAGGTGCGAGTAGGTGTCGTAGACGTCGTCGCTGACGCAGACGGAGACGCCGCCGACCGCGTCGGACATCTTCACCACACCGGAGAAGTCGAGCTTGATGAAGTGGTCGATGGGGATGCCGGTGAGCTGGTGGACGGTGGCCACCTGGCAGGCGGGGCCGTACTGCAGGGCGCTGTTGATCTGGCCGTAGTAGCCGGGTGTCGACCGGCCCGTCTCCTTGTCGGTGCAGGCCGGGATGTCGGTCATGGTGTCCCGGGGGATGCTCATGATGGTGGCGTTGGAGCGGTCGGCGGCTATGTGCACCACCATCTCCACGTCCGCGTTGCTGCCCTTTTGTATCCCGGTCTTCGAGCAGCCGCCGCCGAGTTTGCAGTCGGCGGCGTCGGTGCGGCCGTCCGAGCCCATGACCAGGATGTTGATCGGGGTGCGGCCGAACTCGTCCGCCGTCTCGGACCCGCCCATGCCGTCGAGCGCGACGCTGTCGATGTTGCCGTTGAGGTGGTCGTAGAACCACCAGCCCACGCCCGCGGTGACCACGATCAGCGCCGACAGGCAGATCGCGGCGATCTTCAGCAGCCGCCTGCCACGGCCCGCCGGCCGGGTCCGGCGACGCCGCGAGTGCGGGCCGCCCCGGTTGCGGGAGCCGGCCGTCCGGGCGGTGGCGTCGGGTGCGCGGGAGTCCCGGTCCCGGGACGCGGCCCTGCCGCCCGGCGGGCGCCTGCCGTCGGTGCCGGCCGTGCGCTGCCCGGGCACCTGGGCGGTGTGCCGGCGTGTGGCCGGGCCGCCCCGGCCGTCCCGCGGCTCCGTCATCTCCCACTCCCCTGAACGGTCGGTCCCACCGGACGTGGCCGTCGGGGCGCGGCCGGACATGCGCGGCGGTTGGTGGACCGGCGAAGCGCTCCCTCCCCGTCGCGCGCTCGCCGTACTTCGGTTGCGTGATTGCGCAATCTAACAAACCCGTGGACGGGCACGACAGCTCCGCACCCGGCGACCGGCCCCGGACCGCCGTCCGCGCCCGTGGGACATCTCACGCGTACCGCCGCTCGTACCGGCGCCGGGCCGCCGGCAGGCAGACGGCGTACAGCAGCAGGACCGCGGTGAGCAGGGCGTAGTACAGCGGCGGAAGGCCCGTCAGATGCAGGGCCGGGCCGAACGGCGACGGCGGAAGGGCCAGGCCGATGACGGCCAGCGCGGCCGCGGCCCAGGCGACGGGCCCCGGCCGCCCGAGGCGTCCGCGGCCCGCCGGCCGGTCCTGGGCGCCGCGGCCGCCGGCCCGCAGCAGCAGCATCACCAGCGCCTGGGTGAGCAGATTCTCGGTGAACCAGCCGGAGTGGAACACCGCCTCGGCGCTCCCCGTCACCCGTCCGCGCAGGGCCAGTCCGAGCACGGCGAACGTCGCCAGGTCGGCGACCGCGTTGAGCAGTCCGAACCCGGTGATGAACCGCAGCAGGGCCCCAGGGCGCAGCACCGTCGGCCTGCGCAGCACCGAGGAGGGCGGGCGGTCGTGGGCGAAGGCGAGCTGGGCAGCGTCGAAGCACAGGTTCTGGGCGAGGACCTGCGCCGGCAGCATCGGCAGGAACGGCAGCAGCAGCCCGGCGCACAGCATCGCGACGACGTTGCCGAGGTTGGAGGAGAGCGTGACGCGCAGATAGGTGGCGATGTTGCCGCCGGCGTGCCGGCCCGCCACCACCGCGTGCGCGACGGCGGTGAGGTCCTTCTCGGCGAGCACCACGTCGGCGCCCTCCCGGGTCACGTCGGAGGCCCCGCGCGGGGCGATGCCGACGTCGGCGGCGCGCAGCGCCGGCAGGTCGTTGACGCCGTCCCCGAGAAAGCCGACGGTGTGCCCGGCGGCCCGCAGTGCCCGGGTGACCCGCATCTTGTGCTCGGGCGTGCAGCGGGCGAAGACGGTCGTGCGGCCGGCCAGTGCGGGCAGGGCGGCGTCGCTGACGGCGTCGAGCCGGTCGGCGGTGACGACGTCGTCCGCTCCCACGGCGAGCCCCAGGTCGTGGCAGGCGCGCAGGGCCGTGCTCGGGTGGTCCCCGGTGAGCACCTTCACGGTCACCGCCCGGTCGGCGAGGTCCCGCAGCGCCTGGGCGGCGGTGGGGGCCAGGGCGTCCCGCAGGGTGACCAGGCCGCGGTAGGTCAGCCCGCGTTCGTCGGCGGGGGTGTAGCGGCGGGTGCCGGCCCGGCGTTCGGCGGTGGCCACCGCCAGGACGCGCAGCCCCCGGCCCGCCTGCCGTCCGGCGAGCGCGGCGAGCCGCTCGCGTTCGCCGTCGGTGAGCACGCAGCGCTCCAGGACGGCCTCGGGGTCGCCCTTGACGACGAGGGTGTGCGTGCCGAGCCGGCCGGGGGTGCGCACCACGGCCGTCGACAGCCGGCGGGCGGGATCGAACGGCACAGCCGCGACCCCGTCGTACGCCAGCATCTCGGCCTCCTCGGCCTGGTCCAGGACGGCCTCGTCCAGGGCGTCGGGGGCGGGCAGATCGGCCAGCTGCAGGGTCCACCAGGCGTTGACGGCGGCCCAGCGCAGCACCTGAGGGTCGTCGTCGCCGTCCGGGCCGAGGGAACCGTCGACGACCGGCCGGTCCTGGGTGAGGGTGCCGGTCTTGTCCACGCACAGCACGTCGACCGCGCCGAGGTCGTGCAGGGCGGGCAGCCGCTTGGCGATCACCCCGTGGGTGCGGGCCAGGACCGTCGCGCCGCGCGCCAGGCAGGTGGTGACCAGGACCGGCAGCATCTCCGGGGTCAGCCCGACCGCGACGGCGACGGCGAACGGCAGCGTCTCCAGGCCGCGCCCGTGCAGCGCGGCGTCGCACACCAGCACCACCGGCGGGACGAGCAGCATGAACCGGATCAGGATCCAGGACACGCCCTGCACACAGCGGTCGAAGGCGCTCGGCGCCCGCCGTGCGCCGGTGCGGGCGTGCGCGGCGGCGAACCGGGTGTGCGCGCCGGTCGCGGTGACGACGGCGGTGGCGCTGCCGGAGACCACGCTGCTGCCCTGGAAACAGCGGTGGGGCTGGTCGAAGACGCCGTCCGCGGTTCCGGCCGGGACGTCGCCCGCGCATTTGGCGACCGGGGCCGACTCGCCGGTCAGCGCCGACTGGTGCACCGTCAGCCCGTGTGCGCGCAGCAGCCGCACGTCCGCCGGGACCAGGTCGCCGGGCCCCAGCCGGACGACGTCGCCCGGGACCAGCTCCTCCACGGGCAGCTCCCGGCTGGTGGGCGCGGCGTCCGTGTCCGCGCGGCGCACCACCGTGGCGGTGGTGGCGACCAGCCGGCGCAGCGCGGCCGTGGACCGGTCCGCCCGGTGCTCCCCGGTGGCGCGCAGCGCACAGCTCACCGTGACCAGCAGCAGGATCACGCAGGCGGTGCCCCAGGCGAGGACGGCCTCCGAGACCAGGCCGAGGCAGAGCAGGACCGCGGTGAACGGGTCGCGCAGGCTGCGCACGAACAGCCGCGGCCAGCTCGCCGGCCGGCGCAGCGGCAGCTCGTTGGCACCACACCGGGCCAGCCGCCGCCAGGCCTCGTCCTCCGTCAGGCCGCGCGGGCCGGTGTCCAGCTGCCGCAGGACCTCCAGCACGGTCGGCTCGTGCACCGCTCCGGTGCGCTCGTCTCGGGACGCCGGCCATGTGCCGGGTGCCCGGCCGTGCTCTCCCGCGGACGCGGTGCTCTCAGCCACCGGTCCCGCGCAGCCGGTGCACCGGCACGGAGTTCTGTTGCGACCGTGCGGTCAGCTGACCGACCATCACACGCACCAGGGTCACGATGTCGGGGTCGTCGATGTAGTACACCTGCCGCCGGCCCTCCCGCCGGGACCGCACCAGCCCGGCCAGCTTCAGCTTGGCCAGGTGCTGGCTGACCGCGGGCAGCGCGCCGCCCACCCGGTGGGCGAGGTTGGTGACGTCGCTCTCGCCCTGCGACAGGGCCCACATCAGGTGCAGCCGGGCGGACGAGGCGAGCAGTCCGAACGCGGCGGCCGCTTCGGCCAGCACCTCGGCGGGCGGGTCCTCGAAGCCACCGGAGCCATCCGTCACAGCCCTCTCCCGTCCCCGCCCTCTTCACAGTTGACACACAATGCGCCCACCCATGGTAAGGGCGGGCCGCAGGGCGGCCGTGCCCGGCGAGGTGTGCGGGACGGGGGCGGCGGCCGGTGGACGGACGGGCCGCGGCCCCGGACGCGGTGCCGGGGCCGTAGGGGCGGGACGTCAGTCCTCGTAGTAGTTGTTGACGACGACGTCCGGTTCGTCGTCGTCGAAGGCCTCGTTGAGCAGGGCACCGCCGATGAGGCCCGCCGCGCCGGCGCCGATGAGCGCACCGGCCCCGAACCGGCGGCCGCCGCCCTGCTGGTGCTCGTGCGGCTCCGGGTACGGCTGGGGGTAGCCGCCCTGCTGCGGGTAGCCCTGCCCGGGGTACGGCTGCGGGTAGCCCTGCTGGGCCGGGGTGTAGAACGGCGGCACCGTGGTCTGCACCCGCTGCGCGCAGGCTCCGCAGGCCTGGACCGGCCGCGGGACGCCCCACTGCGGGGACCAGGTCACGCTCACCGTCCCGGGGCCGTGCTGAGGGTCGAAGAAGCAGGTCATGGGGTCACTCCCTGGAAAGCTGTCCGGTGCGGTGGAAAAGGCCGGTGCGGGCTCGGGTGCCGCAGGAGGCGGGGCTGTCGGGGGCTGCGCGGGGGCCGGCGGCGGGGCGGCCGGCAACTGCGCGGGGGTCGGCGGCGGGCTCACGACCGCCGGCTCGGCGGCCGGTGCGGCCATGGCGGTGGCAGCCGGGGGCTCGGACGCGGCCGTCTCCTTCAGGACGTTCACGCCGTAGTCCTCGGCGATGCCCGCCAGCCCGGAGGCGTAGCCCTGGCCGATGGCGCGGAACTTCCACTCGGCGCCGTGCCGGTACAGCTCGCCGAAGACCAGCGCGGTCTCGTCGGCCAGCCGGCCGGTCGCGAGGTCGTAGCGGGCCAGCTCGGCGCCGCCCTCCCGGTCGAGGACGCGGATGTGCGCCCGGTGCACCTGGGCGAAGCTCTGGCCGCGGGCCGTGGCCTCGTACAGGGACACCGGAAAGACGATCTTGTCGATGCCGTCCGGGACGCGGAGGAGGTCGATCTCGATCCGCTGGTCGTCCCCGTCGGCCGGGGCGCCGCTGCCGCAGTGCCGGACCGAGCCGTCGGGGCTGGTCAGGTTGTTGAAGAAGACGAAGTGTTCGTCGGACGGCACCGTGCCGGACCGGTCGCAGAGCAGGGCGCCGGCGTCCAGCTCGTACCCGGTGTCCGCCTGCCAGCCCAGCCCGACCGTCACCCCGGTCAGCCCGGGCGCCTGCTTGCTCAGCGACACGTTGCCGCCCTTGGTCAGGGCCACACTCATGCACGTCCTCCGCAGCTGCTTCCGCTTCCCGCGTCCGCCGTGATCAACGGCGAACCGTCAGATCCGGTTCCCTGTTTGCGCAATGTCTTAAGCATGTGTCAGAACCTCAACGGCCCGTCCACAGCGAGTCGTCACAGCTCACCGGGCCTCGCCTGCCGCGCCCTGTCCTCCCTAGGCTTGCGCAAACAGGCAACCGAACCGGTCGCGGAGCGCGACCCGACTGGAGGACACCGTGGGCATCATCGGCTGGATCATCCTGGGCCTGCTCGCCGGAGGCATCGCGAAGATGCTGCTGCCCGGACGCGACCCGGGCGGCCTCATCGGCACGACCCTCATCGGCATCGCGGGCGCGTTCATCGGCGGCTGGCTCTCCGCCCGCTTCCTGGACCGCCCGGTGGAGAAGCACTTCTTCGACCTGTACACCTGGGGCGCGGCGATCGCCGGATCCCTGGTGCTCCTCGTCGCCTACCGCATCCTGTTCGGCAACTCCCGCGATTAGACCCTGTCCGTGAGGTCGCGCCGTCCGCGTCCGGCCTCTGTACGATGACGCTGCTCCGGCGTACGGCGCCGGCCGGACGCCGGCCCCCGGACACCCGCAGCGGACCGAAGGGAGACGGCGCATGACGGAGCGAGTGCCGATCGAAGCGCACCGTCGGCGCCGGGCGCACGGCTCGCTGGAGACACAGGTGCTCGCCGCGCTGCACGAGGCGCGGGGCCCGGTGACCGCGGGATGGGTGCAGGAGCATCTGGCCGCGGACCTCGCGTACACCACGGTGGTGACGGTGCTGACCCGTCTGCTGGCCAAGAACGCGGTGACGCGCCGGCGCGAGGGACGGTCGTTCGTGTGGCTGCCCGTCTCCGACCAGGCCGGGCTCGCCGCCGCGAAGATGCGCAAGGTCCTGGACGGCCAGCGCGACCGCCGGGCGGTCCTGGCCAGTTTCGTCACGTCGCTGCCGGAGGGGGACGAGCAGCTCCTGCGCGAACTGCTGGACCAGGCCGCCGACGAGGACTGAGCACACATGGGGATCTTCGTCTTCCTTCCGTTGGTCCTGCCGCTCACCACCTGGCCGATCGCCCGCCTGGCCGAGCGGTGCCTGCACCCCCGTGCCGCCACCGTGCTGCTGACCGGGCTCGCCACGGCCATGGCGCTGTGCAGCACGGTCTGCCTGGGCCTGCTGATGGTGGTGGGCACCGCGCAACTGCCCGGCAACCCCTTGCCGGACGGCTGGTCGGACCCCGAGGTGCGCGAGAGCGTGCCGCACCACGAGGTCGCCGGGAAGGCCGCGATCCCCGGCCTGCTGGCGGTCGTCGTGGCCTGCGGCCACGCCGTGGCGCAGCACTGGGCGGTCCGCCGCCGTGCCCACCGGGCCCTGCGGGGCCTGCCGCCCACCGAGGTCGCGGTGCTGCCGGACGCCGAGCCCTACGCCTACGCGCTGCCCGGCGGCGTCCGCGACCGGATCGTGGTGTCCACCGCTCTGCTCGGCCGCCTGGCCGCCCGGGAGCGCCGGGCGCTGTTCGCCCACGAACGCAGCCATCTCGCCGCCCGGCACCACCGTCACCTGCTGCTGGTGCGGCTCGCCGCCCGCGCCAACCCCTTCCTGCTGCCGCTGCGGACCGCCGTGGCCTACACCGTGGAGCGGTGGGCCGACGAGGAGGCCGCCCGGGCCGTCGGCAGCCGCAAGGCGGTGGCCCGCGCGATCGGCCGGGCCGCGCTCGCCGGGCACGGCACCCCCGCACCGACCCTGGCCGCGCTCGCGGCACCGGGGCCGCTGCCGCGCCGGGTCGCGGCCCTGCTGCAACCCGCGCCCGCGGTGCGGACCTGGCCGCCGGTGTTCACCACCGTGGGCCTGGCGCTGTGGACCGCGGCCACCGGGGTGCTGCTCTCGGCGATGTTCTCCGCGAACTCGGCGCTCACCCTGGTGCGGCTGCTGCACGCGGCGACACCGCTCTGACCGGCGCACGCACCGTCCGCCGCCCGGCGGGACCGGCCGGCCCTCAGAGGTCGAACTCGTGCGGCGGCAGCCCCAGCGCGAAGCAGGCGTCCCGGACCACGGCACGCTCGGTGGCGTCGAAGTCGCCGTCGGCGCCACCGATGACGATGCCGATCTGGATCACGGCACGGGCCTCGGCCGGCTTCTTCTTCGCCTTGGCGACCTCCTGCAGCATGCTCACCTTGCCGAAGTCGAAGTCGGCCGTGAGCTTGTTGAGGTTGTCCTCGAAGCGACGCTGAAGGTCGGCGGCGGGGAAGTTCTGCAGCACCTCGTTGGTGAAGATCAGCTGGGCGACCCGCTGCCGCTCCGCGGGGTCGATCCGCCCGTCGGCCGCGGCGACCAGGGCGCACATCGCCATGCTCGCGTCCCGGAACGCGCCGCTGGTCAGCTCGTTCTTCTTCGCGACCAGCTGGCTCTGCATCTGCGCCGCCGAGTCCTTGATGCGATCCCACAGGGCCATGCCGACTCCCTCACGCCGTCAGTTCTACAACAATGTAGAAGTTAGCAGGCCGGGTGATCACCGCGTGCCCCGATCGCGTCCTGTGCGAAGGGTTTCGGCCGCGACGGCACCTCCGTCGGCAACGTGGGCGGCGCCGCCGCCGGTGACCTCGGCCCGGGCCGCCAGTGGTGTGCTGTGGCTCCACCTCGGCTACGACGAGGGCACCTTCGCCTCGCGCACCCGGATCGGCGGCGGCTGGAACGCCTACAGCCACCTCGTCGGCTTCGGCGACGGCAACCGCGACGGCCGCCCCGACCTGTTCGCCTACGACAAGACCCACAACCTGACGTACTTCTGTCCCGCACCGGCGACTGGAAGGCCGCCTTCGCCGCCCGCAAACCCTCCGCCTCCCCGAGTGGCAGCTCCTCCGCCCACCAGATGCTCGACGACGCGAACGCGGCGATGCGCAGCTGCCGGCCGTCGTCCGGGACCGGGCGTGTCCGTGGACACGCGTCCTGGTCGCCGATGGGGGTGACGACCAGCTCTCCGGCCGTGCGGAGCGGGTCCGGCCGGTGAAGCCGAAGGGAACAGTTGGTCATGGGTTGCTTTGGACGACTGTTCGAGCCGGTGCGGGTGCCTAGCATGAGGCGGTGACGAACGGAACGTCCGGAGGAGGACCGGAATGACCGTGTCCGTCCCCGGACCGCGCTCGCGTCTGCTGTGGGCGGTCACCGGTGTCGTCGCGGTGCTCGCCGTGGTGGCCACGGTGGCCTGGACGAGCGGACGGCACCACTCCCGCGCCGGCGCGGACGGACTGCCGCACACGGCGGTCGAGGTGTCCCGCAGCCGGTGCGGTCGGGGCTGGACGGATCCGGCACCCGGCCTGCGCGTGTTCGAGCTGCACAACACGTCCGGCGCGGCCACCGAGGTGATGCTGGAGAACCCGGCGACCCACGCCGTGTACGGCGAGGTCGAGGACGTCGGCCCGGGCACCACACGAGAGCTGACGGTCCGCATCGGCACGGGTACGTACGCCTTCCTGTGCGTCCCCGACGACGCCGACGCGCTCACCGGTCCGACCGTACGCGTCGTGGGCGGGACCGCGTCTCCGGCGGCGGTCCCGGTCACCGAGCACGACCTGATTCCGCCGACGCTCGGCTACCAGACGTGGGTGGGGCAGGGCCTTACCGAGGTGGTGCGGCTCACCGGCCGCCTGCGGGCGGCGATCGACCGCGGTGACCTCGCCGCCGCGCGGTCCGCATGGCTGCCGGCCCACCTGGAGTACGAGCGGCTCGGCGCGGCCTACGACGCTTTCGGCGACGCGGACCAGGCCGTCAACGGCACGGACGCCGGGCTGCCCGGCGGCGTGCACGACCCGGACTTCGCCGGATTCCACCGCATCGAGTACGGGCTCTGGCACGGGCAGTCCGCCGCCGCGCTGCGCGCGCCGGCGGCGGCACTGGTCAAGGCCGTGACCGGGCTGCGGGACAGCTGGGCGCAGACCCGCATGGACCCCGCCCAGCTGGGCCTGCGCGCGCACGAGATCCTGGAGAACACCGTGCAGTTCGAGCTGACCGGCCGTACCGACTACGGCAGCGGCAGCAGCCTCGCCACCGCCCGCGCCAACGTGGACGGCACCCGTGAGGTGCTGTCCCGGCTGCGGCCCGTGCTGGCCACCCGGTACGCCGGTCTCGCGGACCTTCAGCGGCAGCTGGACCGCACCCAGCGCCTCCTGGACGGGTTCCGCGACGGGGATGTGTGGACGCCGCTGGACCGGCTGACCCGGACGCGGCGCGAGGACGTGAACGCGGCCGTCAGCGATCTGGTGGAGCGGCTGGCGTCGGTGGCGACCCTGTGCGATCCACGGAGGACGGTGTGAGAACAGCCGGTGAGGAGACGGGCGGCGAGGAGACAGGCCGCACGGCGACGGGCGGGGTCGGCCGACGGGGCTTTCTGCGCGGCGCGGCCCTCGCGGGCACGGGACTCGCCGCGGGCGGTGCGGTCTGTCTCGCCGGGGCGGCCGACTCCGGGGCGGCCGGCTCCGGACCCGTCGCCGGGCAGCCGTCCGTCGCCCCCTTCCACGGTGTCCACCAGCAGTCGGCCATCGCCCCTCCACGCCGGGTCACGGCGTTCGCCGCCCTGGACGTGACGGCCGAGAGCCGCAAGGACCTGACGGATCTGCTGCGGATTCTCACCGACCGGGCTCGCTTCCTGACCTCGGGCGGCACGCCGTCCCCGGTGGGGATCACCGGCCCGCCGGCGGACTCCGGCATCCTCGGTGATCCGCTGCCCGGCGGACAGCTGGCCGTGACCGTCGGCGTCGGCGCCTCGCTCTTCGACGAGCGGTTCGGCCTGTCGGCGCTGAGGCCCCGGAGGCTCGCCGCCATGCCCGCCTTCCCCGACGACGACCTTCAGGCCGAGTGGTGTCACGGCGACCTCAGCCTCCAGCTTCACGCCGACGGCACCGACACCGTGCTGCACGCCCTGCGCGACATCGCCCGGCACACCCGCGGCGGTCTCCAGGTCCGCTGGCGGATGGACGGTTTCAGCAGCCCGCCCCGGCCGTCGGGCACCCCGCGCAATCTGATGGGGTTCAAGGACGGCATCGCCAACCCGGACACGGCCAGCACCCGTGAGATGAACCGGCTGGTGTGGGTGGGCCGGGACACGGGCGAGCCGGAGTGGACGGCCGGCGGCAGCTACCAGGTCGTCCGGCTGATCCGCATGCTGGTGGAGTTCTGGGACCGGG
>NZ_BNBV01000040.1 GCF_014656135.1 Streptomyces thermodiastaticus
GGGCACCTTCCGCAACTGGGACTACCCCGTCCGGCGGCAGATCTTCTGCGGATTCCGCACCGCCCGCACAGCGGAGGTATGACAGACGACCAGATCCGGCCCCAGGAGGGAAGGCGCGGCGGGCTACGCGGTCTCGTGCGGTCGCGCCCCGGCGGCGTGGGCGCGGACGAGGGGCAGGAACAGCTCGTCGACGATGGTTCCGATACGTGTGGCCGGTACTGCCCTCAGGTCGATGAGCAGGTCGTGCCGCACCAGATCGAACGGTAAGGCGAGTACGTCCGAGGGGATCCGCTCCAGGTTGATCTCGCCTCGGTCGTGGGCGCGCCGGTAGATGGCGTGGATGCGGGTACGGTGATCGTCGCCGAAGATCTGGTCGCGTACCTGGCCGGGGGTCAGTCCGGTGTCGGCCAGCAGCCCGGAGAAGGCCGCGGCCGCGGCGACGGCGAAGAAGGCGGCGCGCCTGTCGCCCATCTCCGTCAGCGTGGCGAGCAGGTCGCCCCGCAGGCTGCCGGTGTCGGGGATGTCGACCGGGTGGCTGTCCCGGTAGTGCTTCAGTGCGGCGAGCACGAGGTCGCCCTTGTTCGCCCAGCGGCGGTAGAGCACGGCCACCCCCGTGCCGGCCCGGGAGGCGACGGACTCCATGGTCAGCCGTCCGAAGCCGACCTGGACCAGTTCGTCCCAGGCGGCACCCAGCAGCGCGGCCTCGAGCTCGCGCCCGCGCCGGCGCTTGCGGGGGGATTCCGCGGAAGGTGAGGTCACCGCTCCATCATAAGGAACGCTTGTCTTTCTTATGAGGTACCCTGGCTTCATAAGAAATGGATTCATCTCTTATTGTCGGTGAAGGCGATGAGGCAGCCCGCTGCGGAACGGCCGACGACGACGGCCGGACGCACGGCCGACGCCCGCTGACCTCGACGACACCCGTCCCCTCGCCCGTCCGCAGCGGGCATGGGCCGCACCGCACCCGAGACGACAGGCCCATCCCCGGACGGGCCCTGCACATGAGAGAACGGCAGGCACATGAGCAACCCGACCACGCCGGACCGGCGTTCCACCTTCTTCGCCGACCCGGTGATGAACTCGATGACCCGGGCCATGCTCGGGCGGGTCTACACCGGTGCGGCGGACACCGGGGAGACGCTGACGACGATCGACCGCATCACCGATGGTGAGCTGCCCTCATGGGCACGCGAGTGGGAGGCCACGGCCGACCGGGTCGCCGCGATCGGCGACGACTGCGTGCGGCGGGGCCACCGGGTGAGCGGCCGGAACGCACTGCTGCGAGCCGCGACCTACTACGCGTCGTGCGCCCTCGTGGCCGACGGCTGTGAGGAACCGGACGTCGTCCTAAAGCGGACGTTCGCCGCCTACCGGCGGTGCTGGGAGCAGTACCTCGGCCTGCTGGACAACCCGCCGGAGCCGCTCGACATCCCCTACGAGGGCACGACGATGCCCGGGTGGTTCTTCGCCGCGCCCGGTGCGGGACAGAAGCCGACGCTGATCATGCTCAACGGTGCCGACGGGGCGGCGAGCTACCTGTACCCCGGATACGGCAGCGAAGCATCGGCGCGCGGCTACAACGTCGTGGTGTTCGACGGGCCCGGCCAGCAGCGCATGCTCTTCGAACGGGGTGTCCCGTTCCGGCCCGACTGGGAGCACGTCGTCACGCCCGTCGTCGACGCGACGCTGCGCCGGCCGGGCGTCGACCCGGAGCGGCTCGCGCTCTACGCCGTCAGCCAGGGCGGATACTGGGCTCCGCGCGCCCTGGCGTTCGAGCACCGCTTCGCCGCCGCGGTCATCGACGACGGCGTGGTCGACGTGTCCGTGGCATGGCAGGCCATGCTGTCCTCCGAGCTGCGGGACCTGCTCGCCCGCGGCGAGCGTGACGCGTTCGAGGCCGCGATCGGGCGCCTCCCGGCGAACGCCAGGCGGACCTTCGTCTGGCGGGCCAAGCCGTACGGCTGCCCGACCGTTTTCGACACCTTCCACGAGGTCGAGCGTTACCGGCTCACTCCGGAGCTCGCCGCGCGGATCTCGACGCCTGTCCTCATCGCCGATCCCGACCAGGAAGGGTATTTCGCCGGCCAGCCGCAGCGGCTGTACGACATGGTGCGCTGCGAGAAGGTGCTCGTCCGGTTCACCGAGGCGGAAGGGGCCGCCGGGCACTGCGAACCGATGGCCCGGTCCCTCGCCGCGCAGCGGTTCTTCGACTTCCTCGACGACCATGTCGGGCTCACCGGTGCCTGAAACGGGCACGCCCTGCGGTTCCTGAACGGGCACGTCCCGAACGGGCACCCGCGCCGCGGGGCGGCGGCGTCACCGGAGAGCCGTACGGCATCCTCCGGCAGCGGCTGCCGCCACGCCCACGGTGCCCGAGCGGCAGCCGAAGCGTTCCAAGCCGCCCGGCGGTGCTCGCGTCGCGGGAACGGGCGGAAGCCTCCACGCTGGAAAGGAGGGGGAGCCGTCGGCGCGAGTGTGAGGAGAGTCGGCATGGCCAAGAAGCGCGACGAGGGCGGGAAACTGAAGAAGGGTGATCATGTCACCTGGAGCAGTCACGGCAGTCAGGCCGAGGGCGAGGTGGAGGAGAAGATCACAGAGCGGACCGAGGCCGCGGGCCGTACGGTGGACGCCTCGCCCAAGGACCCGCAGTACCAGGTGCGCAGCGAGAAGTCCGGCCGGTCGGCGGTGCACAAACCGTCCGCTCTGAAGAAGAAGTGATCAGCCGTGGACGACGGTGAGCGCACAGAGGTCAGCCGGGCGTTCCACGAGCTGGTGAACATGAAACCGGCCGCGCTGGAGAAGTGGCTCGACACCGACGAGTCACGCAGTGCCGGACAGCACAAGGACGGCGGGGAGTCGACGGGGCACGCCTCCGGCCGCCGGATCGTGGAGATCCTGCGGGCGAAGAAGAGCGACCTGTCGGACGACGACTACCAGCACATGCGCAAGGTCGTGGGGTACATCCGCCGGCATCTGGCCCAGCGGCCGTCGGGCGACGTACGGGACACCCGGTGGCGGTACTCGCTGATGAACTGGGGGCACGACCCGCTGGAGTGACGGCCCGCCCGAGTGGGTCAGGGCAGGATGGAGTCCACGTATCCGCCGTCGACCCGCAGGGCCCCTCCCGTGGTCGCGGAGGCCTGGTCCGAGCTGAGGTAGACGACCATGTTGGCGATCTCCTCGGGTTCGATCAGCCGCTGCAGCAGCGACTGCGGCCGGTGCCGGCGCATGAACTCGCGCTGGGCCTCCTCCCAGGGCAGCTCCCGGTCGACGAGCTGATACACGAAGTCCTCCACCCCGGCGGTGTGGGTGGGGCCGGCGATGACGGAGTTCACCGTCACCCCGGTGCCGGCCGCCTGCTTGGCGAAGCCGCGGCCCACGGCGAGCAGCGCCGTCTTCGACATGCCGTAGTGGATCATCTCCGCGGGGACGACCACGGCCGAGTCGCTGGCGATGTACTGCACGCGCCCCCAGCCGCGTCGCATCATTCCCGGCAGATACAGCCGGGTCAGGCGCACGGCGGCGAGCACGTTCACGTCGAAGTAGCGCCGCCACTCCTCGTCGGTGATCTCCAGCGGGTCGGCGGCGCCGAAGATGCCGAGGTTGTTGACGAGGACGTCCACCTCGGGCAGCACCTCGGCCAGCCGGGTCGTGCCGTCCTCGTCGGAGACGTCCGCGGCGACCGGGACCACGTCGGCCCCCGGCACCTCCTCGGCCAGCCGTGCCGCCGCGTCGGCCACCCGGTGCTCGGTGCGGCCGTTGAGCGCCACACGGGCCCCGGCCCGGGCCAGTCCGGCGGCGATGGCCGCGCCGATGCCCTGGGTGGAGCCGGTGACCAGAGCGGTACGTCCTGCCAGATCGATGCGCATCCCACGGCTCCCTTCCAGGTGTCCTCGCCCGCATGCCGGGCCCGCCCACGGGGCCCGTGGCGGACGCAATGCCGCGGCGCACGAGTACCACGCCCCGGGCGCGGCTCATCCGTCCAGCCGGCGGGCCAGCCGGCGCAGGACGGGACTGCGGCCGCGGACAGGCACCGTGTACACCGTGTGGCCCCGCAGACCCCACTGGCTCAGCAGGGCGTTCGCGGCGAGCAGTCCGGTCGTGGCGGCACGTTCCATCAGCGCCACGGGCAGATGGCAGCGGACCAGGTCGCCGGCGACCGTCAGGCGCGGATGCGGGGTGCGCACGGTCGGCCGGTCGCGGTAGCCGCCCACGGGGAACAGAGGACAGTCCGCGTGCCACTCGTGACGTGCGTCGACGACCCCGGCGGTGCGGGTCTCGGGATAGACGCGGTGCAGCTGGTCGATCAGGTGCTGCTGTACGGCGCTGCGCGAGGTGCCGTCCGGCAGCGCGTAGGCGTGCAGTTCCACGACGGATCCGCCGGTGCGCGCGGCCCACTGCCGGGCCTCGTCCTCCCAGCGGTCCAGGACGCTGATGTTGTCCAGGGCGCCGAAACCGCCGGTGGCGAGGAAACCCGGCCGGTCCGGGGCGACGGGCCGGTCCAGCCACAGCCTGCTGACCAGGAACGGCGGAGCGGTGCGCAGCCGGGCGATCCGCTCCCGCCAGGCGGCATCGCCGAGCTTGCCGGAACAGGTGACGAGACGGCGCAGCGCGGCGGTGTCCAGTGCGAGGACGACGCCGTCGTGCACCGTCTCGTCCTGGCCGGTCGCGACCCGGAAACGGCCGTCGTCCGTGGGCACGACGTGCTCGACCGGGGTGCCGGTGCGGACACGGACCCCGTGCCGCCGCAGATGGGCCGTGAGCGGGTCCCACAGAGCGGCCGGGAAGGGGGCGCGGGGCACGTCGAACAGCAGGCCCTCGGACGAGCCGAGGAAATAGATGTGGAACATCAGCGCCAGTTCCGCCGCCGACAGCTCCCGCGGGTCGGCGAAGAAGCTGCGCGAGAACACCTCGAAGGCGAGATGGCGCGCCGCGTGCGGGAACCGCACGGCATCCAGGTAGTCGTGGGCGCTGAGACGGTCGAGCCGGTCGTAGACGTCGGGCACCCGGACGTCGCACAGGGGCAGCGCCGCCATGAGGTCGAGACGGAACAGGTCCCGCACACCGAAGGTCGGGCTGAGCAGGGCGAAGGCCAGCGCGTTGAAGGGCGGGGTCCGGGGCAGGTGCCGGAAACTGTCGCGGGTTCCTCCCGCGTGCAGCAGCGGATAGTCCGGCAGACCGGTCAGCCGCCCGAGCGCCGGGTCGGTACGGCGCAGCAGCGCGCGCAGGTTGTAGTACTGGCGGAAGAAGGCGTGGAACCCGCGGCTCATCGTCACCTCGGTGCCGTCCTTCAGCCGGGTGGTCCAGCCTCCGGCACGTCCGCCGACGTAGGGCTGACGCTCGTACACGGTGACGGCCACACCGCGTTCGGCCAGTGCGGTGGCGGCGGCCAGGCCGGCGATCCCCGCGCCGACGACAGCCGCGGCGGGCCGGAATCCGTCGGCGAAGCGGCGTCCCGGGGCGGCGGGCAGGACGCGGGCCCGCCGGTCCCTGCCCGGCGGGACGCGCACGGTACGGGCCGTGCTGCCGTTCATCATCTGCTCTCCTTGCGCCGGGCGAGAAACGTGTGCGTGATCCCCGTCTGCCAGCCAGGCAGGGGCAGGGCCCGTACCCGGTCGAAGCCGGCCGCGCGGAGCCGGCCGGCGAAACGGCCGGCGGTGTCGAAGTCCACGACGGAGCGCCACAGGTGACGGAGGAGAGCGGTGTCGGCGAGGAGGACCGCGGCCAGCGGCTGGACGACGCCGCGGCACACCAGCGTCCACACCGCTCGGTCGGTGCGGCGGCCGCTGAGCGTGTACTCGTGCACCGCGAGCCGCCCGCCGGGCCTCAGCACGTCGTGCACGGTGGCCAGGACCGCGTCCGGGTCACGGACGTTGCGCAGCAGATACGCCGCGAACACCGCGTCGAACGGCCCGCGCACCCCCGCGTCGGACAGGTGCTCGACCGGCGCGTGCACGAAGGTCACGTCGCGCGCCCACGGCTTGGCGGCGGCCCGGCGCAGCATCCCGGTGGAGGCGTCCACGGCCGTGATGTGCGCGGCGGGCAGCACCGAGCGGAGGGCGGCGGTCGAGGCGCCGGTGCCGCAGCCCAGATCCAGCAGGCGCAGTCCCGCACCGCCTGCGGGCAGACCGAGGCGGCGCACCGAGCGGCGCAGATGCGCGTGATAGCCGGGATTGAGGGCCACCAGCGTGTCGTAGTGCCGGGAGGCACGGTCGAAGGCGGCGGCGAGCGATGCGTCGCGCAGCAGGGTCACACGGTCTCCAGAGATGTGTCGCGGCGGCCGGGGGTCATACGGGGAGGCTCTCCTCGAAGGGGCGGCGGGGCAGTACCGGCAGTTCAAGGGCGGAGCGCAGCATCGGCGTGACCGGGGTGTGCAGGCCGATGGACAGGTCCTCGTACAGACGGGTGTCCCCGTCGAGGAACCGCAGCAGCCGTACCGTGGGGACACGCGCGAAGAGCCGGCTGAACAGGGCGGGGCCGTCGACCCGGCCGGTGGACAGGGCCCGCAGCAGCACGGCGTCCATCGCGCGGGACCGCCGGGAGTGGGCCGGAGGCGGCACCGGCCGGCGCCCACGCCGCAGGGCGGCGGCGACGGCGCGTGTCTGCCGCTGCAGGCCGGCGAAGGTGTAGCCGGTCGCGGGCCGGGTGGCACCGCCGGCGGCGCCGATGCGGAACACGGACGCCCCGGTCCGCCGCGCCGGCGCGGCGTCCGTCATCGGGATGACACCCGCCTCGGTGCCGAGGAGCCGCCGCTCACCCAGATGCAGGACGTCGTCGCAGTAGTGGCGCAGCGCCGCCTGATAGCCGTTCGAGGTCAACGGCCGCGGCGAGAACTCGGTGTACTCCACCAGCGCCTCGTGCGCGCTCGTCGGCAGCACGTAGCCGAACGACAGGCCCTCGGCGGGCTGCGGGGTGCGGAAGTCCATCAGCTCCGCGACCCCGGGATCGAACACCGGCCGGGACGTCTGCACGAACCAGCCGCAGAAGTGCTGCAGCAGCGTCGTCCGCGCGGCCGGCAGGCTCCCCAAAGGCCGGGAGTCGAACACCCAGCGGGAGCGCAGCACACCGCGAGCGCCGCCGGCGTCGTGGAACCGGACGACGGCACCGCCGGCGACGTCCTCCACCGCGTCCACGGTGGCCTGCAGACGGCGCACGTTCGGGCTGTCCGCGAGCGTCCGGCCGACCAGGGCCTCGAAGTCGTCGGAACGGATCATCTTGTACCGCAGCGGAGCAAGGACGGCGAGAACCGGCTCGCCCGCGGGCGGACGCACCCGCAGCCGCTGCCAGCACGCCGTGACCGCCGCGTCGAACCGGCCCCGTCCCTTCTCCCAGAAACACCAGGTCCGCCGCGGCGGACGCAGCGGCCCCGGCGGCGGGTTCACCACGACCACGGACGGGGTCCGCAGACCCGGCACAGGCCCGGCCAGGCGGTGCGCCAGCGACAGCCCGGCGGCTCCCGCCCCGATCACGGCGACCTCCGACTCCAGCAGCATCCGTGTTCTCCCGGCTGTCCTGCGGTGCGTGTCGTACGCGTGTCCTGCGGTGCGTTCCGTACGCGTGTCCCGCGGTGCGTTCCGTACGCGGTATTCCCGTCCGCGGGACGCCGGGGGCGCGCCTCACCCGTCTGCCGCAGCAGGTGGGCAGCCGGCCGCCGCCGCGGGGAAGGGACAGTGCGAACCAGCGCTCCCGGCGTCGGCCGGTGCAGCGCCGTGTCCGTCGCCCGCCGTCCGGCGGGACAGCGGCGGAGCGAAGGGCGAACGCGACGGAAGGAAGCGGGATGCGCCCCACACCGGCGAAGGATCACCGCGGCGGAGCCCCGCCGCCCGTCCCCGGCCCGCCCTCCGGCACGGGATCGCCCGCCCGGCCGCACCCGGACCCGGCGGACGAGTTTGCCGCCCCGGACCCGGGGGACGGCCCGGTGACGGCCGGTGACCTGAGCCTGGTCGACGCCGACGTGCCCGCCGCCGTCGGACGCGTCCTCGACGGCGTGCTCCGGCAGCGCGTCGCCCGCGCCCGCGCCGTCGACGACCTGTTCAGCGGCGATGTCGCCGAACGCGTCGCGGACTTCACCCGGGCCGGCGGCAAACGGACCCGGTCGCAGCTGCTGTGGTGGTCGGTGCGCGCCTGCGGCGGCACCGACACGGCGACGGCCGAGGCGGCCCTGCGGATCGGCGCGGCACTGGAACTGCTGCAGACCTGCGCCCTGGTCCACGACGACGTCATGGACAGATCACTCCTGCGGCGCGGACGGCCTACCCTCCACGCCGACCTGCGCGCCCGGTACGCCGCGACCGCGCCCGCCGCACACGTCGACCGGTTCGGCGAAGGCGCAGGCATCCTGGCCGGTGACCTCGCGCTCGCCTGGGCGGACGACCTGGTCGCCGGGACACCGCTGTCACCGGCGGCCGCACAGCGGGTGCGGCGCCTGTGGAGCGACCTGCGCACGGAGATGGTGGCCGGGCAGTACCTCGACCTGCACGGCCAGCTGACGGCCGCGTACTCACCGCAGCGTGCGCTGCGCACCGCGTGCCTGAAGAGCGCCCTGTACTCCGTCGCACGGCCTCTGGCCCTGGGCGCCGTCCTGGCCGGAGCGCAGGAGAGCACACTGCGCGCGCTGAGCGCCGCCGGCCGCAGCGTCGGCCTCGCCTTCCAGCTCCGCGACGACCTCGACGACCTCTTCGGCGACCCCGGACGCACCGGCAAGGACAGCGGAGCCGACTTCCGCCAGGGCGCGCCCACCTACCTGCTGGCCCTGGCACGGTCCAGAGCTCAGGCCGCCGGCGACCACGCGGCACTGTCCGTCCTGGGCCGGGCCGCCGGCGGCACCGGGCCGGACCGGCCGGGGCTCGGCGAGGTACGGCAGGCCGTCACCGGCACCGGCGCGGCCGGTGTCGTCGAGGCCACCATCCGCCGCCTGGTGACCCGGGGACTGCGGTGCCTGGACGACGCCCCCCTCGAAGCACACGCCGGCGCACGGCTGCGGTCGCTGCTGTGCGCGGTGGCCGACACCGGAGGGACACGCCCCGACCCCTGCCCGCCGACGGACCCGGAGGAGCCGCAGCGATGACCCGTACGCTGCCCGGTCGCACCGATCATGTCGTGGTCGTCGGAGCCGGACTGGCCGGACTGTCGGCCGCCCTGCACCTGCTGGGCGCCGGACGCCGGGTCACCGTGGTGGAACGCGACCTCCACCCCGGCGGCCGGGCCGGACGGCTCCGGCTCGGCGGCTACCGGATCGACACCGGCCCCACCGTGCTGACCATGCCCGACCTCGCCGACGAGGCCTTCGCCGCCGTCGGCGACAGCCTGTACCGGCGCGTGGAACTGATCCGGCTCAGGCCCGCCTACCGCGCCCTGTTCGCCGACGGCAGCAGCCTCGACGTGCACAGCGACGCCGACCTGATGACCGCGGAGGTGGAACGGTTCGCCGGAGCCCGCGAGGCGGCCGGCTACCGGCGGCTGCGGACCTGGCTCGAACAGCTCTACAGGGCGCAGATGACCCGTTTCATCGACGCCAACTTCGACTCCCCCCTCGACCTGCTCACCCGCGACCTGGCCCGCCTCGCGGTGCTCGGCGGCTTCGGCCGGCTGGACGCCCGCATCGGCCGCTTCCTGCGCGACGAACGGCTGCGCCGCGTCTTCTCCTTCCAGGCCCTGTACGCCGGCGTACCACCCCAGCGGGCCCTGGCCGCCTACGCCGTCATCGCCTACATGGACACCGTCGCCGGGGTGTACTTCCCGCGCGGCGGCATGCACGCCCTGCCGCGGGCGATGGCCGGCGCCGCCGCCGACGCCGGCGCCGAGCTGCGCTTCGGGCAGCCGGTGACCCGCCTGGAGCGGTCCGGTTCCCGGATCACCGCCGTCGTCACCGCCCAGGACCGCATCCCCTGCGACGCCGTCGTCCTCACCCCGGACCTGCCCGTCGCCTACCGCCTGCTCGGCCACCGGCCCCGCAGACGGCCGAGGCTGCGGCACGCGCCGTCCGCCGTCGTCCTGCACGCGGGCACGCACCGCACCTGGCCGCACCTAGCCCACCACACCCTGTCGTTCGGCGCGGCGTGGCGCTCCACCTTCGACGAACTCACTCGCACCGGGCAGCTGATGAGCGACCCGTCCCTGCTCATCACCCGCCCCACCGCCACCGACCCCGCGCTCGCCCCGCCCGGCCGCCATCTGCACTGCATCCTCGCGCCCTGCCCCAACACCGACATCGGCCCCACCGCCGCCGCCTGGAGCGACCTCGGCCCCCGCTACCGCGACACGCTGCTGCGGGAGCTGGAACGCCGCGGCCTCGACGGCCTCGCGGACGCCGTCGAGGCGGACTGCCTGGTCACACCGGCCTTCTGGCAGATGCAGGGCCACGCCGCCGGCACCCCGTTCTCCGCGGCCCACACCGTCACCCAGACCGGCCCGTTCCGTCCCCGCAACCTGGTGCGCGGCACCGAGAACGCCGTCCTCGCCGGCTGCGGCACCACACCGGGCGTGGGCGTGCCGATGGTGCTGCTGTCCGGAAAACTCGCCGCCCGGCGCGTCACCGGCCCGCACCGCCGGGCCTCCTCCACGGTGCACACACCCGCGGTCACCACGGCGGAGGGCACGCGATGACCGACCGGGAACTGGACGCGGCAGGCGTGACCGACCCGGCGCTGCGCGCCGCGTACCGGGTGTGCCGCACGCTCAACGCACGGCACGGGAAGACCTACTTCCTCGCCACACGGCTGCTGCCCCCGGCACGCAGGCCCGCCGTGCACGCCCTGTACGGCTTCGCCCGCTGGGTCGACGACATCGTCGACGCGCTCGATCCCGCCCTCGGCACCGACCGGCGGCTGCGGGCGGTCACGGACCTGTCCGCGACACTGGAGACCGCCCTGCGCACCGGCCACGCGCAGGAGCCGGTGGTGGCCGCCCTCGCCGACACCGCCCGCCGCTACCGCATCCCCCACGCCCACTTCCACGACTTCATGACCGCGATGCGCAGCGACCTCACGGTCACGGACTACCCCACCTACGCCGACCTGCGCGCCTATATGCACGGCTCCGCCGCCGTGATCGGGCTGCAGATGCTGCCCGTGCTCGGCACGGTCGTACCGCAGCACGAGGCCGCCCCGTACGCCGCCGCGCTCGGCGTCGCCTTCCAGCTCAGCAACTTCCTGCGCGACGTCGGCGAGGACCTCGACCGCGGCCGTGTCTACGTGCCCGCCGACCTGCTCGCCGCCCACGGCGTGGACCGGGCACTGCTGCGCTGGAGCCGCGACACCGGACGCCACGACCCGCGGATCACCGGCGCACTCAAGGAGTTCGAGGCGCTCACCCGCGACGTGTACCGGCAGGCGGCACCGGGCATCGCCCTGCTCCACCCGCTCTCCCGGCCCTGCATCCGCACCGCGTTCGTCCTCTACGGCCGCATCCTGGACGCCGTCGGCCGGGACGGATACGCCGTGCTGCACCGCCGCGCCGTGGTTCCCCGCCGGCACCGGGCGCTGCTCGCCGCCGACGGGCTGACCCGGGTGACCGTCGCCCGGCTGCGCGCCCGCAGGGCCGGGCATCCCACGCTGCCGCCCCCGCCGGCCGGGGCCGTCACCGTGCCACCGGGCCGGCCCGTCGCCGAGGAGGCCGTATGAGCCCGCGCTCCCTGCCGTTCACCGTGCGCCGCGACCCCGTGCCGTGGGCCCGTCAGCGGCCCACCTGGCGCGACGCCCATCCCTCGGTCGTCGCACAGGCCCTGAAACGGGCCCAGGCACGCCCCACCGGCAACTGGTACGTCGTCGGGGCCTCCCGCGACCTGCGCGGCGACCGACCCCTGGCCCGCACCGTCGCCGGCGAGGACGTCGTCGTCTGGCGCGGACCGGACGGCCGGGCCGTGGGCGGCCCCGGCATCTGCCCCCACCTGGGCGCACCACTGCGCGACAGCCCGGTGCACTGCGGCACCCTCGTGTGCCACTGGCACGGACTGGCCCTCGACGGTGCTCCCCGGGCGGGCTGGCAGCCGCTGCCGGTGCACGACGACGGCGTCCTGGTGTGGGTCCGGCTCGACGCGGCAGGCGGCGAACCACCCCTGGAGAAGCCCGTCGTGCCCCGCCGGCCCGATCCGGAGCGGTCCCTGACGGCCGTGTTCACCGGCACGGGCCGATGCGAGCCGCAGGACGTCGTGGCCAACCGTCTCGATCCCTGGCACGGAGCCTGGTACCACCCGTACGCGTTCGTGGACCTCACGGTGGTCGACGTCCCCGGGGCCGGCGGCGACGGGGACGACGGGGACGCCGTCACCGTCGACGTCTCCTTCCGTCTGACGGGGCGTCTGGTCGTCCCCGTCCGGGCGGTGTTCACCGCTCCGGGACCGCGCACCGTCGTCATGCGCATCACGCGCGGCGAGGGAGAAGGATCCGTGGTCGAGACGCACGCCACTCCCCTCGGCGAGGACGAGCGGGGCACGCCCCGGACGGTGGTCGTCGAAGCGGTGCTGGCGACCTCCGGCCGGCGCGGCTTCGCCGCCGCTCGGCGGGCGGCCCCGCTGCTGCGTCCCTTGATGCGGGCCACCGCGGGACGCCTCTGGCGCGACGACCTGGCCTATGCCGAACGCCGCTGGGAACTGCGGTCCACGGGCCGCTTCCCCGGCTGACCGCCGGGCGCCCTCACGCCGGCTCCGCGGCTGCGGCCGCCTGCCACCGGTCCCGCACGGGAGCACCCCGCCCGAGCGGCTGCCGGCCACCGGCCCGGGCACACGTATACGGATCGCGACTGTCGCCCCACTCGTCACAGGCACGGGTGTCCTGCTGTACTACCGGATCAGCGGCCGCACCACCACGTCCCCACGGGAGAGGTGACACCCATGCACCTGCAGGCGACCGAGGCCCACAACGTCTGGGACAACACGATCCCCCCGGCGCTCACCGTCGCGCCCGGTGACTCCGTCACTGTCGCGACCCAGGAGTCGAGCGGCGGACAGCTCGGCCGCACGTCCACGGCGGACGACACCGCCGAGCTGGACTTCGGCCGGCTCAACCCCGTCACCGGCCCGATCCGGGTCGACGGGGCCGAACCGGGCGACGCCCTGGTGATCGACGTCCTGGACACCCAGGTCGACGACTGGGGCTGGACCGCCTGCATCCCCGGATTCGGGCTGCTCGCCGACGACTTCCCCGAGCCCCATCTGCGCATCGTCTCCATCGACGGGGCCCGCGCCGAGCTGCTGCCCGGCCTCGGCGTGCCGGTGGTGCCGATGATCGGCACCATCGGCGTGGCGATCCCCGAGCCCGGTGCGCACTCGGTCGTCCCGCCGCGCCGCTGGGGCGGCAACATGGACATCCGTCAGGTCGGCCCCGGCGCCCGTCTCAGGCTGCCCGTGGGAGTGGAGGGCGCCCTGCTCAGCCTCGGTGACGTGCATGCGGCGATGGGCGACGGCGAGGTCTGCGGCACCGGCGTCGAGACCTCCGCCACGGTGCGGCTGCGCGTGGGCCTGGAGAAGGGCGCGGCACCGCGGACCCCGGTGCTGGAGACCGCCCCGGCCGCCCGCCGTACCGGCGCCGCCCTGGTCACCACCGGCATAGGCCCGGACCTGATGACCGCCGCGAAGGACGCCACCCGTCAGCTGATCGACGAGGTCGTCCGCCGCACCGGCATCGACGCGGCCGACGCCTACCTGCTCGCCAGTATCGCGGGCGACCTGGTGATCTCCGAGATCGTCGACGTGCCGAACTGGGTGGTCAGCATCGACCTGGACCGGTCGCTGCTGGTCGGCCTGTGACGGCCGCACGACGAGCGGGCAAGAGGCCTCGCCGCGGCACGATGAGCTGGGGAGGGGAACGGCGGGCGGCTGCGGCCGCCTCGGCGGCCGGGCGGGGCGCACGCGTCGCCGTACGCCCCTCGGCCGGGTGCTCACCGCGTTGTCACGCCGGGGGTCAGAACTCCAGCACCAGCCGTCCGCGGGTGCCGCCGGCCTCCAGGATGCGGTGCGCCTCGGCCGCCTGGTCGGCCGGGAAGGTGCGGGCGACGCGGAGCGTGACGACTCCTTCCTCCGCCTGACGGCGAAGCTGGTCGAGCTTCGCCTGTTCCCGGGCGTACTCACGGACGAAGACGGGCACGAAGGTGATCCCGCGCTCCGCCTCACCGTCGTGGCCGCGCAGGGTGGCGATCGTGCCGCCGTCCCGGACCGCCGGGACCATCAGGTCGTGGAGCAGGGCGGAGTCGATCACCGCGTCGACCCCGTCGGGCACCGCCTCCCGGACGGCGGCAGAGAACCCCTCGCCCCGCGGAAGCACGATGTCGGCGCCCAGCTCGGCGACGAGCTTCTCGTCGGCCGGCGAGGCGTCAGCCACGACCGTCAGCCCCTCGGCCTTCCCCAGCTGCACCGCGTACCCGCCGACCGCTCCGGCGGCGCCGGTCACCGCGAGCGTCTGCCCCGGCCGCAGCCTCAGCAGGTCGAGGGCGAGGCGGGTGGTGAGACCGTTCATCGGCAGGGTCGCCGCCTGCACGTCGGAGGCCCCGGCGGGCACCCGGGCGACCGACTCGGCGGGGACCACGATCCGTTCCGCGTATGCGCCGTACGAGCCGAAGGGCACCACGATCGCCATCACATGGTCGCCGGCCTTCAGGTCCGTGGTGACACCCTCGCCGATCTCCTCGAGCACCCCGGCGGCATCCATCCCCGGCACGTACGGCGGGGGCGGCACGTCCGCATCGCTGTACCGCAGACCGGACCGCACGACCGTGTCGGTCGGGTTGACCGCGGCCGCGTGCACCCGGATGCGCACCTGTCCCGGCCCGGTCTCCGGCTCGGGCAGCTCCACGGAGTGCAGCTTCTCCGGTCCGCCGAACTCGGTCACGCCAACAGCCCTCATCACACGGTCCTCACAGCCTCGACAGCGGCAGCCCCGGCACCGGTCGGCTCCCGCGCACATGAGCACAGCGTCCCGCGTGGGCTCCGAGCCGAAACGAGCCGGCACGACACCGGTGGACAAGGAAGTGAATCGTGAGACCGCGCGCTTTGTGCCGGCAGGTGTGCGCCCCCGAGGCGGGATGTGCCCAGGGCGCACAGCAGGCGTCCGGTTCAGGCGTTGTAACCGCCGTGGGCGTCCAGCACCGCGCCCGTGACGTACGACGCGGCCGGGCTCGCGAGGAACGCGATCGCCTCGGCCATCTCTTCGGGCCTGCCCAGGCGCTGCAGGGCCAGCGAGCCGAGCAGGACCTCGAGAGTCCCGGGGCCGGGACCGTCCATGCCGCCGTCCATCAGCCCGGCCTCCACGACATTGGCCGTGATGTTCCGGGGCCCGAGGTCCCGCGCGACCCCCAGGGTGTACCTCTCGATCCCCGACTTGGTCGCCGCGTAGTCGGCGACGCCCGGGACGCCGGCCCGGAAGCCCAGTCCGGAACTCACCGTGATGATGCGGCCCCCGTCACGCAGGACACGGGAGGCGGCCCGGGTCACGGCGATCACGCCGAGATAGTTGGTGGCGTGCATCCGGTCCAGCGCGGCGGTGTCCGCGTCCGGGTCGTCCACGGTGCGGCCCTGCTCCACCGCGATCGCCGCGTTGTTGACGAGGATGTCCAGGCCGCCGAAGTGCGCCACCACGTCGTCGATCAGCCCCGGCGCGCTGCCGGTGTCCGCCTGGTCGCTCCGGACGGCGACGGCCCGCGCCCCCTTCGCGTTCACCTCGTCGACGACGGCCTGCGCCCGCTGTACGGAGCTGAGATAGGTGAAGGCGACGTCGGCGCCCTGCTCGGCCAGCAGGCGTACGGTCGCGGCCCCCAGCCCTCGCGATCCCCCGGTGACCAGCGCGACCTTGCCCTTGAGCGGCTTGTTCATCGTTCCCGCCTCGTTCGTTCGTCGGTCCGTCCCGATGGTCGCAACCATATTTGTTACAACGAGGCGATGCAACCATAAGTGTTACGACAGTGCGGACGTACCATGAGGCGTCGCGGCCGGGGAGGAGGGGCTGATGAGCGCCAACAGCAGGTTGACCATCGCCGCCCACGCGCTGGCGTGGATCGGTCTGTATCAGCGCCAGGGGCACGAGGTCGCCACCTCCGAACAGATCGCGGGCAGCGTGAACACCAACCCGGTGGTGATCAGGCGGCTGCTCGGCGACCTGCGCAGGGCCGGGCTGGTGGAGTCCCGGCGCGGTGCGGGAGCGGGCTGGTCGCTGGCGCGCGAGCTGGGATCGATGACCCTGCTCGATGTGTACGAGGCGGTGGAGCCCGGCCCGCTGTTCGCGATGCACCGCGCCCGGCCGGACCAGGAGTGCGTGGTGGGATCCGGTATCCAGCCGGCGTTGCGGGGCATCTACGAGGGCATCGAGGAGACCCTCAGGCGGGAGCTGGCCCGTGTCACGCTCGAGAAGGTGCTCGACGACGTGCTGGCGGCACCTCGCTGACGGGTGCCGCGCGGCGACCGCTGCCGGCCGGCCGGCGGGCCCGCCAGGTGACCTTGCCGTTGCTGGGCGGGTCGCCGGCAGCCGGCGCGGCAGCGTGTGATCGCCCGCAGGCCGAGCCCGGCGCACGGGTGGCGGGCCGGTGTGCGCGGTGGAAGCGCCCCGGGAGCGGAGCCCGGCTCGCACACCCACGGCCGCCCCGCCGTGCCGGTACGCTCAGCCGGTGCCGGTGACGTTAACGGTGAGCCGGCGCAGCAGCGCCTTGGCCGTCCGGTGCTGCTCGGGGGTCAGCCCCATGGCGTCGGCCATGGCGGGCGGTACGCGACGCGCGCGGTCCCGCAGCGCCCGCCCCGCGTCGGTGAGGGCGACGACGACCGACCGTTCGTCGTCGGGGCGGCGCCGCCGGATCACGAGGCCGGCCGTCTCCAGCCGTTTGATCAGCGGGGACAGGGTGCTGGACTCCAGCTGGAGGGCGGTGCCGATGTCGCGCACCGAGGTGGCACCGCGATCCCACAGCACCAGCATCACCAGGTACTGCGGATAGGTGAGGCCCAGCTCGTCCAGCAGGGTCCGGTACCGGGCCGTGACGGCGCGGGAAGCCGCGTAGAGGGCGAAACAGAGCTGGTCGTCGAGGAGCAGGGAGTGTTCCTCGACGGTGCTCTCGGGTTCGGTCGTCATGTTCTTCTCGCCTCTGATCCGCCGTGGCGGGCCTGTGCGGCCCTCCTGTGTGCACTCTAGCCCAGTCAAGTCGCATCCAATGCAGTCGTTCCCGATTCAGTTGCGCGCAACTAAATCGAGCGCTATGTTATCTCCGTGCCCGCCGGAACGGCCCGCACAAACCCGCCGGAGCCACCTGCCCCGGCCTCTATGGAGGAGACCCTGATGAGCGAGAACAGCACGACCTTCGGCCCCCGCCCGGTTCTCGAGCCCGCCGCCCGGGAGTTCGCGGAGGCGACCGCCAACCCGCCGTACCTGTTCGACCTCGGTCCGGCCGAGGGTCGCAAGACGGTCGACGAGGTGCAGTCCGGCGAGATCGACAAGCCGGACGTCGACGAGGAGTGGGTGACCGTTCCCGGCGGCCCCACCGGCAGCGTGCGGGCCCGGATCGTCCGCCCGGCCGGTGCCACCGGCGCCCTCCCGGTGATCCTCTACATCCACGGCGCCGGCTGGGTGTTCGGCAACGCCCACACCCACGACCGGCTGGTGCGCGAACTCGCCGTCGGAGCGGGCGCCGCCGTCGTCTTCCCCGAGTACGCCCTCTCGCCCGAGGCCCGCTACCCGGTCGCCATCGAGCAGAACTACACCGTCGCCCGGTGGATCGTGCAGGAAGGCGCGAGCAGGAACCTGGACGCCACCCGCATCGCGGTCGCCGGTGACTCGGTCGGCGGCAACATGAGCGCCGCCCTGACCCTCATGGCCAAGGAACGCGGCGACGTCCCCCTGGTGCAGCAGGTGCTCTTCTACCCGGTCACCGACGCGAGCTTCGACACCCCGTCCTACCACCAGTTCGCCACCGGCTACTTCCTGCGCCGCGACGCCATGCAGTGGTTCTGGGACCAGTACACCACCAGCGAGAGCGAGCGCGCCGAGATCACCGCCTCCCCGCTGCGCGCCACCACCGAGCAGCTCGCCGGCCTGCCGCCGGCGCTGGTCATCACCGCCGAGGCGGACGTCCTGCGCGACGAGGGCGAGGCCTACGCCAACAAGCTCCGCGAAGCCGGTGTGCCCGTCACCGCGATCCGGTACCAGGGCATCATCCACGACTTCGTGATGCTCAACGCGCTGCGCGGGACCCACGCCGCCGAGGCCGCCATCACCCAGGCGATCACCACCCTGCGCGCCGCCTTCCGCACGGCCTGACCCCCGGTGCGCGACCGGCGGCCGCGTCCCGGCCCGGCTCGGTCACCGAGCGCGCCGGTCCCGGACGGCACAGCGCGCGCTGCGGCCCGCTCGCAGGCCACACCGTAGAACGGTGTGCCGTGCGGCGGGCCGCAGGCGTGCCGGGGGAGCGCGCCGGCCGGTCAGGTGGAGGCGCCGACCGGTTCCTCCGTCTCGGTGAGATGCAGCTCCGGCGGCTCCCGGCGCAGCCCGCCGGTCAGGACGCACAGGTGCACCACACCCACCACCAGCCACGCGCCGCCCAGCAGCAGCGCGAGATGGTTCAGCTTGGTCAGCAGATACACATCGGCGACCGCGCCGAGCGCCGGGACGATCACATGGGCGAGGACGGAGCGCCGTGCGCCGGCCCTGCGGTGCCGCAGCCATGCCGCGATCACGCAGATGTTGACCACGGTGAAGGCGAGGAAGGCACCGAAGTTGATGAACGAGGTGGCGGTGTCCAGGGACAGGCAGGTGCCGAGCAACCCGACGACCGCGATGACCAGCAGGTTGAGCACCGGTGTGCCGAGCCGGGCGTTGAGGCGGCCGCAGACGCGGCGCGGCAGCACACCGTCACGGCCCATCACATACATCAGACGGCTGGTGCTCGCCTGGATCGCGACACACGAGGCGAGGCCGCCGATGAGCCCGATCGCGTTGGTGACGTCCGCGAAGTGCCGGCCGCCGGCGAGAGCCGCCACCTCGAACCCGGCGGTCGACTCGTCGCGGAAGGACGCGCCCGGATGCACCCACTGCAGCAGCAGCGAGATCACGAAGAACACGCCGCCGCCGATGAGCACGGTGAGCACGATGCCGCGCGGCACGTTCCGCCGGGCGTCGCGCACCTCCTCGCTCAGGGTGCTGATCGCGTCGAAGCCGAGGAAGGAATAGGCGGCGACGGCCGCGGCGGCCGTGACCGCGCCGGGGGAGACACCCGGGTGCCACAGGGCGTGCGCGCCGTCGCTCGCGGGCCTGCCGCCGATCGCGACGACGCACACCACGGCGAGCGCGAGCAGACCCAGCGCCGTCAGCCCCAGCAGGACCTTGTTGACGCGGTCCGCGATGACGAGACCGAGGGCGTTGACCACCGTGGTGAGAGCGATCACCACGACCAGCCACCCCCAGGCGGGCACGGCGGGAAACTGCACGTGCAGGTACAGGGCCTGGATCAGCCAGGCCACCATCGGCAGGAAGAGATAGTCCAGCAGCAGCGCCCAGCCGGCGAGAAACCCGGTGCGCGGGCCGAGCAGCCTGCGGGCGTAGGTGTACACCGAGCCGGACACGGGATGGTCACGGGCGAGCTTGCCGTAGCTGAGCGCCGTGAGGGTCATCGCCACCGTGGCCACCAGATAGGCGGTCGGGGCGACACCGGAGGAGGTCGAGGCGATCACGCCGAACGTGGAGACCACGATGGCCGGGGCCATGTAGGACAGGCCGAAGACGACGAGCGACACAAGCCCCAGCCGGGCGGTGAGCCCGCCGGAGGTCCGGGTGGCCGCCGTCATGCCGGCTCCGCCGTTTCCTGTGCGCGGGGCGCCGCCGCTCCGGCTCCCCAGACGGCCGGATCGATACGGCCGTCGTAGAGGGGGAGCGGGACAGGGGCGTCGCCGGGGCGGAACTGCTGCCAGGGACGGTTGAGACCGGCGGTGCCCCAGCGGCGCACCCGGTCGCTCTCGCCCAGGTCGACGACGTCGGTGAGCACGCAGGACTCGGCGCTCACCGCCTGGGTGCGGACCCGGCCCTCCGGGTCGACCAGCAGGCTGCGCCCCAGCCCGGTGGGCGCCGCCGCGTTGACACTCGCGACGAAGACCTGGTTGGCGATGGCGTTCGCCCGGGCCAGCACGATCTCCTGCTCCCGGTCGCTGGTCGCGGTCTGCACCACGTTCACGATCAGCTGCGCGCCCAGGTGGGCGAGGTTGCGGGAGATCTCCGGGAACCAGGCGTCGTAGCAGACGGACAGCCCCACCCGGCCGTACTCGCCCATGTCCACCACCACGAACTCCGTGCCCGGCGTCGTCGTCTCCCACGGACGCCACGGGCAGATCTTGCGGTACGCGGCCACGCGCCGCCCGTCGGGCGCATAGACCGGCGCGGTGTTGTAGATCCGGCCGTCGCCGCCGCGCTCGTACACGCTGCCGGGTATCAGCCAGACACCGAGGTCCCCGGCCAGCTCGGCGAGCCGCCGGTCACGCGGGCCGTCCAGAGGCTCGGCCAGGTCTTCCGGGGCGGGCGTCGGGCCGTCCGCGGTGCCGCCGGGCGCGGCGGTGGTCAGGTGCAGCTCGGGATGGACGAACAGGCGGACCGCGGGCCGCTGCCGGGCGAGCCGCTCCAGTTCGGAGGTGAAGGAGTCGAGGGCGCCTACCGGGTGCGCGGGGGCCTGGACAAGAGCGAGAGACAGGGGTGAGGGCATGGGTGCAACGCCTTCCTGATTTGTTAAACGAAATTTGATTAATGAATCCGGGAGGTGTCAAGGGTCCATCCGCTGTGTGAGAAGATGAGCGCCATGCCACGCCCCCGGAATCAAGCAGCCCGCCGTGCGCAGCTGGTGGAGGCGGCGGCACACACCGTGGTGGAACGCGGACTGACCAACGCGCGACTGCGGGACATAGCGGCGCGTGCCGGCGTCACACCGGCCTCGGTCCTGTACTACTACGCAGATGTCAATGAACTGTTGGCGGCGGTGTTCGAGCAGGGCACGGAGACCTATGTGCTGCGCCGCCGGACGGCCGTCGAGGCGTGCGCCGGTTCCTGGGACCGGCTCGCGGCGTGCATCGCCTCCGGTGTCCCGTACCCGGGCGAGGCCGAGACGGCCAGCCGCCTGCTGTACGAGCTGCTGCCGGTGGCCTTCCGCAACGAGGCGGCCGGTGAACGGCAGCGGACCTTCCTCGTCCAGCAGACCGAACTGTACCGGCGGGTGCTGCAGGAAGGCGAGGACAGCGGCGACTTCCGCCTGACCGCCCCGGCCGGCTTCCTGGCACGCGGCTTCGTGGCCCTGGAGGACGGCTACGGCATCGACGTCCTGTCGGGTGCCGCCACCGCCCAGGACATCGAGGAACGCCTGCTGCACCACGCGCGCCTGGTCACCGGGGGCGCCGGCAGCGTGTGATCCGGCCGGGCTCCCGGCGGCGGGCCCGGCGCTCCCCGCTGCCGCCATGTGTGCGCGCCGCCCGTCACCCGCCCCGCCCCCGGCACCGGCTGATCCTCGTGCACCAGGCGCCGGCCGAAGCGTGCGCCGCGACGCGGCCACGACCGGAGCTGCCCCCGCCGCCCCTGCCCGGCCACGCGGACGACCTCGACGAGAAAGTCCGGTGCACCCACCGCACCGGTACCCCGGCACCTGCCCCGAACTGTCCGCAGCACCGGTTGCCCTGCCGCGGTGCTGCGCCGTGTGGGGTACCGGGTGGGGTCACCCACACGTGCGTATTGCGTTGGTAAACGTCCACCGGATCGGTAAGTGGAGCGTACCGTTCAAGGTGTTGGCGGTTCCGGATGCGTGCAGGAACGCCGCCGTCGACCGCGTGCGACCGCCGTGTCCGGTAACCGGACACGTCCGCCTGCGGATTTCCGCTTCACTGAAGTGAAGGATTTCTCGGCAGGCGCTCCCCTCAACCATGACCGGTGGATCCAGTCGGCCTACCCGGCGGTTCCGCCCCGCGCCAGAACGGCAAGCCCATGACCCGAATCCCCGCGCTGGACCCTGACTGGACCCCTGAAGCCGTCGTCTTCGACTGCGACGGCACCCTGATCGACTCCGAGCAGCACTGGCAGCGAGCCCGTGCGATCGTGCTGCGTGCCTTCGGCCACGCCCCCGACGAGGAGTTCGCGCAACGCGCCAAGGGCCTGCACTACCGGGACTGCGGCGCCCTGATGGCCGAACTCGTCGGCGCCCCCGAGCACGCCGAGGACATGACGCAGCAACTGCTCAGCGCCTTCCGCTCCCTGGTGGCCCGTGAGCCGGTGACCACACCCGGCGCCCGGGAACTGGTGTGGACGCTGCAGCGGGTCGCACCGCTGGCCGTGGCCAGCAACTGCCCCGAGGACGTCGTCCGGTTCTCCCTCGAGTCGGTGGACTTGCTCAAGTACGTCCGGCACATCGTCGTCCCGGACGACTCCATCCGTCCCAAACCGCACCCCGACACCTACGCGGAAGCCGTGCGCCGCCTCGGCGTCCCCGGCAGCAACGCCCTGGCCGTCGAGGACTCGGTCAACGGGATGAAGGCCGCGGTGGCCGCGGGCCTGCGGGTCGTCGGACTGGGACCGCGCCCCGCGACGCAGGACGCCGCCCTCGCCGACCTGTGGGTGGACTCGCTCGACGACCCGGCCCTGATGGACTGGGCGGCAAGCCGCCCCACGTCCCGGCCCGGCCGCCCCGAGACCCGGGCGGGCGACACGGCCGACGCGAAGGTTCCCAGGCCCGGCGGCCCCACCCGCCAGGATCCGGCGGGCGCTTCCTGACGCACCTGCGTCGCACCCGCGTCGCATCCGCGTCGCACCCGTGCGCTGCCCTCGGCGGCACGGCGGTGTTCCCCGCGGCAGGGAACCCGCCGGGCGTCGGCGTCCGGTGCGGGGGAGGAGCACGCGGGGGAGGAGCACGCAGGGAGGGAGAAAGGCGCGATGCCCCGCTGCGAGACGGGCCGGACGGTTGTGCGCGGACGTGGCGCGGCACACCACCGATGTCCTGCCGTGGCAGCCGCCGGTGCGCTCGGCGCAGGGTGTCCGGCAGGAGGCTCGTCCGCCAAGGCGGCATGACGCGTGCGGAAACAGCGGATGACGACTGCGGAAACACGCGAGTCGCCGGTGCCGACGGCCGCACGGACACGCCGAGACCTCGTCCGGTTGCGCGTTGCCGCGCCCCGCGCATCCGGGGGGCGGGGCGCACGTTGCCGGCCTTCTCCGTGTCGCATGTTCCCCGCGCACGCGGCTTGCTCCGCTCGTCACCATGGTGGTGCGAGCGGAGCACACGTGCTCCCCGCGCATGCGGCACGGCTCGGGCCCGCCCCCGCGCGCAAGCACGACGAGCCGGTGCTCCTGGCGCAGGTGTCGGCGGTCCAGGCGCGTGCTCGGCGGGTGTGCGCACCTCCGGCCGCCGGCCGAGGGTGCACGGCCACGCAAGCCGCCCCGGTCCCGGCCGGGACGCCGATGGGCCCACGTTCTGGCCGAAGGACCCGCAGGTTCTGGGCGACTCGGACACGTTTCACGGCGATACGTGCAAACCGTCGCAGGGCGGCATACGTCACCTCCGGACGAGCCGGCCGCGACCGGCCGTGACCGCCATGTCGGGCCTCGGCACACCTCGGCGCACCGAGGCGTTGTCTTGCGCCCGCCTCGCAGCGCCGGAACCGGGCATGGCACAGGCCGGTCGGACCCTTCTCCGGACATCCGAGCGCACGTCGCACAGTTGATTCAGGCACTCCGCGAGGCGCCTGACGTGCGGCGCACCGGACACCCCGGGTATGTGGCATGCGGGCACACCGGGCGGTCGGTCTGTGGCCGTTCGGGCATCAGACAAGGCGTTCGACCGCCGGACGATGACCGGTTTCCCATCGAACTGGGGCTCGGATATTGACATTTGAGAGCGCTCTCGCTGTCATGTCCTCGCCGGATCTCGGCGGCCGGAAGCGATGCTCGACGATGGCGTCCGCAGTCTCCTGTTCCGTGTCCGCCCGCCGGCCAACCCCCCACGTTCACACGCCTTCCACGGAGGAGTCGTGCGCAGATTCCTGACCACGCTCGCGACGGCGGCCGCCGCAGCCCTGGTTGCAGTGGCGGCCCACACGGGCGCGTCGGCCCAGGCCGGTGAGGACACCGCCCGGGCGGCCGAGCGAGCCGTGCCGGCCGCGGCCGTGGCGATCGACCACACGGTCACATTCGTCAACAGCACCGGCCGGACGGTATGGGTCGGCAGCCAAGTCAACGCCGACGGCTCGAAGAACCTGTCCGGACTGCCCGTGCTGCAGCCGGGGCAGTCCGCCACCATCACCATCCCGGAGACGTCCGCGCCCGGCCACTGGCGCGGCAAGTTCTTCGCCCGCATGGGCTGCTCCGGCGCATCCGGCAGCACCTTCCACTGCGATCTGGGCGACTGCGGCAAGTACGCGGACCACTGCGAGACCGGTGAACAGCCCGTCAGCCTCGCGGAGTTCAACTTCGACAGCGCCGACGGCCTGGCGCCCTGGTACGACGTGAGCTACGTCAACGCCTTCTCGGTGCCCATCACCATCACGCCGGTCAACGCCGGCCCCGGCGGCGGTGGCTGCGGAGTCGTGGGATGCCCGGAGAACCTGCTGCCCTATTGTCCGCCCGAGAACCTCAGCCACTGGCCCGACGGCACGCCGAAGCTGTGCACGAACCCCAACCGGGACGCGAAGACCCCGTACAGCGACATGATCGCGACGCACTGCCCGAAGGCGTACGGCTGGTCGCGCGCGGACCAGGAGCCCGGCAACCAGGTGATGCAGCAGTGCAGCACCTGCTCCGGCTTCACCGTCGAGTTCCACGCCGGCGCATGACGGGAGGACGACGATGCGACGCATACGTCTGCTGACCGTCCTGCTGGCAGCTCTGGCCCTGTTCGGTGCGGGCGGCACCGCAGGAGCGGCCTCCGCCCCGCACGCCGCACAGGCGACGTCGCAGAGCGTCACGGACGACGTGAAGAAGAAGGGCGTCAGCGCCTGGAACTTCGACGGTGTCACCGATGCACTGCGCGACTCCCAGGTCGGCTGGTACTACGACTGGGCCACCGATCCGCAGGGCATCTCCACCCCGCCCGGAGTGGAGTTCGTCCCCATGATCTGGGGCTCCGGCGCCGTGAACGACGCCGACCTCGCCCGTGCCCGCGAAAGCGGCACCACCCTGCTCGGCTTCAACGAGCCCGACCTGCCCGGACAGGCCGACATGTCCGTCCAGCAGGCACTGGACCTGTGGCCCCGGCTGCAGGACACGGGAATGCGGCTCGGCGCGCCGGCCGTCGCCTACGGCGGTGACACCCCGGGCGGCTGGCTCGACCAGTTCATGCAGGGCGCCCAGTCCCGCGGCTACCGCGTCGACTTCATCCCCCTGCACTGGTACGGCGCCGACTTCGACCCGGCCCGCGCCACCGAGCAGCTGCGGTCGTACATCCAGGCCGTGTACGACCGGTACCACAAGCCGATCTGGCTGACCGAGTACGCCCTGATCGACTTCTCTTCCGGCACCCCGCGCTACCCCAGCCAGGAGCAGCAGGCCGAGTTCGTCCGGCAGTCCACGGCGATGCTCCAGCAGCAGTCCTACGTGGAGCGCTACGCCTGGTTCACCCTGTCCACCAGCCGTGGCGACGGCACGGGCCTGTACGACGGCGCGACGGCCAACACGGTGGGCGCCGCATACCGCTCCGCCGGCTGAGCACGACAACGCCGGCCGCGCCCCAACCGGGTGCGCACGATCCGAACCCACTCAGACCACAGCAAGGAGACGAGGAGATCCATGCGTCGTATGCGTCCCGCAGTCCGCGTCGGTGCGGCGGCAGCCGCCGTGTGTGCGATGGTGGCCGTCGCGGCTCCGGCCGGGGCCGCCGAGAGCGCGCCCGCGCGCCAGGCCGCCGAAACCTGCTGGGCCACCCACTACGGTCCCCAGCCGCCCGGTGCCCTGACCGCGAGCGGTGAGCTGTTCGACAACAACGCCGACACCGCGGCCACGTCCCTGACCCGCAACCCGCAGCTGCCGTTCGGCACCCTGGTGCGGGTCACCAACGTCGCCAACGGCGCCTCGCTGGTCGTCCGCATCAACGACCGCGGCACCTTCCAGCAGACGCCCGCGGAGCCGAAGTGCCTGGACCTGACCGACGGCGCGTTCAGCCGGCTCGGCGGTGTGCTCAACCCCGACCAGGGACACATCGTCGTGACCCAGGAGGTCCTCGGCTGAGACAGGCCGGTGATGTGACATGACGCCGCCCGGCGGGAGGAGCCCTGCTCCCGGCCCGCCGGGCGGTTCGCCGTCGTCCCGGAGACTCGACGGGGCCAGCAACCACATGCTTCCGCGTGCCCGCAGCCTCGTTCTCCGCGACGGGACGCATTCCGCCGCTCGGGAAGTGAGGAGAGCGGGTTGGTCACGCGGCTTCTTCGGCGGTCATCCGTTCTGCTTCCGCCCGGGCCGCCGCTTCCGGCCTGTCGCCCCGGTGCAGTCGTTCCGTCATGGTGAAGCCGGCACCGAGCAGGAGCACCGTGCACAGCACGGCCAGCCCCGGCGGGCGAAGGGTGTCGGTGAGCAGCCCCAGCACCGGGGCCAGTGCGGCGAGTCCGACGCCCGCAGTCGTGGTGACCACGCTCATGGCGCTCGCCTCACCCCAGCCGCCCAGATCGGCCATGACCTGGGCACGGAACCGCGGCAACAGGCGGGCCTGGCCCGCTTGCACCAGCACACCGGCCGCCAGAGCGGCCGCCGCATACGGCAGGACGAACAGCAAGGCGCCGGCCGCCGCCAGGACCACCGTGATCCGCAGATTCCAGGAGCCGGGCAGCAGACAGCCGACACCGGCCGCGGCCAGGGAGATCACCGCGGTCGCCGCGCCCGTCAGATGCTCGTCGATCCCCGAGGCGACCAGGTAGGCGGGGACCAGATAGAGAAGGACGGAGAAGGCCGTGCCGGTCAGGACCATCGCCAGCAGATCCAGCCGCAGCGACCGTGACTGCCGCAGCGCGGCTCGCAGATGCCGCAGCCAGGTGCGGGGCGTGAGCCGGTCCGCGGCGTCGGCGAAGGAGGCCCTCGCGTCCGGCAGCGTGCACAACAGCATCACGGCGATCGACTGCACGACGGCGGTGGCCAGGAAGGTGGTCGCGAAACCCTTCAGGGACAGCAGGCTGGCCAGTGCGAACACGGCCGCGTTCCAGCCGAGACTGGAGGACTGCAGGATCCGTTCGGCAAGTTCGAACCGTTCCGGCCGGCCGCCCTCGCGCAACAGCGCCCCGGCCAGACCCGCGTCGGCGCCCTGGGTCAGTGCCAGCGCCAGCGCGAACAACGGCTGCACCGACCAGAACACGGCTGGGTGAGCCGTGAAGGCGAGCAGCAGCGCCGCCGCCGCCTCCGCGCTCGCACCGACGATCAGTGCCTGCCGGGGGCCGATCCTGTCGGCGACCACGCCCACAGGGACGTCCACGATCACGACCAGCGCGGAGAAGAACGCCTCGACAGCGAGCAGGGTGCCCAGCGACACCCCGATGTCCCGCGCGTACAGGACGATGAACGGGACGAAGAAGTAGCTGCGCAGCAGCACGCGGGCGGCGAGCAGACGACGGTAGCCGCGCGGCCATCGTCGGTCCGGCAGGGGGCCGGAGGTCGTACCGGTCATCTCACGTCCTGCACAGCTCGGTTGCGTTCGCGCTGCCGTGCTCCGCCCGCACGAGCCGCGCCGGCTCCTCGCCGATCCGCTGGCAAGAGAACAGCACGGCTGCGCGGCGCACAAGACCTCATCGGTCCGCACTCCGGCGCCCGGAGGGCGCACGACGCCGTCGGCCTGCTGCTGCGGCGGAGGCACATACGGGGACGAGTGGTCCGGCAGCCTCCCTGTTCGCACGCACCGGACGACCGGCACAGCACGAAGCCCCCGCCGGCACTCGCTGACCGGCGGGGGCTGCACCGTCCTGCCCGTCCCGCCCCGTCGAGCCCGGCGCTGCGCAGCAGGGCCAGACACCGAAGGAGGAAAGCCGTGACGGTGGTCCTGCTGCGGATGCGCCACTGGGACCAGGGCGCCGCGGCGGGAGAGGAACGCAGGGGCGTCTTCGTGCAGCGCGGTGATGCTGACGTCGAACATGTCGGCCTTCTGGCTGGTGCACCACATGGGTGCACCAGGGCACGGCGAACCGGGTCGTCGCTGGTGCCGTGGCGCAGGTCGCTGTCCAGGGCCGTGCGCCATGCCCGCAGCTGCTCGGCACCGCCGCGCCGCGCAGCACCGCCCAGCCGCCGTAGGCGTGATGAACACCGGTCACCGTCACCGGCCCCCCTGTGCGGCAGACTGTTCCGCCACCGACAACGCCACAGGCAGGCGATGATCACGCCCGGCAGCCCGGTCGACAGCGCCGGGGCTCGCGACCGACTCGGCTGTCCGGAGACGACGCCCGGGACCTGCGCCGGCACGTATCACACCGGCGTCCTGCCGGGCGTGCGGATCACCGCCCGGGCGCGGCGGCTGCACGGTCCGCTGCTGTGAAGCGTCGTTCCCCTCGGCTGCTATGAAGCGTCGTTCTCCCCGGCGTCCTTCTCCCGGGCAGGAAGCGCCGGTCGGTCGCCGGCCCCGGGGAGGCCGTCGTCCAGGACGATGCGGATCGTCTCCCCATGGCCGCCGACGTCGGCGAGTGCGGCCCTGACGCGGTGGTAGCAGGTCACGGCCAGCGTCCAGTCGCCCTGGAGCGGAGCGGCGGTGCTGCGGGTGTTCCACAGCTCGATCAGCAGGGCGATGAGGGAGCGTCCGGACAGGACGGTCCGGATGCGGCCCTCACCGATGTCCTCCACGGAGGGCGGGGTGCGGAAGTGGCAGTGGTGGACGGCCAGGGCAGCGAGCCATTCCCAGGTGTCCCGGTGCGCGATCAGTTCGACGGAGGCGACGCCGGCGGCCTTCAGCAGCAGGACGCCGTGGGCGATCCGCGGGTCCTCCGCATCCCCGGAAGCCGCCGCGGCATCAGGCCCTTGGCCGGCGGACGGGCCCGCGCCCTTGTAGGCGGCCTCGATCGCGTTCTTCAACGCCAGGTCCTCGTCCGCGCTCCCGGTCTCGGTCCGCGGCCGGTCTTCGTCGTGCTCCATGGTTCCCCCCTGCGATGCGGTGCGGGACGAGGCGGACGGATGAGCCTCGGCCGAAGCGGTCGGGCCGTCGCCGGCCTGCGGCTCGGGCTCGGCCGGTGGCACGGCCGCCTGTGGCTGCGCCGGTGTGTCCTCACCGGGCCGGCCGCCTGCCCCCGGTGCCCAGGGGCGGAGACCGTCGACGAGGTCCGCGAGCTGCCGAAGCTCACCACGCGTCTCGTTCAGGTCGCGGTTCATCCGATCCTGGCGGTCGCGGATGTCCCGGTTCTCCTCACGCAGTCCGATGACGCCGGTCCGGATCTGCTCCAGGATCTTCGGGCGGCTCTCCACGAGGTCACTGTGCAGTGCTGCCACGCCGGCTTTCAGATCGTCCAGTGACTTGAGCTGCTCGTGGATCGTCTCCAGCTTCGTCTTCGCCTCGCCGAATGCGTCTTTCCACCCCACGTGACCCCCTGACTACTCCGAGTGTGCGACCGCCGCCCATACCTCCCCACGAAGGACCGACGTGATGCGACGGTTTTCAGCCCTTCCGGCCCTTCCCTGACCAGGGCCACGTTCGAGGCCGGTGAACGCTCTTCGTACGTGACGCAGACGGTGAACGTACGTCAGGTGTGCGGTTCGAGAGGTAGGGTGTCGCCGGGAGGTGTGTGGTGTCGGAGTTGTTCGATGCGGTCGACGCGCTGGTCGCGTCCCGCTCGCCGTTGCCGCCGGCGCCGGAGCGCAAGCGGCTGCGGCAGGCCCATGGGCTGACGCTGGAGGAAGTGGCCTCCGCGCTGAAGGTGCGCCGGGCCACGGTGTCCTCCTGGGAGTCGCTGAAGAAGCCGACCGAGCCGCGCGGCCCGGAGCGGGAGGCGTATGCGCGGCTGCTGAACAAGCTCGCCGAGCTCTACCCCGCTCCCGCGGCGCCGGCCCCGGCCGCGGCAGCGCCCGTCGGCGGCACCGGCGCACCCGGCCCCGCGGAGCCGCGGACCGTACCGGCGGTGCAGGCGTCCGAGACCGCGGCCACGACACCGCCCGCGACCTCACACGTTCCTGCCCCCGCTCCCGTCACCTCTCCGGAGCGTGTCTCTCGTCCGGCGCGCACCGACGGCCTCCCGCCGGCGTCGCGTCGCCCGAGTGCCGAGAAGCCGGCACCGGCCGACACCCCGGCGCACGGCACGGATCCGCGGTTCGCCAACGGCCCGCTCGCCGTGATCGGTGCCGACGCCGACGGCAACGTGCTCGCGTACTGCACCGGCGGCCTGGTCCTGGACGTGCCCGCCAGGACTCTCCCCTCGCTGGTGGAGTGGACGCTGAAGGAGGCGAGGCTGGGGCAGCCGAGACTGTCCGGGCCGGGCAGGGACGCCGACCCGCTGCTCGTGCTCACCGAGGCCGCCCTGCAGCGCTACGGCCTCCCGGCCACGCTCACCGACGAGGAACGGCTCGCCGGGCGCCTCCCCGACGATCACAAGGCCGTCAAGCAGCTGGCCCGCGCAGACTGGAAGCTGACGAAGCGCGGGTTCGGGCCGTGGGCCAGGATCTACCGCCCCGCGGCAGGCTCGGAGCGCCGGTGCGTGCAGTTGTGCATCCCGTCCTGGCACGCGCTCGACGCCCGCCACTGGGGCGACGCCGCACAGCTGCCACCGGCCGGACTCGCCCGCGTGCTGGGCGTGTACGCGTCCCGGGTGATGACGCCGTGCGGCTCGACCGCGGTGACGGGCCTGGAGCTGATGACCGCGCTGCACCCGCCGACCCGCGCCTCCCGGCCGGACGCCGACGGCAGACGGCACTCCGAGCCAAACCCCGGCAGCTTGGGGCCGGACCCGGTCGACCCGGCGCCGTGCGAGGCCCCCGACGGCCACCCCGTCCTGGCTCACCTGCCGCGCTTCCACGTCCGCGGCCCGGCGGAGAAGCTGTTCGAGGAGGCGTACGACTGGGCGCGGCCGATGACCGACGACGAATGCCACCACCGCTATCTGGTCGGCATCGACGTCAACATGGCGTTCGCCGCCGGAGCCAACGGGCTGACCGTCGGCCTGGGCGCCCCCACCCACGTGAAGAACCCCGAGTTCGACCCGAAACTGCCCGGCTCCTGGCTGGTCGACCTCTCCCACGTCGACCTGTCGAAGGTGAAGATCGGCAAGCAGTGGGTGGAACTGGACGGCAGTCTGCTGCCCTCCCCGTTCACACCGAAGGGAGACCGCCCCGACGGCCCCGCCTGGTACGCGACCCCGACCGTCGCCTACGCGGCCGAGCTGGGCTACGAGGTGCGCCCGGTCGAGGCCTACGTCCGCTACGACCACGGCCGCTACCTGGACGCCTGGTACCAGCGGCTGCGCGACGCCTACCTCGCCACGATGGCCGACCTCGGCGTCCGCGCCGACATGGACCCGGCCGACTTCCTCACCGCGATGGACGGCTACAAGGACCGCGACCCGGAACTGGCCCTCGTCGTCTCCGCGATCAAGGCCACGGTCAAGGGCGGCATCGGCAAGCTGCGCGAACGCCCCCGCGGCGAGGGCTGGCGGCCCGGCCGTCCATGGCGCGCCCTGTCCCGGCCCACCTGGCGGCCGGACATCCGCGCGGCCGTCATCTCCCGCACCCGGATCAACCTCCACCGCAAGATCCTCAAACACGCCGCGGCCACCGGACAGTACCCGGTCGCCGTCCTGTCCGACTGCGTCGTCTACGCCTGCGACAGCCCTACCCCGCTGGACCTCCTCCACCCGGGCGGCGCGCCGGTGCCCGGCGGGTTCAAGCTCGGCGTCAACCCCGGACTGGTCAAACACGAAGGCACCCAGACGGTGCTGTGGGGCGAAGAGGTCCGCGAGCACTTCGACGCTCCGGAACTCAACCTCGCCCGCTACATCAAGGACGGCACCGTCACCGACGCCGACGGCGGAGAGTAGGAGCAGCCGACGATGGGCCTGTTCGACGACGGTCTCGACGCTGCCGTGCGCAAGGCGTTCACCCGCCCGGTACCGAAGAGCGCACCCGCGCAGATGCGCTACCTGGTCAGGCAGCTGAAGGGCACCCGGGCGGTCGCCGAGCTGCTGCGGATCTCCCAGCGCACCGTCGAACGCTACGTCAAGGACCAGATCCGCACACCCCGCCCCGACCTCGCCGCCCGCCTGGAGCGCGAGGTGACGAAGCGCTGGCAACCGCGGGTGCGGGCACGCGCCCGGCAGCAGGCGGCCACGACCGGCGGGATCGTCATCGACACCCGCGCCCGCATCGGCTACACCGCCCCCATCGGCACCACCGACGACGCCCGCCTCCGTCACCTGACCGTCGCCCTCCCGCCCCGGTTCGCCGCCCGCCTGTTCGATGCCCAGGAGGCCGGGGCCGGGGAGCGGCAGTTGCAGCAGATCGCCGCCGAGGGCCTGAAGGAGGTCTACTTCCAGGACGACGGCCGCCGCGCCGGCAGCCTGGAGGAGGTCCGGTTCACCGACGTCGAGCACGTCGAGTTCGAGCTGTAGCAGCGGGCTGCTTGTGGACACCTGTCCCGGCATGGACTCGGCGCCGGCCGCCTACGAGCGTGACCGGCGCTCGCGCACCCGGCTCACCGCCTGCCGCTCCCACCGGACCGGCATCGCCGCCCATCGGCGTGCGGCACCGGCCACCGCCGTGCGCGACCTGATGCTCCGCCTCACACCATGCTCGGCCGTCCCGGACGCGCTCGGTCCGAGTCTCGGCCGGCAGCCGCCCGGCGACGACGCCGCAGCCGGCTGAGCACCGACGCGCCGCCGGAAGGACCGGCCGGGCGGCGCAGTGCGCGGATCCCGCCCGCCCGGCCGGGCCTTCCGGCGGCGTGCGTCAGACCGAGGACGACCCCCGGGATCCGGCCCTCGCGCCGGTCGACCGGCGGGTGCGCTACCGGGGAACGGCCCGGCGGACGGCGCGGCGGAGACGAGTGCAGCGGGAGACAGGGAGCTACGCGCTTCCTGCAGCTGGTTCTCGCAGGTGGCCTGGCTGTTTCCGGGCGGCGAGGCCGAGTCTGGCGAAGCCGTCGGCGAGGGCGGTGCCCGGTCGAGCGAGTCGCCGTGCGTCGCGTGTCCTCCCCGGCGTTCCTGGCCTTTGCTCAGGCGTTTGCCGGGTGCCGGAGTCCGGCGAGCGCCGCGTCGAGGATCGGCTGCCGGTACTCCGGCGTGCCCGGGATCTTCGCGACGGCGATGACGAGATCGAGGATCTGGCCGAGGTCGAGGTCCTCGGCGATCTGGTGCGCCTCCTTCGCGGCGGTGAGCAGCGGCTGCCCGGCCGCCAGGAACCGGCCCCGGGTCTGGAAGACGGGGTCGTTCGTGTCGGTGTGCTCGAGCAGCCCGAGGACCACGGGCCGTTTGGCGGTGACGTACCGGAAGAACCGGCGCAGCCAGTTCATCAGCCGTTCCTGAGGGCTCGTGCCCTCGACCGTCGCGGCGGCGGCACACACCTCGTCGACCTCTTCGGCCAGGAGGGCCTCCAGGAGCTCGTGGCGGGTCGCGAAGTTGCGGTACAGGGTCGCCGAGCCGACCCCGGCCCGCCGGGCGATCTCGTTCATCGACGTTGCGGCCCCGTTCTCGGCGAACGCGGCGCGCGCCGCCTCGATGATCCGCCGGCGGTTGCGGGCGGCGTCGGCTCTTCTCGGCGTCGGGTGGTCGGCCATACGTGTGTCCTCGGCTGTCCTTGCACAAGTGGGGAGGGTCCCCATATCGTGATGCGGGGAACCTCCCCGTTTCCGTCGTCGACTCTATCGAGTCTGGCCAAGGATGCGCCATGAGCACTGCTGACACCCCCGGGCCTGCTTCCATGACAGGCCTGCCACGTCCTGTCCACCGCCGACTGGTGCTGGCGATCTGCTGCCTGAGCGTGGGCGTGACCGGCATCAACCTCACCATCGTGAACGTCGCGCTCCCGTCCATCGGCAAGGACCTGCACGCCTCGGTCAGCAGCCTGCAGTGGACCGTCTCCGCCTACTCCCTGGTGACGGCCTGTCTGCTCCTGCTCTCCGGAGCGACGGCCGACCGCTTCGGCCGCAAGCGGATCTTCCAGCTCGGGTTGGCGCTGTTCGCCCTCGGTTCCCTGCTGGCCGGCCTGGCGCCCGGCGTCGGCTGGCTGATCGCGTTCGTCTGCGTGCAGGCGGTGGGCGGCTCGATGCTCAACCCGGTCGCGATGTCGATCATCGCCGGCGTCTTCACCGACCGCGCGGAGCGGGCCCGTGCGATCGGGGTGTGGGGATCGGTCATCGGCATCACGATGGCGGTCGGGCCCGTGCTCGGAGGCCTGCTGGTCGACGGCATCGGCTGGCGGGCGGTGTTCTGGGTCAGCGTCCCGGTCGGCATCGTCGCTCTGGTGCTCACCCAGAGATACGTTCCCGGGTCCAGGGCCGCCCGGGCGCGCGCGTTCGACCTGCCGGGCCAGGTGCTGGTCGTCGCCCTGTTCGCCTCGGTCGTCGCCACGACGATCGAGGGCCCCGGCCAGGGCTGGACGAGCCCGTGGATCATCGCGCTCGTCGTCCTCGCCGTCCTGGCGCTCGCCGGGACACTCGTCGTCGAACCCCGGCGGCCCGAGCCACTGATCGACCTACGCTGGTTCCGCAGCCCGCCGTTCTCCGGCGCGAACCTGATCTCCCTGGTGATGACGGCCGGTCTCGGCGGATTCCTGTTCGTCAACACCCTCTACCTGCAGGACATCAGAGGCTTCAGCCCCCTGCACGCCGGACTGCTGATCATCCCGATGGCCGCGGGCCAGGCCCTCGCCGCGAACCTGTCCGCACGGCTGCTCGCACACGGCGCCGACCGGCTCCCCCTCGTCCTGGGCGGCGCGCTCCTGGCCACGGGCGCCTTCCTCCTCGTCCCCCTGACCACGCACACCGGGACCGGCTGCCTGCTGGCCGCGTACGCCGTCTTCGGCCTCGGCGCCGGCACGATCGCTCCGGTGGTCAACCACACCGCCGTATCCGGACTGCCACCCGACCAGGTCGGCGTCGCCGGCGCGCTCGCGGCCAGCGCCCGCCAGTTCGGCAGCAGCATCGGCGTCGCCGTCACCGGCTCCGTCGTGGCCGTCACCGGCTCCGGCTTCGTCCGCTCGAGCCACACCCCGTTCGGTCTCCTCGGGGCCTGCGGCATCGTCGTGGTCGCGCTCGGCGTTTTGTCCACCAGTACCTGGGCCGAGAACACCGCGGCCCGCAACGGCCGGCGCCTCGCTGCCGCACCGGCCCCCGAACCCTTCACAGGCACCACAGCCCCGGCACACCCCGCACCCGCGCAACGACCCGCAGACCCCTCCGGGGCGAGGCACGAGTGAGGCACCGCCGGCCACCACCGGCACCCCACCGCCCCGTCACCCGCAACCGACACCGGACCCTCCGCATCCGGCCGCCGACCCCCCACCGCCACCCCACACGGACGCCGATCGTCCAGTCACACCGGGAGCCGCTCCCATGACACCAACCGACACCACCCAGCCCCCCGACCAGCCGTTCCCCCTCGCCCGCAGCTGCCCGTTCACCGAACCCGAGCCGTACACGCGGCTGCGCGAGCAGCAACCCGTCAGCAAGGTCCGCCTGCGCGGCGGCGAACAGGCCTGGTGGGTCTCCGGGTACGCCGAAGCCCGGGCGGTCCTCGCCGACCGCCGGTTCTCCTCGGACCGCCGGAAGGACGGTTACCCGAACCCCAACGGCGACCCCCGGTTCCGCGAACGGTTCCGCACCCAGCCACCGCCGATGGTCAGCCTGGACGGCACCGAACACGCGGCGGTCCGGCGGTCGGTGCTCGGCGAGTTCACCCTCAAACGCCTGTCCGCGCTCCGCCCCCGCATCCAGCAGATCGTCGACAGATTCATCGACGAGATGCTGGCCTGCGACTCCCGCCCCGTCGACCTGGTGCAGGCACTGTCCCTGCCGGTGCCGTCGCTGGTGATCTGCGAACTGCTCGGCGTGCCCTACGAGGACCACGACTGCTTCCAGAGCCGCACGGCCGCGATGACCCGCCGGACCGTACCTCCGGCCGAACGGCTCCGAGCCTTCGACGAACTGCAGGCCTGTCTCGCCGCCCTGCTGACCCGTAAGGAATCCGAACCGGGCGACGACCTGCTCAGCCGGCAGATCGCCCAGCAGCGCGAGCAGGGCGCCGTCGACCACGCACGGCTGCTGAGCACGGCCACCGGACTGCTCGTCGCCGGCCACGAGACCACCGCGAACATGATCACCCTCGGCGTCCTGGCCCTGCTGGAGCACCCCGGCCAACGGGCCCTGCTCACCGAGGACCCGGGCAGCACACCCGCGGCGGTCGAAGAACTCCTGCGCTTTTTCTCCATAGGCGACACCGTCATCGCACGGGTCGCGACCGAGGACGTCCGGGTCGGCGGGGTCACCATCAAGGCGAACGAGGGCGTCATCGTCTCCGTCCTGTCCGCCAACCGGGACCCCGCGGCCTTCGACGACCCCGCCGAACTGAATCCGACACGCGCAGCCCGCCACCACATCTCCTTCGGCTACGGCCCCCACCAGTGCCTCGGCCAGAACCTGGCCCGCCTCGAGCTGCGGATCGTGTTCGACACACTGTTCCGCCGCATCCCCGGCCTGCGGCTGGCCGTGCCGGTGGACGAGATCCCCTTCAAGACCGATGCCACCGTCTACGGCGCCCACGAGCTGCCGGTCACCTGGTGAGGAGAACGACATGCGGATCGAAGCCGACACCGAAACGTGCGTCGGATCCGGGCGGTGCGTCCTGACCGAACCGGCCGTGTTCGACCAGGACGACGACGGCATCGTGGTGCTGCTCACCGACCGGCCCGCCGGCCGGGCCGCCGCCCGGGCACGCCAGGCAGCAAGCCTGTGCCCGTCCCGCGCCCTGCGGCTCATGGAACCCTGAGCCGCAACCGGCGCCCGGCCCCGACCGGGCCGGCCGGGGCCGGGCGGGGCCGGACAACGATCCGGACTGCGAGCCGGGCGACGAGCCGGACACGATCCGGACGAGGCGCACTCCCACCCCGGCACCGGACGGCACACCCCCCGAGACGGCGAACGCCGACAGCCTGCCCGCATCACAGAACGGACGGGCCGGCTGACCGGCCGCTCTCCGCTTCACCGAACTCCCGTGAGCCGAACCGCCCGCCTTCACCCGGCCGACGCAACCACGACGGCCCACCCGGTATAGGCAAAGTTGACAAGCACCTCCACGGCCGCACCCACCACCCCGCGAACACGACGCGGCCGCGCAGCCACGGCCCGGACCAGCCCATCGATATGCGCAACCACGAACACCGAGATCAGCACCGCGGCGATCCCCCCGCCCGCCGCTCGGCTCCCCGGCACGAGAAGCAGAACACCGTCAGCCACCAGCGCGACCCCGCCCACGGCGACGAGCAGCCGTGCCCGCCCCAGCCAGACAGGAACCAACCGGCGGACATAGTCCGGGCGCACGAAGTGCGCGCCGCCATTGACGATCAGGAAGGCCGCCAGGGCGACGGCCGCAAGAGCATGCATGCCATGACGGTGCCGCCGACCCGGGCGTGGACGCTTGAACGAACCGATCGCCGGCTCCACTTCACATACGGCCCCGCGGCGACGATGTTCGCCGAGTCCGGCCCTTTCCGGGTACGCCACCACCAGCACCCGGCGTGGAAGATCGTGCTCGCGCCCGCCGGTGGTGCCGAGGTCGGCTACGACGGCCACCGCACCGTCGCCGCGTCCGGCGTGATCGTGCCGCCCCAGCTGGCACACACACCTGTACCGTCTCGTCGGCTTACGTCGCCCTCTTCCTGGACCCGTGGGCGCTGGCGCCCGGCACCGGCCCGGTCTGCCTGGACGAGACCGAGACCCGCCGCGTGCTCGCGGCCCTCGGCCGTCCCGGCCCCGGCGCCGACCTGGACGCGGCCCGTGCCGAGATCACGGCTCTCACCACAGCGGGCGCCCCGCTCGATCCCAGGGTCGCCCACGCGGTGCGGGAGACCACCCGCACCGGGTCCACCGCCACGATCGGCATGGCCGCCGCCCAAGTCGGGTACTCCCCGCCCCGGTTGCGCACCCTCGTCCGCGACCGGGTGGGGATCCCGCTCGCCCGGCTGCGCCTGTGGGCCAGGCTGCGCACAGCCATGGCCGGCCTGCCGGCCGAGTCCGCGGCGGCCGCGGCCGCTTCCGCGGGCTTCGCCGACCAGGCACACTTCACCCGCACAGCGCGAACCCTCACCGGCCGCACCCCGTCGGAGATCCTCCGCCCGCCGACGGCCGGCGCCCCGGCGTAGCCCCGCCGGCCGGCCGACCGAGATCGTGTCCGACGACGCGTGCCTGCAGGCACCCATCGGCCACTCCCTGCGAATCGCGACCACGCGGCAGCTCCCGCAGTGCAGCGGCGCAAAGGACCGCGAAGGCGCCGCAGGAGCGGGAGGTCCGGTGCCCGGCTGCAGCAGCCGTCAGGCCGGGCACCGGCATGCCAGGGTCATCGCGGCCGAGACCGCTCGCCGTCTGCCGCCGGAGACGGACGGCAGACGGCACTGCCGTCAGCGACAGCGTTCACACGGACCACCGAGGCGGCCGGCGTCCCCGGAAGATCCGGCGCGGTAGCCTCTGGCCCATGCCTGAGTCTTCGGTGGCGCACTTCTACGACGAACTGGCCGACGACTACCACCTGATCTACTCGGACTGGGACGCAGGCATGCGCCGGCAGGGCGACGCCCTCGACGCCCTCATCGGCCGGGACCGTGCCGAGGTGCTCGACTGCTCCTGCGGCATCGGCACCCAGGCCATCGGCCTGGCGCTGCACGGGCACCGCGTCACCGGCACCGATCTCAGCCATCGCGCCGCCGCCCGCGCCGGCCGTGAGGCCGCCCGTCGAAGCCTCGGCCTGAGCACGGCAGTCGCCGACATGCGACGCCTGCCGTTTCCCGACGGCCGGTTCGACGTCGTCGTCTGCGCCGACAACTCGCTGCCCCACCTGCTGACGGAGCAGGACGTGCACGCCGCCCTGGCCGAGATGCGCCGTGTGCTGCGCCCCGGCGGCCTGCTGCTGGTCAGCACACGCCCCTACGACGATCTGCTGCGCGACCACCCCGTTTCGACGCCTGTGCACGTCCACCGGAGCGCCGACGGCGGGGAACGCACCGTCACATTCCAGCTCTGGCACTGGCATGACGACGGTGAGCACTACGACCTGGAGCACTTCCAGCTCCGTCCGGCAGGCGGGCAATGGCGCGTCAAGGTCCGCCGGACCGCCTACTGGGCTCTCACAAAGGACCGGTTGGCCGGCCTCGCAGCAAAGGCCGGTTTTCCCGGCGCCCGGTGGCGGATGCCGCAGGAGACAGGCTTCTTCCAGCCGCTGCTCGTGGCCCGCGCCGGCGAGCAGACGCTTGCCTCTCCGGCTCGGCCTCGGCCGTGAGGGCAGCGGTCGTGCCCGGACCGGCAGGTGTCAGCCGTCCCTGGCAGGTTGCTCGGCTCGTGCCCGCCTGCCGGCCAGGCGGTGGGAGTCGGTGCCGGTTGCGATGATGGTGCGCGTTGAAGGCCAGGCGGTCGGCGATGGCCGCACAGAGGCGGGGGCCGGTGAAGGTTCTGGTCCAGCCGCCGATGCGTTGACGGACGTCGGAGTGGGTGCCGTGGCCGGGGCGGTGGCTGATGCCGCATGTTCGGCGACTGCCGCCTGCACGTTGACCGCCGGCGCGACGGTGTGCGCTCTGGCGGGAACACCTGGCACACGGTGACCGGAAGGCAGGCGAAGCATGGAACTCGTGAAGCCAGACATCATCGTCCCCACCCGTAACTGGAATACCCCGTCCGGGGAAGAGGAAGTCTACGGCCAAGCAGCGACGTCGCTCGGTGACGTGACCCTTCGGCGAGTGCCATCCTCGCGTTTGGATGCAGTATCAAAGGCGGAAGGGCACGAGCGCTGGTATCTGCTGATTCCTGGCGGTCATCGGATGGAAACCGATCCTGTCGGAGTTCCTTACTTTGCTTCAGAACACATCCTCAAGCAGGGAACTTCTGGAACATACAACGGGACAGCCTTCGGGATCCAGGCTTCTTCAGCGTTCCGTCGCAGCCGCAGACTCGTATCCATAGACGCTTTGGGGATGGCATGAGACCAAAAGGGTTCCACGTACATCTCCTGAGCATGGCGAGCGAGTCGCAGTGAGCCGAGGCGAGGCTTGGTGGATCATCAAGGTGTGCCCGGAGGTCGTCCTCAGTGCGTGCCTTTTCAAGGGGGCAGAGATGATGCACTTCATGCGTACGCCGCTACTGCGTCAGCTATGAGTCCGAAGCCACTGAGCGGCCACTGACTCAGGCGCCGGCTGCCCAAGGGCGTCAGTCACCACCGCTCGACGCAGTGCCGGGGGGGTAACAGGGCTTGCTCGAATGGGTGTTCTGCAAGTCCCGGCCGAAGACGAGCCCGCGTTCGCCGGCTTCGGCTCGATCGCGCTCGTCCATATGCTGGCGCCGACCGTCCGTAGCACGGCAGAGGATCCCGAGGCGGCCATCGGGCTCACCGAGATGCCGCCCGGCCTGGGCGAGACCTGGCTGCAGGACCGCTCCGGTGCCCGCTGCACCCCGGAAGCTGCGCACCGTGGCCGTCGACCCGTACCGCACACCGCACCAGCAGGAGAGCCGACCCATGCCCGACCCGACCGAGCTGCCCGGACCCGCCGCCACCGTCGGCCGCATTCGGGACCGGCTGGCGCGGCTGCCCGGCATCACCGGCATCGCGCTCGGCGGCTCCCGCGCCCGCGGCGTGGCCCGCCCCGACTCCGACCTCGACATCGGCCTCTACTACGACCCGGCCGCCCGCCCCGGCTTCGGCCTCGTCCTCGCCGCCGCCGCGGACCTGGACGACCGCGGCACACCGGCCGGTCACGGCAGCTACGGCGCGTGGGGGCCGTGGATCAACGGAGGGGTGTGGCTGACCGTGGACGGCATCAAGACCGACATTCTGCTGCGCGACCACGACCGGGTCGAGACGGTGGTGCGGGAGGCCTCCGAGGGCAGGATCACCGTCGACTACCAGCCCGGCCACCCGCACGGCTTCGTCTCCACCATCTACGCCGGCGAGGTCCGCCACAACGTTGTGCTGTACGACCCCAAGGGCCGGCTCGCGGCGCTGCGGGCCCTGGTCGACCCGTATCCGGCGGTGCTGCTGGACGCGGTGCGGGCACGGTTCGGCTGGGAGGCCGGCTTCTCCCTGGACAACGCCGCCTTCCCGGCCCGCCGGGGCGACCTCACCCAGGTCACCGGGCTGCTGTACCGGACCGTGGCCTGCATGAACCAGGTGGTCTTCGCCTACAACGGCCGCTTGGTGCTCAACGAGAAGGGCGCGCTGGCCGAGGCCGCCGCCCTGCCCCGTACCCCGGACCGCTACCGGGAGCGAGTCGAAGCCGCTCTCACCGGGCTGTCCCCCGAACCGCGTGTGCTGCGCGCGGCCGTCGACGGGCTGCGGGAGGTCCACGACGAGCTGTCGTCCTGGACCGGGCCCCGGTGAGCGACCCGCACCACAAGGCGGCGTTCCTGCCCGGCGGACAGGGGCATCCGGCGGGCGGCGGGCCCGGTGGACGGACCGGGCTGGGGCGGCAGGGGTGGCATGCGTCGTCGTTCCCGTCCAGGCCGGTTCCCCTGCCGGGCCGGTTCCGGTGCGGGGCCGGGGCCGGTGCGGGGGTGCGCAGCGGGCGGGACGTCAGGGCGAGCAGCCCGGTCCCCGCAACCGCGACCGCGGTCGCGCACACGGTGACGGCGAGGGGGACGCCGGCCAGCCCGCGAGCGTGCCGAGGACGTTGTTCATGGCCAGGAGCGGCAGGCTGTGCACGAGACCGGGTGTGCGCGCTGTCAGCCGAGGACTGTGGTCAGGATCAGTTGCATGAGGACGAGGTGGGCCGGCAGGGAGAAGGGAACGGCGGTCAGGGGGGTCCATGCGCGGTCTGTGCGGGTGCGGCCCATGAGCAGCGGCACGGCGACCGCAAGGGCGAGGCAGGCCCATGCCTGGGGGGTGTGGTGCGGGAGGCAGGCGTAGTGGACGCCCTCCGTGCCGAAGACGCCTGCGAGGGCGGCCAGGCCGATGACGCGGTGGCGCGGGTGCTGCCTCGCCACCGGGAGCCCGCCACCCCGAAGAGGGGGCCGGCGGCGAACGCCATGCCGAGCCGGACGAGGGGAGCGAGCAGAGAGACCATGCCGCCGCGCTCGACCTCCGCATAGCCGTAGTAGCCGACGACGAGACCGGACTCGGCGAGCAGGCCCGCGACGGCGGCTGCGGGCAGGCCGGCGTGACGGGCCACCCGGGCGCCTGCGGCGAACGCGGCGACGCACCGGACCGCTCCGGAGTTGGCGATCTGATTCCAGGCCCCCGGTAGCCAGCCTCGAGATCGTCGTTGTGCCCGGGCTGCCCGGCGGCCGTCGCCTGGCGTATCGCTTCGGCGGGGACGTGCACTGAGCGTTTTCAACGTGGTCACCGATCGGGTGAGGGTATCTGTGTCCGCAACGCACGAGGCCCCCGTGCCGTTGAGGGAGGTG
>NZ_BNBV01000041.1 GCF_014656135.1 Streptomyces thermodiastaticus
TGTCGCCCAGGACCTGCTCGTACTGGGCGAGGGTGGTCTCGTACAGGGGGATGGCGCGTTTCAGGTCCCCTGCCGCCTGGTAGGCGTAGGCGAGGTTGTTGCGGCTGGCCAGGGTGTCGGGGTGGGTGTCGCCCAGGACCTGTTTGCGCTGGGCGAGGGTGGTCTCGTACAGGGGGATGGCGCGTTTCAGGTCCCCTGCCGCCTCGTAGGCGCCGGCGAGGTTGTTGCGGCTGGCCAGGGTCTGGGGGTGGGTGTCGCCCAGGAGCTGCTCGCACTGGGCGAGGGCGGCTGTGCGCAGGGGAACGGTGTGGGCTTCGCGTCCCTGGCGGTACAGGTACTGTGCGGCGGCGTGGTAGGCGTCGGCGGTGTCGGTCGATGCCGGGCAGTGGGGCGGCGTGGAGTCGGCGACGGCGACGACGTGGGGTAGGAGCTGCTCCCACTGCGGGGTGTCGGTGTCCTCGTCGGGGGTGGCGTGCTGGATGAGGTGTTCGGCGTCCTGCCGGCCTGCCGGGTAGCCGTCGGCGCCGGTGGGCTGGTGGCGCAGGACGGTCTGCACCAGGCGGTGGACGCTGACGCTCGGCCGGTCGGAGCTGAACGAGATCATGTTGTAGGCGTGCAGCGCACCCAGGGCCTCGCCGAGGGCGAGCGGGTCCGGGCAGAGCGGGGCGAGCAGGCTGCGGGGGATGTCGTCGGGCGCGAGCCAGGCCATGGCGTTCAGCAGGATGACGGCCCGTGGGTTGCGGCGTTCGACGGCGGCCAGGGTGTGGCGCCAGATCCGGGCGATGGTGCGCTCGGGATCGATCCCGCCCGCGGCGGTGTCCATGACCTGCCCGAGCATCTGTCGGTAGTCGGCCAGCGAGGTGCCGGTCTCGAACAGATAGGCACCCGCCTGCTCCAGCGCCAGCGGCAGATGGCCGAGATCGGCGGCCAGGGCCGCGGCGTCGCGGCGCTGCTGTGGGGTGGGGGTGTGTTCTGGTCCGAAGGCGAGGGTGCACAGCAGGTCCACGGCCGCCTCGGCATCGAGCAGGCCCAAGGTCATGGTGGGGGCAATTTTGTGCCAGCCGGTGGCGATGCGGCTGGTGGCCAGGTGATGCCCGTCCGGCAGCGTGCCCAGGTAGTGGTGCAGGTCGGCGGGGTCTTCGACGTTGTCGAAGACGAGCAGCCAGCCGGGATGCCACTGCAGCCACAGGAGCGCCCACGCTGCCCGTTCCTGCACGCCCACCGTGGCTGCCCACTGTGGGCACAGCCGGGTGGCGAGGCCGGCCAGACCGGTGACGATCTGCTCGGTGCTGGTGGCGTTGAGCCACCACACCAGTGTGTACTCACGCCGGTAGGTGTGGGCGTAGTGCAGGGCGAGAGTGCTCTTGCCGATCCCGCCCAGCCCGTGAACCGCCCGCACCCCCAAGACCTGGGTGACCGCGGCTTCCCCCTGATCAGCCAGCATCCGGCGCAACTCAGTGAGTTCGTCCTGACGTCCGACGAACACCCCGGTCGCGGACCCGGGCAGATTCCCAGCACCCGGCGGCGCCTCCACCTCCCGGGCCCAGCGCACCGCCTCGGCCGGCAGCATCACCACCCGGGCGCCATCCCCGGTGATCGCCACACTGACATTGCCGCCCACCGCCATGGATCGGGCGCCCGTCGCCTGCACAGCGCCGCCCCCGGACACAACGCTGTCGGTCATGGCTGGATCGTCGTGTGGTCTCCGGTGATGGCCGTGGTGATGGTCTTGGCAGCAATCGACCGCTCACCCGAGGCCGTCACATGCACCGTCTCCCCGGATGTGGGCAGCAGCCGGGCCAGCTCCGCCCGCAACTCGGCATCCTCCCGCAAAGCGCGCTTGATCTGCTGGCGCACCGCGGCCGCCGCGTCCTCATCCTCCGGAGCTTCGGTTGCGTCCTGGACCGCGGCCTCCAGCTCCGCACGCCCCCGCTCGTCCCGGCGGCGCCACACCGCCTGCAGGATTCGCCGCCCCAGATTCGCCGTGGCATCCACCGCCGCACTCTCCGCCCGGGAGAACACCGCCACCCCGTACGCACTCACCGCAGCCGACAGATACGGTCCCGCCTGCTCCACCAACTGCACGATCTCAGCACTCACCTGATCCCCCATCGCCATCAGCTTTGGATGACCCAGCGTAGGGACACGACCCCTACTCATACAGCCCAAACACCCAAACCACCCCGAGCGGTTCCACCGCCGCCCAGCTTGAGAGAACTTGGACCGGGGCGGCCGATGCCGCAGGCAGGACGCGCGCCGTTGTTCGCCGCCGTTGTCACGCAGTTAGTCCCTCACGGGAGTGGTTCAGCGGAGTGGTCGGCCGGCGGTCGGCAACGGCGGGAGGTCGGCGGAGCGGCTTTGGGCTGGAGCTGCTTTGGCGCGAGTGATCATGGTCCCTTACGCTGGCCCGCGGATCGGGCAGGGTTCCGGGCCTGCCCGCAAGAGCCCGATCTGGGGCCATGATCTTCGAGGCTCGCGCCAAAGTGGCTGCCTAAAGCCGTGGAGCCGACCGGCCCCAGCCACAGCGGTCCTCACCTCATGCACTGTGTGCCTGCCCTGTGGGCGGGAGCGGGCGGCCGACGGTGCCGAGCGGGGCGAAGACAGGAGCGCGGGCGCCGCCGGCCGCCCGCGCCCGCCCGGAGGAGCGGAGCGACGACGGGTGCTTGAACCAGTAGAGAAAGTTGTAACTCACCGCCCCGGCCGGCGTCTGAAGCTGTAGGCGCACGTGGGAAGTTCGGCGGCCTGACGATCCGCCAGCGGTAGGAAGAGCACCGGTCGGATCGTCCAGGTGACGCGGGTGTTGGCGTGGGTCACGCTCACGGTGCACGGTTCGGCGCGCAGGAGTGCTCGGCGGGTTTCGATGCGGCCTTCGGACAGCCACACCCAAGCCGCGTCGGAGGCGTCGACGTCCAGAGCCGGTGAGATGGTGCGGAGTGCGACGGCCACCCATCGGTCCGCCTGGTGTGCCGAGTACGCGTCGAACGATGCCAGCAACGCCGGCCCGCGTTGTTCGGTGAGGTCTTCGGTCCAGCACTCGCACCAGTAGCCCCACTGCGGCAGGTTCAGCATGGGCTGCCTCCCGTAGAGGTGTCTGTAAGGGCGTCTGTGTACAGCTCCGCGGTGACTGTGTGGCCGTGATCGGTCTCGTGCACGATGACGCGGTGGGCGAGGGCGCTGACCATGCTCAGGCCTCGGCCGTGCTCGGCGTCCTGGACCTGGTGGCCGGCCTTCGGTGCCGTGGCCGTGCCGCCGTCGTCGGTGACCGACAGGGCGACCACCTGGCCGGAGACGGCGACCGCCAGATGGAAGCTGCCGTGTGCCCGGCCGCTGGCCGTGTGGAGGATCGCGTTGGCGCTCAGCTCGCTCACGATCAGTTCGGCGTCGTCGGCCAGGGGCGAGCCGCGCAGGATGTCGCGGGTCCAGCGGCGGGCCCGGCTCACTTCTTCGGGAAATCCTGGACAACTCAGCCCCCAGACCCGGGCGCCACTCGTATACTCGTGCATACAAGTTCCTTCGTGCTGGTAGGCCGCCATGTGCAGCGGGTTCGGGCTAGACGAGTTTCACGCCGTCGTGGGCGCGGACGGCCGGCGGGGTTGTCGCGTCGAGGGCGTCCAGGACGCGGATCGCGTACGCCTCGTCGGCAAGCTCGGTGACCTCTTCGCGGGTGGCCCAGCGCAGCGCGCGGGTCTCCTCACCGGTGGTGGGCACGCCGTCGGCTGCTTCGCAGCGGAAGACCAGCGAGACGATCAGGCCCTTCATGTTCTTGTAGACGCCGGTCAGGGTCGCCGGAAGGGCGATCTTGATTCCGGTCTCTTCGAGGACTTCACGCTGGAGGGCTTCCGGAATGGTCTCGTCACGTTCGAGAACGCCGCCCGGCGGCTCCCAGTGGCCGTTGTCGCGGCGCTGTATCAGCAGAGCACGGCCCTGGTCGTCCACGACGACCCCGGCGACGCTCACGGAGTGCGGGCGTTCTGTGCTCACGTTCCTCGGCCCTCTCGGCTGGCTAGGCTCTCCACCGTAGCAACAAAGCTCGCCCACTCGTCTAGATACCTAAAGGAGTATTGACGTGAGCCCTCTCCCTTCGGGCCTCCTCGGTGATCTCGACCCCACGAGCGATCGTGCGGTGTTCCGGCAGATCGCCGACCAGCTGCGTGAGGCCATCGACCGTGGGCGATTCCGGGAGGGCGAGAAACTGCCCTCCGAAGCGGAACTCGTCGAGCACTTCGGGGTGTCCCGGATGACGGTCCGCAACGCCTTCTCCATCCTGCAGGGCGAGGGGCTGGTGCACGCCGAGCACGGCAGGGGTGTTTTCGTACGGCCACGCCCCCCGGTGAGGCGGCTTGCCTCGGACCGCTTCGCCCGGCGGCACAGGGAGCAGGGGAAGTCCGCGTTCATCGTGGAGGCCGACGCGGCCGGCAGTCATCCCCAGGTCGACAGCCTGGAGGTCAAGGAAGAGCGGGCCAGTCAGGATGTCTCCGCTCGGCTGGGTTCGGTGCGGCGGGTTCTGGCTCGCCGTCGGCGCTATCTGCTCGACGGGCGGCCGGTGGAGTTCGCCACCTCGTATCTGCCGCTCGACATCGCCCGCGGCACCCCCATCGCGGAGCCCAACCCCGGACCGGGCGGCATCTACGCCCGCCTCGAAGAGCTGGGCCACCGCCTGGATCACTTCGAGGAAGAGATCCGTGCCCGGATGCCCTCGCCTGCGGAGGTGAAGACGCTCCGGCTGGCGGCCGGCGTGCCGGTCATCCATCTCGTCCGCACCGCCTTCGACACCGAGGGGCGGGCCGTCGAGGTCTGCGACACGGTGATGGCGGCGGACGCGTACGTCCTCTCGTACCAGCTTCCTGCGACCTGATCGTCATGGTTTGTGGTGGTGCGCGGGGAGGTTGCTCCGAACTCGTACACCCCAACACGTTTACTCGTATAGACGAGTGGGCGAGTTGTGTGGCAAGGTGAGTGCGCGATCCCGATCAAGGGGCTCGACGCATCTTGTCTAGACGAGTAGATAGGAGTGTGCCCATGCGCACCATTCACGTGGAGACCTCCGGGGCGACGATCCTGTTGACCGAGGCGCCCGAGCCGAAGATCCGCGACCGGCGGACCGGTGAGATCGCCAAGGACGCCGACACCGGCGAGGCGCTGATGACCATCGGCGTCGTCTACCTGGAGGACGGCGAGTCGTCGCTGATCAAGGTCACCGTTCCGGAGAGCGGCATCTCCGAGGGACTGACTCTCGGGGCGCCGGTCTCGCTGCCGGGGCTCGTCGCCCGCCCGTGGGAGTCCGTCTTCAACGGTCAGCAGCGTCACGGCATCGCCTACCGGGCTGCTGCCGTCACTCCGGCCGCCTTCCCGGCCGCGACCGGGGCCGCTGCCTGATGTCCGACCTGGCGACGCTTCTTGAGGTAGGTGGTCCTGTCGCCGCACTCGGCGGCGGGGCCGCCTACGCCCGGGCCAAGCACCCGGCGGTGTACTGGTCCACGGTCGGTCTGCCGGTGTCCACGGTTCGGCTGCTCAGCTCTTACGGCTCGGTCATGGAGGCGTGCGGTCTGACCGTGGCACCCTCCCGGCTGCGGACCCTCGCCATGCGGGCCGTGACACGGCGCGAGATCCGGCCCGTGCCTCCGCGCCGAGGCATCATCCGGCCCAGCACGACGGGGCTGCGGATACGCCTCCGCCTCGCTCCGGGCCAGGAACCCGCAGATGTGGCGGCCTCTGCCGAACGGCTGCGGCACGCCTGGGGCGTTCACGCGGTGTACGTCACGACCGTCAAGCCGGGAGTCGTCGAGCTGCGGCTTGTGGGTTACGACGTCTTACGGCGGGTGCGCATGCCGCGCAAGGTCGCGGGTGGCCTGCTGAAGGTGCCGGTCGCGCTGCGAGAGGACGCCACGCCTTTCGTGCGCGACTACCGCACCGTCCCTCATCAACTCACCCTGGGCGCCACGCTGTCCGGCAAGTCCATGTACCTGCGCCACCTCATCGCCGGACTCGCGCTGCAGCCGGTCGCCCTCGTCGGCATCGACTGCAAACGGGGCGTCGAACTGGCGCCCTTCGCTCCCCGGCTGTCCGCGCTCGCGACCGACCCGGAGCAGGCAGCCGAACTGCTGCCCGTGCTCATCAAGGAAATGGAGGACCGATACGACCTGATCAAGAACCGGCAAGGACTCGCCGGCGCTCCGGACGAGGAGGTCACCTCCGACATCTGGGGCCTGCCCGAGCACGAACGCCCGGTGCCTGTGGTGCTGTTCGTGGACGAGGTGGCCGAACTCTTCATGGTCGCCACCAGGAAGGAAGAGGAGCGGCGGGACGAGATGGTCACCCAGCTCATCCGCCTCGCCCAGCTCGGCCGTGCCGCAGGCATCTACCTGGAGGTGTGCGGGCAGCGCTTCGGCGCCGAACTCGGCAAGGGCGCGACGATGTTGCGCGCTCAGCTCACCGGTCGTGTCTGCCACCGTGTGAACGACGAGGCCTCGGCCAAGATGGCCCTCGGGGACATCGCGCCAGAAGCGGTCGCGGCCGCTTGCTCCATCGCTCCCGAGCGGCCCGGCCTCGCCGTCGCCGGTGACACCTCCGGTGGATGGTCCCGCATCCGCACGCCGTACCTCTCCCTGGGCGACGCCGCCGAGATCTGCCACACGTCAGCCCACCTGGTGCCCGACCTCCCCGCTCTGCGGCCCTTCCGGCCCGACGTACCCGAGCACCCGGCGGAGAGCACACCACCGGTGGTCCGGCCCCGCCCGGTCACCGACTGACCTTCCCCTGCCCCACTCCGGAAGGAGGCGCATCATGCGCGCCCGCTTGAGCCGCGCCGACGCGGTGCTGGTCCAGGCGCTCATCGCCGCCGCGCTGTCCTTCGCCCACCTCCACGATGTGGCGGTGGCGGCCGGACAGGCCGGATGGAAGGCGTGGGCCTATCCCGTCTCGGTCGATCTGCTGCTGGTCGCCGCCTGGCGTCGGCTGCGCTCCGGGCATGGCAGAGCCGCGGCCTGGTGCTGGTTCGTCGTCGCGCTCGCCGCCTCCCTCGGTGCCAACGTCGCCACCGCCGGCCTTCTCGACCTGGACGACGTCCCGGCCTGGCTGCGCATCCTCGTCGCAGGCTGGCCCGCCGTCGCCTTCCTCGGCGGAACGCTCCTCGCGCACACCGCGACCGAGAAGCGCCCCGAGGCCGCCGTCCAGGAGAGCCAGGAAGACGAGCCCGAGCGCGCGTCTGAACCCGAGACCGCGCCCGAGCCCCCGCCCGAACCCGAGACTGCGCCCGCACCGCTCGCACCGCGTGCCGTCGAACCGCTGCCGCAGCGACCGCCTGTGCCTGTGCCGTCCGCCCTGGTCGACCACGCGCGCAAGGTCGCCGCCGAGCACCACGCCCGTACCGGTGCCCCGATCGACACCTCCACCCTCCGCGCCCGCCTCGGCGTCCCGGCCCCGTTGGCGGAGGCTGTCGCCGCCCACCTCTGAAAGGAGACCGCGTGTCCGCGAACCGCCGCTTCCGCAACGTCGTCCGCATCGGCCCCGTCCAGGTCGGCACCGCTTACGACGGCCGGGGCCGTGAGAAGCACACCGCCGCCTGCACCGCGCCGCGCTGCGGCTTCTCCGCCGACTACGACAGCCGTGCCGCAGCCGAACTGGCCGCACGCACCCACCGCTGCCCCGTCCGCTGAGAGGATCGCCCACCGTGACCGTCAGCCTGCCGCTCGTCGTCGTCCTCGGCTGCTTCGCCTGGGGAGCGGTGAAGTTCCTCGGCGTCCGCCCCTGGATCGTCGTCCTGATCGCCCTGTTCGGCTTCTGGCTCTCCCACACCTTCCTCGCTCCCGCCATCGAGTCCGGCACGCGCTCCGGAGTGAGCGTCACCAACGGCACACATGACTAGACGAGCAGATAAGGAGTCGCCGTGTTCCTGCCCAAGTACCCCGACAACCCGGCGCCGCCGGCCGCCTACCCCCACACCGTGGCCGACCCGACACCCGTCCGGCGGCCCGCTCCCCAGATCTCCGTCGGCACCGGAGCGGTCGCGGCCGTCCTCGTCGGCGGTGTCGTGCTGACCGCGCTCCTCGCCGCCGTCGCCGTCACGGCCGTGTCCGTGGCCGTCGCCGCCGTGGTGCTGCGCTCGCTGCTGCGCGACCAGCACCGCCGCTGAGACACCGGGCCCCCGGGCCGGCCTCGATACCGCCAAGCATCCGCCGTCCCGGGGGCCGTCTCCCTCCAGCCCAACCAGAAGGAGACGACCATCATCACCCGCACCACGCCGCCTCCGCTGCACGAACTCGGCAACCTGGCCGCACTCGGCACCATGCCCGCGCTCCTGCGCCAGCTCTCCACCCTGGGCGGCTGCACCAACCCGATCCGTCTCGACGGCCACCGCACCGAGTACGCCGTGGACACTCGCACCGGGGAGATCGGCGCCGTCCTCCACCACCTCGACTCCGCCCGCCTCCCGGCCGGCCATCTCCTGGTCCGCTGCAACAACCGCCGCACCACCCGATGCGCGGCCTGCGCCGAGACCTACCGCCGTGACACCTTCCACCTGATCACCGCCGGACTGCGCGGCGGCAAGGGCGTCCCGGAACGCGTGGCCACGCACCCCCGCGTCTTCGCCACCTTCACCGCGCCCGGCTTCGGCCCGGTCCACAACCGCCCGACCGGCTCCGCCGGATCGGTCCGCCGTTGCCGCTGCGGCGTGCTCCACGACCAGGACGACCCCGCCCTGGGCACGCCCCTCGCCCCGGAGTCCTACGACTACGAAGCGGCCGTGCTGTGGAACGCCCACGCCGGTCTGCTGTGGCGGCGCTTCTCCATCTACCTGCGCCGGGAGATCGCCAAGCGCGCCGGCTTGTCCCAGCGGCGCTTCCGCGAGCACGCCCGGGTGTCCTTCGCCAAGGTTGCCGAGTACCAGAAGCGCGGAGCGGTCCACTTCCATGCCGTCATCCGCCTCGACGGCCCCGCCGGTGGCGACTCGCCTCCTCCCGCCTGGGCCACCGCCGAGCTGCTGACCGATGCCATCCGGGCCGCCGCTGCGACCGCCTGCGTGGACGGGCCCGTCGTCGACGGCCGGGCCCACACCTTCACCTTCGGCCGTCAGCTCGACGTCCGCACGATCCGCTCCGCCGACTTCACCGGCGGTCAGGAACTGACCGAGCGGGCCGTGGCGGCGTACATCGCGAAGTACGCCACCAAGGGCACCGAGACAGCCACTGGGGCTCTGGACCGGCCGCTGAAGTTCCTCGCGGAACTCGCCCAGCTCGACATCAGCGATCACGCCCGCCGTCTCATCCGCACCGCTTGGACCCTCGGCGCCCGCAAGGACCTCGAACACCTCCGGCTGCGGTCCTGGGCCCACATGCTCGGCTTCCGCGGCCACTTCTCCACCAAGTCCCGCCGCTACTCCACCACCCTCGGCGCCCTCCGCGACGCCCGCGCCGCATGGCGGCGTGCACAGGCCATGGCAGCGGCCGAGACCGACCCGGACACGACGCTCGTCCTCGCGCACTGGATCTACGCCGGGACCGGTCTTACCGACGCCGAAGCCTGGCTCGCCGCATCCCTCGAACCCGCTCCCGGAACGGAAGGAGAACCCACCCAAGCGTGATGACGAACTGCTGACGGTGCCGGACGTGATGGAGCGGCTGAAGGTCGGGCGGTCCACGGTCTATGACCTCATCCGTTCCCGCCGACTGGCCTCGATCACGATCGGCCGGTGCCGCCGCATCCCGGCGCGCGCCGTCCGCGAGTACATCGACAACGAAATGGAGTCGGCGGCCTGATGGCTCAACAGCGCAAGCGCAATCCCAACGGCGCCGGCACCATCACCAAGCGCAAGGACGGCCGGTATCAGTGCGCGGTCTACGTCCTCCAGCCGGACGGCACCCGCGCCCGCAAGTTCGCCTACGGCAAGACCTGGGCCGAGTGCGACGCCAAGCGCCGCGAACTGCTGGACAAGGTCGACCAGGGCGTGCCCGTGCCGACCCGGTCGGCCAAGCTCTCCGAGTGGCTGCCGTACTGGCTGGACAACGTCATCAAGCCCCGGCGGAAGCTCAGCACGTACGACAAGTGAGATCGTCGGGCTTCGCTGGTCGGACGTCGACCTCGACAACCGCGTCCTCTACGTCCGCCAGCAGATGCAGCGGCGCCGGGGCGTGCTGTACGACGACGATCCCAAGAGCCGCCGGCGCCGTGCCGTTCCGCTGCCCGCGTTGTGCGTTGCGCCTCTGCGCTGGCACCGGATGCGGCAGGCCGCCGCCCGGGCCAGGGCGGGGGAGACGTGGCAGGAGTCGGACTACGTCTTCACCACCCGCACCGGTCGCCCGGTCGAGCCGCGGAACGTGTACCGCTCCTTCACTCGCGTCGCCCGGTCCGCCGGCCTCCGGGTGATCCGGCTGCACGATGCCCGGCACGGCACGGCCACGCTGCTCACGGCGGCCGGGGTGGCACCCCGCGTGGTGATGGAGATCCTGGGGCACTCCCAGATCAGCATCACCATGGACGTCTACACCCACGTCGCGCAGGACACGCAGCGCGAGGCCATGAGCCACATGGACCGCCTGCTCAGGAGGCGTTCGGTCGTCAGTGACCGCCCTCGGTGATGTCAACAATGGATGTCAAAGGCCCCGGACCATGATCGGTCCGGGGCCTTTGCGCTGGTGCCCCCGGCAGGATTCGAACCTGCGACACCCGCTTTAGGAGAGCGGTGCTCTATCCCCTGAGCTACGAAGGCAGACCGTGGCGATGTACGCCACAGCCGTCAGGGTACCGGATCCCGGCGGGGGCGTGGGGTCAGGTCAGGGGGACCTGGGTGAAGCGGGAGGCGACGTGGAGGTCGGCCTCGATGCAGGACGCGGTGTGGCGCAGGGCCGGCAGGAGGTGGTCGAGGCAGGCTTCGCGGGTGTGGCGGGCGGCGTGCATGGCCAGGTTGACGGCGGCCACGGTGCGGCCGGTGCGGTCGTGGACGGGGACCGCGAGGGCGCGCAGGCCCTGTTCGAGTTCCTCGTCGGCCAGGGCGTAGCCGGCTCGGGCCGTCGGGGACGACGGGTGGGCCAGGAGTACGCGGCCCAGGGCGGTGGCGCGGGCCGGGAGGCGGGTGCCGACGGTGATGTCGACGCTCATGATGCCGTGGGTGACGGCGCGGGCCGTGTACTGGATCTCGTCGGCGGACGGCGTGAGGATCGCCAGGGACGCCGACTCCTGGACACGGGCCGCCAGGTCCTCCAGGTGGGGCTGGGCGATGCGGGGGAGCGAGGTGCGGGACAGCGGGGGGAAGCCGAGGGAGAGCACCCGCGGGGTGAGGGAGAAGGTGCGGGTGTCGGGGTGCTGGCGTACCAGGCCCAGGTGTTCGTAGGTGATCAGGGCTCTGCGGGCGGTGGCCCGCGCCAGGCCGGTCGCCTGGGCGACCTCCGTGAGGGTGAGGGCGGGCCGGGACGCGTCGAAGGCGGTCAGGACGGTCAGGCCGCGGGCCAGGGATTCGACGAAGTCCCTGCCGAGTTCCTGTTTCGACGCGGCCGTCCAGGTGGCCAGGCCGGCGGGGGGCGGTCCCTGGGGTGCGGGCGGGGCGGTGGCGAGGTCCCGTTCCATGGCCGCGACCGTTTCGCGCAGGCGCGGCAGCAGGGCGGTGCGCAGGTCCTCGGCGGTGTGCCGGCTGGTGTGGCTCACCACGTTGGCCACGCAGGCGATCCTGCCGGTCGCCGGGTTCCGTACCGGTGCCGAGACGGCCACCAGGCCCGGCTCGAGCAGCTGGTCGTCCAGCGCCCACCCCTGCCGTGCGGCCTCGGCGGTGCGCTGCTCGAAGTCGTCCCGCAGGTGCCGGCGCGGCGGTACCGCCGGGAAGGTGCCATCCTCCGGGTCGGCCGCTCTGCGTGCGCGCCAGCGGCGCCAGTCCGTTTCCGTCCACTCGGTCGCGAACAGCGGGCCTGGGGCGGTGCGTTCGGCGGGCAGCAGGTCGCCGATGCGGAAGCTCAGCGACATCGCGCGGCGCCGGGTGGCCTGGTGGATGAAGCGGATGCCGTCGCGGTCGCCGACCGCCAGGGACACCGATTCGTCCAGTGCGTCGGCGAGTGCGTCCGCGTGTGCGTCGAGCAGGGCGGGCAGGCGCAGGGCGGCCAGGTAGGCGTTGCCCAGTTCCATCAGGCGCGGGGTGAGGACGACGTCCCGGCCGTCGAGGCGGACGTATCCCATGCGGGCCAGGGTCGCGGTGATGCGGTCCACCGTGGAGCGGGCCAGGCCGGTGGCCTTCTCCAGCATGCTGGGGGTGAGGGTGCCGCCGGCTTCCGTCAGGCGGTGCAGGACGGTGATGCCGCGGATCAGGGGGGTGACCGCCTCGGCGGGGGTCTCGGGGGCCTCGGGGTCCTCGGGGGAGGTGGGTGCGGCGCCGGCGGCCCCGGTGGGCCGTGTCGTCGGGTGCGCGGGCGTCGCGGGCATCTCGGTTTCTCTCCCGTGCGGGACTCAGGGGCGGGCGGGCAGCACGCCTACGGTAGTCCGGGGCGGGGCGGGAGGAGATCCGGAGAGGGAAGGGCAGGTCAGGGGGAGGACGCGGGGTGCGTGGGCGTGGGCTCAGGAAGCAGGTCGGGGCAGGCCACGTCACTGATCGGTCACTGCCGGGTCACCCGGACCCGGTAGTTGCCTTCCAGGTCGGCCGCCGTGACGTCGATGCGTACGCCTGCCTTGGGGTCCTTGAAGGTCTCGCCGGGGGCGAAGGGGGCGTCGGAGAGTTCGGCGTGGACGTTGGGGCTGTTGGTGCAGCCGCCGGTGTCGCGGTGGGCGTCGAAGACCGTGATGGGGCCCTGGCCGGTGTCCAGCCCGGCGTCGACCTTGTAGATGAGGATGCCGGGGCAGCACACCTCCTCGTCGTTGCCGTCGCGGGTGCGCAGTTCGAGGGCGTAGCCGGTGCGGCCGTCGAGGGGGACGAACACCAGCTTGGGTCCGCCCGGCTGCCCCAGCGGGGTCAGCGTGTACTCCTTGGTGCCGTGTCCGCTGGCGCAGTTCACCTGGTCGGGGTCCAGCCAGCCCAGCTTCCATTTGTGCCAGCCGAGCAGGTCGTTGTTGGCGCCCCAGTCCTCGCTCATGATGTCCCAGTGGCCGACCGCGCCCCCGCCTTCCTGGGTGTACAGGTCGGGCAGGCCGAAGACGTGGCCGTTCTCGTGGGGCAGGACCCGGTAGCCGGTGTGGGGGTAGGAGCCGGAGCCGTCGTCCTGGCGTGAGTAGACGAACGAGGCGTTGGCGATCGGGGTGCCGTCGGCAACGGGGGCGGCGGTGTTGCCCGCGAAGGTCACCGACAGGACCGTCTCCAGGGCGGAGGGGCCCGCGTTGGGGGTCATCAGGACGTTGAGCAGGTCGTACTGGCTGAAGTCGACCTTGGGATCGGCCGCGGTCACGATGTCCTGGACCAGGCGGCGGTAGCCCGGGTCGAAGGGGGCGCCGCGTTCTATGCCGTAGTCCTTGAACGGTTTCGGCATCCGCAGCCAGTCGCGTATCGGGGTTTCCGGGCGGTAGGTCAGACGGCCGTAGGAAGCGGTGCGGAACCACTCCTGGGTCTGCGGGAAGAACTCGTGGAAGCGGTCCATGGCGGTGCCCTCACCGGGGGCGTCGGAGAAGTCGATCATCAGGGTGAGGGCGTGCACGGTGCCGGTGGAGCGGGCGTAGTGGCCGCGGGTGGGTATGCCCTCCGCCATCTGCAGCGCCGAGCTGCCGCTGATCAGACAGGGCACCAGGGCGGGGGTGAGGGCGACCGCTCCCGCCCGGGCTGCCGTGTCGCCCGCCGTGAAGTGCGCCGTTCCCGCCGAACTGACCGCGAGGGTCAGCAGGGTGACGGCCGCGAAGGCGGCGGCTCGGCGGTGGGGTATCCGGCGTCGGGGCGGCTGCGGCTGCATGCGTGGACCTTTCGCTCCAGGCAGCCACCGGTTCGCTCCGAGAAGCCACCGGTATCCGGCTGCACCCTTTCGCTCACCCTGTGTCGCGGCGCCGCCGGCCGCGCGCTGAAGCGGTCCGGTCGTGGGACAGGGGGATCCGGGCGGGGGAACGGAGGAGGGGAACGCGGTCCGGCCGGGCGGCAGGGCAGGAACCGTGGCGGGACGGCGGGGTGCGGGGCGGTGTCGTGCCGGACGGGCGGGGTGCGTCCCGGTCCGGGGTTCGTTCCGTGGAAAGGCCCGCGCTCTGCTGGGTGTCCGCAGGGTGTGCCTCAGCTCACACGGAGATTCAGTGCGGGAGGGAAATAACCGGGGACCCGTTCCCCGTTTGGTCCAGTGGCCGCCGGAAACGGGGAGATGTTCCCCGGATCGTGCGGCTCACCTACCCGCACCGAACAAGCAACCGAGTCACCGACCCAGGAGTACGCCGTGAACGCCCCGACGACCGCGCGGCCCGTGCAGCGCAAGGCGACCCGGCCGCGTGCCGACGCCCTGCGCAACCGGGAGAGGATCGTCACCGCCGCCCGGGAGATGTTCGTGGAGGACGGCCCCGAGGTGCCGCTCGACGAGATCGCCCGCCGGGCCGGCGTCGGCAACGCCACGCTGTACCGCAACTTCCCGGACCGTGACGCCCTCGTCCGCGAGGTCGTCTGCTCCGTCATGGACCGCACGGCGCACGCCGCCGAAGAGGCGCTCGCTCAGACCGGCGACGCGTTCGAGGCGCTGTCGCGCTTCGTGCACGCCGCGGCCCGCGAGCGGATCAGCGCGCTGTGCCCGATGCTGTCCAGCACCTTCGACCAGCACCATCCCGACCTGGTGGCCGCCCGTGACCGGGTGGAGCGCCTCGTCGCGGAGGTCATGGACCGCGCCAAGGCGGCCGGGCAGCTGCGCGAGGACGTGGGTGTCGGCGATCTGATGGTCGCCCTCGCCCAGCTCAGCCGCCCGCCGGCCGGTACCGGTTGCACCGTCCACGACCGCTTCGTCCACCGTCATCTGCAGCTGCTCCTGGACGGACTGCGGGCCCCGGCTCGTTCGGTCCTGCCCGGGATTGCCACGACCCTGGAGGATCTCCGCCACGCCTGACCGGTCGCCGCGGCCGGGTCACGACGTGACCGGCCCGCGACCGCCCGCCGTACGCACCGTACGCAGTCGTACGCCCGTGCCGGGCCGGCCGTGCACCGGGCCTTGTCGGACAGCGTCCGACGGGTGCCGGATGTTCGTCCGCTGATCCACTGACCGAGGTTCACTCTCCGGGCCGCCGGCCGGCGGCCCCCGGGGCCGAGGGGTACAGCGCTGTACCCAGGAGTACAGCGACGTACCTCGGAGTACAGCGCCGTACCCCGGAGTACAGCGCCGTACCACGGTCTTCTCCGTCGGCCGTCCTCACGGCCGTTTCCTAGATCTTCTCCGCCCTTTCCGGGGGTGGGCGTCGTCCGTGACGCGCTCGCTTCCTCCCTTTTGTCACACAACGTCATCGTTCACGTTCATCGACGTCCCGAAGTGGATACATCCATGTCCGAAACAGCCGCACAGGCTTCCGGTGTCCGCGCGCAGTCCGCGGACGCCAACCGCTGGAAGGCGCTCGTCTTCATCGCGCTGGCCCAGCTGATGGTCGTGCTCGACGCGACCGTCGTGAACATCGCCCTGCCCTCCGCCCAGCGTGACCTGGGCATCTCCGACGGCAACCGGCAGTGGGTGGTCACCGCCTACGCCCTCGCCTTCGGCGGGCTGCTGCTCTTCGGCGGCCGTATCGCCGACACGTGGGGCCGCAAGCGCGCCTTCGTGGCCGGGCTGGCCGGCTTCGCGCTGGCCTCCGTGCTCGGCGGCGCGGCCACGAGCGGCCCGATGATGTTCGGTGCGCGGGCGCTGCAGGGTGTCTTCGGCGCGCTGCTGGCGCCTGCCGCGCTGTCCCTGCTGGCGGTGACCTTCACCGACGCCAAGGAGCGGGCGAAGGCGTTCGGCATCTACGGCGCGATCGCCGGCGGTGGCGGCGCCGTCGGGCTGCTGCTCGGCGGATTCCTCACCGAGTACCTGGACTGGCGCTGGACGTTCTTCGTGAACATCCCGTTCGCCGTGGTGGCCGCCGCGGGCGCGTTCGCCGTCGTCCGGGAGCCGGAGGGCGGCCGCAACCGCGCGCCGCTGGACTTCCCGGGCGTGGTCCTGTCCACCCTCGGCCTGGTCGCGCTGGTCTACGGGTTCACCCGCGCCGAGTCCGACGGCTGGGGCGACGCCGTGACCGTGGCGATGTTCGTCGCGTCCGTCGTCCTGCTGGCCGCCTTCGCGGTGGTGGAGGCGAAGGTGAAGGCGCCGCTGCTGCCGCTGCGCGTGCTGACCGACCGCAACCGCGCCGGTGTCTACCTCTCCCTCGGCCTGGCGATCATCGGCATGTTCGGGCTGTTCCTGTTCCTGACCTACTACCTGCAGGTCGTCCAGGGCTACTCGCCGGTCACGACCGGTTTCGCGTTCCTGCCGATGGTGGCCGGCATGATCACCGGTTCCACGCAGATCGGTGCCCGCCTGATGACGCGGGTGGCGCCGCGGCTGCTGATGGGTCCGGGTTTCCTGGTGGCCGCGTGCGGCATGCTGCTGCTGACCCGGATCGAAATCGGCTCGTCCTACCCGGCGCTGCTGCTGCCGGCGATGGTGCTGCTGGGGCTCGGCATGGGTACGGCGTTCATGCCGGCGATGTCCCTGGCCACCCAGGGTGTGCGGCCGCGTGACGCGGGCGTGGCCTCCGCGATGGTCAACACCTCGCAGCAGGTGGGCGGCGCCATCGGCACCGCCCTGCTGAACACCATCGCCTCCTCCGCGACGGCCTCCTACATCACGGGCCACCTCGCGGCCGCCGGCACCGAACCGGGACGGCGGCTGGTGCAGCTGCAGGGCTTGGTGCACGGCTACACCCAGGCCATCTGGCTGGCCGTCGGCATCCTCGTCGTGGCCGGCGTGATCGCGCTGACCTTCGTCACCGCGAGGCGGCCGGGCAGCACCCGGGTCACCGGCTCCGACCGGACCCCGGGTGCGGACGACGAGGTCGCGGTGCCGGTCGTCCTGCACTGACGGGGTCATCGTGCACTGACGGGGTCATCGTGCACTGACGGCGGGCGGCACCACCGGACCGTCCGGGGACGGGGATACGGATCCGTCCGGGGACGGGGGACGGAGCTGTCCGGGGACGGGGCACCGAGCGGGCGCGGGGTGGCTTGCGGTCCAGATTCCGTGTCCCGTCCGGGGCGGCCCCGGCTCAGCGGAACCGCGGCAGGTCCGTTCAGCGGAGCCAGGGGAGGTCCGCGCCCGCCTCCTTCGGCTGGAGTCCCTCGGCGACGATCCGCATGATCTCGCCGAGGGACTGCTGCTGTTCGGGGGTGAGCCGGTCGAACAGCGCCTGTCGCACGGCGGCGACATGGCCGGGAGCGGTGCGCCGCAGCACCTCGTGGCCCTCGTCGGTCAGGACCGCGAACTGGCCCCGCTTGTCCGAGGGGCAGTCCTCGCGGCGCACCCAGCCGTTCTTCTCCAGGCGGGCGACGGCGTGCGAGAGCCGGGAGCGCGTGATCTTCATGTTCTTGGCCAGTTCGGTCATCCGCAGGCGGCGGCGCGGTGCCTCGCCGAGCTGGACGAGAAGGCCGTAGTAGATGTGCGGCATGCCCGCGTCGCGCTGCAGCTGACGGTCGAGATGGTCCTCGAGCAGCGTCGTGGCGTGCAGGTAGGCGCGCCAGACGCGCTGCTCCTCGGCGGAGAGCCAGCGGGGTGCCTCGGCGGTCTGCGGTGGACGTTCGAGTGCGGCTGCGGATGTGGGGAGAGTGCTCATATGTCCACTCTACGAGGCTGCTATTTGAATGTTGAACAAATTGCGCGGCGTGCTCCCGAGGCGTAACTTGAAACTTCAAGTGATGCGCTCGCCGGCAGGTCGCTCGACCGGCAACCGGCAAGTCGCACGACCGGTAAGGAGCCGCCGCCATGCCTGCTGCCGCCTCGAACGGGACGCCCGCCCCCCGGGACGCGAAGGCCGCCTCCGCGTCCGCCGCCTCCGGGCGCATGCCCGCGCTGTACCTCGGCCACGGCGCCCCGCCGCTCGCCGACGACCCCGTCTGGCCCGGTCAGCTCGCCGCGTGGGCCGCTTCGCTGCCCCGCCCGAAATCCGTCCTCATGGTCTCCGCCCACTGGGAGGAGGCGCCGCTCGCCATCGGGGCCACCCGGACCGTCCCCCTGGTCTACGACTTCTGGGGCTTCCCCGAGCGCTACTACCAGGTGACGTATCCCGCCCTCGGCGCCCCCGGGCTGGCCGACAGCGTGCGCAAGCTGCTGCGCGCACCCGGCATGCCGGTGCAGGACGTGCCGGATCGCGGCCTGGACCACGGCGCCTACGTCCCGCTCGCCGAGATGTTCCCCGCCGCCGACGTCCCTGTCCTGCAGGTCTCCATGCCCACCCTCGACCCGGCCCGGCTGATGGAGATCGGCCGCAGGCTGGCACCGCTGCGCGACGAGGGCGTGCTGATCGTCGGCTCGGGGTTCTTCACCCACAACCTCGCCGCACTGCGCCATGCCGGGGAAGGCGTGCCCAGCTGGTCGTCCGAGTTCGACGACTGGGGGCGGCAGGCCCTCCAGGCCCGCGACTGGGACGCCCTGCTGAACTTCCTGGACCGCGCTCCCGCCGGCCGGTACGCCCACCCGCGCACCGAGCACTTCGCCCCGCTGTTCGTGGCCATGGGCGCCGCCGAGGCCGGCGGGGGGCTGGATGCGCCGGAATCGGTGATCGAGGGCTTCTGGATGGGGATGGCCAAGCGGTCGGTGCAGTTCGGCTGAGGGTTCGCCGTCCAGTGGGTGCTGGTGCGGGGAACGGGGTGCCCGGGGTTGCCGGGTCCGGGGGCGGAACGGCAGGTTTCGGTAAAATTCCGGGCAGAGTGCGCCGAACATTCGATTGTGCGGCAAGATGTCCGGGTGGGCTCGTCCCGGCGGTGAGGGGATGCGGGCGGTGTCAGGGGCCAAAGGCGCACACCGGCGGCACGGCTCACGCCGGGATCCGGTTCCTCGCCGTCCTCCGGCCTCGGGTCGCGCTGCTGCCGGCACTCTCCGCCGGTTGGGTGACGTAGGGTCGCGGGGCTGCGGCATCCGTGTGACGCCCGTCTCATGTCCGGGGCGTCGGACGAGATCGTCCGGAGATCGCCGGGAAGCCCGGCCCGGGTTCTGACCTGGGGATCCGTCGCCGTCCTCGCGGTGTGCGGCGCAGTGTGGCGGGACAGGGTACTGCATGATCAGAAAAGTTGCGGGTCATGTTGGGAATTCTGTCCTGATTCCAGTCGTTGTTTCCCTCGGATGCCGGGCACCCAAGGAGAGTTTCCAGCAACGTGCCGAGCGCGTCCCAAGGACCACCCGCTGACCCACCATCGCAAGGGAGCACGCATGGCAACCCGTGCCGTCGCCCGTCGTCAGTCCGCCGCCGGCGAGACGGTCGACGCGGCAAGCAGTGTTCGCGCCCAGAGCGGCGAGATCGCCGATCGCGACCTGGTCGGCATGTACCTCGACGAGATCGCGCGCACACCGCTGCTGGACGCCGCCAAGGAGGTCGAGCTTTCCCAGGTCATAGAGGCGGGTGTGTACGCGCGGCAGATCCTCGACGGGTACGAGGAGTCCTCGGTGGACGCCACCCGGGAGGAACTCGAGGCACTGGTCGCCGAGGGCGAGCGCGCCAAGGACGTCTTCATCCGGTCCAACCTGCGTCTGGTGGTGGCCGTGGCTCGCCGGTACCCGCGCAGCGGGCTGCCCCTGCTGGACCTGATCCAGGAGGGCAACGCGGGCCTGGTGCGCGCGGTGGAGAAGTTCGACTACCGCAAGGGCTTCAAGTTCTCCACCTACGCCACCTGGTGGATCCGCCAGGCGATCACGCGCTCCATCGCGGACCAGTCCCGCACCATCCGGCTGCCCGTCCACCTGGTGGAGGAGCTGGGCCGCATCCGCCGGGTGCAGCGCGAGTTCAACCGTGAGCACGGCCGCGACCCGGAGCCCCAGGAGATCGCCGCCGAGCTGGGCTCCACCACGGAGCGCGTCTCCGACGTCCTGGACTGGGCCCGTGACCCGGTCTCGCTGAACATGTCGGTCGACGACGAGGGCGAGACCCAGTTCGGGGATCTGCTGGAGGACACCTCCGCGGTGTCGCCGGAGCAGTCGGTGATGACGCTGCTGCGCAGCGAGGAACTGGACGACCTGATCGGCCGCCTGGACCAGCGCACGGCCTCCATCATCAAGATGCGCTACGGCATCGAGGACGGCCGTGAGCGCACGCTGACCGAGGTCGGCAAGGAGCACGGCCTCACCCGTGAGCGGATCCGGCAGATCGAGAAGCATGCCCTGCTGGAGCTGAAGAAGCTGGCCCGCGACACCGGCTTCGACGCCGCCGCCTGACGCGGACGAGCCCCGAGTGGACGTGATCCGGCCCGGTCCCCGGCCGTGGCCGGCACGCCCCGGGCGGCGGCCGGACCTGGACTTTCGGCGCAGCACGTTTCGTGCGCCCGCGCGCGACGGGTGGTGAAAAACGGCGCAAACATGGCCGTCTCTCGCTGCTTCAAGGGCCCGGCACCCGGGAACAACCCAGCTGACACACCCCGCCGAGCCAGGCACACGTCGCACCACGTCGCACCGCTGAACAATCCGCGGGCCGGGTGGGTCCCCTGCGGGCACACCCAGGTCCGCGCGGCGGACGGGCGGGCGCGCGGGCCCCGTACCCCGGGGCCGGGCAGACGCGTCCGCACCGCCGCCGCACACCGCACCGACCGCGAGCCGGACCGACCCACCACCTGCACGGCCGGCCCACGCACCAGGTCCCGACGCATTCCCCCCCGGTGCCGGGACCCTCCCCGAGCCGGGTCTGGCGCCTCCCCCCGGGCGCCGGTCCCGGCTCCTTCGCTGCGGGCGTCCTGTGTGCACGGACGTCCGCTCCCGCTGCGCGGCCGCATCCCCATGGCCGAGCCCGTACGCACCCGGTGGCCGAGCCCGTACGCACCCGGTGGCCGGGGCCGTCCACACCCGGTGGCCGATTCCGTCCGCGCCCGGATCATGTCCGGACCGGTTTACTTCTCCGCTCTCCCGTCGTAGCCTCCCGGGAAACCACACGTTCGGGCATGTGGCCGGAGGTAAACGGACATGTATGCACCGGAGCGGCAGCAGGAGATCCTGCGGCTGGCCCGGGAGGGCGGCCGGGTCGACGTCGTCTCGCTGGCCGAGGTCTTCCAGGTGACGGCGGAGACGATCCGCCGCGACCTGAAGGCCCTGGACCGGGCCGGTCTGCTGCGCCGGGTGCACGGCGGCGCGATCCCGGTCGGCCGGCTGGACTTCGAGCCGGACCTCAGCGAGCGGGAGGCGACCGCGGCCGGCGAGAAGGACCGCATCGCCAAGGCGGCCCTGGCCGAGCTGCCCGCCGAGGGCACGGTGATCCTGGACGCCGGCAGCACGGTGGCCCGCCTGGCCGCCGCCCTGCCGCTGGATGCCGATCTCACCGTCGTCACGCACTCCTTGCCCATCGCGGCCCGCCTGGCCGACCACCCCGGCCTCCAGCTCCACCTCGTCGGCGGGCGGGTGCGGCACCGGACCCGGGCGGCCGTGGACGCCTGGGCGCTGCGCGCCTACGGCGAGATCCGCGCCGACGTGGCGTTCGTCGCGGCCAACGGTTTCTCCGCCGAGCACGGGCTCACCACCCCCGACCTCGCCGAGGCCGCCGTCAAACGCGCGGCCGTCGCCGCCGCCCGCCGGGTGGTGCTGCTCGCCGACTCCTCCAAGCACGGCCAGGAGCACTTCGCCCGCTTCGGCGGACTGAGCGACGTGCAGGTGCTGATCACCGACAGCGGCCTCAGCCCCGAGGAGGCCGCGGCCATCGAGCGCGGCGGCACACAGGTGGTGCGCGCATGATCGTCACCGTCACCCCGAACCCGTCGCTGGACCGGACCTACGAGGTGCCCGCCCTGGACCGCGGAGAGGTGATCCGGGCGGCCGGCGAGCGGGTGGACCCGGGCGGCAAGGGCGTGAACGTCTCCCGGGCCGTCGCGGCCGCCGGACGGCGCACGGTCGCCGTGCTGCCCCTGGGCGGCGCGCCCGGCGCGCTCGTCGCCGACCTGCTGCACGCCCAGGGCATCGAGGTCGCCCCGGTGCCCGTCGCCGGGGCCACCCGCTCCAACATCGCGCTCGCCGAGTCCGACGGCGTCCTGACGAAGATCAACGCTCCCGGCCCGGAGCTGTCCGAGCAGGAGCAGGAGGCGCTGCTGGAGACCGTGCGGCGGTGCTCGCGCGGCGCGGACTGGATCGCCTGCTGCGGCAGCCTGCCCCGCGGACTCGCCCCCACCTGGTACGCCGACCTGGTCGCACGGGCGCACTCGGCGGGCGTACGGATCGCCCTGGACACCTCCGGGCCCGCCCTGCGCGCCGCCCTGCGCGAGGGCCCGGACGTGGTCAAGCCGAACGCCGAGGAACTCGCCGAGGCCGTGGGCCGCCCCCTGGCGACGGTGGGCGACGCACTGAAGGCCGCCGAGGAGCTGCGGGGGCTCGGTGCCCGTGCCGTCCTGGCGAGCCTGGGCGCCGACGGGCAGCTGCTGGTGGACGATGCGGGCGCCTGGCACGGCAGCGCACCCGTGCGGGCCGTCCGCAGCGACGTCGGCGCCGGGGACGCCTCGCTGGCCGGTTTCCTGATCGCCGGCGGCACCGGGCCCGAGGCGCTCGCCTCGGCCGTGGCCCACGGCGCCGCCGCCGTCCAGCTGCCCGGCAGTGTGATGCCGTCCCCCGGCGACCTGGATCCGGCGGCGGTCGCGGTGACCGCCGAGGTGCCGGTGGACCGCGCCCTGACGCAGCCCGCGGTATGACTGCCCGCCGCCCCGTCCCGCCCCTTGTCTCCGCCCCGTCCTATCCCCGCCCGGCCTCACCGGGTGACACGCGTGCGAAGGAGCCCGCGATGAGCGAGATGATCACCGCGGACCTGGTCGACCTCGACCTGTCCGCCGACACCAGACAAGCAGCGGCCCGCTCGCTCGCCGAACGGATGGCGGCGCTGGGCCGGGTGACGGACCTGGACGGATTCCTCGCGGACGTGGCCGCCCGTGAGGCACAGGCGCCGACCGGTCTGGACGGCGGCATCGGCATCCCGCACTGCCGCAGCACACATGTCACCGAGCCGACGCTCGCCTTCGGACGCAGCGCGGCCGGAATCGACTTCGGCGCCCCGGACGGCCCCGCCGACCTGGTGTTCCTGATCGCCGCCCCGGCCGGCGCCGACGACGCCCACCTGACGATCCTGTCCGCGCTGGCCCGGCGGCTGATGGACGCCGACTTCACCGCCGCGCTGCGCTCGGTGCGGGACCCGGCGGCCGCGGCGGCGCTCATACGCGGCGACCAGGCGCCGGAGCCCGCCACGGACGGCACGGGGGGCGCGGACGGCACGGAGGGTACGGAGGGCGCGGACGGGACGGCGGAGGCTGCCGGTCCGCCTCCGAGCACGGCCGCCGACGGCCGGCCCTCGGACGGGCCCTCGGATGCGCCCGGCGCCCGGACGGCCGACGGCTCTCAGGACACCGCCGCGGCACCGGGAGCGGCCTCTCCCGGCGCCGCGGCGGACAGCACCGGCGGTCACCCGGGGCCCGGTACCGGCTCTCGCTCCGGTGGTGAGGCCGCCGGTCCGCCCGTGTTCCGGATCGTCGCCGTCACCTCATGCCCCACCGGCATCGCGCACACCTACATGGCGGCCGAGGCACTGGAGAACGCCGGACGGGCGGCGGGTGTCGAGGTGGTGGTCGAGACCCAGGGATCGGCCGGCTTCACCCGGCTCGACCCGGCCGTGATCGCGGCCGCGGACGGGGTGATCTTCGCGCACGACGTCCCCGTGCGGGACAGGGACCGCTTCGCCGGGAAACCCACCGTCGACGTCCGTGTCGCCGCGGGCATCAACCGGCCCGGCGAACTCATCGACGAGGTACGGCGCAAGGCGGCACGCGGCGAGACCACCGCGGCCGCCGGAGACGGTGCGGGAGACGGCGGGGCTGTCGCCGGCACACCGGTGGAGCGGAGCGGGGAACGCGGCGACGGCTACGGCACCAAACTGCGCACCTGGCTCATGTCCGGCGTCAGCTACATGGTTCCCTTCGTCGCGGCGGGCGGCCTGCTGATCGCGCTCGGTTTCGCGATCGGCGGCTACCGGATCAACAAGGCGCCCTCGGTCATGGACCACTTCGTGTGGACGCAGGCCGACAGCTGGGCGGCGCTGCTGTACCAGATCGGCCAGGTCGCCTTCGCCTTCCTCGTCCCGGTCCTGGCCGGCTACATCGCCTACGGCATGGCCGACCGCCCCGGCCTCGTGCCCGGCTTCGTCGGCGGTTCGGTCGCGCTCACCGTCAACGCCGGCTTCCTCGGCGGGCTCGCCGCCGGCCTCATCTCCGGCGGCGTGGTGACGGCCGTTCAGAGGGTCCGCATACCGGCGGTGGTGCGCGGCATCATGCCGGTCGTGGTGATCCCGCTGATCTCCTCCGCGGTGACCGGCTTCCTGATGTTCGTCGTCATCGGCAAGCCCATCGCCACCGCGCAGCGGGCGATGACCGACTGGCTGAGCGGTCTCACCGGCACCAACGCCGTCCTGCTGGGCGCCCTGCTCGGCCTGATGATGTGCTTCGACCTCGGCGGGCCGGTCAACAAGGTCGCCTACACCTTCGCCACCGCGGGCATCGCCGTGTCCGACCCCTCCGGCTCCGCGATGAAGATCATGGGCGCGGTGATGGCGGCGGGCATGGTGCCGCCGCTGGCGATGGCCCTGGCCACGACCGTGCGCGGGCGGCTGTTCAACCGTGCCGAACGCGAGAACGGCAAGGCCGCCTGGGTGCTGGGCCTGTCCTTCATCACCGAGGGCGCCATTCCGTTCGCCGCGGCCGATCCGCTGCGCGTCATCCCCTCGGCGATGGCCGGCGGCGCGGTCACCGGCGCCCTGTCGATGGCCTTCGGCACCACGCTGCGCGCCCCGCACGGCGGCATCTTCGTGGTCCCGCTGATCGGCAACCCGCTGCTGTACCTGGTCGCCATCGCCGCGGGGGCCGTCACGACCACGACCCTGGTGATCGTGCTGAAGACACTGCGCAGGCCCGCACCGGACGCCACGGCCGGCGCCCCTGAGGCGACGTCCGGGCAGGAGGCCTCCGCGGACGCCGCGCAGCCGGTGACGGTGTGACACGGTGGCGGCGCACCGCGGTGACGCGGTGACGTGTACGGCGGTGACGCGGTGACGGTGTACGGCGGTGACGCGGTGACGGTGTACGGCGGCGACGGTGTGACGGACGGCACGCCGGGCTGTGCGGCGCTGTGAGTAGTTCACGTCACCTGCGACTTACGTCACGGTCCGGGGCTGTCGTCCCGGACCGTGGTGTTCACTGGAGACATGCCTGCGCATGTCTCGCTCCTGCTGTGGTTCGGTGTGGTGCTGCCCGCCGCGCTGGTCTTCTGCTGTGCCGTCGGACTGGCCGGTTACCGGTTCGGTCTCCGTTTCGAGATACGCCACAGGCATCCCGGAAGCATCGTCCGGCCCGTCCTGCCGGCTCAGCGCCGGGCCGGACCGCACCGCGAGTACGTGGACCTCACCCCGGCCGAGCGGGCCGCCTTCGCGGGCCTGGTGCGGCAGCTCAGCGAGGGGTACTGAAACGCGGGGACGGCGGCACCGGCCCGTCCCGCCGTCCCGTCACACGGCGCCGTCCTGCCGAACGGCCGCGGCACCGGTCACGGCACCTGCGCCGCCCTGCGCTCCATGGCGTTCCGGGCGGCGTCCTCCGTCTCGTACACCTCGCACATGTGCCGCCCGTCCGGGGTCGCGGTGTGCTCCACCTCCCACAGGGTCAGCTCCCGGCCGTCGTCCAGCAGGAACGCGTGCGCGTACAGCGAGAAGCGCAGCCCGGCCCGGGACGTGCGGCACGGGCGGCCGAACGCCTGCGTGATCCGGTGCCCGGCCGCCGCTGCCAGCAGGGCCGAGACCTCGGCGCCGGGCCGGTCGGCGTTCTCCGCTCGCCGCAGCAGCCGGCGTGCGTGGTCGGCCGAGTTCTCTCTGATGTAGGCGTGCCGCATCCTGGGCACCACGGACAGCTGCGTCAGCGCCGCGAGGTCCAGGGGAGGGGTGTCGGGCGGGAGCGGCAGGCGCTCGGTGGCGGTGCGCAGCTCCTCCTCGTCGACGTACACCTCGTGCTGCGGCTCCGCGCCGGGCGCGGTGGTGTGCACCAGTTCCCAGAGCGTGAGCGCGGAGCCGTCGGCCAGCAGCCAGGTGTGGCGGTAGGTCTCGCGGCGCAGCCCCGCGCTGTGCAGCGCGGAGTGCAGCGAGCCGTCGTAGGCCAGGGCGCACTCCAGACGCCGTATCGTCTCGTCGGGCAGCTCGAAGGAGTTCAGCGCGCGGCCCAGAAGCCGCGTGAGATGGTCCTCGGCGGACTCGGGCGACCGTTCCGGCTCCTGCGCCGTCTCGTACGGAACGCTCAAGGCATCTCCTGGCGTTGCTGCATGTCACCTGATGGGTGCATACCGTAGTCCTCGGCCCCGCCTCATGTCCGGGAACCGGGAAGCATGATGCGGGAAAACGGACGGGCCGCGCGGGGAATTCCCGCGCGGCCCGGAACGGCCGAAAATCCGCTGCTCAGAGGCTTGTTCGCAGTGTTCGAGGGGTGTTTCGGGACCTGCGCGGTGCCTCAGACGGCGCTGCCCGCGGTCCACTCGCTCCACGGCATGTTCCAGCCGTTGAGCCCGTTGTCCGGGGCGACCGTCTTGTCGGGGGAGTTCTTGACGATCACCACGTCGCCGATGAGGGAATTGTCGTAGAACCACTTGGCGGGGGTGTCGCCCTGGGCGCCCTGCACATCGCGCATGCCGACGCAGCCGTGGCTGGTGCCCTCGCGGCCGAAGGGCGGATTGCCCTTGCTGTACCAGTAGTTGCCGTGGATGAAGGTGCCGGAGGTGGTCAGGCGCATCGCGTGCGGCACGTCCGGGATGTCGTACTCGCCGCCGAGACCGACCGTCTGGCTGTTCATGCGGGTCTGGGTGAACTTCTCCGAGATCACCATCTGGCCGTTGTAGGTGGTGTGCTGGGGGCTGCCCGTGGAGACCGGGATGGTCCTGACGGTCTTCCCGTCCCGCACCACCGTCATGGTCTGGGTGTTCGCGTCGACCGTGGAGACCTGCGAGCGGCCCACGGTGAAGGTCACCGTCTTCTTCTGCACGCCGAAGATGCCGGGGGCGCCCTGCACGCCGTCCAGGTCGATCTTCACCGTGACCTTGGAGCCGGCCTTCCAGTACTCCTGCGGGCGGAAGTCGAGGCGCTGCGCGTTGAACCAGTGCCCCACCACCTGCTGGCCGCTGCTGGAGGTGACCGAGATGTGCGACTGCACGGCCTTCTTGTCGGTGATCGCCTTGTCGAACGTGAACGACACGGGCATGCCGACGCCGACCGTCGTGCCGTTGTCCGGCGTGTAGGTGCCGATGTAGCTGTGATTTGTGGTGACGGTGGTGAAGATGGAGTTGGCGGCGGCGGGGCGGCCCTCGTCGTCCTTCGCCTGCGCCGAGATCCGGTACTTGGTGCCGCGCTCCAGCTGCTCCTTCGGCTTCCACGTCGTGCCGTCCGCCGACAGGGTGCCGGGCACGGCCTCGCCGGAGTCCGCCTCGGTCATCGTCACCTCGGTCAGCTTGCCGCCGCTGACCTTCACGCCGGTGGTGTTGATGGACGCGCCGGTCGAACCGTCCTCGGCCGAGATGGTGATGCGGGCGTCGGAGGTCTTGGCGGTGTCCTTGCCCTCTTCGTCGGCCGTGGCGTCGCCGCCGCAACCGGTCAGGGTGAGGGTGCCGACCATCAGGGCGGCACAGGCCCCCAGGAGGCGCCGCGCTGCTATGTCGGACCGTGTCACGGGCTGCTCCAGATTCGGTGTGAGGTCGTGATCGGCTGCACTGCGTAGGTGAAGAGGCGGCCGGCCCGCGCACGGTTCCGCCGGCACTGCCAGGAAGGTCACACGTGACAGAACTGCGACAATCCTGATGTGACGGGCCGTCGGCGCCCGGGGCTCACGTCGGCGTTTCTCCTCGCGGCGGCGTTCCGGCCCGCCCGCTGCCGGAAGCAAGCCCGCAGGGCGGCAAACGCCGCCGCGCGCGGCCAGGTCGCGTCACCGGGGCCCGTACAGCTCCTCGTACGCCGGCCAGACGCCGCCCGGCCCGTCCACCGACTCGGCGGCGCGGACCGCGTTGACGATGGCTCGGGTGACCGTGTCCGCGCCCGCCGCGAGGACGTCGTTCAGCACCAGGGGCCGCTCCGCGTCCAGCGGGCGTGCGCCGGTGGCCAGGGCGAAGACGGTGTCGCCGTCGTTGAGCAGATGCACCGGACGCACGGCTCGCGCGATGCCGTCGTGCGCGGTGCCCGCCAGCTTCTGGGCCTGCGCCTTCGACAGGGCCGCGTCGGTGGCGACCACGGCGAGCGTGGTGTTCAGCGGCGGCGTCGTCCGATGTGCGGCCACCTCGGCGAGACGGCGGCGCGCGGCCTGGTGCACCCGCGGGGCGGGATACTCCACCCGGCCCTGGAGCACCTCCCCGTACAGCACACCCGTCGCCGGGTCCACCGCCGAGCCGGCCGCGTTGGCCACCACCAGCGCCGCCACGGTGACGCCGGAGGCGAGCACGGTGCTCGCGGTGCCCACCCCGCCCTTGACCGAGCCGACGACGGCTCCTGTCCCCGCACCCACGCAGCCCTGCGCGATGCGCCCGCCCGGCTCGCTCGCGGCGGCCGCCTCCACCGCCTGCCGCCCCGTCGCCGCGTCCGGCCGGGCCCGGAAGTCACCGCCGCGGCCCAGGTCGAAGACGCAGGCGGCGGGCACGACCGGGACCACCTCGCCGGGACGGGGACCGACGCGTATCCCGCGCCCCTGTTCCTCCAGCCACGCCATCACCCCCGACGCGGCGTCCAGCCCGTACGCGCTGCCCCCGGTGAGGACGACCGCCTCCACCGTGCGCACCAGATTGCGCGGATCGAGGGCGTCGGTCTCCTTGGTGCCGGGCCCGCCGCCGCGCACGTCCACCGCGGCGACCGCGCCGCCCGGCGGCGCCAGCACGACCGTCGTCCCGGTGAGCCAGCCTTCGCCCCGGCGCGTGGCGTGCCCCACCCGCAGACCGGCGACATCCGTCAGAGCGTCCACTGTCATGCGGCCGAGTCTGCCCGGGGGCGCGGCCGCGGGGAACGAAGGGGCGTGTTCTTGCCCTGGCGTGGCGCGGGGGTGCCGGGTTCGGACGCGGGGGCCCGGGGCGCGTTCGAAGCTGGGGGACGGGATGAGCAGGTTGCGGATGCGGTCGGAGGTGCGGCCGCCCGCCGCGAACTGTGCACCTTCGGCCAGGCCGGTACTGCCCTCGGGTACCTGGTCTTCCCGCGGGAGGCCGTGTACGCAGGAAGTCCGCCACCCGACAAGAAGAAGACCCCCCATGTACTCCCAAGAGAACATTCAACGGCCTGCCGTCGGCACAGGCCGGGTTCCTGCCCGCGTACCGTCCAAGGCCCAGTCCGGTGGCGGTGACCCCTCGGGCCTGCATGTCCTGCAGCGCACAGCGGGCAACGCCGCGGTCGTCCAGATGCTCCGCCGGGCCGGCCATCCGGGGGCGGAACAGCACCAGCACGGTGCGAACCGCGGCCATCAGGACACCGAGCCGCGGGCGGTGCAGCGCGCTCCCGCGGACCCCGACGCCATGGACGCGCAGGACGAGTACTCCGACGCCGAGTACGTGGACCTCGACTATGCGTCCGATGCCTACGAGGAAACCGACCTGGATCGCTTCCGGGAGAAGTACGGACGGTACCGGCGCGAGGTGTCCGAATCCCCGCAGCCCACGGCCGGCTTCGGCAAGAGCCGCTTGGGAGCACTGCCCGGTCTGGTGAAACCCATGCGCCAGGACGCGAAGGGCCGTGCACTGCCGTCGGTGAAGTACCGCACGGACAACGAACCGCTCTACCGCTACGACACTCGAGGCCCGGACGAGATCTTCGCGCAGGGGTTCGCCCCCCGGAGCGACAAGCTCCCCCGGAGCCTCCGGCTCTATCAGAAGGTGCTGCACACCGGGGAGAACGGCACGGCGTTCGTGAGTACCAGCCGTTCGCCCGGTGACTACATACCGGAGTGGGCGAAGCAGTCCAACGGCGACGCCTTCCGGTACGTGATCAACGCACCGGGCGGGATCGACCTCGTGGCGACGCTGGGGACCACCGCGTTCCTCGACCAGCATGAGGTGATCTTCTGGAAGGGAATACGCCCGGAGTACATCGACCGCGTGGAAATCGTCGACTCCAGCAAGAACGTCAAGCAAGTCCTCAAGCGGACGGACTGGCTGAATCCGGACCGCATGGATCTGGACTGATCCGTCACCGCCGGGCACGGCGCGGATACTCGGCATCTTCCCGGCCCAACGCACCCGCGGCGGTCCCGGCCCTCGCGGTGCGGTCCGTCACCGAGCAGCTTCGCGGAGGGCGGCGCGCCGACGTGTGGTCGAAGCGGGAAGGCGTGAGCGGAGCCGCTGGGTAGCGTGTCGTCATGGGGAGTGAGCACCTCGGCGAACGGCTGGCCCGGCTGCGCCGACTGGCGAGCCTGAGTCAGGAGGCTCTGGCCGCGCGATCCGGCGTGTCCGCGGACGTGATCAGGAAACTGGAGCAGAAGCGGAAGCACAGCGCCCGACTGCCGACCCTGCACGCGCTTTCCCGAGGACTGGGGGTCGAACTGACGGCCCTTCTCGGGGACCCGCCCGGCGTGCCGTCGACCGGCGAGGCGGCCCCGCCCCGATTGGTCGCCCTCCGGCGAGCGATCATGCCCCCGCTGTTCGCCCTGCCTCCGGAGCCGGCCGGCGTGGAACGGCTGTCCCTTCCGCTGCTGCGGCGCGAGATCGCGGACGCCTGGACCCTGTACCACGGAGCCGAGTTCGGCCGGGTCATGGATGTGCTGCCGGGGATCATCGCCGACGCCCGGTTCGCTGCGGCTGTCGGGAGGGCCGAGGACAAGGCAGCGGGGCAGGCGGCCCTGGGCAAGGCTTTGCAGTTGGCCGGTCATGTGGCCATCCGGCTCGGGAAGACCGACCTGGCGCTGAGCGCGCTGGAGCGCGCGATGAACGCGGCCTCGGAATCCTCCGATCCGCTGTTGCCTGCGATGATCAGCAACAGTGTGGCGTGGAACTACCAGCGGCAGAACCGGCTGGACGATGCCGAGCACCTCGCCCTGTACGCCGCCGACCGCGTGGAGCACGAGAAGGGCAGAACGGCGGAGGGGTTGAAGGTGTGGGGCGGACTCATCATGTCCGCTGCCACGTCCGCCGCTCGATCCGGCCACTACGACACCGCCGACGACATGATGAGGACAGCGGAGGACGCGACCAAGCGGCTGGCCACGCTGCCCCCTCCCGCTGACGGCAGGATGGTCTCGGTGTTCAGCCCCTCTTCCGTACGGATCGAACGGGTGCGTCTCGCTGTCCAGCATGCGCGCCCGGAAGTAGCCCTGGCCCTGGCGAAGGGCTTGCGCCTGAGCGCTGATACGCCTCCTTCGTGGCGTACGTGGCTGCTCCTGGACGTGGCACGGGCGCATACCGACCTGGGCGACGCGGAGGGGGCTGTCAGGGCACTTGAGAGGCTGCGCCGGATCGCGCCCCTATGGATCCGTCATCACACTCTCGCCGTGTCCATCGTGAGCGATCTCTGGGCGCTGTCCTGCCGTCCGCCCGGGCTGCGCGGACTCGCCGACTTTCTGGGCGTCGCGGTCTGATCGAGTCCAACTGGGACGTTCCGTCCCTGGCTTCTTCGCCGGACCGGGAGGAAGATCGATGGCCCATTCGGTCCAGCGGAGGGACAGCATGACCGCGAACCAGGCCAGGGGAACGGCGTGGGAGCCGGTGGCCGTCGAAGGCCGTACGACGAGCGAGGCTTCGGCCGGATCTCGAAAGATCGTCCGGAAGGAGCAGGCCCCGGACGCCGTGGCCTTGTGCGACCGGCAGGTCGGCGAGCGCCCCCACAGGGCCGTCGGCGCTGTTCCGTGCCGGGGGGTCGTCCAGTGACCGAGCCTGCGCGTCATCCCGGGCCCGTCGTCGTGCTCCCGCTGGACAGCTGGCTGTACGAGGCACGGCCGGCAGCCGGATGCCAGACGTGCGAGGCAGCGGCACAAGCGCTGGAAGCCGCCAAGCGTGCCGGCAAGGCGTGGGACCGGTTCGAGGCGGCGCGAACGATCCGCCGTCACCCGCACGGGGAGAGCACGTGACCGAGGCGCGGGAGCGCGCAGGCGGAAGCCTCGGAAGGGCCGCCGTCCGTCCGAGCCGGTCCCGCCGTCGCCACTGGAGTGCCTGGCAGCGATGTACGGGCTCAGGACGCATATCGCCCGGGACGGCCACGTTTGCCGGTGGCCGTACCCTGGAGGCATGAGCACCGCCTCTCCGTCGCCGGACCCGAAGAACGCGTTGATCTTCGACGACCCGCTGGACCAGCAGTCCAGCGACGACACCGACCGGGGCTGGGGCGAGCGCCCGGACGGCGACGCGGCGGCCGATCTCAAGCGCTTCCTGGACGAGAAGCCTCCCCACCACCTGTGAGGCCCGCCGGCCACGTCCGCGAGAACCTTGTCTAGCGCCGCTCGTACTCCGAGTCGCGGCGCTGGGCGACCAGCTCGTCGCGGATCTCCTTGAGCAGCTGCAGTTCGGTCACCTCGACGACCTCCTGCGCCTCGCCCTGCGCGGCCTTATTGGCCTTCTTGCGGGCCTCCTGCCGGGCCAGGACCTTGGCCATGGGCAGCACCATGAGGAAGTAGACCACCGCCGACGTGATCAGGAACTGCAGGGTGGCGCCGAGGACCGAGCCCCACATGATCTGGATGCCCTTGCCGCTCTTGCAGGAGACGCTCAGGCACGAGCTGTAGTGGTCGAGGTTCTGGGTGCCGATCGCGCCGACCACCGGATTGATCACACCCTTCACCACCGCGTTGACGATGTTGGTGAAGGCCGCACCGACCACGACCGCGACGGCCAGGTCGACGACGTTCCCCCGCATCAGGAAGGCTTTGAAGCCCTGCCAGATCGACGGGTCCTTCTTCGCGCTCATGGGGCGCCACTCCTCGGACAAGCAGGTTGTGGGACAAACAGCTCGGCAACCTACGGCTCACCACAGGACCACCGCCAATCGGGCCGTCGCGCCCGCCCGGGCCAGATCGGCCGCGCCTGCCCGCGGGACGTCCAGCAGGACCAGCGCGCCGTCCCGGCTCTCCCCGCCGTCGTCCCCCTCCTCCAGGCCGGAGGGGGACGGGGCACGGGGCGAACCGGCGTCCGTGTCCCGGCCCCGACCGGGCCCGCTTCCCGGAAAGCGGCTCACCTGCGCCCCGCGTGCGACCACGTGCGCCGTGCCGCCCCGTGCCGGGTCGTCCAGGTCGTCCACGGCGATGACGTCCACCCGGTCGCCCGGCCGCAGCAGCCTGGCAATGGCCGCGTCAGCGATGCGCACGGGCACGGTCGCCGTCGAACCGGCGGCGTCCCCGGTGCCGATGCGGTGGCCGTCCCCGCCGGGGAGGCGGACGCGGCCGCCGTAGCCGTCCTGGTCACCCTGCGCGGCGGTGCCGTCGGGCGGTGCGCCGGCCGTCTGCTCCGGCTGTCCGCGGGCCGGGGTGCCGTGCGGTGGATCCGGGGTGCTCACCGGTGCGGCCGCGATCAGCGTGGCGGCGGTGACCGCCAGCCCGGCGGCCAGGAGGCGTCCGCGGTGCCGCACGAGCCGGTACAGCCCGTACCGTGCGCCGCGCACGCGCACCGGCGGGAAGTGGGGCACCTCGCGGGTGGGCGGACAGTCGGCACCGGGAGGCGAGACGGAACCGGGAGGGACGGACGTGGAAGGGGAGGCAGAGGCAGAGGCAGAGGGGGAGACAGGGGCAGGGGCGGAGAGGGCCGGGGAGTGCGGGGGCAGGTACTCGGGCGGCGTGGACAGCGGCACGGACAGCGGCGTGGACATGGGAGGCACCACCTGCGGCTGGGATCGGTGTGGACGGGGTTCGTGACGCCACGATGAGGCATCGCGCCCACGGCCGCCGGAGCCTGTGTCCTACGCACAGGTTGTGGACAACTCCGTCACCGGAACGTGGAGTTCCGCAGGTCCGGCCGCCTGTTCCCCAGGGCCTGTCGCCCCCTGTTCCCCGGGGACTGTTCCCGAGTGCCGGCCCCCGGGTCTCCGTTCTCCGAGCCCCGTTCCCCCTGGGCTCCGTTCCCTCGGCTCCGCATTCCCCGGCGCTCCTGCCGGCCGGCGCCCTCACGCCCTCCTGCGCCTGACCCCGCCCGGCGTCGCAAGCACCGGAGACGGTGCCGTCACGGCAGCACGAGGCCCGGGTCCATGCCGCCCAGGGCCTTGGTGCACAGGCAGTCGCGGTCCTCGGTGGCGGGCAGTGCGGCCGCCACGTCGAACAGCACGCCGCGCAGCCGCTCCACATTGGCGGCGAACACCCGGAGCACCTCTTCGTGCGACACACCGTCGCCGGTCTCCGCGCCCGCGTCGAGATCGGTGACCAGGGTCAGCGAGGTGTAGCAGAGCTCCAGCTCCCGGGCGAGTGCCGCCTCCGGGTGGCCGGTCATGCCCACGACCGACCAGCCCTGCGCCCGGTGCCACAGCGACTCGGCGCGGGTCGAGAAGCGCGGCCCTTCCACCACCACGAGGGTGCCGCCGTCGACCGCGTCCCAGCCCTGCCCGCGCGCCGCCTTCAGTGCCGCCGCCCGGCCGGTCGGGCAGTAGGGGTCGGCGAGCGAGACGTGCACCACGTTCGGCACGGTGCCGTCGGACAGCGGTATGCCGTCGAAGTAGGTCTGCTCCCGCGACTTGGTGCGGTCCACGTACTGGTCGGGGATCAGCAGCGTGCCCGGCCCGTACTCCGGCTGCAGCCCGCCCACGGCGCACGGCCCGAGGACCTGGCGCACCCCGACCGAGCGCAGCGCCCACAGGTTGGCGCGGTAGTTGATGCGGTGCGGCGGAAGATGGTGGTCGCGGCCGTGCCGGGGCAGGAAGGCCACGCGCCGGCCGCCGGCCTCGCCGATGAAGAGGGAGTCGCTGGGCGCCCCGTACGGCGTGTCCACCCGGACCTCGGTCACGTCGTCCAGGAAGGAGTAGAAGCCGGATCCGCCGATGACCCCGATGTCTGCGTTCGCCATGGGAGCACAGTAGGCCCTTGTACGGGCATCGGGCCGGGCTCGTGGGCCGCCGGCGCCTTACCTGTCCATGACGAGAAGGACGGACGAGACGGATGTACGACGAGACCGGTGCCGAGACCGGTGCCGAGACCGGCGTCCGGACCGGTGCGCGACGAACCGGCAGACCCCGGCGCGGGGGCATCGCCCGCCGCCCTCGGTCGCGCACGACCCGCCCGCGCACGCCCCCATGCCGGAGGACCCCACCGTCGCACGACAGCGGGGTCCCGGGAAGGCTGACAGCTTGAGGCCGGGGATCAGGCGGCGGAGCTGGCGGCGGACGACTCCGAGCCGGAGGAGCTCTTGGACTTCGCCGGGTCGCTGCTCGACGAGGTGCTGCGGCTGTCGTTGCGGTAGAAGCCGGATCCCTTGAAGACGATGCCCACGGCGGAGAAGACCTTCTTCAGGCGGCCACTGCAGCTGGGGCACTCGGTGAGCGCGTCGTCGGTGAACTTCTGCACCGCCTCGAGGCCCTCGCCGCACTCGGTGCACTGGTACTGATAGGTGGGCACTGTCTTCCTCCTGGCACTCTCACTCGATGAGTGCTAACGATCCACCATAGTGACGTATTCCGTGGCCTCAGTCCACTGAGACAGAGGAGCGGTGACCGACGCCACGCGCAACGGTGCGGCCGGAAGGCGGCGGCACGAGCCGGGAACGCTGCGCCAGCAGAGTGATCAGGGCGAGCACCGTGCCGGCCATCGGAACGAAGAATCCGGCGCCGTCCCCGAGGTGGTCCTCCAGCTGTCCGGCCACCGTGACCGCGGCGGCTTGGCCGAACGCGACCGCGCCGGTCATCCAGGTGAACGCCTCGGTGCGGGCCTCGGCCGCGACCAGGTGCTCGACCAGCGTGTAGCCGGTGACCAGGGCCGGGGCGATGCACATGCCGAGCAGCAGGCCCAGCGCGGCCAGCAGGGGCACCGTGTGCGCCGTCCACAGCGAGGAGGCGGCCAGCGCGAGGGCGGTGTAGCCGACGAGCAGCCGGCGCTGCGGGGCCACCTTCCAGGCGAGGGCGCCGCAGACCAGCCCGGAGAGCATGTTGCCCGCGGCGAACGTGCCGTACAGCGCGCCGTTCAGGCCGGGACGGCCGATGGACTCGGTGAACGCGGACAGTGACACCTGCATGCCGCCGAAGACCGAGCCGATGCCGAGGAAGCCCACGACCAGCACCCGCACGCCGGGCACCCGCAGGGCGGAGCCGTGCGCGGCGCGGGCGGGCCCGCGTCCGGCGGTGACCGGCGGCTGGGTGCGCTTCTGCGCGGCGAACAGCAGCCCGCCGAGCAGGGTCAGCGCGGCCTCCGTGACCAGGCCCGCGGCCGGGGCGACGGAGGTGCACAGGGCGGTGGCCAGCAGCGGCCCGAGGACGAAGGTCAGCTCGTCGGTGACGGACTCGAAGGCCGCCGCCGTCGCCATCAGCGGCGAGCCGTTCAGCACGACGCCCCAGCGGGCGCGGACCATGGGACCGATCTGCGGCACCGAGGCGCCGGTCGGCACGGCCGCGGCGAACAGCGCCCACAGGGGGGGCGTGGGCCAGGGCGAGCGCGGTCAGCCCCGAGGCGGCCAGTGCGTGGACCAGGACGCCGGGGAGCAGGACGGCGCGCTGCCCGTAACGGTCGGCCAGGCGCCCGCTGAAGGGCGCGAACAGGGCCATGGAGATGCCGGTGACGGCCGCGGTGGCGCCGGCCGCGCCATAGGAACCGGTGGTGTGCTGCACGAGCAGCACGATGGAGAGCGTGAGCATCGCGAACGGCTGACGTGCCGCGAAGCCCGGCAGCAGGAACGTCCAGGCGCCGCGGGTGCGCAGCAGCTGCCCGTATCCCGGGCGGGCGGAAGCCGTCGTCTTCTTCGCAGGTCCGGAGCTGGTGACCGTGGATCCCACGGCCCGTCCCTTTCTGCCGCCTGGTAGCGCGGCCCCGCGTGCGGGCGCGCCGAGAGCTGTCCTCTTTGCGCTAACTGCGGTAGATACCGGTGCCCACTGCGGGGGGCGGCCCGGCCGCCATACGGTCGCGCCAGCTCTGCGTCAGGCAGAGTTGGTTCGATCAAGGTGCGCCTTCATCTTACCGAGGACGCGTGAGCGTACACCTGTGAACACGTTCACGGTGCCCGCTCTCCGCCTGCGTTCCCAGACCCTTGGCCTAAGGTGCCGGCCGCTCGGGGCGGGGCCCGCGATCCCGGGCCGCGCATCCCGGTGCTGTCCCTCTCAGGTCCCCTCGGCGCCGTCGGCGTCGGTGTGCAGCCAGCCCGCCAGCTTGCCGCCGCGGCCGACGGCCCGCAGCCGGCGTTCCGCCGCCTCGCGGACCGGGTCGGTGGCCACGACCAGCAGCTCGTCGCCGCGCCGCAGGACGGTGCTGGGCAGCGGGACGAACGATTTTCCGTCACGGACGACGAGGGTGACCGCGGACCCGGCGGGCAGCCGCAGCTCGTTGACCTCCACGCCGTGCATCCGCGACCCCTCCGGGATCGCCACGGACAGCAGGTGCCCGCGCAGCCGCTCCAGCGGCGCGGACTCGATGCCCAGGTCGGACGCCGGCTGCTGCTCGCCGATGCGGAGCCTGCGGGCCAGCCAGGGCAGGGTGGGGCCCTGGACGAGGGTGTAGACCACGACCAGCACGAAGACGATGTTGAAGATCCGGCCGCTGGCGTCGACGCCGTTCACCATGGGGATCGTCGCCAGGATGATGGGCACGGCGCCGCGCAGGCCGGCCCAGGACATCAGGGTCTGCTCCCGCCACGGCACCCGGAAGGGCAGCAGGCTGAACAGCACGCTCAGCGGGCGCGCGACCATGGTCAGCACCAGGCCGATGACAACGGCCGGCAGCACGTCGTCGGCCAGGTCGTGCGGGGTGACCAGCAGGCCCAGCAGGATGAACATGCCGATCTGCGCGATCCAGCCGAGTCCCTCCGCGAAGCTCCGGATGGCCGGCCAGTGCGGCAGCTTGGCGTTGCCGAGCATCATCGAGGCCAGATAGACGGCCAGGAAGCCGCTGCCGTGGGCGAGGGCGCCGGCGGCGTAGGCGGTCACCGCGATGGCCATCACGGCGATGGGGTACAGACCGGAGGCCGGCAGGGCGACCCGCTTGATGCCCCAGGAGCCGAGCAGGCCCACCGCGAGGCCGATGGCCGCGCCGATGGCCAGTTCCAGGGCTATCTCGCCGATCAGGAGATACCAGCGCTCCACCGGGCCGGCGGCGGAGAAGGCGACGACCAGGATCACCACCGGGGCGTCGTTGAACCCGGACTCCGCCTCCAGCGTGCCCGTCACCCGCGCGGGCAGGGGGACCCGGCGCAGCACCGAGAAGACGGCGGCCGCGTCCGTGGAGGACACCACCGCTCCGATGATGAGGGCCTGGCGCCAGCTCAGGCCGACGAGATAGTGGGCGCCGGCCGCGGTGACGCCGACGCTCACCGCCACCCCGAGCGTCGCCAGCACGGCGGCGGAGGGAAGGACCGGCCGGATCTGTTTCCACTTGGTGCCCAGGCCGCCCTCGGCGAGGATCACCACCAGGGCCGCGTAGCCGAAGACCTGGGTGAAGGCGGCGCTGTCGAAGCGGATGTGGCCGATGCCGTCCTGGCCCAGCAGGATGCCGATCCCCATGTACACGAGCAGGCTGGGCAGCCCGCTGCGCGAGGAGATCCGCACCGCTGCCACGGCGAGGAGCAGGGTGAGGGAGCAGGCGAACAGGAGCTGGTTGAGGTGCTGAACAGTCAGTGGCGGGTCCTTCCCCGAGGTCTCCGAGTGTGTCCGCTTATCTGGTTTCTCCGTGAATCTGATGGTTTGAGATATCTGATGGTTCGATTGTCCGGGATGTCCGTGCGCCCGGTCTCCGTTCGGGGCGGACGTCCGGGCTTCTGTGCTTCCAAATTACTTCATTACCTTACCTAACTCTTGACCCTTTCTTGACGCTCCGCACCCGCATCGCACCGTCCGTCCGCCCCTGGATCCGACTCCGCGTCAAGCGGGACGGCGTCCTGCGCCTATCGTTGCTCCAGCACTCCAGTACCGCCTGCCGCTCGCGTTAGGACAGCAAGGACAGCGATGCCCCCCAACACCACCGCCTCAACGGGTGACAAGCCCGGCAAGTCCGGCAGGAAGAAGGGGCGAAAAGCCCGACTCATCGTGCTCGTGCTGGTGCTGGCCATCATCGGAGGCATCGCCTACGGCTCCTACTGGTCGGTCAGCACCGTGCGAGCCTCCTTCCCGCAGACCGAGGGCACGATCACGATTCCGGGCCTGTCGGGGCCCGTCGACGTGAAGCGGGACGGCTACGGCGTCCCGCAGATCTACGCCGACACCCCCGAGGACCTGTTCATGGCCCAGGGCTTCGTCCAGGCCCAGGACCGGTTCTACGAGATGGACGTGCGCCGGCACATGACCGCCGGGCGTCTGTCGGAGATGTTCGGCAAGAGCCAGGTCGACAACGACGCCTTCCTGCGCACCCTGGGCTGGGACCGGGTCGCCCGGCAGGAGTACGACAAGAAGCTGTCGGACTCCACCAAGAAGTACCTCCAGGCCTACACCCGCGGAGTCAACGCCTACCTGAAGGGCAAGGACGCCGAGGACATCTCCCTGGAGTACGCGGCCCTGGGCTTCACCAGCCACTACACGCCCCAGCCGTGGACCCCGGTCGACTCGGTGGCCTGGCTGAAGGCGATGGCCTGGGACCTGCGCGGCAACATGCGCGACGAGGTCGACCGCGCCCTGATGACCAGCCGCCTGGGCCCCCAGCAGATCAAGGACCTGTACCCGGACTACCCGTACAGCCGCAACAAGCCGATCGTGACGGAGGGCCAGTACGACGCGCTGGCCCAGGCCTTCGAGGCGGGCGGAAGCGACTCGTCCTCCGGCTCCGGCACGGGCCTGTCCTCCGGGACCGGCCTCGGCGGCACTCAGGCTGGCACGACCGGCACCGGGACGGGCACGACCGGCACCGGGACGGGCACGGGCACCACGGGCTCCCCCGGCATCACCGGCGGTGTCCCGGCCGGCGGCACCGCGGGCTCCGCCGGCTCCGGCCTGCAGAGCCAGCTGCTCGGCCTGCGGGACGTCATGCAGGACCTGCCCACCGCCGTCGGGATCAACGGCAGCGGCATCGGCTCCAACTCGTGGGTCGTCGCCGGGAAGTACACCATCACCGGCAAGCCGCTGCTGGCGAACGACCCGCACCTGTCGGCCTCGCTGCCGGGCGTGTGGTACCAGATGGGCCTGCACTGCCGCACCGTCTCGGCCAAGTGCCCCTTCGACGTGACGGGCTACACCTTCGCCGGCATGCCCGGCGTGGTCATCGGCCACAACCAGGCCATCGCCTGGGGCCTGACCAACTCCGGTGTCGACGTCACCGACCTGTACCTGGAGAAGATCAGCGGCGACGGCTACCTGCGCGACGGCAAGACGCTGCCGTTCCGCACCCGCGAGGAGACCATCGAGGTCGCCGGCGGTGCGTCCAAGCGCATCGTCGTCCGGGAGACGCAGGACGGCATGCCGCTGCTGTCGGACCGGGACGACGAGCTGGTCCAGGTCGGCAAGAAGGCGACCGTGAACACCGCGGCCCCCGACCGCGGTGACGGCTACGCCGTGGCCCTGAAGTGGACCGCGCTGGAGCCGGGCACCACCATGGACGCCGTCTTCGCCATCGACCGGGCGACGGACTTCGGCGAGTTCCGTGACGCGGCCGCGCTGTTCGACGTGCCCTCGCAGAACCTGATCTACGCGGACACCAAGAACAACATCGGCTACACGTTGCCCGGCCGGATCCCCGTCCGCGCCAAGGACGACGACGGCTCCGTCCCGGCGCCGGGCTGGGACTCGCACTACGACTGGACCGGCTACATCGAGCAGGACGAGCTGCCGTACGAGTACAACCCGAAGCGCGGCTACATCGTCACCGCCAACCAGGCCGTCATCGACCAGGACACGTACCCGTACACGCTCACCACGGACTGGGGCTACGGCACCCGCAGCCAGCGGATCACCGACCTGATCCAGTCCAAGATCGACGGTGGCGGCAAGATCTCCACCGACGACATGCGCCAGATGCAGATGGACAACAGCAGCGAGATCGCCAAGCTGCTCGTGCCCATGCTGCTGAAGATCGACATCGACGACAAGGACGTCCGCCAGGCGCAGAAGCTGCTGGAGGGCTGGGACTACACCCAGGACGCCGACTCGGCGGCGGCCGCCTACTTCAACGCGGTCTGGCGCAACATCCTCAAGCTGGCCTTCGGCGACAAGCTCCCCAAGGAGCTGCGGGTCGAGGGCGAGTGCCTGTGGGTGGAGCCGGCCGACAAGACCGGCCCGGTGGACGACACCTCCAACGTCCGCGAGTGCGGTGAGCGCGACCCCGACCAGGCGCAGCCCGACGGCAGCGACCGCTGGTTCGAGGTCGTGCGCAACCTGGTCGGCAAGCCGGACAGCGACTGGTGGAAGGCCCCGGCCTCCGGCACCCGTCCCAAGGCCGACAACCGCGACCAGCTGTTCGAGCGCGCCATGATCGACGCCCGCTGGGAGCTGACCGCCAAGCTCGGCAAGGACATCGACACCTGGAGCTGGGGCCGGCTGCACCGCATGTTCCTGAAGAACCAGACCCTGGGCACCGAGGGCCCCGGCATCCTGAAGTACGTCCTCAACCGGGGTCCGTGGAAGCTCGGCGGCGGCGAGGCGGCGGTCGACGCCACCGGCTGGAACGCCGCCGGCGGCTACGACGTGGTGAACGTGCCGTCCATGCGGATGGTGGTCAACCTCGCCGACCTCGACAAGTCCAAGTGGATCAACCTCACCGGCGCCTCCGGGCACGCCTACAGCGCCCACTACACCGACCAGACCGACCTGTGGGCCAAGGGCGAGATGCTGCCGTGGTCGTACTCGTCGAAGGCGGTGGACCAGAGCACGCACGACACCCTGGTGCTCAAGCCGTGAGGCGCTGACCGGCCGCGGACGGCACCGCACGAGACGGCGAGGGCCCTCCACCTTCCGGCTTGGGTTCTAGCGGTCCTCGCAACACCCGCGATCTGTGGGAGTTGCGAGGACCGTGGTCGTTGGACGGGATGATCT
>NZ_BNBV01000042.1 GCF_014656135.1 Streptomyces thermodiastaticus
CACGGTCAACCGCGCGCCGGCCCGGGCCCGGGCACCCGTCGAGCGAGGCATGGCACGGCTGAAGTTCCTGGCGGATCTTCCGCAGAGCCCGGTGCAGCCCCAACCGCATGACGTCAATCGCCGCAGCCGTCCTCACACTGGAGAGGCGACGCTGAAAAAGCTCATTGACAGCCATGCCTGTGTTCTCGGCAGTCTCAACAACTGCGAGTTGCGAAGGGGCTTCCTCTCCCGCAGTCGTGTGGGCTGGCTCGTCCGAATCAGGACTACACGAATGCGCAACAGATGGTGAACATGAGTGCATGGGGGATGTGGCCGGCCTTTCAGGGCTGAGGCGATCGTTGGTGGTCCTGAGCGTGCTCGCCGCCCTTGCGGCGGGGAGTACGGCGTGTACAGCTGAGGACGGGAAGCCACCCGATGCCCGCCCCTCCGCGGTACGCGTCGATCGGCGTAGCGTCGGCGAGCGGCTCGCGAAGGAGTCGCTGCGGTTGGCCGATACAGATCCGCGCCTGTCCATGGCGTTCGCGTTGGAGGCCGCGGAACTGACCCAAAGCCCCCAGGTGGCCGCCGCACTGAACAGGTTGCGCAAACCTCACCGCATCATGTCTTTCAAGATCGGTTCGTCACCCGTACAAGCCCTGCGTCTCGGGGGTGAGAGGCGCTTCCTCATCGGTGGCGACACGAGCGGGGAAGTGCGGGTCTGGGACGCCTATAACGGTCGCACCCGCTTGTCGGCACGGGTGCAAGGCGCCGTGACCGAAGTGGCTCTGAGCTACGAAGCCGATCTTGCGGCGATCAGGAGCGCGAGTGGCGAGGTGCGGGTGTGGGACCTCGGCACTGGGCGGCTGGTCCGCAGGTTCGAGAGCGTTTCCAGCCGCACCGGAGGGCTTGCCTTTGTGCCTACTCCGGAAGAGGAGCTGCTTGCTTTCAGTGGCCGTGACGGCACTGTTCAGCTGTGGACGACGAAGAAGTGGGACCGCAAGACAACGCTGGGGCCGGCAGGCGGTAGTGCGGATCTCAGCTGGTTCCTCGATGAACGTATGATGCCGGTGCTCGCTACGCTCTCCTTGCATGGAGATGTAGAAGCCTGGGACCTGGACAGCGGGCGTCGCCTCGGCATCGTCCGTGTGCCCGTCAACAGCGATGCTTCACAGGCTGAGTTCGTCTTGGACACCGAAGGTCATGGTGACGACACGGCCGTGGTCTCCGACGGAGTAACCACTTGGGTGATGTGGCTGAGAAGTGTGGTCAGCCGCGACTCCGTCACCTCTGATGTCGTGCCGTTGGGGCGTGATCTCGACCTGCCAACGCTTTACGGTTCACCTTTGGTCGCTGCAACGAACAAGCAGCGTGACACCATAACAGTGCTGCGGGTGGATCCGTTGAATCCACACACGATCCATCGTCTTCTCCGTCGGCAGATCACTGCCCGTGGGACTCGAATATCGGCTTGGGCGGGTCGCGAACCGCAATTCGGCTACTGGGGGCCACAGCCGCCGCCACGAGTGCCGGCGGCTGTGGCGTTCGCCGACGGCTCCGTCGCGCTGTGGGACCTTCTGCAGGAAAAATCCCCGCTGCCTGCAAGCAAGAAGGCGATCCAGGATGAACTTGTCCAGCTGTGCTCCGGGACTCCGGTTGTGCTCTCCCCGGAAGAGTGGAAGAAGCTGATTCCTGAGCTGCCGTACTCCCCTGCCTGCGTCGAGGTCTTCAAGGAACTCGAAGGAGCGCACGATTGAGCATGCCTGGTGAAGATGAGCCTGTGCCCGCAGGGGAGTCTCGCGTTCGCCGGATCGCCCGTCGACTGCAGTTCCGGTGGAGCCGCACGCGGCCATGGATGGCACGGCTGCGCCGCAACGGACCAAGCGCCAGGGTGGTGGGCTGGGCGACCGTCCTCAGTCTGGGCGTCGCCGTGGTCTTCGGTGTTCTGTCCCTTGTGGAGGACGAGGAAGACAGAGGGGAGAAGGACGAGTTCAGTGTGCTCGAACTCTCGGCCGGGCAGTCGCGGCCGACCAAGACGACGAAGGTGGACGAGGCCACCGGCGGGCGCTATGTGTCCGAAGAAGAGGCCACGACCCTGTACGTGTACCTGAGCAACAACACGGACGACCTTTTGGTGTTCCGGGGTATCAAGGTGAAAACCAAAAGATTCATAGAGGTGAGCGACTGTGTCCTAGGCGTCGGTGGCCCGGTTCAGATAACGGCAGGATATGACATCGACCTCCCGAAGCAAGGAAAAAGCGCGAACAAGTCGATTCTTTATCAGCTGCGCCCCAGGCAGGCAGAGGGTATCTCGATCACGCTCGGGACGGAGGCGGAGGAGGACGGTATCTACGAGCTTGAGATCTTCCTGCTGGGTGGAAGCGAATACCGCAAGGTGGGTGAAGTGATAGCTTTCTCGTATCCGGGGCTGGAGAAGCTCTACCCACGCGATCTCGCGACGCTGCCGCTCCATGACTTCCCGAACGCCTCCTGTGTCCGTCGGCTGGACCGGACGCTGACCGACTTCATCGCTCAACACGACTCGGTCCCCAAAGAGGTACGCACCCTGCAGAAGGGTGTGCACATGACTGCCGAAGAACTCGGCTGACATCTTGCCTCTGTGGTGAGGTGAAGCGGCCGCTGGCGACAGCGGGTGGCTGAGATGAAGCCGAGGAAGGCTGGAGGGCGAGTCCGTGCCCCTGAGGGCCGCCGGCCACGAGGTCCCGCCCCCGCCCGGCCGTCGATCGTGACGAGGGTTACTGTGCCGCACCCCTTTACCGGTCTGCCTACCCGCCGGTACGTTGCTGTGAGCAAGCGCTTAGACAGCCAGCCGGCGGTCCGGTCGAGGTACGTGGAGGTGGCGGCGTGCGCCGTACGGTGTTCAACGAGGATCACGAGGCGTTCCGGGAAACCCTGCGCGCCTTCATCGAGGCCGAGGTCGTGCCGGTGTACGACGAGTGGTTCGCCGAGGGCATCGTGCCCCGCGAGTTCTACTACAAGCTCGCCGAGCTGGGCCTGTTCGGCATCAACGTGCCCGAGGAGTACGGCGGGGCCGGCCTGGAGACGCACAAGTTCGAGGCCGTCCAGTACGAGGAGACCGCCCGCGCGGGCGTGACCTTCGGCGGCTCCGGCGTGCACGTGCTGCTCGCGCTGCCGTACATCAAGATGCTCGCCACCGAGGAGCAGAAGCGGCGCTACCTGCCCAAGTTCGTCTCCGGCGAGGAGATGTGGGCCATCGCCATGACCGAGCCGGGCACGGGTTCGGACCTGGCCGGCATGAAGACCACCGCCAAGCTCTCCGAGGACGGCACGCACTACGTCCTCAACGGCGCCAAGACCTTCATCACCGGCGGTGTGCACGCCGACCGGGTCATCGTCTGCGCCCGGACCTCCCCGCCCACCGCCGAGGACCGCCGCCACGGCATCTCCCTGTTCGCCGTGGACACCAAGTCCGAGGGTTACACCGTGGGCCGCAAGCTGGACAAGCTGGGCCTGCGCACCTCGGACACCGCCGAGCTGTCGTTCGTGGACGTCAAGGTGCCCGTCGAGGACCTGCTCGGCGAGGAGAACCAGGGCTTCTACTACCTCGGCAAGAACCTGCCCTCCGAGCGGTGGGGCATCGCCTACGGCGCCTACGCGCAGGCCAAGGCCGCGATCCGGTTCACCAAGCAGTACGTCCAGGAGCGCACCGTCTTCGGCAAGCCGGTCGCCCACTTCCAGAACACCAAGTTCGAGCTGGCCGCCTGCCAGGCCGAGGTGGACGCGGCCGAGGCCGTCGCCGACCGCGCGCTGGAGGCCCTGGACGCCGGCGAGCTGACGCCCGCCGAGGCCGCCTCCGCCAAGCTGTTCTGCACCGAGGTCGCGCACCGGGTGATCGACCGGTGCCTGCAGCTGCACGGCGGCTACGGCTACATGAACGAGTACCCGATCGCCCGCCTGTACGCGGACAACCGCGTGAACCGCATCTACGGCGGCACCAGCGAGATCATGAAGACGATCATCGCCAAGGACATGGGTCTGTAGGGCCGGGCCAGGGCCGCGCGCCCGTGATCCGGACGAACGTCGGTGCAGGAAACGGCCGGTACATGAGTCAGGCACTTCGGTCACTGCTCGATCTGCTCGACCTGGAGCGGATCGAGCAGGACATCTTCCGCGGCAGCTCCCGCCCGGCGGTCGTGCCGCGGGTGTTCGGCGGGCAGGTCGCCGCGCAGGCCATGGTCGCCGCGGGGCGCACGGTCCCCGCCGACCGGTTCGCGCACTCGCTGCACGCCTATTTCCTGCGCCCCGGAGACCCGGGCGCGCCCATCGTCTACACCGTCGACCGCATCCGTGACGGCCGCTCCTTCACCACCCGCCGGGTGGTCGCGGTGCAGCACGGGCAGCCGGTCTTCCATCTGTCGGCGTCGTTCCAGGTGTACGAGGAGGGCCTGGACCACCAGGCCCCGATGCCGGCCGCCCCGGACCCGGAGACCCTGCCGACCTCCCCGGAGCGCCTGCGCGGCTACGGCCATCTCGCGCCGGAGGTGGTGGAACGTTTCCTGCGGGCACGGGAGGCGGTCGATCTGCGGTACGTCGACGAGCCGCCGTACGGGCGGTTCGGCGAGCCGCGCGAGCCGCGCTCGCAGGTGTGGTTCCGCACCAACGGCAAGCTCGACGACGACCCGCTGCTCCACGTGGTCCTCGCCACCTACGTCTCCGACATGACCCTGCTGGACTCCGTGCTGCTCGCGCACGGGCGCGGCGGCTGGGCGGTCGGGGACGTGGTCGGGGCCTCGCTGGACCACGCGATGTGGTTCCACCGTCCGTTCCGCGCCGACGAGTGGCTGCTGTACGACCAGCAGTCGCCCTCCGCGTCCGGCGGGCGGGGCCTGGGCCAGGCCCGGATCTACACCCAGGACGGGCGGCTGGCGATCTCGGTGATCCAGGAGGGCGTGGTCCGCGTCCCCCGGCAGCGCTGAGCAGCCGTGCTCAGACCAGCCCCGCCTGGTCGAGCAGATACGCCGTCATCGGGTCGTAGTAGCGGGGGCTGGCCACATGGTCGTCGAGCGGCACCGTCACCTGGACGGTGCCCTCGGCCTCCGCGAGGAACAGCGCCGGGTCGTTGCAGTCGGCGTAGCCGACGCTGTCCACGCCGTACTGTCCGGCGCAGCCCGCCCAGCCGTGGTCGGCGACCACCAGGTCCGGCAGCGGGCGGCCCGCACGCTGCAGTCCGGTGAGGATCGCGCGCATCGGCTCACCGGAGTGGGTGTGCCACAGCGAGGCGCCGTGCTCCAGGACCGCCACGTCGGCGAACTGCACCACGTAGCCCTCGTCGGTCTGCAGATGGTCGGGGATGACGACGATCTCGCAGCCGGCGGCGCGCAGCGCGGCGGCCGTGGCGCGGTGCACGTCGAGCAGGCCGCCGGGGTGGCCGGTGGCCAGCAGCACCCGCTGCCCGCCCTCGGCGGCCTTGCGCAGCCGGCCGGCCATCCGCTCCAGGGCGGCCACGGTCAGCTCCGGGTCGATGGTGTCCTGGCCGTGCCGGTGCTCCGGGTCGTCGCTGACCCCCACCCGCTCGGCCATCACCGCGAGCACGTCCTGCTCGTCGCTCCACCGGTCGCCGAGTTCCAGGCCCAGCCAGTAGTTCCGGTCCCCGTTGGCCAGCGCGCGGTAGTGGGCGAGGTTGTTCTCGCGCGGCGTGGCGACCCTCCCGGCGATACGGGTCCGCACGAGGTGGTCGATGAGCGCGTCACGGCTGGGTGTCCCGGATATCGGCATGGTCCCCATTGTGAGGCAGCGCCCCGTGCCCGTCCCGGCCGTCCCGGCGTCTGGGACGCGTCTCACGCCCGCCGCCCGGGGCTCCGGATCCGTCAGACGTGCCGCAGGGCGAACCACAGCTCCATGCGGACGTCCGGGTCGTCCAGGTCCGCCTCCAGCAGGGCGGCGCAGCGGGCGATGCGCTGCCGGACGGTGTTGCGGTGCAGGCCGAGCGCGGCGGCGGTGCGGTCCCAGCCGCCGTGCAGGGACAGCCAGGTGCGCAGGGTCTCGGTCAGCGCGGGAGTGAGAGGGGACAGCAGCGCACGGGCGTGGGCCGCAGCCTGGCCGGCCGGCACCAGCCCGGTCAGGCCGTGGCCGAGGCCGCCGTGGGTCACCAGCGGGGTGCGGGTGGCGAGGGCGCGAGCCAGGGCGGCGGACGCCTGGGCGTCGGCGGCCGGCCAGTCCCGCGGCCCGACCGGGGAGCTGACCCCCAGCGTCCAGCCCGGCAGCGCGCTCACCTCGCGTCCGGCGGGCACCAGGATGCGGACCACGCCGTCGGCGAGGTCGGTCAGCGGGGAGCCGAGCGCGGCCCCCAGCGCCGAGGCGGCCACCTCGTCGGCGGCCCGCGCGGCCGGGCGTGCGTGCACCACAACCCACCGGCCGGCGCCCAGCAGCGGTGCCACCTCCTCGGGGCCGGCCCCCAGCAGCAGCCGGACCAGCGCGGACGTCAGGGCCGGCCCGGTGCCGCCGCGGTGCCCGCCGGTCAGCAGGGACAGCAGCACCACGGCCACCGAGGCGATGGTGTGGTCGCCCGGGGCGCGGTGCGCGGAGGCGACGGCGAGCACGAGGCCCTCCCCGGCGCCGAGGGCGTAGGCGGACAGGTGCAGCCCGGCCACCGTGTCGGTGGCGGAGGACCGGGCCCGGCCGGTGACCGTGCGGGCCAGCGCGTCCAGCGCCTCCCGTACCGCCGGCGGATGCTGCGCGCGGCCCTCCTCGGTGATGCGGGTGCCGTCCGGTCCGTAGAGCACGGCGCGGCCGTCCAGGTGCCGGGCCAGCCGGCGCAGCACCGAGGGCACCGGGCCGGGGCGGGACGCGGCGGCCGCCAGCGACCGCACGGCCTCGGTGACCCGGCGCAGCTCGGCCAGCCGGGACTGCGCCATCAGCTGCCACACCGCGCGGGCCACCGCGGCGAACGTGGTGTGCGGCGGGACCTCGATCAGCGGCAGCCGGTGCCGGGCGCAGGCCTCCACCAGCGCCTCGGGCACCGTGTCGTGCACCGGGGTGACACCGAAGCCGAGGGCCGCGCCGCCGGCCGCGGTGATCCGGGAGACGTAGGTGTCGAAGTACGGCGACCGGTCGTCGGCGACGGTCTCCCGCGGGATGTGCAGGCCCGCGGTCAGCAGCAGCTCGCCGCCGAGGAGGTACGGGTACGGGTCGGCCATCTCCGAGGCGTGCGCCCCGTGCAGGACGGCCTCCTCCGGGCCGGCGAGCGGCCGCAGCGCCAGGTCCTCGCGGGCGAGCAGCGCCGACAGCTCGACCGGCGGGGTCGGCGGGAGCGCGGGAAAGGGCGAGGCGGAGGGGGATCGCGGGTCCGGCATCTGTGCACTTCCTCCCGTCCGGCGCCGGGGAATGGAGGAAACGTACACTTCGCAGCGGCTGTCCGGTCACCTAGTGTCGATCCGGACCGGCTTCGAGACAGGGCCCGGACGTCCTCGCCCGGCGCTGCCGGCTCCGGTCCGGGCAGGGCCGGCCTGCGCACAAGAACGCCAGGGTTCCCGGCCGCCGGCTGCGCGGTGACCCCGGCGCACCGGCAGAACGCATCCGTACCGCCAGGAGACGAACACGCCACGCGCGACCGAGCGCGGGAAAGAAGGCATGGCATGAGCAGCACCGGCACGCCCCGCGGTCCCGTCGACTCCTCCCGCGTCCCGCGGTACGCCGGCCCGGCGACCTTCGCCCGGCTGCCCCGCCTCGACGAGGTCGGCCGGGCCGACGTCGCCGTGGTGGGCGTGCCCTTCGACTCGGGCGTCTCCTACCGGCCGGGCGCCCGCTTCGGCGGCAACGCCATCCGCGAGGCCTCCCGGCTGCTGCGCCCCTACAACCCCGCCCAGGATGCCTCGCCCTTCGCCCTCGCCCAGGTCGCCGACGGCGGTGACATCGCCGTCAACCCCTTCGACATCGACGAGGCCGTGGAGACCATCGAGGCCGCCGCCGACGAGCTGCTCGCCACCGGAGCCCGCCTGATGACCCTCGGCGGCGACCACACCATCGCGCTGCCGCTGCTCAGGGCGGTCGCGAAGAAGCACGGCCCGGTCGCCCTGCTGCACTTCGACGCCCACCTGGACACCTGGGACACCTACTTCGGTGCCGCCTACACCCACGGCACCCCGTTCCGCCGGGCCGTGGAGGAGGGAATCCTCGACACCTCCGCGCTCAGCCACGTCGGCACCCGCGGCCCGCTGTACGGCAAGCAGGACCTCACCGACGACGAGAAGATGGGCTTCGGCATCGTCACCTCCGCGGACGTCTACCGCCGGGGCGCCGACGAGGTGGCCGACCAGCTCAGGCAGCGCATCGGCGACCGCCCGCTGTACATCTCCGTCGACATCGACTGCCTCGACCCGGCCCACGCCCCGGGCACCGGCACCCCCGAGGCGGGCGGCATGACCTCCCGTGAGCTGCTGGAGATCCTGCGCGGCCTGGCGTCCTGCAACCTGGTGTCGGCGGACGTCGTCGAGGTGGCGCCGGCCTACGACCACGCCGAGATCACCTCGGTCGCGGCCTCGCACACCGCGTACGAACTGACCACGATCATGACCCGCCGGATCGCGGAAGCCGGGTGACGCACGGCCACCGCCTGGAGCGCCGCCCGACGGCGCCGACGACGGGCATCCGACGGCGGGACGACGTCTTGAGAAGTTCCCCCGCCCGTCACCGGCCTGCCCTACGGTGACGCCCATGCGTCTGAGAACCGTACTCGCGGCCGCCACCGCGGCCCTGGCGGCGGCCACCACCCTGACCGCCGCGGGGCCCGCCGCGGCCGGCACCCCTGCCACCGGGCCGTCCCACCTGAGGCAGTCCGCCGCCCTGCCCTCCCACACCTGTTCGCCCTCCGTCTCCCTCGACCGTTTCTCCGACGCGCTCGACAAGACGACGTACCAGGGCACCTTCGTCGGGAACTTCTCCGCGCTCGCCGTGGACCGGGACGGCTCGCTCGCCGCCCTGGACGACCGCTCCTCGCTGTTCTCCCTGGACGCGAGGACCCTGCGGCCGCAGCGCGTCGTGCGGCTCGCCGACGAGCAGGGGGCGGAGCTGGACAGCGAGGGCCTGGTCGTCGACCGGGACGGCACCCGCCTGATCACCTCCGAGACCGAGCCGTCGGTGCGGCGTTACGCGCCCGACGGCAAGCTCCTCGACCGGCTCCCGGTCCCCGACGCGCTCCGCATCGCCCCGGCAGGGCGGGCCACGGCCAACCAGACCTTCGAGGGCCTGACCCTGCTGCCCGGCGGGCACACCCTCCTCGCGTCCATGGAGAACGCGCTCTTCGGCGACTCAACCGACCTCGTCCGCTTCCAGACCTGGACCCGGACCGGGGACGGCCACTGGCGGCTCGGCGCCCAGTACGCCTACCGCATCGACGACGGCCTCGGCGTCCCGGAGGTGCAGGCCACCCCCGACGGCCGGCTGCTGGTCCTGGAGCGCGGCTTCACCGAGGGAGTCGGCAACACCGTCCGCCTCTACCTCGCCGACCCGCGCCACGCGAGCGACACCCGCCACGTCGAGAACCTGACGGGGCAGCCCGGCGTGCGCCTGATCCGCAAGACCCTGCTGGCCGACATCGCCGACTGCCCCTCCCTGGGCGCCACCGCCAGACAGCCGCAGCCCAACCCGCTGCTGGACAACATCGAGGGCATGGCGGTCACCGGCCGTGACGGGAACCGGCTGAAGGTGCTCCTGGTCAGCGACGACAACCAGAACGACGTCCAGACCACCCGCTTCTACCACCTGCGCATCCGCGTCTGACGAGTGCGTCTTCAAGTGGCCGCGGGGCGCGCGATGCCCAGCGCGTGCCCCGCGGTCTCGCGCCCCGGCCGTCTAGGGCGTGCCCGCGTGCGCGCCCAGGACCATGAGCGCGCCCATGAGCGCGCCCGCGTATGCCCCGGGCCCGCGCGCCCCGCCTCTCATCCGTGCGGTGCAGAGGTCCGTTTGTTGCAGAGGGATGAAATCCGCTTCCCCGCGCGTTGGTGCCTTCCGGCAGATCAGGACTTCCGGCCGACGGAGGGGAACGCGTGGCAGCGCAACCAGGATGGGCACGGCGACTGGCCGGGTACGCGTGGCGGTATCCGAAGGACGTCGTGCTGGCCCTGGGAGCCTCGCTCGCCGGCATGGCCGTCACGGCCGTCGTCCCGCTCATCACCAAGGTGATCATCGACGACGTGATCGGCGCGCACAGCCGTCCCATGGCCCCCTGGGCCGGTGCCCTGATCGGCGCCGCGCTGCTGGTGTACGTCCTCGCCTACGCCCGCCGCTACTTCGGCGGCCGGCTCGCCCTGGACGTCCAGCACGATCTGCGCACCGGCATGTACGCCACGATCACCCGGCTCGACGGCCGCCGCCAGGACGAGCTGTCCACCGGGCAGGTGGTCGGCCGTGCCACCAGCGACCTGCAGCTGATCCAGGGCCTGCTGTTCATGCTGCCGATGACCATCGGCAACGTCCTGCTGTTCCTTGTCTCCCTGGTCGTCATGGCGTGGCTGTCACTGCCGCTGACCTTGGTGGCGCTCGCCGTGGCCCCGGCGCTCGGCTGGATCGCCCGGCGCAGCCGCACCCGGCTGCACCCCGCCACCTGGTACGCGCAGGCGCAGGCCGCCGCCGTCGCCGGCGTCGTGGACGGCGCGGTCAGCGGCGTCCGCGTGGTCAAGGGCTTCGGGCAGGAGGAGCAGGAGACCGCCAAGCTGCGCGCGGTGGGCCGGCGGCTGTTCGCCGGACGGCTGCGCACCATCCGGCTCAACGCCCGGTACACCCCCGCCCTGCAGGCCGTCCCCGCGCTCGGCCAGGTCGCGATGCTGGCGCTCGGCGGCTGGCTGGCGGTGCGCGGGCACATCACGCTCGGCACCTTCGTGGCGTTCTCCAGCTACCTCGCCCAGCTCGTCGGCCCGGTCCGGATGCTCGCCATGGTGCTCACCGTCGGCCAGCAGGCCCGCGCCGGCACCGAACGCGTCCTGGAACTGATCGACACCGAACCGTCCCTGGCCGACGGGACCGTCGACCTGCCCGCCGACGCGCCCGCGACCGTCGAGTTCGACGACGTGAGCTTCGGCTACGACCCCGAACGCCCCGTCCTGCAGCACCTGAGCTTCACCATCCGGCCGGGCGAGACGCTCGCGGTCGTCGGCTCCTCCGGCTCCGGCAAGTCCACCCTGTCCCTGCTGCTGCCCCGCTTCTACGACGTCACCCATGGCGCCGTCCTCGTCGGCGGCCACGACGTGCGCGACCTGACCCTGGACTCGCTGCGGGCCGCGATCGGACTGGTGCCGGAGGACTCCTTCCTGTTCTCCGACACGGTGCGCAACAACATCGCCTACGGCCGCCCCGACGCCACCGACGAGGAGATCCGGGCCGCCGCCCGCGCCGCCCAGGCCGACCGTTTCATCTCCGAGCTGCCCGACGGCTACGACACCGCCGTCGGCGAGCACGGCCTGACCCTCTCCGGCGGCCAGCGCCAGCGCCTCGCCCTGGCCCGTGCCCTCCTCAGCGACCCCCGACTGCTCATCCTCGACGACGCCACCTCCGCGGTGGACGCCCGTGTCGAGCACGAGATCCACGAGGCGCTGGAGCGGGTCATGCGGGGCCGTACCACCCTGCTGATCGCCCACCGCCGCTCCACCCTGGGTCTGGCCGACCGCATCGCGGTCCTCGACGACGGCCGCCTGGTCGACCTCGGCACCCACGACGAGCTGCAGGAACGCTGTCCCCTGTACCGCAGGCTGCTCACCGACCCCGGCGAGCTGGGCGGCGTCTCGCCCGGTCATGAGCAGCCGGCCGGCCCCGGCGAGGACACCTCGGTGCGCGCGGAACTGGACGCCGAGTTCGACGCCGAACGCGGGGTGACGCCCCGGTTGTGGACCGGCCACCGGGAGCCGGAGGACACCGCCCTGTCCGGCACCCCGGCCACCCCGGAGCTCCTCGCCCAGGTGAAGGCGCTGCCGCCGGCCACCGACACGCCCGGCATCGACGAGGAGCGGGCCGTCCGCCCCGAGGAGTCCTACAACCTGCGCCGCCTGCTGGACGGCTTCGGGCTGCCGCTGCTCGCCAGCCTGGCGCTGGTCGCCGTGGACGCCGGGATGGGCCTGCTGCTGCCGGTGCTGATCCGGCACGGCATCGACCAGGGCGTGACGAAACTGGCGCTGGGCGGCGTCTGGTCGGCCGCCGCGACGGCCCTGCTGGCCGTGTTCGTGCAGTGGGCGGCACAGACCGGCGAGATCCGGATGACCGGCCGCACCGGCGAGCGGGTGCTGTACACGCTGCGGCTGAAGATCTTCGCCCAGCTGCAGCGGCTCGGCCTGGACTACTACGAGCGCGAGCTGACCGGCCGGATCATGACGCGGATGACCACGGACGTCGACGCCCTGTCGACGTTCCTGCAGACCGGTCTGGTCACCGCGTTCGTCTCGGTGGTCACCTTCTTCGGCATCATGGTCGCCCTGCTCGCCATCGACGTGCAGCTGGCGCTGGTGGTGTTCGCGACGCTGCCGCCGCTGATCGTGGCCACCTTCTTCTTCCGCCGGGCCAGCGTGAAGGCGTACCGGCTGGCCCGTGAGCGGGTGTCGGTGGTCAACGCCGACCTGCAGGAGTCCGTGGCCGGGCTCAGGATCGTGCAGGCCTTCCGGCGGGAGCGCGACGGCCGCAGCCGGTTCGCCGAACGCAGCCGCAGCTACCGCCGGGCCCGGATGCGCGGCCAGCGGCTGATCGCCGTCTACTTCCCGTTCGTGCAGTTCCTGTCCTCGGTCGCGGCCGCCTCGGTGCTGATCGTGGGCGCCGGCCGGGTGCAGCACGCCACCCTGACCACCGGCGCCCTGGTGGCCTACTTGCTGTACATCGACCTGTTCTTCGCACCCGTGCAGCAGCTCTCCCAGGTCTTCGACGGCTACCAGCAGGCCACCGTCTCCCTCGGCCGCATCCAGGAACTCCTGCGGGAGCCGACGTCCACCCGGCCCGCCGACAAGCCCCGCGCGGTGCGGGAGCTGCGCGGCGAGATCCTCTTCGAGGACGTGCACTTCTCCTACGGCTCCGGCGACTCGGGCGAGGCCGCCCTGACCGGCATCGACCTGCACATCCCCGCCGGCCAGACGGTCGCCTTCGTCGGCGAGACCGGCGCCGGCAAGTCCACCCTGGTCAAGCTGGTCGCCCGGTTCTACGACCCGACCCGTGGCCGGATCACCGTGGACGGCACCGACCTGCGCACCCTGGACCTGACCGCCTACCGGCGCCGGCTCGGCGTGGTGCCGCAGGAGGCGTACCTCTTCCCGGGAACCGTCCGCGACGCCATCGCCTACGGCCGCCCCGACGCCACCGACGCCGAGGTGGAGGCGGCCGCCCGCGCGGTCGGTGCGCACGAGATGATCGCCACCCTGGAGGGCGGCTATCTGCACCAGGTCGCCGAGCGCGGCCGGAACCTGTCCGCGGGCCAGCGCCAGCTCATCGCACTCGCCCGTGCCGAACTGGTCGACCCCGGCATCCTGCTGCTGGACGAGGCCACCGCGGCGCTCGACCTGGCCACCGAGGCCCAGGTCAGCCAGGCCACCGACCGGGTCGCCGGCCGCCGCACCACCCTGGTGGTCGCCCACCGGCTCACCACCGCCGCCCGCGCCGACCGGGTGATCGTCATGGACCACGGCCGCGTCGCCGAGGACGGCACCCACGAGGAACTGCTGGCCCGCGGCGGACGGTACGCCGAGCTGTGGCGGACCTTCCTGGGCGCCTCCCGCGCCGAGGAGCCGGCCGGCGCGGCACGCTGAGGCTCCCGGGCGCGCGGCACGCGCACCGCGCACCGCGGACCCACCGGACCGGCCGCACTGACCGGACCCACCGGACCGGCCGCACTGACCGGACCGACCGGACTCACCGGACCGGCCGCACTGACCTGACCGGACCGACCGGACCGACCGAACGACCGGACCGGCCGCACTCCGTGGACGGCCGCGACCCGGGACACGGGCCGGGCGGCAACCGTGCGGCGCGCCCCTGCGTCCGTACCTGCGTATGCCGCTGCGCCTGACGTTCGGGGGTGACTCGTGAAGCGTGGGCTGACGCGCCGGCTGCGGGCAGCCGGCCTGGCCGTGCTCGCCGGCTCCTGGCTGCTCGCCCTCGCCCCGGCCGGCGGCGCACAGGCGGCACCCACGAGGTGCGCTGGCCACCAGGTGCGGGCCCTGCCGTTCCCCGCCGGCGCCGTGCACGTGTTCCGGCGCCACGGCTATGTGTGCGCGCTCACCGTCGCCGCGCAACCGGGCGCCGCACGCCCGGTGTCGGTGTCCGTGCAGGCCCGCGGCAGCCTCCCGGTCACCGACTCCGGCCGCCGTTCCCACCGCGCCGGACCCGTCACCGTGCACACCGGCCACCGCTGCGTCCGCATCGCCGGGTCCGTGGGCACCCAGTCGGTGCGCACCGGCTGGATCCTGTGCTGACGCCGAACCAGTGCTGCTGACTCGAATCCTTCCCTGACGTCCCGAAACCTGTGACGGACTGTTGTCGTGACCGCGCCGCATCCCTGAGCGACACGCCGGGACCTGGGCCCGACACCCCCTGGTGCGCGGGCAAGTTGGGCGCTAGCTTCCGGCGCACATCCGTCTCACAGGGAGGGTGCATGCGCACGGCGCTCAGATGGCTGCTCGCGCTCACCGTGCTCATCGGCACACTGAGCGCGGCGGGGACGGCCACCGCGGCCCCGCCGGGAACCACCGGCTCCACGGCACACGACACCGGCACCGACATCAAGGACCGGCTCCTGGCCATCCCGGGCATGAGCCTGGTGGAGGAGAAGCCCTACCCCGGCTACCGCTTCTTCGTCCTGACCTACACTCAGCCGGTCGACCACCACGACCCGTCCAAGGGCACCTTCCAGCAGCGGATCACCGTGCTGCACAAGGGAGTCGACCGCCCGACGGTCTTCTACACCAGCGGCTACAACGTCTCCACCACCCCCAGCCGCAGCGAGCCGACCCGCATCGTGGACGGCAACCAGGTCTCCCTGGAGTACCGCTTCTTCACCCCGTCACGGCCCGAGCCGGCCGACTGGTCCACGCTCGACATCCGGCAGGCCGCCGGCGACCAGCACCGCGTCTTCCAGGCGCTCAAGCAGGTCTACCCCCGCAACTGGCTGGCGACCGGCGGCTCCAAGGGCGGCATGACCGCCACCTACTACGAGCGGTTCTACCCGCACGACATGGACGGTGTCGTCGCCTACGTGGCCCCGAACGACGTGGTCGACGACGAGGACTCCGCCTACGACCGCTTTTTCGCCACCGTCGGCACCGAGCAGTGCCGCGACCGGCTGAACGCCGTGCAGCGCGAGGCCCTGGTGCGCCGCTCCTCGCTGGAGAAGAAGTACGCCCGGTACGCCGCCGCGAACGGTTACACCTTCACCACCATCGGCAGCCTGGACCGGGCCTACGAGGCCGTGGTCCTCGACTACGCGTGGGGCTTCTGGCAGTACAGCCTCCTCGACGACTGCGACACCGTCCCCGCGGACGCCCGGCACGCCACCGACCAGGAGATCTGGGACTCCGTCGACACCATCTCCGGCTTCTCGGCCTACACCGACCAGGGTCTTGAGACCTACACGCCGTACTACTACCAGGCGGGCACCCAGCTGGGCGCGCCGACGATCCACTTCCCGCACATCGAGAAGAAGCTCATCCGCTACGGCTACCAGCCGCCGCGCACCTTCGTGCCGCGCTCCATCCCGATGCGGTTCCAGCCCTGGGTGATGCGGGACGTGGACACCTGGGTGCGCCACCACGCCGAGCACATGCTCTTCGTGTACGGGCAGAACGACCCGTGGGGCTCGGAGCGGTTCCGCCTCGGCCTCGGCGCCCGCGACTCCTATGTCTTCACCGCGCCGGGCATGAACCACGGCGCGAACGTCGCCGGGCTCGTCCACGAGGAGAAGGCCCTGGCGACCGCGCGGATCCTGCACTGGGCCGGGGTCGCGCCCGCCGCGGTGCGGCAGGACCCGGCCCAGGCCCGGCCGCTGGCCTCCTACGACGCGGCGCTGGACACCCGTGACACCGAGCGGGAGCCGGCCCTGCGGCCCTGACCCGCGCCCTGCCCGCGGGCTGCGCCCGGCCTCACAGCCGCCGGGCGCAGCCCACCGGGCGGCTGCCGCCGATCTCGACGTACAGCGCGGTCGAGGGCGGGCACTGGGCGCGGTCGCGCACCGCGCGGGTCACCCGGTACTCCGGCTCGCTGCGCCCCGAGCCGTCGCAGGCGGTCTCCCGGACCTGGCCGCGGCCCGCGCGGTAGACGCAGTCGCCGGGGACGGTGCGCGGCCCGCCCCCGCCGCCGGGGTCGCCCGGGTGCGGCGGTTCCAGCTTGCGCATGCACGCGTAGCCGCGCGGGATCACCACGTCGCCTGCCTCGCCGCCGCCGGCCCGCTGGGGGCTGATGTGGAGCACGAAATCGGTGGCCGGCGGACACAGCGGGCCGTCCTCGGGCCGGCCGTCGTACCGGGCGATCACCCGGGCCGCCGCCCGCTCCCCGGTGCACGGCACCTCGGTGACCCGTGTGGTGCCGAACGAGCTGCACTCGTCCACACCGAGGAACACCGCCCCGTACCCGGCGAGCTGAGGTTCGCTCGCCGGTGCGGCGGAGCCGGGCACGCCCGGCCGGCAGCCCGTCAGCAGGGCGGCGAGCAGTACCGGCAGTACGCACCCCGCTCCCACGGACCCGCTCCTGCGCATCGCCCTCCCCCTGCCTGCACCTGCGTCCAGCGTGGCCCGCGGCGCCGGGGCACGCCAGGTATGAGCGGCGCTTTCGGCTCGTTGGGGGTGGTGGGCCGGGTGCGCGGCGTATGCGCGGTACGTCCGTCGCGCGAGCCCGGCCCGCGGTCCGGCTAATGCCGGCGGTACGACAGCCCGTACCCGATCGGGTACAGCGTCTGCTCCGGATCGTCCGCCCGCTGCACCGGCACCGGCAGCGTGCCGCGCGGCGAGACGCGGCCGGCGACGACCCGGGCGGCGGCCCGCACCTCGACGTCGGTCCACGAGTAGGCGGCCAGCACCGCGGTGGCCGCCGGGAGCTGGGCGACGTCGTACGGGTTGCGCACCGCGACCGCGATCACCGGCCGGCCCGTGGCCGCCAGCCGCTCCACCAGCGTCTGCTGGGCGCTGCCGGCCGTGACGTTGTACGTGGCCACCACCACCGCGTCCGCGTCCCGTGCCGCCGCGACCGCCTGGTCGGTCACCGCCGCGGACGGCGCCGTGCCGGTCGGCAGGGCGGTGGCGCCGAAGCCCAGCTCCGTCAGGGCCGAGGCGAGTACACCCGTCGTCGGGCCCGTGGTGCCCGACGGGGAGTCCGGGTCGGCGCCGACGACCAGGATCCTCTTGTGGGAGCGCCGGGACAGCGGCAGCAGGTTGCCCTTGTTGACCAGTAGGGTCGTCGTCCGCTCGGCGATGGCGTCCGCCGTCCGCAGGTGCGCGTCCGTGCCGACCGTGCGGGTGACGTCCGCCCGCGTGGTGTACGGGTGGTCGAACAGACCCAGACGCGCTTTCAGCCGCAGGATGCGCAGGATCGATTCGTCCAGCCGGGCCTCGGTGAGTTCGCCGGAGTGCACCGCGTCCAGCACCGCGTGGAAGGCCACGTCGAGGGACGGCGGGTTGAGCAGCTGGTCCACCCCCGCCTTCAGCGCCAGCACCGGCACCCGGTCGTCGCCGTACTTGGTGCGCACGCCCTCCATGCCCAGCGAGTCCGTGATCACCACGCCGTCGTAGCCCAGCTCCTCGCGCAGGATGCCGGTGAGGATGGGCCGCGACAGGGTGGCCGGGTCTCCGGAGGGGTCCAGCGCCGGGAACTGGATGTGCGCGGTCATGATCGAGTCGATGCCGGCTTTGATCGCGGCGCGGAAGGGCACGGCGTCGAGCGTCTCCCACTGCTCCCGCGTGTGGGTGATGACCGGGAAACCGGTGTGGCTGTCGACGGCGGTGTCGCCGTGCCCGGGGAAGTGCTTGGCGGTCGCCGCGACCCGGGAGCTCTGATACCCCTTCACCTCGGCGGCCACCATGCGGGCCACGGCGTCCGGGTCGGCGCCGAAGGACCGCACCCCGATGACCGGGTTGGCCGGGTTGACGTTCACATCGGCGTCGGGGGAGTAGTCCTGGTTGACGCCCATGGCGCGCAGCTCGGCGCCGGAGATCCGGCCGAGCGTGCGGGCGTCGGCGGCCGAGCCCCCGGCGCCGACGGCCATGGCGCCCGGGAACAGGGTGGCGGGCTTGCCGATGCGGCAGACGATGCCGTGCTCCTGGTCGGTGGCGATGAGCAGGGGCAGCCCGCGCGGCTGGGCGAGGGCGGCCTTCTGGATGCCGTTGGACAGGTCGGCGATCTGCTGCGGGTCGCGGGTGTTGTGCGCCCAGGCGAAGTAGATGATGCCGCCGACGTGGTATTTCGCGACGAGTTCCGCGGCGGTGCGGACGCCGATCTCCTCCAGGTTGGCGTCGATGTCGGCCTGGTCGGGGTCGGTGGCCGAGTGGCCGTAGACCCGCATGACGAACAGCTGGCCGACCTTCTCCTGAAGCGTCATGCGGGAGATCAGGGAGCGCAGGCTCCGGTCGTCGTGGCGGGAGGCGGCCTGGGCGGTGCCGGTGCCCTGGACGGCGAGGGCGGCGGTGAGGCCGGCCGTGGCGGCGAGGACGCTGCGCCGGGAGGGACGGACGGCGCCCGTCGCGGGGCCGGCCTGCACCGGGTGCGGGGGCTGTCCTGGTCTTCCAGTGCCTTCCGCGCTGCTGGTGTCGTGCACGTGCGCTCCTTCCGGAGGACTTGCGCCGGAACGTCGGGGTGATGTGCGCCGGACAGCTCTGAAGGAAACTTCCGGGGTGACACCAATATCCGGGAAGTTTCTTCCGGTCAAGGGTGGGAGCAGCGTGGGCACGTGGATGCCGCACGGGAACAGCACAAGGCCGTCACCGGCGCCAGGGAGGTGGAAGCGCCGGTGACGGCAGGCCGCCGGCCGAGGTGCGGCAAGGAGGGCAGCCGGCGCTCGCGGCCAGCGGCGAGGCCGGCACCGCACCGTGCGGTTCCTGTGGCAGCGTGCCCATGGGACGTGAGCCGGGAGCCCCGGGTTCCCTTCCGCCCGGTTTCCCTTCCGGGCGGAATCCGGGCGCAGCGGCACCGGGCCGCGCCGCCCGCCGGACCTTTCGCGGTGCCCCTCGGGCAGGTGGCAGGGGCCGGGACGCCGTGCCCTACGCCGACGCGTTGAGCAGCCGGTCCAGGTGCTCCCGGCCCGCGCTCAGCAGGCCAGGCAGCGGGGCCGCCGCCTCGTACCAGCGCTTCTCGTACTCCCAGCACAGCCAGCCGTCCCAGTCGTGCCGCGAGAGCACCTCGACGCACTCGGCGAGCGGCAGCACCCCCGCACCGAGCGGCAGCGGGGTGGTGTCCTCGGCCGAGGCGATGTCCTTGACCTGGACGTATCCCAGGTGCGGGGCGAGAGCGGCATACGTCTGCTCGGGCTGCTCCCCGCCCAGCCAGGTGTGCATCACGTCCCACAGCGCGCCCGCACTCCGGTGCCCGACCGGGCCCAGGACGCGGATCGCGTCGGCACCGGTGCGGTGCGAGTCGTGCGTCTCCAGCAGGATCCGCACCCCCAGCGCGGCCGCGTCCTCGGCGGCGACGCCCAGCCGCCGGGCGGCCGTCTCGTCGCCCTCCGCACGGGGCCGCGCCGGGTCCGCCCCGGGAAACACCCGCACATACGGCGCCTGAAGGTCGTGGGCCAGCCGCAGCAGGGCGCGGATCTCCTCCAGCACGGGCTCGTCGTCCCCGGGCGCGGCGACCCGCGCGTACCCGGCGACGCCCAGCACCTCGACGCCGGCCGCCCGGAACAGCGCGGCCGCCTCCGCCCGTTCGGCGGGGGTGGCACCGGGGTTCAGCGGCTCCTCGGCGTGGGCGCGCAGTTCGACGCCGTGGTAGCCGTGGGCCGTGGCGAGCGCGACGACCTCAGCGAGCGGCAGGCCGGGGACACCGAGGGTGGAGAACGCCAGCTTCATGGGGCGACCCTAGCGCCTGTCGCCCCTCATGACGCCGCCCTCGCGGTCCCGGCACCGCCGGGCGCCGGCTCACGACAGGTCCAGCCGCCAGTCCTGACCCACCAGGTCCTTGCCGAAGGAGTGATGCGGCCGTTCGGCCACAAGAGTGAAACCGTGCCGCTGATACAGGCGCCGGGCGGCGGTCAGGACGTCGTTCGTCCACAGCACCAGCTCCCGGTACCCGGCCTGCCGGGCGAACCCGGTCACGGCCCGCACCAGCCGGTCGCCCACCCCGCGCCCGCGCGCCTCCGGCTCGACCAGCAGCAGCCGCAGCCGGGCCGTGGCCGTGCCTGCCCGGTCCCGTACGCACATCACGCACCCCACCGGCCGCCCCCGCGACTCCGCGATCCACACCCGCTCCCGCCGCGGGTCGTGCCGCTCGGCGAACTCGGCGACGATCCGGGCCACCAGGCCCTCGTACTCGGCGTTCCAGCCGTACTCCGCCGCGTACAGCGCCCCGTTGCGCTGGACGATCCAGCCCAGGTCACCGGGGAGCGGCTCGCGCAGCACCACCTGCGCGGGAGCCTGGGCCTCGGCGCGCCCGCCGTCGAGGATGCCGCGGATGGTCTGCATGGCCTCCGTCAGCCGGCGCCGGTCGCCGGGCGGCACGGTGTCCAGCAGCGCCGCGACCCGCCCCCGGGCCCGCTCGTCGAGCAGCGCGGCGGCCTCGCGCCCCCGCGCGGTGAGCGTGAGCCGGCGCCGCCGCTGATCCGTCGCGGACGGCTCGCGCTCGACCAGCCCGGCGTCCACGAACCTGGTCAGGATGCGGCTGAGGTACCCGGCGTCCAGATCGAGCCGCGCCCGCAGATCCGCCGCGTCCATCAGCCCGTCGTGCGCCAGCTCGTACAGCACCCGGGACTCGGTGAGGCTGTACGGGGCGTACAGGTGGCGGCCGTAGTCGAGGGCGCCGATCAGCTGGGTGTAGAAGCGGTTGAAGGCACGGACGTCCTGGACGGTCATCGTCGCCCCCGGATGTCTGACTCAGTCAGAGGTCGGTGTCTCTCGTCGAGCGTAGGACCGACCGGGACGCGAGGCGAGGGGTACGGCCCAGCTTCGCTCCAACCGGTGACCACACGCCGAGCCACTGCTCGGCACCGAACTCCTCGAACCGCTCCACCTCGGTGAAACCCAGCTTCGCCGCGAGGCGCAGCGAGCGGCCGTTGGCCGTCTGCGTGCACAGCACCACCGGCTCACCGGCACACACGCCGGCGAACCAGTCGAGCACCGCCGCGCAGGCATCGGCGGCGTATCCGTGTCCCCACACCCCCGGCAGGAACGCGTAGCCGAGCTCGGCCACGAACGTGCCGAGGCGCCGCCCGGGCACCTCGGGCGCCACGCGTTCCAGTTCATCGCGCGGTCGAGGACCCCCGAGGCAGGCCTGCACGTCCGGCGAGGCGACCAGCTCGACGAAGGCCTGCCGGTCCCGGGCCTCGGACGCACGGAGCACGAGCCGTCCGGTCCTGACCGGCGCGGGCGGCCAGACGACGGGGCCGAGCCCGGTCATGCCAGGCACCCCACCGGCCGCCCCCGCGCGTGCAGGACGGCTGCGCTCCGGCGCGCCGTGCCGCCGTGCCGCACCCACGGACGAACGGTCATACGGCGGGCCGGTGTCCGACGACCAGGAGGTGCGAACTCGCCGCCAGCAGCTCGGGATAGGGCTCGGCCATGCGGGCCGCGGCCAGTGCCGACTCGAACAGAGCCGACTCCCTGAAGTCGCTACCGGTGTTCCGCTCGGCCGCCGCGAGCATCGACCAGGCCGGCCCCTCGATCCCGAAGACCCGGGCGTCCTCGAACCCGGCGGCGGCGACCTCCTCGCGCAGCTGTTCACCGCTGTGGAAGCAGGCCGCGGTGAACGCCTTCTTCCCGTCGTGGATCTGGGAGGCCAGGATGCCGGCGATGTTCTTCCGCAGCGGCTCCTTGTGCAGGTGCGCGAAGGCCGCGTGCTCGAACAGGCTGGAGTACCGGTTGATCCCGGCCGCCGCCAGCAGGCCCCCGGGCTTGAGCACACGGAAGGCCTCGGCCAGCGCCCGGTCGCGGTCGGCCCGGTCGATCAGGTGGTACAGCGGTCCCAGCAGCAGGACGACGTCCTGCGAGGCGTCCCCGGCGGTGAGCCGGCGGGCGTCGCCCAGCTCCACGCCGGCACCGGTGGCCCTGGCCTGCTCCACATGCCGGGGGATCGGATCGACGAGGTGCACCGTGTACCCGTCCTGCACCAGCCACCGCGCGTGGGCGCCGGGCCCGCCACCGACATCCAGGACACGCGCCGGCGGCGCCGGCAGGTGACGGCGCAGCAGTTCCTGGGTGCGCACCATCTCCAGACGCCCGTCCGCCGTCGCGGTCAGCCGGTCCGCCTCGTCGATGGTCTCGGTGTAGAACCGCACGATCTCGGGCGCTAGCTCAGGAAGGGACATACGGGCATTCTGGGTGCCGGAGAGTGGACCAGTCCAGTGATCGGAAGCCTGTCTTCATGCCCCTGCTGAAGTACGAACAGATCGCCGAGGATCTGCGGGCGCGGATCGCGGCCGGCGAGTTCGGGCCGGGCGAGTTGCTGCCCTCAGGGCGTGACCTCGCCGAACGGTGGAGCGTCTCCAGGGCCACCGTGGTCAAGGCGTACGACGTGCTGAGGGCCGACGGCCTGGTCGTGGCCCGGCAGGGCGCCGGGTTCACGGTCGTGGAGACGCCGGTCGCGAGGCCGGCCGGTCGCCGCCGGGCCGGTACCAGCCGGATCACGGGCGGCGCCCCGTACCGGCGACTGGGCATGCCGGACCGGCTCGTGCCGCCGCCGCACGTGGGGGCGGCCCTCGCTCTGAAGCCCGGTGAGCAGGCGTTGCGCAGGAAGCGCCTGGTCCTGCTGGAGGACGGTTCGCCGGGCACTCTCGTCACCGCCTGGTTCCCGCCCGACATCGCTGACGCGGCGCCACGTCTGTCTCTGCCGGGTCCCCTTGCCGAGGGAACCACGCACTACGTACGCCGGGAGACCGGCCGTTCGCCGCGCGAAGGTGTCGACGTCACCACGGTCCGCCTGGCCGACAACGAGGAGGCCATGCTCCTGGAAGTGGAGCAACCGGCGGCGGTGGCCGTCGTGCTGCACACCGCCTATGACGACGCACACCGGCCGCTGGTGTGCGAGGAGGGCGTCACGCCGGCGCATGTCTTCGAGGAGACCGAGACGTACCCGATGGGGTAGGACCGCACGCCTGCGGCTGACTGGACCGGTCCACCGGTCCAGTCTGGTGCCGCCACGCAGCGTGTCGAGTCATGGATGCACTGTGTTCGGCAGATGCCCAGACCGCGCCCTGTGACCACTGCCACGGCCCCGAGCGCGGCCAACGCTCGGACTGCCCGGGAGCGTCGACATGACGAACGGTGCCGCCACGCCTCGGAATCGCGCCACGGGCGCGAAGATGATCATCCGTGTGTACACGGTGAGCAGCGACGGCGTGAAGAGCGAACCGCGGGCCACCGTGAGCGTGCTCCATGGGCACAAGCCGGTGCCCACGCCGATGAGCAGCGCACTGCCGCCCTGCGCCTGCCCGATCCATCGTCAGGCGGGGGCGGGCCGGTGAGCTCCACCCGGCCTCGGCGCGAGGGGCCGCCCGCCGCCCCCGTTGCGGCGCGTGCCGCGGCGACCTGGTTCCTCGACCAGAAGACGCTGCCGCGGCACGGCACGGTGAAGGGTTTCGAGGCGGACTTCCGACAGGTGCTGGCACGGCTGATGCCTCGCGTCGAACACCTGGCCGCCACCCTTCCGGCCGACGACGTCTTGCGCGCCGTGGCGCTGGGCGGAGTCGGGGAAGCCCGTCGCCGGCTCGACGAGCCGGAGGCTGCGGGGCTGCAAGGCGAGGTGGAGAGGGTGAAGCGGCTCGCCCGGTCCGTGATCGCGCTGTGCGGCCACCTCGAATCCCTGTCCGGTGTCCGAGTGTGCCTTCTGTGCGGCAGGCCGGTCGAGGGCGTTGACGCTTGAGGGCGACGTGGCGTCACGCCCAAGACAGCGCGGCCTCACGCCGCCCGCCGCTGCCGCCCAGGCCCCCTCACCCCCGCGGCACCGCCGTCGACCCGCGCACCATCAGCTCCCCCCGCACCGTCGCGATCCCCCCGGGCGGCGGCTCTTCCCGTCCGGTGGCGATGCGGCCCGCGCGGGCGCCGGCCTTGGACAGCGGCAGGCGGACGGTCGTCAGGGCGGGCACCGCGTCCACGCTGAAGGGCAGGTCGTCGAAGCCGGCCACCGAGACGTCCTCGGGGATGCGCAGCCCCGACTCGCGCAGGGCCGCGCAGGCGCCGAGGGCCACCGAGTCGTTGGCGGCGACGACGGCCGTCAGGTCCGGGGCGCGGCGCAGCAGCTCCAGGGTGGCCTCGTAGCCGGAGCGGCGGTCGTAGCGGCCGTGCACCGTCAGGGCCGGGTCGTCCTCGAGGCCGGCCGCCGTGAGCGCCTGCCGGTGTCCCTCCAGGCGGTGGCGGGTGGTGGTGCGCTCCTCGGGGCCGGCGATGTAGCCGAGCCGGCGGTGGCCCAGTCCGATCAGATGCCCGGTCAGCTGCCGGGCGCCGCCCCGGTTGTCGAAGGCGAGGGCGACGGCGCCGGTGTCCTCGGCCGGCGGGCGTCCGCACAGCACCACGCGGGTGCCGGCGTCGGTCAGCTTGCGCAGTTTGGCGGCGATCGCCGCGGCGTGCGGCCCGTCCTCCACGGCTCCGCCGGTGACCACCACGGCGGCGGCCCGCTGCCGTTGCAGCAGCGTCAGATAGGTCAGTTCGCGCTCCGGGGAGCCGCCGGTGTTGCAGACCACCGCCAGCCGTTCGCCGCCCGCCCGGCCCTGGGCGCCGCCGATCTCGGACTGGATCGCGCTCGCCATGATCCCGAAGAACGGGTCGGCGATGTCGTTGACGAGGATGCCGACCAGGTCGGAGGTGGCGGCGGCGAGCGCGCTCGCCGGGCCGTTGAGCACATAGTCCAGCTCGGTGACGGCCTTGAGCACCCGTTCCCGGGTGGCGGCGGCCACCGGGTAGTTGCCGTTCAGCACGCGCGACACCGTCGCGGGCGAGACCTGGGCGCGGGCCGCCACGTCCGCCAGGGTCACGGTCATCTCGTCGTCCTCCGGTCGCGCATGTCGTCTCCGGGCGGGTGCAGCCGTGGGGCGCCGGGCTTCTCCGGTGACCGGGCCGCCGGTTCGACGGCTCGAACGGCACGGTCCGCGCGGGCTCTTGTCCCCGCCACTGCGGAGAGGTTAGCTTCTCCACGGATAGAAAGCGCTTGCTGCACGTGGCTCCCCGTCCGGAGGCCGGGCCCGCGCGGCGCGCGACGGCGTACGGAGGGACTGACGTGACACGCAAGACGGTGCGGATCGCCATGAACGGCGTGACCGGGCGCATGGGGCACCGCCAGCACCTGGTCCGCTCGATCCTCGCCCTGCGCGAGCAGGGCGGACTCGACCTCGGCGACGGCACCGTGCTGTGGCCGGAACCCGTCCTGGTCGGCCGGCGCGCCCACGCGCTCCAGGCCCTCGCCGAGCGGTACGGCCTGACGGAATGGTCCACCGACCTGGACGCGGTCCTCGCCGACGAGACCATCGACATCTACTTCGACGCGCAGGTCACCGCGGCCCGCGAGGACGCCCTGAAGAAAGCGATCGCTGCCGGCAAACACGTCTACACCGAGAAGCCCACCGCCACCGGACTCGACGGCGCCCTGGAGCTGGCCCGGCTCGCCGAGGCCGCCGGGGTCAGGCACGGCGTGGTGCAGGACAAGATCTTCCTGCCGGGGCTGCTGAAGCTGAAGCGGCTGGTCGACGGCGGCTTCTTCGGCCGCGTCCTGTCCGTGCGCGGCGAGTTCGGCTACTGGGTGTTCGAGGGCGACTGGCAGAGCGCCCAGCGCCCCTCGTGGAACTACCGCGCCGAGGACGGCGGCGGCATCGTCGTCGACATGTTCCCGCACTGGGAGTACGTGCTGCACGAGCTGTTCGGCCGGGTCACCTCCGTGCAGGCGCTGGCCACCACCCACATCCCGCGGCGCTGGGACGAGGACGGCAAGCCCTACGCCGCGACGGCGGACGACGCCGCGTACGGCATCTTCGAGATCGAGGGCGGCATCGTCGCCCAGATCAACTCCTCCTGGGCGGTGCGCGTCCACCGCGACGAACTGGTGGAGTTCCAGGTCGACGGCACCGAGGGCTCCGCGGTCGCCGGGCTGCGACGCTGCCGCGTCCAGCACCGCTCGGCCACGCCCAAACCGGTGTGGAACCCCGACGTCCCCGCCACCGAGGTCTTCCGCGACCAGTGGCAGGAGGTCCCGGACAACACCGAGTTCGACAACGGCTTCAAGGCCCAGTGGGAGCTGTTCCTCAAGCACGTCTACGCCGGCGCCCCCTACCACTGGGACCTGCTCGCCGGCGCCCGCGGCGTGCAGCTGGCCGAGCTGGGCCTGAAGTCCTCGGCCGCAGGCCGCCGCATCGAGGTACCGGAGATCACGCTGTGACCATCCATCTGCCGGACGCGAACGGATTCCTGCGGCCCTACGAGCCGCGCACCGAACCGCTCACCTTCTCCCCGGGCATTCCGTTCACCTCCCGCACCGTCTTCGCCGCCGCGCACGTCGTCGCCGACCCGTACGCCGACGTCACCCCCGACGCGCCGGCGGCCGTCGACTGGGACGCCACCCTCGCCTTCCGCCGCCACCTGTGGAGCCACGGACTGGGCGTCGCCGAGGCCATGGACACCGCGCAGCGCGGCATGGGCCTTGACTGGGCGGGCGCCGCCGAACTGATCCGCCGGTCCGCGGCCGAGGCCCGCGCGGTGGGCGGACGGATCGCCTGCGGCGTCGGCACCGACCAGATCACCGCCGGCTCGCTCGACGACATCCGCGCCGCCTACGAGGAACAGCTCGCCGTGGTCGAGGAGGCCGGCGCCCAGGCGATCCTGATGGCCTCCCGGGCCCTGGCGGCCACCGCCCGCGGCCCCGAGGACTACCTGGAGATCTACGGCCACCTGCTGCGCCAGGCCGCCGACCCCGTGATCCTGCACTGGCTCGGCCCCATGTTCGACCCGGCCCTGGAGGGCTACTGGGGGTCGTCCGACCTGGACACGGCCACCGACGTGTTCCTGGACGTCATCGCCGCCCACCCCGACAAGGTCGACGGCGTGAAGATCTCCCTGCTGGACGCCGGACGCGAGATCGAGCTGCGGCGCCGCCTGCCGAAGGGCGTGCGCTGCTACACCGGCGACGACTTCCACTACCCCGAGCTGATCGCCGGCGACGAGCGGGGCTTCAGCCACGCCCTGCTCGGCGTCTTCGACCCGCTCGGCCCGCTGGCCGCCGAGGCGGTACGGGTCCTGGACACCGGGGACACCGCCGGCTTCCGCGCCCTGCTGGACCCGACCGTCGGCCTGGCCCGCCACCTGTTCCAGGCACCCACCCGCTACTACAAGACGGGCGTGGTCTTCCTGGCCTGGCTGGCCGGGCACCAGTCCCACTTCACCATGGTCGGCGGGCTGCAGTCCGCGCGCTCCCTGCCGCACCTGGCCCGCGCCTATGAACTCGCCGACCGGCTCGGTCTGTTCCCGGACCCCCGACGCGCCGAGGAACGCATGAGGAACCTGCTGTCGCTGTACGGGGTGGACCGATGACGACGAACGAGCTGGCCCGCTTTTCCCTCAACCAGATGACGGTCAAGCAGCTGTCGCTGCCCGACCTCGTCGACGCCTGCACCGAGCTGGGCGTCCGCAACGCCGGCCTGTGGCGCGAACCGGTGCGGCGCTACGGCGTCGAGGCCGCCGCCCGGCTGGTGCGGGACGCCGGCCTGAACGTCACCACCCTGTGCCGGGGCGGCTTCCTCACCGCGACCGACCCCGCCCGGCGCGCCGCGGCCCTCGACGACAACCGTGCCGCCGTCGACGAGGCCGCCGCCCTCGGCACCGACACCCTGGTCCTGGTCTGCGGCGGCCTGCCGGACGGCAGCAAGGACCTGCACGGCGCCCGCGAACGCATCGCCGACGCCCTCGCCGTCCTCGGCCCCTACGCCGCCGAACGCGGCGTGCGCCTGGCCGTGGAGCCGCTGCACCCGATGTTCGCCGCCGACCGCTGCGTGGTCTCCACCCTCGCCCAGGCCCTCGACCTCGCCGAACGCTTTCCCGCCGAGCAGGTCGGCGTCACCGTGGACACCTACCACATCTGGTGGGACGACCAGGCACCCGAGCAGATCGCCCGGGCGGGCGCGGGCGGCCGCATCGCCGCCTTCCAGCTCGCCGACTGGATCACCCCGCTGCCCGCCGGCGTCCTCAACGGCCGCGGCCAGATCGGCGACGGCGCCATCGACATGCGGCAGTGGAAGAAACGGGTGGAGGCCGCCGGCTACACCGGCCCCATCGAAGTCGAGGTGTTCAACGAGGAGTTGTGGGCGCGGGACGGCAAGCAGGTAGTAGCGGAAACAGCGCGACGCTTCCTCGACCATGTGATGTGATGGCCGTATGACGGAGCAGAGCGTGTCCCTGGGGCCGCTGGCGCCCGCCGGCGGCCGCTGGGGCATCGGGGACGCCGAACGGCCGGGCCGTCACTGGGTGGAGTTCCGCCCGGACGGGCTCTGCCGGCACCAGCCGGACGCCGAGGAGCAGCTGATCCCGTGGTCCCGGGTCATGACCGGGATCTGGATCACCTGGGGCCGGTTCCCGTGGAACACGGGCAGCAGGGGCAAGTACACGCTGCGCGGCAAGGTCGCCGGACGTGCCGCGGGCTGGCTGCACATGACACTGCGCCACCCCTACGAGGACGCCGCGCTGCGCTTCGACCGGCACGAGGCGAAGTACCGGGCCGTGGACGCCGTACGGCTGGAGGAACTGCTGCGGCAGCTCGTCGAGACCGACCGGCTCCGTCTCCTCGGCGACCCGGACTGGGTCGGCCGTGCCGTGGCACACCTGTCCGGCGGCGGGCCCGCCCGCACACCCGGTGCGCTGCGGCGGGCCGTCACCGAGGCGATCGAGGCGGCCGGCGCCGCGCAGTAGCGGATCCGGGCAAGCACGGCAGACCGTGCAACCCTTCCCGGGCGTGGCGTGTCGTACCTGTCACCGGAGGTCCTGGGGGGATCCGTGGGGGGATCACGAGAAGTTCCGGCGCCCGGGGAGCAGGAGGGGAAAGCCGAGGGGGCCCGGTCCAGCGGACCAGGGCCCCCTCGTGATGTCCGGCGAGGCGACGCACCGGACAAACCCAGCGGTTCAGAAGAACACCCCGCACCGCAGCAGGACGTTCGCGTACGGCCGGGCCTCGCCGGTGCGCACGACCAGACGGGCACCGCGGGACAGTTCCTTCAGCCGCTCGTGGGGGACGAGGGTCAGCCCGGGGAGGCGGCCGTCCAGCAGCGCGGCCGTCTCGGGGTTGGCCGCGCGGACCTCGCTGGCCGCGGTCGCGCCCTCGACGACCAGCTCGGCCAGCAGACCCTCCAGCACCTGAGCGAACGACGGCACTCCGGCACGGAACGCCAGGTCGACCACGCGCGGCCCGGACGGTATCGGCATGCCCGCGTCGCACACCAGCACCTCGTCGGTGTGCCCCAGCTCGGCCAGCGCACCGCTGAGGTGCCGGTTGAGGATGCCCGCTTTCTTCACAGCGCCTCGACCTCCGCCGCCGTGGGGTACGACTCCTGCGCGCCCGGTTTCGTCACGGCCGCCGCACCCACCCGGGCCGCGTAGGCGGCCGCCTCGGCCAGCGGCACACCCGCGCCGAGCCGCCAGGCCAGGGCCGCGGCGAACGCGTCACCCGCGCCCGTGGTGTCCACGACGTCCACCGCCACCGACGGCACCCGGGCCAGACCCTCGGCGGACGCCACCAGCGCGCCCTCGGCGCCCAGGGTGACCACCACCGAGCGCGGGCCGCGCGCCAGCAGCGCCCGCGCCCAGTCCTCCGGCGCCGGCCCCGCCGCCTCTCCGCCCAGGATGACCCGCGCCTCGTGCTCGTTGACGATCAGCGGGTCGCAGGCGTCCAGCAGCTCCTGCGGCAGCGGGCGCGGCGGGGAGGGGTTCAGCACGAACCGGCTGCCGCCGGCCAGCTGCCGCACCGCCTCCACGACCGTCTCCAACGGCACCTCCAGCTGCGCCGACACCACCCGGGACCGGGCGAGGAGACCGGCCGCCGCCCGCACGTCCTCGGGCGTGAGCCGGGCGTTGGCACCGGGCGAGACCACGATGCTGTTGTCCCCGGACGGGTCCACCGTGATCAGCGCCACCCCGGTCGGCGCACCCCCGGTCAGCACACCGGTGGTGTCCACGCCGGCCGCCCGCTGGGAGTCGAGCAGCAGCCGGCCGTGCGCGTCGTCCCCGACCCGGGCCAGCAGGGCCGTCCGGGCACCCAGACGGGCCGCGGCCACCGCCTGGTTGGCGCCCTTGCCGCCCGGGTGGACGGCGAGGTCGGAGCCGAGCACCGTCTCACCGGCCGCGGGCCGTCGCTCGACGCCGATCACCAGGTCGGCGTTGGCCGACCCCACGACCAGCAGGTCGTAGTCGTACATGTGTCTCCTCACAGCGGGCGGTCGTTCAGTGGCGGCGCGGGGCGCCGGTCAGCCGCTGAACCCGGCCACGTTCTCCTTCGTTACCACCTTCACCGGCACCTTCACGGCCTGCTCGACCTTCTTGCCCTGGACCGCCCTGAGCGCGTTGTCCACGGCGATCCGGCCCAGCTGGGTCGGCTGCTGCGCCACGGAGGCGTACAGCGTGCCGTTCTTGACGGCGGTCAGACCGTCCGGGGTGCCGTCGAAGCCGACGACCTGCACGGACCTGCCGGCCTTGGACCCGAGGGCCTTGACCGCGCCGAGCGCCATCTCGTCGTTGGCGGCCAGCACGCCCTGCACGTCCGGGTGGGCCTGCAGCAGGTTCGACATCACGTCCAGGCCCTTGGTGCGGTCGAAGTCGGCGGGCTGCTGGGCCAGCACCTTGATGCCCGGGTAGGCCTTCAGGCCCTGCGCGAAGCCGGCGGCGCGCTCCCGGGCGGCGGAGGTGCCCGCCTGCCCCTGCAGGATCACGATCCGGCCCGTGCCGCCGAGCTTCTCGGCGAGGGTCTTCGCGGCCAGCTCACCGCCCGCCACATTGTCGGAGGCGACCAGCGCGTCGATCGCCGCGTTGTTGACCCCGCGGTCCACCGCGATCACCGGGATCTTCGCCTTGTCCGCGGCCTTCACCGAGTTGCTCGCCGCGTCGGAGTCGACCGGGTTGACGATGATCGCGCCGAGGCCCGAGCTGGTGAAGTTCTGCATCTGGTTGGCCTGCTGGGAGGCGTCGTTCTGGGCGTCGGTGACGGTCAGCTCGATGCCCAGCTTCTTCGCCTCGGCCTGCGCACCGGACTTGATCTGCACGAAGAACGGGTTGTTCAGCGTGGACAGCGACAGGCCCATCTTCGGCGTGGTGGAGGCGGACCCGGTGTGCAGCAGGGAGGTCGCCGCCACCAGCGCGACGGTGACCACGGCCGCGAGCCCGTACGTCGCCGCCTGCCTGCCCTTGCCGCCGCCGCTGCCCGTGCCCGCGGCCTGCGGGGTCGCCCCGGCCTTGCGGCGCACCGTGTCCAGCAGCACCGCCAGCGCGATGACGACACCGATGACGACCTGCTGCCAGAAGGCCGAGACCGACAGCAGGTTGAGGCCGTTGCGGAGCACCGCCAGGATCAGCGCGCCGATCAGCGTGCCCGACGCCTTGCCGGTGCCGCCCGCCAGCGAGGCACCGCCGATGACGACCGCGGCGATCGCGTCCAGCTCGTAGCCGTTCGCGGCCTGCGGCTGCGCCGAGGACAGCCGGGCGGCGAGCACGATGCCCGCGACGGCCGCGAACAGACCCGACAGGGCGTAGATGGCGAGCTTCTGCTTGCGCACCTTCAGCCCCGACAGCCGGGCGGCCTCCTCGTTGCCGCCGATGGCGTACATCGACCGGCCGATGTAGGTGCGCGCCAGCACGAACGCCGTGATCAGCCCCATCACGACCATCACCAGCACGGGCACCGGCAGCCAGCCGCCGAGCGTGTCGCCCAGATGCGAGACGGAGTCCGGCAGCGCGATCGGGGAACCCTGCGAGATCACCAGGGACAGGCCACGGCCCACCGACAGCATCGCCAGGGTCGCGATGAACGGCGGCAGCTTGCCGTAGGAGATGAGGAACCCGTTGACCAGGCCGGCCGCCACACCGGTGGCGACCGCCAGGATTACCGCGAGCACCACCGGCACGCCGTGCGAGGTGGCGCTCCATGCCAGCACGGTCGCCGACAGGGCGGCCACCGATCCGACCGACAGGTCGATGCCCGCCGAGACGATGACGAAGGTGACACCGAAGGCGAGGACGGCGGTCACCGCCGCCTGCACGCCGATGTTGAGCAGGTTGTCCGTCGTCAGGAAGTCACCGGACAGCGCCGACAGGGCGATGACCAGGACGATCAGCGCGGTCAGCGCGCCGTTGTCGAGCAGCAGCCGGCGCAGGCCGCCCGAGGCGGCACCGGCGCCCGCCCGGCTGTTGAGCGTGTCAGTGGCCACGGAAGGCCTCCTTCTCGGTGGTGGTCGTGGTGGTCGGGGTACTGACGGCGAGGGACATCACCGCGTCCTGGGTGGCCTCGTCGGCGGGCAGTTCGCCCGCGATCCGGCCCTGGGCCATCACCAGCACCCGGTCGCTCATGCCGAGCACCTCGGGCAGATCGCTGGAGATCATCAGGACGGCGGCACCGGCGGCCGTCAGTTCGTTGATGAGCTGGTAGATCTCGACCTTCGCGCCGACGTCGATGCCCCGGGTCGGCTCGTCGAGGATGAGGACCTTGGTGTTCGCCAGCAGCCACTTGCCGATGACGACCTTCTGCTGGTTGCCGCCGGACAGCGTGCGCACATGCTGGCTCAGGCCCGCCATCCGCACGCCCAGCTGTCCGGCGATCCGCTCGGCGGCCCGGTGCTGCCCCTTGAGGTCCACGAGCCCGCCGCGGGAGGCCGACCGCAGCGTCACCAGGCCGAGGTTCTCCGCCACGGAGGCGTCCAGGACCAGGCCCTGCCCCTTGCGGTCCTCGGGTACGAGCCCGATCCCGGCGGCCATCGCGGCACCCACGTCGTGCCGCCTGACCGGCTCGCCCGCGACCTTGACCGTCCCCTGGTCGTAGGGGTCGGCGCCGAACACGGCCCGAACGACCTCCGTGCGCCCGGCACCCACCAGCCCCGCGATGCCGACGACCTCACCGGCCCGCACCTGGAAACTGATGTCGTGGAACACCCCGTCGCGGGTGAGCCCCTCCACGCTCAGCAGCACCGGCGCCTCCTGCGCGGCCTCGGGCCGTTCCCGCGGGTACTGCTGCTCGATGGAGCGCCCGACCATCAGCCGGACGAGTTCGTCCTCGGGTGTGGAGGCGGGCACCTGGCCGACGCTGCGGCCGTCCCGGATGACGGTGACCCGGTCGCCGAGCGCGGCGATCTCCTCCAGGTGATGGGTGATGAAGACGATCCCGACCCCGTCCGCGCGCAGCGCCCGCACGATGGCGAACAGCTTCTCGACCTCCTCCGAGGTCAGCACGGCGGTCGGCTCGTCCATGATCAGCACTCGGGCGTCCAGGCTGAGCGCCTTGGCGATCTCCACCATCTGCAGCCGGGCGATGCCGAGGTCACGGACCCGCGCCCGTGGAGAAACGTTCACTCCGACGCGGGCGAGGAGGTCGGCGGCATCGGCCTCCATCCTCTTCCGGTCGATCATCCCGAGGCGGCGCGGCTGCCGCCCCAGGAAGATGTTCTCGGCGACCGTCAGATCGGGCACCAGGTTGAACTCCTGGTAGATGGTGGCGATGCCGAGCCGCTCGGAGTCCTGTGCGCCCTGGATGCGCACCTCCTCGCCGCCGACCAGGATCCGCCCGGCGTCCGGGGTGTAGGCGCCGGAGAGCATCTTGATCAGCGTGCTCTTGCCCGCTCCGTTCTCGCCGAGCAGGACATGCACCTCGCCGCGGCGCAGGTCGAAGTCCACGCTGTCCAGCGCGACGACGCCCGGGAAGGTCTTCCGGATCCCTTCGATGCGCAGCAACTCGTCCGGGTCGCTCACGGCTCGCTCCTTCGGGTGGGGGACGGCAGGGAGGGCTCGCCGCACGAGCGGCGTACGACGAGCCGGGCGGGGAGAGTGACGGAGGCCGGGGCCCGTCCCTCGATGCGGTCGATGAGGGCCCGCACGGCGGCGCGCCCCAGTTCGCCCGTGGGCTGGGCGATCGCGGTGATCGGCGGATCGGTGTGCACGAACCAGGGGATGTCGTCGAACGCGGCCAGCGCGACGTCGTCGGGCACCCGCAGCCCGCGCGCCCGGATCGCGTCCAGCGCGCCGAGGGCCATCAGGTTGTCCGCCGCGAAGATCACCTCGGGCGGCTCGGGCAGGTCGAGGAAGCCCTCGGTGACCCGCCGTCCGCTGTCCGCCTGGAAGTCGCCCTGCCCGGTGTACGCGTCCGGAAGGGCCAGCCCGTACTCGGCCAGCGCCGCGCGGAAGGCCGCGACACGCTCGCTGCCGGTGGTGGTGGCCGCCGGCCCCGCGATGATCGCCAGCCGCCGGTGCCCGAGCCGGTGCAGATGCGCCACCAGCTCGCGCACGGCCTCCTGTCCGTCCGCACGGACCACCGGGACGTCCACGCCCCTGATCCAGCGGTCCACGAACACCATCGGCGTCCCCGCCCGCGCGGCGTCGAGCATCAGCGGAGTGCCGCCGTCGGTGGGGGAGAGCAGCAGACCGTCGATCCGGCGGTCCAGCAGGGTGCGGATGTGGTGGTCCTGCAGCTCGGGCCGCTCGTCGGCGTTGCCGATGATCACGCTGTAGCCGAGGGCGCGGGCCTCCTCCTCGACGGAGCGGGCCAGCTCGGTGAAGTACGGGTTGAGCACGTCGCTGATGACCAGACCCAGGGTGCGGGTCTGGTCGGTGCGCAGGGAACGGGCGACGGCGTTCGGCCGGTAGCCGAGCTCCGCGACGGCGGCCATCACGCGCGTGCGGGACTCCGCGCTGACCGACGGATGGTCGTTCAGGACGCGCGAGACCGTGGCGACGGAGACGCCTGCCGCGGCGGCGACGTCCTTGATGCTCGCCATCGCCGTTCCACCTCCTTGTGGAATCGATTACACCGATGTGTCAGGAGGGATTGGAATCGATTACACGTGGTGGACACAAGAGGCTGTTACCGGATTGTGATGAGGTGGCTGGTGTGGCGGCTTGCACTGGGCGCGACGTCCTGTACTGCCACAGGGGGCGTGGGCGTCCCTCAGCCGTGCGCCGCTCGCGCGCCCGCGCTTGTGTCACGGTTGTGACGCGAAACTGTTGCGGCCGTGATGACCGTCAGTGAACATGGTGATGCGAAACGCTCGAGGAGACGCTCGAGGGGAACGCTCGAGGGGAACGCTCGAGGGCAGCGTCCGCAGAGGACGCTCGAAGCCGGTGAACGACGACAAGCGCGTCGCTGATCAAGACGCCGTCACACTGCTGAAGGGGGAGGCGAGTTCGGCGTGAAGTTCGACATGGGTGCGCAGACGCTGTCGACGCTGATGAGGGATTCGCGGGGGTCGAGCGACGA
>NZ_BNBV01000043.1:0-5582 GCF_014656135.1 Streptomyces thermodiastaticus
CGGTCCTGACGGGATTTGAACCCGCGGCCTCCACCTTGACAGGGTGGCGAGCACTCCAAACTGCTCCACAGGACCATGTGGTGCTGCGCGAACCGATGAAGCCAAGTTTCGCACATCGTCTTGCGTGCCCCCAACGGGATTCGAACCCGTGCTACCGCCTTGAAAGGGCGGCGTCCTAGGCCGCTAGACGATGAGGGCTATCGGCCCGCCTGGGCGCTTCTCAGCGCGTCGGGGACGTGAGAAGCATATGGGATGGCGAGGTGGATCGCCAAAACCGTTTACCGGGCCGAGGGTGAGGGGGACCCCGGCGAGGGGGAGGCGCCCGGCTGGTTCTCCTCCGGCAGGTGGCGGCTGACCTCGGCCGTCGCCTCGCCCAGCCCGCCCAGCTGGATCTCGTCCCAGGCCTGCAGGCGCCGGCTGTCGCGGTCGAAGTAGAGGATCGACGCCTCCACCGGTGCGGGGTGCTCCTGCTCCACCGCGCGCAGCCCGCTGCCGCCGGTCGAGCCCTCCATACGCAGCCGGGTGCCGTACGGCAGGGTCTCGGTGCCCTCGTGGTGCAGGTGGCCGCAGAGCACCAGCGGCACGGTGCCGTCCGTCTCCCGGGCGGCGGCCGGCTCGTGGACGACGGCGATGTCCACCGGGGTGCCCGCGGCCCGCTGGGCGCGCAGGGCGGAGGCCAGGCGGTCGCCGGCGAGGCGTTCGGCGGCGTCCCCGCCGGGTGCCACGGAGCGGTCGGGGGTGAACTGGGGGTCGCCGGTGCCGGCGAAGCGCAGGCCGGCGATGGTCGCGGCGCGTCCGTCGTCGAGGACGTGCACGTTCTTCATGTGCTCCAGGTAGCGCTGGGTGGTGGCCGAGTCGTGGTTGCCGCGGACCCAGACGTACGGCACGCCGAGGTCTTCGATCGGGTCGAGGAAGCTGTTCTCGGCGGCGGTGCCGTGGTCCATGGTGTCGCCGGAGTCGACGATCACGTCGACCTGGTACTGCTGCACCAGTGAGTCGATGATCTTCCAGCTCGCCGGGTTGAGGTGGATGTCGGAGACGTGCAGGACCCGGATGGTCGTGGGGTCGGGCCGGTAGACGGGCAGCGTGGAGGTGGTCTCGTACAGCTTGGTGACGTTGGTGACCAGGCGGGCCAGTTCCTGCTGGTAGGCGTCGAACTCGGTGACGATGCTGCGTGCGTTGCCGACGAGGGAGGGGGCCGAGGACAGCAGGCCGGAGTATTTCGGCTCGAGGACCGATGTCGGGTTCCAGGTGGCGTAGGCCGTGGCTCCCGAGGCGCCGAGCAGGGCGAGGGCGAGGCCGCCGGCCGCGAGGGCGCGGCGTGGGCGCCGGTAGACGGCCAGTCCGAGGGCGGTCGCGCCGGAGACCACGGCGGCGCAGGAGCGCAGGGCCAGGTCGAGGGTGCCGTGTTCGACGTCGTGGACCACTTGGTGCTGGAGGCCGGAGAGGCGTTCGGGGTGGTTCACCAGGTCCTGGGCGCGTTCGGGGTCGAGCTGGTCGACGTCGACGTCGAGGCGGACGGGTGCGGTGTGGCTGTTCAGGCGCAGTGCGCCGAGCGGTGAGACGGTGATCTTCGTGCCGCCGTCGAGGGAGGGCCGCAGGGTCATCGTGGTGTTGACGGGGCCGACGGGGACGTGGACGGTGCCCACGGTCAGCAGTCCGAGCCAGGCTCCGGCGAGTACGACGGTGATCAGGCCGAGGGCGCGGAGCCAGGGGTTGCGCTGTGGTGTCAGGGCGGGGGTGGCGGTTGCTCGTCCGGTGCGGTGCCTCCACCGGGGGCGGCCGGTGCGGTCGGGGCCGGGGGTGCGGTGGCGGCGGCCGGTGTGGTGGGTGAGGCGGGGGACGAGGCGGCTGAGGGCTGTGAGGCGGACGCGGGCCATCGCGCTCCTACGCCGGGGTCAGGCCGGGTGCGCAGGCCGGGGGGCCGTGCTGTCGGGTTGGTTGGGCTGGTGGTGTGAGCAGGTGGGCCGGCCGTGCGGGTGTGCGATGCCCGGGCGCCGCTGTGGCGCCTTGTTCCGCCCTGCGCTGCACGGCACGAGACCCCGCTCCTCTATTCAGCGTGATCGTACGAATGACCCTAGTCGGCTATGCCCGTCCATGGCGCCGGATATGCGTGGTGTGTACGCCCGGTGGGGCCGGGATGCCGTCGGCCGGGGAAGGGATGCGCGCCCAGACCCGGAAGGTGCGCCCGGGAACGGGTGTGCGGGCCGATTGCGGGGGCGGGGGTGTACCGGACAATGGCCGTGTGCTGGAGATGACGCGCGAGGAGTTCGAGGAGCTGGTCGCCGAGGCCCTGGACCGGATCCCGCCGGAGCTGGCGCGGCTGATGGACAACGTCGCGGTGTTCGTCGAGGACGAGCCGCCCGCGGATGATCCCGAGCTGCTCGGCCTGTACGAAGGTGTTCCGCTGACCGAGCGCGGGGAGTGGTACGCGGGCGTGCTGCCCGACCGGATCACGATCTACCGGGGGCCGACGCTGCGGATGTGCGAGACGCGGGAGGAGGTCGTCTCCGAGGCGGAGATCACCGTGGTGCATGAGATCGCCCACCATTTCGGCATCGACGACGCCCGGTTGCACGCGCTGGGCTACGGCTGACGGTGGTACGGGCCGGCTGACGGTGGTGCGGGCGGCGGTGCGGGAGCGGCGTGTCCTCTTGCGGGCGTGGGGAGTTGGGCACGGGGACTTCGTCGTTGTCGAAAGGTGGCTGCCGTGCGCCCCGTGTACGCATCTGTCCGTCTTGCCGTCGCGGTCGTCGCCGTCACTGCCGCGGCGGGCTGTGTGAGCGTGGGCGGGGATGCGGGGGGCAAGGTGCGGCCGTCGCACTCGGCGGGGCGGCGGGCCGGTACCACTCCCGACGGGGGGACGGAGGCGTCCGGCGGTATCACCGGGCGGGCCGGGGGCGGCAGTGGCGGCTCCGGCGGGCACGGGGCGGGCCACCGGCCCGGCGGGGACGGTGCTGTGCCGTCGGCCGCGGCTTCGTCGTCGGTGGCGGGCAGCGTGCCGGCGGCGTCGTCGGCAGGGCGGACGGAGCCGTCCGGGCAGCCGGGTCCCGGCGTCCCCGTCCCTCAGGAGCCGGCGCCGTCCGGGACGTCCGCTGCGCCTCCGTCGCTGCCGCCGGAGCCCTCGCCGTCACCGTCCTCGTCTGCGGAGCCGACACAGGCCGAGCCGTCGCCCTCGGCTTCCGAGGGAGGCGCCGGTACGCAGCTGGATCATCAGGAGCTGGTTCCGGAACCGGAGCGGGTGCCGAGGTGTGCGGGGCTGGGCCGGGTGCAGGAGGAGATGCGGGCCTGAGCCGGGCCGGCGGGCGGGCCGGGTGCGTCGTGGTTCTGCGGGCCCGGTCCGGACGGCCGGTCGGGCCGCGGATGACCTGCGTAGGGCCTGTGGTTTCCCTGCCGGTTTGCTTCAGGGGCCGGTCGGTGCGTATGGTGGCAGATCGTTTGATCCCATTTGCCCGGCGCCCCGCAGAGCGCGCCGTGTGGCGCGTACTCTCCTTTGCCGTGGCGGACCGCATCGAGGCGGTCATGATGCGAAAACACGGAGTTGACGGGCGCGTGCCGACAGGACTCCGGAAGGTTTCGCATTCGCATGACCCTTGCCAGTACTGACCACGTCGTCGCGCCCGAGGGCGCCGAGGACACCGCCGGGAGCCAGGAGGCTCCCGTGGCCACCGCCCCCGCTGCTGGGACTGCTCCGGCGCCCGCCGGGGAGTTCGAGGCGCGCGAGATCACCTTCGCCGATCTGGGCCTGCCCGAGGGCGTGGTGCGCAAGCTCGCGCAGAACGGCGTGACCGTTCCCTTCCCGATCCAGGCCGCGACCATCCCGGACGCCCTGGCCGGCAAGGACATCCTCGGCCGGGGCCGTACCGGCTCCGGCAAGACCCTCTCCTTCGGTCTGCCGACCCTGGCCCAGCTGGCCGGCGGCCGCACCGAGAAGAAGCGGCCTCGGGCCGTGATCCTCACTCCCACCCGTGAGCTGGCCATGCAGGTGGCGGACGCGCTGCAGCCGTACGGCGACGTGCTCGGGCTGCGGATGAAGGTGGTCTGCGGCGGCACCTCCATGGGCAACCAGATCTACGCCCTGGAGAAGGGTGTGGACGTCCTGGTGGCCACTCCGGGCCGGCTGCGGGACATCATCAACCGTGGCGCCTGTTCGCTCGAGGACGTGCGCATCGCCGTGCTCGACGAGGCCGACCAGATGTCCGACCTGGGGTTCCTGCCCGAGGTCACCGAGCTGCTCGACCAGATCCCGGCGGGCGGCCAGCGGATGCTGTTCTCCGCGACGATGGAGAACGAGATCAAGACGCTCGTCGACCGCTACCTGACCGACCCGGTCAGTCACGAGGTGGATGCCGCCCAGGGTGCGGTGACGACGATGTCGCACCACATCCTGATCGTGAAGCCCAAGGACAAGGCGCCGGTCACGGCCGCGATCGCTTCCCGCAAGGGCCGCACCATCATCTTCGTGCGCACCCAGCTCGGCGCCGACCGTGTCGCCGAGCAGCTGCGCGCCGCCGGTGTGAAGGCCGACGCGCTGCACGGCGGCATGACCCAGGGCGCCCGTACGCGCACCCTGGCCGACTTCAAGGACGGGTACGTCAACGTCCTGGTCGCCACGGACGTCGCCGCGCGCGGCATCCACGTCGACGGCATCGACCTCGTCCTCAACGTGGACCCGGCCGGTGACCACAAGGACTACCTGCACCGTGCCGGCCGCACCGCGCGTGCCGGCCGCACGGGCACCGTGGTGTCCCTGGCCCTGCCGCACCAGCGGCGGCAGATCTTCCGCCTGATGGAGGACGCGGGCGTGGACGCCACCCGCCACGTCATCCAGGGCGGTGCGGCCTTCGACCCGGAGGTCGCCGAGATCACCGGTGCGCGGTCGATGACCGAGGTGCAGGCGGAGGCCGCGGCCAACGCGGCCCAGCAGGCCGAGCGCGAGGTCGCGTATCTGACCCGGCAGCTGGAGCGGGCGCAGCGGCGCGCCGAGGAGCTGCGCGAGGAGGCCGACCGGCTGATCGCCCGGGTCGCCCGGGAGCGGGGCGAGGACCCCGAGGCGGCGGTGGCGCAGGCGCAGGCCGAGGCCGCGCTGATGGCCGAGGCGTCGGTGCCGGAGCAGCCGGGACCGCGGGACGTGGACCGTGCGGAGCGCGGCTTCCGCCGGGACGACCGGGACCGGGACCGTGATCGCGACCGTGGCCGTGGTGCCGACCGTGACCGTGGCGGGCGTTCGTACGAGCGGCGTGACGACCGGGGCGGATTCCGCCGGGACGACCGGGGTGAGCGTGAGCGCGGCGACCGGGGCGGCTACCGGCGTGACGACCGTCCCGCACGCTCCTTCGACCGCGACCGTGACCAGGACCGCGCTTTCGCCCGCCGGGACGACGAGCGTGGTGACCGTGGCGACCGGGGCTTCCGCCGGGACGACCGGGACCGCGACCGTGAGCGCGGCTTCGACCGTGACCGCTTCGACCGCGACCGTGACCGGGGCTACGACCGTGACCGTGGCGGGCGTTCCTACGACCGGCGTGACGACCGGGGCGGCTTCGGCCGCGACCGCGACCGTGGTTTCGACCGCGACCGCG
>NZ_BNBV01000043.1:5680-32140 GCF_014656135.1 Streptomyces thermodiastaticus
CGGGGACCGTGACCGCGACCGTGGTTTCGACCGCGACCGCGGGGACCGCGACCGCGACCGTGGTTTCGACCGCGACCGCGGGGACCGTGACCGCGACCGTGGTTTCGACCGCGACCGCGGGGACCGCGACCGCGACCGTGGTTTCGACCGCGACCGTGCCCCCCGCTCCTTCGACCGCCGGGACGAGCGTGGCGGTTTCCGCCGGGACGACCGTCCGGCTCGGCGCGACGAGCGGGGCGGGCACCGGGGCGGCGACCGCCCGTTCAACCGGGACCGCCGTGACGACCGCCCCGGCTTCCGCTCGGGCGGCCACGAGCGGCCCTACGGCCGCCGGGACGACCACCGTGGTGGCGGCTCCTTCGGCCGCCGCGAGGACAAGCCGCGCTGGAAGCGCAGCGGCTGACGCCGTGTGAGGCAGGCTGACAGGGCCCGTACGACCAGGTGCGTACGGGCCCTATTCCATCGGCCGCCCGGCAGTGACCGCCTTGGAGAGGTGGCGTACGTCACGCCCCACGGCCCGGCTCGCGCCCGCCGGACAGCCCGCGCCGGACACCCGCCGACCGGCCGATCCGTGACGCGCAGGCGCCGGCTTGCCGATACCCGATCTGCGCGGCGGCCTCCTCGGGCTATGCTCGGGGAGGCACCATCGCCCTGGGCCCTTAGCTCAATTGGCAGAGCAGTGGACTTTTAATCCATTGGTTGTGGGTTCGAGTCCCACAGGGCCTACCGCTGCGGGGGAGGGGGTCACCCCCTCTGACCTGCTACGCAGCGCTCGGGTCGGCCTCGGTCGACTCGGGCGCTGCGTCGTCTTTCGGCTCGTGCGTGAACGATGCGTGAGCGGATGCGCCGACGTGATCGTGTGCGCGCTGCCGTCCGCCTTCGTCGCTCGGGACCGCAGGGGCCCAGCCGTCAGCCGCGATCTCCTCGGCGGGGTGAAGAGGCCGGCTTCGAGGCCGTGGCCGGGGCTACGAGGACGGGCGGCGGGGGCTACGAGGACGGGCGGGGCTGAGCGAGACTGGACCGGGGCGGTCCGGGGCCTGTCGGGGCGCGGGGCCGCTTCCGTCCTGTCCGGCTCCGTCTGTGCCGTCGCCCCCTGTGGCCGGCGGCCCGCGAGGAAAGAGGGCGTCGATGCCTCTGCCCCACGTCCTGCTGTCCGCCGCCGTCTCCCTCGACGGCTGCCTGGACGACGCCGGCCCCGACCGTCTGCTGCTGTCCTCGCCGGCCGACTTCGACCGGGTCGACGAGGTGCGGGCGTCGGTGGACGCGCTCCTGGTCGGGGCGGGCACCCTGCGGGCCGACAACCCGCGGCTGCTGGTGGCCTCGGCCGAGCGGCGCGCGGCACGGGTGGCGAGCGGGCGGCCGGAGCATCCGCTGAAGGTCACCGTGACCGCCTCCGGCGATCTGGATCCGCGGGCGCGTTTCTGGCACACGGGCGGCGAGAAGGTCGTCTACACCTCCGACGAGGGTGCCCGGCGTCTGCGGCGGGCCGGTGTCGCCGCCGATGTGGTGGCCTTGGGGGCCGAGCCGGACTGGCGGCGGCTGCTGGAGCATCTGCACGACGTCCGCGGGGTGCGCCGGCTGATGGTCGAGGGCGGCGGCACGGTGCACACTCAGCTGCTGCAGCGCCGGCTGGTCGACGAGATACACCTGGTGGTGGCGCCGTTGCTGGTCGGGGATCCGCGGGCGCCGCGGATGTTCGGGCCGGGGGCGTATCAGAGCGGGCGGCTGCGCCTGCTGGAGACGCGGGCCGTCGGGGACGTCGTCCTGATGCGGTACGAGCCGACCGAGCCCGGCACCGGGGCGGGTGCCGTGCCCGCGGACCGGCACTGGCTGCGGATCGCGTGCGAGCTGGCGGCGCAGTGCCCGCCGTCGCGGACCGCGTTCAGCGTGGGGGCCGTGGTGGTCGCGGCCGACGGCACCGAGCTGGCCCGTGCGCACTCGCGTGAGGGCGGTGACCCGGTGGTGCACGCGGAGGAGGCGGCGCTGGCCAAGATCGACCCCGCGGATCCGCGGCTGCCGGGTGCGACGGTCTACAGCAGCCTGGAGCCGTGCGCCCGACGCGCCTCCCGGCCGCGTCCGTGCGCCCGGCTGATCCTGGATGCGGGGGTGCGGCGGGTCGTCACGGCCTGGCGGGAGCCGGACACGTTCGTGCCGGGCGCCGACGGGGCCGGGCTGCTGGTGCGCGAGGGTGTCGAGGTCGTGGAACTGCCGGAGTTCGCCGGTGCGGCACGGGAGCCGAACCGGCATCTGCTGGGGTGAGCGGTGCCCCCGCGGCGGCCGGGGGCCGGATGCGCGACGAGGGCCTCGCCGGGGTGTGTGCGAGCACTGCCGCGCATGGCGTACACTTGATACGTACCGACGCGGGGTGGAGCAGCTCGGTAGCTCGCTGGGCTCATAACCCAGAGGTCGCAGGTTCAAATCCTGTCCCCGCTACTGAAAACTCAGGGCCGGAATCCGATCAGGGTTCCGGCCCTGAGTGTTGTGCGGCCCTGAGTGGTGCGGGCGGCCGGTCCTGTCGGTGGGGCGGGCAGGGTCCTGTCGGGGCGGGTGTCTGTCGGTGCGTGAGGCGTGGTGCGGGTCCGTGGCAGGTGCCGGACGGTGACGGTGTGTGGTCACCTCGTCCCCGTCTGCATCACGACTGACGAAATGTCACATGCCGTTGGCGTGCGCCAGGGTGTGTTTTCCGGTCGTCGTTGGCCGGATTTCCAGGTCAACTCGCCCTGATTCGGCCCGCGATGACGCAGATGCCCTGGCCTGAAAAGCTGCAAGGAACAAGCCGTACGGGCTTGGAAACGGTGCCTCGCGTCTATTAACGTTCGATAACGCAGCGCGGTCGTCCCAGCCGTCACAAGAGGCGGCTCCGCGCGCGCACGCCGAATCCCGCAAGGGAACCGGGGAACCATCCACCAGGGGTGAATCGGGCCCGACTGCCCTGTTTTGCACGGCAGTTGACGCGCGTAGGAGACCTTCCTGCTCCGAACCCGTCAGCTAACCCGGTAGGCGAGACGGAAGGAAAGGAGTGCGCCTCCGTGGCGTCCAACCGGCCTGCTCCCGAAGCCCCGTTCATGCCGAGCCCGCACACCGGGACCTTCGGCTACGACGCCCGGCAGCCCGACGAGGGCACCTGGACGGAGTGGAACCCCACCGAGGAGTTGGTCCGTCCGGTGCGCGGCCGGCACCGGGTCGTCAAGCAGCGCGGCGGCGGATTCGCCCGCAGCTCCACCGTGCTCGGTGTGGGTGTGATCGCCGCCGTAGGAGCGGGCGGCATGGCCAGCGCCAACCCGGGCAAGCCGCCGGTGTCCATCTCCCTGCCGGACCTGCCGTCCGTGGGTTCGCTGCTCGACACCTCCGCGCAGCACACCGGCACCGAGCAGGGCTCCGCGACCGCGCTCAGCGATGTCACCGAGGTCGCCGCCGAGGCCGACGGGAACACCGCCGCCGGCAGCACCGACGCCGGAGAGGCGCTGCGCAACCGGATCATCGCCCAGGCCGAGCAGCAGCGGGCCCAGGTCGAGATCAAGGCGCAGGAGGCGGCCGACGCCGCCGCCGACCGGCAGGCCGAGCAGGCCGCCGCCCAGGCGCAGAAGGAGGCCGCCGCCGCGAAGCAGAAGGCGGAGGAGGAGGCCGAAAAGAAGGCCGAGGCGGAGCGGCTGGCGCGGCTGGCCAAGCAGTACACGCTGCCGACCTCGTCGTACACCATCACCTCCACCTTCGGTCAGGCCGGCTCGATGTGGTCCAGCGGCCACCACACCGGCCTGGACTTCGCCGCACCCACCGGCACCCTGATCAAGGCGATCCACAGCGGCACCATCACCCAGGCGGGCTGGGCCGGGGCCTACGGCTACCGCACGGTCCTCACCCTGGACGACGGCACCGAGCTGTGGTTCTGCCACCAGTCGTCGATCACCGTGTCCGTCGGCCAGAAGGTGAACACCGGCGACGTCATCGGCCGGGTGGGCGCCACCGGCAACGTGACCGGCCCGCATCTGCACCTGGAGGTCCACCCGGACGGGCAGGCCGCCGGCATCGACCCGATGGCGTGGCTGCAGGGCAAGGGACTCCAGCCGTAGGCGTGGCCCGGCCCCGAGGGGGCCGTTTGCGTGATCTTTGCCGACGGGCACGGCGGAGGACGGAATGAACGGGCCCGGCCGGTGTTGACGTGGGTATGACTTCTGTGCGCACGCTCGGTCCGTCGGACCTCGAGGTCTTCCCGCTCTGCCTCGGCGGCAACGTCTTCGGCTGGACCGCCGACGAGAAGCAGTCCTTCGCCGTCCTGGACGCGTACACCGCCGCGGGCGGCAACTTCATCGACACCGCCGACTCGTACTCGGCGTGGGTGGAGGGCAACAAGGGCGGCGAGTCGGAGACGGTCATCGGCCGGTGGCTGGCGAAGCGGGGCAGGCGCTCCGACGTCGTCATCGCCACCAAGGTCAGTCAGCACCCGGAGTTCCAGGGCCTGTCCGCGGCCACCATCAAGGCCGCCGCCGACGCCTCCCTCCGGCGGCTGGGCACCGACTACATCGACCTGTACTACACCCACTACGACAAGCCCGAGGTGCCGGTCGAGGAGATCATCGGCGCGCTGGACGAGCTGGTGCGGGCGGGCAAGGTCCGGTACATCGCCGCCTCCAACATCTCCCCCGAGCGCCTGCGGGCCTCGCTGGCGTTCTCCGACCGGGAGGGGCTGGCCCGGTACGTGGCGCTCCAGCCGCACTACAACCTGGTCTCGCGCGACACCTACGAGGGCGAGCTGCGGGACGTCGCCCGGGGCTGGGGGCTGGCCGCCGTGCCGTACTGGGCGCTGGCCGCGGGCTTCCTCACCGGCAAGTACCGGCCCGGTGTCACGGTCGACAGCGCGCGGGCGAGCGGTGCCGGCGCGCACCTGGAGACCGAGCGCGGGCGGAAGGTCCTCGCCGCGCTCGACGAGGTGGCCCAGCGGCACGGCGCCGAGGTCGCCACGGTGGCGCTGGCGTGGCTGGCGGCGCAGCCGACGGTGGCCGCCCCGATCGCCTCGGCGCGGACGGTGGAGCAGCTCCCGGCGCTGCTGGCCATGGCGGATGTGCAGCTGACGGACGACGACCTGGCCGAGCTGAACCGGGCCTCGGCCTGAGCGGTCCGGGCGGACCAAGCAGGCAGATCCAAGCAGACAGAGCAGACAGGGCAGGGCCGGTTCCCGTCGGCGGGGCCGGCCCTGCGTACGCCGAAGGGCCGGGCCGGCATGCCCGGGCCGCCGTCCCAGGGCTGGTGCGGGCCCGGCCTCAGGGCTGGTGCGGGGCCCGGGGGTCGTGGCCGTGCCAGGGGCCGTAGGGGCCTGCCGGTCCCTGGGGTCCCGGGGCGGCGGGCGGTGCAGCCGGCCCCTGGGGTGCCGCGGTGGGTCCGGTGACGGGGGCTGCCGGGCCGGGGAAGGGGTGCGGCTGCCCGGCCGGCGGGGTGTGCGGGTACCGCTGGGACTGCCCGTACACCCCGTACACCGGCCACGGGGGTGCGGCCACCCGCACCGGCGGTGCGGTCATGCGGGCCGCGTGGTCGAGGGCCGGCTGGGCCACCTCGCGCCGCCGCCACATCTCGTGCAGCAGGGCCTGCTCCCGTGCCACGAAGTCGGCCCCGGCCCGGCCCAGACGGCCCCGGCGGCGCAGGAACGCCAGCGAGGTCGCGTAGGCCTCGTACTCGGCCACCGCCCGCGCACCGGACGTGCCCAGGTGCCGTCCGGCGTAGTCACGGGCCAGTCGGCGGGCCCGCAGGGAGCCCAGCGCGAAGGGTTCCGCGGGGGTCAGCCACCCGGCGGCGGCGTACCCGGGCAGCTCCTCGCGCACGGTGCGCAGCTCCCGCTGCCGGGACCAGATGACCAGCCAGGTCAGCAGCCCGAACGCGGGCACCATGAAGGCGACGTAGACGGCGAAGAAGCCGAACCGGCCGAAGCTCGACGAGCCGTTCCACAGGGCGTGCATGCCCATCGCGAGCAGCAGTCCGGCCGGCGGCAGCAGGTAGCGGCGGAGCTGCCGCTGCTGTCCGGTGGGGCCGCGGTCCCCGGTCAGGGCGGCCGCCATGCCGAAGCCGATGCCGGTCAGGACGGTGAACAGCGGGTGCGCGAACGGCGACATGATCACGCGGACGACGAAGGTCGCCAGGGTCGCGGAGGCGATGCCCTGGCCGCCGGTGAGCTGGTCGGTGCCGAACGCGGTGCCCAGGTAGAGGATGTTCTCGGTGAACGCGAAGCCGGTCGCGGTCACGCCCGCGATCACCACGCCGTCGACGATGCCGGTGAAGTCGCGTCTGCGGAACAGGAAGATCAGCAGGACGGCGGCGGCTTTCGCGGACTCCTCCACCACCGGGGCGATCACGGTGGCGCCGAGGGTGTCGGCGCCCGACGGGTCGGCGGTGGCCGTCGCGATCCACCGGGTCGCGAAACTGTTGGCGACGATCGCGATGAGCGCCGCCGCGCAGGCGCCCCAGGCGAAGGCGAACACCATGTTCCGCCAGGGGCCGGGGTCGACCCGGTCCAGCCAGCGGAAGGCCGCGGTCAGCAGGGGGACCGGCAGCACGGCCAGCCCCAGACCCACCAGGAATCCCTCGGTGCCGGTCTGGCGCCTCACCAGGGCGAGGATGACCAGCCCGGACAGGGCGAGCAGAGCGGCGAGGGCGCCGTAGCGCACCCGGCGCCGCATCCACCAGTGCCGGTGTCCTGGCCGGCCGCCGTAGGGCGCAGGGCCGTCGGGATGGGTCGGGTACGGGGGACTGATGGCCACGTCATGACCCTAACGAGGGAACGAGCCGCCCGCGACGGGGTTGTCGTTCACCCCCGGCCGGTGGCCGCGTCCCGGTGCGGGACGCGACGGAACAGCAGGTCACGCACCACGTGACCCTTCTGAAGGCCCTGGCTTTCGAAACGGGTCAGCGGCCGGAACGCGGGGCGGGGGGCGAAGCCGCCCTCGGGCACCGTGTTCTCGTAGTCGGGGTGGGCGGTCAGCACGTCGAGCATCTGCTCGGCGTACGGCTCCCAGTCGGTCGCGCAGTGCAGCACCGCGCCCGGCTTGAGCCGGGTGGCGGCCAGCGTCAGAAACTCCGGCTGAATCAGCCGCCGCTTGTGGTGTCGCTTCTTCGGCCAGGGGTCGGGGAAGTAGACGCGCAGCCCGTCGAGGGAGTCGGGGGTGAGCATCTCGCGCAGCAGGATGATCGCGTCGCCGTTGCCGACCCGGACGTTGGTCAGCCCGTTCCGGTCGGCGAGGTTCAGCAGATTGCCCTGGCCGGGGGTGTGCACATCGACGGCGAGGATGTTGGTGTCCGGGTCGTCGGCGGCCATCCGTGCGGTGGCCTCACCCATGCCGAACCCGATCTCCAGCACCACGGGGCGGGTGTTGCCGAACAGCTCGGCGAGGTCGATCACCCGCTGTCCGTCGATGTCCAGTCCCCACACGGGCCACAGCCGCCGCAGGGCGTCCGCCTGGCCGGCGGTGACCCGGCTGCGGCGCGGCTGGAAGCTGCGGATCCGGCGCTCGAAGTGCGATCCGGCCGGGTCGGCCTTGGGCCCGCCCGGGAACCGCGGCTCGCCCTTGGCGCGGCCACGGGGCACGGACGCCCCGGCAAAGGCGGCACCGGAGACTTCGGAGATGTGGGATTGCACAGATTCAGACACGGTGACACCGATTGTACGGTCCACCGGGCCCGGGGCCGGCCTGCTTGTTCCGTTCACGGGCCCGGGACCGGCCTGCTCGTTCCGTTCACGGGCCCGGGGCCGGCCGGCTCGGGCCGGCGGCCGGCCGCGGAACCGGGCGGAGTCCGGCTCACCGCACCTGCTCCAGCACGTCCAGCGCCCTGCGGGCCACCTCTCTGCCGATCGGCAGAGAGGCGGTGGCGGCCGGCGAGGGCGCGTTGAGCACATGCACCGTCCGGACGCCCTGCCGGATGAGGAAGTCGTCCACCAGCGTGCCGTCCCGCAGCACCGCCTGGGCGCGCACGCCCGCCGCCGCGGGCACCAGATCCGCCTCCTGCACCCCGGGCAGCAGCCGCCGCACCGCCTCGGTGAACGCAGCCCTGGACACCGACCGTCGCAGCTCCCCGGCCCCGTGGCGCCAGTGCCGGCGCGCAAGGTGCCAGCTGCCGGGCCAGCTCAGCGTGGACGCCAGCTCCCGGGGCCGGACCACCCACCAGTCGTAGCCCTCCCGGGCCGGCGCCGGCACCGCGTTGGGTCCGATGTGGACGCTGCCGTCGATGCCCCGGGTCAGATGCACCCCGAGGAACGGGAACGCCGGATCCGGCACCGGGTACACCAGTCCCCGCACCAGCTCGGGGCGGGCGAGCGTGTAGTACTCCCCGCGGAACGGCACGATCCGCACGCCCGGGTCGTCACCGGCCAGCCGGGCCACCTCGTCGCAGTGCAGCCCCGCGCAGTTCACCAGGACGCGTGCGCGCAGCACGTCGCCGGCGGCCGTGCGGACCGCCACCCCCAGCTCGGGCCGCCGGTCCACCTGGACCACCCGGGCCCCGCAGCGGATCTGCGCGCCCGAAGCCTCGGCCAACTGCCGGGCCACCCCCGTGTAGTCGCAGATCCCCGTGGTGCCCACATGGATCGCGGCGACTCCGCGGACCTCGGGCTCGTACTCGGTGATCTGGGCGGGGCCCAGTTCGCGCACCGGGATGCCGTTCTCCCGGCCGCGCTGCACCAGGGCGTGCAGGCGGGGCAGCTCCTCCCGGCCGGTGGCGACGATCAGCTTGCCGGTGACGGCGTGGGCGATGCCGTACTCCGCGCAGAACGTGACCATCTCGGCGGCGCCGCGCACCGCGTAGCGCGCCTTGAGGGAGCCGGGGCGGTAGTAGATCCCGCTGTGGATCACTCCGCTGTTGCGTCCCGTCTGGTGCAGGGCCAGGTCCGGCTCCTTCTCCAGCACGGTCACGCGCGTGCCCGGTGCGGCGCGTGTGATCGCCCAGGCCGTCGACAGGCCGACGATCCCGCCGCCGACCACCAGCACGTCACAGTCATGAGCGATCCTGTCCCGCACCCGCTGCACCTCCCGGATCCGATCGTGCACTGCGTCACTGACAATGCCGGGAAGAACAGGAGAACGCAGCCCGTCCGGCACCCCGGCGAGCGCCTTCGACGGGCGGGCGGGTGTTGCCGGGCGCGGGGGAGCCGGCTCATGAGCCGGAGCCGTGCGGGAGTCCCCGGTGCGCGGCCGCGGACGAAGCCGCCGGTGCGCGGCGGTGGTGACGTCTCCGGTGCGTGGAGGTGTGTGACGTCTCCGGTGCGCGGTCGTGGACGAACGTGGGTCGTGGACGAACGTGGACGAAGAACGCGGACGACGAAGAAGGAGAGACCGCTCCGGCCGGGCGGCGGTCCGGCCCAAGCGGCCGGACCGAGGCCTTGCCCACCGCGGACCGGCCGTCCGCATCCCCGGGGTGGGCCGGGTCCGTACGGCTCAGGCCGGCGCCATCAGCAGGGGCCGGGCGCGCTCGCGCAGCTCCGCCACGCACGGTTCGTCGCCGTAGGGCTCCAGGCGGTGCAGCAGGTCCTTGACGTATTCCGTGGTGCGCGCCGAGGAGATGCGTCCGGCGACCTCCACGGCCCGTACGCCCTGCTCGCAGGCGGTGTCCAGGTTCCCCGACTCCAGTTCGGCCACCGCGGAGACGACCAGGCGCAGGCCGTGCGAGCGGACGTACTCCTCGGTGGGCTGGGACAGGGCCTGCTCGGTGAAGCGGCGGACCTGCCGGGGCGCCTTGAGGTCGCGGTAGCACTCGGCGGCGTCGGCGGCGAACCGGTCGTAGCCGTAGAAGCCGAGCCAGGAGGGGTCGTTGTCGCCGTCCCGGCTGCGCTCCAGCCAGCTCTCCGCGGCCTTCAGGGCGGCGCCGGCCGCCTGGGCGTCTCCCGCGCGCGCGTGGGCGCGGGCCTCGACGAGGTGGAAGAAGCTCATGGTGCGTGCCGTGGCCAGGCCGCGGTTGCGTTCCAGGGCGGCCTGGGCCAGGTCGACGCCTTCGTCGCCGAAGCCGCGATAGGTGGCCTGCAGGGACATCGACGCCAGCACATAGCCGCCCAGGGGCACGTCGGCCGCCGCTCGGGCCAGCCGCAGCGCCTGGATGTAGTAGCGCTGCGCGGCTTCCTGCTGGCCGGTGTCGAAGGCCATCCAGCCGGCGAGGCGGGTCAGTTCGGCGCTCGCCCCGAACAGGGCCCGGCCCACCTCGTCGGAGTACGAGCCGAGCAGCAGGGGTGCCGCCTCCACCCGTAAGCACTCGGGCACCATGGACGAACGCCAGTCGCCGCCGCCGTACTTGGAGTCCCAGCGCCTGGCGTCCTCGGCGGCCTCCCGGAGTTTCTGCACATCGCTGTGGCCGACCTTGACCGGTGCGCCGGAACCCTCTGTCACGGGGGCCTCGCGCGCCACCGAGCTGTCGGCCGGGGTTATCAGCCACCGGGAGGCGGGAGTGGCGTAGGCGCTGACCGCGAACGACCCGGCGAGCGACTGCCAGATGCTGCCCGAGCCGGCCCGCCGGCCGGCCAGGTCGAGCCGGTACAGCTCGGTCGCCGACTTCACCGCCTGGCTGACGTCCCGGGGGAAGGAGAGACCCACCTCGGGCGCGGGATCCGCCTCGGCCAGGCCGATCTCGTGGAGCGGCACCGGACGGCCGAGCTTCTGCCCGATGGCGGCCGCGATGAGGTGCGGCGCGGCGCCCTGCGGCACCATGCCCTTCGACACCCAGCGCGCCACCGAGGTCTTGTCGTAGCGAAGAGTCAGCCCGCGCTGGGCGCCGAGGTCGTTGACGCGTCGCGCGAGCCCTGCGTTGCTGATCCCCGCGAGGGCGAGAACGGCGCCGAGTTTCTCGTTCGGCCCGCGTTGCTCCCTGGACATGCGCCACCCCTCGACACAGACGGCTGCCGCTTGGCATAACCCCGCGGCATTCGTAAACCCAGCGTAGTTCGCCGCATCCCAAGCGTTAAGGGGCATTCTGCCGGATGGCGGGAATGTGGCCCGCGCGGCCGGACGGGGTCCTCACGCACCGTCGCCGTGTGCTCCCGTTGTGTGGCCGTGCGCCTGTGTGTGCGCTCTCCTTCGGCCGGCCGGAGAGCGGTTCCATGGATGCGCGTGGGTCGGCCCGCTGTACTGGAGCCAGTGGGCTGGGGGACACCGCCGCTTCGATCCCCGCGGGCGGCGGAACGGTCCGGGAGGCGTCCTCCGTCTCCCGGACCGCGCGCCGGCCGCGCGTGGTGCGCGGCATGCACGGAGCGTGCCCACGCCTGCGGTATGTTCTCACTATTTGGCTGAAAATCGATCCAGCTTCTCGCCATCAACTCCCTTCCTCACCACGGCACTTGCTCGCGCACGGGGTGCCGGGCCGGGCGCATCAGGGGGCGCATTCAGGTCGGCGGGCACATGCCGGGCGGACGGGCGGCCGACGTGTGCCGGACCGCCGCCGCAGCCTGCCCATACCGTCATCTCCCTTGTCAGGCACGGTCGTTCGACGCCGCGGACGGGCGCACGGGGGGCGCACCAGGTGCCATGACGGTCGCTGCGCCTGCCCGCCCGTGCGCCCTCTTCGTGGCAGCATGGGACCCGGTTCGTACCGTGCACTGGATGTCCACAGGCCGTGGAGGCGTCGATGCGGTGGTTGGTGGGGTGGAGCAGCGCCGCCGCGAGGACAGGCGGCCTCGGCTCCGCGGGTGCCGCCGGCTACGACGGCGAGACCCTGTCTCCCGTGGGGTCCCAGCTGCTGTGGGGCGACCCCGATCCGCTGTGGGCGGTCGGCGACTGGCGTCCGGACGAGATCCGGCTGGTCGAAGCCGACGCGCAGACCAGGATCGCCGTGCTCGGCCTCTGCGGCGCCTCCGACGAACAGCTGCGCATCGGCCTGCTCGCCGCGCGCGGGGGCGCACTGCGCCATCTGACCGCCTGGCCGGGCAGCTACACGGCCGTCGTCCAGGTCGGCCGCCGCATCACCGTCTGCGGCGACCTCGCCGGCGCCCGCCCCGTCTTCCACACCCCGTGGGCTGGCGGCACGGCGTACGCGACGGCCGCGCTGCCGCTGGCCGACCTCGTCGAGGCCGACCTGGACATCGCCCACCTCGCCGCCCTGCTGGCCGCCCCGGACGTGCCCGCCGCGCTGCAGGACTCCACGCCCTATGCCGGGGTGCGGCGCGTCCCGCCGGGGCACGCCCTGATCCTGCGCACCGGTGCCGCCGAGATCGCCGGGTACGAACCGGTGGCCTCGCTCGCCGTGGCGGCGCCCCCGGCCGACCCGCGCAGCGCCGTGGACGCCGTCCGGGACGCCCTGGTCGAGGCGGTCCGGGTCCGTCTGGCGGCACCCCGCCATGTGCCCGCCGTCGATCCCGGGCCGGTGCCCGGCATGGGCCCCGCCGACCGCCGGGCCGCCCGCGGCATGCCGGTGCCGGGCGTGGGCGCGGACCTGTCCGGGGGACCGGCCTCGGCGACGCTCGCGCTGCTCGCCGCCGGCCTGCCCGGCAACCCCGGCACCTTGCACGGCCACGGCACCGGCGCCGGGGAACGCCTGCTGGCCGTCACCTTCAACGACCTTGTCACCGGCGGCGGCGAGGCGGAACTGGAGCGGGCCGGCGCGATCGCGGCCAACCCCCGCCTGCACCATGTGGTCGTCACCGGCGGCGAGGACGTCCTGCCGTACGCCGTCCTGGACGGCCCGCTCACCGACGAGCCCGGCGCCGCGCTGGTCACCGCGGCACGGCACCGCGCCCGCCTGGCCGCGGGCAGCGCCGACCACTTCACCGGGCACGGCGCCCGCCAGGTGCTCGACGCCCATCCCGCGCGCCTGGCCGACCTGCTGATGGACCGCAAACGGCGCCATCTCGTCCGGCCCGTCGCCGCCCTGGCCAAGGCCGACGGATCGGTGACGGTCCCCGCGCGCGTCTACGCCGCGGCACGCCGGCTGGCCCGCACGCCGTACCGGGCCGGCATCGAACTGCTCGCGGACCGGCTGCTGTACCGCCGCCTCGACGAGCCCGCGGGTGCCGCGGGCGCCTCGCTCGCCGCCCTGACCTGGGCCAGACCCGGGCCCGCCGCACGCTGGCTGACAGGCGAGGCCCTGGCTGAAGTATCGGTTCGCCTGCAGAGTGCGACGGGCCGTGCGACGTTCGGACCGGGCCAGCGCCCGGGCGACCACCGCGCGCGTGCCGCCCTGGCCCGGCACGCCGCCGACCTGCGGGTCCTGGAGCAGGCGGCGGAGATCCGCTCCCAGCGGCTGCATGCCCCCTTCCTCGACAACCAGGTCGTGCGCGCCTGCCGCGCCCTGCCGGAGGCACTGCGGGTCCGGCCCGGGGCGCGCGCGGCCGTTCTGCGCACCGTCCTGGAAGGCGCCGGAGTGGGCGAACTGCCCCCCGGCTGGGGCGCCCCCTCCCACGCGGAGGCGTCCGCCGCCGCCCGCGCCGGGCTGCGCAGGGCGGCCGACGACCTCATCTCCCTGTTCGCCACCCCCTTGCTCGCCGACGCCGGGCTGATCGAGGCGCGCGTGGTGCGCAAGGCCGTGCGGGCCGCGGCCCAGGGCGCGCCGCTGCCGCTGGACGGCCTGGCCCACCTGGTCTCCATGGAACTGTGGCTGCGGCGTCTGCTGACCCGCCGCGGCACCTGCTGGACCGGCACCCCGAGCCGGGCGCGTGCCGTGCCCGCCGGCATCACACCCCAGCGGGGGCTGCTCGCCTCCGGCGGGCGCGCGTCGTAGCCGGGGCCGTCGTAACGGGGGCGCGTCGCAGCGGGGGCGGGTGGTGGCCGGTGCGCGTGCGTCGCAGCGGGGGCGGGTGGTGGCCGGGGCGCGTGCGTCGCAGCGGGGGCGGGTGGTGGCCGGGGCGCGGCGGCCGACGGCACAGCGGGTGCCCCCGCGTTCCCTCCCGGGGACAATGACCCGGTGCGGTACACCATTCTGGGCGTCACCCAGGCGGAGGACGACCGGGGCACAGTTGTACCCGTGGGCGGCCCCCGCCTGCGCGCCCTGCTCACCGCGCTGGCCCTGCGGCCCGGGCGGCCGGTTCCCGTGGGCGTCCTGGTCGACGAGGTGTGGGGCGACGCCCCGCCCCGGGACGCGGTGGCCGCGCTGCAGGCCCTGGTCGGCCGTCTGCGCCGGGTGCTGGGCAGCGAGGCCGTCCGGTCCGCGGCGGGCGGATACGGGCTCGCCGCCGAGCGCGAGGACGTCGACCTGTTCGTCTTCGAACGGCTCGTCCGGGACGGTGTCGCCGCCCTCGACGACGGTGACGCCGAGGCGGCGGCCCGGGCCCTGGACTCCGCGCTCGCCCTGTGGCGCGGGCCCGCCCTCGCCGACCTGCCCGACCGCACGGCGGCTGCCGCCCGCCCCGAAGCCCTGCTCCTGCAGGCCCGCCGCGCCCGCGCCGAGGCGGCGCTGCGGCTGGGCCGCGCCCAGCAGGTGCTGCCCGAGCTGGCGGAACTCACGGCGGCCCATCCGCTCGACGAGCCGCTGCACGGCCTGCTCATCCGCGCCCTGCGCGACACCGGCCGCGGCGCCGACGCCCTGTCCGCCTACGACCGCGTCCGCCGTGCCCTCGCCGACACCCTGGGCACCGACCCGGGGCCCGAGTTGCGCGCCCTGCACGCCGAACTGCTCACCCGGGACCGGTCTCCGGGGGAGCCAGGGGCCCGGGTCTCCCGGGATGTTCCGGCCGCCCCGGACGACGCGGCGGCGGAGACGGACCCGGCAGGTCCCGTGCGGGGGCCGGGAGCGCGGGGCGTCACGGACTCCGCGGCGTCCGCACCGCCGTCCGCGCCGGCAGACGCGTCCGCGTCGGCAGCGGCACCCGGCGCGACCTCTTCTGCAGCGGCACCCGGCGCGACCTCTTCGGCAGTGGCACCCGGCGAGACCGTCCCGCCCGCAGGCAGCGGCACCATCCGTCCCCGCCTGACCTCCTTCGTGGGCCGGGAGCGCGAACTCGCCTCGCTGCGTGCCGATCTGCAGGGCTTCCGGCTGGTCACGCTCACCGGGCCGGGCGGGTCCGGCAAGACCCGTCTCGCCGAGGAGGCAGCCGTCAGGACGCCGTCCGCCTGGCTGGTGGAGCTGGCCCCGCTCGACCGGCCGGAGGCGGTCCCCGGCGCGGTGGTCAGCGCGCTCGGCCTCAGGCAGACCGTGCTGATGACCAACGAGCTGGCGGCCCCGCAGGACGATCCCGTGGCCCGGCTCGTCGAGCACTGCGCCCGGCGCCGCATGCTGCTGGTCCTGGACAACTGCGAGCACGTCGTCGACGCGGCCGCCGGCCTCGCCGAGACCCTCCTCACCCGCTGCCCGCAGCTGACGATACTCGCCACCAGCCGGGAACCCCTCGGCGTCCCCGGCGAGGTGGTCCGCCCGGTCGAGCCGTTGCCCACCGACCAGGCGCTCCGCCTCTTCGCCGAACGCGCCGCCCTCGTCAGTCCCGACGCCGAGACCCTGCTGAGCGACACCGACGCCGTCGAGGAGATCTGCCGGCGCCTGGACGGCCTGCCGCTCGCCATCGAGCTGGCCGCCGCCCGGCTGCGGCTGCTCACCCCGCGGCAGATCGCCGACCGGCTCGACGACCGCTTCCGCCTGCTCACCGCCGGCAACCGGACGGCCCTGCCCCGCCAGCAGACCCTGCGGGCCGTCGTGGACTGGTCCTGGGACCTGCTCGACGAGCGGGAGCGGACCGTGCTGCGCGAGGTGTCCGTCTTCGCCGGCGGCTGGGACCTGGCCGCCGCCGAAGCCGTGTGCACCGGCCCCGTCGCCGACGTCCTCGGCTCGCTCGTCGACAAGTCCCTCATCGGCGCGACCCCGGGTCAGGACGGCGACGGCATGCGCTACCGCATGCTGGAGACCATCCACGAGTACGCCGAGGAGCGCGCCGCCGAGGTCCCCGGGCTGCGGGCCGCGGCCGAACGCCGGCACCGCGCCTGGGCCCGTGCGCTGGCCGAGCGGGCCGCACCGCTGCTCCGGTCGGACGCCCAACTGCCGTGGATCGCCCGGCTGGAGACCGAGCTGGACAACATCCGGGCGGCCCTCGACCGCGCGCTGCTGGCCGGCGACGAGGAGGACGCGGGCGCCGTCGTCGTGGCCATGGGGTGGTTCTGGTGGTTGCGCAACCACCGCCGGGAGGGCGCCGAGTGGGTCCGGCGCGTGCTGTGCCTGGGCGCGGCCCTCGACGCCGGCCAAGCCCCGGGCACCGCACCGGTCGGCGGGACGCCCGGCTGTGCCGACCCGGTCGACGCCTTCCTCGCCGCCGAGGACGAGCGGCACCACCCGCTGCACGCCCTGCGGATGGACCTGAGGATGCTGCACCTGTTCCTGACGTCCGAGTCCGAGCTGGCGGGCACGCTGCGCGACGAGCGGTTCGAGCGGTACGTGGCCGCGGTGCGCGCCTCGTTCGCCGGGGGCGGGCCGCGGGCCGCCCGGTTCCCGGGGATCCTCTGGCCGATGACCTTGCACTACGCCGGAAACCCCGGCGCGATCGCGCCCGCGCTGGACGCCGCCGTCGACACCTGTCGTGCGCACGGCGGCGACTGGGAGGTCGGGACGACCCTGATGTTCCGCACGCACATGGTCATCGACGCGCCCGGCGACCTGAGCGGTGCCGACGCCGACCTGGCGGAGCTGCGGCAGATCAGCCGGCGCGTGGGCGACCGCTGGATGCGCGCACAGGTGTGCGGCGCCGCCGGGGAGGCCGCCATGACCCGCGGACGGTACGAGGAGGCGCGCGTGGAGTACGAGGAGGCACTGCGCCTCGCCCACGAGGTCGGCGCGCACGCCGAGGCGCCGTTCCTGCTGGCCCGGCTCGGGGAGATCACCTACCGCTCGGGTGACCGCGCCGGTGCGCTGACCGTGCTGGACGAGGCGGGCGCCGCGGCCGAACGGTACCGGGTGGCGGACTCCCGGGCGTTCGTCCTGCTGCTGCGCGCGCAGATCGCCCTGGACGAAGGGGACCTGGCCGGGGCGCGCGCCCACTGGGACGAGGCCCGCGCGGAGAGCCGGCGCAGCACTCCGCCTCCGCAGTTCGAGGCGGTGCTGCGGGGTGTGGGCGGGTGCATCACGGTCGGCGAGTCCGGCCCCGAGCGGGGGCTTGTCCTGCTGGCGGACGCACTGCGCCTCGCCGTGGAGCAGCGGTGCTCCCGGATCGTCACGGCGGCGCTCGCGGAGACGGGGGCGCGGGCGCTGGCCGACCTGGGCGACGTGCCCCGCGCGCTGCGGCTGCTCGCGGCCGCCGGTCACTGGCGTGACGGCCTGCCCCGCAGCGTGCCCGAGCAGGCTCGGGCGCAGCGGGTCGAGGCCGCCGCCCGCGCGGCCCTCACCGTCGAGCAGCGCACCGCCGAGCGCGCCCGGGGCGCCGCCCTCACCCCGGACGGCGTGCTGGCGGAACTGGAGGAGGCCGGGCGCTGCTGTGCACCCGCCGGCCGCTGAACCGCCGCGCGGCTCGCCTTGCGTCGACCGGCCAGGATCGCCGGCGGCGTCAGGGGCAGGTGAACCGTGCCTGCGCCCAGTCCGCGAGCGCCAGGCGGCCGAGGGGGCGGTGCGGCTCGACGACCAGCCGTACGGTGCGGTGGCCGGTGAGGTCCACCCGGACGGGCAGGGCGGGCCCGCCGGGCGCCGGTGTTCCGGTCCACAGCCGGACGCCGTCGGCGTACACGGAGAAGGTGAGCCCGCCGCCCAGGCCCGCGGTCAGGTCGTCCCCGCCGACTCGTGCCTGGTAGGCCGAGCACGGGCGGTCGAGGTCCACGGTCACCGTGGACCGGCCGTGGACGGTCACCCCGTGGCGGTAGCGCGTGCGGCCGATCCACTGGCTGTGCCGTCGCCAGATCCACCCGCTGTCCCGCAGACGGATCTCGGGCGCGGTGCCGTCTCCGGTGACGTCGTAGTGCAGCCGGTTCAGTGCGTAGACCACCGGGGCTGGCGGGGACGTGGGTGTGGGGGTCGGCACCGGGGTGGGCGTCGGGGACGGCGTGGGGGTGGGGACGGGTGTGGGCCGGGGCGTGGGTGCCGAGGTGCGTGTGGGGGACGGCGACGGGGTGGGCGTGCGGGTGGGGGCCGGGGCCGGGCGCACCGCGGCGGGGACGGCCGGCGGCTTCGAGGCGGGGCGGGACGACGGCTCGGGCGGAACGGGGGCCGGTGCCACAGGAGTCACGGGCGCGGGCGGGGCCGCGGGGGACGGCGCCTGCGGGAGCACGGGGGAGACGGAGGACGGTGCCTGCGGTGCCGCCTGGGGCTTCGCGGCCGGGGTCCGGTGGGCGACCAGGGCGACGGCGGCCGCTGCGGCGGCCACGGCGACGACACCGGCCGCGACGCCGGCCTTCACCGCGGTGCCCAGCCCCTCGGAGGACGCACCGCCGCCGGCCGGCGAACCGCTCCCGGCGGCCGCACCGTTGCCGGCCACGGCCGTCCCGGCGGCTCCCGCCGCGCCCGCGGCACCGGCGCCGCCCGCGACGATGCCGAGGGCCTTGGCGTAGCCGGCCGCGCCGAACCAGCCGATGACGGCGACGGGAACGACGGCGGGGATGCCGCCGGCCACCTCCTCGATCTGCACGGCCGCGAGCCGGCACCGGGCGCACTCCGCCAGGTGCTTGCGCAGACCCCGCTCGGCGCGGCCGCGCAGCTTGCCCCTGGCCCAGCCGCCGAGCTGGTCGGCGTAGCGGGCGCACTCCTCGTCGTCGGTCAGTGCGGCGCTGACGTGGGCCTGCAGATAGGCCTGCTTCAGGCCTTCGCGGGCCCGGCTGGCCAGGACCCGGGTGCCGTTGGCGTCCAGCCCGAACAGGCGGGCGATCTGGCTGGGCGACTCGTCCTCCACCTCGGTGTGCCACAGCACGGCCTGCCACCGCTCGGGCAGCGACCGGAAGGCGCGCATGGCCAGGGACCGCTCCGCCTCCCGCATCGCCCGCACCTCGGCGCCCGGGTCCAGGGCCTCGTCGTCGGACGCCTCCAGCAGGCGGGCGGCCTGGGCGGCGAAGACCGCGAAGTCGTCCACCAGGTGCTCGCGCCGGGCCGTTCTGGTCCAGTGCGCGGCGACCCGGCGGACGGTGGTGAGCAGATAGGCGCGGACCGCGTGCTCGGGGCCGGCGCCGCCGCGGACCGCCTGCAGCATGCGGGCGAACACCTCGGCGGTCAGGTCGTCGGCGGTGTCGGCGTCGCGGCAGCAGGTCCGCGCATACCGGCGCACGGCCTGAGCGTGGCGCCGGTACAGCTCCTCGTACGCCGTGTCGTCGCCCCCGCGCATCCGGGTGATCAGCTCGGCGTCGGACGGCGGCCGGGAGCCGGTGGACGGCACCGGCCCGGTGTTCTGCGCCGGCACGGCACCGGCCACCCTGCGTCGCGCGCGGCTGCCGGGTCCGCCCTGGCGCGGTACCTGCGGGCGGCGCGTGCCGCCCGCGTCGGCCTCGCCGTCGCCGTGAGGCTCGTCCTGCCTGCCCGCGCTCATCGCCGATAGCCCCCGCCGCACGCCGAGCCCGTCCCTGTCACCGGGTCAGCGTGCCACAGCGGCAGCGGCCGGACGGCGGGCAGCAACGATTCGCCACCCGTCCGTGCGGCTCTCCCGCGCGCAGAACGACGAAAGTTCACCCGGACAGGTGATGGGGCGGGAGTGTGCCGGAGCGCACGCCCCCGCTCACGCGGGACGGGACCGCAACCCCTCCAGCAGGATGTCCAGCAGCCGCGCCGAGGCCGCCGCCTGCTGGGCCGCGTCCGGAAGCGAGGGCGCCGCCGTGGCGATCACCAGCAGCACGTCCGACACCGTCACGTCCGGCCGCAGCTCGCCCGCGTCCCGCGCCCGCTGCACGAGCCGGCCCACGACCTCCAGCAGCGCCGCCACCCCGGCCTCGTCCTGCTCCCGGTCCGCCGCACCGGCCACGGAAGCACCCGCACCCCGCACGGACCTCGGCCGGCCGCTCTCCGGCTGCGTCCGCTGCGCGGGCACCCGTGCCTCGCCCTCCGCGGCCGCCTCCTCCGCGACACCGACCCGCAGCACCTGCGGCGGCAGCAGCCGGCCGGCGCCCGAGGCCACCGAGGTGCGCAGGAAGCGGGACAGCGCCTGCCACGGTTCTTCCTCCTGGCCCAGCGCGGCCCGCGCCTGCTCGGTCAGCCGCGCGGTCTCCTCCTGCGCTATGCGCCGCACCAGGACGTCCTTGCTCGGAAAACGCCGGTACACCGTGCCGACGCCGACCCGCGCGCGCCGCGCCACGTCCTCCATCGGCGCGCCGTAGCCCAGCTCGCCGAAGACCTCGCGCGCCGCCCGCAGCACATGCTCCAGATTGCGCTGCGCGTCCACCCGCAGCGGTGTCGTCCGCGCCGGTGCCGGCCCGCGCCCGCCGCCCCCTGTCACGCCCTTCCCCCCGCCGTCGGCCGCGACGGCGGACGTGCCGGACCAACGAGTCTCCTGAATGTGCATGAGTGATCCCCCGGACATCACGTCTCCCCCCGGAGACTTCCCCGCCTGTGCGCAACGCGGGTGCACGGAACGGAGAACGCACGCTCGACCGAGCCGTCGTCCGGGATCCGGCGGGACCCCTTCGACGCCCGGCCACCTCCTCCACACCCCGTCGACAGACGAACATAGTTGAGAGTGCGTCAATTAAGAAGAGGCCCGTTCCGGGCGGAGCGCCGCCCGATCGGAGGACGCCCCTCCGGTGCCGTCACCGCCTCCCCGCACCCACCCCCGAGAACCACCGCTGACCTGCACACATGCCCCTTTCCACAGCCGCGCGGGCCGCACCCGACCCTCACGTCCGCCGGTCATACACATTGCCGGGCCTGTGGACAAACAGCAGTCACGGGTGCGTCATGGGATGGTGAAGCAACGCGCGCGCATTCTCGTTGTCGGCGGCGGCTACGTCGGGATGTACACGGCTCTGCGCCTGCAGCACCGGATGAGACCGGAGATCGCCCGGGGCGGACTGGAGATCACGGTCGTCACCCCCGACCCCTATATGACGTACCAGCCGTTCCTGCCCGAGGCAGCCGCCGGCGCGATCTCGCCGCGCCACGTCGTCGTACCGCTGCGCCGGGTCCTCGGCCGCTGCCGGGTGATCACCGGCGAGGTGACCCGCATCGAGCACGCGCGGCGCACCGCACACCTCACCACCCCCGCCACGCAGGAGAAGGGCGGCACCGAGACGCTGACGTACGACGAACTCGTCCTCGCCCCCGGATCCGTCTCCCGCACCCTGCCCGTCCCGGGCCTCGTCGACTACGGCATCGGTTTCAAGACCGTCGAGGAGGCCATCGGCCTGCGCAACCACGTCATCGAGCAGATGGACATCGCCTCCTCCACCCGCGACCCGGCGATCCGCGACGCCGCCCTCACCTTCGTCTTCGTCGGCGGCGGCTACGCCGGAGTGGAGGCCCTGGGCGAGCTGGAGGACATGGCCCGCTACGCCGCCCGCTACTACCACAACCTCACCCCCGAGGACATGAAGTGGATCCTCGTGGAGGCCTCCGACCGCATCCTGCCCGAGGTCGGCGAGGAGATGGGCCGCTACGCCCTCACCCAGCTGCGCCGTCGCAACATCCAGGTCCTGCTGCGCACCCGCCTGGAGTCGTGCGCCGACCGCGTCGCCGTCCTCAGCGACGGCCAGCGCCTGCCGACCCGCACCCTCGTGTGGACCGCGGGCGTGCGGCCGCACCCCCTGCTCGCCGCCACCGACCTGCCGCGCGACGACCGCGGACGCCTCAAGTGCACCGCCCAGCTGACCGTCGAGGGGGTGGAGCACGCCTGGTCGGCCGGGGACGCCGCCGCGGTCCCCGACGTCACCGCGGCCGGGCCCGGAGCACTCACCGCCCCCACCGCCCAGCACGCCGTCCGCCAGGCCAAGGTGCTCGCCGACAACATCGCCCACGCCCTGCGCGGCGAACCGCTGCGGACCTACGCGCACCGGTACGCCGGCTCGGTCGCCTCCCTCGGCCTGCACAAGGGCGTCGCCCTAATCCGCGGGCACCGGCTCATCGGCTACCCGGCCTGGTTCATGCACCGCGCCTACCACCTCAGCCGGGTGCCCACCGTCAACCGCAAGGCCCGGGTGCTCGCCGAATGGACCCTGGCCGGCCTGTTCAAACGGGAGATCGTCTCCCTCGGATCACTGGAGCACCCACGGGCGGAATTCGAACTCGCGGTCAGGGGAAAGCATCCACTCGACCCGCACATCAACCCGAAAGGGTCCTCCTGACCGGACCCAGGAACTCCGCCGTACGGCCCCGCGTCCCACGGATGTCGGCGGCTCGCGGCCGCGCTGCCAGACTGGTCGACGACCACCGCGCGGCCGGCCGTCCGCCCCGACCACCGAAGACCACCCCCGCTGTGCCGCACCCCCACGGGGCAGCGACCCCGCGCGGTCACCGCCGCACGTCCCCCCACCCCCCTGACCGGGCCCGGAGCCGGCCCGGGACGACAGACACGAGGCAAGGATTCGTGAACTTCACGCGCTGGAGCGCCCGGCTCCCCGCACTCCCCGGCACCCACCGCCGCGCCGCGGCACGGACCGCGCTGGCCACCACCCCGGAGCACCGGTCCGACGGATCCGTTCCCGCCGCCCGCGCCGAACAGCCGACCGGGCGGACGACGGTGCTCGCCGTGGACGACCTCCCCACCCGCCACGTCCTCGAACGCGTCCCCGCGCTCGTCGCCCTCGTCCACGGCCCCGACCACCGCATCGCCTACGTCAACCCCGCCTACACCTCCGCGTTCGGCTCCCGCCCCCTGGGCGAACCCGCGCGCGACGCCCTGCCCGAACTGCGCGACCTCGGCCTGCTTCCGCTGCTCGACCAGGTCCTGCGCAGCGGCAGGTCCCGCACCCTGAAGTCCCGCAAGGCCCCCGACGGCCGCTCCTACACCTTCACCTGCACCCCCGTCACCGACTCCGGCTCCGCGGACGGCCCCGTCACCGAGCCCGGTGTGCTGGTCTTCGCCACCGACGTCACCGACCACGCCGAGGCCGCCGAACGCCTGCGCGCCGGCGAACGCAGCCAGCGCGAGACCGCCGTCACCCTCCAGCGCTCTCTGCTCCCGCAGGTCCTGGAACAGCCCGACGACCTGCGCATCGCCGCCACCTACCAGCCCGGCGGCACCGAAGCCGCCGTCGGCGGCGACTGGTACGACGTCATCACCCTGGGCGGCGGCCGTACCGCCCTCGTCATCGGCGACGTCATGGGCCGCGGGGTGCGCGCCGCGGCCGTCATGGGCCAGCTGCGCACCGCCGTCCGCGCCTACGCCCGCATGGACCTGCCCCCGCACGAGGTCCTCCAGCTGCTCGACGGCCTCGCCGCCGAGATCGACGCCAACCAGATCGCCACCTGCGTGTACGCCGTCCACGACCCCAACGAGGGCCGGCTGGTGTACGCCTCCGCGGGCCATCTGCCGATCCTCGTCCGCGACGAGAACGGCACCGTGGTCCGCGCCGACGAGCCCACCGGACCCCCGCTGGGCACCGGCGGCTGGATGCACTCCTCCGGCTCCGTCCCGCTCGCCCCCGGCGCCACCGCCGTGCTCTACACCGACGGGCTGGTCGAACGCCGCGACGAGGACATCGACGAGGGCATCTCCGCCCTGGAGCGCGCCCTGGCCGGCGCCACCGGCACCCCGCAGGTCGTCTGCGACCGCCTGGTCCGCTCGGCCGGCCTGCAGGCCGGCCACGACGACGACGTCGCCGTCCTCGTCCTCCAGCATCCCGCCCGTACCGGCCCGGACAGCGAGCTGTTCCGCAACGCCACGCTCGAACTGCTCGGCGGCATCGAGGCCGCACCCCGCGCCCGCGCCTTCGCCTCCGGTGTCCTGACCAGCTGGCGCTTCCCGCCCGACCTGCACGACGCGGGCGTCCTCGCGGCCAGCGAACTGGTCGCCAACTCCCTCCAGTACGGCACGCCTCCGATGCGGCTGCGCCTGCGCCGCACCGACCGCCGCCTCATCATCGAGGTCACCGACGGCGACGACCATCTGCCCCGGCGCCGACAGGCCCAGCCGGCCGACGAGTCCGGCCGCGGCATCGCGATCGTGGCGACCATCGCCTCCCACTGGGGCGCCCGCCGCACCCCCGGCGGCGGCAAGGCCGTCTGGTGCGAGTTCCTGCTGCCGGAGGCACACCCCTAGGTCGCAAGCCGTCCACCAGGACAGCGGGCACACGCAAGGGCGGCCGCCACCCACGGTGACGACCGCCCTGGGAACAGGACCGGCTTCAGGCGTCCGCGGTCATCGTCTCCGCGGCGGGGCCGCCGCGCGCCACCACCCGGCCGCGCACCGCCCACGGGTGGTCCTGCACGACCGTCAGCCTCCGGCCCAGCCGCAGCGCGAGCACGCTGACGGCCAGTGAGACCACCACGAACGCCAGCACGTACGGCCCCGGCAGCGCGGCCGCCAGCGGGCCGCCCACCGCCGGGCCGACCGCCAGCGCCAGCTGCTTCACCAGGGCGAACGCCGAGTTGTACTGCCCGGCCATGCCCTGAGGCGCCAGATCCGCCACCAGCGGCGCCAGCGTCGGCGACAGCATCACCTCGCCCAGCCCGAACAGCGCGTACGTCGACACGAACGCCACCGTCGCCATGGCCCGGCTGCCGTGCCCGAGCCCCGCGTACGCCGCGACGGCCCACGCGACGGCCCAGACGACGCCCACCGTGGCGATCACCCGGGTCCGCCGGCGCCGTTCCACGAACCGCAGCACCACGAACTGCGCCACCACGATCATCAGCGTGTTCGCGGCCAGCGCCGTCCCCAGCGTGGACGTCGACACCCCGACCGCCTCCACGCCGTACGCGCTCAGCCCCGACTCGAACTGCCCGTAGCAGGCGAAGAACAGCACGAAGCCCAGCACGCACAGCTGCACCATGGTCCGGTCGCCCAGCAGTTGCCGCCGGCTCGCCTTGGCGGGGCCGGCCTGCGCCGCAGTCTCCTGCAGCCGTGGCGCCTTCGGTGTCCGCACCGTCGCCATCAGGACCACCAGCAGCAGGAACACCGCGGCCTGGAGCGAGAACAGCAGGGTGAAGGAGGGCAGCCGCGTGGTGTCCACCAGGTGACCGCCGATGAGGCCGCCGACGCCCAGCCCCAGGTTCTGCAGGAAGAACTGCACGGCGAACGCCCGCGACCGGTTCTCCGCCGTGGAGCAGTCCACGATCATCGTGGCCAGCGCGGGCTGCATCACCGCCTGTCCCGCACCGAGGGCGGCCGCCGACAGCAGCACCGGTGCGACCCCGCCCGACAGCCCCAGGCACAGCGACCCCAGCGCGGCCAGGACCAGGGCGGCGAGCAGGACCTGAAGCGGACCGCGCCGCACGATCGCCCGGCCGGCGAACGGCAGTACGACCAGCGCGGCCGCCGCGAACACGGCGAGGACCAGCCCCGCCGTCACCGATCCCAGCCCCCGCACCTGTGCCACGTAGACGTACAGATACGGGACAGTGAAACCGAGCCCGAACGCGCTGAGTGCGTTGCCCACGTGGATCCGGCGCATCGGTGCACCCACCGCCCTGGTCACGTTCCCCTCTCTTCTCTCCGGTCGTCGCGGCAAGATCCTTGCCGAGCCTCAGTAGTGAGATCTGAAGACTTCGAACCTAAAATTCGAAGCTAAAGAGTACACAGTGAAGGACTTCAATGCCAATCAGTCGCGTGCGATACTGCGGACATGGGAGAGACCGACGGCAGCATCGGCAGCGAGCCGACCCTCGAGGAGCAGATCGCCGCCTACCAGCGCGAGTTCCAGGACCTCGACCCCCAGGTGGAGAAGATCGTCTCCGCGCTCGGCCGCCTGAACCGCCGCATGAACGTCGCCTACGGCCGGCAGACCGCTGCCCTCGGTATCACCAACGCCGACTGGGAGGTCCTCAAGGCACTGGTGCTCTCCGGCCCGCCTTACCGCATGGGTCCCAGCGACCTCGCCAAGCGCCTGGGACTGACCCCGGCCGCGATGACCCACCGCATCGACCGCATGGTCGCCGAGGGCCTGGTCACCCGGGAACGCGACGAGTCCAACCGGGTCCGCGTCATCGTCGAGCTGACCCCCGACGGCCGCGCGAAGTGGCTGGAGGCCATGCGCCTGGCATCCGTCTTCGAGGGCGATCTGCTGCAGGATCTCTCCCCGGAGGAGCGCACGACCCTCGGCGAGGTGCTGACCAGGCTGCTGCGCCGGGTCGAGCACGCCCAGCCGGACGCCGGCGGCCGGCTCACCGACCTGGACTGAAAAAATCTTGATACGACGGCTTGACGCACCCCTCGCTGATCCGTAAGGTACTTCGGGTTGCCACGGAGCCGTCGAGCTTCCAGGGCAGCATCCTCGCCGCGCGAGCGGCACCTCAACTCTCAGCACGATCACCCCGTCGGGTCGATTTCGGCATGCCCGGAATCAATTCGCGCGGGACTTCGCGTTTCCACGCCCGGATCCGCCAGGACCCGATTGGGAATCGCGGAAGGAATCGGCTAAGGTTTGAGGCGTCGGAAGGGCCCAACAGCCCGGACGACGAACCCCGCTGACCGGGGATCAGCTCGAAAGAGATCTGATAGAGTCAGAAACGCCGGAAAGGGAAACGCGAGAG
>NZ_BNBV01000044.1 GCF_014656135.1 Streptomyces thermodiastaticus
CCTCAACGGCACGGGGGCCTCGTGCGTTGCGGACACAGATACCCTCACCCGATCGGTGACCACGTTGAAAAAGCTCAATGAGGGCAGAGCTCCGCCATGCCGCCGGCGCGCAGCGCAGCCTCGCACCCTTCCCGCTCCGGCCGAGCGGCGGCGCCTCACCCGGACCGAACCGAGGGCACGGTCTCGTGAGCCCTCGCTCCCCGCTCACCCCACCGCCAGCGTCTCCGCGGCCTCGCCCGCCGCGGCGAACGCGCCCTTGGCCATCCGGTGCAGCAGCTCGGCGGTGGCGCCCCGGCCCGGCAGCGAGCCGCGACGGCCCAGGTGCGGCGTGGAGTTCAGCAACCCGAACACCGAGTGGACGGCGGACCGGGCGGCGGGCTCGGGCAGGCCGGGGTGGACCTGGCGGACGACCTCCACCCACAGCTCCACGTACTGCCGCTGCAGCTGCCGCACCAGCTTGCGGTCGCTGTCGCGCAGGCGGTCCAGCTCGCGGTCGTGCAGGGTGATCAGGGGGCGGTCGTCCAGGGCGAAATCGATGTGCCCCTCGATGAGCGAGTCGAGCACCGCCTCCGGGCGCGCCGTGCCGCCGGCCTCCGCCACGCGTCGCTTCGCCCCCGTCAGCAGCCGGCCGCTGATGCCCACCAGCAGCTCGGCCAGCATCGCGTCCTTGCCCGCGAAGTGCCGGTACAGGCCGGGCCCGCTGATGCCCACGGCGGCGCCTATCTCGTCGACCCCGACGCCGTGGAAGCCGCGTTCGGCGAACAGCCGCGCGGCCTCCTTGAGGATCTGCTCGCGGCGGGTGGGGGCGTCGGTTCGCGTGACCATGAGAACGATTCTAGACAGCCGCGTTAGCGGTCGTTAACCTGAAGGGAGTGCGTTAACGCTCATTAACACGTCAGGCCGGCGGCCGCCGGCCACGGGTGAGGGGACCGCAACGATGCACGAGGCACCGGAGCTGACGAGCGAGGGGGGAGCCCCCGCGCGCGTTCTTCCGGGCGGCGGGGACGATCCCGCGTCCCAGGCCAGGCAGGCCAACGAGGAGGGCCACCTGGCCCTCGTGGAGGAGCTGCGTGCCAAGCTCGCCACCGCCCGGCTCGGCGGGGGCGAGAAGGCGCGGGCGCGGCACACCGCGCGCGGCAAGCTGCTCCCGCGCGACCGCGTGGACCTGCTGCTCGATCCCGGCTCGCCGTTCCTGGAGCTGTCTCCGCTGGCCGCCGACGGCATGTACGACGGGCAGGCCCCGTCCGCCGGGATCATCACCGGGATCGGGCGGGTCAGCGGCCGCCTGTGCGTGATCGTCGCCAACGACGCCACCGTCAAGGGCGGGACGTACTACCCGATGACGGTGAAGAAGCACCTGCGCGCGCAGGAGGTGGCCCTGGAGAACCGGCTGCCGTGCGTCTACCTCGTCGACTCGGGCGGCGCCTTCCTGCCGATGCAGGACGAGGTCTTCCCCGACCGCGAGCACTTCGGGCGGATCTTCTACAACCAGGCCCGGATGTCGGCCGCCGGCATTCCGCAGATCGCGGCGGTGATGGGGTCGTGCACGGCCGGCGGGGCGTACGTCCCGGCGATGAGCGACGAGGCCGTGATCGTGCGCAACCAGGGCACGATCTTCCTGGGCGGCCCGCCGCTGGTGAAGGCGGCCACCGGGGAGGTCGTCACCGCGGAGGAACTGGGCGGCGGCGAGGTGCACTCACGGATCTCCGGCGTCACCGACCACCTCGCCGAGGACGACGCCCACGCCCTGCGGATCGTGCGCACCATCGTCTCCACCCTGCCGGCGGGCTCGGCCCCGCCCTGGGAGGTCACCGCGCCCGTCGAGCCGAAGGCGGACCCCCGCGGCCTGTACGGCGCGGTGCCCGTCGACCCGCGCATCCCCTACGACGTGCGGGAGATCATCGCGCGGGTGGTGGACGGCTCGCGGTTCGCCGAGTTCAAGTCCGAGTTCGGGCAGACCCTGGTCACCGGGTTCGCCCGGATCCACGGGCACCCGGTCGGGATCGTCGCCAACAACGGCATCCTGTTCTCCGAGTCGGCGCAGAAGGGCGCCCACTTCGTCGAGCTGTGCGACCAGCGCGGGATCCCCCTGGTGTTCCTGCAGAACATCTCCGGCTTCATGGTGGGCCGCGACTACGAGGCGGGCGGCATCGCCAAGCACGGCGCCAAGATGGTCACGGCGGTGGCCTGCACCCGGGTGCCGAAGCTGACGGTCGTCGTCGGCGGCTCGTACGGCGCGGGGAACTACTCGATGTGCGGCCGCGCCTACTCCCCCCGCTTTCTGTGGATGTGGCCGAACGCCAAGATCTCCGTCATGGGCGGCGAGCAGGCCGCCTCCGTCCTCGCCACCGTCAAGCGGGACCAGCTCCAGGCGCGCGGCGAGCAGTGGTCCGCCGAGGAGGAGGAGTCCTTCAAGGCCCCCATCCGTGCGCAGTACGAGCGGCAGGGGAATGCCTACTACGCCACCGCCCGGCTCTGGGACGACGGGGTCATCGACCCGCTGGACACCCGCCAGGTGCTGGGCCTGGCCCTGACCGTGTGCGCCAACGCCCCGCTGGGTGAACCCCGGTTCGGCGTCTTCCGGATGTGAGGGGGACCTCGTCGATGTTCGAGACAGTTCTGGTGGCCAACCGCGGCGAGATCGCCGTCCGGGTCATCCGCACCCTGCGCGCCCTGGGGGTGCGGTCCGTGGCCGTGTACTCCGACGCCGACGCTGACGCCCGGCATGTGCGCGAGGCCGACACGGCGGTGCGGATCGGTCCGGCGGCCGCGGCCGAGAGCTATCTGTCCGCCGAGCGCATCCTGCAGGCCGCCGCCCGCACCGGCGCCCAGGCCGTCCACCCCGGCTACGGCTTCCTCGCGGAGAACGCGGGCTTCGCGCGTGCCTGCGAGGCGGCCGGGCTGGTCTTCATCGGACCGCCGGCGGACGCGATCGAGCTGATGGGCGACAAGATCCGCGCCAAGGAGACGGTGCGGGCGGCCGGGGTACCGGTGGTGCCCGGCTCCAGCGGCACCGGACTGAGCGACGAGCAGCTCGCCGAGGCCGCCCGCGCCATCGGGATGCCGGTCCTGCTGAAGCCGTCCGCGGGCGGCGGCGGCAAGGGCATGCGGCTGGTGCGCGAGGAGCACCGGCTCGCGGAGGAGATCGCCGCCGCACGCCGCGAGGCCCGCGCCTCCTTCGGCGACGACACCCTTCTGGTGGAGCGCTGGATCGACACGCCCCGGCACATCGAGATCCAGATCCTCGCCGACGGCCACGGCAACGTCGTCCACCTCGGCGAGCGCGAGTGCTCCCTGCAGCGCCGCCACCAGAAGATCGTCGAGGAGGCGCCCAGCGTGCTCCTGGACGAGGCCACGCGCGCCGCGATGGGCGAGGCCGCGGTGCAGGCGGCCCGCTCCTGCGGCTACCGGGGGGCGGGCACGGTGGAGTTCATCGTCCCCGGCGGGGATCCGTCCGCGTACTGCTTCATGGAGATGAACACCCGCCTGCAGGTGGAGCACCCGGTCACCGAACTGGTCACCGGCCTGGACCTGGTGGAGTGGCAGCTGCGGGTGGCGGCCGGCGAGCGCCTGCCGTTCGCCCAGGAGGACATCACCCTCACCGGGCACGCGGTCGAGGCCCGGCTGTGCGCGGAGGACCCGGCCCGCGGCTTCCTGCCCACCGGCGGCACGGTGCTGCGGCTGCGCGAGGCGCAGGGCGACGGGGTGCGCACCGACTCGGGGCTGAGCGAGGGCACCGAGGTCGGCAGCGTGTACGACCCGATGCTGTCGAAGGTCGTCGCCCACGGCCCGGACCGGGCGACGGCGCTGCGGAAGCTGCGTGCCGCCCTGGCCCGGACGGTCACGCTCGGCGTGCAGACCAACGCCGGTTTCCTGCGCCGGCTGCTGGCCCATCCGGCCGTGGTGGCGGGCGAGCTGGACACCGGGCTGGTGGAGCGCGTCGTGGACGAGCTGGTCCCCGCCGAGGTGCCCGAGGAGGTCTACGAGGCCGCCGCGGCCGTACGGCTCGACGCGCTGCGGGTCGAGGCCGACGGCGGCTGGATCGACCCGTTCTCCGTGCCCTCCGGCTGGCGCCTGGGCGGCGAACCCCGACCGGTCTCCTTCCACCTGCGCGTCACCGACCCGGTGGAGTACACCCCGCGCGGCACCCACACCGTCACCGACGACACGGTGTCCGTCACCCTCGACGGCGTCCGCCACACCTTCCACCGGGCCGGCGACTGGCTGGGCCGGGACGGCGATTCCTGGCATGTGCGGGACCACGACCCGGTGGCCGCGTCGCTGCGACGGGCGGCCCACTCCGGCGCCGACTCGCTGACCGCGCCCATGCCGGGCACGGTGACAGTGGTGAAGGCGGCCGTCGGCGACCGGGTGACCGCCGGGCAGAGCCTGCTGGTGGTGGAGGCGATGAAGATGGAGCACGTCATCTCCGCCCCGCACGCCGGCACGGTCACCCAACTGGACGTCACACCCGGCACCACGGTCGCCATGGACCAGGTCCTGGCGGTCATCGAGCCCGCGGAGGAGGAGACGGCATGAGCACGTCCGGCGACGGCGGCACCCTCGCGCTCGGCCTTCCCATGGCCGTCCCGGCCCCCGGCCTGCCCGCCCGGGTCAGGATCCACGAGGTCGGCCCGCGCGACGGCCTGCAGAACGAGAAGGCGACCGTGCCGACCGAGGTGAAGGCGGAGTTCATCCGCCGCCTGGCCGACGCGGGCCTGACGACGATCGAGGCGACCAGCTTCGTCCACCCCCGCTGGGTCCCCCAACTGGCCGACGCCGAGCAGCTTTTTCCCCAGGTGCGCGACCTGCCGGTGGATCTGCCCGTGCTGGTGCCGAACACGCGCGGGCTCGAGCGGGCGCTGGCGCTGGACGCCACCCGCGTCGCCGTGTTCGCCAGCGCCACCGAGTCCTTCGCGAAGGCCAATCTGAACCGGACGGTGGACGAGGCCCTGGCCATGTTCGAGCCCGTGGTGCGGCAGGCCAAGGACGCGGGCGCGCACGTGCGCGGCTACCTTTCCATGTGCTTCGGCGACCCCTGGGAGGGGCAGGTTGCCGTCGAGCAGGTGGTCCGGGTGTGCCGGGCGCTGCGGGACATGGGCTGCGACGAACTGAGCCTCGGCGACACCATCGGCGTCGCCACCCCCGGCCATGTGGGCCGGCTGCTGACCGCGCTGAACGAGGCCGGGGTGCCCACCGGCTCCCTCGGCGTGCACTTCCACGACACCTACGGCCAGGCCCTCGCCAACACCCTGGCCGCGCTCCAGCACGGCGTCACCACCGTGGACGCCTCCGCGGGCGGCCTCGGCGGCTGCCCGTACGCGAAATCCGCCACCGGCAACCTCGCCACCGAAGACCTCGTGTGGATGCTGCGCGGCCTCGGCATCGACACCGGGGTCGACCTGGACCGTCTCGTCGCCACCAGCGCGTGGATGGCCGGGCAGCTGGGCCGTCCCAGTCCCTCGCGCACCCTGCGCGCCCTCTCCCACAAGGAGCAGTGATCGAGCATGAACCACCGTCTCACCCCCGAGCTGGAGGAACTCCGCCGCACGGTGGAGGAGTTCGCGCACGACGTCGTGGCGCCCAAGATCGGTGACTTCTACGAGCGGCACGAGTTCCCGTACGAGATCGTCCGCGAGATGGGCCGCATGGGGCTGTTCGGCCTGCCGTTCCCGGAGGAGTACGGCGGGATGGGCGGCGACTATCTGGCGCTGGGCATCGCGCTGGAGGAGCTGGCGCGGGTGGATTCCTCGGTGGCCATCACCCTGGAGGCCGGGGTGTCGCTGGGCGCCATGCCGATCCATCTGTTCGGCACCGAGGAGCAGAAGCGGCAGTGGCTGCCCAAGCTGTGCGCGGGCGAGATCCTGGGCGCGTTCGGCCTGACCGAGCCGGACGGCGGCTCGGACGCGGGCGCCACCCGCACCACGGCCCGCCGGGACGAGAAGACCGGGGAATGGGTGATCAACGGCACCAAGTGCTTCATCACCAACTCCGGCACGGACATCACGGGCCTGGTGACGGTGACCGCGGTGACGGGCCGCAAGCCCGATGGCAAGCCGCTCATCTCGGCGATCATCGTCCCGTCCGGCACGCCCGGCTTCACGGTCGCGCCCGCCTACTCCAAGGTCGGCTGGTGCGCCTCGGACACCCGTGAGCTGTCCTTCCAGGACGTGCGGGTGCCGGCGGAGAACCTGCTGGGCGAGGAGGGCCGCGGGTACGCGCAGTTCCTGCGGATCCTGGACGAGGGCCGTATCGCGATCGCGGCGCTGGCGACAGGCCTGGCGCAGGGCTGTGTGGACGAGTCGGTGAAGTACGCCCAACAGCGGCACGCCTTCGGCCGGCCGATCGGCGCCAACCAGGCGATCCAGTTCAAGATCGCCGACATGGAGCTGCGGGCCCACACCGCCCGGCTGGCCTGGCGGGACGCGGCCTACCGGATGCTGGCGGGCGAGCCGTTCAAGAAGGAGGCGGCGCTGGCCAAGCTGCACTCCTCCACGGTCGCGGTGGACAACGCGCGCGAGGCCACGCAGATCCACGGCGGCTACGGCTTCATGAACGAGTACCCGGTGGCCCGGATGTGGCGCGACGCCAAGATCCTGGAGATCGGGGAGGGCACGAGCGAGGTCCAGCGCATGCTGATCGCGCGCGAGCTGGGGCTGACGAGCTGACAGACAGCTGCGGGCTCCGGGGCGAACGGCGTCGCCCCGGACCCGCTCCCGCTCGTCGAGGTCTCGGCCGGGCGGCAGCACGTCGCAGCGGCGGCCTTCCCCCTCGGCCGACGGCTCCGGCCCGTCGCACGGCCGCGCCGCCGCGTTCTTCCAGCGGAACTGAGGAGGTTCACGCGTGTCCCCCACGACCGAACGGCCGGGTGCAGTCCCTGACGAGAGCGCCGGCCGGGACGCGGCGGAACGCTCTTGGGCCCTGCTCGGGCTGGAGTGCGTCCAGTGCGGGGCCCTCCACCCGGTGACCGACCTGCCCCGCGGCTGTCCCGCCTGTGACTCGGCGGGCCGCAACTCCAACGTGTTCTGCCGCTACGCCGAGACCGCTCCCCTCGCGGAGCGCCTCCCCTACCGCGGCATCCCGGACTCCGGCCAGGGCCCCACGCCACTCCTGCCCTGGGAGCCGAACGTGTACGTCAAGAACGAGGCGGTCCACCGGACCGGGTCGCACAAGGACCGTTTCGCGGCCCTGGTGACGGCGCACGCGCAGGCGGCGGGCTACCAAGCGGTCGCTGTCGGCTCGTCGGGGAACGCGGGTCTGGCCGTGGCCGCCCATGCGGCGACGGCCGGCCTGCGCTGCACCGTCGCGGCGTTCTCGTGGCTGCCGGAGGCGACACGCCGGCTGTTCACCGATCTCGGTGCCGACCTGAGGACCTTCGACGACGACCGTGACCGCATACGGGTCGTCCGCGACCTCGCGGACGACCCGGAGACACTGACGGTGTCGAACATCACCGATCCCGTCGTCGGCAGTCACCCCCTGGGCATCGAGGGCTACAAGCCCATCGCCTGGGAGATCGCCGAACAGGTGCCGGGGGACGTCGACCACGTCGTCGTCCCGTCGAGCCGAGGGGATCTGGCGTGGGGCATCTACCTGGGCTTCCGGGACCTGCACCAGGTGTCCGGCCGGCCCGTGCCGAGACTGCATCTCGTGGAGCCGTTCCCCCGGCTGTCCGCCGTGCTGGGCGGTGCGGCCGTCACCGACCGGTTCCCCGGCGATCACGGGCGCCTGTACTCCATCGCGGGTGACAGCACCACCGTGCAGGCGCACCGGGCGGTGGCCTTGTCCGGCGGGACGGCCATTGTGGTGCCGGACGCCACCGCCGATGCGTACTACCGCTCGCTGTGCCGCCGCGGGCACGTGTGGGAGCGGAGCAGCACCACCGTGTTCGCCGCGCTGACGTCACTGCGGGAGAACGGCACCATCCGCGACGGCTCCGTCACCGTGCTGGTGGCGACGTCCCATTTCTTCAAAGGTCTGTGACCGTGGTCCAGGGTCTGTGACCGCGTCCCGGCGCTCCCGCGCGCGGGCCGGCCCCGGCCCTTCGTCGCGGGCTGACATACCGTCGCGGCGGCTGATCCGGACGATGCGCGGGCCGCCCTCTGGACAAGCAATGAGGTTAGGCTAACCTACCTTTCGACCTGTCCAGCGGGCGGGCACTCCGCCCCGTTCGAAAGCAGTCATACCCATGTCCAACGCCCGTGCCACTGTTCTCACCCGCCGCGGCCTGCTCGCCGCGGGCGGCGCCCTCGGCCTCGGCGCCGCGCTCGCGGCCTGCGGTGACGGCGACGCGAAAAACGGCGGCACGACGACGGCCACGTCCGGGGCCTGGTCCTTCAAGGACGACCGCGGTCAGGTCGCGAAGGCCGACAAGGTCCCGTCGACCATCGTCGCGTTCGTCGGCGTGGCCGCCGCGCTGTACGACTACGGCATCCAGGCCAAGGGCGTGTTCGGGCCGACGATCACCAAGGGCGGCAAGCCCGATGTGCAGGCCGGCGACCTGCCCGTCGGCAAGGTGACCGTCATCGGCAACGACTACGGCCAGTTCAGCATCGAGAAGTACGCGGCCCTCGCGCCCGACGTGCTCATCTCCACCATGTTCGACGACGCCGGCACCCTGTGGTACGTCCCGCAGGAGTCGGCGAAGAAGATCCTGCAGGTGGGCGCCCCCACCGTCGGCATCTCCGTCTACGACCGGCAGCTGCCCGAGCCGCTGCAGCGGATGCAGGCGCTGGCCGAGTCGCTCGGTGCGGACGTGAGCACCGACAAGGTCAGGCAGGCCAAGAAGCGGTTCGAGGACGCGGCCGCCCGGCTGCGCGCCGCCGCCAAGGCCAAGCCCGGCATCAAGGTGATGGCCGCCTCCGCCAGCCAGGACCTGTTCTACGTCTCCGGCAGCAACCTCTCCATCGACCTGGAGTACTTCAAGGCCCTCGGTGTGAACCTCGTCGAGCCCCCGGAGAGCGCCAAGAAGCAGGGCGGCGGCTGGTACGAGTCCCTGAGCTGGGAGAACGCCGACAAGTATCCGGCGGACATCATCATGATGGACGACCGTTCCTCGGCCATCCAGCCGGCCGACATCACCCAGGCCACCTGGAAGAACCTGCCCGCGGTCAAGGCCGGCCAGGTCATCCCGCGCACCACCGAGCCGATCCTCTCCTGGGACAAGTGCGCCCCGCTGCTGGAGAACCTCGCCAAGGCCATCGAGACCGCGAAGAAGGTCTCCTGATCCCCGCGTGTCATCCCGCCCCCTGACGCACACTCAGGAGCAGCCATGACGACGGCCGTAGCCGCCCCGTTCCGATTCTTCTCCCTCCAGGTCCGGCGAACGAGGCGGCTCGGCCCGTCGCTGGTCCGCATCACCTTCACCGGGCCCGATCTGCATGCACTGCGCTCCCACGGGCGCGACCAGTCCCTGTCGCTGTTCCTGCCGCACCCCGGCCAGAGCGAGCCCGTCGTCCCGCTGGAACACGGCGACGGCTGGTGGCACGCCTGGCGGGAACTGCCCGACGACATGCGGGCGGTGATGCGTTCCTACACCCTGCGCGCGCTGCGCCGCGACGCCCTCGGCGACACCGTCGAGATCGACATCGACTTCGTCCTGCACGGCATCGGCCCCGGCACCACCGGTCTGGCCGGCCCGGCGTCCCGCTGGGCCGCCCGCGCCGCGGCCGGCGACCGCGTGCTGCTGCTCGGCCCGGCGGTCGCGGACAACCGGGCGATCCGCTTCCGCCCGCCCGAGGACACCGGCCTGGTGGTGCTGTGGGGGGACGAGACCGCCGTGCCGGCGGCCACCGCGATCCTGGAGTCCCTGCCCGCCGGCACCCGGGTGCGCGCCTGGCTGGAGGTGCCGCACGCCGGTGACATCCAGGACGTCTCCACCCGCGCCGACGCCGAGATCACCTGGCTGGTCCGGGACGCGGCCCTCGCGCCGGACACCCCCATGGCCCTCGGCCCGCTGAGCGAGACCGTCCTGCCGCCCTCCGCCCGTCCCTATGTCTGGCTCGCGGGCGAGTCCGGCCGGGTCAAGCGGCTGCGCCGGCATCTCGTCGGCGAGCGCGGGATCGACAGGCGCCGTGTCACCTTCGTCGGCTACTGGCGGCTCGGGCTGACCGAGGAACAGCTGCGCACCCAGGCGTGAGGGACCCGCGGCCCCTGCGGCGTGACGCCTTTCACGGAGGGGAGACCCCCGCTGCTCCATAGTTAGGTTAGGCTAACCTAAGTTGATGTTGCGCGAACTCCGCCGGTTCGCCCCCGTCACGGACCGTCCCCACACCCCGGAGGACCCCCCATGCGCTCTCACCTGCTCAATGACCTCACCGCGGAGCGGTACCGCCGCGCGGTGACCGAAGGAGTGGAGCGGGTGGCCGCCCAACTCGCCCGGACCGAGAAGCCGTTCACCGGCGTCACGGTCGACGCCCTCGCCCCCCGCATCGACCGGATCGACCTGGACCGCCCACTGCACGACACCACGGCGGCCCTCGACGAGCTGCAGGACGTCTACCTGCGCGACGCCGTCTACTTCCACCACCCCCGCTACCTGGCCCACCTCAACTGCCCTGTGGTGATACCGGCGGTGCTCGGCGAGGCCGTGCTGTCCGCCGTCAACTCCTCCCTGGACACCTGGGACCAGTCCGCCGGCGGCACCCTCATCGAACGCAAACTCATCGACTGGACAGCCGCCCGTGTCGGTCTCGGCCCCGCCGCCGACGGCGTGTTCACCTCGGGCGGCACCCAGTCCAACCTCCAGGCGCTGCTGCTGGCCCGGGAGGAGGCCAAGAGCGACAGCGCGGCGAAACTGCGCGTCTTCACCTCGCAGGCCAGCCACTTCAGCGTGCAGAAGTCGGCCCGGCTGCTCGGGCTGCCGCCCGAGGCGGTGGTGGCGCTCCCGGTCGACCGGGACCAGCGGATGCGGACCGTCGCCCTGGCGCAGGAGCTGCGCGCGTGCCGCGCGGACGGCCTGATCCCCATGGCCGTCGTCGCCACCGCGGGCACCACCGACTTCGGTTCCATCGACCCGCTGCCCGAGATCGCCGAGCTGTGCGCCGAGCACGGCACCTGGATGCACGTGGACGCCGCCTACGGCTGCGGACTGCTCGTCTCCCCCACCCGGCGCCACCTGCTGGACGGCATCGAGCACGCCGACTCGGTCACCGTCGACTACCACAAGTCCTTCTTCCAGCCGGTCAGTTCCTCCGCCGTGCTGGTCCGGGACGCGGCGACGCTGCGGCACGCCACCTACCACGCCGACTACCTCAACCCCCGACGGGCCGCCGCCGAGCGCATCCCCAACCAGGTCGACAAGTCCCTGCAGACCACGCGCCGGTTCGACGCCCTGAAACTGTGGATGACGCTGCGCGTGATGGGCGCCGAGGGCGTGGGGCGCCTCTTCGACGAGGTGTGCGACCTCGCCCAGGAGGGCTTCCGGCTGCTCGCCACCGACCCGCGCTTCGACGTGGTCGTCGAACCCGCGCTGTCGACGCTGGTCTTCCGTTGCATCCCGCGCACGGTCACCGACCCGTCCCGCATCGACCACGCCAACCTGTACGCCCGCAAGGCCCTGTTCGCCTCCGGTGACGCGATCGTCGCCGGGACCAAGGTCGCGGGCCGCCACTACCTGAAGTTCACCCTGCTCAACCCCGAGACCACGGTGGACGACATCGCCGCCGTGCTCGACCTGATCGCCGGCCACGCCGAGCAGTACCTGGGAGATTCACTTGACCGCGCGTCCTGAGGACCCGACCGCTCCGTACGACTTCGTGGGGATCGGGCTCGGCCCCTTCAACCTCGGCCTGGCCTGCCTCACCGAGCCGATCGCCGAACTGAGCGGCGTCTTCCTGGAGTCCAGGCCCGACTTCTCGTGGCACTCCGGCATGTTCCTCGACGGCGCCCACCTGCAGACGCCGTTCATGTCGGACCTGGTGACCCTGGCCGACCCGACCTCGCCGTACTCCTTCCTCAACTACCTGAAGGAGAAGGGCCGTCTGTACTCCTTCTACATCCGGGAGAACTTCTACCCGCTGCGCGTGGAGTACGACGACTACTGCCGCTGGGCGGCGCACAAGCTCGGCAGCATCCGCTTCGGCACCACCGTCACCGAGGTGACGTACGACGAGTCCGACGAGCTGTACCAGGTGCGGACGGACACCGGGGACACCTACCGGGCCCGCCATCTGGTGCTCGGCACCGGCACCCAGCCCCACATCCCGGAGGCCTGCCGGGACCTGGGCGGCGACGTCCTGCACACCTCCCGTTACCTGGAGCACCGCGAGGCCCTGCGGCGCAAGAAGTCGATCACCCTGGTGGGCAGCGGCCAGTCCGCCGCCGAGATCTACCGGGACCTGCTCGGCGAGATCGACGTCCACGGCTACCAGCTGAACTGGGTGACCCGCTCCCCGCGGTTCTTCCCGCTGGAGTACACCAAGCTGACGCTGGAGATGACCTCCCCGGACTACATCGACTACTTCCACGCCCTGCCGGAGGACACCCGCTACCGCCTCACCGAGCAGCAGAAGGGCCTGTTCAAGGGCATCGACAGCGCGCTGATCGACGAGATCTTCGACCTGCTGTACCAGAAGAACCTCGCCGGCCCGGTCCCCACCCGGCTGCTGACCAACTCCGCCCTGACCGGGGCCGTCCACGAGGACGGCGTCTACACCCTCACCTTCCGCCAGGAGGAACAGGGCACCGGCTTCCAGCTGCGCTCGGAGGGCCTGATCCTGGCCACCGGTTACCGCTACAACGAACCGGAATTCCTGGCGCCGGTGCGGCACCGGCTGCGCTACGACTCCCGCGGCAACTTCGACATCGGCCGCAACTACGCCGTCGACGTCACCGGCCGGGGGGTGTTCCTGCAGAACGGCGGAGTCCACGCCCACAGCGTCACCAGCCCCGACCTGGGCATGGGCCCCTACCGCAACAGCTGCATCATCCGCGAACTGCTCGGCAGGGAGTACTACCCGGTCGAGAAGACCATCGCCTTCCAGGAGTTCTCCGTATGACCTTCACCTTCCGCCCCGTCGATCCGGCGGGGGACGCCGCGCTGCTGCACTCCTGGGTCACCCATCCCAAGGCGGTCTTCTGGATGATGCAGGACGCCACGCAGGAGGACGTCGAGCGGGCCTACGCGCAGATCGCCGCGGACGAGCACCACCACGCCGAGCTGGGGCTGCGCGACGGCGAGCCGGCCTTCCTGATGGAGCACTACGACCCGGCCCACCGCGAGCTGGCCGGGCTGTACGAGGCACAGCCCGGCGACATCGGCATGCACTTCCTCACCCCGCCCGCCGACCGGCCGGAGCACGGCTTCACCCGGGCCGTGATCACCGCGGTCATGACCCGCCTCTTCGAGGACCCCGAGGTGCGCCGGGTCGTCGTCGAACCGGACGTGCGCAACACCGCCGTGCACGCCCTCAACGCCGCCGTCGGATTCGTCCCCGACCGGGAGATCCAGAAGCCGGAGAAGAAAGCCTTGCTGAGTTTCTGCACCCGCGAGCAGTTCACCGCCGCGACGGGGGTGGCCGCATGAGCCTCGCCGACACCGTGGCCCACCTGCACCCCGAGCACTGGGAGCGGGCCAACCGGATGCTGATCCGCAAAGCGCTCGCCGAGTTCTCGCACGAGCGCCTGCTCACCCCCGAACCGGACGGCGACGGCTGGGCCGTCCGCAGCGACGACGGCCTGACCCGCTACCGGTTCACCGCCGCCCGCCGCGCCCTGGACCACTGGCAGGTGGACGCCGCCTCCGTCACCCGCCTGCGCGACGGCGCCGAGCTGCCGCTGGACGCCCTGGAGTTCTTCCTGGAGTTCCAGGACAGCCTCGGCCTGAGCCAGGACATCCTGCCGGTGTACCTGGAGGAGATCTCCTCCACCCTGGCCAGCACCTGCTACAAGCTGACCAAGCCGCGGGTGACCTCCGCCGAGCTGGCCGAGCGCGGTTTCCAGGACATCGAGACCGGCATGACCGAGGGGCACCCCTGCTTCGTCGCGAACAACGGCCGGCTGGGCTTCGGCATCGAGGATTACCTGGCGTACGCCCCGGAGACCGCGCACACCGTCAAACTGGTGTGGCTGGCCGCGCACCGCTCGCGGGCGGCGTTCACGGCCGGCGCCGGCCTCGAGTACGACTCCTTCCTGCGGCAGGAGCTGGGCGAGGAGACCGTCGCCCGCTTCCGGGGCGTGCTGCGCGAGCAGGGCCTGGACCCGGACGACTACCTGTTCCTCCCGGTCCACCCCTGGCAGTGGCGCACCAAACTGACCGTCACCTTCGCCGCCGAGGTGGCCCGCAAGAACCTCGTGGTCCTCGGCGAGAGCGAGGACGACTACCAGGCTCAGCAGTCCATACGGACCTTCTTCAACACCTCGCATCCCGAGAAGCACTACGTCAAAACCGCCCTGTCGGTGCTCAACATGGGTTTCATGCGCGGTCTGTCGGCCGCCTACATGGAGGCCACCCCCGCCATCAACGACTGGCTGGCCGGGCTGATCGAGAACGACCCGGTGCTGAAGTCCACGGGTCTGACCATCCTGCGGGAGCGGGCGGCCGTGGGCTACCGGCACCTGGAGTACGAGAGGGCCACCGACCGGTACTCGCCGTACCGCAAGATGCTCGCCGCGCTGTGGCGGGAAAGCCCGGTTCCGTCCCTCCAGGAGGGCGAGCAGCCGGCGACGATGGCCTCGCTGCTGCACGTGGACCACGAGGGCCACGGTTTCGCGGCCGCGCTGATCGCACGCTCCGGCCTGGCCCCCGCCGAGTGGCTGCGCCACTATCTGCGGGCCTACTACACGCCGCTGCTGCACAGCTTCTACGCCTACGGCCTGGTGTTCATGCCGCACGGCGAGAACACCATCCTGGTGCTGCGGGACGGGGTGGTGCGCCGGGCGGTCTACAAGGACATCGCCGAGGAGATCGTGGTGATGGACCCGGACACCGAGCTGCCGCCCGAGGTCGCGCGGATCAAGGCCGACGTCCCGGAGGACATGCGGCTGCTGTCGCTCTTCACCGACGTCTTCGACTGCTTCTTCCGCTTTCTCGCCGCGCAGCTCGCGGCCGAGGGTGTGCTGGCCGAGGAGGACTTCTGGCGCACGGTCGCCGAGGTCACCCGGGAGTACCAGGAGGCCAACCCGCGGCTCGCCGACCGCTTCCGCCGGTACGACATGTTCGCGCCAAAGTTCGCGTTGTCCTGCCTGAACCGGCTGCAGCTGCGCGACAACCGGCAGATGGTGGACCTGGCGGACCCCGTCGGCGCGCTGCAGCTGGTGGGCACCCTCCGCAACCCCATCGCGGGTCTGTAGGAGCACACGGACGGGCGGGCGCCCCGCGGTACGGTCCCGCGGGGCGCCCGTCGTCGTGCGGCCGGGTCAGGCGGCCGGCCAGGGCACCTGCGGGGAGCGGTAGTAGCCGATGCCCAGGGCGTCCCAGCGGGGCGCCTGTGCGGCCAGCCGGACCTTGTAGGTGTCCCAGTCGTGCGTGGCGGCCGGGGACCAGCCCAGCTCGGCGGCGCCGGGCAGCCGGGGGAAGGCCATGTAGTCGATCTCGTCGGAGGCGGACAGCGTCTCCGTCCACAAGGGGGCCTCGACGCCCTTCACCGCGGACGCGGGCACACCGGGCAGGTAGCTGCCCGGGTCCCAGTCGTAGGAGCGCTGCACCTCGACGTAGCCGGCCCAGGACTTGCCCAGCGGGGTGTCCGGTGTGTACTTCATGTCCACGTAGACGCGGTCGGCCGGGGACAGGATCACCCCGGTACCGTTGCGGGCGGCCTGGGCCACCTGCTCCTTCTCGGTGTCGCTGGTGGAGTCCAGGCCCCAGTACTGCACCAGGGCGCCCTTGGCCGGGGTGGCGCCGGTGAGCTGGTGCCAGCCGATGACCGTCTTGCCGTACTTGGCGACGATGGGCTGCACCCGGTCCATGAACTTCACATAGTCCTCGTGGCTGGTGGAGTGGGCCTCGTCACCGCCGATGTGCAGATAGCGGCCGGGGGTGAGGGCGGCCACCTCCCGGATGACGTCGTCCAGGAAGGTGTAGGTGATGTCCTTGCCCACGCACAGCGAGCTGAAGCCGACGCTGGTGCCGGTGTAGAGCGGGGGTGCCACTCCGTCGCAGGTGAGTTCGGCGTAGGAGGCGAGGGCGGCGTTGGTGTGGCCGGGGGTGTCGATCTCGGGGACGACCTCCAGATAGCGGGAGGCGGCGTAGCGGACGATCTCCCGGTAGTCGTCCTTGGTGTAGTAGCCGCCCGGGCCGCCGCCGACCTGGGTGGAGCCGCCGTAGGCGGCCAGGCGCGGCCAGGAGTCGATGGCGATGCGCCAGCCCTGGTCGTCGCTCAGGTGCAGGTGCAGCGTGTTGAGCTTGTACAGGGCGATCTCGTCGATGTACCGCTTGACCTGCTCGACGGTGAGGAAGTGACGGGAGACGTCCAGCATGGCGCCGCGGTAGGCGTAGCGCGGGCGGTCCTCGACGGTGCCGCCCGCGACCAGCCAGGGGCCCGGTTGCACGGTCTTCTTCTCCACGGCGGGCGGCAGCAGCTGGCGCAGGGTCTGCACGCCGTGGAAGAGCCCGGCCGGTGCGGCGGCGGTGATCGTCACTCCGGCGGGGCGGCTGTCGAGCCGGTAGCCCTCGGTGCCGTAGGGGCCCTTGGCCAGCTTCAGCCGGATGCCGGCCGCTCCGGAGGTGACCAGCGGCAGCCGGTAGCCGGTCGAGGGCCGCAGGATGTCCGCGAGGTAGGCGCCGACGCGGCGGGCGTCTGCGCCGCCGTCGACGCGGATGCGGGTGGCGGCCGTGATGCGGTACGGGCTGCCGCCCGGGCGGACCGAGGCCGGTGCCGGGATCACCTGGTCCAGCGGGATCGCGGCCGGCCTGCCGCTGCCCTTGCCGGGTGCGGCCCCGGCGGTGACGGCCCCGGCCGCGGCCACCAGCAGCAGCGAACCGAGGATGCGGGCCAGCCGGGCGGTACGGAGGTTGCGGGGAGTCGTTCTGTGGTGCCGTCTCACATGCGCTCCCTTCACGCGGAGACCGGGGCCTGCAGGGCCCCGACGGGTGCAGACCACTTTCCCGCTCCGGCGGTGGCGCGACCCCTTCCTGGCGGAAATCAGCCGTGAAGACGGCGCAGCGACGTGCCACGGTGACGCCCCCGGCCGGTTCCGGGGCGCAGCCGTGCACTCGATCGGGTGAGGGGGCGTCAGCTGTCCGGCGCCCACTCGCCGGTGACGGTGGCCGGGGGCGGGACGGCACACCGGCGCGTCGAGACGGGGGGTGCCCGTGGCCGGGCGCGCGGCGGGCGGCTCGGGTGCGGCACCGCCCGCCGCGGCGGGTGTCACTTCGCCCGGCGGGCCACCGTGAAGTGGTCGACCTGCTCGCCGGTCTCGGCGATGCCGCGCACGGTCAGCGTGGCCCAGCGGCCCCTGGCGGCCGGGGTGACGTCCACGCGCAGGAAGGAGTAGTCGAGGTAGCGCACGCGCGACCAGGCGACGGTCTCCTTCTGCCGGTCACCGTCGGCGAGACAGACGAAGGAGGGTACGGACTCGATGTGCTTCTCGTGGCCCTCGTAGGACTCCTCGGCGCTGAACGCGTACAGGCTCTTGCCGGCCGCGCCCGCGGTGACGTAGACCACGCCGTCGGTCTCGGGATAGGCGGTGCCGCCGATCGGCAGCTTCTTCGCGACCTGGTTGCCCTTGATCACGTCGGTGCGCTCGTAGACGTGGTTGTGGCCGTTGATGACCAGGTCCACGGTGTACTTCTCGAACAGCGGCACCCACTCCTTGCGCACGCCGCCCTCGGAGGCGTGCGAGGTGGAGGTGCAGTAGGCGCAGTGGTGGAAGAAGACGACGACGAAGTCGATGTCCTTCGACGCGCGGAACTTCTTCAGCTGCGCTTCCAGCCACTTCGTCTGCGTACCGCCAGAGATGCCCAGGTTCGCCGGGATCTCCCAGGAGACGTCGTTGGCGTCGAGGGAGATGACGGCGGTGTTGCCGTAGACGAAGGAGTAGACGCCCGGCAGGTTCTTCCGGTCGGGGCCGTTGTCGGGCAGGGTCCAGCGGGCTTCCTCGCCGCCGTAGCCGTTGGGCGAGTACCAGGCCTCCATGTCGTGGTTGCCGTAGGAGACCATCCACGGGACCTGCTTGGCGACGGACTCGGTCTGGTACAGGAACTGGTCCCACACCCGGGAGTCGAAGCCGTCGTCGGAGGTCTTGCCCGCGCCGGCCGGGTCGGCGTAGGCGATGTCGCCGGCGTGCAGATGGAAGGCCGGGTTCTGACCCAGGATCAGGGCGTCGTTGGCCAGGCCGTGGTAGCTGACACCCTGGTCGCCGAAGGCGGTGAAGGTGAAGGGCGCCTTGCGGTCGGGGGCGGTGGTGAAGGTGCCCAGAGTGCCCAGCAGGTGGCGTTCGGCCGGGTCGAAGCCCTGGTGGCCGACGCCGTAGTAGTACGTCCTGCCGGGGCGCAGGTGGGTCAGCTTGGCGTGCAGGTAGTACTGGGTGTGGTCGCCGCTCGCGCCGACACCGGCCGGGGTGTGCAGGGCGCGGACCTCGGCCGGGATCTTCCGGGACAGCTCCCAGGGGTTCGCACCGATGCGGATGAAGGGCTTGTCGACGGCGGCCGGCACCTGCCAGGAGACCGTCATCTCGGTGCGCGGGTCGTTGCCGTAGGCGAGGTGGCGGCCGAAGGGCGCGACCAGGGCGCCGTCGGCCTTCTGCGCGGCCGGGGCGGTGCTCCGGGCGGGCGCGGCCTGCGCGGTGGCACCCGTCACATACGCACCGCCGACGACGGCGCCCAGGGCGACCGCGCCGCCTTGGACCATCGCGCGCCGCGAGAATCTGGCGCGCAGGTACTCGTGCTGCTCGGCCATGCTCATGCGCGCGGCAAGCTTCTCGGGAACTCCCATGCGTGGAATGTCCATGGCGTCTGAAAATGGTCCATGTCCGCGACGGGACACGGGACGGCACATGGACGGCACACGAACGGGAGTACACAAGACTCCGAACGGCCGCTTGCCCGAAATCGGGCAAGATTCTTGCGAAAGTGACCTCGGTACTCCAGGATCTACCGGGTGCACGAGGAACTGGTTGATCATCTGGCGCGGTCCACGCCCCTGAACCGGGGCGAGGCGCTGCGTGTCATCCAGGACGTGCTCGCCTACTTCGACGAGACGACCGAGGAGTTCGTCCGTCGCCGCCACCGCGAGCTGCAGGCCCAAGGGCTGGTGAACGCGGAGATCTTCGAACGGATCAGGGCGGACCTGACGTACCGGATGGTGGCCCCGCCTCAGCTGTCGCTGCGCCAGCTGCGCCGCATCGTCTACGGCTAGGGCGCCGCCACCGGCCGGAACACCACCCGCGGCCGCGGTCACACACGCGGCTGAGGCACCATCGAGGACCAGCGGAGGAATACACCTGTATGTGCGGAATCGTCGGATACGTCGGCAAGCGTGATGTCGCCCCGCTGCTCCTGGAGGGCCTGCAGCGACTGGAGTACCGCGGCTACGACTCGGCGGGCATCGTCGTCACCTCGCCGAAGTCGCCCGGCCTGAAGATGGTCAAGGCCAAGGGCCGGGTGCGCGACCTGGAGGCGAAGGTCCCGGCGCGCTTCAAGGGCACCGTCGGCATCGCCCACACCCGCTGGGCCACCCACGGCGCGCCCTCCGACGTGAACGCCCACCCGCACATGTCGGCCGACCACAAGGTCGCCGTCGTGCACAACGGCATCATCGACAACGCCGCCGAGCTGCGCCGCAAGCTGGAGGCGGACGGTGTGGAGTTCCTCTCGGAGACCGACACCGAGGTCCTCACCCACCTGATAGCGCGCTGTGAGGCCGCCTCGCTGGAGGAGAAGGTCCGCTACGCCGTGCGCCTGGTCGAGGGCACGTACGGCATCGCCGTGATGCACGCCGACTTCCCGGACCGGATCGTGGTCGCCCGCAACGGCTCCCCCGTGGTGCTCGGCATCGGCGAGAAGGAGATGTTCGTCGCCTCCGACATCGCCGCGCTGGTCACCCACACCCGGCAGGTCGTCACCCTCGACGACGGCGAGATGGCCACCCTCACCGCGGACGACTTCCGCACCTACACCACCGAGGGCACCCGCACCACCGCCGAGCCCACCACCGTGGAGTGGGAGGCCGCCAGTTACGACATGGGCGGCCACGACACCTACATGCACAAGGAGATCCACGAGCAGGCCGAGGCCGTGGACCGGGTGCTGCGCGGCCGGATCGACGACCGGTTCGCCACAGTCCACCTGGGCGGCATCAACCTCGACGCCCGTGAGGCGCGCGCGGTGCGCCGGGTGAAGATCCTCGGCTGCGGCACCTCCTACCACGCGGGCATGATCGGCGCCCAGATGATCGAGGAGCTGGCCCGCATCCCCGCCGACGCCGAGCCGGCCTCCGAGTTCCGTTACCGCAACGCGGTCGTGGACCCCGACACCCTGTACATCGCCGTCTCGCAGTCCGGTGAGACCTACGACGTGCTGGCCGCCGTGCAGGAGCTGAAGCGCAAGGGCGCGCGGGTGCTCGGCGTGGTCAACGTGGTCGGCTCCGCCATCGCCCGCGAGGCCGACGGCGGCATCTATGTGCACGCCGGCCCCGAGGTGTGCGTGGTGTCCACCAAGTGCTTCACCAACACCTGCGTCGCCTTCGCGCTGCTCGCGCTGCACCTGGGCCGCATCCGCGACCTGTCGGTGAGCGACGGCAGGCGGATCATCGAGGGCCTGCGCAAGCTGCCCGAGCAGATCTCCGAGATCATGAAGCTGGAGGCGGAGATCGAGGAGCTGGCCAAGAGCTACGCCGACGCCCGCTCCATGCTCTTCATCGGCCGTGTGCGGGGCTACCCGGTGGCCCGCGAGGCCTCCCTGAAGCTGAAGGAGGTCTCCTACATCCACGCCGAGGCCTACCCGGCCTCCGAGCTGAAGCACGGCCCGCTGGCCCTGATCGAGCCCGCCCTGCCGACGGTGGCGATCGTGCCGGACGACGACCTGCTGGAGAAGAACCGCGCGGCCATGGAGGAGATCAAGGCCCGCAACGGCAAGATCCTCGCGGTCGCCCACCAGGAACAGGAGAAGGCCGACCGCACCATCGTCGTGCCGAAGAACGAGAACGAGCTGGACCCGATCCTGATGGGCATTCCGCTGCAGCTCCTCGCCTACCACACGGCGCTGGCCCTCGGCCGGGACATCGACAAGCCGCGGAACCTGGCGAAGTCGGTGACGGTGGAGTAACGGCACCCTCGCTCGGGGAAGCGGCCCTCCGCGCACCACGGGCGCGGAGGGCCGCTTCCCCTGGTGGGCCGGGGCCGCCCATCCCCCGGCCCGCGCCGCCTCAGCCGGCGGCCGTCACCCCCCGGCCGGCAGCGCGCCACACAAGGGCACAGGGCCCGGCGGCGACGGCGAACCGGGCGTTCGACTCCGCCGGGCCCGGTGGGCCGCCGCACGACGGGGGCATGCCGGATTGGCGGCCGCCGGGGCGCCGTGCGGGACGGGCCGGCCGGCGACGGTGGTGGTGCGTCCCGCTGCGTCGTCGTGGGCCACGGCGGGCTCCCTTCATGCCGTGCGGTGGTGCGGTGACCGGTATATGCCCGGCACATGGGCGCGAACACCTCTACGGGCCGGTAACTCACGGGGCGCAAAGGGGGGTTGAGGGGGTGCGGCAGCGGTTGAAGGGGGTGCGGCAGCTCTCGCCCGCGCAGGGACCGCGCCGGGGCGCGCACGGACGCCCGCAGGGCGGCCCGGCAGGCGCACCACGGGACACACAGGGGCGCGGGCAGAGAAGCCGGGCGGCGCGGCACGAGCGCGGAACCGCTCCGGTGGGCGTCCGGATCCGGGCCGTCACGGCGGGGACGCCGGCCCGGCGCCGCGGTGCGTGCGCTCCGTCAGGGCCGGGTCGGTCAGGGGATCACCACGACCGGCCGCCGTGCCCGCTTGGCGAGCCGGCCGGCCACAGAACCGAAGAGGCGGCCCACGATGCCGTGCGTGGACCCCACGACGATCGCGTCCGCCTCGTACTCCTTGCCGACCTCTTCGAGCTCGTGACAGATGTCACCGCCGCGCTCGACGAGGATCCACGGCACCTCGGCGAGGTGGTCCGCACAGGCCAGCTCCAGGCCGAGCACCTCGGTGCGATGGTCCGGCACGTCCACGAAGACCGGAGGCTCGCAGCCGGCCCACACCGTGGTGGGCAGCCGGTTGGCCACGTGCACGATGATCAGTCCCGACCGGGACCGGTGGGCCATGCCGACGGCGTAGGCGAGGGCCCGCTCACTGGAGAGTGATCCGTCGAAGCCGACGACGACGCCGTGCTTGAACGCCGGATCGCAGGAGTGGCGTGGCTCTTCGTGACCCGCCAGGGGATCGGCCGCCGTGGGATCGGCGACCGGCCGCTTGCGGTCCGCGGGTTCGGGGAATTCGTGACCGGCCATGGCTGTCTCGGCGTTGTGATCCTTCGTTGGGGACGACAGTCTGCGGCGGAGCTGTGTCCGGGAATGGTCTTCCCGTCCCCATACCCTGAAGAGTACGGCGGCACTCCTGTGAAGCCCAGATCCCGCGCACTCTCCGTGGCGGTTCACCGGAGCATGCACGACCGCCGCCCGGAATGCAATGGTTGCTGCCTCGTACAGGTGGTTTGCGGGGGATTCACGTGTCGTCACCAGCCTGTCACGTACCGCTGCGAGGCAGGGTGGCCGGCTGCACACAGTGACCGACCGGCAGCAGGCGCGTTGAGCCCGGTGAACGCGATGCCCCGATGCCCGCGATGCGGCGGTGACCGCGGGGTTCCGCGGGACACGCCGCCGTGTCCGTACCCCGCGTCACCGCGGGGGATGCACGCCACCGCCGCGGGGGACGCAGGCCCCGGCCCGGCGCGGCGGGAAGACGGCCGGGGCCGGCTTCACCCAGTCCGCCGGGCGCAGCCGTTCCTGCCCGGAGCGCGGCGCGTCAGCCCGGCCGCGCGCCGGGGACGGCGCCCCGCGCCACCGGCACACCCGGACGGGTGCGCACACCGGGGCGGCGGCCGGTCCGGGAGACCGATGCCGGCCGGCTGACCGGTTTCCGCACACACGCCCGTAGCTTTTCGGCCAACTTCTTGAAGTGGTTCATCATCCGGCCGAAGTACCCCTCACCCCCCGATCGACCTGCACCGAAAGGGTCGCGGACGGCGTGCGCACCCTACGGGGATTGGCCACTGCGACAAGGCGCACTTCCCTGCGCGGCCGTGGAGTGCCACGCTTCGTGATCGACTGCTTCACGCCAAGTTGCCATATCGACAATGTGCCGGGTGCCGAACCGGCCACCGCAGCATGGCGGAAGGCAGTAGATTCGATCTTGACTGTCTTACGGCGGGGGACTCGTGCAGGACCGAGGGGAAACGTGCAGGAGCGACACAACCGAGGAGCCGCGACCACCGAGGGGGGCTTAGCAGGATGAGCCACGACTCCACTGCCGCGCCGGACGCCGCGGCCCGGAAGCTGTCCGGGCGACGGCGCAAGGAGATCGTCGCGGTGCTGCTGTTCAGCGGCGGCCCCATCTTCGAGAGTTCCATACCTCTGTCGGTGTTCGGCATCGACCGCCAGGACGCCGGCGTGCCGCGCTACCGTCTGCTGGTGGCGGCCGGTGAGGAGGGTCCGCTGCGGACCACCGGCGGCCTGGAACTCACCGCGCCGCACGGACTGGAGGCGATCGCGCGGGCGGGCACGGTCGTCGTGCCGGCCTGGCGCTCGATCACCGCGCCGCCGCCCGAGGAGGCGCTGGAGGCGCTGCGCCGGGCGCACGAGGAGGGCGCCCGGATCGTCGGACTGTGCACCGGCGCGTTCGTGCTGGCCGCCGCGGGTCTGCTGGACGGCCGTCCGGCCACCACCCACTGGATGTACGCACCGACGCTGGCCAAGCGCTACCCGTCGGTGCACGTCGACCCGCGTGAGCTGTTCGTCGACGACGGCGACGTGCTGACCAGCGCGGGTACGGCGGCCGGGATCGACCTGTGTCTGCACATCGTGCGCACGGACCACGGCAACGAGGCGGCCAACGCGCTGGCCCGCCGCCTGGTGGTCCCGCCGCGCCGCTCCGGCGGGCAGGAGCGCTACCTGGACAGGTCTTTACCGGAGGAGATCGGCGCCGACCCGCTCGCCGAGGTCGTCGCCTGGGCGCTGGAACACCTCCACGAGCAGTTCGACGTGGAGACACTGGCGGCACGCGCGTACATGAGCCGCCGTACGTTCGACCGCCGCTTCCGCTCGCTCACCGGCAGCGCGCCGCTGCAGTGGCTGATCACCCAGCGGGTGCTGCAGGCGCAGCGGCTGCTGGAGACGTCCGACTACTCGGTGGACGAGGTCGCCAGCCGGTGCGGCTTCCGCTCCCCGGTGGCGCTGCGCGGCCACTTCCGGCGGCAGCTGGGCTCCTCGCCGGCCGCCTACCGGGCGGCCTACCGGGCGCGCAGGCCGCAGGGCGAGCGGTCCGGCGAGAACGAGGCGGCGCCGGCGCACCCGGCGTCCGGCGGCACGCCGTCCGCGGTACCGGTTCCCACCGGGCACCTGCCCGGTGTGCCGCAGCCGGCCGGCCCGGCGTCGTCCCTGCACGGGGACGGCCCCCTGCCGCACCCGGGCCGCCGTACCCCGGCGGCGCTGTCCGGCAGCCTGCCGGGCCAGCGCGGCAGCTGACCCGGACGGACGGCCCGGGGGCGGGGGGTTGTCCCGCCCCCGGGCCGTCCCCGCACCGCCGGGACCCGGGTGCGGCGACTCGCCGTAAGGTGAGACATATGAACGATCGCATGGTGTGGATCGACTGCGAGATGACCGGCCTCTCGCTGTCCGACGACGCGCTCATCGAGGTGGCCGCCCTCGTGACCGACTCCGAGCTGAACGTGCTCGGCGAGGGGGTCGACATCGTCATCCGCCCGCCGGACGCGGCGCTGGAGACGATGCCGGAGGTGGTGCGTCAGATGCACACCGCGTCCGGCCTGCTCGACGAACTGGCCGGCGGAACGACCCTGCAGGACGCCGAGGAGCGGGTCCTCGCCTACGTACGGGAGTATGTCAAGGAGCCCGGCAAGGCCCCTCTGTGCGGCAACTCGGTCGGCACCGACCGCGGCTTCCTGCTGCGCGACATGCCGACGCTGGAGAGCTACCTCCACTACCGCATCGTGGACGTGTCCTCCATCAAGGAACTGGCCCGGCGCTGGTACCCGCGGGCGTACTTCAACAGTCCCGAGAAGAACGGCAACCACCGGGCCCTGGCCGACATCCGCGAGTCCATCGCGGAGCTGCGCTACTACCGGGAGGCCATCTTCGTCCCGCAGCCCGGTCCCGACTCCGACACCGCCAAGGCGATCGCAGCGAAGTACGTCCTGCCTGCTCAGCACGGCTGAGAGGGCGCGCCGGAGGGGTACCGCCACAGATGTGCGCGAGCACCCCTTCGGACCCTGTACACTTTTTCTCGGCCGGTCGGGGAAACCACGAAGCAGTCAGCCGCCGGTCGTGGTGGGTGTAGCTCAGCTGGTAGAGCACCTGGTTGTGGTCCAGGATGTCGCGGGTTCGAGTCCCGTCACTCACCCTGAGTCAGGAAGCCCCTGATCCGCTCGAATGCGGATCGGGGGCTTCCTCGTTCCTCCGTGCGGCCGAAGCGTGGCCGTGTCGCGACGGAACCACCGGGTGCCTGGCGGTACCCGCAGCACCGCACACGAACCCCGGGTACGGTCGGCACGGGCCGCCGGCCGGCACCCTGCGGAGGCCCCCCATGCTCACCGAACCCGTCCGCACCGCCCGTGTTGACCTGGTGCCGCTGCGGGTGGATCACGCCGCGGAGATGGCCGGGTGCTTTCCGATCCGGCGCTGCACACCTTCATCGGCGGTGCGCCCCTGAGCGCGGCGGAGCTGAGGGAGCGTTACACCCGGCTCGTCGCCGGCTCCCCCGACCCGCGCGTCCGTTGGTGCAACTGGGTGCTGCGCCTGCGGGACGAGGGGCGGCTGACCGGGACCGTGCAGGCCACGGTCACCGAGCGCGCCGAGGGCACGGTCGCCGAGATCGCCTGGGTCGTGGGCACTCCCTGGCAGGGACGCGGCCTCGCCACCGAGGCGGCCCGCGCGCTGGTCGGTCTGCTGCGCGGGCACGGGGTGCGCACGGTCCTCGCCCGCATCCATCCGGCCCACCACGCCTCCGCCGCCGTGGCCGGCGCGGCCGGCCTCGCCCCGACCGGCGAACTGCGCGACGGGGAGATCACCTGGCGGCTGGACTTCCCGGAGTGAGGCACGGCGGGCCCGGTGCAGCCGGGCCCCTCTCCCGCGCGGGCTACGACGAGGCGCGCACCACCAGCTCGGTCGGCAGCACCGCCCGGTGCGGCTGCGGGGAGGGGGCGGGGGCGGAGCGGTGATCGGCGATCTCGGTCAGCAGCAGGTCGATCATCGCGCGGCCCATCTCCTCGATGGGCTGGCGGACACTGGTCAGCGGCGGATCCATGTGGCGGGCGATGGCCGAGTCGTCGTAGCCGACCAGGGCCACGTCCTCGGGGATCCGGCGGCCCGTCTCCCGCAGCACCTGGCGGGCGCCGGCCGCGGTGACGTCCGAACCGGCGAAGACGGCGTCCAGGTCGGGCACCCGCTGAAGCAGCCGTGCCATGGCGCGACGGCCGCCCTCCTCGGTGAAGTCGCCCGGTTCGACGAGGAGTTCGTCCACCTCACAGCCCGCCTCCCGCAGGGCGTCGCGGTAGCCGTCGACGCGGCGCTGGGCGCCGTAGACGTCCAGGTGGCCGGTGATGTGGGCGATGCGGCGGCGGCCCCGGTCGAGCAGGTGCTGCACGGCCGAGCGGGCGCCGCCGTAGTTGTCGGCGTCCACCGAGGGCAGCGTCTCCTCCGCCGAACGCGGGCCGCTGATCACCGCCGGGATCTCCAGCTGGGCCACCAGATCGGGCAGCGGGTCGTCGGCGTGCACCGACACCAGCAGCACCCCGTCCACCCGGTGCGCGGCCAGGTACTGCGCCAGGCGGCGGCGCTCGCGGTCGCTGCCCGCGAAGATCAGCAGCAACTGCATCTCCGTGTCGGCGAGTTCGGCGCCGACACCGCGCAGCATGTGGGAGAAGTACGGTTCCGCGAAGAAGCGGGTCTCCGGTTCGGGGACGACCAGCGCGATCGCGTCGGTGCGGTTGGCGGCCAGGGCACGGGCCGCGGTGTTGGGGACGTACCCCAGTTCCGCGACCGCGGCCTCGACGGCGGCGCGGGTGGCGGCGCTGACCCGGGGCGAGCCGTTGATCACCCGCGACACCGTGCCGCGGCCCACACCGGCCCGGGCGGCGACCTCCTCCAGGGTCGGCCGTCGACCGCGCCTGCCCCGGCCCGTGTTGACCGCCATAGTCGCCGCCTTCCGTTTTCAGCCGTCACGCCGTCAGTCAGCCAGGAATGTAACAGCCGGGCCGATGTGCTCCCGTTCCATCGTCCCTCGCAGCGGCGGCTCCGTCAGCGCCCGGCCGGCCGGGACCCGGGCGGGCACGCCCCTTCCGGGTCCGGGCACGCCTGACCGGGGCCGGGCGCCGGCGGCTGCGCCCGGCCCTCGGGGACCGGCCGTCCGGGCCGGAGCCGCTCGGGGACGGACGGGCCGGAGCGGGTCCCTTCAGGCCCGAGGGGAGACCCGGGCCCAGGAGGGGTGCCTGATCCGGGCGACAGGCTCGCGCCTCACTGTGTGCCGGCGGCCTCCGGCAGGGCGTTGTGACGGATCACTCCCGCGTACCAGTGGGCGCTCGCCTTGGGGATGCGGCGCTGGGTGGCGTAGTCGACGTAGTACAGGCCGAAGCGCTTGGAGTAGCCGTAGCCCCACTCGAAGTTGTCCAGCAGCGACCACAGGAAGTAGCCGCGCACGTCGGCACCGTCGGCGATGGCCCGGCGCACCGCGTCGAGGTGGGTGTGCAGGTAGGCGATGCGGCGGGGGTCGTCGACCCGGCCGTCCTCGGTGACCTCGTCCTCGAAGGCGGCGCCGTTCTCGGTGACCATCAGCGGCAGCCCGGGGTGCTCGGCGGCCAGGCCGGTCAGCAGCGCGTGCATCCCGTCGGGGTCGATCGCCCAGTTCATCGCGGTCAGGTCGTCGTTGGCGAGGTGGAAGGCGACGTCCTCGCAGCCGGTCCACGGGGTGTGGTCGCTCGCGCCGTGCCCGTCGTTGCTCGTCGAGCCGACGCCGTCGGCGGCGTGGGAGACCACGGTCGGCGAGTAGTAGTTGACGCCGAGCACGTCGATCGGGCGGGAGATCTCCTCCAGGTCCCCGTCGTGCACCAGCCGGTCCCAGTCGACCAGGTGCGCGGTGTCCGCGAGCAGCCTCTCCGGGTAGGCGCCGTCCAGGATCGGGCCGGTGAAGATCCGGTTGCCGACGGCGTCGATGCGGCGGGCGGCGTCGACGTCCTCGGGGCTGTCGGTCAGCGGGCGCACCTGGTGCAGGTTGAGCGTGATGGAGGTCTTCGCCGAGGAGGGCAGGTTGGCGCGCAGCGCCGCGATCGCCTTGCCGTGCGCCAGGTTCAGGTGGTGCGCGGCACGCAGGGTGGCGGCCGGGTCGGTGCGCCCCGGGGCGTGCACGCCGGAGCCGTAGCCGAGGAACGCCGAGCACCAGGGCTCGTTGAGGGTGGTCCACAGACCGATCCGGTCGCCCAGGCCGCGGGCCACGATCTCGGCGTAGTCGGCGAAGCGGTCGGCGGTGTCGCGGTGCGGCCAGCCGCCGGCGTCCTCCAGCTCCTGGGGCAGGTCCCAGTGGTAGAGGGTGACGACCGGGGTGATGCCCGCGTCCAGCAGCTCGTCGGTGAGCCGGCGGTAGAAGTCCAGGCCGCGCTCGACGCCGGGCCCACGGCCGGTGGGCTGCACCCGGGACCAGGAGACGGAGAAGCGGTAGGCCTTCAGGCCGAGCTCCTTCATCCGCGCCACGTCGTCGCGGTACAGGTGGTAGTGGTCCGCGGCCACGTCACCGGTGTCGCCGTTGAGGGTCTTGCCGGGGGTGTGGCTGAAGGTGTCCCAGATGGAGGGGGTGCGGCCGTCCTCGGTGGCGGCACCCTCCACCTGGTAGGCGGCGGTGGCGGCACCCCAGACGAAGCCCGGCGGGAAGGAGCCGTCCGCTGCCGTCCGGGCGGTGGTCTCGGGTCGTACGGCGGTCATATGAGAGCGCTCCCATAGTGATGAGACGGGGTTCGGTCGGGTCGGGCCGGCGGGCGGCCCGGCCGGAAGGCGGTCCGGCGGGTGTGGGGGAGAAAGAGGGTCGGGGCGGGGGCGGCCGCATGGGCCGGCCCCCGCGCAGGCGACGGGCGGGTCCGGTGGGAGTATGCAGGTACCCCGTCGGACCCGCCCCCGCTCGCCTCGGCCCTGGTTACGGCGTCAGCCTTTGACGGCGCCCGCCATGATGCCTCCGACGATCTGCTTGCCGAAGATCACGAAGACGAGCAGCAGCGGCAGTGTGCTGATGAGCGCACCCGCCATCACGATGCTCTGGTCGGGCGTGTAGGAGGCCTGGAGCTGGCCGAGGGCCACCTGCAGGGTCGGGTTGTCCGGGCTCAGGGCCAGGAAGGGCCAGAAGAAGTCGTTCCAGGCCTGGACGAAGGTGAGCATGCCGAGCACCATCATCGCGGGCCGGGCCACGGGCAGGACGACGCTCCAGACGATGCGGAGGTTGTTCGCGCCGTCCACCTTGGCCGCCTCGATCAGCTCGTAGGGCAGCGCCTCGATCAGGTACTGGCGCATGAAGAACACACCGAAGGCGCCCACCAGGGTCGGGAAGATCACCGACTCCAGCTGACCGCCCCAGCCGATGTCCGACATCATCATGAACAGCGGCACGACGCTGAGCTGCGGCGGGATGGTCAGGGTGGCGACGACCGCGGTCATCAGCACGTTCCGGCCGCGGAAGCGCATCTTGGCGAAGGCGTAACCGGCCAGGGTGCAGAAGAACAGCGTGGCCACCGTGATGCTGCCGGCCACGATGACGCTGTTGACGATCGCCTTGCCCAGGTGGGCCTGGTCCCAGGCGGACTGGAGGTTGGCCCACAGCTTGCCGCCCGGGACGAACGGCGGCGGCGAGTCCAGGACCCGCTGCTGGTCGTGCGAGGCGGCCACCAGCGTCCAGTACAGGGGGAAGACGGAGCCGAGCCCGACGACGGCGAGGACGATGTAGGTGAACGGGCCGGCCTTGAGCTGCTCGCCCGCGCCCATGACGAACCGGTTGCGGCGCTTGGGCGCTTCGGGCGTGAGGGGCGCACCGCCGGGGGCGGCCGCGGTGTCCGGGAAACTGGTCGTGGTCATGGAAGTCGCTCCCGTCAGGCCGCGCTCTTGCGCACGAACCGGCTGACGATCCAGTTGATCAGGGCGATGAGCAGCAGCAGTACGAGCATGGCCCAGGCCACGGCGGCGGCCGGTCCCAGATGCCCCAGCTTCCAGCCGTACTGGTACAGGTAGATGCTGAGCGTTTCGTACTGGTTCTGGTTGCCTCCGGTGGAACCGTTCGAGCCGCCCTCCAGCAGCAGCGGCTCACCGAACAGCTGCATGGAGCCGATGGTGGAGATGACGATGGTGAACAGGATCGTCGGCCGCAGCGAGGGAATGGTCACCTTGCGGAACTGCTGCCAGCGGCTGGCCCCGTCGATGGCGGCGGCCTCGTACAGGTCCTTGGGGACCGCCTGCATGGCCGCGAGGTAGATCAGGGCGTTGTAGCCGGTCCACCGCCAGATCACGATGACCGAGATGGCGATCTTCGACGTCCAGTGCCCGTTGGCCCAGTTGATGTCGCCGAAGCCGACGAAGTGCAGCAGCCAGTTGAGCAGGCCGCCGTCGACGCGGAACACCAGGGAGAAGACCAGAGCGGCGGTGGCCACCGAGGTGGCGTACGGGGTGAGGACGACGGTCCGCCAGAACGTGGTGGCGCGCAGCTTGTAGTTGAGCAGGTGGGCCAGGCCCAGCGCCATGAGCAGCTGCGGGGTGGCGGAGATGACGCCGATGACGAAGGTGTTGGCGACCGCCGTCCAGAACTCGCTGTCCTGCAGGATCTTGGCGAAGTTGTCCCAGCCGACCCACTCGGACTGGTCCAGGCTCGTCATCTCCACCCGGTGCAGGGCGATCCAGCCCGTGTAGATCAGCGGGTAGAGCCCGAAGGCGCCGAAGACGAGGAAGAAGGGCGCGATGTAGGCGTACGGGGATGCTTTGTCGTCCAGGCGCCACAGACGGGTGCGCCATGTGCTGCGTCCGGTGGGTGCGCCCACCGCGCCGGACGGCGGGGTGTGGGCGCCCCGTGCGGGGGTTGTCGTTGCCACGGAGGGAGTCCTTCCCTGCAAGGTTTCGGCCGGGGCGGGCCAAGGGCGTGAGGCGCGCCGGCGGGCCGGCGCCCGGCCCGCCGGGTGCGCGGATCGGTGCGGCGCCGTGCGGCCCGTGCGGACCGGTACGGTCCGGCGGTTCGTGCCGGCCTGACGTGCGTGGGGGCGGGGCCCGGCCGGTGAGTGCCGGGACCCGCCGCCGGGGCGCCGCGCCGGCGGACGCCCGGCGTGCCGTGAGCCGGCCGGTGCCGGCCGGCGGCGCGGCGAGCGGGGCTGGGGGTCGGTGCGCCGCACCGCACCACCGGGTGCGGTGCGGCCGGCACCGCGAAGCCGGGTGGCCGGAAGCGCCGCGGACGCGAGCCGCCGGACCCGTCGTCGACGGCCGACGGCCGATGACCGGGCCCGGCACGGACGGACGGCGCCGGGACGGACGCCGGACCCGGTGCGGGCGGGCGGCGAACCGTCACCGACGACGACCGGCGGGCGGACCCGGTGCGGGCGGCCGGCGGCGGCCCGGGCCCGCGG
>NZ_BNBV01000045.1 GCF_014656135.1 Streptomyces thermodiastaticus
GGCGGCGCCCCGCCACCCGCGCGGCCCTGGCCGGCGCCGGTGCACGGCGCGTCGGGCCGGCACGCGGCCCCGCCGTCGCCGTACCAGGGGCCCGTCCCCGAGGACCGCCGGGCGCGGACCGGGCCCTCCTGGCCGGGGAGCACGCCGGGTGCAGCCGGCCGGACGGAGCGGATCGTGATCGACAGGCCCGCCGCCCGGTTCGAGCCGAAGCCGCCGCCCGCCGACCCCTACCGGCCGGACACCGTCTTCGACGGCTGGTCGACGCCGAGGCTGACGGTCCGGCTGGCCTCCGTGCGCGGGGACGCGCACCGCTCCGCGGGGCTGCCCCGGCAGGACGACGTGGTCGTCGCCTGCCACGAGCCGACCGGCACGGTGGTCTTCGCGGTGGCCGACGGGGTCTCGGCCGCGCCCCGGTCGCACGTGGGCGCCGCGCTGGCCTGCCGCACGGCCGTCAACGACCTGCTGGTGCAGCTGGACGAGGACCGGCCGGGCCCGGACTGGTCCCGTGTGGTCCGGTCCGCCGCCTACCAGCTGCTGATGCGGGTGGCGGGCGGCCGGGAACCGGACGAGCAGGACCGGGTCCAGGCCGTCAGGACACTGGCGACGACCCTCGTGACCGGCACCGTCGCCCCGACCCAGGACGGCGCCCTGCAGGTCACGCTGGTGCGCGCCGGCGACTCCTCCGCCTGGTGCCTGCACCAGGGCCGGTACGCGCCGCTGCTGCACGACGAGGACCCGGGCGCCGACGGTGTCTCCAGCACCGCGGTCGTCGCCCTGCCGCGGATCGCCGGGCAGGTGCGTCCGCTGTCGTGCACCCTGCCCGGGGACGCCGTGCTGCTGGTGGGCACCGACGGCTTCGGTGTGCCGCTGGGGGACGGCACCGGCCTGGTCGGGCAGATGTTCGCGCGGGAGCTGACCGTGCCGCCCGTGCAGCCCGGGACGCTGGCCCGGCTGCTGGACTTCTCCCGGGAGACGTTCGACGACGACCGCACCCTGCTCGCCGTCTGGGCCCGCCACCGTCTGCCCGGCGAGTCCGGAGGGATGCGGTGACGAACACGGAGGTGACCCGGATCGCCCACGCGGACCTGACCCTCGGCCGCCGGCTGGGCAAAGGGGGACAGGGCACGGTCTGGGAGGTCGACAGGCGGCGGATCAACGGGGTCTGGCCGGTGGCGTACAAGGAGTACGCGCCCGAGGCGCTGCGGCAGCTGCGGGCCGACGTGCTGGAGCGCATGGTGGCGTTCCTGCCCGCCCAGCCGGCCGCGGTCGGCGAGTGGATGGCGCGGAACACGGCCTGGCCCGCGGCGCTGGTGACCCACGAAGCGGCCGTGCGCGGTTTCCTGATGCGGCAGATCCCGGACGAGTTCTTCCTCACCATGCCCTCGGGCGAGGTCAAGACGGCCGGTTTCGAGTTCCTGCTGAACGAGCTGCCCTATGTGCGCCGGATCGTGGGCGAGGTGTCGCCGCGTCAGACGATGGGGCTGCTGCTCGCGCTGGCCGAGACGCTGCAGCGGCTGCACGGGCTGGGCGTGGTGGCCGGTGACCTGTCGCCGAAGAACCTGCTGTTCAGCCTGTCCGGGCCGGAGCCGGGCTGTTTCCTCATCGACTGTGACGCGATGGGCGTGGGCGGCCACTGGGCGCTGAAGCCGGTGCAGACGCCCGACTGGGAACTGCCGTCCGGGGAGGCGCCCGGGACGCCGCAGGGCGACGTCTACAAGTTCGCGCTGCTCGCGGTGCGGCTCTTCCTGCACGAACAGCAGGGCCAGGACGTGGAGGCGCTGCGGCGCGCCGACCGGGCCGTCGGCGACCTGGCGGAGCGTGCCCTGTGCGCCCCGGCGGCCGGCCGTCCCGCGCTCGGCGAGTGGCTGGAGCCGCTGCGCCGGGCCTGCGCCGCCGCGCCGCTCACCTGGCCGGCAGCGGCACCCCGGCCCGGGGCGGCAGCGCCGCAGTCGGCCGCGCCGGCCGCCGGGGCGAATCCCACCGGTGCCTCTGCCGGGGTGGGCACCGTTGGCCCGGGCACCGCGCACGTGCCGCCGGCTTCCAAGCCACCCACGTCCCGGGCCCGCTCCACCGTCGCCGTGCTCGCGGTGATCGCGCTCGTCATCGCCGTACTGGCCTGGCGGGAGCACAACCGGGACGACAGCGACAGCGGGTACAACGGCAGCGCCGGTGACAGCAGCTACAGCAGCACGGTGCAGAACGACACTACGAACGACACCACGACCGACGACACCTCCACGAGCGACTCCGACACCTCCGAGGACACCCGCGCGGACCAGGTGGCCGAGCTGGGCAGCCTGTTGGCCGACAACGCGGGCCGGCGGGACGACGTCGCCGATGCCGTGCAGTCGATGACGCGGTGCACCGGCCTGTCGTCCGCCCGCGAGGTGTTCACCCAGGCGGCGGCGACGCGGACCTACCTGGTGACCCGGCTCGACTCACTGAGCGACAGCGCCCTGCCCGCCGGCCTCACCTCCGCCCTGCGCACCGCCTGGCAGAGTTCGGCGGACGCCGACCGCGCGTACGCGCGGGTGGTGGACGAGGTGGCGGGCGACTGCTCCGGGTCCGCCGTCGTGCATTCCGCGGCCTGGCAGGACGCGGACGAGGCGAGTGCCGAGGCGACGCGGGCCAAGCAGGAGTTCGTCGCACGGTGGAACCCGCTCGCCGAGGAGTACGGCGAAAGGACGCTGGACTGGACGGACCTGTGAGGGGAAGCACGGACGGACCTGTGAGGGGAAGCGCGGACGGACCTGTGAGGGTCAGCCCGCACCGCCCTCGCTGATCCGTTTCAGCGCGTCGGGGTTGTCGAGGACCAGCCGGGTCCGGCCGGTGCTGACCCAGCCGTCGGCACGCCACTGCTCCAGCACACGGCTGACGGTCCTGCGGGAGCCGAGGACGAGCCCGGCGATGTCGTCCTGGGACAGCGGCAGCGCGATCTCGACGGCACCGGAGGCGTGGCGCCGGCCGTGGACCGCCGCGAGGTCCAGCAGCAGTCCGGCCAGCCGGGAGGCGAGCGGGTCGGCGCCCGCGGCCGTGCGGTGCCGGTCGGCGTCCCGCAGGCGGGCCGACAGCATCCGGTGGACGGCCCCGGTGATGACGGGGTGGTCGCGGGCGGCCGCGCGGAAGAGATCGGCGGGGATCACCAGAGCCCGCACCGGGGTGAGCGCGGTGACCGTCGCCGAACGGGGGCCGCGGTCGAGCCAGGCCTGTTCGCCGATCAGGTCGCCGGGGCCGCGCAGGGCGAGCACCGCCTGGTAGCCGGCGGCCGACACGCTCGTCACCTTCACGCAGCCGTCACCGATGACGATGAGGTGGTCGGTGAGGTCGTGCTGGCGCAGCAGGTGTTCCCGGGCCGGGTAGGCGGTCACCCGGCCCGCGCCCCGCAGCGCGGTGCGGGCGGGCGCGTCCAGCAGGTTCCAGAACGAGGCCCGGCCGGGCCCGCCGCCCGGCGGGCCGCCGGTCAGGAAGTCCGCGCCCATCGGAGTCCCTTCTGCGCCGCCGAGGTGGTCAGCCCGTCAGCGCGCCGACCGCGATCAGTACACCACCGCCCACCGCGATGAGGAGCGACTGCCGTACCAGCCGCTGCTTGATCCACAAAATGCGGCTCATGGCGACGATCTGGCGGCTGAGCGCGGGCAGCGGGTCGTGTCCGCGCAGGCTCTCCTCCAGCTCGGCGGCGGTCAGGTGCCGGATGTGACCGTAGAACACGAAGTCGTCCTGGTGGACCGGTCTGCGGCGGCCTTCGCGGTCGTGGCGCGGCAGCACGGCGAGGACGGCCAGGACGACAGAGACCGCGAGCAGCGCCACCCCCGTCCACAGCACCGTCCGCGCGAGGGCGCCGGAGATGCGGCCCAGGCCGTGCTCGGAGCCCGCCAGGGTGACCATGGCGGCGAGCATCGCGGACTCGATGGCCAGGGCGAAGGACGCCTTGGCGTCGGCCGTACGCGTCGACTCCGCGAGCGTGCCCTGCAGCTGCCAGGCGTGTCGCGTCGCGTCCTCCTGTGTGACCCGCGGTTGCTCGGACACGGTCGCCCCCCTTTTTTTGTCTCCCCGTTGCCGCCGGCACGCTTCGTGCCGCCCGGGGCGGCACGGGCACACGGCGACGCAGGGGACGTTACCCGTCCCCCTGCTTCTGCAACCGCCGGTCCAGGGCCAGCGACAGTTCGGCCTCCACCACGCTCTTGGCCAGGGGGCGCAGACGGTGCAGGTCGTCCTGCGGGGCATGGCGGGAGATCAGGTCGGTGAACAACTCCGCCAGTGCGTCGGCGTGTTCGCGTACCCGGCGGCCGGCGTCCAGGACCTCGGCGAGCGGGATGCCCTCGCGGACCAGGGTGGCGGAGACCTCCAGAAGGCGGCGGCTGATGTGGACGAACTCGTCGCCGTCGGTGCCGACATAGCCGAGGTCCATGGCGGCGGCGAGGTTCTCGGCGGTGACTTCGCCGGCGAAGCGGTCGGCGAGTTCCTCGGGGGTGAGGCGGACGGGGACCTCCTCGGTGGGGGTGCCCAGGCCCAGCAGGTCGGCGACGTCGCGGCCGTGGTCGAAGGCCTCGGCGAGTTCGGCGATGCCGCTGAGGGTGTGGCCGCGTTCCAGCAGGGCGGTGATGGTGCGCAGACGGGCCAGGTGGTGGTCGTCGTACCAGGCGATGCGGCCCTCGCGGCGGGGTGGCGGGATCAGCTTGCGTTCGCGGTAGAAGCGCAGGGTGCGCACGGAGATGCCGGCCAGCCGGGCCAGTTCCTCCATGCGGTACTCGCGTCTGCCCTGTCGGTTCTCCGTGTCCTCTGCCACGTTCGAAGCCTATGGCGTACCGACGGTAACTTCCTTCCTCCGCCCCCTACCGCTCGGTACGGGGCTGTTCTACAGTCCCATTGCGCCAGTGTTCACTGGCAAGGTTTCTAGGGGATGCGTGGAGGCTTCGCAGATGGCCGAGCACGAGCATGTACGGGTGGCGGTGATCGGGTCCGGCTTCGGCGGGCTGGGAGCCGCGGTGCGGCTGCGCCGCGAGGGGATCACCGACTTCGTCGTCCTGGAACGGGCGAGCAGCGTCGGCGGCACCTGGCGCGACAACAGCTATCCCGGGTGCGCCTGCGACGTCCCCTCCCACCTGTACTCGTTCTCCTTCGCGCCCAACCCGGACTGGCCGCGCACCTTCTCCGGCCAGGAGCACATCCGCGCCTACCTGGAACACGTCACCGACACCTTCCGGCTGCGCCCGCACATCCGCTTCGACACCGAGGTCGAGCGCGCGACCTGGAACGCGGAGCAGGTGCGCTGGGACATCGAGACGACCGGCGGCAACCTCTCCGCCGACGTCGTGGTCTGCGCCACCGGCCCGCTGTCCGACCCGAAGATCCCGGACATCCCGGGCCTGGACACCTTCCCCGGCACGGTGTTCCACTCCGCCCGCTGGAACCACGACTACGACCTGAAGGGCAAACGGGTCGCCGTGATCGGCACCGGCGCCTCCGCCATCCAGATCGTGCCCGCCATCCAGCCCGAGGTCGGCCGGCTCACCCTCTTCCAGCGCACCCCGGCCTGGGTGATGCCCCGCATGGACCGCCCGATCGGCTCCCTGGAGCGTTCCCTGCAGCGCGCGCTGCCCTTCCTGGGGCAGCTGCGCCGCGGACTGCAGTGGGGCATCCGGGAGTTGCAGGTGCAGGCGTTCACCAAGCACCCGGACGAGCTGCGCGTCGTCGAGCTGCTGGCCAAGCGGAACATGGCCCGTGCCATCAAGGACCCGCAGCTGCGCGCCAAGCTCACCCCGGACTACCGCATCGGCTGCAAGCGGATCCTGCTGTCCAACACCTACTATCCGGCGCTCGCGCAGGACAACGTGGACGTCGTGACCGGCGGGCTCAGCGAGATCCGCGGCTCCACCGCCGTGGCCGCCGACGGCACCGAGGCCGAGGTCGACGCCATCGTCTTCGGCACCGGCTTCCACGTCACCGACATGCCGATCGCCGAGCGGGTGGTGGGCGCCGACGGCCGCACCCTCGCCGAGAGCTGGAAGACCGGCATGGCCGCACTGCGCGGCACCAGCGCCGCCGGCTTCCCGAACCTCATGATGATCATCGGCCCCAACACCGGCCTGGGGAACTCCTCGATGATCCTGATGATCGAGTCTCAGCTGAACTACATGGCCGACTATCTGCGGCAGTTGCGCGTTCTCGGCGGCAAGGCGGCTCTCGACGCCCGGCGCAGCGCCGTGGACGCCTGGACCGACCGGGTGCAGGAGCGGATGCAGCGCACCGTGTGGAACACCGGCGGCTGCACCAGCTGGTACCTGGACGCCAGCGGACGCAACACCACCATCTGGCCCGGCACCACCACCGAGTTCCGCCGCGCCACCCGGCGGGTGGACCTCGCCGAGTACCAGGTGATCCGGGCGCCGCGCGAGGGCGCGGGGCGCACCGCGGCCGCCACGGAGGTGACGGCGTGAGCCGCCTGCCCCACGACCCCTACGCCCCCGTCACGCCCGTCGGCGAACTGACCGTCACCTCCGCCGACGGTGCCCGGCTGCACGTCGAGCTGCACGGCCGGGTCGGCGACCCCGGCGCGCCCGCCGTCGTCCTCGCCCACGGCTGGACCTGCTCCACCGCCTTCTGGGCCGCACAGATCCGCGACCTGGCCGCCGATCACCGGGTCATCGCCTACGACCAGCGCGGCCACGGCCGCAGCCCGGCCCACCCCAGGTGCAGCACCGACGCGCTCGCCGACGACCTGGAGGCGGTGCTGGCGGCAACCCTCCGGCCGGGGGAGAAGGCGGTGATCGCGGGCCACTCCATGGGCGGGATGACGGTGATGGCCGCCGCCGGGCGGCCCGGCTTCCGCGAGCACGCCGCGGCCGTCCTGTTGTGCAGCACCGGCAGTTCGCGGCTGGTGGCGCGGTCCACGGTCGTGCCGATCCGGGCGGGCCGGCCGCGCACCTGGCTGACCGGACGGATCCTCGGCTCCCGCGCCCCGCTCGGCCCCGTCACACCGGCGTCCCTGCGGATCCTGAAGTACGCGACCATGGGCCCGTACACGGCGCCGCACGTGGTCGAGGCCGGCGCGCGGATCGTGCACGCCTGCCCGCGCCGGGTGCGCCATGCCTGGTCGCGGGTGCTGGATCAGCTCGATCTCGATGAGGGCGTTCGGCAGTTGACGGTGCCGACGGCGGTGGTGCAGGGCACGGCCGACCGGCTGACCCCGCCCGTGCACGCCCGCTTCCTGAAGTCCGCGCTGCCCGAGTGCGTCGGGGTGAGCGAACTGGCCGGCATCGGCCACATGACGCCGCTGGAGGCGCCCGAGCACATCACCGGAGGGATCCGGGACCTGGTCGCCGCGTATCTGCGCGGCGGCGACCACGCAACGGACGACAACGCCGCACGGATCGGAGGGGGCGCATGAGCACAACCAGCCTTCAGGGGCAGGTCGCGGTCGTCACGGGGGCCGCGCGGGGCGTCGGGGAACTGCTGGCCCGCAAACTGTCCGCACGCGGCGCGAAGGTGGCGCTGGTCGGCCTGGAACCGGACGCGCTCAAGCAGGTCGCCGAGCGGCTGCACGGCGAGAGCGCCCACTGGTACGCCGACGTCACCGACCACGAGACGATGACCCGGGTCGCGGCCGAGGTCGAGGAACGCTTCGGCCGGGTGGACATCGTGGTCGCCAACGCCGGTGTGGCCACCGGCGGTCCGTTCACCGACTCCGACCCGGTCTCCTGGCGACGCGTCATCGAGGTGAACCTCATCGGGTCGGCGGTCACCGGCCGGGCGTTCCTGCCGGCGCTCCTGCGCAGCCGCGGCTATCTGCTGCAGATCGCCTCCCTCGCCGCGATCACCCCGGCGCCGATGATGTCGGCGTACTGCGCCTCCAAGTCCGGCGTGGAGGCGTACGCGCACAGCCTGCGCGCCGAAGTCGGCTTCCGCGGCGTACGGGTGGGCGTGGCGTACCTGTCGTGGACCGACACGGACATGGTGCGGGGCGCCGACCAGGACGAGGTGATGCGGCAGTTGCGGCAGCGGCTGCCGTGGCCGTCGAACAAGACCTACCCGCTGGGTCCGGCCGTGGACCGGATCGTGGACGGCATCGAGCGCCGCGCCGCCCACGTCTACGGGCAGTGGTGGCTGCGGGGCATGCAGGGCGTGCGCGGCTACCTGCCGGGGGTCATCGCCACGGTGGGCCGGCGCGAGATGCGCCGGTTCGCGGACCGGCTGTCGCAGATCCGCACCGGGCTCGTGGGGGCGGGCGGGGCCGCCGACGAGCAGCACCGCAGCGCCGTGGCGGCTACCGCGCGTCACTGATCGACATGCGTGGGGTCACTGCCCGTGTGAGTCTGAACGAGGCCGATCCCCCCACTCACCGGGGGGATCCACCCACACGGGAGTGAAACCATGGGTATCAAGGACAAGATCCAGGACCAGGCCGGGCAGCGGCAGCAGCAGGGCCGTGAGCGTGCCCAGGAGAGCCGCGAGAGGGCCGGCCGGCGGTCGTCGCAGCCGCAGCACGAGCGCGGTCGCCGGGACATCGACGACATCCACGACGAGATGGACGAGCGCCTCGAACGGGACTACGACCGGTAACCGGCCTTCTCGACGCCCAGCTCGGCTCCGGCCGGGCCGTGCGGGGTGCCCCGTGTACCGGGGCACCCCGCGTGCGTGTGGTCAGCCGTGCCGCGGGAACAGCTTGGGGCGGGACCGGTCGGGGACGGCGTCGTAGCCGGGCGGCGCGGCCACCGGTGTCGTCTCCAGCAGCTTCAACGCGAGTTCGATCGCGGTGTCCATCTCCACGTGCCGGCCCTCGGCCCAGTCCAGCGGGGTGCGCAGCGACTCCACGTCGGGGCTGACGCCGTGGTTCTCCACGTCCCAGCCGTAGGCGTCGAACCAGGCCGCGTTCATCGGCACGGTGATGACGGTGCCGTCGCCCAGGCGGTGCCGCCCGGTCATGCCGACCACGCCGCCCCAGGTGCGCTGGCCCACCACCGGCCCCAGTTTCAGCAGTTTGAACGCCGCGGTGATCATGTCGCCGTCGGAGGAGGTCGCCTCGTCGGCGAGCGCCACGATCGGACCGCGCGGCGCGAGCGTGGTGTACGACACCGGCTGCGCGCCCCGGGTCAGGTCCCAGCCCAGGATGGGACGGGTCAGCTTCTCGATGACCAGCTCGCTGATGTGGCCGCCGGCATTGCCGCGGACGTCCACGATGAGCGCCGGCCGGGAGATCTCCATGCGCACGTCCCGGTTGAACTGCGCCCAGCCGGACCCGCCGAGGTCGGGGATGTGCAGATAGCCGCAGCGGCCGTCGCTCAGCTCCCGCGCCACCGCGCGGCGTTTGGCCACCCAGTCCTGGTAGCGCAGCGGCCGGTCGTCGACGAGCGGGACGATCGCGACCCGGCGGGGCGGCCCGTCGCCGTCCCCGGGCGCGAAGGTCAGCTCCACCGTCGTCCCCCCGGTCCCGGCCAGCAGCGGCCCCGGTCCGGCCACCGGGTCCACCGGGCGGCCGTCGACATGGGTGAGCACCGCGCCCGGGCGGATGCCGGTGCCGGCCAGCGGGGAGCGGGCCCGGGAGTCGGAGGAGTCGCCGGGCAGGATCCGTTTGACCACCCAGCGGCCGTCGCGGCACACCAGGTTGGCGCCGAGCAGGCCCTGCCAGCGCTGGTAGTGCGCCGGTCCCTCGTTGCGCCGGGCGGCGGCGACATAGGCGTGGGAGGTGCCCAGTTCGCCCAGCACCTCGCGCAGCAGATCGGCGAACTCGTCCGGGGACGCCACCTCGTCGACCAGCGGACGGTACTGGGCGAGCACCCCCTCCCAGTCGATGCCGCTCATGCCCGGGTCCCAGAAGTAGGCCCGGATCAGCCGCCCCGCCTCCTCGAAGGACTGCCGCCACTCGGCGCCGGGGTCGGCGATGTGCCGGATGCGGCGGGTGTCGATCCAGGTGGTGGTGTCGCTGTCGCCGATGTCGGTGGACGGCACCGAGCGCAGGTCGCCCTCGTCGGCCACGACCAGCCGGGTGCCGTCGCCGCTGACCCTGAACCAGTCCAGGTGCGCGACGAGTTCGGACTTCTTCGCCTTGCCGAGGTCGAAGTGCTCCAGCGTGGGCCGGCCGGTGGTGTCGGCGGGGTTGGCGAAGGTCTCGCCGAGCGCCCCGGAGATCGGCCAGCGCAGCCAGACCAGGTCGCCGCCCGCGACCGGGGTCAGCGCCGAGTACTTGGAGGCGATGACCGGGAAGGGCGTCACCCGCATCTCCAGCCCTTCCACCTCCACGGTGACCGCGCCGGACTCGCCGGTCTCCTCCAGCGGGTCGAGACCGCCGGCGGCCGGCCGGCCTTCGGGGTTCAGCGCGAACGGCGAGGGGGTCGCCGAGGACAGCGGCACCAGGTAGGGCTTGCAGCCCAGCGGGAAGGACAGGTCGCCGGTGTGCACGTCGTACACCGGGTCGAAGCCGCGCCAGGACAGGAAGGCCAGGTAGCGGCCGTCCCGGGTGAAGACCGGGTTCTCGTCCTCGAAGCGGCCGCCTGTGACGTCCACGACGAGCCGGTCCTTGATGCGGGCCATCTTGATCTGCCTCAGGGCGCGGCCGACGGTGGGGTGCGACCAGGTCAGCCAGGCTCCGTCCGGGGAGAAGGCGAGGTCGCGCACCGGCCCGTTGCCGGAGCGGACCAGCTCGGTGACCTCCTCGCCGTCCGCGGAGCCGGCCGTCTCCTCGGACTCCTCCGCCACGTCGAGCAGCAGCAGCCGTCCGTCGTGGGAGGCCAGGGCGAGCCGCTCGCCCTCGGGGTCGGAGACCAGCTCCAGGACGCGGCCGAGTTTCCCCGAGGCGAGGCGGCGCGGGGGACGGGCGCCGGTGGCCCGCGGCAGATCGGCGATCTCGACGGCGTCGTCGCCGTCGGCGTCGGTGACGTAGGCGATCCTGCCGCCGGCGCCGAGCATCTCCGGCAGCCGGATGCGGACCCCGGGGGTGTCGACGAGGGTGCGGGCGGGGCCGTCGCGGTGGGTCAGCCAGTACAGGGAGCCGCGGACGACGACGGCACTGGCCCGGCCCGTCTCGTCGACGGACAGGCCGTCGATGTTCTGCGCGGCCGGCACCGGGTAGGGGCGGCGGCCCGCCCGCGGACCGCTCAGCCGCACGGTCAGCTTGCGCGGCTCGGCGTCCTCGGACAGGTCGTCCACGATCCACAGCTCGCCCGCGCACTGGTAGACCACGCGCCTGCCGTCGCCGGCGGCGTGCCGGGCGTAGAAGGTGTCGTGGTCGGTGTGGCGGCGCAGATCGCTGCCGTCGCAGGCGCAGGAGTAGAGGTTGCCGACGCCCTCGTGGTCGGAGAGGAAGGCGATCCGGTCGCCGACGAACATCGGGCAGGCCAGGTGGCCGCCGATGCCGGGCAGCAGCCGCTGTCCGTGCAGCCACAGCCGGCCCGTGGCGCCGCCGCGGTAGCGCTTCCAGGAGGCGGGCTCGTGCGGCGGGGTGCCGGTCAGCAGCAGCGTCTTGCGTTCCCCGTCGAGGTCGGCGACCTGCAGGTCGGACACCGGACCCCAGGGCAGCTTGCGTCCGGGGGAGCCGTCGGTGCCCACCTTGTAGGCCCAGGTGAAGTAGGAGAACGGCTCGCTCTGCGAGGTGACGGCGAGGATCTCGGTGCGGCCGTGCTCGTCGGGCGGGCTCCAGCCGCACACCCGGGTGTCGGTGCAGCCCCAGTAGGTCAGCTGCCGGCCCGGGCCGCCCTCCACCGGCACCAGGTGGATCTCGGGTGCGAGGCTGCGCCAGCTCGTGTACGCGATGTGGCGGCCGTCGGGCGAGAAGCGGGGGTGGCCGGTCTTGGTGCGGTCCACCGTGAGCCGCCAGGCACGGCCGGCGCCGTCGAGCGGTGCCAGCCAGAGGTCGTCCTCGGCCACGAAGCACAGCAGGTCGCCGCTGAGGTGCGGCAGGCGCAGATAGCTCACTCACCCATGCTTCGTCCGCCGCCCGGCGGCAGCAACTCGTACGCCGTCCGGGTCATGCACCTGCGCCTTTATACGGATCCGACAGTCGTGACCCAGCACACGTACGAAACTGTTTCGTTTCGCTCGGCGGGTGGGGTAGATTCTTCCCCGTAGGACCGAGCCTGACGTCGGGGGGACCCCGTCATGGCGGAGCGGGAGGGCAAGCCGATGGCCGAGGCAGCCAAGGGCGCGGCGACCGTCGCCGCGGCGGATGCGGCGTCCGCGCCGGCGCGCCGCAGCCGGATCACGCCCGAGCGCGAGGCCGAGTTGTACCAGGCCGTGCTCGACCTGCTCAGCGAGGTCGGCTACGACGCCCTCACCATGGACGCCGTGGCCGCCCGCACCCGTTCCAGCAAGGCGACGCTCTACCGCCAGTGGGGCGGCAAGGCCGAGCTGGTGGTCAAGGCCCTCCGGCGCGGCAGCCCGGGCCAGGCCGGTGAGATCGACACCGGTTCTCTGCGCACCGACCTGCACGCCCTGGTGACCCGCCAGGACGACTGCTACGTGGAGCAGAAGTCCGCGCTGATGCGCGGCCTGGCCATGGCGATGCACGCCAACCCCGACCTCAGACAGGCCTTCCGGGACCATCTCATCGAACCGGAAACCCATGCGTTCCGGCGGCTGCTGCAACGCGCCGTCGACCGGGGCGAGGTGCGGGCCGACTGCCCGGCCATGGACTTCATGGTGCACATGCTGGCCGGCGGCTTCGCCGTCCGCACGCTGATCGAGGACCAGCCGCCCACCCAGGAATTCCTGCGCTCCTACATCGACGCCGTGGTTCTCCCCGCCCTCGGCGTCCGCGTCTCCTGACACCCGACAACTCCCCGCCTTCTCCCAGCACCTGACGCGGCCGCTCACGTCGTCGGGCCGATGACCCCTGCCCACGTGACCCTCAACGACCTGACCGGGAGTACCTTCTCGTGGCCACGTTTCTGTACAAACTGGGCCGAACCGCCTTCCGGCGACGGCATCTCGTCGCGCTGATCTGGGTGGCGCTGCTGGCGCTCGCCGGCATCGGCGCCGCCACCGCACCCCCCGCGGGCAGCACCTCCTTCGCCATCCCCGGCACCGAGGCCCAGCGGGCCTTCGACCTGCTGGAGCAGCGCTTCCCCGGCGCGAGCGCCGACGGGGCGACCGCGCGGGTGGTGTTCAAGGCACCCGACGGCGAGAAGGTGACCGACGCCGGCCGCGAGGCCGCCGTGCGGAAGACCCTGAAGGAGCTGTCCGCCGGTCCCGAGGTGGCCTCCGTCGCCGACCCCTACACCAGCGGCACCGTCAGCAAGGACGGCACCGTCGCCTACACCTCGGTGCGCTACAAGGTCCCCGGCATCCAGCTGGAGGACTCCTCCCGCACCGCGCTCCAGGACGCCGCGCAGGACGCGCGGGAGACCGGGCTGACCGTGGAGATCGGCGGCGACGCGCTGAGCACCGTGCCCGAGACCGGTGCGACCGAGGTGATCGGCGTCGTCATCGCCGCCGTGGTGCTCGTCGTCACCTTCGGCTCGCTGATCGCCGCCGGACTGCCCCTGGTCACCGCGCTCATCGGCGTCGGCATCGGGGTGAGCACGGTCACCGCCCTCGCCGAGGCCCTCGACCTGGGCTCCACCACCTCCATCCTGGCCTCGATGATCGGCCTGGCCGTCGGCATCGACTACGCGCTGTTCATCGTCTCCCGCTACCGCGCCGAACTCGCCGAGGGACACAGCCGCGAGGAAGCGGCCGGACGGGCCGTGGGCACTGCCGGCTCCGCGGTGGTCTTCGCCGGCCTGACCGTGGTCATCGCCCTGGTCGGCCTGGCCGTCGTCTCCATCCCGATGCTGACCAAGATGGGTGTCGCGGCGGCCGGCACGGTCGTCGTCGCCGTCCTCATCGCGCTCACCATGGTCCCGGCGCTGCTCGGCTACGCCGGGCGCCGGGTCAAGCCGGCCGGTGTGAAGAGCCGGCTGCTGGGCGGCGGCCGCGCCGCCGGCCCGTCCGGCCGCCCCAACCTGGGCACCCGCTGGGCGCGCTTCGTCGTCCGCCGGCCTGTCGTCGTGCTCCTGCTCGGCGTGGTCGGCCTGGGCGCCGCCGCCATCCCCTCCGCCTCGCTGGAACTCGGCCTGCCCGACGACGGCTCCCAGCCCGTCTCCACCACCCAGCGCCGCGCCTACGACCTGCTCTCGGAGGGCTTCGGCCCCGGTTTCAACGGACCGCTCATGGTCGTCGTCGACGCCGCGGACAGCTCCCGCCCCGCCACCGCCTTCACCGCGGTGAACGACACGATCACGTCCCTGCCCGACGTCGTCTCGGTCAGCCCCGCCCAGCACAACAAGGCCGGCGACACGGCGATGATCACGGTGGTGCCCAGCTCCAAGCCGTCCTCGGCGGAGACCGAGCACCTGGTGCACGCCATCCGCGACGCCTCTGCCGGCATCACCGCGAAGACCGGCGCGACGGTGCTGGTCACCGGCTCCACGGCGATGAACATCGACGTCTCGCAGAAGCTCGGCGACGCCCTGCTGCCCTATCTGGCCCTGGTGGTCGGCCTCGCCTTCCTGCTGCTGATCGTGGTGTTCCGCTCGGTGCTGGTGCCGCTGAAGGCGGCCCTCGGCTTCCTGCTCAGCGTGCTTGCCGCGCTCGGCGCGGTGGTCGCCGTCTTCCAGTGGGGCTGGCTGTCCGGCCCGATGGGCGTGGAGCAGACCGGTCCGGTGATGTCGATGATGCCGATCTTCATGGTGGGCGTCGTCTTCGGCCTCGCCATGGACTACGAGGTGTTCCTCGTGACCCGCATGCGCGAGGCCCACGTCCACGGGGAGGAGCCCCGCCAGGCCGTCGTCACCGGCTTCCGGCACGGCGCACGCGTCGTCACCGCTGCGGCCGTCATCATGATCGCCGTCTTCTCCGGCTTCGTCGGCTCCGGCGAATCCATGATCAAGATGATCGGCTTCGGCCTGGCCATCGCCGTCTTCTTCGACGCCTTCATCGTGCGCATGGCCATCGTCCCGGCGGTCCTGGCCCTGCTCGGCCGCAGGGCCTGGTGGCTGCCGGCCTGGCTGGAGCGCGCCCTGCCCGACGTGGACGTGGAGGGCGAGGGCCTGCGCACCTCACAGCCGCGCCGCACCGACCCGGACGCGGACCCCGACGGGGAGCGTGAGCTGGTCGGCGCCTGACGGCGACCGCACCCGCGAGGACGAGCGGCCAAGACCGTGAAGCCGGGCCCGGTCCGTACGACGGATCCGTAGCCTGCTGCCCATGATGACGACGTCCTCCGCGTCCCCCGCTTCCGCGTCCTCCGCCTCGGCGGATTGGCCCCGGTCCGCCGAGGCACCGCGCATCCCGCGCCCCGGCCCACGCCGCGCCGACGCGCTGCAAGGCGCCGCGTGACGCCGGTCGTCACCGCGGCCGTGCTGCTGGCCGCGGTCACCCACGCCAGCTGGAACGCCATAGCCCACCGGATCACCGACAAACTCGTCGGGTTCACGCTCATCTCGGGCGGCGGGCTGCTCATCGGGCTGCTCCTCATCCCGTGCACCGCCGTCCCGCGCGCGGCCGCCTGGCCGTACCTGCTCTTCTCGGCCGCCATCCATGTCACCTACTACGCGCTGCTGATGACGTCCTTCCGGCTCGGGGACTTCGGGCAGGCCTATCCGATCGCGCGCGGCACCGCGCCGCTCGTCGTCACCGTGCTCGCCGCGCTGTTCGCCCACGAGGTCCCCGACGGCTGGGCGGCCGCCGGCGTGGCCCTGTCCTGCGCCGGGCTGACCGGGGTCGCCCTGTGGGGGCTCAGAGGACGGCGGCCCGACTGGGCGGCGCTCGCGGCCGCGTCGGCGACCGGGCTGACCATCGCCGGATACACGGTGGTCGACGGACTCGGGGTGCGCGCCTCCGGCTCCCCGCTCGGCTACACCGCCTGGCTCATGGCCGCCGAGGGCATCGCGATCCCCGCCTGGGCGGCGGCCCGTTGGCGCGGCCGGACCCTCGCCGTGCTCCGGCCGTCCGCCGCCGTCGGACTGCTCGGCGCCGCCCTGTCCGTCACGGCGTACGGGCTGGTGCTGTGGGCGCAGACCCGGGCCGACCTCGCCCCGGTCGCGGCGCTGCGCGAGTCGTCCGTCCTGGTCGGCGCGGCGATCGGCGCCGTGGTCTTCAAGGAGCGCTTCGGCGTGCCGCGCATCGCGGCGGCCGGGCTGCTGGTCGTCGGCATCGGCCTGCTGCTGCACGGCGGTTGACCCCGGCCCGACGGTCGCCGCCTCGTCCGGTGCTGCACGCCCTGGGGGAAAGGCGCACCCTGGAAACAGGTGTTCCGGAGGTGATGGTCATGATGCAGACCGCTGTGGGATGGCACGTCGAGATCGAGTTCAAGGAGGACGACCAGCACACCAGGGCCGCCGCCATGGTGCGCCTGCCCGACGGCAGCGAGATCCGGGGCCACGGCCGGGCCAGCCGCTACCGCACCGACCCCAATCAGCCGCGGGTCGGCGAGGAGATCGCCGGCGCCCGGGCGCTGAACGAACTCGCCATGCAGCTGCTGGACAAGGCGCACCAGGAGATCGACCAGGCCTCGGGACGCACGTCCCAGCCGATCCACATCTGAGGGCGCGCCACGGCCGCCGCGGACGTGCCCGCCGACCGCTGACGGCCGGGCGGCCCGGGGGTCAGGCCAGTGAGGCGCGCACCGCGCGGACCAGGGCCTGGGCCCGCGGGTCCGCCGTCACGCTGGAGCGGAAGCCGTTGGTGACATAGCCGAACGCGACACCCGAGTCCGGGTCGGCGAAACCGAGGGCGCCGCCCCGGCCGGGGTGGCCGAAGGAGCCCGGGCCCAGCAGCGGCGAGGCACCGCCGTGCAGCATGTAGCCCAGGCCGAAACGGGTCGAGGCCACCAGCACCCGGTCCGGGCCGGCCGAGACCTCGGCGCGGGCCCGCGCGGCCGTCTCCGGCGTGAACAGGCGCACCCCGCCGTCCACCTCGCCGATGAGGGAGGCGTAGAAGCGGGCCAGGCCGTCGGCGGTGGCGATGCCGTTGGAGGCCGGCAGCACGGCGGCCCGGTAGGCCGCGTCGTTCTCGTCCGGTCCGGGGCTGATCGCGGCGAAGGCCCGGCGGGTCAGGGACGCGGGATCCCCGTAGGCCTCGGCCAGGGAACGCTTGGGCCGGATGCGCAGCCCGCCCGTCCGTGCGGCGGGCGCCTCGACGGGGCCGACCCGGCCCGCCCGGTGCGCCTCGTCCGCCGGCAGCCCCACCCACAGATCCGCGCCGACGGGCCCCGCGATCTCCTCGGCGATCCACGTCCCGATGGAGCGGCCCGTGACCCGGCGGACCAGTTCGCCGGTCAGCCAGCTGTAGGTCTGCGCGTGGTAGCCGTGGTCCGTGCCCGGCTCCCACACCGGCGCCTGGGCCGCGACGGCCTCGGCGCCCCGCTCCGGGTCGGCGGCCTCGGCGGCGGTCAGCGGCCGGTCCAGCACCGGCACCCCGGCCCGGTGTGCCAGCAGATGCCACACCCGGGTGTGCTCCTTGCCCGCCGCCTTGTACTCGGGCCAGTAGGCGCCCACCGGGGCGTCCAGGTCCAGCTCGCCGCGCTGGTGCAGCAGCAACAGCACCGCGGCGGCCACGCCCTTCGTCGCCGAGCGTACGATCTGCGCGGTGCCCCGCTCCCAGGGGGCCGAGTCGTCCGCCGCGTCCACGTCCCGGGTGCCGGCCCACAGGTCGACGACCTTGTGCCCGTCCCGGTAGACGGCGACCGCCGCACCGCGCTCGCCGCGGTCGGTGAAGTTGGCCGCGAACGCCTGCCGGACCGGTTCGAAGCCCTCGGCCACCGCACCGTTCACGTCCACGCCCCTGCTCCCGTCACGTCGTTGTCGTTTCGTTGCCTCGACCGCCGCACTGCCTGCGACAGTGAGTGCAACATCGCCGTGACGCCTGGGATTCCTCAGTGCCGGGTGCTCGTCGTCACCGAGCGGGGGTCGAAGCCGAACGGCAGCTCCAGACGGTGGGCGCGCATCAGCTCCTCGTCGGAGAGCAGCTCGCCGGTCGGGCCGTCCGCCGCGATCACCCCGTCGCTGAGGATCAGCGACCGCGGGCACAACTCCAGCGCGTACGGCAGGTCGTGGGTGACCATCAGCACCGTCACGTCCAGCGAGCGCAGGATGTCGGCGAGTTCACGGCGGGAGGCCGGGTCGAGGTTGGACGACGGCTCGTCCAGCACGAGGATCTCCGGCTCCATGGCGAGCACGGTGGCCACCGCGACCCGGCGCCGCTGCCCGAAGGACAGGTGGTGCGGCGGGCGGTCCGCGAAGTCCTGCATGCCGACCCGCTCCAGGGCCGTGCGCACCCGCTGCTCCAGCTCGGGCCCCTTGATCCCGGCCGTGGCCGGCCCGAACGCCACGTCCTCGCGCACGGTCGGCATGAACAGCTGGTCGTCCGGGTCCTGGAAGACGATGCCGACCTTCTGCCGGATCTCGGCCATGTGCTGCTTGCCGACCGGCAGCCCGGCCACGGTCACCGTGCCGGTGCCGCCGCCGAGGATGCCGTTGAGGTGCAGCACGAGGGTGGTCTTGCCGGCGCCGTTCGGGCCGAGCAGCGCCACCCGCTCCCCGCGGTGGATGGTGAAATCGACGCCGAACAGGGCCTGGTGCCCATCGGGGTAGGCGAAGGCGAGGCCGGAGACCTCAAGGGACGGCACGGGCGCGGCAGAAGACACAGTCACAGCATCCATCCCAGCAGACAGACCACGAGCGCGGCACAGGGGAGGGCCAGCGCCCGCGACCACTGCGCCCCGGAGGCGCTCACCTCGTCGATCACCGGCATGGACCCGGCGTAGCCGCGGCTGACCATGGCCAGGTGGACCCGCTCGCCGCGCTCGTAGGAGCGGATGAACAGCGCGCCCGCGGACTTGGCGAGCACACCCCAGTGCCGGACGCCGCGCGCCTCGAAACCACGGGACTCGCGGGCGATGCGCATGCGCCGCATCTCGTCGGTGATCACATCGCCGTAGCGGATCATGAAGGAGGCGATCTGCACCAGCAGCGGCGGCAGCTTCAGCCGCTGCAGGCCGAGCAGCAGCTCCCGCAGCTCGGTGGTGCTCGCCAGCAGCACGGAGGCGGCGACCCCGAGGGTGCCCTTGGCGAGCACGTTCCAGGCGCCCCACAGGCCGTTCACGCTCAGCGACAGCCCCAGCACCTCGATACGGTCGCCCCCGGCCACGAACGGCATGAGCACCGCGAAGGCGACGAACGGGACCTCGATCAGCAGCCGTTTGAGCAGGAAACCGGCCGGCACGCGGGCCACCGCCGCGACCGCCGCCACCAGCACGGCGTACACGGCGAACGCCCACATCGCCTCCCGCGGGGTGGACACCACCACCACGACGAAGGCGAAGGCTGCGGCCAGCTTGGTGTGCGGCGGCAGCGCGTGCACCGGCGAGTTCCCCTGCCGGTACAGCCGGTGCGCGTGCCCGGCGCCCATCAGGCGGCGCTGCCGGTGGAGGACGCGGACGCCTCGGCGGCCGAGCGGCGCCTGCGCACCACCCAGAACACGCCGCTGCCCACGACGACGGTGGCCCCGACCCCGATCACGCCCGCGAGGCCGCCGGACAGCCGGGCGTCGGAGATGTCCTTCACACCGTAGTCGGCCAGCGGCGAGCCGGCCGCCGCGTGCTCCTTCTCCGTCTTGTCGATGCCCTGGTCGTGGGCGACCTTCTCCAGTCCGTCGGGGCTGGCCGACGCGTAGAAGCTGACAAAACCGGCGAGGACCAGGGAGGTGACCAGCCCCGTGATCCACAGCGGGCGGTGCGACCGCGCGGCGGCGGGCGCGGGAGCGGGAGCGGCGTCGGGCGCGTCGACCAGTTCGCCGCCGACCCGCAGTTTCAGCCGCTGCTGCAGCCCGCGGGCCCCGTACACCAGGTCGGGGCGGACGGCGATCACGGCGCCGACGGTCAGCGCGGTGATCACGGCCTCGCCGATGCCGATGAGCACATGGACGCCGATCATGGCGGTGGCCACCTTGCCGATCGACACGTCGGTGGTGCCGCCGACCGCGTAGATCAGGGTGAAGGCCACCGCGGCGGCCGGCACCGAGAGCAGCGCGGCCACGAACGAGGCGATCGTCACCGAGCGGCGGCGGCGCGGCAGCACCTTCACCAGGCCGCGGAAGACGGCGTAGGACACCACGGTGGTGACGATCGCCATGTCGGTGATGTTGACGCCGAGCGCGGTCAGCCCGCCGTCGGCGAAGAGGATGCCCTGCATCAGCAGGACCACGGACACGCACAGGACACCCGTACAGGGGCCCACGAGTATCGCGGCCAGGGCTCCGCCCAGCAGGTGGCCGCTGGTGCCGGCCGCGACGGGGAAGTTCAGCATCTGCACCGCGAAGATGAAGGCGGCGACGAGGCCGGCCAGCGGCGCGGTGCGCTCGTCGAGCTCCCGGCGCGCGCCGCGCAGGCTCACGGCGAGGGCGCCGGCGGCGATCACACCGGTGGCTGCGGACGTGGGGGCGTCGATGAATCCGTCAGGGACATGCACCGTTCGATGATAGATGCTTGTTGCGAACTCTTTGCAAGAGCGGGCCGCTGTCTCCGGGTTCCAGGACTGAGACGGGAACGTCCAGTGGGAATGAAACCGGAAATCCGGGTCATTGCTTATGGAGAGGACATTCTTCTTTTCGGGCAGGGCGCGGAGAGCGAGGAACCGTACGATGCCGGCAGTCGAACAGTTCGCACGGGCCCGCGTGGTCACCGACGACGACTCCCAGGAGGAGCGCGACGCCGTCCCCGTCGTTATGCGCTACGACCCGCAGGACGACCCCGAGGCGGTGGGGCTCGTCCTGCCCGGTGCCCGCGTCCGGTCCTTCCCCCGGTCCCTGCTCGAACAGGGCCTGCGTCGCCCCGTCGGCACCGGCGAGGTACGGGTGTGGCCGTGCGGCCGGGTGCAGACGGTGGTGGAGTTCCACTCCGCCCAGGGCGTCTCGGTGGTGCAGATCGAGACCAGGGCGCTCATCGATTTCCTGCGGCGCACCTACACGGAGGCCATGGCGACCGCCTTCGCCCACGGCTGACAGCCGCCCGGGCGAGCACCGCCGCCATGGCCTGATCCCGTAACGCCTCGGTTCAGCCGCCCGCCTTCAGCAGGGCCGCCACGATCGGGCCCGCCGTGTCGCCGCCGTGCCCGCCGGCCTGCACGACCGCCGCCGCCGCGAGATCGTCCCGGTAGGCGGTGAACCAGCCGTTCGGCTTCTCCTGCCCGTCGACCTCCGCCGAGCCGGTCTTCGCACCGACGTCACCGCCGACCCCGGCCATCGCCTTCACGGCCGTGCCGTACCGCACGGTGAACCGCATCACGTCCTTCAGCTGCGACTGCGTCTTCGCGGACATGGTCCGCGCGGCCTTCGCCAGCGAGCGGTGATCCACGTCCGGGGAGACCAGGAACGGCTGGTGGAAGGTGCCCGCCTGCACCGTCGCCGCCACCGACGCCATGTTCAGCGGGTTCATCCGCACCCCGCCCTGACCGATCAGCGAGGCGCCCATCTGCGCGCCGCTCTGCACCGGGACGGAGCCGTCGAACGACGGCACACCGATGGCCCAGTTGTTCATGCCCAGCCCGTAGACCTGCTGGGCCTCCTTCGTCAGATCGCTGTTCGACAGCTTCGGCGCGAAGTCGATGAACGCGTTGTTGCAGGAGGCCCCGAAGCTCTGCCGGAACGTGCCGTTCTTGATCTCGGAGTCGCCGTCGTTGTGGAACGTCCAGCCGGCCAGGTCGTAGGTCTTGGGACACGGGTGCTGGGCGTCCGGGGTGACGAGCCCCTTCTCGAACAGCATCGTCGCCGTGACGATCTTCATCGTGGAGCCGGGCGCCAGGGACCCCAGGAAGGCCGTGTTGAATCCGTGGCCGCTGTTGGCCACCGCCAGGATCTCGCCGGTCGAGACCCGCAGCACCACGACCGAGGCCCGCTTGCGCCGGTTCACCTGCTCCTCGGCGGCGGCCTGCAGCGCCGGGTCCAGCGTCGTGCGGACCGTGCCCGGGGTGCCCTTGCTCAGCTCCACCAGCGTCTTGTCGGACAGCTTCGCCTTCTTCGAGGCGGCACCGCGCACCACGCGCAGTTCCACACCGGCCCGGCCGCCGGCCGTCTTGCCGTACTTGTCGCGCAGCCCGTCCAGGACCGTGCCCAGCGACGGGAACTTCGCGGCGGTCAGCTCGTTGCCGTTGCGGTCCAGCGCCTTCACCGGCGGGGTGCCGGCCTCCCCGGTGACCAGGGTGTCGCCGTCCCGCAGGTCCGGGTGGACGACCGAGGCGTGCCAGTCCACCACCGGGGCGCCGTCGGAGGCGCGCCGCACCACGGTCAGCGCGCTGTCGTAGCTCAGCGGCTTGCGCAGCCCCTGGTAGGACACCGTCGCCTTCACCGAGAAGGGCACCTTCGCGCCGCTGGGGGTGCCCTGGGTCAGGGTGACGTCCGTGAGATGGGCGTCCTTGGTGTAGCCGGTCAGCGCGGCGGTGGCGGCGGAGGCGTCACTCGTCGCGGCGGCCGCCTCGGCGGGCCGGCCCTGCTGCCAGGCGGTCAGGAAGCGCGTGGCGGTGCTTCGCACCTCGGCGGCCGTGAGCGGCCCGGTCTTCACCGTCTTGTGCACGCCCGCGGAGTCCGTCCGCTGCTGTCCCTCGGCCGCGCCGCCGCCGAACAGCGTGTACGCGCCGAACCCCGCACCACCGGCGACCACCGCGATCACCGCGCCGATCACGGCGGGAGCCGTCCTCCGCCGCTCGGGGACGCGCCTTCTCTTGCCCACTGCCTTCCGTCCTTTGCCCATCCCGGGCCGCTCGCGGCCCGATGCCATCGCCGTTCGTGCCCCACGCACCCGGCGACGGCACACCACCCTAAGGAGTCCGCATCGCAGGTCAGAGCGGCGGCCGCCGCTTCGTGGCCAACCTGCGACAAACACCGCGCGGCGCGGTCCGGGGCCGGTGCGCGAGGTCAGCCGGCGGCGCGCAGCACCGCCGCCACGACCGGGCCCGCGGCGTCCCCGCCGTGGCCTCCGCTCTGCACCATGGCGGCGGCCGCCACGTCGTTGCGGTAGCCGGTGAACCAGCTGTTGGACACCGCCTGCCCGTCGACCTCGGCGGAACCGGTCTTGGCGCCGATGCTGCCGCTCAGCCCGGACATCGCGGCGGCCGCGGTGCCGGAGGTGGCGGTGCGGTGCATCATCTGCCGCAGCTGGCTGACCGTGCCCGCCGGCAGGCCCTGCGCCCGGGCCAGCTCACGGCCGTCGAGGCTCTGCGGGACGAGCACCGGCTGGCGGAACCGGCCCGTGATCGCGGTCGCCGTCACCGACGCCATGTTCAGCGGGCTCATCTGCACCTGGCCCTGGCCGATCAGATTCGCGGCGGTGTCCGGGCCGCCGGACGCGGGCACCGACCCGTCGAACGACGGAATGCCGGTCTTCCAGTTGTCCCGCCCCAGCCCGAACCGGTCCTCGGCCTCCCGGGTCAGGGAGTCCACCTTCACCTCGTCCGCGTACTTCACGAACGCCGTGTTGCACGACCGCGCGAAGCTGTCGGAGAGCGTGGCGTGCTCGTCCGGCGTCATATCGGTCAGATTGTGGAAGGTCTGGCTCTGCCACACCGCCGTCTCGGGGCAGGGCGCCGGGCCGTTCGCCGTGGTGATGCCGTTGTCGATGAGCGTGGCGGCACTGATGATCTTCATGGTGGAGCCGGGGGCGAGCCGCCCGAGGAACGCCGCGTTGAAGGCGTCCTGCCGGTGGTTGGCCACGGCCAGCACCTCACCGGTGGACGCCTGCACGGCCACCACCGACGACTCCGCGAACCGCTGCACCGCCGCCTCGGCCGCCGCCTGCGCGCGCGCACTGATCGTGGTGCGCAGCTTGCCCGGCTTGCCCTTGGCGAGGGTGACCAGCGGCGTGTCGGCGGCACCGCTGCCCGCGTGCCGGACACTCAGCTCCACGGAGGGGGAACCGCCCGCCTTGTCCGCGTACTTGGCCCGCAGCTCGTCCAGGATCGGCCCGAGCGACGGGTACTTCTCCTTCGTCAGCACGGCACCGTCGCGGTCGACCGCCTCGACCGGCGGGGCCGCCGACGGGCCGGTGACCAGCGTGTCGCCCTTCTCCAGCCCCGGATACACCACCGAGGGCTGCCAGTCGACCAGCGGCCGGTGGGTGCTGACCCCGCGCACCACGCTCAGCTGCGAGCGGTAGGACAGCGGCTTGCTGGTGCCGTCGTAGGAAACGGTGGCCCGCACCGAGAACGGCACGCTGGTGCCCGAGGCCGCCCCCGGCGTGATCCGCACTTGGGAGATGCGCGCTTCCGACCCGTAGGCCGACAGCAAGGCCTCCGCCTCCGCCGGGTAGTTGGTGTAGGACGCCGCCGTCTGCGCGTCGCCCTTCTCCCAGGCCGCGAAGAACTTCCGCGTGGTCTCCTTCACCTCGTCGGCGCTGGGCGGCCCGGTCCGCGCGGGCGCCGCTCCGCCGGCGACCACGGACCCGTTCAACGCGGAGACGACGTTGTACGCCCCGTACCCGGCGCCGCCCAGCAGGACGACCACGACCCCGCCGACGACAGCGGCCTTCACACCCTTGCGCACGACAGCGCTCCCTCCCCGAGCCCACCCCACCGGCCTTCGCACACACCAGGCGAATACGCGTGCGATGACCGTGTGCGGTTGCACTGTAGGTGCAGGGTGGGGGCGGGGGTGCGGGATGTGCTCGGTTGTGCCCTGATGGTGGCCGAAGAGAGATCAGCCGGTTCGGGTCATATCGGGGTCCGGTCAGGTTCTGGTGATGACAGGCGTCGGATGCGCAGGCACGGCAGTGTCCGTCGGTCGGTTCCATCAGCCTTGAGAGGTTCCCGCAGCGGTTGCCGCGGTCTCGGGACGGCACGTTCCCGACCAGATCGAACGGCATGTCCCCGACCAGATCGAACGGCATGTCCCCGACCGGATGCTGTCCGGGACGGCAGCACGGCATCGGTGACACGGCACCTTCAGTGCCCGGGTGGTGGTGCCTCTCCCGGCGCAGTGGCGCGCACCGGACAGCGGTCGGCCAGCACGGGAACCCCCTGGCGTTCGCAGATCCGGATGATGCGGTGGGTGCGGTCGCATCCGGCCAGGGTGCCGCCCAGGAGCACGTGGTCCGGATCGCTCTCGCGCAGGGCCTTGAGGAGGCCGGGAGCGAGCCGTGCGAGCAGGCTGATCACCTTCGAGGTGCAGGCATGAGCAGTGCCCACCGAGATGCCGAAGCCTGCGGCGATC
>NZ_BNBV01000046.1 GCF_014656135.1 Streptomyces thermodiastaticus
CGGGTGAATGCTCCGCCGGCCCGGATCGGCCGGCGGAGCCTTCACCCGCCCCTGGCCCTTTCCTTCCCGCCGGGCCTGGCCGATGACGTGCCGGCAGTCCCCGGCAAAGGCGACACCGGCGACGGCGAGCCGGGGGCCGAGCACGGCGAACGGAACGCCGGTGTTGCCTGATGCGCGGTCGATGCGCTGGTCCGCGCGTACCGCGTCGGCGCGCGCGTCGCAGTGTGCGGTCGTCCGGGCCGCTTCGACGGGGACCCCGAGCCGGCTGACCGTCCGGACGAGGTGGCCGGTGTCACAGATGTCCACCGCATCGGTGAACAGGTCACGCTGCGGCTGGACGAAGAAGGCGCTGCCCTGCCCGTGTTCCTCGGCCCGGTACAGGAAGCGGTGTGCGGTGCAGAGCCGGCGTCCGGGCGGCGCGGCCGGCAGTCCTGCCCCGCACGCGGGCACAGCGTGCCATGCCCTGCTCGTGCCGCCCGGCTTCGGCCTGGTCCCCGTCGTACCTGTGCGGAACGCAGCCGAAGAAGTCGACGCGGGCTCCGACGACGTGGGTCAGCGGCTCGCAGGAGTGCCGCACGACGGTGATCCGGGCGGTCGGCGGTCAGGGCGTGAGCACCAGCCGGCCGAAGACCTCGCCGGCGTCCAGCTTCTGGTGCGCCAGGCGGGCCTGTTCGAGGCCGAGGACGTCGTGCACCACCGCGGTCAGTTCGCCCCGCGCCGCGGCGTCGAGCTGGTCACGGCGTACGGCCTGCAGATCCGCTGCGGGGACGGTGGCCGCACTGAACGTCGCGAACGACAGCGACCGCTGGAACCGGGCCATCAGCTTCGATCCGAGGTCCGCGGGCGGCGGGCCTCCCACCGCGCCGACGGCCACCAGGCGCCCGTTGGGGTTGAGCCGGTCGAGGAACGCCGAAAGACCGTCGCCCGCGACGATGTCGAGGATCACGTCATAGCCCGCCGGAGCGTCCGCGTCACCGTTGCCGCAGCGGTCCAGCACGTGCGTCGCCCCCAGGCGGCGCAGGCGGTCGCCGCGCTCGGCCGACGACGTGGTCACCGCCACCGCAGAGGCACCCGCACGGGCCGCCAGCTGGACCGCCATCACCCCGATACCGCCGGCCGCGCCGCGCACCAGCACCGCCTCACCCGGGGTGAAACGGGCGTGCCGCAGAGCGAAATGGGCCACGGCCCCCGAGCCGCCGACCGTGACCGCGTCGACTGGCGACAGCGCCGAGGGCAGCGGCAGCACCTGCTCGATCGGTACGCACACCTGCGTCGCGTAGCCCCCTCCCGTGCCGGTGAAGGCCCACACCCGGCGCCCCTCCCAGGACGCGTCGACCCCGTCCCCGACCGCCGTGACCGTGCCCGCCACCTCGTTGCCCGGGATGAACCCCTCGGTGAACCCGTAGGCGGCGAGCGCGCCGCGGCGGATCAGGGCATCGGCACCCGAGACCCCCACCGCCTCGACAGCGATCACCACCTCGTTCCCGGCCGGCACAGAAGTCGGCAGGGCGACGACAGCCAGTCCTTCCGGGTCTCCGAAGGCACGGATCCGTACGGCTTTCACAGGCGGACACCTCCAAGGCTCGAACCGCCGGGACGCAGAAGTGTCCCGGACATCACCGCACACCGGTCTGCTGGATGTGACCTGGCGGGCTCCTCGGACGGTAACGGACGCCCCCGTCCGCCCGGCCTAAAGTGAGAGGATGAGCGGGAAGAAGCCTCACAACCTGCGGTCCGACGCGCGTGACAACCGCGACCGGCTCCTCGAAGCCGCCAGGGCGCTGTTCTCACTGGAGGGACTCGCTGTGCCGATGCGGGAGGTGGCGCGGCGTGCCGGGGTCGGGCCGGCCACGCTGTACCGGCACTTTCCGACCAAGGAGGCGCTCGTCACCGAGGCGTTCGCCCAACAGCTGAGCGCGTGTGAGGACATCGCCGACCGGGCGAGCGCGAACCCCGACGCCTGGTCCGGGCTGTGCCAGGCCATCGAGGACATCTGCGAACTGCACGCGCGTGACCGGGGCTTCACCGAGGCATTCATGTCGGCCTACCCCCGGGCTTTCACCATGACCGCCGGCCGCGGCCGCGTCCTGCAGAAGATCGCCCGCCTGGCCGCCCGGGCCAAGCGCTCGGGACACCTGCGTCCGGATGTCGTGCTCGACGACGTCGTTCTGATGCTTCTGGCCAACAAAGGCCTGCAGACGGCCTCGACCGCGACGCGGGTGGCCGCCTCGCGGCGCTTCGCCGGCCTCATGATCCAGGCCGTCGCCCGCTGTCCGCACAACGCACCCCTGCCTCCCCCGGTGCGCCTCACCGCGGCGGAGCACGGCGGCCCCTGAACACACGGGCAGTCACCGGCCGCCGGGTCAGGCGTACCGTACCGGGCCCGCTCTCTCTGCGCGCCCGCCGCCGTCTCGGCTCGCGGCGCCGTCTCCCGCCGGCAGTGGCCGTGCCAGCAGTGGCCGTGCCGGCATCCGGGGGAGGCGGAGGCGGCACGCCTGCCTGACCCGGGGGCGGCGGCCCCGGGCCACAAGGGTGTCCGCCCGCAGGGGCGAATGCGGGCGCGTCAGCGCTCCTGCACGGCACCGGCCGGGGGCAGCGCCGACTCCGGCACGGGTGCGTGGTGGGCACGACGGTAGGCCAGAGGAGACAGGCCGAGGTGCGCGTAGAAGTGCTTGCGCAGGGTGACGGGATCACCGAAACCGCAGACGGCGGCGATCCGGGCGACGGGCAGGCCGGTGGATTCCAGCAGCACACGCGCATGGGCCAGGCGCCGCTGAGCCAGCCACTTCATAGGGCTGCTGCCGACCTCGGCCCGGAAGCGCCGGGTGAACGTACGCACGCTCATGTGCGCGTGTCGGGCCATGTCCTCCAGCGTGAGCGGCTCGGCCAGACGGTCCAGGACCCACTGCCGGGTCGCCGAGGTGGAACGGTCGGTGTCCAGCGGAACCGGATGCTCGATGAACTGCGCCTGCCCGCCCTCGCGCCAGGGCGCCACCACGCAGCGCCGTGCGGCGGCCGAGGCCACCGCCGCCCCGTGGTCCCGGCGGACCAGGTGCAGGCACAGGTCGATGCCGGCCGCTCCGCCGGCGGAGGTCAGGACGCGGCCGTTGTCGACGAACAGCACGTCCGGGTCGACCTCGACCTCAGGAAACAGCCGGGCCAGCGCGTCGCACAACGCCCAGTGGGTGGTGGCCCGCCGGCCGTCGAGCAGACCGGCCGCGGCGAGCAGAAAAGCCGAAGTGCACAGGCTGACGATGCGGGTGTCCGGCCCGATCCGGTCCAGTGCGGCGGCGACGTCCGCAGGCAGCCGGCCGGTCGTCAGCAGCTCCTCACTGGGCTCCTGCGTGGCGATGACGACGGTGTCCGCGCTGTCCAGCAGCGACTCGTCATGGTCGACGACGATCCGATAGTCCTCGCGGGTACGGACCGGACGGCCGCCCAGGGAACAGGTGCGGACGGAGTACAGGCGGCCCCCGTCCGGCTCGCAGGCCTCGTTGAACACGCGGGCGGGCACACCCAGATCCAGGGGCAGGACACCGTCGAGGGCGAGTACGGCGACACGATGCGTCATGCCCCGCAGCCTAGGACACGCGACGTGGCCCGAAAAGCACGACGGGTGTCCTTCCGGCCACTCACCGACGCCTGCCGGAAAGCGCCAGTCTCTTCCCTGCCGGGGCACGGACCCGGCGGAAGACGACACACCCGGCAGCAGAAGCGAGGACAGCCATGAACGAGCAGGTCATGCGCGCGGTGACCATCAAGGAGTTCGGCGGGCAGGAGGTGCTGACCGCGCAAGAGGTCGCACGTCCCGAGCCGCTGCCGACCGAGGTACTGGTGCGGGTCCACGCCGCGGGCGTCAACCCGGTGGACTGGAAGACCCGTCAGGGCCACGGCATGGCCGGACTGCAGACCTTCCCGCTCATCCTCGGCTGGGACGTCTCCGGTGTCGTGGAGAAGACCGGCTTCGGCGTCACCACGCTCAAGCCCGGCGACGAGGTGTACGGCATGCCGCGGTTCCCGCGCGCCGCGGGCGGCTACGCCGAGTACGTGACCGCACCGGCCCGCCAGTGGGCCCGCAAGCCGGCGACCATCGACCACGTACACGCGGCCGCCGTGCCGCTGGCGGCCCTCACCGCCTGGCAGATCCTGGTCGACACCGCCGGCGTGCGGGCCGGCCAGCGCGTCCTGATCACAGCCGCCGCCGGCGGAGTCGGCCACTTCGCGGTGCAGTTCGCCCGGCACCTGGGCGCCCACGTGATCGCCACAGCCAGCGCCGGCCGCCACGCCTGGCTCACAGACCTCGGCGCCGAGGAGACCATCGACTACACCACCACCCGCTTCGAAGAAGCAGCCGACGACGTCGATGTGGTCATCGACCTCGTCGGTGACGGCATCGACCGAACCAGCACCCGATCACTGAACACCCTGCGCCGCGGCGGACTGCTCGTGTCCGTCCCAGGCGGCATCTCCCCGGAGCTGGCCGCAGCGGCCGAAGCCGCCGGTGTCCGCACCAGCGGCTTCCTGGTCGAGCCCGACGGCCCCGCACTGACCACGATCGCCGGCCTGATCGACGCCGGCGACGTCACCGTCGAGGTCGAACAGACCTTCCCGCTGGAACAGGCCGCAGCAGCACACACCCGCGGCGAAACCGGCCGCACCCGCGGCAAACTCGTCCTCACCGTCACCGACTGACCCCCTGTCATCTTCTTCGCGGCCCTGTACAAGGGCCGCCGGCCTCGAAGCCCGCCATGACTGCTGCCCCCTGTCGATCGGATGACCTGGGGGGGTGGTGTCACCGGGCCCGAGGGGTGCCGTCGGAGACGCCGATCAAAGGCCCGGCCACCATCCGGCCCGGCGCGATGCCGGGCAGCTCGCGGGCGGTAGGTCTGCATGACGTGGATGCGAGGGAATACGAGGCGTCTGTCGGCCGAGCGGTTCGAGAACTCCCTGAGGGTGATGGCCAACTCGGTGATCTTCCGGTCCTGCGTGCAGGATCCGACCACCACCGGGACGTACATCGAGATGACGGCCCGCCTCGTCGACCCCGCCCTGCTCGGACTCGCCGTCCTCGCCGTCCGCAACCGCGTGGAACGGTGACATCCGCGCAGGACAGGACAGTAAGGGCGGGCCGGAGCGCAACCGGACGCTGCGGTGAGCGCGTCGCACCATGTATGAACGATCATGTGACCGGCATCGTCGCCGAGGCGCTGCGGATCACCGGCCGCCGGCGGCGTGCCGTGTGCGCTGCCTCCGCCGTGGCCTGTGCGGCGGCGCTGATCGTCGGCGGTGCCCTGGTGGCCGGTGCGTTCGCCGTGTCCTGGGGCCTGTTCCTTCAGGCCCGGAGAGATGCGGAGATGTCCATCGAGGACGGAGAGTCCTACGTCGCCTACGCCGGTCAGATGAACGCGCTCGCCCAAGTGGCGTGCGTGGTGGTTCCGTTGCTGCTTGTCGTCGCGTTGGTGCTGGCCGCGTGGCTGCTGACCGCCCCGGCCGTGACCGTGGCACACGCGCGGCACTGCCCGGCAGCGGGTGCGGGTGCCGGCAGGGGCGCGGCGGACGCGCTCACCCTGTCCGCCTTGTGGCGCCGCTCGCGTCCGCACCTCGCCGCCGCGTTCCACGTGCAGCTGCTGTCCGCGGCGGCGGCAGCGGTGCCGGTGCTGGCCGGTCTGCTCGTGCCGGCCCTCGTCTTTCTGGACCTGGTGCCGGGGGTGACCTGGCCCGGCCGCCACGAGCCCGCGACCGTGGGGTTCCTGCTGGTGGGCCGGGCTGTGCCGGTGCTGGTCTGGGGTGTGGGACTCGTCCTGGTCTCACGGTTCTCGCTGGCCACCGCCGTGCGGGTGACGGACGGCTGCCCTGCGGTGACCGCGATGCGGCGTTCCTGGACACTGACCCGTAGGGCACGCGCGCGGACCGCCGGGATCGTCCTGCTGTGCGCGGCCGTAACCGGCGTCGCGTTCCTCGTGTTCGCGCGTCTCGGGTCCTGTGTGGCGCACTGGGCGGGGCTGGTCATGCTGGCCGCCACCGACGACAACGTGTGGGTGACCGGCGTCCTCGTCCTGATCACGCCGGTCGCGGTGGCGCTCGTGCTGCTGCCGTGGGCGCTGGCACCGGTGGGGATCGTGCTCGCGTGCCTGCGGCAGCGGCTCGCCCACGAGTGAGCGACAGTCTTCTCCCCTCCCCCTTTTCCTCTTCCCCCGCCGGGCCGGGAGGCGGCCGGCGGGAAGCTCCCGGCCCGCCCTGCCCGGGGCAGTCAGGACCGGGACGGTCTGTCCCGGCCAGGCCCGGCGCAGGCGCCCGCGGCGCGCCGGGCACGCACATGACCGGACATGAAGGAACCCCGCCCCTGAAGTGCCAGGGACGGGGTTCGTCTCGAGCGCCGGGCAGGCCTTGCACCTGCATCTCCCCGCAGGAAGCGGGGCGTCTTTCCTTGGACCACCAACGCATCGGCCCTCTGCCGGTGTCCGGCAGCGCGTTCAAGATCGACTATAGCAGGAACACCCCGGCCGCGTCCCCCGGGCGGGAAGTTCCGGCCACACCCAGCCGCAGAAGCGGGGCTCACCCGGAACACCCGTATGCGGGCCCGCCCGAGCCCTGCACCCCGCTTTGCCGCAGGCGGCTGTCCCGCCCTGGGCCGGCATCCTCATGATGCCGCTCGGGAGGGCCGGACGGGGTGAGCGGCCGCCTGCCCCACGGGCGGTCCGGCTGCCGCAGGCCGGGGTACGCCACGGAAGTGGCGAAATCCAGTGTTGCGGTCATGTTTCCCGCCGCGTCACCCTGACGGCGTGGGAGCGCTCCCAGAGAGCCGCCCCCACACCCCTACGTCCCGCATCCCCCACAGCGGAAAGAGGGAGACCGTGTTGCAGCACGCATGTCATGAGCCCGTCATTTCAAGACGGTTCAGGGTCCGTCCGGCGCTCCTGCTCAGCGCCCTCGCCGCCCTGCTGATCGCCCTGGTCCCCGGAGGCGGGACCGCTTCGGCCCACGGTTCGGTCGTGGATCCGGCGTCCAGGAACTACGGCTGCTGGGAACGCTGGGCCGACGACTTCCAGAACCCCGACATGGCACAGCAGGACCCCATGTGCTGGCAGGCCTGGCAGGACAACCCGAACGCCATGTGGAACTGGAACGGCCTCTACCGCAACGGCTCCGCCGGCAACTTCCAGGCTGTGATTCCCGACGGCCAGCTCTGCAGCGGCGGCCACACCGAAGGCGGCCGCTACAACTCCCTGGACGCGGTGGGTCCCTGGAAGACCACGAACGTCTCGTCCGACTTCACCGTGCACCTGTACGACCAGGCCAGCCACGGCGCGGACTACTTCCTGGTGTACGTCACCCGTCAGGGCTTCGACCCCACGACCCAGCCCCTGCGCTGGAGCGACCTGCAGCTGGTCACCAAGACCGGCAAGTACGCACCGAGCAACAACTACGAGATCGACGTGCACACCTCGGGCCTGACCGGCCGGCACGTCGTCTACACGATCTGGCAGGCCTCGCACATGGACCAGACGTACTTCCTGTGCAGTGACGTGAACTTCTCCTGAGCCGTCCAGCCAGGCGAACGGCGCCGGTTTATGGGCCGGCGCCGTCGGCGCGCGCTTCATCCGACGGCCCTGCGCACCGACGGGTGCGCGGTGACATGTTGTCGCACGCAGTCCCGTGAGACAGGTCGGCCTGATCGGTCTGCACGCCGTCACGTGACGGCGGCCCGGAGGACACCGGCACCCCGCCGGCCGTCGAGGAGCAGGGCACGGACCCGGACGAGGAGCCCGGTCCCGCAGCGGCATGACCCGGGCACGCCGAAGCCGAAGGGCATACGTCCCAAGGCGTACAGCGAGGCGCGTGCGGTCGGCTGCGGTGTTGCGACCACGACGGACGATCACGGTGCCGGCGAGACGGCAGTCACCGGAGCCGGACGCGTGGCCGGTCCGGTGACTGTCGACGCGGTGGCCGAGCGAGGCGCGGGGCGCGGCTGAGGGTGGGGCCGGTCGCCCGTACGTGGTCGCCTATACGCAAGCCTGCTCGTGATGCCGTTGCGCACTGGCACGCGACTGCACGGCTTTCAAGGACTCCCCGAGCGTGGCGAACGACACCCCGAGCAGGACCAGGTCCTTCAGCAGGAACTGGCCGGGCTGCGCCGACAGCACCGGAAAGCCATGGGCATACATGGCGATGACTCCCGGGCTGGTGAAGAGGAAACTGACGGTTCCGAGGAAGAGCACGATCGCCACCACGCTGCCCAGTGCGGACAGGCGCGGCCAGAGCGGGTGAACGGCGAGGAGTACCGCGGCCACGATCTCCGTCGTCCCGAGAGCGGCGGCGAGTGCGTCGAAGCTGAGGACGTCGTACAGCCAGCTCATCAGCGGACTGTGCTGGATGAGTACGCGGCTCTCCATCTTCACGAACTTGCCTGCGCCGATCCAGGCGAGCACGACGACCAGACCGTAGCGGCTGATCGTTCTGCCTGCCTGCGCGAAGTTGTCGCTGCCGCGGTACAGGTGTTCATCGATCACGGGGGTGCCTGTCTGTGGGGGTGAGAAGTGCGGTGCCGGTCGCCGGCCGGCACCGGAGGGGACGGGTGCGCCGGGCGGCGACCGGCACGGTCGGCGGCAGCAGGCCACCGGCGGCCGCTGTTCGTTCAGCGGCAGTCACGCTGGATGATCAGGTCGGCCAGGTCTGTGAGGGTGTCGGCGACGAGATCGGGCCTCGGGCCGATGGGGCTGAGCACGGCGCCGGGGCGCCGCAGGAACGCCGCCTTGCAGCCGGCGTGCAGGGCACCTGTCACGTCCCAGGAGTGGGCGGCGATCAACCGCACGTCTCCGGGGTGGACGTCGAACGCGGCGGCGACGGCGAGATAGGGCTCGGGCGCGGGCTTGAGCCGGCGGACGGCGTCGGCCGACATCACCTTCTCGAACAGGTCCCGGATGCCGGCGTTGCGCAGTTGCTGTTCCGCCACGCTCTGGACGGAGTTGGTCAGGGCAACCAGGTGCAGGTCGGTGGCGGCCAGCCTCCTCAGGGCGTCGGGCACGTCGGGGTGGGGCGGCAGCGACGTCATCAGCGCGACGGTCGCGTCGATCTGCTGCTCGCTCAGTGAGACGCCTTGGCGTTCGGCGATCATCTGCAGGGCGGCTCGCTGGGCCGTGGTGAAGTCGGTGTAGGAGCCGGTGATGCCGCCGACGAAGGACAGGTGGAGCATCTGGGCGAACCACGGCCCTCTGGGGGTCGCGCTGCCGAAGAGACCTTCGAACGCCGTGTCCAGTGCTGTCAGGTCCAGCAGTGTCTCGTTGACGTCGAAGGCCAGTACGCGGGTCATGACAGGCGGTTCCTTCGGCCGGTGGGTCGGGTCAGGACGAGGCTTCGTGCCGGAACAGATGCGTGGCGTGGGTCACGGCGCCGCCGGCCCGGATCGCTGCGGCCACCAGCGCGGCCTCCGTGAGCTGGGCGTCGTCGGCGCCCGCGTCGCGCGCGGCCTTGGTGTGCAGTTCGATGCAGTACGGGCACTGGGTGGTCAGCGCCACCGCGACCGCGATCAGCTGCTTCTGCTGTGCCGTCAGGGCTCCGTCGGTGAAGACGGCCTGGTCGAACGCCTGGAAGGCCTGCATGGCTTCCGGCGCGTTCTTGCCGAGGTCCTTGAGGTGGCGCAGGTTCTTCATGTCGAACATGGAACGTTCCTCCTGCCGTGGGGGTGATGGGTGGGGGTGGAGTGCGTGTGCTCGAAAGGATTGGGGTCCCGCGGGTCGTGTGGCGGCGGGCCGGGGGGGTGTGGCACGGCCCGCGGGACGTTCGGGGGGCGGGGGTCAGTCGGGATCGGACACGTCCCAGATCTGCCCCGAGGCGTCCCCGGCGAGCCGGTGGACCAGGGAGCGGGCGGAGTGCTCGGGCGTGATCAGCGTGCCTTCCTCGTAGTTGCGGAGGAAGCGCCGGTGGGTGGCCTCGTCCAGCCGGCCCACGCCCTCGCGGCGGATCAGCGCCTGCATCGCCGTGTCCACGGACCCCGGGCGGTAGACGTTGACGGTGACTCCCGTGCCGTCGAGTTCGGCGGCGAGGTTGACGGTGTGGATCTCGAGGGCGGCCTTGGTGGCGGCGTAGGCGTTGACGCCGATCATGATCGTCGGGCGGGCGACGATACTGCTGGACACATTGACGATCCGTCCCCACCCGGCCTTGGTCATGCGGGGCAGGAGCGCGCCGGCCAGTGCGGCGGGTGTGATCACGTTGAGCCGGAAGGCGGTGGTCCAGGCGTCGGCGTCCATACCGGTGACCGGTCCGAGCGGTTCGACGGTGGCGGCATTGTTGATCAGGACGTCGACCGGGCCGAGTCCGGCTGCCGCGCGTTCGGCCACGTCGGCTGCCGCCGCCGGGTCGGTGAGATCGGCGGGGACCGCGAGGGCGGTGCCGCCGCGTTGCTGCACCAGCGCGGCGGTCTCCGCCAGGGCGTCCCCGCTGCGGGCCACCAGCGCGACCCGCGCGCCCTCGTCCGCGAGCGCCAGGGCGATGGCCCGTCCGATGCCCCGGCCGGCGCCCGTGACCAGGGCAACTTTGTTGTTCAGAAACACGTTTCCACTCCGATCGAGCGAGGGTTCGGCGCACGCGCGTCGCGCGCGGCCTCGAGCAGGGGCAGGGATCAGCGGAGCGTCTCCGCGAGGGCCGCGAGGATCTCGGCGGGTTCGGTGCGAGTGGTGTAGTTCGGGTGGACGTCGATCCAGCGCAGGACACCCGAGGCGTCGACGACGGCCACCGTCGGCATGACGATGTCGTACGTGCCGTCGGCGTTGACCTCGGTCAGGTCCAGTCCGAGGGAGGCCTGCGCCTGCTGGGCCTGGTCGCTGGGGCGGGTGAGGATGCCGAGCGCCCGGCCGATCCGGTTCCCGGGGTCGGACAGCACCGTGTACGCGAGGTCGTTGGTCTCCGCCATGGTCAGCGAGCCGTCCGGCTTCTGCGGGCTGACGGCGATCAGCGCGACGCCGAGGCGGTCCAGTTCGGGTTTCAGTTCCGCCTGGTAGGTGCGCAGAGCGACGTTGCAGTAGGGGCACCAGGCGCCGCGGTAGAACACCACGACCGCCGGCCGACCGTCGCGTGCCTGCTTCAGCGTGGTGGATTCGCCGTGGGCGTCGAGCAGCGACGCGTCCGGCATCTCGGTCCCGGCCGCCGCGACGCCCGCCGGGACTCCGGCGGCGTCCAGCTCGGCCTGCTCGGCGCCGAACGCCTCCAGGGCCTCGGCCGGTGCCTGTGCGGCCATGCTCTCGGCGAGCGCGGCGACCTGGTCGGCGATGGGGGTGGTGCTGCTCATGATGCGCGTCCTCTCCTGACGGGCCGGTGCACGACGGGTGCGGGGCGGACCGCAGCCGTGCCCCTCCGCATTAGAGCGCCCACTCTAGTTCCGGGAACTGGAGTGTCAACTCCAGAAAGTGCCGGACTCTGTTAGCGTGACCGAGTGATGAGCAGCAGCACCGAGGAACGTCGCCTGACCGCCCGCGGGCGTGCCACACGCGACCGCATCGTGGCGGCGGCGGCCACGCTGATGTACGAACGCGGCGTGGCGGGCACCAGCACGGAGGACATCCTCAAGGCCGCCCGGGTGACCAGCCCGTCACAGCTGTACCACTACTTCGGCGACAAGCGGGCGCTGGTCCAGGCGGTCGTCCGGCACCAGACCGAGCGGGTGCTCCGTTTCCAGCGGCCGCTGCTGAGCCGGCTGGACAGCTTCGAGGCACTTCAGGCCTGGCGCGACGCGGTCGTCCAGGCGCAGCACGCGCGCGACTGCCGGGGAGGCTGCCCGATGGGCTCACTGGCCGCCGAGCTGTCCGACCACGATCCTGAGGCCCGCGCCCAGCTCGTCGCCGGCTACGCCCAATGGGAAGGCGCCATTCGCGACGGCCTGCGCGCCATGCAGCAGCGGGGCGAGCTGGACGCCGACGCCGACACCGGCCGGCTCGCCCTCGCCCTGCTGACCGCGCTGCAGGGCGGCCTGGTCATGACCCAGATCCGCCGGGACACCACCGCCCTCGAAGCGGCCCTGGACACGATGATCGATCAGATCCGCAGCCACGCGACCCTTTGACCCAGGCGCCCAGCAGGTCGCGGTGCACAGCAACGATGTCCTGGCGGTGTGCCAGGCCCAGCGCCTCCTTCGTGCACGAGCGGCCGGTGGTGACGAATCGACGCCACGTCCGCACCGTGTCCGGGACGGGTGGTGCCGACGAACGTCTGCGTGTCCTTGGACTTCGCGTTGCGGGTACTGCGCTGACCTGCGGCCGGGTCAGCGGTGCCGTCGTGCGGCGGAGCCGCCCGTGCCGAGGGCGTCCCGCACGCGGTCGTCGACGCCGCTGCCGCACCAGGATGCTGCCGCTTCCGCCAAGCTGTTCGGCGGTCTGGTCCTTGATGGTCTCCGGCATCGGCAAGATCGCTGTCCGGTCGCTCGTCCGCGTGTTCCGGGTCAGGGACGCGGGACTGCCGGGGTGTGCCCCGCACCTCCACGTCTGCCGGGTACTCCGCCCGGGGGGACCCCGCACAGCGAGAAAGCAGGCACTCGGTCGCCCGTGCCTGCTGTCGCTGTCCCGGTGTCAGCCGGTGCCTTCCTCCGACTCCGACCGTCGTTCCAAGGCCTGGTCGGTGGACTGACCGGATGTGTCGGGCTGCTGGGAGCGGCCTTCTTCCTCCGGGTGGACATCCCGCTCTTTCGTCTCCCGTTCCAGAGGCGACGATGGCTCGCGTGCTTCTCGGGAACCGCTCATGGCTGTCTCCTTCATGTGTCCGTCGAAACCTGGCGGGTCCCTGGGCGCATGGCGCGAAACGGGCATGAGCGGAGCGGTGCCGTCACGCCGGACCGCAGGTGACCGCCGACCGTGCCACTTCGGTCCGCTCCCGGGCACTCCTTGACGCTCATGCGCCGTGCCGGCAGGACGGAACGTGTCCGCAAGCACACGACATCGCTCCCGGACACATCGCTGCGGGACGCGGGGGGTGCGCCGCCTGACGGACACCGTGCCGCGCGCGGCCCGTCCTGCCGGTTCCGCGGTTCTACTTGATGCCGGTCGTGGTGACGCCCTGCACGATCTGCCGCTGGAAGACCAGGAACACGGCGATCAGCGGAAGGAACCCGAGGACCGAGGACGCCATCACCTCGGCGTACTGGATGTTGGTGTTGCTGAGCAGGGAGGCCAGGCCCACCGGGACGGTCTGGGACTTGGTCTGGCTCAGCACGAGCAGCGGCCAGAGGAAGGAGTTCCAGGTGGTGATGAACGTCAGGATGGCGACCGTGGACAGGGCGGGGCGGCACAGGGGCATGCACACCCTGGCGTAGATCCGCCACCAGCCCGCTCCGTCGATGCGGGCCGCCTCGATCAGGGCGACGGGGATGCCGGCGAAGAACGACCGGAAGACGAACACCGAGATCGGCGCGGCGATGGACGGCAGGACCAGGGCCCAGAAGGTACCGAGCAGGTGCAGCGACCGGTACTCGATGAACTGCGGCAGCACCAGGGCTTCGCTGGGCAGCATCAGCCCGGCCGCGACCAGGGCCAGCACGGCGGTCCGGCCGCGGTAGCGCAGGAATGCCAGGGCGAAGCCGGCCATGGAGCAGAAGGCCACGGTGAAGATCACCGCGAGGACCGAGATGACCAGGCTGTTCAGATACCAGGTGCCGATCGGATATGTGTTCCAGGCGTAGGAGTAGGCGTTCAGGGACCATCCGCCGGCGAACGGTGAGGTCGGTTTCTGGGTGATCGACGCGTCCGAGCGCAGGGAGGTGGCGATCGCCCAGAAGAAGGGCACCAGCCACATCAGGGCGAACAGGGTCAGGCACACGGCGCACAGGCGGTTGAAGAGTGTGGCGCCGTGGGCCGGCGGCGCGTTCTTCCCCGTGGCCGGCCGCGGCTGGGTGATGGTGGTCATGGATCCTCCGCTCAGGCCGCGGTGCGGGTCGCACGGCGGCGGCGCAGCCCGTACCAGGCCGCCGAGATCACGACGATGACGACGAAATAGACCATGGTGGCGGCGGCACCGTAGCCGCCCCGGTACGAGGTGAAGCCGGTGTCGTAGATGTACTCGATGACCGGGCGGGTGGACTGGTCGGGGCCGCCGCCCAGCAGCAGGTAGATCTGGTCGAAGACCTTCAGCGAGGCGAGGATCTGCAGGATCAGCACCAGGCTGGTGGTCCGGCCGAGCATCGGCACCGTGATGTGACGGATCTGCTGCCAGGGACCCGCGCCGTCGATGGCCGCCGCCTCGTACACGTCGGACGGCACGTCCTGGATCGCGGCGGTGTAGAGGACGAAGTTGAAGCCGAAAGTCCACCACAGGGTCATCAGGGTCACGGCCGTCCAGCCGCCGGAGGTGCTGCCGATGAAATCGGGCACCGGCAGTCCGACCGCGCCGAAGATCTTGGGGATGAGGCCGATCTGCGGTGTGTACATCCACAGGAAGATCAGCGCGACGATGGAGGACGGCACCACGTAGGGGGCGAAGAACGCCAGGCGGTAGAAGACGCGGCCGCGGCGCACGCGGGAGGCGAGGATCGCGGCGGCCATGGCCAGAATCACCAGCGGGGGCGTGGTCAGGAGGGTGAAGAGCACCGAGTGCCACATGGCGTCCCAGAACTGCGGGTCGCCGATCACCTCGGAGTAGTTCGACAGGCCGACGAATTCGCCCAGGCCGTCCTTGACGGTGGTGGTGTTGAAGAAGCTCAGCACCACGCCCACGAGCAGCGGGCCGATCAGGAACACCAGGTAGATCACGAAGAAGGGTGCGGTGAGCAGTGCACCGGCCCGGCGTTCGGAGCGGTGCGGCCGGCCGGCCGTGTGTGTCCCGGTCCGTGCTGTGGGTGCCGGTCGCGTCGCGGCGACGGTCGTCATGGGTGACTGCCTCCTACTTCATCGTGACCGGCGGTCGGGCCGTGGTGAACCGCTCGAGATCGGCGCGCAGGGCCGGCGCCGCGCCCTTGGGGGTGATCCGCCCGGCGAGGGCCTCGGTGATCGTTCCGCCCACGACGTTCTGGAAGTCCGATCCGGCGCCGGTGTACCAGGCCTCCGGGTCGTACTGGGCGTCGAACGCGGCCTGCACGTAGTGGCGCTGGGGCGAGAGGTCGAGGAAGGCCCTGCCGCGCTGGGTCGGCAGCCAGGCGGGGATGTGCCCGCCCTCGGCCCACACGGCGCTGTTGTCGAGCAGGCCCTTGATGAACAGCGCCGCGTTGCGGGTGCGGGTGTCCGAGCGTGCCGTGTTGCGCGGGACGACCAGGGCGTGCGAGTCGGCGTAGGCCACCGGTTTCGGGCCCAGCAGCGCCGGGAACGGCACGACGTCGAAGCGCAAGCCCTTGACCTGCCGGTACGACGGTATCTGCCATTCGCCGTCGAACAGGAAGCCCGCCTTGCCGGTGCTGAACAGGGCGTTGGCGCCGGAACCGTTGAGGTTGCCCGGCATCAGTCCGCCGCCGGTGAGGCGCTGCAGGAAGGCGACGGTCTCCTGGACCGCCTCGTCGTCGAGGGCGATCGTGGTGCCGGAGTCGGTGACGACCGGGCCCGCGAGACCGGAATAGATCATGCTGAAGCAGCGCCATGCCGTCGACGGGTCGGCGGTGATCGACATCACTGCCCCGTACTGGGCGCCGCCCGCGGTCTTCATGGCCTTGACCGCGGCGATGAAGTCGTCCGCGCCCTCGAGCCGGACGAGGCTGCCGCCGGAGTCGAGCAGGCCCGCCCTGCGGGCCAGGTCGACGTTGTAATAGAGGACGAAGGGGTGGGTGTCCAGGGGTACCGCGTACACGGTCCCGTCCACCGTGGCCTTGCGCCAGGCCGCGGGGGTGAACTTGTCGGCGGTTACGCCCAGCTCGCCCAGTCCGGTCTGTTCGATGGGCTCCAGCAGGCCGGACGCGGCCAGCAGCGGGAGCCGTGACAGGTGAGCGACGCCGACGTCCGGCGGCGTCCCGCTCGCGGTGGCCAGAGCGAGTTTCGTGTAGTACGGGTTGCCCCAGCCGAGGACGGTGGCTTCCACCGATGTGTCCGGGTGGGCCTTCCTGAACCGGTCCTCCATCGCCACCATGTTGGCGCCGTCTCCACCGGTGAACAGGTTCCAGAAGATGACGTCCGCGGTGTTCGGCTGGGAGCCGGTCAGGCCGGATGCGAGCGGGGAGGAACATGCCGCGAGCCCCCCGGTCAGGGCAAGCCCGCCGCCGAGGGCGAGGAGCCGCCGGCGCGCCATCGCTCCACTCATGAAAGTCTGCACCTCGTTGTGTCGAATGTGGCGTCGATGGCGCTGACCCTGACACAACCCTTTACATCGATGCAATAGATCGCCCGCAAGAAGTCGGGTCTCAGATTCGCATCGAGAACGACACTGCGGGTTTACCTGGCCGATCGTGCCGGTTCTCTGTCCGTGAACCGGTCTTGCATCGATGTAAACGATCACCCATGATGTCAGCACTTCGACCGTGGCACGCCGACGCCGGGTTCGCCGGGCGGCATAAGGAGGATCAGTGGAGTTGAGCCAGCAGGACGGGACGTATCCGAGGCCGATCCTGCAGCGGGAGCGGTGGCACAGCCTCGACGGCGTCTGGGAGTTCGGCTACGACGACACCGACGAGGGCGAGGGCGCCGAGTGGTTCGCCGAGGGGGTGACGGGCGCCTTCGACCGGGAGATCACCGTTCCGTACCCGCCGGAGTCCCCCGCCTCCGGCATCGGCGAGACCGCGCCGCACCCGGTGGTCTGGTACCGCCGCCGCATACCCCACGACGTCCTCGCGGCCGGCGACGGCCGGCGGACGCTGGTGCACTTCGGCGCCGTCGACCACCGGGCGAAGGTGTGGCTGGACGGCCGGCTGGTGGCCGAACACGTCGGTGGCCAGACCCCCTTCACCGCGGATGTCACCCACGCCCTGCGGCCCGGTGCCGACGAACACCTGCTCGTCGTGCGGGCCGAGGACCAGCCGGCCGACCTGGCACAGCCGCGCGGCAAGCAGGACTGGCAGGACCGGCCGCACGAGGTCTGGTACGAGCGGACCACCGGCATCTGGCAGACGGTGTGGGTGGAGACGGTCCCCGCCCAGCACGTCACCGACCTGGCCTGGATCCCCGATCCGGCACGAGGCGTGGAGGCCGACGTCACCCTGGCCCGGGTGCCGGACGCCCCGCTGCGTGTGGAGATCGAGCTGAGCCTGGACGGCGAGGTGCTGGCCGAGAGCACCACCACCGTGCGCACTCCGCGCAGCCGGATCGACCTCGTGATCCCCGCTCTGCGCAACGGCATCGACCGTGAGCAGCTGCTGTGGAGTCCGGAGCGGCCGACCCTGCTGGACGCCCGGGTGACCGTGCGCGACGCCGTCACCTTGGCGGTGGTCGACACGGTGGACAGCTACGTGGGTCTGCGCAGCACGGGTGTCGGCCGCGGTGCCTTCCTCCTCAACGGCCGCCCCTACTACGTGCGTTCGGTGCTCAACCAGGGGTACCGTCGTGACACCCTGATCGCCAACTCCGGCACGCAGGAGCTGCGCCGCGAGGTGGAACTGATCAAGGCGATGGGCTTCAACGCCGTCCGCGTCCACCAGAAGGCGGAGGATCCGCGCTTCCTGTACTGGGCGGACCGGCTGGGTCTGCTGGTGTGGGGCGAGACCGGGGCCGCGTACGAGTTCGGGACCGAGGCCGTGGAGCTGCTGACCCGTGAGTGGCTGGCGATGGTGCGCCGGGACCGCAGCCACCCGTCGATCGTCACCTGGGTGCCGGTCAACGAGAGCTGGGGTGCCTCGGACATCCCCCGCGACCCCGCGCAGCGGCACTACTCCCTCGCCCTGGCGAACCTGACCCGGGCCATGGACCCGACCCGGCCGGTGATGTCCAACGAGGGCTGGGAGCACACCGACAGCGACATCCTCGGCGTGCACGACTACTCCTCCGACCCGGCCGTGCTCACGGCGCGCTACGGCGACGCCGCCGCGGTCGGCCGGCTGCTCGACGGTCCCGGTCCGCAGGGACGTGTGCTGTCGGTGGGCTCGGTGCAGAAGCAGCGGTACGCCGCCGGCGACGCACCGCTGATGATCACCGAGTTCGGGGGTCTGTCGGTCAACGCCGACGAGGACGCCTTCACCTACACCCGGACCGACTCCGCGGCGCAGTACGCGGGACTGCTGGGCGATCTCTTCGGTGCGCTGCACGCCAGCCCGGTCGTGGCCGGCTTCTGCTACACGCAGTTCATGGACACCGCGCAGGAGACCAACGGCCTGCTGTCCGCGGACGGTTCGCCGAAACTGCCGCTGGAGACCATCCGCCGCATCGTCACCGGCGCGCAGCCGGCGTTCGAGGAGAAGGAGTCCGAGTCCGCCTCCTGACCGCCGCCGGAGTCTCACGTCCGGATCGGGCGGCCCGGCAGCGCGGCACGATCCGGACGACAGGCTCTAAGATCCCACCGGAGCGGAAGGAAGTGGAGCGTGGCGACCAGGCCCAGGATCAAGGACGTGGCGGAGTACGCCGGTGTCTCCCCCAAGACGGTCTCCAACGTGATCAACAACTTCGAGCATGTCTCGGAGCACACCCGGGCCGCGGTCCGGGAAGCCATAGAGGCCCTGGGGTACCGGGTCAACCTGGCGGGCCGGCAACTGCGTCAGGGGCGCACCGGCATGATCACGCTGGCGGTCCCGGAACTGGACGTCGCGTACTTCTCGGAACTGGCCAAGCACGTCATGGCCGCGGCCGACCGGCGCGGCCGCACCGTCCTGCTGCACCAGACCGGTGCCGTGCGGGAGCGCGAGCTGTCCGCACTGCACGGGTTCGACGCCCAGTTCACCGACGGGATCATTCTCAGTCCGCTGTCGCTCACGCCGCGCGACCTCGCCACGCGTGACGCCCGGCTGCCGCTCGTGCTCCTCGGAGAACGTCAGGCACCGGGGGCGGTGGACCATGTCGGCATCGACAACGTCGCCGCCGCCCGTGAGGCCACCGAGCATCTGCTCGCCCGCGGGCGGCGCACCATCGCCGTGATCGGCGGCGCCCTGCGGGGGCGGCAGGGCACCGACAGACTGCGTACCCGCGGCTACCAGTCGGCGCTCCGCGCCGCCCATGTCCCGTTCCAGCAGGACCTGGTCGTCCCCGTGGAGCACTACCACTGGCAGGACGGCGCCCGGGCCGCGGCGGCCCTGCTGACCCGGCAGCCCCGGCCGGACGCCCTGCTGTGTCTGAACGACCATCTCGCCCTCGGTGCTCTGCGTGCGCTGCACGAGGCCGGCCTGCGTGCACCGGACGATCTCGATGTCGTCGGCTTCGACGACATCGAGGCGGCACGTTTCAGTGTGCCCAGCCTCACCACGATCGCTCCCGACAAGAAGGCCATCGCGGACGTCGCGGTGTCCCTGCTGCTGGACCGGATCGACAACCCGGGCACCAAGGAACCCTCCGATCACATCATCGACCACCGGCTGGCCGTGCGGGAGAGCACCGGGGGACGCCCCTGACAAGCCCCGTGTGCACGTGCGCGGGCGGAGCCCCTCGTGCAGGCGGATCCTCCGTCTGCGACCGTGCGGTCGCCATGGTATGTGCGCGAGCCGGGGCAGCTCGCAGGAGCTGCCCCGGTGACACCACCACGTGTCTCGACGACGGCCAGGACTTCAGCAGCACCGGCCGCGCCGTCGAGGTCACCGCCGGGGTCAGCTTTCCATGTGGAACCGGCCGGTGATCACGACGCGGTCGACGGCGTGCACCATGGTCACCATCCAGGCGATCGCCGAGACCTGGTCTCGGTGGATGCACGCCGTCGGCGCAGACGCGATCACGGCCGGATCCTGTGGAGTGACGGACCGCTAGAAGTCGTACGGCTTGCGGGTGTTCCAGTTCAGCACGTCGGCGTCGTCCCAGCTGAACTGCGGCTTGTCACCCTTGATGACGACGGAGTAGTAGGGGCCGACGCGACCGTCCGCGCCGCGCAGTGCGAAGGCGAGCGCCTGCGCCGTGTGGCTCTTGGAGCCGTAGTCGTAGAGGTTCACCGCGCTGTAGACGGTGTCTCCCGGCTGAAGCGGGATGTGCTTGTCACCCTCCGTGGTGTCCTTCTTCGCGTGCGGCAGGGGAATGTTGTCGACGTTCCAGTCGAGGACCACCGCGGGGTACGAGGTGACCCAGCACGGCTCGGTGCCCTGGTTCACCGCGGTGAGCAGCAGGTGGTCGCCCTGCTGGCCGGCGAACCGGTGGACCGCGGTGACCAGCAGCTCGTCCCCCCGGCACGGCTGCACATCGGTCGTCGAGGAAACGTTCTCGATCTTCTCCTTCCCGCCCGGGTCGGCCGCCGAGCGCGCGCCCGTGCCAGTGGCGGACTGTGCCGCGTTGTCCTTGCCGTTGCCGTCGGAGACGGACCGGCTGTGGGCGCCGGCGGTGTTCTGGTCGCCGCCCGCCGCATGTGCGTCGTCACCGGAGCCGCCGCAGGCGGTCAGCCCCAGCGCCAGAGCGGCGGTGGCGGCGGTCAGAGCCGCGGAGCGAACGGTGCGACGGACGTGATGCGTGGTCATGTGGTCAGATCCCCCTGGTCGATCCGGGCGCGGCGTCTTCCCCGCGTCCGCGGGGTGGCCGGCCTCACTGTGGTGCGCTGCACCTCTGTTGTGCTGTTGCACCCCTGGAGATGCGGCCGGTGCGGGCGTCGGTTCACTTCCTTCTGTCCGCATTCCGTAACAGGGCGACCGGGGACGGGAACGCACGAGCCGGAGCATGCGGCGCGTGCTCCGCGCACCTCTGCATGCTCCGGCGCACCGGCGGGGCCGGCGGTCGAGTGTGGTCTCCGCGTGCCTCTGCCCGCCCCCTGTCCGCGGTGTCGGGCCGTCGGGGAAGGGTGACACCACGCCCGCGGGCCGGGCAGCGGGCCCGACTATGCGCCCTGGCTCGCCAGGGCGTGGGCGTCCAGTTCCGCCAGGTCGGGCGGCATCGCTCCGGCCCGGCCGACCGTCACCGCGGCCGCGCGGGCGGCGCGGTCCACGATCCGGGTGAGCGCGTCGGCGGACAGTGCGGCCAGGGCGGGCCGCCGGTCCTTGCCGAGGCACTGTTCCCGGGCCAGGGAGTCCAGCAGCGCCGACATGAAGGAGTCGCCGGCTCCGACGGTGTCGACCACGTCGGCGGGCGCCGCGGGGCGGGTGACCGTGGCGGCCCGCCCGGCGGCGTACGAGCCGTGGCCGCCACGGGTGACGACGACGAGCGAGGCGCCGAGGTCCAGCCACGCGGCCGCGACGTCCTCGACGGGACGCTCGCCGTAGAGCCGGCGCAGGTCCTCGTCGCTCGCCTTGACCACGTCCGACAGGGCGACGAGCTGCTCGGTCCTGGCCCGGGCGGTACGGGGATCGCCCATCAGGGCGGGCCGGCAGTTCGGGTCGAAGGAGACGGTCGCCCGGCCGCGGTCCCGCTCCGCCTCCAGCAGCGCGCGGACCGCGGAGGCGCCCGGCTCCAGCGCCGCCGCGATCGAGCCGGTGTGCACGGCCACCGTGCCGGGGGGAAGCGGGGCGCGGGCGGGCAGGTCCCAGTCGATACGGAAGTCGTACGAGGCCGAGCCCTGGGGATCCAGCGTCACCGTGGCCAGGCTGGTGGCGAGGCCGGGCTCCGGCGGTGCGAGCAGGTCGACCCCGGCCCGGTCCAGGTGGTCGCGGACCAGTGTGCCGAACGCGTCGTCCCCGAGGCGGGTGAGCAGGGAGGTGGGCCGGCCCAGCCGGGCCAGCCCGTACGCCACGTTCAGCGGACTGCCGCCGGGGTGGGCGACGTAGGTCCGCCGGTCGGGGCCGGCGACGAGGTCGACCAGCGACTCCCCCACGACGACGATCCGCCGGGGCGGCATGGGGCCGGGGGCGTTCACCTCGCGGCTCCCACCGACGCCGGTTCGCTGTCCTCGACGGCCGCCGGGGACGTGCCGCCCCGCAGCAGGGACTGCTCGATCTCCTCCAGGCTGCGGCCCTTGGTCTCGGGCAGCAGCGACCGGACGAAGAGGAAGGCGAGCGCCGTCGTCACCGCGAAGAACAGGAAGTTCAGGCCCGCGCCGACGGCCTGCAGCAGCGACGGGAACAGGAGCGCCACCACCATGTTGAACAGCCAGTTGAACACCACGCACAGGCTGACGGCGGCGGCCCGGATGCGCAGCGGGAACAGCTCGGGCAGCATCACCCACTGCACGGGGCCCCAGGAGATGGCGAACGAGGCGATGTACAGGCCGATGCCCAGCAGGGTGAGGGTGGACAGCAGGGCGCCGTAGCCGAGGCCCGCGAGGTTGGTGACGGCGAGCAGCACCATGGCGGCGCACATGCCGAGCGCGCCCCACAGCAGCAGCGGCTTGCGTCCGGAGCGGTCGATGAGCCGCATCGCGGGCAGCGTCATCAGCATGTTCAGGGCACCGACCCCCATGGTCGCCATGATGGCGCCGCTGTCGCCGAAGCCGATGTCGGACAGCAGAGTGGGGGCGTAGTAGATGATCGTGTTGATGCCGACGAAGTTCTGGAAGAAGACCAGCAGCATCCCCACCAGGAAGACGCGCCGCAGTCCGGGCGACAGCAGGTGGGAGAGGGTGAGGGACTCGTTGAGGGCGCGTTCGCCGCGCACGGTCTCCTCGATCTCCGCGAGTTCGGCGTCGGCCGCCGACGCATCGCCCCGCAGGTTGGTCAGCACGCGGCGTGCCTCGTCGCTGCGTCCCTTGCCGACCAGCCAGCGGGGGCTCTCCGGCTGGACGGTGATGCCGATCGCGAGCACCGCGGCCGGGATCACGCCGAGGCCGATCATCCAGCGCCAGGCGCCGGAGTCGTGCAGCAGGTAGTCGACCACGTAGGCGAGGAAGATGCCGACGGTGACCAGCAGCTGCATCAGGGAGGCCAGCCCGCCGCGGATGCGCTTGGGCGCCAGCTCGGTCAGGTACAGCGGCACGACGACCGAGGCGATGCCGACGCCGACGCCCAGGACGAAGCGGAAGACGATCAGCATCCACGCCTGGGTGGCCAGGGCCGCGGCGAGGGTACCGAGGATGAACGTGCCGGACGCCGCGAGGATCAGCTTGCGGCGGCCCCAGGCGTCGGAGAGCTTGCCGGACAGGCCGGCGCCGAGCATGGCACCGACCAGCAGTCCGCTGACCACCATGCCCTCGAGGAGCGGGGTGAGTTCGATGTCCTTGCGGATGAAGAGCATGGCACCGGAGATCACGCCGGTGTCGTAGCCCCAGAGGATGCCGCCGAGGGCACCGAACACCCAGATCATGGCGTTCTTCAGGCGGGTGTTCACCGTGCTTGCTCCCTTCAGGACCGGGCCGGCGCGATCTGGATCTTGCGGCCCTTGCCGGCCCGGAAGGCGGCCACCGCGTCGTCGAACGCGTCGAGCGGGAAGACGTCGCTGACCAGCGGGTCGAGGTCGAGGCCGGAGGAAAGCAGATCGATGGCGGGCTGGAAGCTGTTGTGCACCGCCATGGAGCCGATGATGTCGATCTCGCGGTTGTAGACGCGGAACGGGGAGAACGTCGCGGTGGCGGCGGCGTCGGTGACACCGAACTGCAGGAACGTTCCGCCCTTGCGGACGCGGCCCAGGCCGTCCTCGATGGCGGCGATCACACCGGTGGCGTCGATGACGACCTCGAAGCCCTGCGGCCGGCCGAGCTCCTCGGCCCGGGGGGCGACCGCGTCGGCACCGAAGGACGCGGCGAAGGCGAGCCGGTCCTCGTTCGGGTCGACCATGGAGACGGACGCGGCGCCCGCCTGGCGCACGACGGCGGCCATCATCAGACCCATGGTGCCCGCACCGTAGATCAGGTAGTGCGAGCCGGGGCGGCGCGGCAGCCTGTTCAGTCCGTGCACGGCGCAGGACAGCGGCTCCACCAGGCCGGCGGCCGCCGGGGACAGCGAGTCGGGCAGCACGTAGCAACAGCGTGCGGGCACCGCGACCAGTTCGGCGAAGCCGCCGTCCTGGGTGACTCCGATCGCGCTGTAGTCGTCGCAGAGGTTGCCACGGCCGATCCGGCAGTAGTCGCACCTGCCGCACGGCATGTTCGGGTCGACGGCCACCCGGGTGCCGGCCGCGAGCCCGGTGACGCCCTCCCCCACGGCGACGATCTCGCCGGCCAGCTCGTGGCCCGGCACACCGGGATAGCGTGCCGACGGCAGTTCGCCGGCCAGGATGTGCATGTCGGTACCGCACAGGCCGCACGAGGTCACCCTGACGACCACCTCACCGGGTCCTGCTTGCGGATCGGGGAGGTCGGTCAGGACCGCATTGCCGGGCGCCGTGACAACGACTGCGCGCATCGGGTGTTACTCACTTCCTTGTGGGTTTGGGCAGGAGGAGGAGACAGGGACGCCGCACGAACAGCGTGCGCACGAGCGTGAGGACTCACGCGTCCCGCGGCTCGTCTCCCTTCCACCGAGACCGATGCCCGTTCGGGCTTGTCATTTGATTGAACACGCCCGTTCACCTGCTGGCCAGTCTGAGCAAGACCGTGATCATGACCGTTCGCGTGAGCTAAGAGACAAGCATTTGCGCAGGCCAGAGGCTTTTGCCGCCCTGCTGCGGGCGCAGGGATGCCCGTATCCGGGCGGAAGCAGGCCTCTTTCGTGCCCGCTTGGGCCGTGACCGTTCGGGCGTGCGCTGTGAGGTCCGCAACACCGGGCAGGTCGTCGCCGGTGTCGTTGCATCGTCCGCCGGTGCCGCAGCCGGGTGTGCCGGCGACGCGGCGAGCAGTCGGGAGCGGTGCCGGACTGCCGGCCGGTCCGCAGTCCTCCGACCGGGAAACGACAGTGGCGCGCCTCGGCCCGGCCCCTGTCAGGGGCCGGGCCGAGG
>NZ_BNBV01000047.1 GCF_014656135.1 Streptomyces thermodiastaticus
AGGGCGCGGGTGCGGGGTTGTCGAAGATCGGCGACATCGCCAAGGGCCTCAAGGGCGTCGGCACCATCGACATCCCCACCCTCCCGGACAATGCGGTGCACCTGCCGCAGAACACCATTCCGCTGCCCAACGGCCACTTCGTCGAACCGCAGGGTCACTTCGTGACGCCGAACGGCACCATCGAGACCACCCCGGTCATGCACCAGCCCGCGGCCCCGCAGCTGCCGGAGAGCTGGACGACGCATGGCCAGCCGGCGACGTACGCGAGTTTTCCCAGCGGTGCCGGCAACGGTGTGCACGGCGGCATACCGCACGCCGTCGACGGTGGCTCGTACTACGGGATGCCCACCACGGGCCACGGCATCCAGGGCGGGATCCCGCACAGCCCGACGGGTCCCGTCCACGCCGGCCCGGCCCACGTGCCGACGGACGGCATGTACGGCGGCACGTCGCACGGCATGTACGGCGGTACGTCGCACGGCGCCGGCAACACCTACCCGCCGGCCGCTCACTACGACACGACGCCCCCGGCGTCGTACCAGCACACGCCGGTGAGCACTCCGGCGCACGAGGTTCAGACGGGTCCCTGGCACAGTCCGCACGAGACGACGGTTCCGGGGCCGCACGGTGGCGGCCACGACTTCCCCGGCAGCAGCGGTGGCCACGAGACGCCCACGGGCCACGGAGACGGCTCCCACGGGCCCGGGCACGACGGCCACGACGCGGGCCACGACAGCGGCGGCCACACCGACCAGCACCCGCACGGCCACGCGGGTGACGAGGTGCACGTGGACGACACCGCGGACTTCGGCGACACCGCCGTGGACGCCGGTGCCCACCACGGCGTCGACACGCCGGTGGCGCCGGGCCACGAGGGCACGGACGTGCCGGTGTCCGGCTCCGAGGCGCCGTTCGAGTACAAGCCGGTCATGTCGCGTGAGGAGTTCGACGCCCTCGGCGACGCCGAGAAGCACGCGGTCGCCCAGGCAGAGCTGGCACACGGGACGAACCCGGCGCCCAGCGTCAGCAACGAGGCGGGGCTGGCCTACGGCAATGCGTACTGGAACGACTTCCTGGACGGGCTGCCGGAGGAGTCGAGGAAAGCGCTGAGGACGTACAGCGGCGAGGAGTACACCCTGATCAACAACCATCTCCGCAGCGGTGCGCCGCTGAGCGACACTCTCAAGAACACCATCGCGGAGATGGACAAGGTCATGGACACCCGCCCGGTGCCGGAGGACGTCATGATCGTCCGCGGTACCGAGGTGGACTATGTCAAGGTCGACGGCCGCCCGATCGACTCGCCGCTCGACATGCTCGACGGTGTCTTCGATGACAAGGCGTTCACCTCGACGGCGCTGGGCAAGACACCGCCGCCTCCGTTCGACATGAAGTCCGTGTGGATGCACCTGAGGGTGCCGAAGGGCACTCCCGCGCTGTGGATCGATCACCTGTCCCAGTACCCGGGCGAGCGTGAGCTGCTGCTCGCCAGGGGGACCAAGTACAAGGTGACACGTGTGTTCTTCGACGAGGCGCACGGGAAGTGGCACATCTACGGTGAGGTCCTGCCGAGGCCGAAGCCGTGACAATGGCCGCATCGCACTGACGGACAGAACGAAGGAACTCGGATCTCATGAACAGCGAACGTCCGATCAATCCGCGCTTCGCGGAGGACGTGCATTTCAACCAGGTGGAGGGCCCGCCGAAGTACCGGACGTGGACCGACAAGCCGGTGCGCTACTTCACCGTGGTGGACAAGCAGGGCGGCGCGGTCCTCGGATACGTATGGGGAGCCGACGAGGACGACGCCGCGGCGTGGGTGCCGCGCAAGGCCGCGGGAGGCCGGGCGTTGGCCGAGGGCGGGCACTGGCACTCGAGGCTGAGGGACGCCAAGGAGCGAGGCAAGCAGCCGTCGCAAGCCCTCGCCGAGATGCTGTCCAACCCGGAAGGCAACCGTGGGCGGGCTGTGGCCGAGTCCTTGGCCGAAGCTCCGGACTCCGCCGCCGTCAAGGCACTGGCCGAGAGCGAGTAGCGGCCCGGCTCATGACCGAACCCGTCCGCTACATCACCGTCACCGCCCCCGACGGGAACATCGCCGGCTATGCCTGGGCCGACTCCACCGAGGTCGGGTTTGTCCACCGTGCGGTGGGCAGCCCCAGTTGTTTCGCGACGGGGTCCGAGTGGCGCGGCAGGCTGTACGACGCCCACCGGCGAGGCCTCAGCCCCGCCGGTGCGCTCGCCCTGTTCAGCCGTGAGCCCGGTGCGGGCCGCGTCACCCAGGCCCCGGACCTGGCGGCGCTCGAGGAGCTGGCCCGGACCCTCACCCCGGCCGACGAGCAGCGGTTGCTCGGTCACCTCGCGGCGCCGGACGACCCGGCATGGCGGGAGCTGGCCGAGGCGTACGACGCGCTCACGGACGCGGACCGTGAGGTTCCCTGGGGCGGTGGCCGGAAGAAGCCCAACGGGGTGATCCAGGTGGCGTACCCGATCTACAGCGAACCGCTGCGGCGAGTGGTGAAGGCACTCTGGAACCTCGGTGCCGTCTCGCCGGACTACCGCCTCGCCAGCGGCCCGATTCCCCAGGTGCCGCCCTCCGGCCGGATGTCGCCCGCCGACGCCGTGCGTACCGCCACCGTCATCCTGGCCGCAGAGCGTTGCTGCGACGGCATGATCGCCGACGCGGTGAAGGACGGAACCTTCGACGCCCTCGTCGCCGCGCTTCGCGCGTGGCACGCCGGTGTCCAGGCCGGCCGGCTCTCCGGAGCCGCACCAGACGGCACGGACGACACCGCGGTCGCTCGCTCGCACCGGGCGGACAAGAGCTGAGTCCATGCACGGCCCCCTCCGCTACATCACCGTCACCGCCCCCGACGGAGAGATCATCGGCTACGCCTGGGGCAGTGCCGACGACACCGGGTGGATCCACCGGGCGGCGAGCAGTACCGACGCCTTCCGGGCCGGAGTGGACTGGTTCGGCAGGATCCGGGACGCCCACCGGCGCGGGCTGACCCCCGCCGGTGTCCTGGAGCTGTTCAGTCACGAGCCCGGCGTGGGACCGGTCACCGAGGCCCCGGACATGAAGGCGATCGAGGAACTGGCCCGGATCGTCACCCCGGCCGACGACCGGCGACTGGTCGACCAGCTCGTGCCGGCGGGGCACCCCGCCTGGACGTGGCTGGCCGAGGCGTACGACTCGCTCACCGACGAGGACCGCGAGGTCGTCTGGGACCGTGGTGGCGGCACGCCGCCCGACGGGGCGGTGCAGACGCCGGTCCCGGTCTACAGCGAGCAGGTGCAGCGCGTGCTGCGCGCGCTGCAGGACCTCGGTGCGGTCACCGAGGAGTACCGCTGGATGGGGCATCCGCTGCCCGAGGTCCCGTCGGCCGGGCATCTGGCGCCCGCCGACGCCGTGCGGGCGGCCACCGCCCTCGTGTGCGGGGAACGCTTCTACCCCGGGCTCATCGGCGACGCCCTGCACAGCGGGCTCCTCGACGCCCTCGTGCTGTCCCTGCGCGCGTGGCACGCCGAGCCGGCCGCCGAAGGTGCGTCATCCGCGCGGTCCGGGAGGACGGAAGACGACTCCGGTCGGCAGGCACCCGCCGTCCCCGTCCCCGTCGTCGCCCCCCGGACCTCCGGCAGCGCTCCACGCCCTCCGCAGGCCCCGGTCCGGTGCCGGTACTGCGGTGGTTCACCCGCCGTCGACGTGTCCTTCCGCGCACACCGCGGGCTGCTCCTCCTGCTGGGGTTCCGGCGGATGGACGGGCCGATGTGCAGGATGTGCGGGCTCGGGGTCCACCGTGCGCTGACCACGCACACCCTGTGCTGGGGGTGGTGGAGTCCGCTGTCGCTGGTGCTGTTCGGGCCGTTGACGCTGGTGCGGAATCTGCTCGCCGTGCGGCGCGTCGAGCGGCTCGCTCAGCCGGGCCCCGGGCTGCTCGGCCGGCGGTTCGATCCGGGGCTGCCGGTGCACCGCCGGCCACGGGCGTACGTCGCGCTGATCCCGCTCGTGTGGGTGGTGTGCCTGATCGTGGCGGCGGTGCGCGCAGGCGGCTGACCCGCCCCGTGCGGCGGACACCGCGGGCCCGGCCGCCCTCGGCTGCGACGAGGCCCGGAAAAATACGAGAAACTGAGACCGATGAGCGACGAGCAGACGAAGCACACGAGCCTCACCGAGCCGGTGACTTTCCTGCGGGCGCCGGGCACCCCGCCGCGTCACCGGCACCGGACGGACACGCCTGTCCGCTGCGTCGGCCCCGTATCCCCGGCCGGGGCCCCGGACGTTGCCACAGTCGAGACGCCGGCACGGAACGACTGACGGCCCGGTCCATGTCCGAACCCCTGCACTACATCACCCTCACCGCGCCCGACGGCGAGATCATCGGCTACGCCTGGACCGACGGCACCCGGATCGGTCTCGTCGACCGCGCGGCGAGCAGCAGCGCCGCCTACAAGGCGGGGATCGCGTGGTCCAACCGGATGCAGGACGCCCACCGGCGTGGCCTCACCCCTGCCGGTGTGCTAGCCCTGTTCAGCCACGAGCCCGGCGCGAGCCCCGTCACCGAGGCCCCGGACCTGGCAGTGCTCGAAGAACTGGCCCGTGTCGTCACCCCGGCCGACGACCAGCGGCTGCTGGACCAGCTGGCGCCCGTGGGTCACCCATCCTGGCGGGAGCTGGCCGAGGCGTACGACGCGCTCACGGACGAGGACCGCGACGTCACCTGGGGCGGCGGCGAGAAGTCGCCCAGCGGGGCGATCCAGATGCCGTACCCCGTCTACAGTGAGCCGCTTCGGCGGGTGGTCCGCGCGCTCACCGAGGTCGGTGCCGTCACGCCCGAGCACCGGTGGATGGACAACGCGATGCCCGAAGCGCCCGCGGACGGGCGGCTGATGGACGTTGCCGACGCCGTCCGAGCCGCCACCGCCGTCGTGCGGGGCGAACGCTTCAGCGAGGGCACGATCGCCCACGCGGTCAAGGACGGGCTCCTCGACGCCGTCGTCGCCTCCCTGCGCGCCTGGGCGGCGGCGCAGGGATCCACGGCCGCCCCCGCAGCGGCCGCCCCCGCGCACACCACGGCGCCCGCCCCCGCGCACACCACGGCGCCTTCGGTGCCGTCGGCCCCCACCGCCGCCACGGCCGGTCCCGCCCCGTCCGCCCCGGCGCCCGTGGGTGCGGCCCCGGCCGCCGTGTGCAGGCACTGCGGTGGATTCCCCGCCGTGGACGTCGCCTTCCGGGCTCACCTCGGGCTGCTGTTCTTCCTGCGGTTCCGGCGGATGGACGGGCCGGTGTGCCGGACGTGCGGGCTCGCGCTGCACCGGGGCTTCACCACGTACACGCTGTGCTGGGGCTGGTGGAGTCCGCTCTCGCTCGTCCTGTTCGGCTGGCTGACGGTGGTGCGGAATCTGCTCGCCGTGCGGCGGGTGGAGCGGCTGCCGGAGCCGGGACCGGCCGTCACCGGCGGGCGGTTCGACCCGGGAGTCCCGGTGCACCGGCGGCCCCTGGCGTACGTCGCGCTGATCCCGCTGTGCTGGGTGCTGAGCCTGATCGTGGCAGCGGTGTCCGGCGGTGGCTGACGGACGAAACGCCGGGCTTTGTCCACAGGCATCCGGCCCCGGGTGTACGGACACCCCGTCCATGCCCTATGTTGCGGAAGCGACGTAGGGGGATGCACATGCCGCAGGACAGCACGCCCGGCGAGGAGCGCGCGCAGGCGCCGGCCGGTGCCGCCGCGCAGATGACCTTGGCCGAGGTGGAGACGGCCGCACGGGCCGCGCACGAGGGTCAGTCGGACAAGGCCGGGCGGCCGTACGCCGAGCACCTGCAGGCCGTCGCCGAGGGCGTACGGGCACGGGGCGGGGACGACGACCTGGTCGCCGCCGCCTGGCTGCACGACGCCGTGGAGGACGGCGTGCTGAGCGAGCGATGGCTCGACGCGGCCCGGCTGCCGCAGCGCACCAAAGACGTCGTACGGGCCGTCACCAAACGGCCGGGCGAGGAGATGGAGGCGTACGCGCGCCGGATCCTGGCCACGCCCGGCGCCCGGCTGGTGAAGGCGGCCGACCTCGCGCACAACGCCGATCCGCGTCGGCTGGCCGTGCTGGACGAGGCCACCGCCCGGCGGCTGACGCGCAAGTACGCCACCATGCGCGGTCTGCTCGGGCTCGGCCCGGACGACTGACACCCGCCCGGTCCGGCGCGCCCGGCACGCACGAACGACCCCGCCCGCAGGCACGGCCGCACGCACCGGGCGGCCCACGGCGCGACAGCACGCGGACCGCACGCACGACAGCAGGCATCAAGACAGCACGCATAAAGACAGCACGCATCTACAGCACAGGACGACGGAAATGGCACGGGACTACGACAGCCAGCTGCTCGAGTCGGTGGCGGTGCGCCGGCGCCGGATGCGCGACGCGTTGCTGTTCGGCGCGCAGCGCGGACGCCGCACCATGGACGAGCGGCTCGGCAAGGTGTTCGCGGGGATCGCCATCACGGCCGTGCTGTGCGCCGGTTGCGTGGGCTGGTCGTTCCTGCAGGCGACGCTGGCCAAGCAGAAGGCCGAGCAGAAGAAGCAGCAGCAACAGCAGGAGCAGCTGTTCAACCCGTCCCCGACGGCGAGCCCGGCGGACGGTCCGTCGGCGACTTCGGAGACACGGTGAAGACGGTGTGGCAAGACAGACATGATCATGTCATGCAGGGCCCTTGGCCGAGACGACGCGATGATAGGTTCCGGTGAGTGGTGAGCACAGCAACGACGTCCCGGACCCAGCTGAGCCGGGTCACTCTGGTCGGTGAGCGACGACGCGCCGACATCGTCCTGCCGTCGGACACCCCGATCGGCCACCTGCTCCCCGACATCCTGCGGTTGCTCGACGACCGCGCGGCGACCCGGCCGGCCACCCGGCAGCTGATCACCTCCGACGGCTCGGTCCTGCCGCACGACGCGACGCTGGCCTCGGCGGAGATCCCCGACGGCGCCGTCCTGCAGCTCGTGCGCGCCCACGCCGCACCGCCCGCGCCGGTCGTGCACGACGTCACCGACCAGGTCGCCGACGACCTCGACCTGCGCGCCTGGCGCTGGCGCCCGGCCGCCCGCCGGGCCAGCGCCGGAGTGGCCACCGTGGCGCTCGCGGTGGCCGCCGGGCTGCTGGCGCGGCGCGAGTTCGCGCTGGAGAGCGTCACCACCGCCCTCGCGGCCCTCACCGTGGTCTGCCTGGTCGCCGGGGCCCTCGTGGCGAAGATCGGCAAGGGCAACGTCGGCCTGGCCACGGCCCTGCTGCTCGCCACCGGTGGACTCGGCCTGCTCGCCGCGTGGACCGCGGCCGACGCCTACCACTGGTCCGCGACGGCCCGGCTGGCCGGTGTCGTCGGCGCCCTGGTCGTCACCCTGGTGCTGCTGGCGTACTTCTCGCCGCTGGGCCGGGGCGGGCTGATCGGCGCCGGGGCGGCCGCCGTGATCACCGTCGTGTGGGAGGCCGTCGCAGCCGTGCAGGACCGGCCCGACCGGCTCGGCGCCGTGATGGCCGTGGTCTCCGTCGTCCTGCTCGGGCTGCTGCCCCGCATCGCCCTGATGGCTTCCGGGCTCACGGGGCTCGACGACCGGCGCTCCTCGGGCGCGTCGGTGAGCCGGCACGCGGTCGCCAACGCGCTCGCCGCCACCCATCGCGGACTGGCGCTCGCCACGATCGTCACCGCCGCCTCGGCCGCCGCCGGCGGCTGGCTGCTGACCACCGCCGAGAAGCCGACCGTGTGGACGGTGACGCTGGCCTCGCTGACCGCCGTCGTGCTGCTCTCGCGGGCGCGGGCCTTTCCGCTGGTCGCCGAGGTCGTGGCGGCGTTCGCGGCGGCAGCGGTGCTCGTCGTGCGGCTGGCGGTGCTGTGGCTGGACCACGCCGGGGGAGCGGGCGCGCTGGTGCTGCTCGGCGCGGCGGCGCTGCTGCCGCTGCTCGTCCTCGCGGTCGATCCGCCGGAGCACATCCGGGTGCGGCTGCGCCGGTTCGCGGACCTGATCGAGTCCCTCGGGGTGATCGGGCTGTTCCCGCTCGCCGTCGGGGTGTTCGGCATCTACGGGCAGCTGCTCAACAAGTTCTGAGGCTTCATGGACGACGCGCCGGCGCTCCGGGCGGGATGACGAGGCAGGGGAAGAAGGCGACATGCCGAACGGGGACAACTGGCAGAGCGACGTGCTGCGCGACCTGAGGAGTGGCGGCGGCACGTCCGGGAGGGGACCGCAGGAGGCCGGCCGGGCACCGCGCCCGGCGCCGCAGGCCGCCGGTCAGGACGGGCACACGGACGCGACACCGCGGCCGGGCACGCCCGTGGCCGGTGCGCCGGCGCAGCAGCCGGCCCAGGGGCAGCCGCAGCACGGCGCCGCCCCGGCCTACGGCTACCCTCACCAGCCGCAGCCGCAGCCGCAGCCGCAGCCGCACCAGCAGCACTATCCGCATGCCGGTGCCCATCAGCCGTACGCGGCCCAGCACCAGGCCCAGCAGGTCCAGCAGCCGCAGCAGGCCCACCAGGCACCGCAGGCCCACCAGGTCCCGCAGGCTCATCAGGCGTACACCGCTCCGGCGCAGGACGCGTACCAGGCGCAGGCGCAGCCCTCGTACGCCCCTGCGCCCGACGCCGCCCGGCAGCCGCAGCCGGCCGCGGTGCCGCACCAGCAGCAGGCCGCCCACGCCGCCCGCACCCCCCGCACCACCCCCGATTCCCGTCCCGTGGTGGACAAGCAGCTCGCGGCCGCCGGTGTGAAGCCGCGTCACGGCGAGCCGTTCGCCCGGCGGGCGCTGCGGGCCGTGCGCCGCACCGTGTCGTCCTCGGCCGCGCGGGAGGTCGCCGACACCACCGCCACCGCCGAGGTGCTGCAGCAGCCGGTCACCACCGGCCGGCAGATCGCCGTGACCTCCATCCGCGGCGGCTCCGGCAAGACCACGGTCACCGCCCTGCTCGGCACCACCTACGCGCACTACCGCCAGGACCCGGTGCTCGTCGTCGAGGCCGACCCGGCGCTCGGCTCGCTGCCGCTCAGGCTCGGCGCGGAGACCCTGCGCTGGACCACCGGCGACCTCGCCGGCATCGTCGAGCCGCAGATGTCGCTGCTCGACGTGACCGGGTACCTCGTCCAGCTGCCCGACAACGCCTGGCTGCTGCCGGGCAGTCAGGGCAAGGTCGGCGCGATGCTCGACACCAAGGGATACGAGCGGGTCATGGTCTCGCTGCGGCGCTACTTCGGCGTGACCGTGGTGGACTGCGAGACCCTGCCCGCCGAGGTGGCCCGCACCGCGCTGTCCGCCGCCCAGGCCCGGGTGCTGACCGTGCCCGCGACCCTGGAGGGCATCGCCAGCACGCACGCCGTCCTGGAGTGGATGCGGGCGCTGCCGCGGGACATCACCACCTCCACCGTCGTCGTGCTCACCGAGACCGTGCCGCACACCGGACTCGACCTGGACAAGGCGGCCGAACAGCTGAAGGCGACCGGTGCGAGCGTGCGGGTCCTGCCCTACGACCGGCATCTGGCGGCCGGCGGCACCATCCGCACCGACCTGCTCGCCCAGGCCACCCGGCAGGCGGTCACCCGGCTCGCCGCCGAGGTCTTCCAGCTCTCCCACAAGCGCCGCTGACCCCCTCGACGCAGGGGAACACGTAGACGAGGCACGCACGATGAGCACCCGACTGATCCACCGTCCGGCCCGGACCACCCGGCCCCCGGCCGCGCCCGAGCCGCGCACCATCGAGGCGCCGCCCAACCTGCCCGAGGGCAAGGCCGGTTCCATCGCGACCTCGCTGCTGCCGGTCGCCGGTGTGATGTCGTCGGTCGTCATGATGACCGTGGTGCGCAACAGCCAGTTCGCCGGGCTGGGCGCGATGATCCTCGTGGTCACCCTGGCCGGCTCGCTCACCCTGGTGTTCTCCCAGCGCGGCAAGGCCCAGCGCACCCGCCGCACCCAGCGCGAGGCCTACCTCGCCTACCTGGAGGACCTGCGCGAGGAGCTGTCGAAGGAGGAACGGGAGCGGCGCGAACAGGCACAGGTGCTCAACCCGCCGCCGGACGCGCTGTACGACATCGTCCGCGACCCGGCCCGGCTGTGGGAGCGGCGCCGGCTGGACGACGACTTCCTGCGGGTGCGGGTCGGCACCGGCGAGATGCCGGTGCGGGACCTGAAGCTGGCCCAGCAGGGCTCCTCCGTGCTCACCCCGCCCGACCAGTTCATGCTGAACGAGGCGTCCGCGCTGATGGCCCGGTTCTCCACCGGCACCGAACTGCCGCTGACCGTGCCCCTGGACCGGGTCGGCAACGTCAGCGTCATCGGCCGCCGCGAGGACACCCTGCGCGTGGCCCGCGCCCTGATGGTGCAGACCGCCGCCACCCACGCCCCCGACGACGTGGCCATCGCACTGGCCGCGCCCGGCGACCGGATCGGCGACTGGGAATGGGCCAAGTGGCTGCCGCACCTGCTGGACCCGGAGCAGTTCGACGGTCCGGTCGCCGCACGCCGCATCGCCCCGTCCCTGCCGCAGCTGGCCCGGCAGATCGGCCCCGAGCTGCGCCGCCGCGCCTCCTACGCCGCCGAGGTGCGCCGCGGCCTGTCCGGCAAGGACGCCCTCGCCATGACCTCCCGGCTGCTCGTCGTCGCCGACGGGCACGGCGACGACGCCGTCGAACTGCCGCGCCCCGACGAGGCCGTGGGCCTGCGCGAGATGGGCGTGACCGTGCTGCACCTGCTGGACGAGCGCGTCCAGGAACCCGGCAGCGTCACCGTGCGCATCACCGTCGACGGCGACCGCGTCGTCATCGAGGACCTGCGCCAGAGCGAACCGGTCAGCGCCCGCGGCGTCGTCGACGAGATCGGCACGCCCTTCGCCGAGGGCCTGGCCCGCATGCTCGCCCCGCTCAGGCTGTCCGCCGAGGCGGAGGCCGACGCACCGCTGAGCGGCCCGGTCGACTTCGCCGAACTGCTCGGCATCGACGACGTCGCCCGGCTCGACCTGGACCGGCTGTGGGCGCCCCGCGGCGAGCGGGCCTTCCTGCGCGTGCCGATCGGCGTCAGCGACTCCCACGAGCCGGTCCTGCTGGACCTGAAGGAGTCCTCCGAACTCGGCATGGGCCCGCACGGCCTGTGCGTCGGCGCCACCGGTTCCGGCAAGTCCGAGCTGCTGCGCACCCTCGTGCTCGCCCTGGTCGCCACCCATCCGCCGGAGGACCTCGCCCTGGTCCTCGTCGACTACAAGGGCGGCGCCACCTTCGCGCCGTTCGCGGGACTGCCGCACGTCGCCGGTGTCATCACCAACCTGGAGAACCAGGCCGGCCTCGTCGAACGCGTCCACGCCTCCCTCGCCGGCGAGGTCAAGCGCCGCCAGCAGGTCCTCAAGGACGCCGGCAACGTCGCCGACATCGGCCACTACGCCGCGCTGCGCGCCGAGAAGCGGCCCGACCTCGAACCGCTGCCGCACCTGTTCGTCGTGATCGACGAGTTCGGCGAACTGCTCACCGCCAAGCCGGACTTCATCGACCTGTTCCTGTCCATCGGCCGCATCGGCCGCTCCATCGGCGTGCACCTGCTGCTGTCCAGCCAGCGCATCGAGGGCGGCAAGCTGAAGGGCCTGGACACCTACCTGTCCTACCGGCTGGGCCTGCGCACCTTCTCCGCCGACGAGTCCCGCACCGTGCTGGACACCACCGACGCCTTCCACCTGCCGCCGCTGCCCGGCTTCGGCTACCTCAAGGTGGACACCAGCCACTACGAGCGGTTCAAGGCCGGCTACGTCTCCGGCGCCTACCGCGGCCCGGTGCAGCGCGAGAGCGAGGACACCGGCCCGCTGGCCCTGGCGTACGAGGCGTACAACACCCTCGGCCAGGACGAGGACACCGGCCCGGAGGAGCCGCAGATGCGGCGCCGGGAGACCGGCCCGACCGAGATGGGCGTCATGGTGCGGCAGATCGAGGACGCCGGCGCCCGCCCGGTGCGCCGCATCTGGCTGCCCCCGCTGCCCGACGCGATTCCCCTGGACAAGGTGGCCGGACCCGTCGAGGTCGGCACCCGCGGCACCCAGCTGGCCGGGCGCCGCGGCCCGCTCCAGGTGCCGCTCGGCATCCTCGACGACCCGACCAAGCAGTGGCAGGGCCAGTGGTACCTGGACCTGACCGTCGCCGGCGGTCACGCCGCCGTCATCGGCGGCCCGCAGTCCGGCAAGACCACCCTGCTGCGCACCCTCGCCCTGTCCCTGGCGCTGACCCACACCCCGCAGGAGGTCGGCATCTACGGCCTGGACCTGGTCGGCGGCGGCCTGCAGGCCCTGTCCGGGCTGCCGCACGTCGGCGGGGTCGCGGGCCGCGCCGACCGGGAGCGGGCCGCGCGCACCATCGACTCCGTGCGCGCCATGCTCGACCAGCGCGAGGAACTGTTCCGCATCCACAACATCGACTCCCTGGAGCAGCTGCGCACCCTGCGCGCCGCCGGGCGGCTGCCCGAGCTGGCCTCCACGGAGATCGTGCTGCTCATCGACGGCTTCGGCGCGCTGCGCGACGACTTCGAGGAACTGGACGACGCGGTCGGCGACATCCTCAAGCGCGGCAGCGGCTACGGCATCCACGTGGTGGCGGGCATGCTGCGCTGGAACGACGTGCGCATCGCCACCCAGTCCCAGTTCGGCACCCGCGTCGAGCTGCGGCTGAACGACCCCAGCGAGTCCAGCATCGACCGCAAGCTCGCCGAGACCCTCTCCCCGGAGGAGAAGGGCCGCGTCCTCACCGACCGCAAGCTGTTCGCCCAGGTCGCGCTGCCCCGCACCGACGGCCTCGCGGACACCGCCGACCTCGGCACCGTCCTGGAACGCACCGCCCGCACCGTCCGCGCCACCTGGACCGGCGAGGTCGCCCAGCCGGTGCGGGTGCTGCCGCACATCCTGGAGCCGCAGGCCCTGCCCGGCCCGGCCGCCGAACCGCGCCGCGTCCCCATCGGCCTGGACCAGTCGCGGCTCGCACCGGTGCTGCTCGACCTGTTCCAGCACGACCAGCATCTGCTGATCATGGGCGACAGCGAGTGCGGCAAGACCAACCTGCTCAAGGTCGTCGTCGAGGGGCTGATCGAGCGCTACAGCGACGAGGAGCTGGTCTTCGGCGTCTTCGACCCGCGGCGCGGCCTGCGCGGCGCCATCCCCGAGGAGTACCGCGGCGGCTACGCCTACAACGCCAAGCTGGCCGGTGCGCTGGCCGCGGGCATCGCCGGAGAACTCGAGAAGCGCCTGCCGGACGAGACCGCCGACCCCGCCGAGCTGGAACCCGGCAGCTGGGGCTCGGGCCCGCGCATCGTCATACTCGTCGACGACTACGACGTGCTGACCACCGCCGGGCAGCAGCCCCTCGCCCCGTTCGTGCCGTACATCCCCTCCGCCGTCGACATCGGCCTGCACTTCGTCCTCACCCGCCGGGTGTCGGGCGCCTCCCGCGGGCTGTACGAGCCGCTGACGCAGGGCCTGCGCGAATCCGGTGCCTCCGCGCTGGTGATGTCCGGCGACCGCGGCGAGGGACAGCTCTTCCCCGGCGTCTACGCCGGGGCGCAGCCGCCCGGACGCGGCGTGCTGGTGCGCAGGGGCGAGCCGAACCGGCTGATCCAGACCGTCTACGCCGGGAACTAGGGGAAACCGCCATGACCAAGGACGTCGTCACCCTGACCAAGAAGATGCCCGACCCGCTCAGCGTGATCGCGGGCCTGCTCTCCGGCGGCCCCGACAAGCTGGTCGGAGCCGAAGGCGAGGGCGCGGTCGTGCAGCTGTGCGACGAGCAGGGCCGGCCCCTCGTCTCCGTCGAGGCACCCGTGCTGGTGCAGGTCAGGGGAGAGGCGCAGCGGCTGCTCGGCGCCGTGGAGCCGGAGGTGCCGTACTGGTGGACCGAGGCCCGGGCCACCACCGGCGTCGAGGAAGGCGCACGGCTCGCCGGGACCTTCGCCGCCCGCCTGGCCACCGTCGTCGGCGGCACCGCCTGGCCGCCGCAGGCCGCGCAGTCCCTCGCCGTCGTCGAGACCGAAGAGATCAGCGCCGCACCGCAGCCGGCCGCCGCACAGCCCGCCGTGGACGTGCTCACCGACAAGGTCGCCGTCGTCATCCAGGACCGCCCGGTGGTCGCGATGACCGCCTGGCTTGCCGACGCCTTCAAGGCGGCCGCGAACGCCCAGCTCGGCCTGCAGATCGTCACCCCGGCCGGCACCCGGCTGTCCCCGGCGGTGCGCGCCGCCCTGCCCGGCTGGCCCTCCCGCTGGGTCGTCCAGGACGCCGAGGACGGCTACTACGACGGGCTGTCCGGAGCCGTCCTGGAGTGGAACAACGGCATGTTCGTGACCGTCACCTCGCCCGACGCGACCCCCGACGACCCGCGCACCCCGGTCGCCGAGTCCTTCACCCGGGGCGTGGCGGACACCGGCGAACGCCAGCTGGCCATCTCCTACCGCGCCGTCCACCCCGCCGACGACCGTCTCGTCCTCGGCGGCGCCCTGGAGGCCGTGTGGCGGGAGATCACCGGCGAGCCGCCCGCCGGCTGGGGCACCGAGGAGCCCGCCAACCTGCCCTGGTCGCTGCGGCAGCTCACGGACGTCGCCCACGAGCGGGCACCGGAGCCGACCTGGCTGGTCGTGGTCGGCACGCCGGAACGCCCCGGCCTGGCCACGGTCCGCATCGCCCGCACCACCGGCGGCGTGGAGGAGGACGTCACCCTGGCCTTCGGCTACGGACCGGGCGAGGAGGTGCCCACCGACGCGGTGCCCCGCGCGGCGGAGATCCTCGCCACCCGGCACGACCTGCAGTCCATGCTGGTGCAGATCCGCCGGGCGCGCCGCGATCTGTCGGTGCCGCCCCGCTTCGAGGGGCCCGGCGTGCCGTTCGCCTTCGTGCTCGGCGCCGAGGAGGTCCGCGAGATGCCCGGCGACCGCGCCCGGCGCACCCCGCTCGCCCAGGCACCGCGCGAACTGGGCCCGAGGACCCGCCCGGCGCTGTACTACCCCTTCGCGGGCGACGCCTCCGACCTGTCCGGCTGGCAGGACTTCGAGAAGCTGGTGCGTCACCTCAAGGGCGAGCAGGCGGCCTGAGCGGCCGCCACGGCCGTGGGCGTGCCGGGGCGTGCCGGGGCGTTCCGTCATCGTCGCGGACGCCCCCGCCGCGCTTGCACGCCCGGCGAGGCTCAGCGGCCCTGCCCGGGTCAGCGGCCCGGCGCCGCCCCGGCCTTCTCCGCCGTCTCCGCCCTGCCCGCCTGTCCGGACACGGCCGCCCGGCCGTCGGTGCCCCCGGGCCCGCCGGCCGGCTGCGGCGCGATCCGCCGGAAGGCCCAGTCCATCCGCGGTTCCATCACGCACCGGAAGACACGCAGCACAGCAGGGGTGCACAGCAGCGTCACGCCCGCCGCCGCGACGACGGTGACGACGAGCGCGCCCAGCGGGCCGTGCACCCAGTCCGGCTCGAACCCGCCCGCGTACAGCACGCCCTTCACCACGAAGCCGTGCAGCAGATAGCCGCCCAGCGTGCCCGCGCCCAGCGCCGTGCACCACAGCCGCCGGCCCGGCACCCAGGCCAGAAAACAGGCGGTCAGCAGCACCGCGCAGGCGAACAGCGCCAGCACCGTCACCGGACCGGCCCACCAGGGGGCGCCCAGGTCCTGCGCGGCGGCGTTCCGGTACAGCCAGCCGATCTGCATGCCCGGCGCGGCCCACCAGGCGGCCGCCACCGTGAGCGCGAACACCGGGACCGAAGCGATCCGCACCGCGCGCCGGCGCACCAGACGGAAGTGCTCCTGCTTCAGGCACATGCCCAGCACGAAGCAGGGCGCGAACTGCAGCACCCGCTGCATGTCCAGCAGCCCGCCCATGCCCGGGGTGACCGAGGCCAGCATCGCCACCGCGAGCGCCACCGGCAGCGGACGGCGCAGCATCCGCCACACGGGCGCGGTCAGCCGCCAGACGAACAGTGCGCACAGGAACCAGGTCAGATACCAGGGGACGAAAAGGTTCACGTGCGGGTCGCCGGTGTGACCGACGTGGATGCGGAACAGGGAATACGCGGTCTGGAACACGACGTACGGCACGAGAACGCCGGTCAGCAGCCGCTTCAGCCGATGCGGGCGCAGGTCGAAATTGCGGGAGAAATAACCGGAGATGATGACGAAGGCCGGCATGTGGAACACGTAGACGACGGTGTACGCCGTCTGCACGAGCCGGTTGTCGCTCATGACGTTCGCCCAGGAATGCCCCAGCCCGACCAGGACGATCGCCAGATACTTGGCGTTGTCGAAGAACGGGTCGCGCTGCTCGCCGGACGGCCCGCGACGCGTGTCCGGCCGCTGCGGACGCGGTGCGTCCGGGGTCGGCGGGCGGGCCGCCGGGAGCGGTGTTCTCTTCGGTCCGGGGGATGAGGCGGCGTGGAACATCTGAGGCACCCTAGCGTTGTCTGCTGAATTTCGCGGAAACTCCCGGCGGCGGTTCGGGCCGCGGGCCGCCGTCACCCGGGAACTGCGTGACCGAAAAGGTGAGGGTCATCACATCGCCGTCGCCGTGCGGTCACAACCGGCCGCCTCATATCTCCATTTCTGTGAATGAGTTGAGCGCCGGACAGCCGCCGGCGCCGCCATTTCGAATCGCCCGCGAACACGATGTGTGGGGTTTGAAACGATCGCCCGGCCTCCGCGTGTGACCCGGCCTGCGAAAGGGCGGCCGCGGCATACCTGAAAGTCCCGCCCCGGAAGCGGCCGGTGCGTGCGCCGCCGTGCGGGACCGCTGTGGGAGCCGGCGTGCTCCGGCCGATGATGCGTCAGTCACCGCATAGCGCGGCCGCGTTGGTGGCACGATGGTTCCAGCGGGGGTGCGGGGACGGCCCCCGGGCCGGGAGAGCGGACCGACCGAGGGTGTGATCAGTTGTGGCCATTTCGCTGTCAGTGGTGGTGCTGTTGGCGGTCATCCTGGTGGTGCTGTTCCGAGGCGGCTCCCTCAAGCCGGGCCCGGCCATCGTCGCCATCCTGTTCGGCTTCTTCCTCGCCTCCACCGGCATGGCTCCGTCGATCAACCGCTTTCTGAACTCGATAGCGGAATCGATCAACTCGATCAGGTTCTGACACGCGGGTTTCCACCGGTCAGGTCGCGTGCCAGGGCGCGTCGTCGTCGGGCACGCACAGCACCCGATGGTGGGGGAACACCAGCTCATCGGGCAGCGGCTGGATGCCCCGCACCCGGACCGCCACGAAGCCGGCGGGCGTTGGGACCAGACGCCAGCGGTGACGCTCCGGGACGTCCTTCGCGGGCAGCGGCCGGGTGGCCAGGCTCACCCAGCGGTCGTAGTTGGTCGGCCAGACGCGGATCGCGGCGCCGCACTGCTCGCACACGGGCGCTTCGATCCACTCCGTGCCGTCCGGGTCATGCTCGGGCCAGGGCGTCGCCGTGGCACCCTCCTCCTCGGCGATGTCGTTGGCCAGCCTGTTCCAGCAGCGGCCGCAGAGCTCGGCCAGGAGTCCGATCCGCCCGCGCCCGCGTACGGAGGGATCGCGTTCTCCGCACATCTGGCACGAAGGCCACTTGTCACCCCGAGACGCCCCCATGGGTCCGAGTGTGAGCAGACACGCACAACGCCGACAGGGAGCGAATCGGACGCTTCGGTCCGTCCCGGGGCTCCGGCGGCCGAGGCCGCACAGACGTGCCCGTGGCCGCGGCGGCGGGGCCGGGCGGTGAACCCCGCAGCGTCACTCCGCGCCGCTCAGGTACACCTGGTCCCGGTTCGCACCGACCGGATGGACGGCGACGTTCAGCCACTCCAGCTCACCGTTGCAGTCCGTGCAGACCGGCCCCTCCGTGACGTCGGGCAGCGTGTCCGGCTCCGGCAGACCGAGACGGGCGAACGGAGTCGCCGGGGCGTGGTCCGCCGCAGAACCGACGGGGGCGTCCCGGTGGGCCAGGGAGCTGGGACGCAGGGCCCGGAGGAAGGCGGCCGTATCGGACCTGGGCAGCGTGAAGGCGAGCAGCACGGTGTCACTCTGGAACCCTCGCTGCCAGGCCGCCCTGAGACCGGCCGCCCGCGGTGGGATCGTCACGTTCATGGACCGGGCGACCTGTGCCGGGGTCTTCCCCGGCACCCAGTACGGCAGCCGCTTGCCCCCTGCCGTGTCACGTGCTGAGGAGTCCGGGGCGGGAGACGAACAGCTCACCAGGAAGCAGAGCAGCACTGCCGGCACGGCACCCAGAACCGCGTACCGGCCCGTGCGCGCGTACCTCACCGCCCGTCGCCGTCGCCCATACGGCCGACGCCCCGTGCCTGCCCGGGCGCCCGAGCCCTCGGCGCCGGCCGACGTCCGCGACACGGAGCCTGGCCCGTCGCGCCGCACCATCCCTCGCGCTCTTCCCATGCGGTACTCCCCCCGGCCGGAACCGGCACCCGTTCCACGGCCGCGCGATCACTGCTGCGGTGCGCGATTGCCGCTCTGGCGCACACCAAGCTCTTGACGTGATGAACGATTCGACGACCGCCCACCCAGGCGGCCGGACCGCCCGCCCAGCACGGCACCCGCACCCGTCCCGGCCCTCGGAACGGCTCAGGCCCAGGCAGCCGGACAACCGTCTCACCTGGGCCTGAGCCGTGTCAGAGCGGGCGACGGGAATCGAACCCGCGTAGCCAGTTTGGAAGACTGGGGCTCTACCATTGAGCTACGCCCGCACAGAACGCGCGCCGCGGACCGTACGGCCGCGGCACACACGCATCCTAGCGGGTCGCACCCCGCCACCGCACACCCCGTTCTTGCCGTCCCGCCCCCGGCGTGACCTGTCCGGTGGACGTCCCGGCGCGCAGGCCGGTCCCGGCGTCCGGCGGAGCTGGTGGAGCCGGTGGTGAGCCCCCGCAAGTGCGGCGGCCGGTCGCCCTCCAGGGGCTCGTGCGCCGTGGGGGAGCGCGAGGTCAATCGTGCGCCCCCTGGGTGCGGGCGCGCGCGGGCGGCCGCGCGGGCCGTGGGCATGTACGCTACGTGTCGCACCAGACGGGGTGTGGCGCAGCTTGGTAGCGCGTCCGCTTTGGGAGCGGAAGGCCGTGGGTTCAAATCCCGCCACCCCGACCACCCGCCGGCGACCGGGCCGGCGCATCGAAAAGGGGCACGCCGGCGGGCGTGCTCCGGGCGGGTCCGGCGCGGTGCCCGTGCGAGTGTGATCGCCTTTTGGGGCGCCGAGCTGCTGCGGTTACTATGCAAGCTGCGCGCCCGTGTGTCCGGCCTACTGGGCCACGAACTCCTCCGGGCGGCGAAACCCGCCGGAATCCCCGACGACTCCGGCGACACCCGAGAAGTCAGCCACAAGGAGACCGAACCGTGAAGAGCGCCGTGGAGACCCTGAACCCGACTCGGGTTCGGCTCACTGTCGAGGTGCCCTTCGAGGAGCTCAAGGACAGCCTCGACGCGGCGTACAAGAAGATCAACCAGCAGGTCACGGTGAAGGGCTTCCGCAAGGGCAAGGTCCCGGCCCGCATCATCGACCAGCGGTTCGGCCGCGGCGTGGTCCTGGAGGAGGCCGTCAACGACGCGCTTCCGAAGTTCTACACCGACGCGGTCAACAACGCTGAGCTGAACCCGCTGGGCCAGCCCGAGGTCGACATCACCGAGCTGAAGGACGGCGAGACGCTGAACTTCACCGCGGAGGTCGAGGTCCGCCCGAAGCTGGAGATCCCGGACTACTCCGGTATCGAGGTCGAGGTCGACGCCGTCGAGGTGACCGACGAGGACGTGGAGAAGGCGGTCCAGCAGCTGCGCGAGCGCTTCGCCTCCACCACCCCGGTGGAGCGCGCCGCCCAGGACGGCGACGTCGTCACCATCGACCTCGAGGCCAAGGTCGAGGGCAAGGTGCTGGAGGACGGCATCGCCAACGGCGTGTCGTACACGATCGGCTCCGGTGAGCTGCTGGACGGCATCGACGACGCCGTGAAGGGCCTTCAGGCCGGCGGCGAGGCCACCTTCACCTCCGAGCTGAAGGGCGGCTCGGCGGCCGGCAAGGAGGCCGAGATCACCGTCAGGGTCAGCCAGGTCGCCGAGCGGGAACTGCCCGAGCTGGACGACGAGTTCGCGCAGCTCGCCTCCGAGTTCGACACGCTCGAGGAGCTGAGGGCCGACAGCCGCAAGCGCCTCGAGAACATGAAGCGCTACGACCAGGCCACCCAGGCCCAGGAGCGCGTCCTGGAGAAGCTGCTGGAGCTGGTCGAGGTCCCGGTGCCCGAGAAGCTGCTCGAGGACGAGATCCGGACCCGCAAGCACAACCTGGAAGAGCACCAGCTGGCGCAGATGGGTCTCACCCTCGACAAGTACCTGGAGCTCCAGGGCAAGACCGCCGAGGAGTACGAGAACGAGACCCGCGAAGCGGCGATCAAGGGCATCAAGACCCAGTTCGTCCTCGACGAGCTGGTCAACAAGGAGAAGCTCAACGTCAACCAGGAGGAGCTGACCGAGCACCTCATGCGGCGTGCGGCCTCCTCCGGCATGTCCCCCGACCAGTTCGCCCAGGCGGTCGTCCAGAACAACCAGGTGCCGCTGCTGGTCGGCGAGGTCGCCCGCGGCAAGGCCCTGGCCGTCGTGGTCGAGGCCGCGACCGTGAAGGACACCAACGGCGAGATCGTCGACCTGGAGGACGAGGAGGAGGACGAGGCGGCCGGGACCGCCGAGGCCTCCGCCGAGGACGCCGGCGACGACAAGGGCGAGGGCGAGGAGAAGGCCGAGGCCTGATCCGCGCGGACCGTCCAGGACGTCCGTACGATGGGCCCTGGGGCACAGCGCCCCAGGGCCCATCGCCCTACCCGGCCTGCGCCTTCGTGGGCCACCGCGCTACGCCCCCGGCGAACACTCCCCTCAGCGGGATTCCCCGAAGCAACCCGCGCGTTAGGGTCCATGAATACGAGGGCAGGGGAGTCCCCGCAGACGCCGGACGGACCCGCGCCCCGGCAGAAAACGTGAGACGGCCCGGCGCCGTCGCAAGACGAGCAGGTGGATACGTGACGAATCTGATGCCCTCCGCCGCCGGCGAGCCCTCCATCGGTGGTGGCCTCGGCGACCAGGTCTACAACCGGCTGCTCAACGAGCGGATCATCTTCCTCGGCCAGCCGGTCGACGACGACATCGCGAACAAGATCACCGCGCAGCTGCTGCTCCTTGCCGCCGACCCCGACAAGGACATCTACCTGTACATCAACAGCCCCGGTGGTTCGATCACGGCCGGCATGGCGATCTACGACACCATGCAGTACATCAAGAACGACGTGGTGACGATCGCCATGGGTCTGGCCGCCTCCATGGGCCAGTTCCTGCTCAGCGCGGGCACCCGCGGCAAGCGCTTCGCGCTGCCCAATGCCGAGATCCTCATCCACCAGCCCTCCGCCGGACTGGCGGGCTCGGCCACCGACATCAAGATCCACGCCGAGCGGCTGCTGCACACCAAGCGGCGCATGGCCGAGCTGACCGCCCTGCACACCGGCCAGACGGTCGAGCAGATCATCCGCGACTCCGACCGCGACCGCTGGTTCGACGCCCACGAGGCCAAGGAGTACGGCCTCATCGACGACGTGATCACGCACGCCGCCGGCATGCCGGGCGGCGGTGGCACCGGAGCCTGAGCCGCTCGGAGCGGGGGGCGCCCGAGCCCCCTCTCCGTTTCCGCGGACCCTGGCGCCCGCCGGGGACACCCGCGCAGCCCCCAGGCCCCCGGCCGACCGCCCCAGCCCCTTTCCAGGAGACATCGTGAACGACTTCCCCGGCAGCGGCCTCTACGACCGCATGCGCGCCGAGTACACCGGCCCCGCGGCCGAGTCCCGCTACGTCATCCCCCGTTTCGTCGAGCGCACGTCCCAGGGCATCCGCGAGTACGACCCGTACGCGAAGCTCTTCGAGGAGCGCGTGATCTTCCTGGGCATCCAGATCGACGACGCCTCCGCCAACGACGTCATGGCGCAGCTGCTGTGCCTGGAGTCCATGGACCCCGACCGGGACATCTCGGTCTACATCAACAGCCCCGGCGGCTCCTTCACGGCGCTCACCGCGATCTACGACACCATGCAGTACGTCAAGCCGGACATCCAGACGGTCTGCATGGGCCAGGCGGCCTCCGCCGCCGCGGTGCTGCTGGCCGCCGGCACGCCCGGCAAGCGCATGGCGCTGCCCAACGCCCGCGTGCTGATCCACCAGCCCTACAGCGAGACCGGCCGCGGCCAGGTCTCCGACCTGGAGATCGCCGCCAACGAGATCCTGCGGATGCGCTCGCAGCTGGAGGAGATGCTGGCCAAGCACTCCAACCAGTCGGTGGAGAAGATCCGCGAGGACATCGAGCGCGACAAGATCCTCACGGCCGAGGAGGCGCTGTCCTACGGGCTGATCGACCAGATCATCTCGACCCGGAAGATGAACAACACCGCCATCCGCTGACGCGGACGCCGCACCCGCCCGTCGCCCCTCGGCACGGTCACGTCCCGGTGAACCGTGCCAAGGGGGGCCCGGACGGGGGGCCCGGCAAGGTACCGTCGACATAAGGCAGCACCAGGAGCCGCTGGACCACAGGTGTCCAGGGTCTCCCAGGCGAAGGGGAAGCACACCGTGGCACGCATCGGTGACGGCGGCGATCTGCTCAAGTGCTCGTTCTGCGGCAAGAGCCAGAAGCAGGTCAAGAAGCTCATCGCAGGGCCCGGTGTGTACATCTGCGACGAGTGCATCGATCTCTGCAACGAGATCATCGAGGAGGAACTCGCGGAGACCAGCGAGGTGCGCTGGGAGGAGCTGCCCAAGCCCCGCGAGATCTACGAGTTCCTGGACGGGTACGTCGTCGGCCAGGAGGCCGCGAAGAAGGCCCTGTCCGTCGCGGTGTACAACCACTACAAGCGGGTCCAGGCCGGCGAGAACGGCGGCGGCCAGGGGCGCGAGGACGCCATCGAGCTGGCCAAGTCCAACATCCTCCTGCTCGGCCCCACCGGGTCCGGCAAGACCCTGCTGGCCCAGACGCTGGCCCGCATGCTGAACGTCCCGTTCGCCATCGCCGACGCGACCGCCCTGACCGAGGCGGGCTACGTCGGCGAGGACGTCGAGAACATCCTGCTGAAGCTGATCCAGGCGGCCGACTACGACGTGAAGAAGGCCGAGACCGGGATCATCTACATCGACGAGATCGACAAGGTCGCCCGCAAGAGCGAGAACCCGTCGATCACCCGCGACGTCTCCGGCGAGGGCGTCCAGCAGGCCCTGCTGAAGATCCTGGAGGGCACCACGGCGTCGGTGCCGCCGCAGGGCGGCCGCAAGCACCCGCACCAGGAGTTCATCCAGATCGACACGACGAACGTCCTGTTCATCGTGGGCGGCGCCTTCGCCGGTCTGGAGAAGATCATCGAGGGGCGGGCCGGCGCCAAGGGCATCGGCTTCGGCGCCCAGATCCGCTCCAAGAGCGAGCGCGAGGCCAAGGACCTCTTCGAGGACGTCATGCCGGAGGACCTTGTCAAGTTCGGCATGATCCCGGAGTTCATCGGCCGTCTGCCGGTGATCACCAGCGTGCACAACCTGGACCGCGAGGCTCTGCTGAAGATCCTGATCGAGCCGCGCAACGCGCTGGTCAAGCAGTACCAGCGGCTGTTCGAACTCGACGGGGTCGAGCTGGACTTCGAACGCGAGGCGCTGGAGGCCATCGCCGACCAGGCCATCCTCCGCCAGACCGGCGCGCGTGGCCTGCGCGCCATCATGGAGGAGGTCCTGATGTCGGTGATGTACGAGGTCCCCTCCCGCAAGGACGTGGCCCGCGTCGTCATCACCGCCGACGTCGTCCACTCCAACGTCAACCCGACCCTGATCCCGCGCGACGCCCGCGGCCGCGGGCCGGGCGAGCAGAAGTCGGCGTAGCGCGGCCGTCGCCGCGACGCACCGGGGCCCCGGCCGGACACTTGGGTTCTAGCGGTCCTCGCAACACCCGCGATCTGTGGGAGTTGCGAGGACCGTGGTCGTTGGACGGGATGATCT
>NZ_BNBV01000048.1 GCF_014656135.1 Streptomyces thermodiastaticus
GCAGGACAGGCAACCAACGAGGCTCCTGTGCTGATGGGTTGAGACGTCGAACACCTCCCTCAACGGCACGGGGGCCTGGTGCGTTGCGGACACAGATACCCTCACCCGATCGGTGACCACGTTGAAAAAGCTCAGTGGCTTGCCTCGATGTTCAGACCGGATTTGGAGGTGACACACTCACATAGCTACGACCAGACCACGGGTCCTGGCGGAAAACGAGACCCCAACATGGACCGCGAGCACAGGGCATACGTCAAAAACCTGCGAAAATGGCACAAACAGCATGGTCTTAACGCCGGAATGATGACAGAATCCGACGGAGAGGCTCTGAAGACTGTCAGAAAAAGGTGAGCGAGGCCATCACATGCTCTTCGACATCACACATGACGACTTGGCGAACGTAGACCCGGTGACGCCCGTGCGCGTATCAGAGGCAACAGCCCGCCAGTACGGCTTCACAGGCGAAACATTGGACTTCCTCGTCCACGTCGGGCTTCCCAATGCCGCTCAGGACGGATTCTCAATCGGTCTGTCCGAAAAGTTCGACCCTCGACACTTTTGTTACTGTGCGGCACACGCGGACCAAGGTTGGAGGACTCCCGACGGAATCGAAAAGTTCGTATCACTCGGTTACCTCGCGGTCAACGCCGCAGTGATCGACCCGGCAACGGGAATAGTCTATCAATACGCCGAAGCCACTCAGGAGGTCATCCCAATCCACAGAGACATCTCGTCACTCACGAAAACGATAACCTCCTACCTTGATTTCATCGAATCACACAGAAATGAAGATGAAGATGAAGACGATGATGAGGACGACGACGTCTACTACGAACGCCTCAGGGGCGAAGTACAAGCTTTGAAGGAAGAGATTCAAAGCGTCGACCCCCTACCCTTCGCCCATGAATACAGCGAGTGGGTCGGTTTGTTCGAAGAACTAGAAACCGGTATCCACATCTGACACCCGCAGGATGGCACCCCCCGCCGCAACGACCCCACCTACCCCCACCCGCACAAAAGCGGAGCGCGTCTCCCCGGCACGCCCGGCCTCCGGGGTCCCGTGGTTTCACGTCGTCGTCGACCGCCTCCTGCCAGCCCGCCGTTCGCTGGGGCGGGTCACCGGCTCGCCGGCCCCCAGGGCGGCGGCGCGGCGGCGGGCGCCGAAGTCGGCCAGGGCCTCGGCCAGCTTGTGGACGGAGGGCTCGGGGGCCTTCACGCCCGCCTGCGATGCATTGTCCTCAACCGCGTGCGGGGCCCACACCGGCACAGGCCCGGTCGATGTGGTGGCAGGTCCCGCAGTATCGGACCAGCCGTGTCACAGGGGCGCCCTAAGGTGTGGAGGAGACCGTTTCTGCTGCGAGAGGGAGCCCGATGTCCGAGCAGATCCTGACCCGTCCGTCGCCCATTTCGGGGCGGACGGCATGCGCCGGTTCACCGTGCCCTTAATCCTTCGCCCACCAATCCGAAGGTAAAATCGAAACGCCTTGAGCCAGACGAGGTCAGCGACCTCGCCTACGCAACACAACTGGCCCGTTTCGCCAGGAAAGACTACTCCGGCAGGAACTACGCCGCCCGCGCCATGTCGATTCCAACGGCGAACCTTTTGTTCTGATCAGTCAAAGTCAGAGTGTCCATTCCAAACGCATCATCGGGTATCCCGTACTCAGAGACGGGAATCCGAATGGACTACAGGCCGTCTACACCGAGCGTCAACCATGTCAGGCCGCAGCTTCATGGTGTGACCAGTGGCTCGCCACACACTTCAAGCAAGATCTGGATGTAACGCACTCTCATAGCCACGATCGATCCAAGGGCCCCGACGGCAAGCGAGCCCGCAACATGGACAGTGAGCACAGGGCCTACGTGAAGAACCTAAAGAAATGGCATGAAAAGTATGGCCTCAGTGCTGGAATGATGACGGAAGCGGATGGAGCAGCCATCAAGGCTGCTCTAAGCCGGTAAGCGAGGCTACACATGCTCTTCAATATTGATCACGACGAACTGGTAAACGTCGAACTTGTAGAAGAAGTCGACCGCCTGCCAGAGGCAACAGCCCGACAGTACGGTTTCACGGGGGAGACATTGGATTTCCTCGTCAACGTCGGGCTTCCCACGACCGAGGAATGGGAATTCTCGTTCGGCCTACCCGAAGACTTCAAGCCTGGCTTTATCTGGGACTGTGCTGAGCACGCGGAGCAGGGCTGGAGGACTTCCGCAGGGGTCGAAAAGTTTGTAAAGATCGGTGTCCTTCCGATCAGCGCCGTTGTAGTCGATCCGGCAACAGGAGTGGTGTATCAGTACAGTGAGGGCGACCGGCAGGTCATCCCGATCCACGGTGACGTGTCTTCACTCGTGAAAACGGTGATCTCTTTTCTCAACTATGTCGGGTCTTACAACGGCGATGACGACGACGAAGACAACGACTACGGATACGACCGCCGCAGCAGCGAAGTCCAAGCGCTGAAAGATGAAATCCAGCGCATCGATCCCCTGCCCTTCGCCCACGAACACAGCGAGTGGATCGAACTCTTCGACAACATCGAGGCCGGCGTCTACACCTGACACCCGACGCAGCGCCCAGTGGCGCCCCCGTCACCAGGCCAGCTCCCCACCACACCCCTTGTCCCCCGCCCCGACAACGCCCCCCACCCACACAAAAGCGGGGCGTGCCTCCCGGCACGCCCCGCTCGCGCAGTCCCGTGATCTCACGTCGTCGTCGACCGCCTCCTGCGGGCGCCGGCCCGCCGTTCGCTGGGGCGGGTCACCGGCTCGCCGGCCTCCAGGGCGGCGGCGCGGCGGCGGGCGCCGAAGTCGGCCAGGGCCTCGGCCAGCTTGTGGACGGAGGGCTCGGGGGCCATGACGTCCACCCGCAGGCCGTGCTCCTCGGCGGTCTTGGCGGTGGCCGGGCCGATGCAGGCGATGACCGTGACGTTGTGCGGCTTGCCCGCGATGCCGACCAGGTTGCGGACCGTGGACGACGAGGTGAACAGCACGGCGTCGAAGCCGCCGCCCTTGATCGCCTCACGGGTCTCCGCCGGCGGCGGCGAGGCGCGCACGGTGCGGTAGGCCGTGACGTCGTCGACCTCCCAGCCCAGCTCGATCAGGCCGGCCACCAGGGTCTCGGTGGCGATGTCGGCGCGGGGCAGGAAGACGCGGTCGATCGGGTCGAAGACCGGGTCGTAGGGCGGCCAGTCCTCCAGCAGACCCGCGGCCGACTGCTCGCCGCTCGGGACCAGGTCGGGCTTGACGCCGAACGCGATCAGTGCCTTGGCGGTCTGTTCGCCGACCGCGGCGACCTTGATGCCCGCGAAGGCACGGGCGTCCAGGCCGTACTCCTCGAACTTCTCACGGACGGCCTTGACCGCGTTGACCGAGGTGAACGCGATCCACTCGTAGCGGCCCGTGACCAGGCCCTTGACCGCGCGCTCCATCTGCTGCGGGGTGCGCGGCGGCTCCACGGCGATGGTGGGCACCTCGTGCGGCACGGCGCCGTAGGAGCGCAGCTGGTCGGAGAGGGACGCGGCCTGCTCCTTGGTGCGCGGCACGAGGACCTTCCAGCCGAACAGCGGCTTGGACTCGAACCACGACAGCCGTTCGCGGCGCGCGGCGCCGCCGCACTCGCCGACCACGGCTATGACCGGGCGGTGGCCCTCCGGGGAGGGCAGGACCTTGGCCTGCTTCAGGGTCTGCGCGATCGTGCCGAGCGTGGCGGTCCAGGTGCGCTGGCGGGTGGTGGTGCCGGCGATGGTGACCGTCATCGGGGTGTCCGGCTTGCGGCCCGCGGAGACCAGCTCGCCGGCGGCCGCGGCCACCGAGTCGAGCGTCGTCGACACCACGACCGTGCCGTCGGAGGCGCCGACCTCGGTCCAGCAGCGGTCGGTGGCGGTGCGGGCGTCCACGAAACGGACGTCGGTGTTCTCGCCGTCGCGCAGCGGGACACCGGCGTAGGCGGGCACGCCGACGGCGGTGGCGATGCCGGGGACGACCTCGAAGGGCACGCCCGCGGCGGCGCAGGCCAGCATCTCCGAGGCGGTGTCGGTGTCCAGGCCGGGGTCACCGCTGACCGCACGGACGACCCGCCTGCCGCCCCGCGCGGCCTCCATGACAAGATGTGCGGCATCCCGCGCAGCGGGAGCGCCGGTGGTCGCCGACGTGCCGTCGACGACCGTCAGTTGAGGTGTGCCCGGAACGGGGTCGGACGACGGGTCCGGGTCCGTGTGCACGACGGCGACGCCCTCCCGGGCGTGCGTGCGGACGACATCGAGCACCTCGTGCTCGGCGACCAGAACGTCGGCGTTCGCCAGCGCCTCGACGGCGCGCAGGGTCAGCAGTCCCGGATCTCCGGGTCCGGCACCGAGGAAGGTGACGTGCCCGTGTTCCGAGCCGGCGGAAAGGGTGGTGGGGCTCAATGTGCTCGCTCCCCCATCAGACCGGCCGCGCCCTGGGCGAGCATCTCGGTGGCGAGGTCGCGACCGAGCGCCGTCGCCGCGTCATGCGTGCCGGGCACGGGACCGGTGGTGGACAGCTGCACCAGCGTGGTGCCGTCGGGTGTGCCGACGACGCCGCGCAGGCGCATTTCCTTGACAATCTGCCCGTCGGCATCGTGGTTCCGTCGCTCGAGGGGATCCGAGGACGGAGGAAGGTCGGCCAGCGCGCCCACAGGGGCGCTGCAACCGGCCTCCAGGGCGGCGAGCAGTGACCGCTCGGCGGTCACTGCGGCCCGGGTGACCGGGTCGTCCAGCTCCGCGAGCGCTGCGATCAGCTCCGCGTTCCCCGCGGCGCACTCGATCGCCAGGGCCCCCTGGCCGGGGGCGGGCAGGACCGTGTCGACCGACAGGAAGTCGGTCACCTCGTCGCTGCGGCCGATCCGGTTCAGTCCGGCCGCGGCCAGCACGACCGCGTCCAGCTCCCCGTTGCGGACGTATCCGATGCGGGTGTCGACGTTGCCCCGGATCGGGACCGTCTCGATCTCCAGGCCGTGGGCACGCGCGTACGCGTTGAGCTGGGCCATGCGGCGCGGGGCGCCGGTGCCGATGCGGGCGACTCCGTTCGGGGAGGACGCCACGAGGTCGCTCAGCTTCAGTCCGTCCCGGGCGACCAGGACGTCCCGCGGGTCCTCACGCGGGGGTATCGCGACCAGGACCAGCCCCTCGGGCTGGGCGGTCGGCAGGTCCTTGAGCGAGTGGACCGCGAGGTCCACCTCGCCCCGCAGCAGCGCCTCGCGCAGCGCCGCGACGAACACGCCGGTGCCGCCGATCTGCGCCAGGTGCTCGCGGGAGGTGTCGCCGTAGGTGGTGATCTCGACGAGTTCGACGGGCCGTCCGGTCACCCGGCGCACAGCGTCCGCGACCTGCCCGGACTGGGCCATGGCGAGCTTGCTGCGCCTGGTTCCCAGCTTCAGTGGGTTCTCACTCATGCCGGCCCTCGGTTCTTGCCGTTCTTCTTCGGGTCGTCGTCGGCCTGGGAGACGGAGGCCACCGTCTCCGGGTCGAGGTCGAACAGGGTGCGCAGTGCGTCCGCGTACCCGGCGCCGCCGGGCTCGGCCGCGAGCTGCTTGACCCGGACGGTCGGCGCGTGCAGCAGCTTGTCCACGACACGCCGCACGGTCTGCGTGATCTCCGCCCGGTGTTTGTCGTCCAGGCCGGGCAGCCGTCCCTCCAGCCGGGCGATCTCGCTGGCCACGACGTCGGCGGCCATGGTGCGCAGGGCGACCACGGTCGGTGTGATGTGCGCCGCCCGCTGGGCGGCCGCGAAGTCCGCGACCTCGTCCGCCACGATACGACGGACCTGGTCGACGTCGACGGCCATCGGCGCGTCGGCGGAGGCCTCCGCGAGGGACTCTATGTCCACCAGCCGCACCCCGGCCAGCCGGTGCACGGCGGCGTCGACGTCGCGCGGCATGGCCAGGTCCAGCACGTACAGGACCGGCTCGGGGCGCGGGGCGACGGCGACCGGTTCGGGCTTGCGCAGCTCGGGCACGCGGCCGGCGGTGGCGGCGGCCGCGGCGAGCGCGCTGATCAGTTCGGCGTCGGCATCGGTGATCTGCTCGGTCCGCTCCCGGCGGTCCGCTCCGGGCCCGCCCTCCAGCAGGGAGGTGCCGCCGTCCACCCAGGCGCCGTGCTGTTCCAGGGTGGCCGCGTCGATGCCGGCGACCGCGGACTCGCCCAGCAGGGAGAAGCCGGGATCCACGGCGGCCAGGTCGAGCGGGCAGCCGTCCTCGGCGACGGTGGCGGGCGGCAGCGGCGTGTCCCGGGTGTCGGTGCGCGTGGCGTGCTTGGCCGCGGTGCGGCGGGCCTGCGCGTCGGGGCGGTCGCCGGTGACCTGCGCGGCGGGCGCGCCGCCGCGGCCCTGAACGGCGGTGGCGATCATGTCGGCGGTCAGGACCAGTCCGGTCGCGCCGGTGCAGGAGACGGCGACGTCGGCCCGGGCGAGTTCCCCGGCCACGGCGCTCATCGCGACCGCGCGGGCGCGCGGGCCCGTGCCGTCGGTCCGGTCCAGGCTCTTCGCCAGACGCTCGGCGCGCTCCTGGGTGCGGTTGGCGATGACGATCTCGGCGACCCCGGCCCGCGCGAGCGTGGCCGCGGCCAGCGACGACATCGAGCCGGCGCCGATGACCAGGGCCTTCTTGCCGCGCGCCCAGTCGCCGACGGCCTCGCCAGCGGCCAGCTGTTCCAGGCCGAAGGTGACCAGGGACTGCCCGGCGCGGTCGATGCCGGTCTCGGAGTGGGCACGCTTGCCCACCCGCAGGGCCTGCTGGAACAGCTCGTTCAGCAGGCGCCCGGCGGTGTGCAGCTCCTGGGCGCGGGCCAGGGCGTCCTTGATCTGGCCGAGGATCTGCCCCTCGCCGACGACCATCGAGTCCAGGCCGCAGGCCACCGAGAACAGGTGGTGGACGGCCCGGTCCTCGTAGTGCACGTACAGGTACGGGGTGAGTTCCTCCAGGCCGACGCCGCTGTGCTGGGCGAGCAGCGTGGACAGCTCGGAGACACCGGCGTGGAACTTGTCCACGTCGGCGTACAGCTCGATGCGGTTGCAGGTGGCCAGCACGGCGGCCTCGGCGGCCGGCTCGGCGGCGACGGTGTCCTGCACCAGCTTGGCCTGGGCGTCCGCGTTGAGCGAGGCACGTTCCAGGACGCTGACCGGGGCGCTGCGGTGGCTCAGTCCGACGACGAGCAGACTCATGCCGGCATCACGGCGGGGACGTCCCCGTCGGGCCCCTGGTCTGCGGACACCTGGTCTGCGGACTGCTCACGCACGGCGGCGGCCGCGGCGGCGGGCAGCGCGGTGTCGGCCGCGGCCTCCTCGCCGGCCTTGCGCTGCTCGTGGAAGGCGAGGATCTGCAGCTCGATGGAGAGGTCGACCTTGCGCACGTCCACGCCGTCCGGGACGTTCAGCACGGTCGGCGCGAAGTTCAGGATGGAGGTGACACCGGCGGCCACGAGCCGGTCGCAGACCTGCTGGGCGGCGCCCGCGGGGGTCGCGATCACGCCGATGGACACGCCGTTGTCCCGCACGGCCTGCTCCAGGTCGTCGCTGTGCCGCACCGGGATCCCGGCGACCGGCTTGCCGGTCAGGGCGGGGTCGGCGTCGATGAGCGCGGCGACGCGGAAGCCGCGGGAGGCGAAGCCGCCGTAGTTGGCGAGGGCGGCGCCGAGGTTGCCGATACCGACGATCACAACCGGCCAGTCCTGGGTGAGCCCCAGTTCCCGGGAGATCTGGTACACGAGATACTCGACGTCGTAGCCCACCCCGCGGGTCCCGTAGGAGCCGAGGTAGGAGAAGTCCTTGCGCAGCTTCGCGGAGTTGACCCCAGCGGCGGCTGCCAGCTCCTCGGAGGAGACCGTGGGGACCGAGCGCTCCGACAGTGCGGTCAGCGCGCGGAGATACAGCGGAAGCCTGGCGACCGTGGCCTCGGGGATTCCTCGGCTACGGGTCGCCGGTCGGTGAGTTCGGCCAGTTGCCACGGTGCTCCTGCGGGTAGAGCGGGGCTGTGGGCGGTCGTGTCTCCCCTGACCGCCCCGTCGACAGCAGGCTATGTCTTTGTGAACGCGTGCACAAAGATGGTGTCCGATTTGTCCGGCCAACGTGACCGGGCTCACGCACCTTTGACGTGTTCCCGTGGAACCGACGCGTTCACACCGTCGTTCCTTATTTGTTGGGGGCAAAACCGCACACGCTCCTCTACGATCCCCACCCCCGAGACCAGATCGCCGTCGATCCTAAGCCACTTTCGGCCACTTTGGACCACTCGGTCAGTTCGCCGGCACCCCCGCGGGCCGCCGCCGCAGCCCGGATCAGCCGCCCAGCGCCTTGCGCAGCCGCTGCTCGTCCACCCGCCAGAAGGTGTGCTGCTCACCGTCGACGAGGACCACCGGGATCTGCTCCCAGTACCGGTCGTGCAGCTGCCGGTCCTCGGTGATGTCCTTCTGCTCCCAGGGCACGCCGAGATCGGCGCACACCTTCTCCACCACGGCCTGTGCGTCGTCGCACAGATGACAGCCGGGCTTGCGGACGAGAGTGACGAGCCGGTCCCGCGGCGCGGCCGGCGTACGACGGAAGAGGGGACTCATACCGGCCATTCTCGCCCCGTCCGCGACCCGGCATCCACAACCCGGCGCCGCGCCGCCCCACCGGGCCGTCACCCGGAGTTCACCCCGTTCGAACCGGGCGACGTAAGGAACTTGCGAACAAACTGGCTATGCTCACGCCATGGCCGCTCTCGGATGGCTCACCCCCCGGAGGCGCTCCGCCACGGCGCGGAGCGTGTTGGCAGGCGAGGCCGCGGCTCAGGCCGCGCGAACGTCCTCACAAGAGCAGGAGGAAACCGCTCCCCCGGAGCAGGAGGCGGAGTTCCCGGTGCGCGGCGACGACCGCGCCGCCGCCTTCTTCGACCTGGACAACACCGTCATGCAGGGCGCCGCGCTGTTCCACTTCGGGCGGGGACTGTACAAGCGGAAGTTCTTCCACACCCGGGACCTGGTCCGGTTCGCCTGGCAGCAGGCATGGTTCCGGCTGGCCGGGGTCGAGGACCCCGAGCACATGCAGAACGCGCGTGACTCCGCGCTGTCGATCGTCAAGGGCCACCGGGTCGCCGACCTGAAGGCGATCGGCGAGGAGATCTACGACGAGTACATGGCCGAGCGGATCTGGCCGGGCACGCGCGCACTGGCCCAGGCACACCTGGACGCAGGCCAGAAGGTGTGGCTGGTCACCGCGGCCCCGGTGGAGATCGCCCAGGTCATCGCCCGCCGCCTGGGCCTGACCGGGGCACTGGGCACGGTGGCCGAGTCCGTCGACGGCGTCTACACCGGCCGCCTGGTCGGCGAACCGCTGCACGGCCCGGCCAAGGCCGAGGCGGTCCGCGCGCTGGCGGCGGCCGAGGGCCTGGACCTGTCCCGCTGCGCCGCCTACAGCGACTCCGCCAACGACATCCCCATGCTGTCGCTGGTCGGCCACCCCTACGCCATCAACCCCGACGCCGCGCTGCGCCGTCACGCCCGGGAGATGGACTGGCGGCTGCGCGACTACCGCACCGGCCGCAAGGCGGCCATGGTCGGCATCCCCGCCGCGGCCGGCGTGGGCGCGGTGGCCGGCGGCACCGCCGCGGCGATCGCCCTGCACCGCCGCCGCCGGTGACGCCCGCGCCCCGCCGGTGACGCCCGCATCCCCGCGCCGCCGGTGACGCCCGAGCGCCCGCGCCGCCGGTGACACCCGGGCTCCCGCGCCGTCCCTGAGCGCCCCCAGCCGCGCCACCGGCGGCGGGGGCACCCCCGCCCGCCGCCTACCCGGACGCCGCCCGTCGCTGCCGGCCCGCCGCCGCCTTCCCGGATGCCGTCCGTCGCTGCCAACTCGCCGCCGCCTGCCCGGACGCCGCCCGTCTGCCGCCGGACGTCCCGGCACCCGTCCGGGCCTCGGGTCCGCTCGTGGCGGTCCGCCGGCACCGCGGTGCGGGCGACGGGCCGCGCGGCACACCCGGATCGGCGGTCAAACGACCGAACGTACCCAGGCGTCACTCCGGCCACTCCCCTTGGCGGTACACCGCCACAAGACGCCCGCGTTTCACACCGAGAGCGAACCAGATCGATCAGCAAACGGTCACTCTCTGCTGTTCGACCAAGCGTCATTCGGTTACGGAAGCGACGTAATCGATGATTTGAGCAACTCGGTGTAGCAGCGCCTGTACGAAGCGTTATTCTCCTCAGACGCAACCGGTACCCCTCCGTCGCCACGACGGGTGAACGGTTCCGCACTGCACGTGATGGAAGCTCTGCCTCTGGGAGTCCCGTGTACCCACACGTCGGGGTTGACGCCTCGGGCCTGGCCACGCTCCGCGCCACGGTCCTGGACCTGCTGCGCGGCCTCGTCCCCACCGCGTACGCCGGTCCCGCACTCGCCACCGCCGCCCCCGCGGGCCGCTCGGTCCCTCAGCCCTGTTACGCGCTGGCCGAGAGCATGCCGCAGGGGCCGGCGCGCAGCGCCGTCGTCGACGGGCGGCGGTCGGGCGAGGGGCGCACACTGGGCCGGCGAGGCCGCCCATCCGCCTCGACGGCCGTCCGCCGGCCGGCGGCGGACAGCGACAGCGCCCGGATGATGGACCTCGTCGAGCGCGCCCAGGCCGGCGAGGCGGAGGCCTTCGGGTGCCTCTACGACCAGTACAGCGACACCGTGTACCGGTACATCTACTACCGCGTCGGCGGCAAGGCGACCGCCGAGGACCTGACCAGCGAGACCTTTCTGCGGGCGCTGCGCCGCATCGGCACCTTCACCTGGCAGGGCCGCGACTTCGGCGCCTGGCTCGTCACCATCGCCCGCAACCTGGTCGCCGACCACTTCAAGTCCAGCCGGTTCCGCCTGGAGGTCACCACCGGCGAGATGCTCGACGCCAACGAGGTCGAGCGCTCCCCGGAGGAGTCCGTCCTGGAGTCGCTGTCCAACGCCGCACTGCTGGACGCCGTCCGCCGGCTCAACCCTCAGCAGCAGGAGTGCGTCACGCTCCGCTTCCTGCAGGGCCTGTCCGTGGCGGAGACCGCCCGGGTGATGGGCAAGAACGAGGGCGCCATCAAGACCCTGCAGTACCGGGCCGTGCGCACCCTGGCCCGGCTCCTCCCGGACGACGCCCGCTGAGCCGCTCACCCGCCGCAGTCACCAACTCACGCCGTAGCAAGGCGTGTTGGCGTCCGGCACGGATGCCGGTCCGTCCGTAACCGAAGTGCCGAGCCGCTCGTTGTGCGGGATACAGGCTCCCTGTGGTCACGCCTTGGCCCATGCTCCTCACTCGTCCGAGTGGCAGCGGCCGGGACGTGCAACCCTCAGGTCCCCTGGGGAGTCGACCGTCTTGACGAGAGGAGGTGCCGCCAGTGATCGCGAACGTATCGGCGCACCGGCGGACGAACGCCTTCGCCCAGGCCCTGGAGGAGCTGTCCGACCGGGGCACGGCGGCCGAGCAGTCCGAGGGACCGGCGCCGGCCCAGGCAACGGCGGACGAGACCGAGCAGGGCCGGCTGGTGGCCCTCGCCGCCGGTCTGAGCGCCCTGCCCAGACCGGAGCTGGATCCTCAGGTCAAGGTCGTCCAGCGGGCCCGCCTGGTGGCCGCGATGGAGGCCATGCTGCAGGAGGGCACCGCGGAGGGCGAGGCAGGCGATGCCACCCTGCCCGGGCAGCGGGGTGCCAGGCGCGGCCACCGAGCGAGCGGCCTGGGGAAACTGCGGCCGCGCACACGGCTGACCAAGGGCCTGGCCGCCGGCGGGCTCAGCGTCGGCGTGGCCGCGGGCGCCTTCGGCGGGGTTGCCGCGGCCAGCTCCGACGCCCTCCCCGGTGACTCGCTGTACGGCCTCAAGCGCGGCATCGAGGACTTCAAGGTCGCCTACCTGACCGACGGCGCCGACGAGCGGGGCAAGGCCTACCTGGACCTGGCCGCCACCCGGATGCACGAGGCCCGACGGCTGCTGGAGCGCGGCCGCGGCGGCCACCTCGACCACGAATCCCTGGGCGCGATCCGCCGCACCCTGACCGGCATGCAGCAGGACGCCGCCGAGGGCCACCGGCTGCTGCACGAGGCGTACGAGCAGGACCCGGACTCCCTGGGGCCCATCCAGACCCTGTCCGCCTTCTCCCGCACCCACCGGCGGGCCTGGGGCGCACTGCGCGAGAAGCTGCCGGTGCAGCTCGGCGACGTCGGCGACCAGGTGTCGTCCGTGTTCGACGCCATAGACGAAGAGGTGGCCCCGCTGCAGTCGCTGCTGCCCCAGCACCCGGACCGCACCGGCGGCAGCACGCGGCAGCACGGCGCCGAACCCGGTTCCACCCCCGGCTCCTCCTCCACCGGTCCCTCCGCCCGGCCCGGCAGCGGCACGCCCTCGGCCGGTCACGAGTCCGGCAGCGGCAGCCCCAGCACCTCGGCGGACTCCACCGAGGACAGCGGCAACGACCTGCTCGGCGGCACCACCGGCGGCCTGCTGGACCCGCCCCGGACCGGCGGCAGCAGCGCCTCGCCGTCCGAGTCCAGGCCCCCCGCCGGGCCCCCGGACGTCACCGTCCCGCCGCTTCTGCCGGGCCTGCTGCCCGGCCTCGGCATCGACAGCGAGGACGCCAGGTAGCCGTACGACGACGGGGGCGCCCCACCGGCACAGGAGGGGCGCCCCCGTCGTCCTGCGCGTCGTGCCGGCGGGTGCCGGACGCCGCTCGGACTATCGAGAAGATCGGAAGATCTCACTCGGAAGACCTCAGAAGAACACGGAACGGCGCTGCACCAGCAGCTTGTACAGCGTGTGCTGGATCTCCTCGCGGACCTGGTCGGTCAGGTCGAACATCAGCATCGGGTCGTCGGCGGCCTCCGCCGGATAGCCGTCCGTCGGGATCGGCTCGCCGAACTGGATCGTCCACTTCGTCGGCAGCGGAATCGCCCCGAGCGGCCCCAGCCACGGGAAGGTCGGGGTGAGCGGGAAGTACGGCAGGCCGAGCAGCCGGGCCAAGGTCTTGGCGTTGCCGATCATCGGGTAGATCTCCTCCGCCCCGGCGATCGAGCACGGAACGATCGGCACCCTCTGCCGCAGGGCCGTGGAGACGAACCCGCCCCGGCCGAAACGCTGCAGCTTGTAGCGCTCGCTGAACGGCTTCCCGATGCCCTTGAAGCCCTCCGGCATGACACCGACCAGCTCCCCCTGGCTCAGCAGCCGTTCGGCGTCCTCGGTGCAGGCGAGCGTGTGGCCGAGTTTGCGGGCCAGCTCGTTGATCAGCGGCAGCACGAAGACCAGGTCGGCGGCGAGCAGCCGCAGATGGCGCTGGGCGGGATGCCGGTCGTGCACGGCGACCTGCAGCATCAGGGCGTCCAGCGGCAGCGTGCCCGAGTGGTTGGCGACGATCAGCGCGCCGCCCTCCTTCGGGATGTTGTCGATGCCCTTCACCTCGACCCGGAAGTACTTCTCGTACAGCGGCCGCAGCAGCGACAGCAGCACCTGGTCGGTCAGCTCGGCGTCGTAGCCGAAGTCGTCGACCTCGTACTCCCCGGTCAGGCGGCGGCGCAGGAACGCCAGGCCGCTCGCGATACGCCGCTCCAGCCCGCCGTCGTCCTCGGCCGGGCGCCGCTCCTGCGGCGTGTCCTGCCGGGCCGCGTCCTGCTCCGTCTCCGTGTCCCGTCGCGGGGGCGCGGCCGGGGCGTCCCGGCCCGTGGCGCCCGGCAGCGGGTGCACGTCCCCGGCCGCCGAGGACTCGGCTCCGGCGCGCCGGGAGCCCGCACCCCGGCGGCGTGCCTGCCGCCCTGCGGAGGCCGACCGGGACCGGTCGTCGTCGAACGGAATGACCTTGGCGTCCGCCATGGCTGCGCTCCTCAGGTGGCGCTCTGCGTCGGAAGGTGGCCGCTGCCGCCGCCCCGCGGGGCCAGTGCGGCGATCCGGTCGACGGCCCTGACAAGGGCCTCGGGCGGGAGCAGTCCGGTGCCCCGGCTGCGGACGAAGTCCGCGAACGTCTCAGCGGTCGTGTACCGGGGGGTGAAGCCCAGCGTGCGCCGCATCTCGTCCGTGGCCACCACCCTGCCGTGAGTGAGCAGCCGGATCTGCTCGGGTGAGAAGTCCGTCATTCCCAGGGTACGCACCAGGGAGCCGGCCCAGGTGACCGCCGGAAGCAGCAGCGGCACCATGGGGCGGCCCAGCCGCCGCGCGCACTGCGAGAGCAGCAGCACCCCGTCGCCGGCGATGTTGAACGTGCCGCTGTTGAAGGTGGAGCGGCGCGGTTCGTGCGCGGCGATGCGCAGCGCCTCGATCACGTCATCCTCGTGCACGAACTGCAGCCGCGGGTCGTAGCCGAACACCGTCGGCAGCACCGGCAGCGAGAAGTAGGAGGCCAGCGGGGTGTCCGCGGTGGGTCCGAGGATGTTGGCGAACCTCAGCACGCACACGGCCACGTCCGGCCGCCGCCGGGCGAAGCCCCTCACGTATCCCTCGACCTCCACCGTGTCCTTCGCGAAGCCGCCGCTGGGCAGCGACTTGGCCGGGGTGGTCTCGGTGAACACCGCCGGGTCGCGAGAGGCCGAACCGTAGACGTTGGTACTGGACTTGACCACCAGCCGTTTCACGCTCGGGGACTTCTGGCAGGCGCCGAGCAGCTGCATGGTGCCGATGACGTTGGTCTCCTTGACCGTGGCCCGGCTGCCGCCGGTCAGCGCGGTCCCGGTGACGTCGAGGTGGACGACCGTGTCGGCACCGGACTCGGCGAGCACCCGCGCGATGGCGGGCTGCCGGATGTCCGCCTGGACGAAGTCCGCGCCGCCCAGATGATGCTCGGGCGGCACCGCGTCCACGGCGACGACACGCTCCACCTGCGGATCACGCTGGATCCGCCGGACGAACCGGCCCGCGAGCGAGCGGGCCGCCCCGGTGACGAGCACGACCTGTCCCACGACCAGCGCCCTCCTTCCCGGCCAGGACCGCGTTCCCCGTGTGCGGCCAACCTATCGGGTCGGCGTCGCACTGCGGTGACCGTCGGCTGCATGGCGTGATGTTTGAGCCGGAGGCCGGAGCCGGACGCTCCGGCGCCCTCCTGCCCCGGCCGGAACGGACGTGGCCCCCCACCTCACCGGGCGGGGGGCCACGGACACGCTCTCGCGGTGTCGCGCACTAACGAGTGGCGACCGGCGTCACTTCTTGTTGCGACGCTGGACGCGCGTGCGCTTGAGCAGCTTGCGGTGCTTCTTCTTGGCCATCCGCTTCCGCCGCTTCTTGATAACAGAGCCCACGACTTACCCTCGCTCACTTCTCTTCTGTCGGTGTTTGGGCGCCATGGGCCCACACGACCTTCGAGGGGTTAGCCTACCCGCCCGAGGGCCGAGGTCGTTAATCGAGGGACCTGGAGGGACCCGAACTGTCCGCTCTTGCCCGATTCGGATCCCTCCTGACCGTCGTCAGGCGGACTCCACCCCCACATAGCTGTCGCGGAGGTACTCGTGAACCGCCTGTTCCGGGACGCGGAAGGACCTCCCCACCCGGATCGCGGGCAGATGACCGCTGTGCACCAGGCGGTACACGGTCATCTTCGACACTCGCATCACCGAGGCGACCTCCGCCACGGTGAGGAACTGAACCTCGTTCAGAGGCCTCTCGCCAGCTGCAGCCATGTCACACCTGCACCTTCCGCACTCGACGGCCACCGGCTTCCCCTTCCGGTGACTCTTCGTCGCTGCGCGCTCACTCCCCAGACTAGGGGCGGGTGATGCAAGTGGGGAAGAGGTGCACCCATCACCCGCTTACCGTGACAGACACGCTCGATCGAGTACGTAGCGGATGAGCGGACGGTAGTAGTCGGCCCGCACACCGTCATCAAGCGGAACGACGACGGACACGCGCCCCTCCGCCTGCCCCACGAACAGCGCGGGGTCGTCCGTATCACCCAGACCCATGGCCTCGAACCCCAGTTGACCTGCACCGCAGACCCATCCGTGGTCCCCGATCACCAGTGTCGGCAGCGGCCCGCCGGCGTCCGCGGCCGCCTGCAGCGCCAGCCGAACCGGGAGCGGCGAATGCGTGTGTGCGCCGGGCTCACAACCGGTGCGTCCGGCGCCGCGCGGCCGCACGAGGGCCACTCCGCGGACGTAGTCGATGACCAGCGTGCGTAGACCGAAACGGGTCGTTATGTCGACACAACGACCCTGCGCCGGAGTGAGGACGCCACATCCCGCCGCCGACAGAGCCCCCGCCAACGCGGCGTAGAAGCCGAGCAGCCGGTGCGGGTGACCAGTGCCCAGCAGCACGGGCCCGCCGCTACGGGCGACCGTACCGAGCCGGTCGGCGAAGGCGTCCAGGGCGGCCAGCGTCAGCTCCGGATCAATCACATCCTGGCCGGAAGTGTGCCGTGGATCGGCCGAGACACCGCACGTCTGTGCCATCAAAGCGATCACATCGCGTTGTGTCCAGGCCCGTTCAGGATCGAGTCCGATCAGCAGGCGCGGGTCCCGGGCCGCGAACAGGCGGTAGCTGCGCAGACTCGTCTCCCGCGTCGTCGCCACGACCCCGGCGAGACGGGCCCGCAGCAGATGCGCGCGCAGCGCGGCGGTGCTCATCACGGGGCGATGGTGGCGGACACGGCACGCGCCCGGGACGGAAACCGCGCAACACCGCCCGGTCGGTGTAACGGGCTCGGCAGAGCACCCGGCTGCTGCTCCTGGCGACTTCCGGCAAGAACACTCTCCTGCCGCCGGCTGCAGCACCGCACGGCGCGCGGGACGGCCCGCGGGCCCGGCGCACCGTGAGGGAGTGTCAGGCCAGCAGCCCCCGCAGCGGGAACACCGCCCGCCGCGTCGCCAGGATCGACTGGTCCAGCCGGTTGGCGGGGTCGTAGCCCGCCTCCCAGTCGGCCCATGCAACCGGCCACCGGCCGTCCGTCATCCGCAGCGGCCCCACCCGCCGGGTGCGCGCGTACACCTCCTGCCGCCAGCTTTGAGGGATCACCGTCTCCGGCTCGACCGGCCGGCCCGCGGCGATGCCCACCAGGTGCGTCCACGACCGCGGCACCACGTCCACGACCGCGTACCCGCCGCCGCCGAGCGCGACCCACTTGCCGCCGGCGCACGTGTGGGCCAGGTCGTGGCAGGCCAGCTGCACCGCGCGCTGCGCGTCCAGCGACACCGCCAGGTGCGCCAGCGGATCCTCGAAGTGGGTGTCCGCCCCGTGCTGGGTGACCAGGACCTGCGGCCGGAAGTCGGCCAGCAGTTCGGGCACCACCGCGTGGAAGGCCCGCAGCCACCCCGCGTCCCCGGTCCCGGCCGGCAGCGCCACATTCACCGCCGACCCTTCCGCGTCGCCGGCTCCGGTCTCCTGCGGCCATCCCGTCTGCGGGAACAGCGTCCGGGGGTGCTCGTGCAGGGAGATCGTCAGCACCCGCGGGTCCTCCCAGAACGCCGCCTGCACTCCGTCGCCGTGGTGCACGTCGACGTCGACGTACGCGACCCGCTCGGCGCCCAGCTCCAGCAGCCGCGCGATCGCCAGCGCGGCGTCGTTGTAGACGCAGAATCCCGAGGCCGCCCCCGGCATGGCGTGGTGCAGGCCGCCGGCGAAGTTCACCGCGTGCAGCGCCTCCCCGTGCCACACGGCCTCCGCCGCCGCCACCGACTGGCCCGCGATCAGCGCGGAGACCTCGTGCATCCCGCGGAACGCCGGATCGTCCAGGGTGCCCAGCCCGTACGACGTGTCCGCCGCGCCGGGATCGGCGGACGCGGCCTTGACCGCCTCGATGTAGTCGGCCCGGTGGACCAGTCGCAGCGTCGACTCCCCGGCCGGCCTGGCCGCCACCGCGTGCACCTCGCGGTCGAGCCCGAGGGCACCGATCAGTTTCCGGGTCAGGGTGAGACGGACCGGATCCATCGGATGGCCCGGGCCGAAGTCATACTCCGTCACCGCCTCGTCCCACATCAGCTGTGCGCGGCCGCTCATGCCCGCCACCGTATCGGTCCGGCCGCACCGCGAACGACCTGGCGTACGCCGGCGTCACCAGCACCAAGGCCATCGGCACCAGCATCGCCCCCCGGTAGCTCCACGCATCCCCCAACGTCCCCACCAGCGGCGAGCCGACCAGGAAACCCACGTAGTTGAAGACGTTCAGCCGCGCGATCGCCGCGTCCGACGCCCCGGGCCCGCCGGCGTTGAGCGCGTGCCGTCCCGCCGCCGCGAACGTCTGCGGCACCAGCACGCACAGTCCGAGCCCCAGCAGCGTGAACCCGAGCATCCCCGTCCAGGGTCCCGGCGCCCCGGCCACCACCGCGAAGCCGAGCGCCGCCACCAGGGCGCCGAGCCGCACCACGGCCACCGCCCCGAACCGCCGCACCCCCAGGTCACCGATGGACCGCCCCAGCAGCGTGGTGACCATGTACACGTTGTACGGCACCGTCGCCAGCTGCTCCGAACTCCCCAGCGTGTCCTGGAGGTACTTCGCGCTCCAGTTCGACACGGTGGAGTCCCCGATGTACGCGAATGTCATCACCAGGCACAGCGGCAGCAGCAGCCGGGCACCCACGCCGCCCTCCGCCCGGGCGTCCCCACCGGGCGCGGTCCCGCCCCGGCCGTCGACGTACCACCGGCTGCCCACGAGCGTCGCCGGCAGCAGCACCGCCACCACCGGCAGATACGACACCCACAGCGCCAGGTGCCAGTGGGCGCCCGCCCAGGCCAGCGAGGCGCCCAGGATGCCGCCGAGGCTGTAGGCCGCGTGGAAGCCGAGCATGATGCTGCGGCCGTACGCGTGCTGCAGGCTCACGCCGAGCATGTTCATCGCCGCGTCCAGCACCCCGACGGCCAGCCCGAAGACGGCCATCGTCACCGCCAGTTGGGTTATCCGGTCACCGGCTCCGGCGCCGACCAGCGCCAGCATCGCCACCGGCTGGGACCAGCGCAGCACACGACTGGGCCGGACCCGCTTGACCAGGTGTTCCGCGGCCACGCTGCCGATGCCGGCCAGCACGGGCACGGCGGCCAGGAAGACGGGCAGCACCGCGTCCGAGACCCCGTAGCGGTCCTGGACGGCCGGGATGCGAGTGACGAGCAGAGCGAAGACGCAGCCTTGCGCGAGGAACGCGAACGCCAGCGAGGCCCTGCCGCGCCGCAGCACATCCGTCATGGCGGCGAGCGTAGGGCCCCGGGAGCACCGGTGAACAGATCCGGACGCGGACGTAGCGGGCCGGTCCTCACCCGGCGCTCGCGGGTGTGCCGGCCGCGGGGGAGGCCGCGGTGCGGGCGGCCTCGGTCTCTGCGATGACCATCTGCGCCATGGGGCGGGCGGCGATCGCGCCGCTCACGAAGAAGGCGAGCGCCATCGACACCGCGAGGATCACGGTGCCCAGCCACACCATGGTGTCGACCGGCAGCGTGTAGGCGCCCACCACGCGCAGGACGCACTCGCCGAGCAGTGCCACGCCCCACACCAGGGAGAAGGTCCTCTCCGCCCGGCGGAAAGACACCGAACGGGCCCTCAGCCGCGCCCACGCGGCGTCGCGTTCCGCGTCGCCCTGCACCAGCCAGGGCCTCATCACCTCGGACATCATCGGCCTGCCCAGCATCACGGAGACGAGGACGCCGATGCCGATGGCGCTGCTGACGCCGCTGTCCTTGGCGAGCATCAGCCGCGGGTCCCCGGCGGCCAGGCTGAGCAGCACCCCGACCACGTTGACGAACACGATGAGCGCGGCGAGCGCGCTGATGGTGCGCTCCTTCACCACGCTCCACACGATCCGCAGGGCCGGCACCGCACTGCTCCAGCCGAGGGCCGCGAGCGTGCTCAGCCCGACGGCGTCCTTCAGCAGGTAGTACCCGCCGACCGGCACCGCAACGTCCACCAGCAGAGGGGCGAGGTTCCCGCGCTTCCTGTTCGTCGTCATGCTCTCAGGTTCGCGCCCGGGAGGGGTCCGGCAGTAGAAACGATCGTCCAGAAGTCCGCATGACACATGTCAATACGCCCGCCGGTCCTGCCGTCATGACGTGCTGTCAGCTCAGCAGGCCGGGCAGCTCGTGCATGTCCGAGAAGAAGTGACGCGCGCCGGCGAGGCGGGCCGCGGGCGTCATGGCGGTGAAGGCGAGCACGTCCATCCCGGCCGCGACGGCCGCCTGCACGCCCAGCGGTGAGTCCTCGACGACGACGCACCGCTCGGGGGCGACGCCCATCTGCCGTGCCGCGTGCAGGAAGAGGTCAGGCGCCGGCTTGCCCCGGCCCACGTCCTGCGCGCTGAAGATCCGGGTGTCGTCGAACCACCGGTCCAGGCCCGTGGTCCGGTGCCCGACCCGGATGCGTTCATGGCTGCCCGAGGACGCGACACAGTACGGGGTCCCGTCCGCCGCCAGTTTCTCCAGGACGGCCTCGACGCCGGGCACGGGCTTCAGGTCCCGCTGGAACGCGGCGAACACGCGGGCGTGGAAGACGTCGTCGAAGTCGTCCGGGAGACGCTTCCCGGTGCGCTCCAGCACGAGGTCGTGGACCCGGTGCAGCGCGGACCCCATGTAGTCGCGGAGGGAGTCCTCGTACGAGGTGGGGTGCCCCAGCTCGGTCAGGTAGGCGGCGAGCAGCCGGTTCGAGATGGGCTCGCTGTCGACGAGGACACCGTCGTTGTCGAAAATCACGAGGTCGTAGCGCACGGACTCAACCCTAAGGGTTGAATGCAGAAAGGCCCACACCGTGGGGTGTGGGCCTTTCCCAAAAATAGTCCGGCGGCGTCCTACTCTCCCACAGGG
>NZ_BNBV01000049.1 GCF_014656135.1 Streptomyces thermodiastaticus
GATACCCCAGCCGAGCGTCTACGTGATCTACTCACCACCTGAAACCAAGTGGTGTTGCGACGACCCCTTGAACCCAAGACACCTTCACCGGCCCGGGGCCCCTGCGTGTGCCCGCTCACGGCGCGCGCGCCGCCCGAGCGAGCCGGCCGCCGCCCCGCCCGGAGGCTGCCTCAGGGAGCACGCCGGGCCCGTGGAAAAGCGGTTTCAGGGCGGTGCTGCGACCCCTCTACACTGTGTCCGTGACCGAGAACGCTCAGCAGCAGCCACCAACGCCCGCCACCGAACTGCCGACCCAGTACGCGCCGGCCGACGTAGAGGGGCCGCTGTACGAGCGCTGGGTAGAGCGGGGTTACTTCGCCGCCGACGCCAAGAGCGACAAGCCCCCGTTCACCATCGTCATCCCGCCGCCGAACGTCACCGGCTCCCTCCACCTGGGCCACGCCTTCCAGCACACGCTGATGGACGCCCTCACGCGCCGCAAGCGCATGCAGGGCTACGAGGCGCTGTGGCTGCCGGGCATGGACCACGCCGGCATCGCCACCCAGAACAAGGTCGAGCAGCAGCTCGCCGAGGAGGGCAAGTCCCGCCACGACCTGGGCCGCGAGGCGTTCGTCGAGCGTGTCTGGCGGTGGAAGGAGGACTACGGCGGCAAGATCCTCGGCCAGATGCGCCGCCTCGGCGACGGCGTCGACTGGGACCGCGAGCGGTTCACCATGGACGAGGGCCTGTCCAAGGCCGTCCAGACCATCTTCAAGCGGCTCTACGACGACGGGCTGATCTACCGCGCCGAGCGCATCATCAACTGGTGCCCGCGCTGCCTGACCGCCATCTCCGACATCGAGGTGGAGTACCAGGAGGACGACGGCGAGCTGGTCTCCATCCGCTACGGCGAGGGCGAGGACTCGCTGGTCGTGGCCACCACGCGGGCCGAGACCATGCTCGGCGACACCGCCGTGGCCGTCCACCCCGACGACGAGCGGTACCGGCACCTGGTCGGCAAGCAGATCAAGCTGCCGCTGACCGACCGCTCCATCCCCGTCGTCGCCGACGCCCACGTCGACCCCGAGTTCGGCACCGGCGCCGTCAAGGTCACCCCGGCCCACGACCCGAACGACTTCGCCATCGGCCAGCGCCACGGCCTGGAGTCGATCACGGTCATGGACGAGCGGGCCGTCATCACCGCGCACGGCCCCTTCCAGGGCCTGGACCGCTTCGAGGCGCGTGCCGCCATCGTCGCGGCGCTGCGCTCCCAGGGCCGGATCGTCGCGGAGAAGCGCCCCTACGTCCACTCCGTCGGCCACTGCTCGCGCTGCAAGACCACCATCGAGCCGCGCCTGTCCATGCAGTGGTGGGTGAAGGTCGCCCCGCTGGCCAAGGCCGCCGGTGACGCGGTGCGCGACGGCCGGGTGAAGATCCACCCCGAGGACATGTCGAAGCGGTACTTCGACTGGGTGGACAACATGAACGACTGGTGCATCTCGCGCCAGCTGTGGTGGGGCCACCGCATCCCGATCTGGTACGGCCCCGACGGCGAGGTCGTCTGCGTCGGCCCCGACGACGAGCCCCCCGCCGGCGAGGGCTGGCACCAGGAGACCGACGTCCTCGACACGTGGTTCTCCTCCGGCCTGTGGCCGTTCTCCACGCTCGGCTGGCCGGAGCGGACCGAGGACCTGCGCACGTTCTACCCGACCGACGTCCTGGTCACCGGCTACGACATCATCTTCTTCTGGGTCGCCCGGATGATGATGTTCGGCCTGTACGCGATGGACGGCGAGGTGCCGTTCAGGACCATCGCGCTGACCGGTCTGGTCCGCGACGAGCGCGGCAAGAAGATGTCGAAGTCGTTCGGCAACGTCGTCGACCCGCTGGACTGGATGGACCGGTACGGCTCCGACGCCGTCCGCTTCACCCTGGCCCGCGGCGCCAACCCCGGCACCGACGTGCCCATCGGCGAGGACTGGGTCCAGGCCTCGCGGAACTTCGCCAACAAGATCTGGAACGCCACGCGCTTCGCGCTGATGAACGGCGCCACGGTCGAGGGCCCGCTGCCCGCCCCGGAGGAGCTGTCGGCCACGGACCGCTGGATCCTGTCCCGGCTCAACCAGACCGTCGCCGAGGTCGACGCCCACTACGACGACTTCCAGTTCGCCAAGCTCTCCGACGCGCTGTACCACTTCGCGTGGGACGAGGTCTTCGACTGGTACGTCGAGCTGACCAAGACGACGTTCCAGGCGGGCGGAAGGGCCGCCGAGGTGAGCAAGCGCGTCCTGGGCGAGGTCCTGGACGTCACCCTGAAGCTGCTGCACCCGGTCGTCCCGTTCGTCACCGACACGCTGTGGACCGCCCTGACCGGCGGCGAGTCCGTGGTGATCGCGGACTGGCCGGCCGACAGCGGCTTCCGCGACGCGGACGCCGAGCGGGAGATCGAGACCCTGAAGTCCCTGATCACCGAGGTGCGCCGGTTCCGTGCCGACCAGGGCCTCCAGCCCGGTCAGCGCGTCCCCGCCCGGCTGGGCCTCGACGGCTCGCCCCTCGCGCGGCACGAGGCCGCCATCCGGCAGCTGGCGCGGCTGCAGCCGGCCGGTGACTCCTTCACCGCCACGGCGACCCTGCCGGTCGCCGGCGTCGAGGTGGCCCTCGACCTGTCCGGCGCGATCGACGTCGCCGCGGAGCGCAAGCGGCTCGCGAAGGACCTGGCCGCCGCGGAGAAGGAGAAGGCCCAGACGAGCGCCAAGCTCGGCAACGAGGCCTTCCTGGCCAAGGCCCCGGAGCACGTCGTGGAGAAGATCCGCACCCGGCTCGCCAAGGCCGAGGAGGACATCGCCCGCATCCAGGCCCAGCTGGAGCGCCTGCCGCAGGCGTAGGCATCGCCCGCCGCACGGGCGTGCACGCTGCGCGAGGCCCCCGGAACCGTCCGGTTCCGGGGGCCTTCGCCCGTCTACGTACACTTGCCTCGTGAGCGAGCAGCCCCCGAACGGCAACGACGACCAGCCCGACGTCCTCGACCACTTCGACGAGATCATCGCGGCGGAGACCGACCGCGACCCCGATCTCGCGGTGATCGAGGCCGGCAGCCGCACCCTGCGCACCCAGGGCGGCCCTCCGCAGGCCGACGTGCCGGCCCGGCCGTCCGACCCCGCGGTGGACAAGGCGCTGCGGGAGGTCGAGGCGGAGCTGGCGACCCGCTGGGGCGAGACCAAGCTGGAGCCCTCGGTCAGCCGGATCTCCGCCCTGATGGACGTCCTCGGCGAGCCGCAGCGCGCCTACCCCGCCATCCACATCACCGGCACCAACGGCAAGACCTCGACCGCCCGCATGGTCGAGGCGCTGCTCGGCGCCTTCGAGCTGCGCACCGGCCGGTACACCTCGCCGCACGTGCAGTCGATCACCGAGCGGATCAGCCTGGACGGCGCGCCGATCTCGGCGGAGCGGTTCATCGAGACGTACCAGGACATCAAGCCGTACATCGAGATGGTGGACGCCGCGCAGGAGTTCCGGCTGTCCTTCTTCGAGGTGCTCACCGGCATGGCGTACGCGGCCTTCGCGGACGCGCCGGTGGACGTGGCCGTCGTCGAGGTCGGCATGGGCGGCAGCTGGGACGCCACCAACGTCATCGACGCGGACGTCGCCGTGGTCACCCCCATCGGGCTGGACCACACCGACCGGCTCGGCGAGACCACCGCGCAGATCGCCGGGGAGAAGGCGGGCATCATCAAGCAGAGCGCCACGGTGGTCATGGCGCAGCAGCCGGTGGACGCCGCGCAGGCGCTGCTGAAGAAGGCCGTGGAGGCCGATGCGACCGTGGCCCGGGAAGGCCTGGAGTTCGGGGTCGTCTCGCGGCAGGTGGCCGTCGGCGGGCAGCTGCTGACGCTGCGCGGTCTGGGCGGCGAGTACACGGACGTGTACCTGCCGCTGCACGGCGACCACCAGGCGCACAACGCGGCGGTGGCGCTGGCCGCGGTGGAGGCGTTCTTCGGGGTGGGCGCGCAGCGGGCGGAGCCGCTGGACGCCGAGACCGTCCGCCGGGCCTTCGCCTCGGTGGTCTCGCCCGGGCGGCTGGAGGTCGTGCGGCGCTCCCCGACGGTGGTGCTGGACGCCGCGCACAACCCGGCCGGCGCCCAGGTCACCGCCGACGCGGTGCACGAGGCGTTCGACTTCAGCCGGCTGATCGGCGTGGTCGGGGCCAGCGGGGACAAGAACGTGCGTGGGCTGCTGGAGGCGTTCGAGCCGGTGTTCGCCGAGGTGGTGATCACCCAGAACTCCAGCCACCGCGCGATGGACGCCGACGAGCTGGCGGCGATCGCCGTGGAGGTGTTCGGCGAGGAGCGGGTCCAGGTGGAGCCCCGGCTGCCGGACGCGCTGGAGGCCGCGATCACGCTCGCCGAGGAGGAGGGCGAGTTCGCCGGTGCCGGAGTGCTGGTCACCGGCTCCGTCATCACGGTCGGCGAGGCCCGGCTGCTGCTGAGGAAGGGCTGACATCTCCGTGCGTACGCTGTGTTCCTCGACGCTGATCGGTGAGTTCTTCGTCATCGGGTTCGCCGGTCTGGTCGCGATGAAGGACCCGGACCTGTCCGCGGGGACGGTGTGGACGGTCAGCGGCATCGCGATGGTGCTGTGCGTGCTGCTGTGCGGGATGGTGACCCGCCGGGCGGGCGTGGTGCTGGGCTGGGCGCTGCAGATCGCGCTGATCGTCTCCGGTGTGGTGGTGCCGACCATGTACTTTTTGGGCGCGGTGTTCGCCGGGCTGTGGTGGGCGTCGGTGCACTTCGGACGGAAGGCCGACGCGGCCAAGGCGCGTATGGCGGCGCAGGCCGAGAGCTGACGAGGCCGGCCCGGGAACCGGACACCACGGCGCCCGGGCCGGCCCCCACGGGCGGTGCGGACCGGGCATCTCCCCCGTTTTCCGCCGTCACGGACGGCATCGAGGCAGGTCCGCGCGCCGGCCGGCGCACCGGACCCGGTACCCTTCGGGCCAACCGATCCCTGGCCTGTAAGGAGCCGTACCCATGACCCAGCGCACTCTCGTCCTCCTGAAGCCGGACGCCGTCCGTCGTTCGCTGGTCGGCGAGATCGTCAGCCGGATCGAGCGCAAGGCCGGCTGGCGGATCACCGCGCTGGAGATGCGGACCCTGGACCGCGCCACGCTGGAGCAGCACTACGCGGAGCACGTGGGCCGCCCCTTCTACGAGCCGCTGCTGGAGTTCATGTCCTCCGGCCCGGTCGTGGCCATGATCGTCGAGGGCGAGCGGGTCATCGAGGGGATGCGGGCGCTGGCCGGTGCGACCGACCCGATCGCCGCCGCGCCGGGTTCCATCCGGGGTGACTACGGCGTGATCGTGCGGGAGAACCTGGTCCACGCCTCCGACTCCGAGGAGTCCGCCGAGCGCGAGGTCAAGATCTTCTTCCCCGGCCGGGCCTGACCCGCGCCGGGCCGGTGGTTCCCCGCGTTCTTTCTGACATATCGTCAGCCTGGCGGGCCGCGTGACCTGGGCGGTCGTGGAAAACCGGCCGCCCGTCGGCATACGCGGTGCCGATCGGGGGAACGCGTGCCTCCGATGGATCGTCTCCACAAGCGAGGCGGTACGCCATCTGCTGACAATGACGAAGACCCTCGCGCAGTGTTCGTGCAGGCGCGTCTACGATGGAAGCCTTCACGTCACAGCACCCACCTTCGCCGACCTGACACGCCCTCAAAGCCGCCAGGAAGGCCAGACGAATCCTGATGGGAAACTCTATGTCGTTCATCGGCCGTGACATGGCTGTCGACCTCGGGACCGCCAACACGCTGGTGTACGTCAGGGGTCGCGGGATCGTACTCAACGAGCCGTCCGTCGTCGCCATCAACACCAACACCGGTGGCATTCTGGCGGTCGGCGCCGAGGCGAAGAAGATGATCGGGCGGACGCCCGGCAACATCGTCGCCGTCCGTCCGCTGAAGGACGGCGTCATCGCGGACTTCGAGATCACCGAGCGGATGCTCCGCTACTTCATCTTGAAGATCCACAAGCGGCGGTATCTGGCGCGTCCGCGTGTCGTGGTGTGCGTGCCCTCCGGGATCACCGGGGTTGAGCGGCGCGCCGTCATCGAGGCATCCTCCCAGGCGGGCGCCCGCCAGGTGCACATCATCGAGGAGCCCATGGCCGCGGCCATCGGCTCCGGCCTGCCGGTCCACGAGGCCACGGGCAACATGGTGGTGGACATCGGCGGCGGCACCACGGAGGTCGCGGTCATCTCCCTCGGCGGCATCGTCACCGCCCAGTCCATCCGGGTGGCGGGCGACGAGCTGGACAACGCCATCATTCAGTACGTCAAGAAGGAATACAGCCTTCTGCTGGGTGAGCGGACGGCCGAACAGATCAAGATCACGATCGGTTCGGCGTACGACCTGGAAACCGACGAACACACCGAGATCCGAGGCCGCGACCTGGTGTCCGGGCTGCCGAAGACCGTCGTCATCTCCGCAGCCGAGGTCCGCAAGGCGATCGAGGAACCGGTCAACGCCATCGTCGACGCGGTCAAGACCACCCTGGACAAGTGCCCGCCGGAGCTGTCCGGCGACATCATGGACCGGGGCATCGTCCTCACCGGTGGCGGCGCACTGCTGAGGGGGCTGGACGAGCGGCTGCGCCGGGAGACCGGCATGCCGATCCACATCGCCGAGGACCCGCTGGACAGCGTGGCACTCGGGTCCGGCAAATGCGTCGAGGAGTTCGAGGCCCTGCAGCAGGTCCTGGACGCCCAGCCGCGCAGGTGACACACCGTTCCGGGTCCGCCGTACGAGATGATCTCCTCTCGTGCGGCGGATCGTTGATATAGAGGCATAAGCTCCCGCAAACGGGCCCCTTGGAACCGCTCTCCCACGGTCGGCGGTTCCAGGGGCCACCCGGTTCCTATGAGGAAGGGCACGGCCGCCGCACGTGAGGGACACGAAAGAGAGCCGGCTGCTCCTGGTGCTGCTGATCGCGATCGCGTTCGCGCTGATCACGGTGGACATCCGTGGCGGGGAGGACTCCCCGGTGCAGGGGGCCAGAAGGGCCGCCGCCACCGTGTTCGGCCCGATCGAGAACGGCTTGTCGTCCATGGTGAACCCGGTCGGCAACGCGGTCTCCGCCGTCCGTGACTCCGGTGAACGCCACGACCGGCTGGCCGCGCTGGAGAAGGAGAACGCCGAGCTGAAGGCGAAGCTCGGCAGCGACGCCCGCAACCGCAGCCGCCTCGCCCAGCTGGACGGGATGCTGAAGCTGGCCGGCCGCGGGCAGTACGGCATCAAGGGCGCCCAGGTCATCGCCATAGGAGCCGCCCAGGGTTTCTCCTGGACCATCACCATCGACGTCGGCTCCCGCGACGGCATCCAGCGCGACATGACCGTGCTCAACGCCGACGGACTGGTCGGCCGGGTCACCACCGTCGGCCCCGACTCCGCCACCGTGCTGCTCGCCAACGACCCCGACTTCACCGTCGGCACCCGGCTGGAGGGCACCGGCGAACTCGGCTTCGCCTCCGGCCAGGGCGACCGCCCGCTCAGGGTGCAGCTGCTCAACGGCAAGGCGCAGGTGAAGAAGGGCGACCGGCTGGTCACCTTCGGCTCCCAGGGCGACAAGCCCTTCGTACCCGGCGTGCCAGTCGGTGTCGTCTCCCGCGTGGACCCCTCCGGCGGCGACCTGACCCGCACGGTGTACGTGACACCGTACGTCGGCTTCAGCAAGCTCGACATCGTCGGTGTCGTCGTCCAGGCCCCGAAGAAGGACCCGCGGGACGCCGTCCTGCCGCCCAAGCCCAAGCCCACCCCCACGCCCACGGTGACCGTGACGGTCACCCCGTCCGCCCCGGCCGGCGAGGAGAGGGCGAGCGACGAGGACGAGGGCGAGTCCTACGACGGGAACCGGGACATGGCCGGCGACACCGGCGGCAGCGAGGAGCCCGACGCCCAGTCCACCGACAGCCAGCAGCCGTAGGAGCTGAGAAGTCCCATGCGCCTGAACCGGATCCTGCTCTCCACCGCGCTGGTCGTCGTGGCCCTGGTGTTCCAGGTCAGCGTCCTGTCCCGGCTGCACCTGCCGGGCGCGGTGCCCGACCTGCTGCTGCTCACCGTCCTCGGCCTGGCCATGGTCTACGGCCACGTCGGCGGCGCCCTCATCGGCTTCGGCGCCGGGCTGCTCGCCGACCTCGCCCCGCCCGCCGACCATGCCGCCGGCCGCTACGCGCTGGTGCTGTGCGTCATCGGCTACCTCGCCGGACTCGTCAAGCCGGAGACCGGCCGGCTGAAGTCGGCGTCCGGCCCGATGGCGGTGGTGGTCGTCGCCGCGCTCGGCTCCACACTGCTGTACGCCGGTGTCGGCGCCCTCGTCGGCGACACCGCCGCCCGCCATGTCGGCCTGCCCGGGCTGCTGTTCACCGCCGCACTGTACGACCTGCTGCTCGCCCCGTTCGTCGTCCCCGGCATCATGGCGCTGGCCCGGCGCACCGACCCCGACCCGCTCGCCGAGGCCGGCGGCGCCTCCCGGGGCGCCGACCTCTCCTCCGGCTGGCTGTCCTCCGGCACGGGGCTGCGCATCGGCGGCCGGCGCGGCGCGCTGGGCGGCCTGAAGGCCAAGGCCCGCACCCGTTCCGTCCGGGTCGGCCGCATCAAGGGGGTCAAGCGGCTGTGAACACCGCGCAGTTCACCCGAACGGGTGCCGCCCGGCGGAACGCGGGCTCACCGGCACGTCGTTCATCATGCGGATGCGCGCGTACAGGTGTACGCGTTCTCGCACACACATCCGTCCGCACTCACGCGCCGGCATGCTGAGAGAGGGGGATCGAACGCCGTGACGAACATCCCCGAGACCGGCCGGACCCCACGGGTCCAGACCCGTCTCGTCGTGATCCAGATCCTTGTCCTCTCGCTGCTCGGCACCCTGGGGGGACGGCTGTGGTACCTGCAGATCCGGGAGGGCGCCCACTACCAGAAGGAGGCGTCCGGCAACCACGTCCAACAGGTCGTCGAGCCTGCCCCGCGCGGCTCGATCCTGGACGCGCGCGGCGTGCCGCTCGCCGACAACGAGACCCGCCTGGTGGTCTCCGCGTCCCGCACCGAGCTGCTCAAGCAGAAGGACGACGGCAAGGCGGTGCTGACCAAGCTGGCCGGTGTCCTCGGCATGGACCCGAAGGAGGTCATGCAGAAGGTCCGGCTGTGCGACGCCGAGACGCCCCAGCCCTGCTGGAACGGCTCGCCCTACCAGCCCATCCCGATCACCGACGAGGCCTCGCCCAAGCAGGCGCTGCAGATCCGGGAACGCGCCGAGGACTTCCCCGGAATCACCGCGGAACCCGAGGCCGTCCGCCGCTACCCCGGCCCCGGCAAGTCCAACACCGCGCAGGTCCTCGGCTACCTCTCCCCGGTCACCGACGAGGAGATCCAGCAGGCCAAGGACACCGACTCGCCCTATCTGCGCTCCGACATGGTCGGCCGCTCCGGCCTGGAGCGGCAGTACGACAAGGAGCTGCGCGGCAAGGCCGGTGTCACCCGCTACGAGGTCGACAACCTCGGCCGGGTCATCGGCAAGGCCAAGTCCGACCCGGCCGAGCCCGGTTCGAACCTGGTCACCAGCATCGACGCCCGCGTGCAGCGGGTCGCCGAGTTCGAGTTGGACAAGGCCATGAAGGCCGCCCGGCAGCAGTACGACGACATCACCGGCACCAACTACAAGGCGGACTCCGGTGCCGTCGTCGTCATGGAGGCCAAGACCGGCCGGGTCGTCGCCATGGCCTCCGCGCCCACGTACGACCCGAACGTCTGGGTCGGCGGCATCTCCGCCAAGGACTACGCCAAGCTCACCGGCAAGAACTCCGACTACCCGCTGCTCAACCGCGCCATCCAGGGCCAGTCGGCGCCCGGTTCGACGTTCAAGGTGGTCTCCACCGCCGCCGCCGTCCAGGCCGGCTACGACTTCAACGGCAAGTACCCGTGCACCAGCTCGTACACGGCGGGCGGCCACACCTTCATGAACTTCGAGGGCGAGAACTTCGGCGACATCACCCTCGGCCGGGCCCTGGAGGTCTCCTGCGACACGGTCTTCTATTACCTCGCCGACAGCGAGTGGAAGAAGGACGGCGGCATCAATCCCAAGCCGGGTCGGCCCAAGGACTGGTTCTTCAAGACCGCCCACCAGTTCGGGCTCGGTCAGAAGACCGGCATCGACCTGCCCAACGAGGTCACCGGCCGCGTCCCCGACCGCGAGTGGAAGCAGCGGTACTGGGAGGCCAACAAGGACGCCTGGTGCAAGAGCGGCAAGAAGGACGGCTCCTACGTCGAGAAGATCGCCTACGAGAACTGCCTCGAAGGCAACAAGATGCGCGAGGGTGACGCGATCAACTACTCCATCGGGCAGGGCGACACGCTGCTGACCCCGATCCAGGAGGCCGTCATCTACAGCGCCATCTCCAACGGCGGCACCATGTACGTCCCCACCATCGGCAAGGCCATCGTCAGCCCCGACGGCAAGCACGTCACCGAGATCAAGCCCAAGGTCCGCGGCAAGCTGCCGATCAGCAAGTCCACCCGCGACATGATGGACGAGGCGCTCGCGGGCGTGGCCACCCGCGGTACCGCCGCCTGGAAGTTCGCCGGCTGGCCCCAGGACAAGATCCCGCTGCACGCCAAGACCGGTACCGCCGAGGTCTACGGCAAGCAGACCACGTCCTGGCTCGCCAGCTACAGCAAGGACTACACGGTCATCATGACCATCTCCCAGGCCGGTACCGGTTCGGGCGCCTCCGGTGAGGCGGTGCGCAACATCTACAGCGCCCTGTACGGCGTCCAGGCCGACGGCTCCATCGACACCAGGAAGGCGCTGCTGCCCACCCCGCAGAAGGGCCTGCCGGAGATCCACACCGACGGCACCATCGCCGCCCCGGAGATCCCCGGCGACCCCGCCAAGGACGTGGAGAAGGCCCAGCAGCAGGCCACCGACGAGGGCGACACCGCGCCCGACGGCGACCAGACACCGGCGACGACCACCGAGCCGCCGGCAGGCAACCGCGACACCCGCAGGCGGGCACGCCGCAGGGGGAGCCGGAGGACGACCGCATGACCGGCGTGAACAGCTTCTCCGTCTCCGGGTACGGACCCGAGCGGGCCCGCTGGACCCGGCTCTTCGCCCGGGACTCCGTCACCCGCCGGCTGGACTGGCCGATGCTGCTGTCCGCGCTCGCCCTGTCCGTGATCGGCACCGCCCTGGTCTTCTCCGCGACCCGCAACCGCACCGAGATCAACCAGGGCGACCCGTACTACTTCCTCATCCGGCACGTGGTGAACACCGGCATCGGGCTCGCCCTGATGATCGGCACCATCTGGCTCGGCCACCGCGTCCTGCGCAACGCCGTGCCGATCCTCTACGGCGCCTCGCTGCTCGGCATCCTGCTGGTGCTCACCCCGCTCGGCGCCACCATCAACGGCAGCCGCAACTGGATCGTGCTGGGCGGCGGGTTCTCCATCCAGCCGTCGGAGTTCGTGAAGGTCACCATCATCCTGGGCATGGCGATGCTGCTGGCCGCCCGGGTGGACGCCGGCGACAAGGAGTACCCCGACCACCGCACGGTCCTGCAGTCCCTGGGTCTGGCCGCCGTGCCCATCGTGATCGTGCTGCTCATGCCCGACCTCGGCACGGTCCTGGTGCTGGTCACCATCGTCCTCGGCGTGCTGCTCGCCTCCGGCGCCTCCAACCGCTGGATCTTCGGGCTGCTCGCCGCCGGTGCGATCGGCTGCGTGGTGATCTGGCAGCTGCACATCCTCGACGAGTACCAGATCAACCGGTTCGCGGCCTTCGCCAACCCCAGCCTCGACCCGGCCGGTGTCGGCTACAACACCAACCAGGCCCGCATCGCCATCGGCTCCGGCGGCCTGACCGGCGCCGGCCTGTTCCACGGCTCCCAGACCACCGGGCAGTTCGTGCCCGAGCAGCAGACCGACTTCGTCTTCACGGTCGCGGGCGAGGAGCTGGGTTTCATCGGCGCCGGCCTGATCATTGTGCTGCTCGGGGTCGTGATGTGGCGCGCCTGCCGCATCGCCCGTGAGACCCCCGATCTGTACGGCACCATCGTCGCCGCCGGCATCGTCGCCTGGTTCGCCTTCCAGTCCTTCGAGAACATCGGCATGACCCTGGGCATCATGCCGGTCACCGGCCTGCCGCTGCCGTTCGTCTCCTACGGCGGCTCGTCGATGTTCGCGGCCTGGGTGGCGGTGGGCCTGCTGCAGTCGATCCGGGTGCAGCGGCCGGTGTCGGCGTAGCGCCTGGCGGCCCGGCCCCGACGTCGGCACAGCGCCCCGGAGGCCCCGCACAGCGCCTCGGCGGCCGGACGGTGCGACGACTGCTGCCGTGCGCCCCTGCCCCCGCGGGCGGGCGGCGCACTACAGTCGGTGCATGGTGGCCGCCAGACGGGAGATCGAGCGGAAGTACGAGGCGGGAGCGCCGGGGCTGCCGGATCTGACCGGCACGGGACCCGTGGCGACCGTCGCGGACCGGGGCGTGGTCGTCCTGGACGCCGTCTACTACGACACCGCCGACCTGCGCCTGTCCGCCGCCGGCCTGACCCTGCGCCGCCGCACCGGCGGCAGCGACGCGGGCTGGCACCTGAAGCTCCCTGCCGGGCCGGGCGCCCGCGACGAGATCCAGGCCCCGCTCGGCGACACCGTTCCCGTGGAACTGGCCGCGCTGGTCCGCTGCCGCGTTCGCGACCAGGCCGTGCAGCCGCTGGTCCGGCTCCGCACCGAGCGCGCCGTGCGGCACCTGCTCGCCGCCGACGGAACCCTGCTGGCCGAGGCGAGCGTGGACACCGTCCGGGCCGAACGCCTGACCGGCGGCGCGGCCGGCGAGGCGCGCACCGCCCGGTGGACCGAGATCGAGGTGGAACTGGCCGACGGCGCCGACCCGGCCGTCCTGGACCAGGTGGAGCACCGGCTTGAGGCGGCCGGCGTCCGCCCCGCTGCGGCCGCCTCCAAGCTGGAACGCGCCCTCGCCGAGACCTTCCCGCCCGAGGCCCGGCCCCGCCGGGCCGCCCCGGCACCCCCCGTGACCGCCGGCGACCACGTCCTCGCCCATCTGCGCGCCCAGCGCGACACCCTCCTCGCCCTCGACCCGGCCGTGAGGCGGGACCTGCCCGACGCCGTGCACCGCATGCGGGTCGCCACCCGCCGCCTGCGCAGCGTGCTGCGCAGCTACGCCAAGATTCTCGACCGTGCCGTCACCCGCCCCGTCGGCGTGGAACTGAAGTGGCTCGCCGGTGAACTCGGCCGGGGACGCGACGCGGAGGTACTCACCGAACGCCTCACCGCCGCCCTCGCCGGCCTGCCCGAGGACCTGGTCACCGGACCCGTCACCGAACGTCTGCGCACCTGGTCCGCCGAGCGCGCCTCCGGGGCGCGCCGCGACCTGCTGGCCACCCTGGACAGCACCCGGTACCTGCGCCTGCTGGACGCGCTGGACGCCGTGGTGGACCGCCCGCCGCTGCGCCGGGCCGCCGCCGGCCGCCCCGCCCGGGTTCTGGCCCGCGTGGTGCGCAAGGAATGGACGAAGCTGTCGGCCGCGCTCGGCGACGCCCTGGCGCTGCCCCCGGGACCCGGCCGCGACGTCGCCCTGCACGAGGCCCGCAAACAGGCCAAACGGGCCCGGTACGCGGCCGAGGCCGCCGCGCCCGGCCTCGCCGAGGCGGCCGGTGTGGCGGCTGCGGCCAAAACCCTGCAGACCCCGCTCGGCGACCACCAGGACGGCGTCATGACCCGTCAGGCACTGCGCGAGCTGGCCGCGGCGGCCGAGCAGGCGGGGGAGAGCACGTTCACCTACGGGCTGCTGTACGGGCGCGAGGAACGACGAGCCGCCGAGGTGGAGACGCGGCTGCCCACAGTGTGGAAGGACCTGGCGAAGCGCACGGCGCTGCCGGGCTGAGGCAGCGCGCCGTGTGCCCGCCGACCGGGTTACGCTTGTTGGTCGCACTCCCCGAGCCGGCCGGCCGGGGGACCCCAAGCCAGCTGACGAAGGTATTCCCACGATGTCTGTCGAGTCGGTCTTCCCGCAGCTCGAAGCTCTGCTCCCGCATGTGCAGAAGCCGATCCAGTACGTGGGCGGCGAGCTGAACTCCACCGTCAAACCGTGGGACAGCTGTGACGTCCGCTGGGCGCTGATGTACCCCGACGCCTACGAGGTCGGGCTGCCCAACCAGGGCGTCCAGATCCTCTACGAGGTGCTCAACGAGCAGGACAGCATCCTCGCCGAGCGCACCTACAGCGTGTGGCCGGACCTGGAGGCGCTGATGCGGGAGCACGGCGTCCCGCAGTTCACTGTGGACAGCCACCGCCCGGTGAAGGCCTTCGACGTGCTCGGCCTCAGCTTCTCCACCGAGCTGGGCTACACCAACATGCTGGCCGCGCTGGACCTGGCCGGCATCCCGCTGGAGTCCAAGGACCGCACCCTCGACGACCCGATCGTCATGGCAGGCGGCCACGCGGCGTTCAACCCGGAGCCCATCGCCGACTTCATCGACTGCGCCGTCCTCGGCGACGGCGAGCAGGCCGTCCTGGAGATCAGCGACATCATCCGTACCTGGAAGCAGGAGGGCCGCCCCGGCGGCCGCGAGGAACTGCTGCTGCGCCTGGCCAAGACCGGCGGCGTGTACGTCCCCGCGTTCTACGACGTCGAATACCTCCCCGACGGCCGCATCGGCCGGGTCGTGCCCAACCGCTCGGGCGTGCCGTGGCGCGTGTCCAAGCACACGGTGATGGACCTGGACGAGTGGCCCTACCCCAAGCAGCCGCTGGTCCCGCTGGCCGAGACGGTCCACGAGCGGATGAGCGTGGAGATCTTCCGCGGCTGCACCCGCGGCTGCCGGTTCTGCCAGGCCGGCATGATCACCCGCCCGGTGCGCGAGCGGTCCATCACCGGCATCGGCGAGATGGTGGACCGGGGCCTGAAGGCGACCGGCTTCGAGGAGGTCGGTCTGCTGTCGCTGTCCTCCGCTGACCACTCCGAGATCGCCGACATCACCAAGGGCCTCGCCGACCGCTACGAGGACGACAAGGTCGGCCTGTCCCTGCCCTCCACCCGGGTCGACGCCTTCAACATCGACCTGGCCAACGAGCTGACCCGCAACGGGCGCCGCTCGGGTCTGACGTTCGCTCCGGAGGGCGGCTCGGAGCGCATCCGCAAGGTCATCAACAAGATGGTCTCCGAGGAGGACCTGATCCGCACCGTCGCGACCGCGTACGGCAACGGCTGGCGTCAGGTGAAGCTGTACTTCATGTGCGGCTTGCCCACGGAGACCGACGAGGACGTGCTGCAGATCGCCGACATGGCGGCCCGCGTCATCGCCAAGGGCCGCGAGGTCTCCGGCTCCAAGGACATCCGCTGCACGGTGTCCATCGGCGGGTTCGTGCCCAAGCCGCACACCCCGTTCCAGTGGGCCCCGCAGCTGAGCGCCGAGGAGACCGACGCCCGCCTGGAGAAGCTGCGGGACAAGATCCGCGGCGACAAGACCTACGGCCGCTCCATCGGCTTCCGCTACCACGACGGCAAGCCCGGCATCGTCGAGGGCCTGCTCTCCCGCGGCGACCGCCGCATCGGCGCGGTGATCCGCGCGGTCTACGAGGACGGCGGCCGCTTCGACGGCTGGCGCGAGCACTTCTCCTACGACCGCTGGATGGCCTGCGCCGAGAAGGCGCTCGCCCCGTACGGCGTCGACGTCGACTGGTACACCACCCGCGAGCGCTCCTACGAGGAGGTCCTGCCCTGGGACCACCTGGACTCCGGCCTGGACAAGGACTGGCTCTGGGAGGACTGGCAGGACGCCCTGGACGAGACCGAGGTCGAGGACTGCCGCTGGTCGCCGTGCTTCGACTGCGGCGTGTGCCCGGCGATGGACACCAGCATCCAGATCGGCCCGACGGGCAAGAAGCTGCTGCCGCTGACGGTCGTGAAGTGACCGCCGGGAAGTGACCGCCGAGGCGGGCGCCGGACTGGCGCCCGCCTCGTCTGTTCATGCGCACCACGTGCACTGATGTGAGCGAGGCTCACGCATCGGGCGAGTGCGGCGTCCCCCCGTCCGCCCAGTTCACTCGCGCTGTCCGGCGCAATCGGGGAGCCATTCGGAACGTCCTTCACAGTAGGGTTCGGATGCGCACCAGGGTGCCTGGCTTTGGGTGGTGCGGGAAACAAGGGGGACAGCGGGCATGGGTCACACGCTTCCGGGCTGGCTTGATCAGGTACTGGACTACATCGGCATTCACTTCCCGAACGTCGACGAGGACGATTACCGCCATATGGCCACGGCCATGCGGGAATTCGCCGACACGCCTCAGGCCGCTTAGTAGACATCTCCTACGATGCTGCGGGCCGCGAACTCACCCGGCACGTCGGCGACTTCCTCACCCTGCACCACACATACGACGCGCTGGGCCGACTCGCCACCCAGTCGGCCGTCGGCTTGGAGAGGTCGCACAATGATCCACAGTGAGGAGAGCGTCGCGGCCGAAGGGGATCGCGTGCGGCAGCGCCCAGCAGTTGAGTCGGCTCCACCGGTTCTCGCGGTCTTCACCGTCGATGTCAACGAAGGCTCTCCCGAGGAGTATGTGCAGCGCGTCCGTCATGTCCTGTCCGCGGCGCTCCATCTGGCTTGTACGGCGGAGTTCGATGACAGAGATCTGCCGGTGGACGGGTTTCCGGACTGGTTCACTTCGGTCTGCGCCGACAGCGGTGAGGAGCCTCCGGAATTCGCCCGGCAGGGCTCCATTGAGTTCGTGAATCGAGGTGGCGGCAAACCCTGGCCTCTGCAGAACTGGATCTACTGCTTCGATCCAGAAGAGGATTCCCGCGGCTGGGAATTCTGGGACGCCGTGCCGGTGGGCCCGGCACAGGTCCGCGTCTGGGTGGACAGCTGGGGGGAGGCGCTCTTCGGGTGCCTTGAGCTGCGATGGTTGCTGCACACGGCCGGCGGCTCGCACGTCGAGGGGCCGGAGGTTTACCGCGCGGTCACCTGGGCTTCCGAGGTGGCAGGTCAGTGAGGGAGATGGGCCGGGGTCGCCTTGTGCGGGCGGCGTACACCGACTCCACGATCACCGTGTACCAGGCGTATCCGCGGAAGATCGCCGAACCGGCGCTGCGTGCCGGGACGTTCGTGGCGCCGTTCAAGCGTGCACGCATGACCTGGATCAAGCCGTCGTTCCTGTGGATGATGTACCGCTGCGGCTGGGCCTTGAAGCCGGACCAGGAACGTGTTCTGCGCATCGAGATCGACCGGGCGGGGTTCGAGTGGGCGCTGGCGCATGCGGCACTCAGCCACTTCCAGCCCGCTGTGCACGCGGACCACGACCAGTGGCGCGCAGAGGTCGCCGCGTGCCCGGTGCGCGTGCAGTGGGACCCGGACCGGTCGGTTCTTCTGGAACCGCAGCCGTGGCGTGCCATTCAGGTCGGCCTGTCCGGCGAAGCCGTGAGCCGCTATGTGGACGACTGGATCGTGGACATCGCGGACGTCACCGATCTGGCGCGGTCGACGCACTCCGCCGTGCTCGACGGCAGGATCGAGGAGGCCGAGCGTCAGCTGCCGGCCGAACGCCCGTATTCGCTGCCGGAGGCCATCCGCCGACGGCTGACTGCTCATCTCCCTCTCTCAGGCCGCACGTGGCATGCACGTACATCTACAAGAGGCGTATCGGTCCCTGGGGGCTCGTCGCCCGCATCACGCACGATGTCCAGCCGGTCGACGAGCCGCCGAGTGGGGGGGCGGAGAGTCGGCGACTCGCACGTCTGGTGGCTGCCGCCGCGGGACATCTGCTCCGGCGGACGAGAGGTGGATGGCGTTCGGCCTCCGCCTGGTGGCCGGGCAGCTGGAGGCCTTGAGGGAGGGCGCCGATGCTCTGGTGGTGCGTGTGGAGGACTGGGACGTACCCGTGCCTACGGACTACCAGGAGGAAGTCGCCGCCGCGGCGGTCGTCGAGTGCCTGCGGGAGAACTGCGGCATCGACGGCGTCGGCATCGGCCTGACCTTCGACCGGGAGAGGAACCGCTACGAATTCACCTGGGGCGGTGCGGCGGCGAAGCCGGGCCTGGGTGATCCGGAGGTCCGTGACCAGCGCGTCGATCGGTGAGGGGACCGTCGCGGTACGGCCGGCGGCACCAGCATCGAGATCGGCCCCGCGGGCAGGAAGCCGCTGCCGCCGACGGTCGTGAAGCGGCCGGTGAGGCGGGCGCCGGCAGGGCGCGGTGAGCGGCCGGTTGCCCGGAGGTGACCCGGCCGGGAACTCACGGGGCGGGAAACACGTACCCTAGAGAAGAGGACCAGGCGCCGCATGCCCGCCGGCGCGGGGCGTCTGGACCGACCGCCGTACACAAGGAGAAGTTCCACTGGGCAAGCGACAGCCCGAAGGCCCGCCGCCCGCACCCGCGGTGCAGCGCATCCGACTGCGTTACACCAAGCGCGGCCGCCTCCGGTTCACCAGCCACCGCGACTTCCAGCGCGCCTTCGAGCGTGCGCTGCGCCGTGCCGAGGTGCCGATGGCGTACTCGGCGGGCTTCACGCCGCACCCGAAGGTCTCCTACGCCAATGCCGCACCCACCGGCACGGGCAGTGAGGCGGAGTATCTCGAGATCGCGCTCACCGAGCCCCGGGACCCGGAGCGGCTGCGCGCCCAGCTCGACGCGTCGCTGCCCGACGGGCTCGACGTCACCGACGCGGTCGAGGCCCGTACCTTGGGGTTCGCCGACCGGCTGGCCGCCTCCGTGTGGGAGCTGAGGCTCCCCGGGGTGGACCCGGCCGAGGCGGAGCGGGCCGTGGCGGCCTTCACCGAGGCCGAGACCGTCGAGGTCCAGCGCCTGACCAAGAACGGCATGCGCACCTTCGACGCCCGGCCCGCGGTGGTGAGTCTCGAGGTCGCGACACCGGATGGTGCGACGACTGATGGGCCGAACGGGCAGCCCTGTGCGATACTGCGGCTGGTTGTTCGGCACGTGACGCCTGCCGTACGACCCGACGACGTCCTGTCCGGCCTCAACGCCGTGGCCGACCTGGCGCCGCCGGTCCCCGCAGCGGTGACCAGGCTGGCGCAGGGGCTGCTCGATGACGAGACCGGCACGGTGACCGACCCGCTCGCGCCCGACCGCGAGGCAGCCCCGGCCGCCCCGGCCGCGTCACCAGGGGCCGCCGACACTGCCACCGCGAAGGCGCCCGCTTAGGGAAGGTCCCGCAGGGACGCGCCGAATGCGCCGCCCTCGAACTCGGGAGCCACCTGGGTCGGGCAGCGCACCGACCAGAAGACTTTCGCCAGGCCGTAAGCGACAAGGCGTACGGAACCGGCGATACAGGACACAGAAAGCTCCCGCGCGGCGCCCGCGCCCCGGACGGCGGTCACCGCGCATCAGCGCGGCCGCGGACGTCAACGGCGAACGATCGAGGATCGTGCCGGACCAGGCGCGGCGCCCGGGAGCCTGACGGGAGATACGCCCGCATGCTCGGACCGAACGAACCTACGGGTTCCGAAGAACTGAACACCCCCAGCGACACCCTGCCGCCGCGCCGCCGGCGCCGTGTCGCGTCCCGCCCGGCGGGCCCGCCCGCCGTCGCCTCGTCCGAGGCCCCGGCAGAGATCACCACGCCGGCCATAGCAGCCGCCGACCCCGCCGAGCCGTCCGCGACCGCCGCCGAGCCCGCAACCGACGAGACCGAGCAGGTCGACGAGACCGAGCAGGTCACGGACACCGACGAGACCACCGTGACCGCTGAGGCCACCGAGTCCGCCGAGTCCGCAGAGGACGCCGCGCCGCAGGAGCAGGCCGGGGCCCAGCCGCCCGCCCGCCGCCCGCGCCGCCGGGTCACCGTGCCCGCCGGATCGCCGAGGACCTCGCAGAGCGACACGGCCGTCGAGACCGTCGTACCGGCCACCTCCGCGTCGTCCACGGCCGTCGACGACAGCACCGCCGGTTCCGTCGAGGTCGGCGAGGCCGCGGCACCGCGCCGCCCCCGCCGCCGGGTCACCCGCAGCGTCTCCACGCCGGCCCCGGCCGCACCCGCCGAGCCGGTGCCGTCCGTGAGCGGGGAAAGCACCCCCGAGACCGCCGCTGCGGCCGAGCAGGCCGCCCCGGCGCCCGCCGCCGAGGCCCCGGCCGCCCCCGCCCCGGCTCCCGAGGCTCCGGCCGCCCCGGCCGCCCCGGCCGGTGCCGCGCAGGGCACCGACGTGGTCCTGCCGGCGCTCGGCGAGTCCGTCACCGAGGGCACGGTCACGCGCTGGCTGAAGCAGGTCGGCGAGACCGTCGAGGCCGACGAGCCGCTGCTCGAGGTCTCCACCGACAAGGTCGACACCGAGATCCCCTCCCCGGCCTCCGGTGTGCTGCTGGAGATCCTGGTCGCCGAGGACGAGACCGCCGAGGTCGGCGCCCGGCTGGCCGTGATCGGCGCTCCCGGTGCCGCCCCGGCCGCCCCCGCCCCGGCCGCTCCCGCGGCGCCGGCCCCGGCCCCCAAGCCCGCCCCGGCGCCCGCCGCCGAGGCCCCGGCCGCTCCG
>NZ_BNBV01000050.1 GCF_014656135.1 Streptomyces thermodiastaticus
AGCCCATCAACGCCCACAAGGCCGGCACCATCAAAGGCCTGACCGCCCAGGTCGGCGCCTCCATCACCTCCGGCGCCACCATCTGCGAGATCACCGACTGACCGTCCACGACCGGCACACCCGCCGGGAGCGGCACCTTCTCCCTGCGGCCTCCGCACCTCCGCACCGCGCACAGGCGTCCGCCGTGCGCGGTGCGGCGCCCGCGTGACCTCCCGCGGTACGGGTGCGTGACCTCCTGCGGTACGGGTCGGGCGCCTTTCGAGCGCAGGATTGAGATATGTCCGGATCCCGCATTCGTCTGCACTCTTCCCGGAGCGTCCGGCCCGCGGGCTGCGGCACCGTCGCCCGCGGCAGGCGGGGAAGGCGTCCGTCGCTGCTGAGCGCACGCAGTGTCGTCGGCCAGATGCTCCTGCTGATGGTCAGCGAGCTGGTCACCAACGCGCTCCGGCACGGCACCCAGCCCGTACGACTGCGCCTGCTGCTCGACGACAGCCTGATCTGCGAGGTCGCCGACGGCTCCAGCACCTCCCCGCACCTGCGCCGGGCCCGCCTGACCGACGAGGGCGGCCGCGGCCTGTACCTGGTCGCCCGGTTCGCACGGCGCTGGGGCACCCGCTACACCTCCCGCCGCGTCATCTGGGCCGAGCAGCCCCTCGACCAGCCGGCCGAGGGGCCGGAGACGGACGTCGCGGATGCTCTGCCGGCGCAGTGGGAGGCGTTGAGAGCGCCTGTCGGCAAGCACAGCCGACGGACTGCTGCCGCCCGCGCACAGCGCCGCCCCTGCCGCCGCTTGCCGTGGCCGGGTGCCCGGCGCACGCTGGACACATGGGCGCGATGAGCCCGTACACGCGCTGCGCACACGCCGGTCACCCGCCCTGGCGCGCGTGACCGTAGGCGTGTCCACCGCGTCGCACGAGGTCACCAGCCCTGTCGCTGACTGTCCGGAACCTCACCCTTGAACCCTCACGCACCACGTGCGGAGAGGACAGGGCAGCTGGAAGGCGGAACGTGCACCACAACGAGCCCACCCCGGAGCACCTCGACGTGGTCGTGGACTACGAGAGCAACGGCTGGACCGTCGTCCGTGTCTCCGTCGACGTCGACATCTGCTCCGCGCCGGTGGTCCAGGAGGCCGTGGTGCGGCTGCTCGAGGACGGCCGCCGTCACTTCGTCCTGGACCTCAGCCCGGTGACGTTCGTGGACTCCATGGGGCTGGGCATGATCGTGGCGATCACCAAGCGGATCCGTGCGCATGCGGGATCTTTGCTGCTGGCCTGCTCCAACGACCATGTGCGCAAGGTGTTCAAGGTCGGCGGTCTGTACTCGGTGTACGCCTTCTACGACTCGGTGGACGCGGCGACGCGCCGCGTTCCCGAGGGCAGCGGACTGGCCGACTGGCCGCACCGCCGGGCGTGAGGCTCCCTGGGCTCGCCGGTGACGTGCCCGAGAGAGCGTGCCCGGACGGTGCGGGGCCGGCCGAGTGTGTGCGTCCTCGTCGTCCTCAGCTGGTGCTGCCACTGTCGCCGGGCCGGATGCGTCCGCGCCAGGAGCCAGAGGAACCATGCTGCTCGACGTATTGCTTGAAACGCTTCATGTCGCCCTTGACGCGCCGGTCGATCGTGCCGAGCACATCGGCGACCTTCTCCGCCGCTCCGCCGGGTTCGACGTCCATCACCAGTTCCACACGGGTGTGGGTGTCGTCCACGGGCTCGAAGCGGACCGTTCCTTTCTGCCCGACGTCGCCGCTCGTCGTGCGCCAGGTGATGCGCTCGTCCGGCATCTGGTCGACGATCTCGGTGTCGAACTCGCGCCTGACCCCGCCGATCTTCGTCGTCCAGTGGTTGTGACGGTCGTCCAGCTGGGTGATCCGTTCGACGCCCTCCATGAAGTTCGGGAAGTCCTCGAACTGCGTCCACTGGTTGTAGGCGGTGTGGACCGGGACCTCGACCTCGACCGATTCCCTGACCGTGCTCATGGGTTCTCCTCGGGTGTGTCGCTCGGTTGTTCCTGCCGGGTACCCGGGAGGCGTCCGGTCACGACCTCCGTGCGCGACCGGACGCGGACGAGGCGACGTCACGGACATGTCCTGTGGGAACGGACATGTCTAGTGGGAGACGTCGTCGTACGACATCCCCAGGCGTCCCCGCCCCGCCAGGCGGAACAGCAGCACCAGGGAGGGGAGGATGAGCACACCGGCCGTGACGGCGACGCCGACCAGCACTTTCAGCGTGGGCACCGGGGCGGCCGCCTCGTCCACGGTCAGATGGGTGCCCAGCAGGTAGGGGTACTGGGCGACGCCCCAGCCCAGCACGATCACCGTCACCGCGGCACCGGCGAGGAGACGCAGGCCTGTGATCCGTCCGGTCGCCACGAGTGCCACACTCGCCGCACCGCACAGCGCGGCGACGACGACCAGCGGCACGGCGCGGTGGCTGAGCTGGTGCCACAGGTGGGGTGCGTCGTACCGCAGGACGAAGATGCCGGCGATGCTGATCGCCCCCGTGCCGAGGCCGGCGAGCAGGGCCATGGTCCGGAAGTGGTGTTCCAGGTCGGGGGCTGAGCGGCGGTGGGCCTCGACGCGGAGGTAGGCCGCCGCGAGATAGGCGCACACGGCGACGGCGAGGACGCCGCCCAGCGCGGAGGTGGGGTTGAGCCAGGCGGTGACCGGGTCGCCGGCGCCGCGGGTGGGCACCCGGCCGGAGGCGATGCCGCCCGCGACGGCGCCGAAGCAGAAGGGGGTCAGCACGGACGACAGGGCGAAGGCGAGCCCGTAGACGCGCTGCTCGGGGGTCCGGAACGCGGCCTTGCGGAAGGCGAAGCCGGCGCCGCGCAGCACGATGCCCAGGGCGGCCAGGCCCAGCGGCAGATAGAGGGTCGTGGTGATCGCGGCGAAGGCGCGGGGGAAGCCCGACCACAGGATCACCAGGCAGTAGATGAGCCAGGTGTGGTTGGCCTCCCACACCGGGCCGAGCGAGGTGTCGACGAGGTGCCGTCGCCGCCGTCCGCGGGCCGCGCCTCCGGCGGTCAGGTCCCAGAAGCCCGCCCGAAGTCGGCGCCGCCGAGCAGGCAGTAGGCGATGACGCCGATGAACAGGAAGACCGCGACGACGGCTGCCATCAGCTCTCCGCTCCCCGGCCGCGCTCGGCGTGCCCGGCGCGGGTTCCCGGCCCGTAGGGGACGTCGACGGCGGTGTCGCCCTCGGCCTGCCAGCGGCGTTTCATGGCGTGCAGCACGGCCAGCGCACCCGCCCCGACGGCCGCGTAGATGACCACGACGGCGCCGAAGAGCGGCCAGATGTTCCCCTGCCGGGTCACGGCGTCCTTGGTGAACAGCAGGCCCACGACGGTCCACGGCTGGCGTCCCACCTCGGTGACGACCCAGCCCGACCACAGGCAGGCGAGGGCCGCCGGACCGCTGAGCGCGCTGCAGCGCAGGAACCACCGCTGCCGGGCGAGCGGGCGGCGCCGCCACCGCAGCCAGGCGAACCACACGCCGAGTGCGAGCAGGACGCACGACAGGCCCACCATGACGTCGAAGGCCAGATGGACGGTGCTGACGGCCGCGTCGGAGGGTCTGGCCTGCGGCGGGACGGCTTCCAGTCCCTTGATCTCGGTGGACGGCCGGAATCCCGCCAGCACGGACGCCACCTCGGGGATGCGCAGACCGTAGCGCACCCGGCCGTCCAGCAGGATGCCGCCGAGGGTCTCGGGGACGTGGCGTCCCGTGGCCGGCAGCAGTTCGATGGCCGCGAACTTCGCCGGCTCGGACTGGAAGACGTAGCGGGCGATGGTGTCGCCCACGATGAACTGTGCGGGGACGAGGACGGCCGCGGAGACGAACCCGATGAGGAACCCGAGGCGGTGGTAGCGCGTGTCGCGTCCGCGCAGCAGGCCCACCGCGTACACGCCGGCCACGCCGAAACCCGCGACGATGTAGGCGGCCAGGAACATGTGGAGCATCTCGTACCAGAAGGCTCCGTTGAAGAACACGCCGAGGGGGCGCACCGCGACGACCTGGCCGTCCCGCACGGTGACGCCTCCGGGTTTGTTCATCCAGCTGTTGGCCGCGATCACGGCGGCGGTCCCGCCGAGGCTCGCCAGCGGGACGGGCACCCCGGTGAGGAAGTGTGCCCACGGGGACATCCGGTTCCAGCCGTAGATGTAGAGGGACACGAAGATCGCTTCGAGGAAGAAGAACAGTCCCTCGATGGCGAACGGGAATCCGAAGGCGGCGCCGTAACGGCCCATGAGCCCGGGCCAGAGGATGCCGAGTTCGAAGGACAGGACGGTGCCGGAGATCGCTCCCACCGCGAACAGGACCGCGGCCACCTTGGACCAGCGCTGTGCGAGCAGCAGCGCGTCGTCGTCGCCTTTGCGCAGGCCGCGGTAGTTGGCGATGAGCATGAGGGTGGTGAGCGCCACGCCGAACGGCACCAGGACGATGTGGAATCCGAGGGTGAAGGCCATCTGCTGACGGGCCGGCAGGAGCTGGTGCGGTTCGCCGGTGGCGGCCAGGTACTGTGCGAGCGTGGCCAGCCCCTGCCCGGTGTCACCCATGTACGACCATCCACCGTCCGGAGAAATCGACTCGAATCGGCATGCTACGGGCTGCCCCGCGTCCGGCGGTGGATCGGCGCGTGGCGTCGGCGTGCTCCGTCGCACCGCGCGGCGACGCCGGTGTCCCGCATCCTGCGGAGCCGGGGTGCCGGGTGGTACAGGGCCGGGTGGACGGCGCTGTCAGGGGCCGTCGGGTGCGGTCGCGGCGCGGTCGGCGCGCCCGCCGGCGCCCAGCCTGCCCGTGGAGCGCAGCGGCCGCCCCTCGTCCCACCGGGGCAGTTGCCGGCGGGTGTACCGGGTGACCAGGGGCGGCAGGGCCCAGCGCACGGGCTGGACCAGGCGCAGCCATGCCGGGTAGTAGACGGCGGTGCTGCGGCGTTCGACGGCGCGGGCCAGGCGGGCGGCGACGGCGCCGGCCGGATGGATGGTGCGGGCGCCGGGAGGCATGTGGGTGCGCAGCTGGTGCAGGGCCGCGAAGGTCTCGCCGTCCTGGATCATGGCGGTGTCCGCCCAGGAGGGGTAGGCGATGCCCACGGCGATCCCCTCGTGCGCCACCTCGGCCTGCAGGGCGTGGGCGAATGCCTCGACGCCCGCCTTGGCGGCGCAGTAGGCGCTGAGCATCGGTGTGGCGCCGAGCGACCCGAGCGAGGCGACCTGCAGGAAGTAGCCCTTCGTGGCCCGCAGGTCGGGCAGGAACACGCGTGCCGTGCGCGCGCTGCCGCACAGGTCCACCTCGACGACCCGCTCCCAGGACGCGGGGTCCGAGGTGGCGAACGGGCCGGCCTCGGCGATTCCCGCGTTCGCCACGACCACCGAGGGGCGGCCGAGGTGTTCGCGGATCCTCTCCGCCGCCGCCGCCAGCCCCGGCTGGTCGGTCACGTCCACGCCGATCGCCAGTGCCTCGGCGGGCACGGATGCCGCCACGTCGTGCAGCTCGGCCCGCTCGTGGCCGAGCAGTGCCAGGCGGGTGCCGCGCCGGGCCAGCTCGTGGGCCAGTGCCGCTCCCAGCCCGCGCGCGGCTCCGGTGATCACGACGGTCCGGCCCCTCAGCGGGTTGTCCTTCACCACCCGTCCCCCCGCCGCAGCCGGGCGCGGTGCCGGCCCGTGCCGGTGCCGCCGTCCGCCCCTGGCCCGGCCGGTCCGCAGGCCGTGTCCGCGGCCCGGGGTGCGGCGGACGGCAGCGGACGTGGCGGTGTGCTGCTGGGCGGGGGCAGCCGGCGGGTGCAGATGTGCACGCCGTCGACCGGCCGGCCGCCGGACGCCGCGGCGGCGGCGAGGCAGAACCGCACCCACATGTTCAGCTGGATCTCCTTCGCCACGCGCAGGTGCGAGTACAGAAAGTGCACCAGGCGGTTGCCGGGGCATGCCCACAGCTCGATCTCGAACACCAGCAGGCCGTCCTCCTCGCGGGCGCGGAACTGGACCTGCCCGGCCTCCATGTGGCCGCGCAGAGTCACCAGCTGGAGCCGGTCGGGGTCGCGCCGGACGACCTTGACGGGTCCGTTCCAGGGCCCCGGCATCTCCACGAGTATCTCGTCGGCGACGTCCAGGCCGTGGCCGCGCAGGTCGCCGGTGTGGATGTCGACCACCTCGGAGGGCACGAAGTGTTTGAAGTCGCGGCACACCCAGGTGATGAGCCGGGCCGGGTCGGTGTCCGCGCCGGCGATGCGGACGCGGAAGAGGCGGTGGTAGAGGGGGCCGCAGCCGTCCTGCGCCAGCTGCACCCGGTCGTCGACGGCTTCGACAGGCAGCGGCGAAGGCAGGTCCGTCTCGTCGCCCCGGCACTCGCCGCCGCGGTGGTAAGGCGTGGTCTCCCACAGGTAGCGCCACGTGACCAGCACGGTGCCCAGCAGCAACCGCGCCAGTACGGTGACGGTGCGAGGACAGTGCGCTCGTGTCATCGAAGCCTCCCGAACCGCTTGTCCGACCGGCAGAGCACCGCGCTCGGCGTCACACCCGTGGGTACCCGGATCGGTGGGTACCCAACGTGTGACGGTGCCCCTGTCGTTGCGATCCGGAGGCCCCCATGGTGGTCCAGCTTCTGTACCGCGCGGGTGTGCGGAGTGTTCATCTGCATCTCGCCTCGCTCGCGACCATCGGTCTGTGCGTCTCCTTCTGGGTGCGTGCGAAGACCGTCGATCAGGAGCAACGGGGCAACGCCGAGCGGCGTGCGCTGTTCGTGGGTCTGTGGCCGCCGACGATGTGGCTGATCGGCGACTCGCTCGAAAGTGCGCGTGATCGCCTTGGTTGACTGGGTCTTCGGCCGGGTCGACGCCACCCGGGTGTGGCGTGAGCTTGCGGACGCGCAGGTCAACTACTCGCTCGACGAGGTGCGCCGGCCCCACTGGAACATCGACCACTACCGCATCGAGCTGCCCCCGGAGCAGCCGGGTCCGCCGGAGCCGCACGGTTCCTGGGAGCACGCCTGCCGTCTGGTCCGCGACTACGAGTTCTCGCCGCCGGAGATCGTACGGGCGCTCTACGACCCGTCCGCGCCGCTGCTCGGCCGCGACATGCTGCTGGAGGCACGTTTCCACGGCATCCACTTCTACTGCGGGGTGCGGGTCACCGAGGTGGTGAACGAGCTGCGCGACGGGACGGACCGCGTCTGGGGATGGGCCTACGAGACGCTGTGGGGCCATCTGGAACGCGGAAAGGTCACCTACGAGGTGGTGAAGCGGCAGCACACCGGCGAGGTGCTGTTCGTGGTGTCGTGCCATTCGCAGGGTGCTCCGACTCTGGGCCCGGTCACCGCTCTCGGGTGGCGGCTGTTCGGCCGGCGCACCCAGTTGCGGTTCTACCGCAGGTGTGCCGAGCGGATGCGGCACTTCGTCCCGGCGCTGCTGCGTGACGAGCATCCGCTGGACGGTCCCGTCTGCACCGTGGGGCGTCTGGTGTGCGCACCGTCCGACGCACGGATGCACCGGGCGGACACCCTGGCGGTCCACCGGGTCGGCCCGGGGTGAGGTGCCGCTGCGGCGCCGGCCCGTTCCGTCCCGCCGGGGCATGGCCGTGACCGGGCCGACCGTGCCCGGTGGCCCGGCCGGTGGTGGCCGGTTCCCGTGCATGACGGTTGCGCGCCCCTTCGCGTCGTCTCGAAGCGGCCGGCTCCTGCGGGACGCCGTCGTCGGGGGCGGAGAGGACGCGCGGTCGGTGCCGGTCCCCCCGGGGTTTCGCGGGCACCGTCGGCAGCCCCGTGGCAGGCAGCGGCCGCGGACAGGACAGGTCTTCGGTCGCAACGCCCGCGCGCGGGGACCTGTACCTGGTCAGAGCAGCCCGGCCGCGGCCTCCACGTCGGCGGACAGGGCGCGGTCGCCGATCGCGGGGTCGAGCTGCGCAAGGGCCCGTCGGTAGAAGTCGCGCAGTTCGCCGCTGCCCGGCCGGAGGACGCCACGCATCCGGAGCGCCCTGACCGCGGCCAGAAGCTCGCAGGCCAGGACCAGACGGAAATGCTCGGCGGACTCCAGCAGCCGACGGGCGGCGGTGGAGGCGAAGCTGGCGTGTTCCTCGGCTCCGCGGGAGATGACCGCGTGTCCGAGAGTCACCGGTTGGGCGGCGCCCCGCAGTTCGGCCAGGGCGGATTGTGCGGCGTACTCGATGATCATCACGCCGCTGCTGCCGTCCTCTTTCTCGGCGAGGAACGGCGGCAGTGACGTGTAGGCCGGTTCGACGAGCATGGCCAGGCGGGCGGTGGAGAGCTCGGCGGTGCTCAGCAGGGCCAGCCGGAGCTGGTCCAGGGCCAGCGCCAGGCGGGCGAAGTGGAAGCCGCCGTGGTGGTGATACTCCTGCGCGACCGGGTCCAGCAGCGGGTTCTCGAGTGCGGCATTGAGTTCGACGCGCAAAACTTTCCGCAGACTGTCCAGCGCCTCGAGCGCGGTGCCGTGCACCTGGGGCAGGCAACGCAGCCCGAAGGGGTCCTGGACCAGGGCGGGCTGCCGGTCGGCGGCGCCGAGCAGCGCGCGCATGCGTGCGGCGACGTGCTGTGCTCCCGGGTGAGCGCGGCGGGCGTGCACGTGTGCCGCGTAGGGTTCGGTGGAGCCGCGTACCGCGGTGAGAGTCAGTGCCGCGACCAGGGGCACGCGATCCAGCAGACGGTCCAGGTCGTCGGCGGCCAGGGCGGCCTGGCCGACGGTCAGCGCACCACTGGATATGAGCGGCAACGCGTCCCACCGGGTCAGTCGCAGGGCGGCCGGGGCGGGCCCGGAACCGCCGTGCCAGGGCAGTTCTCCCGCGAGGGTGAGTCCGAGCTCGGCAAGGGCCGACAGGTCACCGGTGCCGATCGAGCCCAGGGAGTGGATGCGCGGCAGGTGCCCGGTGGTCAGGGCCTGAGCCAGCCGGTCCACCACCGCCGCGGAGACGGCCGAGCCGCCGGCGAGCAGCTGATTGAGCCGCACCGCGAGCATGGCCCGGACCTGCTCGTCCGGGACCAGCGGGCCGATCCCGCCGCTGTGACTGCGCAACAGGCGCATACCGAAGTCCTCCGTGGCCCGCTCCGGGACGACGGTGGTGCGGTTGGCGCCCACGCCGGTGGTGTAGCCGTAGACCGGACGCCGCGCGGCGATCGCGCGGCCGACCCGGCCGGCCTCGACCAGCCGGGCACGGGCCGCGGCGTCGACCACGGGGCGGGCGATGCCGCGCGCGAGAGCGGTGACCTGAGCGATGGTCAACGACCGGCCGTCAAGGGTGACGGAGTCCGGGGTGGCGGTGCGCGGGTCGCATGCGGTGGCGGGGACCCTGTCGGCTGCCTGCTGTGGTGTCATCAGTGGTGCCACTCCTCTGCGGTCAGGGCGTCACGAGTCTCCGGGGCCCAGGCCATGCTGACGGCTGTGCCGAGGAGCAGGACCAGGGCCATCCAGCCCATCGACCAGCCCACCCCGAGTCGGCTGAGGCTGACGGGCAGGACGAAGGTGCCGACGGCGGAGGCGACCCGGCTGGTGCCGTTGAGGAAGCCGACGCCGGAGCCGCGCAGCGCCGTGGGGAAGAGCTCGGGCGGGTAGACCTGGGTGATGTTGGAGGCGCCGGCCATCACGAAGGTGTACACCAGGAAGGGGATCATCAGTGCCCAGCCGGACGCGCCGCTGAGCACGGCCATCAGCGCCAGGCAGACGGTCAGGACGGCAAAGGTGCCGATGGTGAACGGTCGCCGTCCCATCCGCTGCACCGGCCAGAGTCCGAGGACGCCGCCGGCCAGGAGGGCGAGGTTGAGCACCAGGTTCTGTGCGGTCACGTCGGTGACGCGCAGCGTGCTGAGGATCTGCGGCATGAAGGTGTAGATCGCGAAGTAGGGCAGTACCTGCGCGCTGTAGAAGATCACTCCGAACCAGGTCCTGGCCGCCTGTCCGCGGGCGAAGAGCTCACGGTAACGGGCGGCGGGCGGCAGCTCGGCCACGGATGCCGTGGTCTCCTCGGCGGCCGGCGAGGCCTGTCCCAGATGGCGGCGGCGGATCCGCGCGGCCTCGTCGACGCGGCCGCGGGAGGCCAGCCAGCTGGGTGACTCGGGGATACCGATCCGGAGCAGCAGGACCAGCAGGGCGGGCAGGGCGCCGCTGGCGAGCAGCCAGTGTGCGGAGGTGTCGGTCAACGGCAGCCAGGAGGTGAGGATGTTGGACAGAACGTAGCCGACGGTCCACAGCACGGTCAGCGAGCCGAGCAGGACACCGCGCAGTCGCCGGGGCACGAACTCGGAGAGCAACGTCGGGCCGACCGCGTAGTCGGCGCCCAGTCCGAAGCCGATCACCAGGCGGAGGACGAACAGCACTACCGGGCTGTGCGCCCACAGCTGGGCGGCGGAGGCGAGGGCGATGAGGACGAAGTTCCAGAGGTAGACCTTCTGGCGGCCGATCGCGTCGGCGACCCGGCCGAGCGTGATGCTTCCGAAGAAGAGCCCGATGAGCGCGGAGGAGCCGAGCAGGCCCTGCCAGATGCCGGACATGTGCATCGAGGTGCTCAGCGCGGGAAGGACGGCGCCGATGGTGCCCAGCGCGTAGCCGTCGGAGAAGTTGGCGCCGAACGTGGTTGCGGTGACCCGGAGATGAAAGCCGGTCAGCGGCTCGGTCGGAGCCGAGACGGCCGGTGGTCTGGATGCGGCTTGCGTGGACACAGAGGCCTCCCGGGGGGAGCCGGACGGGGGCGGTTCCACAGCATGCATGAATCATCACAGTCAGACAAGATGTTGACTGAAGAATTGCATTCATGACGGAGTCGGACGCAGCCTCAGGAAGGGCTGCCCCCTGCTCGCCGGAAGACGCGAGGTGATCAGGCGTTGCCGTCCGTCGCCGGGTACACCCCGGTCACGCCGGGACGGTCCGCCGGTGGCGAGCTGCGGCTGATGCCGGTCGCAGACGCAGGAGCGATCACGCCTGTCGGCGCACGCCCCCGCCCGTCGCAGGTCAGCGCTTGTTGCCTCGCGGCTTCAAGGGTGTGTTCGGCAGCTCCGGCGCGGGCAGCGGAGCGCCGTCGTATCCCGTGACAGTGCCGAACCGCCGGCCTTCCTGCCAGTCCCGGCGGGCCCGGACGATGTCCTCGTGGGTGCGCCCGATGAAGTTCCACCACATGACGATCTCCTCCTGGAACGGAGGTCCGCCGAGGAGGATCAGCCGGGCGCGGGCGGGCCCGGTGTTGGTGAGGGTGAGCTCGCGGCGCCCGGGGGCGAGGCAGCCGAGTTCCCCGGGTCGCAGCACGGTCCCGTCGGCCCGGATGTCACCGGTGTCGACGAGCAGGCCGTGCTCGAAGTCCGGGTCGATGCCGAGGGTGAGCGTGGCGCCCGGGTCCGCGGACAGTTCGGCGCCGAGCAAGGGGGTGAAGGTGTGCACCGGGGAGGTGTCTCCGGCGAGGGTGCCCAGGAAGACCAGGGCCTGGCCGCCGTCCAGCGGTACGGGGGTGGGTGCGTAGTGCTGGAAGTCCCGTTGGGCGTGGCGGTGTTCGTCCGGGAGTGCCACCCACAGCTGCACGCCGTGCAGGATTCTCGTGCCGGGCGTCGACACCTCCGAGTGGCAGATACCCAGGCCGCCCGTCATGAGGTTGAGTTCGCCGGGCCGGACGAGGGCGTGGGTGCCCAGGCTGTCGCGGTGCTCGATCTCCCCGCTGAACAGCCAGCTCACGGTCTGCAGCCCGGTGTGGGGGTGCGGGGCGACGTTCATCCCGCCGGTGGCGGCGACGTCGTCGGGGCCGTAGTGGTCGGCGAAGCACCAGGCTCCGATCAGGGTCCGGGCGCGCTGGGGCAGTGTCCGGCGGACCGTCATCGCCCGCGGGCCGCCGAGAGGGACGGTGCGTGGCGTGAGCACCTCGACGTCCGCGGTGGGTCCGGCGCCGGGTCGTGGGCCACACCTCACCTCGGCGGGATGTGTTTCGGTGTTGCTCATGGCGCCGCCCTCCCCGCACGGGATGTTCGACTTTCAACTTCAATGGGTCGATGATAGGGCAGTCGGCACCGGCGCGCAGGGCCTTACGCCCCGATGAGGAGCGTCGTCCCGAGGGTCAGCATGGTCACGGCGACCAGGCCGTCCAGCACCCGCCAGGCCGTGGGCCGGGCCAGGAAGCGGCCGAGCAGGCGCGCGCCGAAGCCGAGCGCCGAGAACCAGCACAGACTGGCGAGCGCCGCGCCGAGCCCGAAGGACCAGCGCAGCGCGCCGTGGCCGGCGGCGAGGGAGCCCAGCAGGAACACGGTGTCCAGGTAGACATGCGGATTGAGCCAGGTCATCGCCAGGCAGGTGAGCACCGCCCGTCTGCGGGAACCGGCGGCCTCGCCGTCGCCGCGCAGCCCGGTGCCGGGCCCGAGCACCCGCCGGGCGGCCATCACGCCGTAGCAGAGAAGGAACAAACCGCCGACGATCCCGACCGCGCGCAGCACACCCGGCCAGGCGACCACGACCGCCCCGACCCCGCCGACCCCCAGCGCGATCAGCACTGCGTCGGACAGCGAGCAGATCCCGACGACGGCCAGGACGGCGTGCCGGCGCACACCTTGGCGCAGGACGAAGGCGTTCTGGGCGCCGATGGCGACGATCAGGGACATTCCGGTGCCGAATCCGGCTGCGGCGGCGGTCAGGGCGTGATGCATGGTGCCGACCGTAGACACACGCCGCTGTCAAGTACAGCTGAAGTTTCTTACGTATCCTTAGCTGTCGTGATGATTCCAGATCTCCCCGTGGACCAGGTCCGGACCCTGCTCGCCGTGGTCGACGAAGGAACCTTCGACGCGGCGGCGGCCGCGCTGCATGTGACCCCGTCCGCCGTCAGCCAGCGGGTCAAGGCGCTGGAGCAGCGCACCGGCCGGGTGCTGCTGCGGCGCACCAAGCCGGTGCAGCCCACGGAGTCCGGCGCGGTCCTGGTGCGGTTCGCCCGGCAGCTCGCCCGGCTGGAGCAGGACGCGTGGAGCGAGCTCGGGCTGAGCGGCTCCGGTGAGCCGACCCGGGTGTCGGTGGCGGTGAACGCGGACTCGCTGGCCACCTGGTTCCTGCCGGCCCTGACGCGGGTGCCGGGACTGTGCTCCGAGCTGCACCGGGAGGACGAGGACCATACGGCGGCCCTGCTGCGCGAGGGTCTGGTGATGGCGGCGGTGACCTCCTCCCCCGATGCCGTGCCCGGCTGCACGGTCCGGCCGCTCGGCCGGATGCGGTACCTGCCGGTGGCGGCTCCGGGCCTCGCGGCCGAGGTGTCGCACGAGCCCCTCCCGCAGGCGCTGGCCGGTGCTCCCGTGGTGGTGTTCGACCGCAAGGACGACCTTCAGGACGGCTTCGTGCGCCGGCTGGGCGGCGGGGCGGCCGCCTCCACGCGCCGGCATCACATTCCCACCTCGGAGGGATTCCTCGACGCGGTCGTGGCCGGACTCGGCTGGGGCATGGTCCCCGAGGTCCAGGCGGAACCGCTGCTGGCGGCAGGCCGGCTCCGGCTGCTGGCGCCCGGGCAGTGGACGGACGTGGCGCTGTACTGGCAGCAGTGGAAGCTCGACTCGCCCGCACTGACGGCGCTGGCCGACGCCGTGGCCGCGATCGCGGCCGAGGCACTGCGCCGCTGACCGCAGCTCCTGCCGGGTGCCGGGCGGCCGTGCCCGAAGCGGGCGCCGGCGGCTCCGTTCCAGGCACGGCCCCGGCTCAGCTCGCCGTGCGCCGCTGGAACGCGCGGGCCGCCTCGCGACGGCGCGGGTCGAAGGCATCGGTGGCGCCCGCGCCCTCGTTGCCGGGGCCTGCCCGCCAGCCCTGTATCTTGCGGGCCACGCCCTTGAGGCGGGGGCCGGGACCGAGGGCGGTTCGAAGTGGGACTCCTTGGGCACCGCGAAGTCGCCGCCCCAGGCCACGGTGCCGTCCAGCTCGCTGAGGATGTCGCGGATGACCACAGTTCGTTCGGGTAGAAGGTGCCCTTCGAGCCGGTGGGGCAGCACAGCGGGCGGAGCGCCAGGGCACTGCCCGAGGCGTGGTTCGACTCGTACGGCTCCGTCACGTCCACGTGGGGCGTCCAGCCGTGCACGTCGCCCGCGCGCAGGGAGTCGATCTCGAGTGGAAGCGGCGGGCGACATGGAGGAGGATCACCGCCGCGTCGCCCGCGGCCAGGCGTACCTCCTGGCCGCTGCCCTCGATGCGGTGGCTGGGCGCCTGCGCGAGGACGGGCCAGCCGTTGCGTGACTCGGGGTCCTTCCAGGCGTGAGGCTCGGTGCCCTCGCCGGTGGCGGCCACGGCCGTGCCCGCACCACCGGCGCCGACGAGCGTGACGGCGGCGGCCGAGGACGTGGCACCGAGGAAGCGGCGGCGTGACAGGCCGGTCGGGGTCTTGACTGGTCCCCCCTTCCCCGAGGGTGGAGAAGCTTGATGACGTGTGTGGACGCGAACCGCATCAGGACGCGGCGGCAGCCAGCGCGACGGCTCCGCAGAGCGCGATCGCCGGGTTGACCCAGGCGGGGACGAGGTCCGCGTGCGCGTTGCACATGTCGTGCAGCGGGTAGATCTTGTCGAAGTCGGCGGCGTGGGCTCGCCGGTACGCCTCGTCGTTTCGTACCGTTCGTGCCGGACGAAGAGGCGTGGCGAGCAGTGCGTCGACGAAGCCCTGCTCGAAGTCCGCGGGTTCGCCGGCGCCGCCCGGCAGGCTGAGGTAGTCGCCCGGAAGCGCAGCCCCCGCACCGGTGATGAGACAGAGCTGGGCGACCGAGAGGGTTTCGTCGAGCCCGGTGAGGGCCTCGTGGGCTGCCGCCTTGCAGTTTTCGGCGTTGCCTCAGCGTCCCGTGAAGAAGTCGTTGAAGCGGGTCAGCCCGGCCCCGCCGTCGTAGTGGTCCCTCACGGCGTCGACGATGTTCTTGCCGCCGCGCACCGCCCTGGCGATGAGGTATCCGTCGGCGTCCTCGATGAGATCGGTGAAACCGAAGGACGAGGCGACGCCGCGCACGGCGAGCTTGTCGTGGGCGAACGCCAGCGGGTCCGCGTACTGCTGCTCGGCGTTGCGCCAGTCGGCCCAGAAGGTCATCAGGTCACCGGCCCAGCCGCCGACGTCGCCGCCGTTCGCCTGGCGCCCGCGAGGTCGTACAGCTGCTGAACGTAGGCGATGAAGCCGTCCGCGGGGCCGCCCCTGTCGCCGACCGACGCTCAGATCGGGAACACCTTCAGGCCGGCGGCGAAGATGGTGTCGAGCTCGCCCGGTTTGATCTCCTTGTCGAGCGTGGAGTTCGGCGGGTCGTGGATGTAGCGGCCGACGTAGCGGTACCCGTTGCCGTACAGCCACGTGGCACGCGAGGCGGTATCCCGTACCGGGTGTCCGAGCCGGTCGCCGGGCGATCCGGATCCCCCATCGAGACCAGGAGCTGCGCCCAGGTGTCGTAGTCGCCGCTGCCGTTGACCGTCAGTTTGTCGAACTGCCGGAAGACGGAGACCCATTCGGCCAGACCGGCGTCGAACGTGGAGCGCCAGGTGGTCGCGACCGGGTTGTCGTCTCCGTCGTACGCCGGCGAGTTGAACAGGCACGCCGCGGAGAAGAGCTGGACGAAAACACCGGAGTCGCCCTGGGAGAGGGTGTGGTTCCGCAGGCCGGACTGCGTGGCGGGTCCGCAGTTTCCGTTCGGCTCGGCAATGCCCATCTCGTACTGGAGGGCGAGCACCAGCGCTTTCTGCACGTCGCGCGAGTAGATGCCGTCGCACGGCCCGATGGAGTAGGCGCTGCGGTCCCAGTAACGGCCGTTGAGCCACTGCTGGATTGAGCGGATGCCGTCGGTGCTGCCGGCCACCACCACATAGGCGTCCATGGTGAGCACGGCCTTGGCCATCTTGGCGTTGATCACGCCGTCGCCGCCGATGCCCATGTCGCCGCGGAGCTCGGCCACGGCCTGCCGGGTGACGCCGGTGAACCAGCCCTCGCTGCCCGGTTCGACCGCCCAGTACCCCTTGCACCACAGCCCGTACTGGAGGATCGCGACGATGTTGCGGTTCTTGTCCCAGTCGAAACCGATGTCGCCGAGTGCTCCGAACTTGGCGTAGGTGTGCGGGCCGAACGACGCGACGACGGGGCTGATCCCCAGCTCGTGCTGGAGGCCCATGATGAGGGAGTACACGGTCCCCCAACCGGTGCGGCCGTCCTCCGCGCAGGCGACGTAACCCTCGACGTCCTTGTAGGTGGCGTTCACCCACTTCTGGGCTCTGAGAACCTGTTCGTCCACCGTGTGCTCCTCTCGTCTGCATCGCGCAGGTGGTGCGGTGGTGCGCCGGCTCGACGCCGCATCACCGGGCGGGGAGCGCCCGTGCTCCGGACCGGACACGACGGGCGAACAGCCCGAGGCAGAAGCGCGAAGCCCGGTCGGCCGTGCCGAGGACAGCGATGCCGAGACCGGGCGTGGCGTGGCCACACGGAACGAGACGCCGTGACGACCGCGTGCCGGGCGACGGCCCTCGTGAGCGGGCCGCGTGAGGCCGTTACGCCGGTGTCCGCCTTCGGTGCCCCCTCCCTGACGGCGCTCGACGCCGCGTGGGCGACACCGGCCGCGTCCGCGAATGCGCCCACCCGCGCGCAGGCCACCGGGGTCACGTGGTCGCATTTCGGCCACTCGACCGCCGTCTCATCTGCGGTGCACACCGGCTCGTCCCCCGGCGACCGATGCCGCCGCGTACGAGGGGACCGGTGAGCAGGAGCCGCCGTCTGCGTGTCAGGGCCGCACTTTCGGCCACGGTGCACCCACTGGACACGGCCGCAGGCTCCTGCCGCCGCATGAGCGGGGAGCAGTCACCACCGGATATGTGAACTTGATCATACGCGTGTGCCGCATGGCCGGCGGGTCGCGGCCCAGAGATGCCGTCGATGCCGAGGGTGTCGCGTCGGGACGGGGTGCAGCACGGACAGCACCTGTGACGGGGTTCCGGCACGCCCCCGCACCCTCCACACGTCGTCGCGCACCCGGGCCGGCCGGGATGGACACCGGGCCGTGCCACCGGGAATCCGGTGACACGGCCCGAGTGCATGTGCCGCGTGACAATCAGGCCCAGGACGAGCCCACGACCCAGCTGGTGTCGTCGGCCCAGGAGGCGGTGGTGTCCCAGTCGTGGGAGCCGCCGTCACCGGCGATGTAGGCGTTGTACGCGTAGTGGCGCACGAAGTCGCTCGGGTAGTTGGCGGACCTCAGGGACACACCCTGGCCGTTGTGGCCAGCCTGCGGGCAGAAGGTGGCGTCCTGCCGGAACAGCGCGCTTCCGTCGTCGCCGTCGACACGCAGCCGGAAGTCGTAGTGGCGCAGATACTGCCCCGGCCGGTCCGCGGACTCGAAGGAGACGCAGGCGGCGTCGCCCAGACCCTCGCGCACGATCCAGGTCGCGGCGGCCTTGTCGGCGGCCGGGCTGGACGAGGTGACGGGCGCGATCACGACGTTGTCGTCACCGCTGTTGTGCCGCAGGAAGTCGTTGGTGCAGCAGGATGTGGTGGCCCGCAGCGAGATCCGCGATCCCGCGGTGAGGCCGCCGGGAGGAGCCGGTGCCGTGTAGCCGGCCGCGGCGATGTTCGCCTGTACGGCGTTCTCGGTGGCGTCCGACGGGTAACCGGACGTCATGACGCCTTCGTAGAAGGTGCCGGCGGAGCTGTTGCTGTTGTCACCGCCGATACCGAGGATGATGGCCCCTTCCTTCTTCATCGGGTCGTATCCCGGGACGTCGGGGCGCGGTCCGCTGTAGTAGGTGGACAGGCCGCCGGACTGCGCGTCGCCGGCCCGGATCGCCCATTGATCCGGGCCGCCCTTGACGACGGCGGTGAGGAAACGGTGGCTGACACTGGGGTCGTTGGCGTTGTAGCCCGCCTCGACTCCGGAGAACAGGCCGTTCTCCAGGTCGGCCATCACCCAGGGGCCATTGCCGGTGCCGTAGCCCCACACCTTGTTGTCGCCGAAGTAGACGGCCTCCATGTGGCCGTTGCCGGTGTCGAGGCTGCTGGTCTCGGCATTGCCGTAGTCGAAGCAGCAGCCGCCGTTGTAGTGGGTGCCGTCGAGGACGGCGTACATGCCTTCGGGCTGGTCTCCGGTCGCAATGCCGTGCGTGCTGTTGTCGCGGTAGCCGGTTCCCGGGGCGATGAACACGCCGTACACCTTGTGACCGGCCACGGTGACCGGGGCGGCCGAGGCCTCGGCGAGGTTGTCGTATCCGCCGGCCGCGGGGCCGTCGAAGCCTCCGGGAGGTGCCTGGGTGAGGTGGTTGCCGTGGCCCGACTGGTCGTACAGGACGGTGATCAGGCAGCTGGTGCGGGCACAGAACGCGTCCTGCGCGGCGGCGTCGGCGTAGCCGCCCGCACTGAGCACGCCGATGTCCCGCGTGGCACCGTCCGAGGCGCGTCTGACCTGATATAGGGGGCCGGTGTAGGCGGAGTACAGCGCGCGAGTGGTGCTGTGCGCGGCCACGCAGGGGGTGCCGCCGGCGGCGTAGAGATCACAGGGAAGCGACGCAGCGGCCACGGCGGCGCCGGCGGTGGAACCGCCGGTGCTGTCGGCGGCCACGGCACTGCCGCCGCCGGCCGCCGCGCTCCCGAACAGAGCCGAGGTCAGAGCTAGCACCGGCGCAAGCAGGGCGAGCCGTCCGACGCGCCGGGAACGGGTCCGGATCAGGGACATCGGTCATCTCCTCGCAACGAGTGGGGTCACGGGCGGCGCCCCCGTATGGACATGCTCATGTCAGACTTTGTTCGACACTTCGAACGCTGAACGATTGACCGGACGACCTTTGATGATAGAAAGCACCCCCGGGGTGTCAACCGGCCTCGCACGTCCGATACTTCGAGCAGCGAGCGGCTCGCTCGCGTGCCGGAGCCACCAAGTCACCGCCCCCCGGCGCACACCGCGACGCCACACCCCTACGACACCCGCGACGCCATTTGTCAAGCATCGACACACCGATGTTCGCTCGATGTCCGACACGATTTCGGGTGATCAGGCGTCAGTGGATCACCTCGAAGGACCAACCGCCGTCAATCAGGCGCCTGTGTCGCTGAGCTGACATGCTCTCAGAGCCACCGGCGCACCCTCCGGATACCCCGATCAGCCGCGCTTTCACGCTCTCCAGAAAATCCCGAAATGACAGCTTTCGGAGGCCTATGTACGTTCATTCTCACGTCGGCTGCCGAGCCGGCCTCCCTGCGAGACAGGAGACACAGTGCCATGAACATGACCCGTTCCCACGCAGTCACCGCGGGCATCGCGGCCGCCGCGGCACTGACCGCGACCGGCATCACCTATGCCGCGGCCGCCTCCGCACCCGAGGCCCGGACGGTCCCGACGGCCGTCCAGCAGGCACCCGTCCAGGCCCCTCTGGACGGCGGCGTCGGCAAGGGCAACGAGGGCAACGACCACGGCGACCACGACGACCACGACAAGGGCCACAAGAAGCACCGCAAGCACCAC
>NZ_BNBV01000051.1 GCF_014656135.1 Streptomyces thermodiastaticus
GCCGCACCCGCCGAGCCGGTGCCGTCCGTGAGCGGGGAAAGCACCCCCGAGACCGCCGCTGCGGCCGAGCAGGCCGCTCCGGCGCCCGCCGCCGAAGAGCCCGCGCCCGCCCGGCGCCGTCGCCGTCGCGTGTCCGCGCCCGCCGGCGCACCGCAGACCGCTCAGGCCGCCCAGACCGCCCCGGCGGAGCAGGCACAGCAGAGCGAGCAGCCGGAACAGAGCGAGCAGGCGGAGCAGGCCGCTCCGGCGCCCGCCGCCGAAGAGCCCGCGCCGCGCCGCCCGCGCCGTCGCGCGACTCGCGCCGTGTCCTCTCCGGCGCCCGAGCCCGCCGAGGCCCCCGTCGGCGAGACGCCCGCCGAGGCCGGCGCGGCCGCCGCCCCCGCGACGGAGGAGGCCGAGCCGGTCGCCGCGCCCCGGACCCGGCGGGTCCGCCGCCGGGTCACCCGCGCGGTGTCCGCGCCCGCCCCCGCGGAGAACACGGAGAAGACAGAGCCCGAGGCGAGCGAGGCTTCCGCGCCCGCCGCCCCGGCCGCTGCCGGCACCGAGAGCCCGCAGCAGACCGCCGAGACGGCGGCCAAGGCACCCGTGGCCGAGCCGGCCCAGGCCCCCGCCGCATCCGCGGCCGCCGAGGAGGAGGCCGCGCCGCGCCGTGTCCGGCGCCGCGTCGTCCGCCGTGCCGCGACCGGCTTCGCCGCCCCCGCGGTCGAGCCCGCCGCCCCGCAGCCTGCGGCCGAGGAGAACGAGATCCCGCGCCGCCCGGTGCGCCCGGCCGTCGCCGTCTTCCAGCCGCCGGTCTTCACCGAGCCGAGGTTCCAGACCCCGCTGCGGGCCGCCGCCGAGGCCGCCGAGGCGGAGGAGGCCGCGGAGACCGAGGAGTTCCCGTCACCGGAGCGCGAGGAGCGCGGCGGCACCCGGCGCCGCCGCCGTCGCCGCGGCACCGGATACGCCGAGGAGCCCGAGGAGCGGATCACCGAGGACGAGGCCGAGGACGCCGAGGAGGGCACCGAGGCCGCCGACGAGACCGAGGAGACCGGCGGACGCCGCCGTCGCCGCCGCGGAGGCCGCCGTCGCCGCCGGGGCGAGCAGGCCGAGACCAGCGGCGAGGACGAGGCGGAGGACACCGCGCAGGCCGCCGCCGCACAGGCCGCGCAGGACGCCGAGGACACCGCCGAGCAGGTCGAGGAGGACGCCGAGGAGGCGGACAAGGCCGAGGAGGGCGCCGCCGAGGAGCAGCAGGCCGCCCCGGGCGCCGCGGCCGCCGCGGGCACCAGCAGCAGTCGCCGTCGCCGCCGTCGGCGTCGCCGGGCCGGTGAGAGCGCCGTGGACACCGAGCCGGCGCCGGACGACCCCGAGCGCACCGTCGTCAAGGTCCGCGAGCCGCGCAAGAAGGACTCCGGCGACGTCACGGACGAGGTGCAGTCCATCAAGGGCTCCACGCGTCTGGAGGCCAAGAAGCAGCGCCGCCGCGAGGGCCGTGAGCAGGGCCGCCGCCGTGTGCCGATCATCACCGAGGCCGAGTTCCTGGCCCGGCGCGAGGCCGTCGAGCGGGTGATGGTCGTCCGCCAGCAGGGCGACCGGACCCAGATCGGCGTCCTGGAGGACGGCGTGCTCGTCGAGCACTACGTCAACAAGGAGCAGGCGGTCTCCTACGTGGGGAACGTCTACCTCGGCAAGGTGCAGAACGTGCTGCCGTCGATGGAGGCCGCCTTCATCGACATCGGCAAGGGCCGCAACGCGGTCCTGTACGCGGGCGAGGTCAACTTCGAGGCCCTCGGCCTGGCCAACGGCCCGCGCCGCATCGAGTCCGCCCTGAAGTCCGGCCAGTCGGTCCTCGTCCAGGTGACCAAGGACCCGATCGGCCACAAGGGCGCGCGTCTGACCAGCCAGGTCTCCATGCCCGGCCGCTACCTCGTGTACGTCCCCGAGGGCTCGATGACCGGCATCAGCCGCAAGCTGCCCGACACCGAGCGGGCCCGGCTGAAGACCATCCTCAAGAAGATCGTCCCCGAGGACGCGGGCGTCATCGTGCGCACCGCCGCGGAGGGCGCCAGCGAGGAGGAGCTGCGCCGGGACGTCGAGCGGCTGCAGGCGCAGTGGGAGGAGATCCAGAAGAAGGCCAAGAACGGCTCCAGCGCCCCCGCACTGCTGTACGGCGAGCCGGACATGACCGTCCGGGTCGTGCGCGACATCTTCAACGAGGACTTCTCCAAGGTCATCGTCAGCGGTGACGAGGCCTGGGAGACCATCCACGGCTACGTCACCCACGTCGCCCCGGACCTGGCGCCGCGTCTGCAGCGCTGGACCAGCGACGTGGACGTCTTCGCCACGTACCGGATCGACGAGCAGCTCGCCAAGGCGCTGGACCGCAAGGTCTGGCTGCCCAGCGGCGGCTCGCTGGTGATCGACCGGACCGAGGCGATGGTCGTCATCGACGTCAACACCGGCAAGTTCACCGGTCAGGGCGGCAACCTCGAGGAGACGGTCACCAGGAACAACCTGGAGGCGGCCGAGGAGATCGTGCGCCAGCTGCGGCTGCGCGACCTCGGCGGCATCATCGTGATCGACTTCATCGACATGGTCCTGGAGTCCAACCGGGACCTGGTGCTGCGCCGCCTGCTGGAGTGCCTGGGCCGGGACCGCACCAAGCATCAGGTGGCCGAGGTGACCTCGCTGGGCCTGGTGCAGATGACCCGCAAGCGGGTCGGCCAGGGCCTGCTGGAGTCCTTCTCCGAGACCTGCGTGCACTGCAACGGCCGTGGTGTCATCGTCCACCTGGACCACGTCACCTCCGGCGGCGGCAAGCGCCGCAAGCGCGCCCGTGCCGGGGCCGAACAGGCGCCTCAGACCGCCGCCGAGGCCGTCACGCAGACCGCCGAGGAGGAGGCCGAGCGCGAGGCGGAGGACGTCGCCGAGACCGCCGAAGCCGCCGAGGCCCCCAAGGCCGCCGAACCGGCCGCGGCGCCCGCGCCGCAGCCGCTGCCCGACGGCATCGCCCCGGACGAGGAGCTGTACAGCAGCGTCGCCGAGGCGGAGGCCGCGGCCACGCGCGGCCGCGGCCGGCGCCGGGCGAGCCGCAAGGCGTCCGCCCCGAAGAAGGCGGCGGCCGCCCCGGCCGCCCCGGCCCAGGACGGCGCCGCACCTGCCGGGGAACCGGCCGCGCAGGCGCAGGCCGCGCCGGAGACCGCCGAGGCCGAGGTGCCGGCCGTCGCGGCCCCGGCGGCGGCGTCCGCGGAAGCAGCACCTGCGGAAGCAGTCGCAGAGGCGCCCGCCGAGGCACCCGCCGAAGCACCCGCCGAGGAGCCCGCGCCCAAGGGCCGTACGCGCCGCCGGGCCACCCGGAAGGCGTCCGCACCGGCCGGTTCCCCCGCGGGAGCCGAGGCGGCCGTGGTGACGGTCCCGGAGACCGCCGCGGTCCCGGCACCGGCCGAGGCCGGGCAGCCCGGGCAGCCCGAGGCACCGGCGGCCGAGCCGGCCCCGCAGGCGGAGCAGGCCGAGGCGCCCGCCGAGCCGGCCCCGCCCGCCCGTCCGCGGCGCCGCGCGGTGCGCAAGGCCACCGCGCCGACCGCACCCGAGGAGGCGGCCGTCGTGGTCGTCCCGTCGGCTTCGGCCGCCCCGGAGGCCGGCGAGGCCGCCGGCAGCGCCGAGGCTGGTGCCGGGACGCAGCCGGAGCAGACCGCGACGCCCGAGGCACCCGAGGGTGCCGCGCCCGCCGAGGGCACCGCACCGGCCGCCGAGGCCAAGCCCGCGGCCGAGGGTGCCCACAGCGGTGACGAGGCCGCCGGCGAGGGCGCCGAGGAGACGGCGGCCGCGGCCAAGAAGACGGCCCGCAAGACCGCCAAGAAGGCCACGGCGAAGAAGGCCGCCACCAAGAAGACGGCCGCGAAGAAGACCGCCGCCAAGAAGACGGCGGCGAAGAAGACCACGGCCAAGAAGGCGGCCAAGACCGCCAAGCCGGCCACGGCCAAGAAGGCCGCGGCGAAGAAGACCGCGACGGCCGAACCGGCGGCGTCCGCCGCCTCCGGCGCCGCGGACGAGGGCTGACCCCGCGTGGTGTGGCCCTGCTCCGACGGGCAGGGCCACACCGCCCGGACCCGGTTTGACCCTCGGCGGGCGAGCCCCGTAATCTTGACCGTCGGCGTGTGAGCACGCCACATCCCCGTAAACCCTTTCCTCCCGGGCGCAGGATCGGCCGGGAGAGGTCGTTCGCGATGCCGGGCGACTGGCCTGCGGGGGTGCCGTTTCCCGAGCGAAGAGAGTGAGAGCCCCGTGTACGCCATCGTGCGCAGCGGCGGCCGCCAGCACAAGGTTGCTGTCGGTGACGTCGTCGAGGTTGACAAGATTCCCACTGCCAAGGTTGGCGACACGGTCGAGCTTTCGACCCTGCTCGTTGTCGACGGCGACTCCGTGACCAGCGACCCGTGGGTCCTGGCCGGGATCAAGGTCCAGGCCGAGGTCGTGGACCACCACAAGGGCCAGAAGATCGACATTCTGCGCTACAAGAACAAGACCGGTTACCGCCGTCGGCAGGGCCACCGCCAGCAGTACACGGCGATCAAGGTCACGTCGATCCCCACGGTCGCGAAGTAAGGACTGAAGAGAGATGGCACACAAGAAGGGCGCATCGTCCACTCGGAACGGTCGCGACTCCAACGCTCAGCGGCTCGGCGTGAAGCGCTTCGGCGGTCAGGTCGTGAACGCCGGTGAGATCCTGGTCCGTCAGCGCGGCACCCACTTCCACCCGGGTGCGGGCGTCGGCCGTGGCGGCGACGACACGCTGTTCGCGCTGCAGGCCGGTGCGGTGCAGTTCGGCACCCACCGCGGCCGCAAGGTCGTGAACATCGTTCCGGTCGCCTGAACCACCCGATTCGGCACCGAACACGTCGCGAGGCGGACCTCACTTCTCCGGCCGGGGCTCCCGGCGCGGGAAGGCGGGTCCGCCTTTCGCGTGTTGACCCACAGACACACCCAGCACTTCCTGGAGGCACTGCACCATGACCACCTTCGTGGACCGCGTCGAACTGCACGTCGCCGCGGGTAACGGAGGCCACGGCTGTGCCTCCGTGCACCGGGAGAAGTTCAAGCCGCTCGGCGGCCCCGACGGCGGCAACGGCGGCCGCGGCGGCGACGTCGTCCTCACCGTCGACCAGTCGGTGACCACGCTGCTCGACTACCACCACTCCCCGCACCGCAAGGCCACCAACGGCAAGCCCGGCGAGGGCGGCCACCGCTCCGGCAAGGACGGCCAGGACCTGATCCTGCCGGTCCCCAACGGCACGGTCGTGATGGACAAGGCGGGCAACGTGCTCGCCGACCTCGTGGGCCACGGCACCTCCTACGTGGCCGCGCAGGGCGGCCGCGGCGGGCTCGGCAACGCCGCGCTGGCCTCCCCGCGCCGCAAGGCCCCCGGCTTCGCGCTGCTGGGCGAGCCGGGCGATGTGCGCGACATCGTCCTGGAGCTGAAGACCGTCGCCGACGTGGCCCTGGTGGGCTACCCGAGCGCCGGCAAGTCCTCGCTGATCTCCGTGCTGAGCGCGGCCAAGCCCAAGATCGCCGACTATCCGTTCACCACGCTGGTGCCGAACCTGGGCGTGGTCACGGCCGGTTCCACCGTGTACACGATCGCCGACGTGCCCGGCCTGATCCCGGGCGCCAGCCAGGGCAGGGGGCTCGGCCTGGAGTTCCTGCGGCACGTGGAGCGGTGCAGCGTGCTGGTGCACGTGCTGGACACCGCGACCCTGGAGTCCGACCGCGACCCGGTCTCCGACCTCGACGTCATCGAGGAGGAGCTGCGGCAGTACGGCGGCCTGGACGACCGGCCGCGGATCGTGGTGCTGAACAAGGTCGACGTGCCCGACGGCAAGGACCTCGCGGAAATGGTCCGGCCCGATCTCGAGGCGCGCGGCTACCGCGTCTTCGAGGTGTCGGCCGTCGCCCACATCGGCCTGAAGGAGCTGTCGTTCGCGCTGGGTGACCTGGTCGCCAGGGCGCGGGCCGCCCGGCCGAAGGAGGAGTCGACCCGGATCGTCATCCGGCCGCAGGCCGTGGACGACGCCGGCTTCACCGTCACCCGCGAGGACGCCGGCGGGGAGCCGCTGTTCCGGGTGCGCGGCGAGAAGCCCGAACGCTGGGTGCGCCAGACCGACTTCACCAACGACGAGGCCGTGGGCTACCTGGCCGACCGGCTGGCCCGCCTCGGCGTGGAGGAAGAGCTGATGAAGGCGGGCGCCCGGGCCGGCGACGGTGTCGCCATCGGCCCGGAGGACAACGCGGTCGTCTTCGACTGGGAGCCGTCGATGACGGCGGGCGCGGAGATGCTCGGCCGGCGCGGCGAGGACCACCGCTTCACGGCCCCGCGGCCCGCGGCGCAGCGCCGCCGGGAGCGGCAGGCCGAACGCGACGAGGCCCAGCGGGAGTTCGACGACTTCGACCCGTTCTAGGCCGGGCCGCCTCCTCCTGTGCCCCGGCCCGCGCCGGGGCACAGCCCGTGAGCCGGGCCGCACGATGCCGCACGACGTCACCTCCACCGCCGGCGCAGCGGTGGAGCGTCACCTCCGGCCCCTGGTCGGGGCGCACAGTGACAATGCCGACGAACCCGTCTCAATGTTCCGGTATGCCTGGTGTGCGCACTGATTGTTGACGCGGCAGCGGCCGACAGCAGTGGGGTGAACACACGGCATACTTGGTATGGCCTTACATTTATCGGCGGTTGTCGGCGCGCGACGTTCACCGACCGGTCGCCCATCGGAGGAGTTCCCAGCATGCGCAACCCTGAAGCGTCCCGGTTGGTCGGCGTCTATCGTCGCGCAGTACCGGTCGGTGCGCGACGGATGATCGCGCAGCATGTGGGAACGGGCCTCAGGGAGCAGGTGAAGTCCCAGATCGCCGCCGCGGCGGAGGTGAGGGACCAGGTCAAGCGCGTGCGGGTCACGCGCCGGCACAAAGCGCTGCTGGCCCGGCACGACCGACGGGTCATCAGCGTCGCGGGCACGCCGCGCATCGCGCATGTCGTGCCCGGCATCACGCCGCTGCAGGCGCGCCGGTCGAATCTGGAGCAGGTGATCGCGGCGCTGCGCGACGCCGGAGTGACGTTCTTCTGCGTGCGCTCCGCGTCCCACACGGCAGCCGCGGTGGCGGTGCGCGCCGAGGACCGCGACCGTGTGCTGGCCGCACTGCGCCAGGCATGCCGGGCCCGGCCCGGTTACGTGGTGCCCGTGCGCGGCCGTACGGCGGACGAGGGCTCCGTTCTTCCCGGTTACGGATCGAGCGCGAGCGTGTGGAAGCGGGTCGCCCGCTCCGACGTCCTGCGCTTCACCTGGTACCTCACCGACGACACCGGCCGTCTCGTCCTGGGCCTGCGGTACGGCTGCGACGTCGAGTTCTGGAAGAAGGAGGACGGCGAACTCGTCGCCCCCCGGCGCAACGGCATAGCCGAGACCGTGCCGCTGGACGAACCCGTCACCGAAGCCGACGAGTCGCTGTTCACCGACTTCGCGCCGCTGCCCGACGACCGCCGGCCGTCCGCGGAGCAGGAACCCGTCCGGGTGCCGACGCGGCCGGCGTTCGCTGCGGGAGCCGTCGGACGCAGGACCTTCCCCATCGACGTGGTCTACACCTGGGTGGACGGCTCCGACCCGCACTGGCTGCGTCAACGAGCCAGCTTCTCCGACCAGCCGTACCACGAGGAAGCCGCCAACGCCGCTCGCTACCTCAGCCGCGACGAACTGCGCTATTCGCTGCGCTCGCTGCACCTGTACGCGCCGTGGGTGCGCACCATCTACCTGGTGACCGCCGACCAGACACCGGCGTGGCTGAACACCGACCACCCGCAGATCAGAGTGGTCAGCCACAAGGAGATCTTCAAGGACCCGTCGGCTCTGCCCACGTTCAACTCGCACGCCATCGAGAGCCAGCTGCATCATATCGACGGGCTGTCCGAGCACTTCCTGTACTTCAACGACGACGTGATGCTCGGCCGTGAGATCTTCCCCCAGCACTTCTTCCTGCCCAACGGTCTCGGGAAGTTCTACCTGTCGTCCGCGCTGGTGCCCTTCGGCGACCCCTCCCCGGAGGACCCGCCCGTCGCGGCCGCCGGGAAGAACAACCGCAGGCTCATCGCCGAGCGTTTCGGCGACACCATCTTCCGCAAGATGAAGCACGTGCCCCACGCGCTGCACCGCAGCGTGCTGGACGAGATCGAGGCCGAGTTCCCCGAGGAGCACCGGCGTACGGCCGCCAGCAGGTTCCGCAGCGTCACGGACGTGTCGGTGACGTCCTCCCTGCACCACTACTACGCCTTCCACACGCAGCGTTCGTTCCCCGGCGAGGGGCTGGTGTACCGCTACTGCGACGTCGGCAAGCCGAACGTCGAGCGGGTCCTGGGCCGGCTGCTGGCCGAGCGTGACGCGCATGTCTTCTGCCTCAACGACACCACGTCCACGGAAGCGGATGTGAGCCGTCAGCAGAGCCTGATGAGCCGCTTCCTGGACGAGTACTTCCCGGTCCCCAGCCCCTACGAGCGTGGTGCAGACAACCGATGAGACAACTCCCCACTCCGCACAAGGTGATGCGCAAGGGGTACGCAGTGGTGCGCTCGGCACGGTCGCGCCTGGACAGCCTGGTCCTGGTGCCGCCGAGCCCCGACGACTGGCCGCGCATCACCGCGGAGCATCTGTCCCTCCTGGACGGCAGGACCCTGAACTTCTGCGCTCGTGTGCCGCAGGGGCTGGCCGCTTCGTCGGCCTCACTGCTGCTCGGCAGCTCGTCTCCGGTCGTCGTCCCGCTCACCCTGGTCCAGCGCGGTGACGGGTACGTCGAGGCGCAGGGCACGGCCGTCCTCGACCTGCTGGAGGCGGACTCCGGCCGGCCCCACCCGATGCCGGCCGGAGTGCGCAGGTTCCTGCTGGCGGCCGGGCAGTGGCGGCTGTCCGTGGTCTTCACCGACGCAGCCGGCAAGGACCACCGGTACGCGGTCGCCAGGGCACCGCGGCTGATGCCCGACGGGCCCACGATCCCCGAACCGGTGCGCGAGGACGGCACCTACTGCCGGCTCATCGCCTCCGGCACCGGACGCGCGTACGTGTCCCTGGGCCGGGACGACACCCAGGCGGAGATCGTCTCGGTGCGGATCGGCTGGTCCGAGGTCACGCTGGAGGGCCGGCTCGTCAACGCGCCCGCCGAACAGTGCCGCGGCGACGTCGAACTGGTCCGCCGCAACGGCAAGGCCGGCCGCGTGGTCCCGGCGACCTGGAACGGTGCCACCTTCGTCTGCTCGCTGACGCCGGCGGACTTCGGCGACCTCGGGGCCAAGGAACAGATCTACGACGTGCGTCTGCGGCGCCCGCACCGCCGGCCGCTGAAGATCTCCCGCCGGCGCACCGACGTACGCACCCCCGGCGACGTCTTCCGGATGCCGTACCGCCTGCTGAGCGCTCAGGACGGCACCGCCCTCAGGATCAACCCGTACTACACGCCCGTCGGCAGCCTCGCCTTCCGTGCGGCCCACCTCCCCTCTGGATGTTGACACCTATGAAGATCACGTTTCTGCTCACCTGGGGCGACGAGATGGGCGGCACCGAGCAGGCCGTCTACACCCAGGCGACGCACCTGGCACCCCGGCACACCGTCGAGGTGCTCAGCGTCTTCAAGACCCGTGCGCGTCCCTTCTTCTCCGTGGACGAGCGGGTCTCGGTGCGCTACCTCGTGGACCGCACCGGCAAGACCGAGCGTCCGGTGCGCGACAGCGGCCTCAGCGCCGAGGAGTGCCGTCAGCTGGCCGGGCTGCCCAGCGAGCTGATCAACCCGAAGTGGGAAGCCACCTTCGACGCCCTGTCCGACGTCGAGATGAAGCGCGCGCTTCGGACCATCGACACGGACGTCCTGATCACCACCTCGCCCGCGCTGATGTCGGCGGTCGCCGACCTGGTGCCGTCCCGGGTCGTCACCATCCACCAGGAGCACCGGCCCTCGCAGCTGAGGGGAGGCACCGGCGAGCCGCTCCTGCTGCGCGCTCCCGAGATCGACGCCCTCGTGGTGCTGACGGAACGCACCAAGCAGTGGCTGGAGGAGTCGCTGGGCAAGGCGGCCCCGCGCCTGGCGGCCATCCCGAACGCCATCCCCGAGGGATTCCGGCCGCGGTCCAGCCTGACCGGCAAGAGCATCGTGATGCCGCGCCGACTCGTCCCGGACAAGCAGGTCGATCACGCCATCCAGGCCTTCGCCAAGGCCCTGCCCGACCACCCGGGATGGCGGCTGCGCATCTTCGGCGACGGTCCGCAGATGTCCCGGCTGCGCAACCTGGTCCAGGGTCTGGGCCTGCACGACTCCGTGGAGATCCTCGGGCCGAGCCAGCACATGACGGAGGAGTGGGCCAAGGCGAGCCTCACCATCCTGCCGTCCCAGGACGGCGAGGCCTTCCCGCTGGTGCTGCTGGAGGCCTTCGCCGCCGGCGTCCCGGCGGTGGCCTACGACATCGTCACCGGTCCCGCCGAGATCATCCGGCACGGCGTGGACGGCCTGCTCGTCCCGCCCAACGACATCGACGGGCTCGCGGACGCGATATCCCGGCTGATGGGCGACGAGGAACTCCTGCGCTCCTACGGCGAGAACGCCTACGAAGGCTCCGCGCGCTTCGCCGCGGACGTCATCGTCAAGCAGTGGGAGGAACTGTTCACCGAGCTGCTGATGCGCCGTGACGACCCGGCACGTATGGCGGAGCGGGCCGACCGCATGGCCCACCGCGTGGCCCACGGCGGCGCGGGGCGCTTCCACGCCGCCGTCGCCGCGGACCGCACCGCCCCCTCGTCGGGCGACCAGCGGGCGCGGGAAGTGATGATCGCCGCGACCGACCGCTCCCTGGTCCGGGCCGCGGGACGGCTCGCCGAGGTCCGCGACGACCTGCTGGCCTCCGACATCCTGCAGCGCAACTTCGAGACCGTCGTCGCCGCGCTGGAGAAGCACGACATCCCCTACGTGCTGCTGCGGGACCGGGACGGCGGTCCGCGGCAGCGGGTGGCGGTGGACACCGAGCACCAGAAGCGGGTCCGCAAGGCACTGGCCGCCGAGTACGAGGGCAAAGCGGTCTACGCCGAGCTGCTCAAGCCGCGCACGCACGCCCCGGGCGTCCTGCTGGCCGAACGCCTCGAGGGCGCCGGAGAGGTCGCGGGGCTGCGCGTCTTCCGCCCGGTGGTCACCTCCAGCCGTACACTGCGCTTCGGCCCCGCCTACGGATGCGACGTGGAGTTCTGGAGCCGGGTGCCCGAAGAGGAGGGCGGCGACGGCCAGTTCGTCGCCCCGCTGCGGCCGAGCGCGGTCGGCCCCAAGCTGCCGTCGCTGACCGCCGACGCCCGGCTCAGGGTCAAGGACCGCGAGTACCCGACGGTGCAGCCGTTCGCCAAGAAGCTGGTGAGCGACATCACCTTCCCGGTGGACGCCGTCTACACCTGGGTCGACGACTCCGACGCCCAGTGGCAGGAGCGCCGTGCCCGCCGGCGCGCGGCCCTCGGCCTGGAGGCCGAGGCCTCCGGTGACGAGGCGGCCCGCTTCCGCAACCGCGACGAGCTGCGCTACTCCCTGCGGTCGCTGGCGATGTTCGTGCCCTGGGTCCGGAAGATCTACCTGGTCACCGACGACCAGACGCCCGAGTGGCTGAACACCGAGCACCCGGACATCGAGGTCGTCTCGCACCGGGACATCTTCACCGACCCGAGCTGCCTGCCGACCTTCAACTCCCACGCCATCGAGACCCAGCTGCACCACATCGACGGACTGTCGGAACACTTCCTGTACCTGAACGACGACGTCTTCATCGGCAGGCCGCTCAGCGCCCAGAAGTTCTTCCAGCCCAACGGCACGAGCCGCTTCTTCTGGACGCCCACGACCGTGCCGATCGGTGAGGCCACCGAGGAGGACGAGGGCTACTTCGCCGCGGGGAAGAACAACCGCCGCCTGCTCGAGGACCGCTTCGGCGTGACCGTGGCGAACGGCTTCGCCCACGCTCCGCACCCCCTGCGCAAGAGCGTCCTGGAGAAGATCGAGCAGGAGTTCCCTGAGGCCGTGGCCCGCACCGCGGCGAACCCGCTGCGCGGCTGGGAGGACATCTCCATGGTGTCCTCGCTGCACCATCACTACGGCTTCCTGACGGGCAGCGCGGTGCCCAGCAGCATCCGGTGCGCCTACATCGACGTAGGCACCTACGAACGGCACCCGGAACTGACCCGTCTGCTGGCGATACGCGGCCACGACGTGTTCTGCCTCGGCGAGTCGCAGAACGCCGAGGTCCCGGACCAGGAACAGGCCCGCATCATCAGCTCCTTCCTGCGCGCCTACTTCCCGGTCAAGAGTCCGTACGAGCGCTGACGGCGGGCCGCGGCACACCGCGCGACGCGCGGAGAAGGGGGGCTTCCCGGCCCGAGTGCCGGGAAGCCCCCCTTCTTGGTGCCGCTCCGGCCCCGCGGACGCGGGCCCGGCGACCCGGGTGCCTAGCGCACCACGTACCCGAAACGTCCGCCGGCGGCCGGCAGGCCACCCTGGCCCGGCGCGTACGTGGTGATCGCGGCGTTGGAGCCGCCCGCGGTCACGTTGGACATCGGCAGGGCGTAGACCGTGCCGTAGCTGCCCGGCCCGTACGGCATGCCCACGTACAGCTTGGTCCCGGTGTAGCGGATGCTCTGGCCGAGGTGCTGGTTGGCTCCCGCGGGGCCCGGGATGCCGGAGGTGCCGGCCTCGATCCAGCGGTTGTTCGTGCCGGGCGAACCGAGGAGCGAGAAGGTGGTGATCGCGCCGGCACCGGCCGTCGTGCCGATGGCCTCGTCGTGGATGCCGACGGCCAGCTTCATGGTCGCCGCGGTGCTCACCTCACGCGGAGCCGTGTTCACCGCGGCCAGGGTCTGGCCGAAGTGGTCACCGGCCTCGGCGGTGCCGGGCACGGCGTCGGAACTCGTGCCGGACCAGTACGCGTTCATCTGGCTGTACGTTCCGGCCGCGGTGACGTCGAAGGTCAGCACCTCGCCGGCGCCGGCCTTGGAGACACCGTCGACGTTCAGGGCCTCACCGGGAGCGCCGACGGCGAGGACCGAGTCGGTCGCGGCGGTCGCCCCGGACGGGCGGTAGGGGACCAGGGCCAGGGACTTGCCGAACTGGTCCCCCGGCTCGGCACCGCCGGCGACCGTGTCCAGATCCTGGTCGAGGCCGAACAGCGGGGTCGGCCGGCCCTCGGAGTTGAGCCGGTGGCTGAAGACCGCCACGTTGCCGGCGCCGGCGCCGGTGCCGATCGCCTCGTCCGGTGCCGCGACGGCGATGTGGTTCGCGTCGGCCGCGACGGCACCGCCGAATCCGTCGCCGGCCTCCACCGCGCCCGGCACGTCCGTGCTGTCCTGGGTGACGGCGATGTTGGTGTCCCCGTGCACGTAGACGGCCATGCCCGCCTTGGCTGCCGTGCCGATGGACTCGCCGGGCACGCCGATCATCAGGAACGGCTCGCCCTCGTCGGTGATGCCTGCGGCGAGGGCCTGGCCGGTGCGGTCACCTGTCTCGGGCGTGGAGCCCTTCAAGGAGCCGGTGCCCGCACCCTGTTCGAAGTGAGTGTTCTTCAGCGTCCCGGTGCCGAGGCCGCCCGGCGCGCCGTACAGGATGTCGGCCATGCCGGCGTCGGTGGCACCGGACAGGTCCTCGGACGGGGTGCCGACGACCAGGTCCGTGCAGCCGTCCTGGTTGTAGTCGACGGTGTCCATGGCCTCACCGAACCAGTCGTCGGGCTCGGCGCCGCCCGGCACCCAGTCGAGATCCTGGTTGATCTCCGCGGTGCCCTTTCCGCCGCCGTGGACGACCCGGACGACACCGGCCCCGGCGTCGCCGCCGACGGTCGCCTTCGGGTCGGAGACGGCGACGTCCTCGGCGCCGTCGCAGTTGAAGTCGGTGACGGGAACGCCGCCGACGGTGGACCTCACCCAGTCATCCAGGTCGTCGACGCGGGCGGCGACGCCACCCGTGCGGGTCTCCTCGGCGTCGGTGCCGAAGCAGCCGCCCTGGTACGAACGGCTGGTGAGCGCCACCAGCTGCGGGGTGCCGCCGGCCGTGCGGATCACCGGGCCGCCGGTGTCGCCCATGCAGGCGGCCGCGCCGTCGTTGCCGGTGAAGGCGGCCGTCGTGCCGTCGGTGGCGTCCACGGTCAGCGTGCCGGTGTGCAGCTTCAGCGGCGCCCACTCGGTGGCGCTGCGCCCGTAGCCGGCGAACTTCAACTCCTCGCCCGCGGCGGGCGCGGTGGTGGCCAGGGCGACCGGGGCCACAGTGGTGACCGGGCGGTCGAGGCGGGCCAGGACGACGTCGCGGTCGGTGCGCGGCACGAGCTGCACCACGTCGCGCACCGCCCCGTCGGAGCCGCTCAGATCCAGGCGGCCGATGGTGGCGGTCGTGCGCCGGGCGGGCTTGCCCGCGGGGACCGACAGGCTTGTCGCCGGGTCGTCGGCGAAGCAGCTCGCCGCGGTCAGCAGCCAGTCGCGTGCGACCAGCACGCCGGAGCAGCCGCGGTCGTGATCGCCGACGATGACCTGGGCGGTGTAGGCGAACGAGGTGTCGGAGACCGGTGTGCCGGTCACCGCGGACGCGGGCGAGGCGCCCAGTGCCACCGGGCCGGCGGCCAGGGCGGCGACGAGGGCGGCGAGACGCACGTGTCTCGTGTGTCGCATGATGCAAATCCTTGGACTCGAGGTGTGCCGGGCCGGGCGGCCGCGGACGGTGAGGAAGGCCGACGGGTGTCCGCCCGGGGCTACTTGCTGGTCCTGATCTCCACGAGCATGAATTGACGGCCCTGTTCGTCGGCGGTCTCGCCGACCGGGGTCCAGTTGTTCTTCTCGATGTCGAAGGACTTGTGCTCCGTGCCGGTGGTCATGTCCACCTCGGTCGTGTAGTCGTTGCCCCTGATGCCGTAGACCGAGGGGATCTCCAGGGTCAGCCAGCCGGAGGTGCCGGTGACCTCGAAGCAGATCGTCTGATTGCCGTTGGCGCGGGCCCACACCTCGAGCTGTCCGGTGCCGCTGACGCAGTCGGCGAGGGTGATGTGGCCGTCACCGCGCTTGAGGACGATGCCCTTCTCCTCGCGGATCTTGTCGGCCTGCGGGTAGGCGAAGTCCTCCACGGCGTAGCCAGGGCCCTCGTCGGCGACCGGAGCGGCCGCGCGGGCGTCCGTGCCCGCTGCCGCGGGGGAGGAGCCGCCCGGAACGGCGAGCCAGGTCAGGACGCCGGCCGCGGCTGCGGCCAGGAGCGTGCCGATGACTCTCCTGCGCTTCGGGCTGGTCGGGGGAGTGCTGTGCGATGGCATGGATGTCCTCCGGGTTGATGAGACGACGTCGGCCCCTCGGCCGGGAAGGCCGGACCGGCCTGGAACGGCGCGTCCGCGCCTGCCGGACGGCGTGGCGACAAGAACGGCACCGTCCCTGTGGCATGGCTGCGCCAGGACGACACAGCTGCGCCTGTGCGCTGACGCGTGCCGGAGCCGGAGGCCGGATGCGGTGCGGCGGGTTCCGGCTCCGGCACGCAGGTGTTCAGAAGATGGCGTTCCATCCGTCGGAGATGGCCCCGCCGATGTCGGAGGCCACGTCACCGACCGCGTTCCACGACGTGGTGGCGAAACCGATCGCGGGGCCGACCAGCTCGTGTCCGATCCGGCTGGCGATCACCGCGCTGCTCTTCAGGCCCTGGGCGCCCCATTCGAGCGCCTGGGACACGCCCGGCAGCTTGATCTTGCCCAGCGCGAAGCCGCCGGTGAGCGCGCCCACCGCCAGACCGGCGACGGACTGCAGGAACGCCTCGGACTGCCATCCGTCGGTGCACAGCGTGATGACGGCCGAACCGATGCCCGTGACCCAGGAGATGGTGCCCGCCACTCCGGAGATGATCTCCCCCGCGGGCGGCGGTACGAGCAGGCTGAACGCGGCGACGGTCCCGGAGACGGCGCTGATCGCGTTCAGGGCCTGTGCGACGTTGCGCCAGTCGTCCTTGCTGCCCCAGCCCCCGGGGTTGTCGACCTTGTCGTTGTCGCTGGTGTCCGACGGGTCGACACCGTTCTGCTGGTTCTGCCTCGCCGCCTCGGCCGCCGCCCGTGCGGCCGCGGCCAGTTCCTGCTGCCGCTTCTCGGCGGCGATCGTGCGGGCCTCGGAGGCGGCTCGCGCGGCGGCGGCCGCGTCCTTCCCGGCCTCGTAGGCGGACTGGCGCGCGGCGTTCGCCGACGCCTGGGCCTGGACGGCGGATTGCGTGGCGGCAGCGGCGGAGGCCACGGCCTGGTTGGCGGAGTAGTTCGCCCGCCGTGCGGCGCTGCGCGCGGAGGCGGCCGCCGCCTTCGCCTTGTCCGCCGACGCCTGCGCGTCCTGCGCGGAGCGTTCGGCGGCGTCCGCGTTCGCGTCGGCCTCCACCGCGTAGTCGGCGGCCTTGTCGGCGGATGCCTGCGCCTTGGCCGCCCACTGTGCCGCCTCGTCGGCCGCCTCGCGCGCCTCGGCCGCGGCCTTGGACGCCTCGTAGGCGTCCTTCTGCGCCTCCTGGGCGATCTTCGCCGCATGGGCGATGGAGGCCCGGACGGCGGCGACGTGGGAACTCCAGTCGTAGTCGAGCTGCGCGGTGCGATGGTGCACGGTGGTGACGAAGTCACGGCGCATCCACGACGGGCCCTCCAGCGCGACCTGGGCGGCCGCCTTGGTGTACGGGCCTGCGGTGTCGAGGAGGGAGAGGATCGCGACCTGGTCGTCCTCGACGACCTTCTCGGCGTAGCCCAGGAAGAAGTCGTGCAGGGCCTGGGGCGAGCCGTCGTCCAGGGCGGCCTGCGCCGCCGCCTTGACCGCCTTGCCCGGGTCGCCGGCCAGGATCCGCAGGATGGCGACCCGGTTGTCCGTCGCGGCGGCCTCCTGGATCCCGCTGGTGAGGAAATCGCCCACGGCACCGGGGTTTTCGGCGGACAGTGCCGCCTGGGCGGCGTCGGCGACGGCCTCGGTGGAGACCTTGGCCAGGGCGAGGACCGTCTCGCGGTCGTCCTGGGTCTGCGCGATCCCGCGGTCGGTGGAGACCCAGGCCAGCACGTCCTCGTCGGCTCCGGCCAGGGCGTACTCGGCGGCGCTGCGGCTCCAGGTGCCGATCGTCGTGGAGATCAGGTTCATCGCGGCCCGCCGGCCGAGCAGAACGGCCTGGGCGGTGTCGCCGGAGTCGTAGGCGGCCTCGGCCTTGGCGATCAGGTCCTTGGTCTCGGCGTCCAGGGCGTCCGCCTGCGTGGCGGCATTGCGGGCCGCCTCCCGGTCCTCGGCCTCCGCCCGCGCCAGCTCCCGGGCCTCGGCGAGCGACTGCTCGGTCTCCTCCGCCAGCTTCTCCGCTTCGGAGTCGCGCGCCGCCTGCTCCACGGCCTGGGCGTCCTGCACCGCCTTCGCCGCGGCTTCGGCGGCCTTCACCGACTCGGCGGCCCACGCCGTGGCCTTGGCGGCGTAGTCCGCGGCCTGCCCGGCCGCGTCGGCGGCCTCGTCGGCCGCCTTCGCCGCGTTGTCGGCGTGGGTGGCGGCGGAGTTGGCCGCATCACGGGCGGTGCGTGCCGCCTGGGCCGCGGTGTTCGCCAGCAACTGGGCGGTGTTCGCGGCCCTGGTGGCCCGGGCGGCCTGCGCGTCCGCCTCGGCGGCCGCGGCCTTGGCGGCCTCCGCCTCCGCCCGGGCGGCCCCGGCGGCCTGCGCGGCCGCGGCGGCGGAGTTGGCCGCCAGGGCCGCGTTGCGGGCCGCAC
>NZ_BNBV01000052.1 GCF_014656135.1 Streptomyces thermodiastaticus
CCCGACGCGGCGCCGGCCGCCGACGCCCCGGACGAGCGCCGCGGCGCCGCGCGGCGGCCGCCGCGCTGCCGCGCTCGTCTTTCTTCCGCTCGTCCCATTCGTCCGTTCGCTCCGCTCCCCGTCTCGTCCGCCACCGATGTACGTGGCTCGGGTCAGCTCAGAAAGCTAACACCGCCCTCTGTGGCACAGGGGCGCCGAACCCGGTTCGGACCGGCGTGACAATGCGCACCTGGTCCAAGGGAACCGACGAGCCAGGGAGGTTGAAGGTTGCCGCGGCAGGAAAAAATGTTATCACTTTGCTAGGTGCCGGCCCCGGCACCGCAGACAGGACCGACACAGGAACGGGGGACCTTCATGTCCGCACACACCTCGTCACCGGCCCGCACGCCGTCCGGCGCGCCCGACATGCCCGCGCCCCGGATCAGGGAGTTCCCCGCCCGCAGCGTGGGCGGCGGACTGGCCCTGCTCGGCGGGCTGGTGGGCCTGCTGGCCGGCATCGCGCTGATCGCCGCGGCCGCCGGCACCGATGCCGGCGCGGCGGTGAAGGCCCCGCTGATCGTGGCCGGCGCCCTCCTGGCCGTCGCCTCCCTGCTCGCGATGAGCGGGCTGAACATGGTGGCGCCGGGCGAGGCACGGGTCGTCCAGCTCTTCGGGCGCTACCGGGGCACGGTCCGCGAGGACGGCCTGCGCTGGGTGAACCCCTTCACCTCCCGGCGGAGGATCTCCACCCGGGTGCGCAACCACGAGACGGCCGTGCTGAAGGTGAACGACGCCTACGGCAACCCGATCGAGCTGGCCGCGGTCGTCGTCTGGCGGGTCCAGGACACCGCGCAGGCGACCTTCGAGGTCGACAACTACCAGGAGTTCGTGGCCACCCAGACCGAGGCCGCCGTCCGGCACATCGCCATCGAGTACCCCTACGACGCCCACGATGCCGGCGAGCTGTCGCTGCGCGGCAACGCCGAGGAGATCACCGAGAAGCTCGCCGCCGAGCTGCACGCGCGCGTGGAGGCGGCCGGCGTGCAGATCATCGAGTCCCGCTTCACGCACCTCGCGTACGCTCCGGAGATCGCCTCCGCGATGCTCCAGCGGCAGCAGGCCGGCGCGGTCGTCGCCGCCCGCCGCCAGATCGTGGACGGCGCGGTCGGTATGGTCGAGGCGGCTCTCGCCCGCATCGCCGAGCAGGACATCGTGGAACTGGACGAGGAACGGAAGGCGGCGATGGTCTCCAATCTGATGGTGGTGCTGTGCGGTGACCGGGCGCCCCAGCCCGTGGTGAACACCGGGACGCTCTACCAGTGAGCGAGGAGGCACCCGCCCCCCGGCGCCGGCCGCAGCAGCGCAAGCAGGTCCTGCTGCGGCTGGACCCGTCGGTGTACGAGGCGCTGGCCCGCTGGGCCTCGGACGAGCTGCGCTCGGCGAACGCGCAGATCGAGTTCCTGCTGCGCCGTGCCCTCGCGGACGCGGGCCGGCTGCCCCGCGAGGCGGGTCCGCTCCCCCGCCGCGGCCGCCCGCCCCGCACCCCCCGGTGACGGCACCGCCGGCGGTGTGACCGCCGCCGGCCGCACCCACCCCGCACCACCCCGCGCCCGCTCGTGGTCGGGCTCCGGCGGGGCTTTTCAGCACTGCGGAACCTCGGCAGGGCTTCCCGGCACACCTCCCCCGGCCTCCCCCGGCCTCCCCCGGCCTCTCCGCACACCGCTGTACCACCGCGTACAAACACGACGCGGAGTCGCCGCCGAGCCGATCTCCGGCCGCCCGTACAGCCGCCGAGCCGATCTCCGGCCGCCTGTCCACACGACGCGTACACGCGGTGAAGACCCGCCGTCATTGACTCTTCACCCCGTCTATACACGCGACGTATACACCGGGTGTAGTGTGCAGGGCATGTCCATCGGTCACATCGGTCACACCCTGCTCGGACTCCTGGAGTCCGGCCCCCGCCACGGTTACGACCTCAAGCGGGCCTTCGACGAGAAGTTCGGCCACGACCGGCCGCTGCACTACGGCCAGGTCTACTCGACGATGTCCCGGCTGCTGAAGAACGGCCTCGTCGAGGTCGACGCCATCGAGGCCGGCGGGGGCCCCGAACGCAAGCGCTACGCCATCACCGACGCCGGCATCACGGATGTCGACCGGTGGCTGGCCACCCCCGAGAAGCCCGAGCCCTATCTGCAATCGACCCTGTACACCAAGGTCGTCCTCGCCCTGCTCACCGGCCGGAACGCGGCCGACATCCTGGACACCCAGCGCGCCGAACACCTGCGCAGCATGCGGATCCTGACCGACCGCAAGCGCCAGGGCGACCTGGCGGACCAGCTGATCTGCGACCACGCGCTGTTCCACCTGGAGGCGGACCTGCGCTGGCTGGAGCTGACCGCCGCCCGCCTGGGCAAGCTGCGTGAGGCGGTGGCCCGATGACTCCTCCTCCCGGTTCCCTGCTGGCCGCCCAGGACCTGCACAAGGCCTACGGCGCGACCAAGGCGCTGGACGGCGCCGAGTTCTCCATCCACCCCGGCGAGGTCGTCGCGGTGATGGGCCCCTCCGGCTCGGGCAAGTCCACCCTGCTGCACTGCCTGGCCGGGATCGTCGTCCCGGACTCCGGCTCCATCACCTACGACGGCCGTGAGCTGGCCACGATGAGCGACGCCCAGCGCAGCGCGCTGCGGCGCAACGAGTTCGGGTTCGTCTTCCAGTTCGGCCAGCTGGTGCCCGAGCTGACCTGCGTGGAGAACGTGGCCCTGCCGCTGCGGCTGAGCGGCACCTCGCGCAAGGAGGCCGAGCGGGCCGCGCTGACCTGGATGGAACGGCTGGAGGTCGAGGATGTGGCCGGGCAGCGGCCCGGTGAGGTCTCCGGCGGTCAGGGCCAGCGCGTGGCCGTGGCCCGCGCCCTGGTCACCCGGCCCCGGGTGATCTTCGCCGACGAGCCGACCGGCGCCCTGGACTCCCTGAACGGCGAACGGGTCATGGAGCTGTTCACCGACGCCGCCCGGTCCACCAACGCCGCCGTCGTCCTGGTCACGCACGAGGCGCGGGTGGCCGCGTACTCCGACCGCGAGATCGTCGTGCGCGACGGCAAGTCCCGTGACATGGAGCGAGCCCTATGAGTGCCGGTGCAGGCGTCCGCCCGTGGGCGCGCGACCTGTCGCTGGGCGTCAGGTTCGCCGTCACCGGGGGACGCGAGGGCTGGGTGCGGCTGGTGCTGACGGCCGTCGGCGTCGGGCTCGGCGTGGCGCTGCTGCTGCTGGCGACCGCGGTGCCCAACGCGCTCGCGGAGCGCCACCGGCGCGAGGAAGCGCGGCTCGACCACACCTACAGCGAGCACGTCCGGCCCAAGGCGGACAACACCCTGCTGATCGCGGACGTCGACACCACGTTCCGCGACAAGAACGTGCTGGGCCGCCTGGTGGAGCCCGAGGGGCCCGACGCCCCGCTCGCCCCGGGCCTGACCCGGTATCCGGCGCCCGGCGAGATGGTCGTCTCGCCGGCGCTGAAGCGGCTGCTCGACTCCGGTGACGGCGAGCTGCTGCGCGAGCGGCTGCCGTACCGGGTGGTGGGCACGATCGGCGAGCAGGGGCTCATCGGCTCGCAGGAGCTGGCGTACTACGCCGGCACGCGCGATCTGGAGCAGCACCTCGACGGCTGGCAGGTCGGTCGGATCACCGAATTCGGGCCGCAGGAGCGGACCAAGGAGACGTGGGACCCGGTCCTGCTGCTGCTCGTACTGGTCATGTTCGTGGTGCTGCTGACGCCGGTGGCGGTGTTCATCGCCACGGCCGTGCGGTTCGGCGGTGAGCGCCGCGACCGCAGGCTGGCGGCGCTGCGACTGGTGGGTGCCGACAGCCATATGACCCGCCGTATCGCGGCGGGTGAGGCCCTGGCGAGCTCGCTGCTCGGTCTGGTGGCCGGCGCGGTGCTGTTCCTGCTGGGCCGTCAGATCGCGGGTCAGGTGGAAGTCGCGGACATCAGCGTCTTCCCCGGCTACCTCGACCCGTCGCCCGCGCTGGCCGCGCTGGTCGTCGTGGCGGTGCCGGCGGCGTCGGTGCTGGTGACCCTGCTGGCGCTGCGCGGGGTGGTCATCGAGCCGCTCGGTGTGGTGCGCACCAGCAAGCCCGCGCGGCGCCGGCTGTGGTGGCGGCTGCTGACGCCGGCGGTCGGTCTGGCGCTGCTGCTGCCGATGGTCGGTCAGGGGCGTGACCACGGGAACTTCAACCAGTACGCGGTGATCGGAGGTGTGCTGCTGCTCCTGGCCGGGGTGACCGCGCTGCTGCCGTGGGTGGTGGAGACGGTCGTCGCCCGGCTCGGACGGGGCCCGGTGTCCTGGCAGCTGGCGGTGCGGCGGCTGCAGCTGAGCAGCGGCTCGGCGGCCCGCATGGTCAACGGCATCGCGGTCGCGGTGGCCGGTGCGATCGCCCTGCAGATGCTCTTCGCGGGCGTGGAGGGCGGCTACCGCGAGGACACCGGGCTCGACCTGAACCAGGCCGAGATGCAGATCCGCATGTCGGGGGACGTGCCGCTGGACAAGGCCGCCGCCGAGTTCGGCGCGACGCGGGGCGTCCGCGAGGTCGTGCCGCTGGGCCAGACCGTCGTCGCCGACGTCCACTGGCGGACCGACGGCGGCCCCGACACCACCGCCGACCTGACCGTCGGCACCTGCGCGGCGCTGCGCACGATGGCGAAGCTGCCGAGCTGCCACGACGGTGACGTGTTCGTCGCGACGTCGACGAGCGGCGTCTCCGACACCGACCCCGAGCAGCTCGTCGCACCGGGCCGCCGGCTGTACGTGCTCGACTCCAACGACTCGGACAGGAACCGCGACGTGGCATGGACGGTGCCGGAGGGCCTGAAGAAGGCCGTGGCGATCAAGGCTCCGGACGGCTGGGAGCACGACGGAGTGTTGATCACACCGGGCGCGCTGCCCACAGCCCTCGCCGGGACCACCGTCGGCCAGATCTACCTGTCGGTCGACGAGTCCGTGCCGGACACGTACGACCGGGTCCGCAACACGGCCGCGCGCCTGGACACGTTCTCCAGCGCCCAGGTGTGGACGAGCCACCGGGAGTCCCGTGAGTTCCGCACGATCCGCACCGGACTGCTCGTGGGCGCCGTCTGTGTGCTGGTGCTGATCGGCGCGAGCCTGCTGGTGTCGCAGCTGGAGCAGCTGCGCGAGCGGCGCCGGCTGCTGTCGACGCTGGTGGCCTTCGGCACCCGGCGCACCACGCTGAGCCTGTCGGTGCTGTGGCAGACGGCGGTTCCGATCGGCCTGGGCCTGCTGCTGGCGATGACGGTGGGTCTGGCACTGGGCGCGGTGCTGCTGGAGATGACGGCCACGCCGGTGTACGTCGACTGGGCGAGTGCGCTGACGATGACCGGCATCGGCGCGGGCGTCGTCGTCGCGGTCACGCTCCTGAGCCTGCCGCCGCTGCTGCGTCTGATGCGGCCGGACGGACTGCGCACCGAGTGAGCGCGCACCCGCGCGCGAGGCGACGAGGGCCCCGTTCCCGCGAGGGACGGGCCCTCGTCCGTTCAGGCGGCGCCCGGGGTCCGACCGTACGGGTCGTCGTCGACGACGCGGACCGGCAGCACCCGCAGCGCCGAGCGCAGGGCGGCGGCCAGTTGGCGGTACTCGGCGGCGCGGGCCGCGCCGGTGCGGATCGCGAGAGCGATCCGGCGGGACGGCGCGGGGTGCGCGAAGGAGCCGGTGAGCAGCTGGTTGCTGCGGGAGGTCTCCACCTTCAGCGCGGTGCGCGGCAGCAGGGTGCAGCCGAGCCCGCCGGCCACGAGCTGCACCAGCGTGGACAGTCCCGCGGCGGTGGTGGTCACCGGGGCGTCCGCGCGGCCGGCCTCGCGGCAGATCTCCAGGGCCTGGTCGCGCAGGCAGTGCCCCTCGTCCAGCAGCAGCAGGTTCAGCTCCTTCAGCGCCTCGCGGGGTATGCCCGCACGCCCGCCGAGCGGGTGATCGAGCGGGGTGACCAGGACGAAGTCCTCGTCGAACAGCGGGATCTCGGTGACGCCGGGCACGCCGAGGGGGACGGCGAGCAGCAGCAGGTCCAGCCGTCCGGCGGCCAGCCCGTCCAGCAGGCTCGCGGTCTGCTCCTCGTGGACCTGCAGGTCCAGGGCCGGGTAGCGGTCGTGGACCAGGCGCAGCACCGTGGGCAGCAGGTAGGGCGCGACGGTGGGGATGACGCCGAGCCGCAGCACGCCGGTGAAGGGCGCGCGGACGGCCTCGGCCTCCTCCAGCAGGGCGCCGACCTCCGCCAGCACCGCCCGGGTGCGCACGGCCAGCCGCTCACCCGCGGGTGAGAGCAGCACCCGGCGCGTCGTACGCTCCACCAGGGTGACACCGAGGCTGTCCTCCAGGGCGGAGACGGCTCCGGACAGCGCCGGCTGGCTCATCCCGATCGCGGCGGCCGCGTCCCGGAAGTGCAGGTGCTCGGCGACGGCGGCGAAGGCCCGCAGCTGGGACAGACTGGGCAGGGGCCTGCGCTTGCCGGCGTTACCGACAGTCACTGATAACTACCTCCGATCAACACGACCGAGTGTAGCTATTTCCCTAATCAATCGACTCTGTGCCAACATCACCACAGACCAACCCACGGGAAACACGGGCACATCCCGTGTTTCTGCGCTGCAAGGAGAGCGTGTGCTCACTGTCGGTGACAAGTTCCCCGAGTTCGAACTGACCGCCTGCGTCTCGCTGGAGAAGGGCAAGGAGTTCGAGAAGATCAACCACAAGACCTACGAGGGCAAGTGGAAGGTGATCTTCGCCTGGCCCAAGGACTTCACCTTCGTGTGCCCGACCGAGATCGCCGCGTTCGGCAAGATGAACGACGAGTTCGCCGACCGCGACGCGCAGATCATCGGTTTCTCCGGCGACTCCGAGTACGTCCACCACGCCTGGCGCAAGGACCACCCGGACCTGCGGGAGCTGCCGTTCCCGATGATGGCCGACTCCAAGCACGAGCTGATGCGCGCCCTGGGCATCGAGGACGAGGAGGGCTTCGCCAAGCGTGCGGTCTTCATCGTCGACCAGAACAACGAGATCCAGTTCTCCATGGTGACGGCGGGCTCGGTCGGCCGTAACCCGAAGGAGGTCCTGCGGGTTCTGGACGCCCTGCAGACGGACGAGCTGTGCCCGTGCAACTGGAACAAGGGCGACGCCACCCTGGACCCGGTCGCGCTGCTGGCTGGTGAGTGAGGCATGTCCCTCGACTCCCTGAAGTCCGCTCTGCCGGACTACGCCAAGGACCTCAAGCTCAACCTGGGCTCCGTCATCGGCAACAGCGACCTGCCCGCGCAGCAGCTGTGGGGCACGGTGCTGGCGACGGCGATCGCCTCCCGTTCCCCGATCGTGCTGCGGGAACTGGAGCCGGAGGCGAAGGCGAACCTGTCGCCGGAGGCCTACACCGCGGCCAAGGCCGCGGCCGCCATCATGGCGATGAACAACGTCTTCTACCGCACCCGGCACCTGCTGTCGGACGACGAGTACGGCACGCTGCGCGCCGGTCTGCGGATGAACGTCATCGGCAACCCGGGCGTGGACAAGACCGACTTCGAGCTGTGGTCCTTCGCCGTCTCGGCGATCAACGGCTGCGGCATGTGCCTGGACTCTCACGAGCAGGTGCTGCGCAAGGCCGGTGTCGAGCGCGAGACCGTCCAGGAGGCGTTCAAGATCGCCGCGGTGGTGCAGGCCGTCGCGACGACCCTGGACGCGGAGGCCGCGCTGGCCGAGTGATCCGGCCCGCGGACCTGGTGGTGCTGACCTGAGCCCCGTTCACCCCTGCGGTGTGCGGGGCTCGGTGCGTTCGCCCCTGTTCCGCGTCTCGTCGAGCCCGTCGGTCCGGCCCGCCCCGTCCGGTCCCGGCGCCGCGACGTCGGACGCGGCGGTCGCGCCGCGTGGGCGCGGGGAGTGACGCAGCGCCTGTTCCCGGGAGTAGGCCCGCAGATAGCCGGCCACCGTGTTGGTCACCGCCACCAGCGGCACCGCGACCACCGCGCCGCCGATCCCGGCGACCATGCCGCCCGCGGCGACCGACAGCACCACCGCCAGCGGGTGCACCCGCACCGCGCGGCCCAGGATGAACGGCTGCAGCACATGGCCCTCGATCTGCTGCACCGCCAGCACCACCACGAGCGTCATCACGGCCGTGAACACGCCCTGGGTGACCAGCGCCACCACCACCGCCAGCGCTCCGGAGACCACGGCACCCACCAGCGGGATGAACGCGAACAGGAAGATGAACACGGCCAGCGGCACCGCCATCGGCACGTCGAGGAAGTAGATGCCGAGGCCGATGAAGATGGCGTCGATGAGCGCCACGACCACCGTGCCGCGCACATAGGCCGTCAGGGTGCGCCAGGCGCGCGGGCCGGCGCCGGCGACGCCCGGCCGGGCCGCGGCCGGCACCAGCTTGAGCATCCACTCCCAGATCCGCCGCCCGTCGTAGAGCAGGAACAGCGTCGAGAAGATCGTCAGCAGGATCCCCGTCAGGGCCTCCACGACCACCGTGACGCCTTCCAGGCCGGCCGAGGTGATCTGGTCGGTGTTGGCGCCGATGGCGTCCCTGAGGCTCTTGGCGATCTGGTTGATCTGCTTGTCGGTGACGTGGAAGGGGCTGTCGAGCAGCCACGTGCGCAACTCGTCGATGCCGTCCTGGATCTGGTCGGAGAGGGTGTCGATGTTCTCCATGACCTGCCAGGTCACGAACCACCCGATCAGCCCCATGACGACGAAGCCCGAGATGGCGGTGAGCGCGGTGGCCGGCCCGCGCGGCAGCCCGTGGCGGCGCAGCAGGGCGACCGTGGGCTGCAGCAGCGCGGTGATGAGCAGCGCGGTGACGAAGGCCAGCACGACGAGCTGGACGGCGCTGATGATGCGCATCAGCACCCACAGCGTTCCGGCGAGCACCAGCACCCGCCAGCCGGCCTCCGCGGCCACGCGGACGCCCCAGGGGACGGCCTGAGCCGGATCGGGCCGGGCCGGGGGCGTGACGGGCACGTCGTCCGGCTCCGTGCTGGGCACGGCGTGTTCCTTCTCCACCTCGGCACGGCGCTCGTCCAGGCGCTCACCCATCTCGGTGAGTCTGGTGCCGACGCGGCCGAGCCACCCTGGCACTCGCGACATGATCCGTCCCTTTCCCCCGTCTCTCCCCACCACTCCCCCCTGGAGTCGTCCGGTTCGACGGTACAGGGCGACAGCCCCTCACCTGAAAGACGGTAAGGGGCTGCACAGGGTTGACGGGATCCGGCGCGATCCCGGCCGGCCGACGGCCGGCCGGAGCACGCCGAGGGGCGCCGGACGGATCAGTACCAGTGGTTGGCGGCCCAGAAGTTCCACGCCGCGCACGGGCTGCCGTACCGGCCGTTCATGTAGTTCAGGCCCCACTTGATCTGGGTGGCCGGGTTGGTGCGCCAGTCGGCACCGGCGGAGGCGTACTTGCCGGCCGGCAGCGCCTGGAAGAGGCCGTACGCGCCGGAGGAGGCGTTGACGGCCTGGTAGTTCCAGCCCGACTCGTGACTCACGATGTTGCTGAAGCACTGGAACTGGCCGGCGGGCACCATCTGGCGGGCCATCGCCTGGATCTGAGCCACGGTGTACGAGGCCTGCACGGGGAAGCTGGAGGCGTCCCGGGCGCTGCGGCTGGCCGCCTTGGCCAGCTCCTCGCGCTCCTTGGCCTCCTTGGCGGCCTTCTCCGCCTCCGCCTTCTTGGCGAACGCCGTCTCGGCGGCCGCCTTGCGAGCGGCCTCCTCGGCGTTCTTCTTGGCGCTGGCGTCCGCGGCGATGGCCTGTGCGTCGGCCTGCTGCGTCAGGGAGGCGGTCTGTACCTGGGCCTGCTGACCCGCGGGAATGTCCGCGAGCAGCGTCACGTCGGCTGCCGTCGCTTCGGTGTCGTTGGGCTGCGCGGTGCTGCCCGAGGCAACGCCGACGACGCTTCCGACAGCGGTGACCGCGGTGGCCGAGGCCACCGCGAATCCCCGGACCGAGATCCGGCTCACACGGTTTCCTTCCAGCATCGCCCGCTTCGGTGACCCTCGCGGACGCGATCGTGCCCCTGACACTGGCCTCCCAACTGCGGGTCACGGAGGCACGGGCCCGGTGGGCCTCCCGTGGCGGGAGCGCCGCGTGATGCTCGGGCGGCATACGACGTCGCTATGGAGTTGACATGGTGGCCATGCGGCTCTGTACCGCTGGCGGTACAGGTGTGTCGTATGCGGGGCCTGACAGGAGTGAGACTCTGCCGTAACCAACGCCGCAAGGCAATTCTGCGTTGCGTGTGAAAGCTCACATCCCGTTTGGACCACAGATTCCCGTGAAAGTCGCCCGCACGACAGCGCCGTCCGGCTAAGCTTTGGGGCTTTTGCCGGACGGCGCAACCGTCGTCGTCAGGGGTCCCCCTCCTGAGGGACCGCCACGACATCCTCGCTCAGATGAAGCTCAGATGTGTCCTTCCTCCAGCATTTCGGTGACGAGGGCGGCGATCTGGGACCTTTCGGACCGGGTGAGGGTCACGTGGGCGAACAGCGGATGGCCCTTCAGCTTCTCCACCACGGCGACCACCCCGTCGTACCGTCCGACCCGCAGGTTGTCCCGCTGCGCCACGTCATGGGTGAGCACCACCCGGGAACCGGAGCCGATCCGGGACAGCACGGTCAGCAGCACGTTGCGCTCCAGCGACTGCGCCTCGTCCACGATGACGAACGCGTCGTGCAGCGAGCGGCCGCGGATGTGGGTCAGCGGCAGCACCTCCAGCATCCCGCGGGCGGTCACCTCCTCGATGACCTCGCGGGAGGTGACGGCCGAGAGCGTGTCGAAGACGGCCTGCGCCCACGGGTTCATCTTCTCCGCCTCGGTGCCGGGCAGATAGCCCAGCTCCTGGCCGCCGACCGCGTACAGCGGGCGGAAGACCATCACCTTCTGGTGCTGACGGCGCTCCAGAACCGCCTCCAGGCCCGCGCACAGCGCCAGCGCCGACTTGCCGGTGCCGGCCCGGCCGCCCATCGAGACGATGCCGACGTCCGGGTCGAGCAGCAGGTCCAGCGCGATGCGCTGCTCGGCGCTGCGGCCCTTGATGCCGAAGGCCTCACGGTCACCGCGCACCAGCCGGACATCACCCTCCGGAGTGACACGCCCGAGGGCCTTGCCGCGCTCGGACTGGATGGTGAGCCCGGTGTGCACGGGCAGACCGGCCGCCTCGGGCACATGGAGGCACCCCTGCTCGAACAGGAGGTCCACCTGTTCCCCCGACAGGGTGAGATCCGCCATTCCGGTCCAGCCGGAGGCGTCGGTGATGGCGAGTTCCGCCCGGTACTCCTCGGCGAGGAGCCCCACGGACGACGCCTTGATCCGCAGCGGCAGGTCCTTGGACACCACCGTCACGTCGTACCCCTCGGCCTGCAGATTGCGGGCCACGGCGAGGATGCGCGAGTCGTTGTCCCCGAGGCGGTAACCGGTGGGCAGCACGCTGGGGTCCGAGTGGTTCAGTTCGACGCGGACCGTTCCGCCGAGGTCTCCGATGGGGATGGGCACGTCCAGCCGGCCGTGGCGGACCCGGTAGTCGTCGAGCAGGCGCAGCGCCTGGCGGGCGAAGTAGCCGAGTTCGGGATGGTGCCGCTTGGCCTCCAGTTCCGTGACCACGACGACGGGCAGCACGACCTCGTGCTCGTCGAATCGGGTCAGGGCGTTCGGGTCCGCCAGCAGGACGCTGGTGTCGAGAACGTAGGTGCGCCGGTCGGGCTTGCGACGCTGTGTGCTGGTCACCACGGAAGGACGTACCCCCTCGGATGAGGTCGGGGAGCGACGAAGCGGGGCTGGACCGGTCCACGGCCCTCGCGACGGGCCGAGAACCGGCCCTGAAGCCTCTTCGTCCGTGCTGTGACCGCACGGTCCGGCTCGCGCAAAGGGCCTCCCGGGCGGACGGGCTCCGGCCGTCCGCTGCGATCCGACACCCGTGGTTCGGGTGTCGACCTGACGGACTTATGCCCTCGATCCCCCGCCCCCATGCCAGGGGGGCAAGCGCGACACACCGGCGGCGGCCGGGATACACACGGGTGGAGCAGGGGGTGTGCGAGGTGGTGCGCCCCGGGTGCGCTGCCGTCCCCGGGCGCCGGCGCGGCGGCCTCCGTGCGCCGGAGCGGCCCTCATCGGCCCCGGCGCACGGCGCCCGTGACGACCTGACCGTCCGGCGCGCTCAGCTGCCGAAGCGGCGGTGGCGCGCGGCGTAGTCGCGCAGGGCGCGCAGGAAGTCGACCTTGCGGAAGGCCGGCCAGTAGGCCTCGCAGAAGTAGTACTCCGAATGCGCGGTCTGCCAGAGCATGAACCCGGACAGCCGCTGCTCGCCGCTGGTGCGGATGACCAGGTCGGGGTCGGGCTGGGCCTTGGTGTACAGATGGCGGCCGATCATGTCGATGTCGACGGCCTCGGCCAGCTCCTCCAGGGACACGCCCCGCTCGTGGGCGTCGAGCAGCATGGAGCGCACGGCGTCGGCGATCTCCTGGCGGCCGCCGTAGCCGATGGCGACGTTGACCAGTATTCCGTCGACGTGCGCGGTGGCCTCCTCGGCCTCCTTCAGGGTGGACTGCATACCCGCCGGCAGCAAATCCATGGCGCCCACGTGGTGCAGCCGCCAGCGGCCGTCGGCGGCCAGGTCGCGCACGACGTCCTCGATGATGCCGAGGAGCGGGACCAGTTCCTCCTGCGGGCGGTCGAAGTTGTCCGTGGACAGCAGCCAGAGGGTGACGACCTCGACGTCGGTCTCGCTGCACCAGCCGAGGAACTCCTCGATCTTGTCCGCACCGGCCCGGTGCCCCTGCGCGGTGGTGGAACCCGCGGCCTTCGCCCAGCGCCGGTTGCCGTCCATGATGACGCCGATGTGCTTGGGCACCTGAGCGTGGTCCAGGTGGCCTTCCACCCGGCGTGCGTACAGCCTGACCAGCAGGCTGCGCAGCTTGTCGCGCAGGATCACGTGTAAGTCAGCCCCTCCGTCGGATGCGGACAGGCGCGCGGCCGGGGGCATCACCCTGTCCGTGCGGCGGCCTGGTCCGTGTGGCGGTCCCCGGGGGCGAAGCCTACCCCCGGCCCTTTCAGGGTCTCCCAAAGGGCCGTCGAACGCCCCTTGTGGTACGGCCGGACGGCCATCTGTGGCAAAGCTGTGGCACAACCGGGGACCGTCCCTTCCGGCCTCGCCCGGCGCGTCTTCGTGGGCCGGCCCCCTCTGGCACGCCGGCCCTCGGTCGGCCACCTCGCAGGCGGCCGGGGCACCTTTTCGGAACGGGCGGACCGGAGCACCTCGTTCGAACGGGCCGGACCGGGGCACCTCATCCAAACGGACCGGACCGGAACACCTCCTCCAAACGGGCCGGAGACGCCCCTCGGCACACGCCGGAGCGCCTTCCCGAAACGGCCGAAAAGAAACGGGCCGGTCCGTGGGGGGGAGACGGACCGGCCCGAGGGGGGTTTCCACCATAACCCTTCGTAAGGGATGCTGCGTGCATCAGCGCGAAACAACTACGCAGCGAAGTCATCCGGCGACAGGTGGAGACAAACGGACGCCGTTATTCCGAGGGCGAACACGGCCGAAACCCATCGTTTTCGCAGGCCGATCGGGTGACCCGCTGGGGGATCCAGAGGGCTGCGCCGTTCGGGCAACCCGGCGCGCCGATCCGGCCACCCTCGCCCCTGGCACCCCGGTCGCGAACACGCTCGTGACCCCGTCGGCCGCCGCGCCCCGGCTGTACGGACCACAGGGACCTACCGTGAACTGCGGGCACGGCGTCGCGCAGCCCCCTCCACTGCGCGACGCCACCGCGCAGCTTTGCTGGCGCGAATTTTCTGTGGTCTGAACTTACAGCGTACGGCCGCCCGGCGGGGAGGGCCCTGCGGTAACGATGTGGCAACTCGCACCACTCCCGCGCCCCTCGGCCGGCCGCACAGACCCGGACGGGGCCACCACCTGCCACACGCCACGAACGCCTGTTTCTCCGTGCCCCGTTCGTGCGGAACCTTGCTCCATCCGTGCGGTACCCGCACCCCGCCCCGGCCACCGCCGCACAGACGGCACACCGCGACACTCCCTCTCCCTTCCCTCCCCCTTCCCCCCTTTTTCTCCCCTTCTTGCCCGTCCTCCCCCGGCATCCCGCACGGACCGCCTCCGCCGCTCACACCTCGTCCGTAGCTCGTCCCATGCCTTTCTCAGGCCGCGGCGGACGCCCCCAGCAGCAGCCCGGTGAACGCCCCGCCGAGCATGAACGGCCCCAGCGGCATCACCGCGCCGCGCCCGGCCCGGCGCAGCAGGATCAGCCCGAGCCCGTAGCAGCCCCCGTACAGCAGCCCGGCGACACCGCCGGCCACCACCACCGGCCAGCCGTACCAGCCGAGCGCCGCGCCCAGCGCGAGCGCCAGCTTGACGTCCCCGAAGCCGAGCCCGGACGGATTGACGAGGAAGAGAAGGAGGTAGACGCCGGCGAGGGCGAGCGCGCCGAGCAACGCCCCCGGCCAGGACCCCGCGGCGGCGGGCAGCAGCGCCGCGCCGCCGAGCAGCAGCGCGGTCAGCGCGGCGAGCGGCAGCGTCAGAACGTCCGGCAGCCGGTGCACCCGCTGGTCCACGAGCGCGAGCAGCACCCCGACCGGCGCGGCCAGCAGCCACACGGCGACCTCCGGCCGGGGCCCGGTCACGGCGGCGAGCGCGGCGCACACGACGGCGGTCACGCCGGCGGCGACGGGCGTGCTCGGCCCGTACGCCGCGCACCGCACCCCGCCGTGGTGCGCGGCCGGGCACCGTGCACGCCCCACCCAGCCGCCGAACGCTCCGGTGATCGGATGCCCGCCGGGGCACTCCGCGCGCCACGGCTGTCCGGCCTCCACCGAGAACCGGTGCGCGGCCCGGGGCACCAGCAGCCCGGCTCCCACGCCCCACACCACGGCGACGGCGATCAGAAGTACGCGCACGCCGGGACCCTAACCGCGCCCGTTCCTTCCCGGCATGGGCCTGTGGACCCATACCGGACCCAGAGCCGGACGACTACGGTCGACGGGCGAGGCACGCGAGAGGGACCACGAGGAGAGCGCGAGGAGAGCGCGGCGGGGGGATGCAGTGGGTTTCGTAGTGAAACGCCGTCACTGGCGCGACGGCCAGGGAAAGCTGATCGTGCACGCGGCAGGCGGCCAGGAGGCACCGTCCCCGGCGACTGGCCCGGCGGAGGTGCCGATGCGGGTCACGGTCCCGCTGGAGCTGGCGACCTCCTACCGTGCCCGCACCAGGGGCCTGCTGGGCCGCGACCGGGTCGACGGTGCGATGCTGCTGTCTCCCGCGAACAGCGTGCACACCTTCGGCATGCGCATCCCCATCGACGTCGCCTACCTGGACCGCCGGCTGCGCGTCCTCGCCGTCCGCACCATGCGACCGGGCCGCCTCGGCCTCCCCCGCCTCCGCTCCCGCCACGTCCTGGAAGCGGAGGCCGGCGCGATGGAGGCGTGGGGACTGCGGGCGGGGGCGCGGGTGGAGGTGTGGGTGGACGTGCTCGCTTAGACGCCGTTTCAGTTGGTGAGTCGGCGGTAGCTGATGAGGGCTGCGGCGATGCCGACGAAGGCCAGGAAGTGTTCGGCTTTGCGCTCGTAGCGGCGGTGCAGGCGTCGGCAGCCGGCCAGCCAGGAGACCGTTCTTTCAACGACCCAGCGGTGTCGGCCCAGCCGCGTGGAGGACTCGATGCCCTTGCGGGCGATTCGGTGGCGGATGCGACGCTCGCGAAGCCATTTCCGCAGGTGGTCGTAGTCGTAGCCTTTGTCGGCGTGGAGCTTGGCCGGCCGCCGGCGGCGGGGTCCGCGGCGGGAGCGGATGGGCGGGATCCCGCGCACGAGCGGTACCAGGCCGAGGCTGTCGTGCAGGTTGGCACCGGAGATACCCAGTGACAGCGGCACGCCGTTCCGGTCGGTGATGAGGTGGATTTTCGATCCGCTCTTGCCACGGTCGGTCGGATTCGGTCCGGTCAGTGGCCCCCCTTTGACGCCCGGACGCTGACGGAGTCGATCGCGCACCGCGACCAGTCCAGCTCACCCCGGGCGCCGAGCTCATCGAGGATGACGCGGTGGAGCCGGGCCCAGACCCGGTCCCGGCTCCACTGGGCGAAGCGCCGGTAGACGGTGGGCCAGGCCGGCCCGAACACCGGCGGCAGCTGCCGCCAGGTGCAGCCAGAGGTGGCCACAAAGATGATCGCCGCCAGGCATTCGCGGTCCCCGGCCCGACGCCGACCACCGCCCTGCGGCCGTATGACCTCCGTCGGCGGGACCACCCGCCGAAACAGCGTCCACAACTCATCCGGCACCAACCGCTCCACCAGATCCGTCATGCACCGATCAACGAGCGATCACACCATCAGAAACGGCGTCTTAGTCGGATCCATGACCGCCGCTCACGGAGACCGCCCGCTCCCGCGCCGGCTACCCGTGCCGCACAAACCCGTGACGCGGCTGTCGACTTGGCGGGAAGAGCGACACTGAGCTTCTTCGAGTTGGGCCCCGATCAGGTGACGCCCGCCAAGCGCAACGAGCGAGGCCCCCGGGCAGTTGATCGAGATGTCTGACGTCTCAATCACGCTGCTCAGGGGCCTCGTTGGTCATCTATCCTGCCGCACTCGACCTGCCGCATGCACTCGTGGAGTGGGTCACCATGCTCATCGTCA
>NZ_BNBV01000053.1 GCF_014656135.1 Streptomyces thermodiastaticus
ATACCCCAGCCGAGCGTCTACGTGATCTACTCACCACCTGAAACCAAGTGGTGTTGCGACGACCCCTTGAACCCAAGCGGGGTGGAGGGCCCTCGCCGTGTGCGTGTGCCCGGTGGCGGGTGGCGCGCGGAGGGTCAGCTGTGTCCGCGGGCCGCGCCGGATGTGTGCGGATGGGCCGGAGGCGTCCGCGGGCGTCCGCGGGCGTCCGCGGGCTCAGGCGTGCCCGGTGAAGCGACGCACCCCGCTCGGCGTCACCACCGCCTGCACCGGCCGGTCGTGCGGCTGGTCCGGCACCCGCGCCACGACCTCGCCGTCGTACAGCAGAACCACCAGCGCCGGACGGGCACCGGCCCGCTCCAGCCGGGCCAGCACCCGGTCGTAGGAGCCGCCGCCGCGCCCCAGCCGCATGCCGCGCGTGTCGACGGCGACGCCGGGCAGCAGCACCGCGTCCGCCTCCGTCACCGCCTGCGGTCCCAGGCGCGCCCCGGCGGGCTCCAGCAGCGCCATCCGCCCGCCGTGCCGGATCCGGGCGAGGGCGTCCCGGCCGGCGTAGACGCCCCAGTCCAGGTCGTTGTCGGGCAGCAGGGCGGGCAGCAGGACCCGCACGCCCCGCGCGCGCAGCGCGTCGAGCAGCGCCAGGGTGCCCGGTTCGGCGCCCACGGAGACGTACGCCGCGACCGTGCGTGCCCGCGCCAGTTCGGGCAGCCGAAGCGCCTGCCGGGCCAGCGCCCGTTCCGCCTCGCGCAGCTCGTCCGCGCCGAGCGCCTCACGCGCGGCGAGCAGGCCGCGGCGCAGCTCCCGCTTGGCGGACCGCGCCGCCTGTCCGGTCTCGCTCACGGCCACCACCGTGCCTTTCCCGCGCCGCCTTCCGTGCGCGTGACGTTCGGACCACCGGGGCGCCGATGGTAGCCGCGCCGCACTCCGCCGCCGGGCCCCGGCCCGGCCGGGCACCCGCCGAGTCCCCCCTGGTCACCGGCTGCTGACAGATCAAGCCGATAAGGTGACCGGCATGAGTCAGTCGCGCCCCAGGATCAGCAAGGCCGTGATCCCCGCAGCAGGCCTCGGTACCCGGTTCCTGCCGGCCACCAAGGCCACCCCCAAGGAGATGCTGCCGGTCGTGGACAAGCCGGCGATCCAGTACGTGGTCGAGGAGGCCGTCGCCGCCGGTCTCGACGACGTCCTCATGGTGACCGGCCGCAACAAACGGCCCCTGGAGGACCACTTCGACCGCAACTACGAGCTCGAGTCCGCCCTGGAGAAGAAGGGCGACACCGAGCGGCTGGCCAAGGTGCAGGAGTCGAGCGACCTGGCGTCGATCCACTACGTCCGCCAGGGCGACCCCAAGGGCCTGGGTCACGCGGTGCTCTGTGCCGCGCCGCACGTCGGGCAGGAACCGTTCGCCGTCCTGCTCGGCGACGACCTGATCGACCCGCGCGACCCGCTGCTGCAGCGCATGATCGAGGTCCAGCAGATCCGCGGCGGCAGCGTGGTCGCCCTCATGGAGGTCGCCCCCGAGCAGATCCACCTCTACGGCTGCGCGGCGGTGGAGACCACCGAGGACAGCGACACGGTCCAGGTGACCGGTCTGGTGGAGAAGCCGGACGCGGCGGAGGCGCCGTCCAATTACGCGATCATCGGCCGGTACGTCCTCGACCCGCGCCTCTTCGACGTGCTGCGCACCACCGCCCCCGGCCGCGGCGGCGAGATCCAGCTCACCGACGCCCTGCAGCAGCTCGCTCAGGACGAGACGATCGGCGGCCCGGTGCACGGCGTCGTCTTCAAGGGCCGCCGCTACGACACCGGCGACCGCGGCGACTATCTGCGTGCCATCGTCAGGCTCGCGTGCGAACGTGAGGACCTGGGCCCGGACTTCCGGGACTGGCTCCGCAGATACGTAGCCGAGGAGATGTGACGCCTTGAGCAGTGCCGGTCACGACAGCGCCGCCGCCGACCGCCTGTGGTCGGTGGAGGAGCACCTGGAGGACGTCCTCACCACCGTCCGCCCCCTGGACCCCATCGAGCTGCCGCTGCTCGACGCCCAGGGCTGCGTGCTGGTCGAGGACATCATGGTGCCGGTCTCCCTGCCGCCGTTCGACAACAGCTCCATGGACGGGTACGCGGTCCGGGTCGCGGACGTGGCCGGCGCGAGCGAGGACTTCCCGGCCGTGCTGGACGTCGTCGGGGACATGGCGGCCGGCGCGGCCGACCTGGTCCAGGTGGGGCCGGGGCAGGCCGCCCGCATCATGACCGGCGCCCCGCTGCCGCCCGGGGCCGAGACCGTCGTGCCCGTGGAGTGGACCGACGGCGGCCTCGGCCAGGGGCCGGTGCAGGGCATGCGCGCCCGCAGCCTGGCCCCGCAGGGCGGCACCGGCCAGGTGCGGGTGTTCCGGGAGGCACCGGCCCGCGCCCATGTGCGCGACAAGGGCAGCGACGTGAAAGCCGGGTCGCTCGCCCTCGAGGCGGGCACGGTCCTCGGTCCGCCGCAGATCGCCCTGCTCGCCGCGATCGGGCGGAACACGGTCAGGGTCCGTCCCCGCCCCCGCGTGGTGGTGCTCTCCACCGGCAGCGAACTCGTCCAGCCCGGCGAAGACCTGGGCACCGGCCGGATCTACGACGCCAACAGCTTCGCGCTCGCCGCGGCCGCCCGGGACGCCGGCGCCCTCGCCTACCGGGTGGGCGCCGTCGCCGACGACGCCGACACGCTGCGCTCCGTCGTCGAGGACCAGCTGGTGCGCGCCGACCTGCTGGTCACCAGCGGCGGGGTGAGCGTCGGCGCGTACGACGTGGTCAAGGAGGCGCTGTCGCACGCCGGTGACGCGGACGAGCCCGGCGGCGGCGTGGAGTTCCGCAGGCTGGCCATGCAGCCCGGCAAGCCGCAGGGCTTCGGCACGATCGGCCCCGACCACACCCCGCTGCTGGCCCTGCCCGGCAACCCGGTGTCGTCCTACGTCTCCTTCGAGCTGTTCGTCCGCCCGGCCATCCGCACCCTGATGGGCCTTCAGGACGTGCACCGGCCCACCACCCGGGCCCGGCTGACCGCCGACGAGCCGCTGTCCTCGCCCAAGGGCCGCCGGCAGTTCCTGCGCGGCAGGCACGCCGACGGCACCGTGCGCCCGGTCGGCGGCAGCGGCTCCCACCTGATCGCCGCCCTCGCGCGGGCGAACGCGCTCATCGTCGTCCCCGAGGACACCGAGTCCGTGGCGCCCGGAGATCAGGTCGAGGTGATCCTGCTCGGCTGAGCCGCCGGGGTACGCGATACCGTGTCGCGCACACCAGGCCCGCGCGGCACCGCGCCGGGCCCCGACCGGGAGCGCCACAGAGCATGACTACGCCTACCCCGGGGCACACCCCCCAACCCGCGCAGGAGCCGCAGGGCCGCGAGCCCGGACGGCTGACGCACCTCGACGACGCGGGCGCCGCCCGCATGGTCGACGTCTCCGGCAAGGAGGTCACCGCCCGCACCGCCCGGGCCAGCGGCCGTGTCCTCGTCTCGCCCCGCGTGGTGGAGCTGCTGCGCGGCGAGGGCGTCCCCAAGGGCGACGCCCTGGCCACCGCGCGGATCGCCGGGATCATGGGGGCCAAGCGCACCCCGGACCTGATCCCGCTGTGCCATCCGCTGGCGCTGTCCGGTGTGACACTGGACCTGTCGGTCGCGGACGACGCCGTGGAGATCGAGGCCACCGTGAAGACCACGGACCGCACGGGCGTGGAGATGGAAGCGCTCACCGCGGTCTGTGTCGCCGCGCTCACCGTGATCGACATGGTCAAGGCGGTCGACAAGGGGGCGGTCATCACGGACGTGAAGGTTCAGGAGAAGACGGGCGGCACCTCGGGCGACTGGAGCCGGGCATGACCTGTCGCGCTGTGGTGGTGACGGCGTCCAACCGGGCCGCCGCCGGGGTCTACGAGGACACGGGCGGCCCGCTGATCGTGGCCGGCCTGGAGCGGCTCGGGTTCGCCGTGGACGGGCCGCGGGTGGTGCCCGACGGGGACCCGGTGGAGGCCGAGCTGCGCGCCGCCGTCGCGGCCGGCTACGACGTCGTGGTCACCACGGGCGGCACGGGCATCTCGCCCACCGACCGCACCCCCGAGGCGACCCGCCGGGTGATCGACTACGAGGTCCCGGGCATTGCCGAGGCGATCCGGGCCCACGGCCGCCAGAAGGTGCCCACCGCGGCGCTCTCCCGCGGCCTGGCGGGCGTGGCCGGGCGGACGCTGATCGTGAACCTGCCGGGCTCGGCCGGCGGGGTGAAGGACGGACTGGCCGTCCTGGAGCCCCTGTTGACGCACGCCGTGGACCAGCTCCGCGGCGGCGACCATCCGAGATCCGGCACCGGCAGTGGGGGTGCGCGCTGAACGGATCGTCCTGGCCCGTGGTGCTGACGGAAGGCGACGTCGTCCTCAGGCCGATAAAGCTGCGCGACCAGCGGGCCTGGCGCGAGGTGAACCGGCGCAACCGGGAGTGGCTCAGGCCCTGGGAGGCGACGATCCCGCCGCCCACGCCGGGCGGCCCTGTCACGCACCGGCCCACCTACCGCCAGATGGTGCGGCACCTGCGGGCCGAGGCCAGGGCCGGCCGGATGCTGCCGTTCGTCGTGGAGTACCAGGGGCGGCTGGTGGGCCAGTTGACGGTCGCCGGGATCACCTGGGGCTCGATGTGCTCCGGGCACATCGGCTACTGGGTGGACGAGGCGGTGGCCGGGCGCGGGGTCATGCCCACGGCCGTGGCGCTCGCCGTGGACCACTGTTTCCGCACCCTCGGACTGCACCGCATCGAGGTGTGCATTCGCCCGGAGAACGGGCCCAGCCGCCGGGTGGTGGAGAAACTCGGATTCCGCGAGGAGGGGCTGCGGCCCCGGTATCTCCACATCGACGGGGCCTGGCGCGATCACCTGGTCTTCGCGCTCACCGCGGAAGAGGTGCCCGGCGGTCTGCTGGACCGGTGGCGGCGCACCCGCCGCACCCCGCGGACCGACGACGCGCAGGGCGACCGGAGGGGTGACCTGCGTGATGGCCGGCAGAACACGGGAGGGAATGCCACCCGCCCCGGAAATTGAATAAGTGTTCGAAATAGGCGCCGGGTGACCACTCGAGTGACTTTCTTTTCACCGCCTTGACGGCCTGCCGATCGGATCGGTCACAAAAAAAGTTCGGAGTATCAGCCAGATCGTGCGACACACCGGCCCAATTGGCGTATGGGCCCACGCAAACCCCTCTACCGTGTGAGGCGTGAGCAGCAGCGGCCTCATCTACGCAGTCATCGTCGGGGCCTGGGCCGCCTACTTGGTGCCGATGTGGCTCCGTAGGCAGGACGAGCTGAACGAGGCCCGTCCGACGGAACGCTTCAGCACCGCCATCCGGCTGCTGTCCGGACGGGCGGGCATGGAGCGCCGGTACGCCAGGGACCGGGCGCGCTCCGCCGAGACGGGGGAGAGCGGCGCCGGGGACCCGGACGTGATCACCGACTCGGTGGACGTCCGGGCCTTCGCCGTGCCCCCCACCGACGAGCACGAGCACCCCTCGGCACGGGAGGGGGCCGGCCCGCCGGACACTTCGGACCGGTCTGCTCCCGACGGCGCATCGATGCGCAAGCAGGCGCCCGCGGCCCGGCGGCCCGCGCCCGGCGCCCAGGCGGCCGCAGCACGCGCCCGGCGCTCGAAGGTCCTTGCGCGCCGTCGCCGCACCACCATCGTGCTCTTCCTCGCCTTCACCCTGGGCACCATCGTCGCCGCCGTCGGCGGCGTCGCCTTCCTGTGGGCGCCCGGCGTGCCCGCGGTGCTGCTCAGCGCGTACATCGCCTACCTGCGGACACAGGAACGCCGCCGGTTCGCGTTCCACATGGACCGCCGCCGGGCCGAGGCCGCCGCGCAGCGCCTGCGCGAGAGCAGGCGCCCGCCGCACCACCGCACCGGCGCGGACACCGGGGAGGAACCCGGCGAGGGCCCCCGACCGCACAGCGACCCGGGCCTGTCCGCGCTCGCCGCCGACCGCCGCGCGCTGGTGGAGCAGACCGATCACGCCGAGTGGCTGGACCAGCAGCGGGAGCGCCGCCGCTGCCCCGGCCGCGGCGAGAGCTGGGACCCCGTGCCGGTGCCGCTGCCCACCTACGTGACCGCGCCGGTCGCCCCGCGCGCCACCTCCGACGTGGACCTCGGCGCACCCGACACCTGGAGCTCGGCCCGCTCCTCCGCCGCCGTCCCGGAGCAGGGGGCAGCCTCCGCCGGGGACCAAGGCCCGGGCGAGGACCGGCCCGCCGCCGGCGGCCGCACCGACGCACGCCGCTCCGCCTCGGCGCGCCGCTCCCGCGAGCGCGGCCGCACCCCGCTGTTCGACCAGTACGAGGACGGCGACCGGCCGCGCGCCGCCAACGAGTAGCCCCCGTCGGCCGCACCGCCGGCCGGTCCGGGAGCGGATTTCCGACCACCGGGATCGGGGTGCTACAGTTTCACTCGTTGCAAGGGCCTGTGGCGCAGTCCGGTAGCGCACCTCGTTCGCATCGAGGGGGCCAGGGGTTCAAATCCCCTCAGGTCCACGCAGCACGAAGCCCCCGTCGGGAGACCTGACGGGGGCTTCGCCGTTGCTGTTGCGCCGAGGCCGGGGCCGGCGTCCCGACCCCGGCCCCGAGTCTGGAACGTCCTAGTCCTGCAGCCGCTTGGCGAAGCACAGACTCGACTCGTACTCCCGGTAGTAGCCGAACTTGGCGCACGGCTCGTAGCCGCTGGAGGTGTACAGGGCGATCGCCTCCGGCTGCTGGTCGCCGGTCTCCAGCACCATCCGCAGCCGCCCGGCGGCGCGGGCGTCCTCCTCCAGCGCGGCGAGCATCCGGCGGGCCAGGCCCCGGCCGCGCATCGCCGGGATCACGTACAGCCGCTTCAGCTCCGCGTCGCCGTCCTCGGTGCCCTCGCCGTCGGCGTCCCGGCTGCGCCAGCCGCCCGAGGCCACGGGCGTGCCGTCCGTGTCGTAGCCGAGCAGGTACAGGCCGCGGGGCGGCTGGAAGTCCGACGGGTGCAGCACGGTGGCGTCGCCGCCGTCGCCGTAGCGCTCGTGGTACTCGGCCTGGACCTCGTCGTTGAGCTTGACCGCGTCCGGGTGGTCGAAGGGAACAGGGCGGATGATCATGTCGGTGTCCGTACGTCCATGCGGGAGCTGATGCGGGGCGCGGCCTGGCCGCGGGCCGCATCCAGTGTGCCGGTACAGTGCCGGGGTGCTGACAGCGACCTCCGCCAACGTGAACGGACTGCGCGCCGCCGCCCGCAAGGGCTTCGTGCCGTGGCTCGCCGCCACCGGCGCCGACGTGCTGTGCCTGCAGGAGGTACGCGCCGAGCCGCAGCAGCTCCCCGAGGAGGTCCGCGCCCCCGAGGGCTGGCACGTGGTGCACGCGCCCGCCGCGGCCAAGGGCCGTGCGGGGGTCTCCCTCTACACCCGCCGGGAGCCGGACCGGGTCCGCATCGGCTTCGGCTCCGCGGAGTTCGACACCAGCGGCCGGTACGTGGAGGCCGACCTGCCGGGTGTGACGGTCGCCTCCCTCTACCTGCCCTCCGGCGAGGTCGGCACCCCGCGGCAGGAGGAGAAGGTCCGCTTCATGGACGAGTTCCTCGCCCACCTCAAGCAGCTGCGCGAACGGGCCGCCGCCGACGGGCGCGAGGTGCTGGTCTGCGGCGACTGGAACATCGCCCACACCGAGGCCGATCTGAAGAACTGGCGCGGCAACACGAAGAACTCCGGCTTCCTGCCGGAGGAACGCGCGTGGCTCGGCCGTGTCCTCGACCCGCACGACGGCGGCTACGTCGATGTGATGCGCGCACTGCACCCGGACGTCGAGGGGCCCTACAGCTGGTGGTCGTACCGGGGCCGGGCGTTCGACAACGACGCGGGATGGCGCATCGACTACCACATGGCCACGCCCGGTCTGGCGGCCAGGGCCGTCAAGGGAGTCGTGGAGCGTGCCGCCACGCATGCCGAGCGGTGGTCGGACCACGCGCCGGTGACGGTCGTGTACAACCTCTGAGCACGTCCCCCTGCGGCGGGCGACGCCGCCTCCGCCCCTCCTCGGCCGCGCCAGCGTAAGTCGAACAAATTCTTGGCACCTGAACGCCTGTCAGATTTTTTCCAGTCAATCCGGCGAATGCGCCAAATGGCGTAGACCCGTCCCCCCGCCGTGCCGTCTACTGGTGGGGCCGCGAGCCCGGCGGCACATCACGGGGAGCACGGGGAGGCACGCTCATGGCGCACGAGGCCACGCACCGCTGGATCCTGGCGCTGGACGTCGAGAACTTCAGCACGCGCCGGGATCCCGTCCAGAAGCGCGTGCGGGCGGCGATGTACCGGGCGCTCACGTCCGCCATGGAACGGGCCGGCATCGCCGCGGCGGACACCGTGACGGAGGACCGCGGCGACGGGGTGCTGATGCTGGTGGCGCCGACGGTCTCCCCGCTGCTGATCGCCGGGCCCCTCGTGGACGAACTGGACAAGGAGCTGCGCGAGTACGCGGAGCAGACCAACGCGGAGCACGCGATGCGGCTGCGCCTGGCGCTGCACCAGGGGCTGGCGGCCCGGGACGAGCGCGGCTGGTCCGGTGACGCCGTCAACACCGCGTGCCGGCTGGTCGACGCCCAGCAGCTGCGGGACGCGCTGACCGCCGCGCCCTCGGCGCACCTGGTGTTCGCCGTGTCCGGGGAGGTGTACCACGCGGTGATCAGGCACGGCCACCGCGGCATCGACCCGGCGGCCTACCTGCCCTGCACGATCACCACCAAGCACGGCGAGACGATCAGCGGCTGGATCACCGTCCCCGGCCGCCCGGCCCCGGCGGGCCTGCCCGGCGCGGCCCCCGGCGCGGCGCCGCACGGACCGGCCGGCGCCCAGGGCTCCGCGCCGGCCGCCCGGCCCGGCGTGTCCCAGCACGCCGTGACCGTCCGGGGCGACCAGATCGCCGGGGACAAGAACGTGACCGTCCACACCAGCGGGAGCGTGCGGCTGTGACGGGCGGCGCGTCTCCGGCCGCCGGCGCCACCGGGGGCAGCTCGCCGGCGGCCGGGCCGGGGGGACACGCGGCGGACGCGGCGGGAAGCACCACGCCGCCGTCCGCCGCGGGCCCGGCCCCCCAGCAGGCTCAGGACGCCCCCGAGAACACGCCCGCGTCCGGCGGGGAGGAGAGTGCGGCGCCGCAGCCGCCGCAGTCCGGTCCCGGCGCCGAGTCGTACGAGGCGACCGGCCGGCTCGGACAGGGCTCGCAGCGGCGCGGGCACCTGCGCAACGCCGTGGCCAACGTCGAGGGCGACCTGGTCGGCGGCGACAAGTACGTGGTGCTGCTGGGCGGCACCAGACGCAGGTTGCGCGTGCTGTCCCCGCTCATCGCCGAACGCGTCCGGTTCGCGTACTGCGCTCCGGCCGACCTTCCCGACGCCCGGGACGCGCTGCTGCGTCAGCGGCTGCTGATCCTGCGCGGGCCGGCCGGGTACGGCAAGACGGCCATGGCCGTACGGCTGCTGCTGGGCGCGTGCCAGGGCACGCTGTACCACCTCGACGGCGGCGTGGACCTGGCCTTCCTGGCGGACCAGCTGGAGAACGACAGCGGGGTGATCGAACCCGGCGCCGGTTTCCTGCTGGAGCAGCCGGACGACACCGGCAGCCTCAGCCGTGAGACGTACGACAAGGTGCAGGGCGCGCTGGCGCAGGCCGGTGCCTGGATGGTCGTCACGGTGAGCGCCGGTGCGCTCTCCGACGCCGAACTGCTCTCCGGAGTGCGGGACGTCACCGACGCGCCGCAGCCGTCGGAGGTGGTGCGCGCCCACCTGCGCTGGCGGATCGGGGAGCACGACGCCGACCGGCTGATGGCCCGCGGCGACGTCCGCGGCGTCGTCACCGAACTGCTGGGCGACCACCCGGCCTGCCGGCAGGCCGGTGAACTCGCCGCCGCCATGAGCGAGCACTACGACCTGCACGGCGCCGTCGACCTGGACCGGCTGCGGGAGCACCGGGCCCGTCTGGAGGCCGAGGACTTCGAGATCTGGGCCGAGAGCCTGCCCGACGCCGCCACGCGCAGCTTCGCGCTCGCGCTGGCCGTGCTCAACGGGCTGCCGCAGGAGGACATCGCCCAGGCCGCGCGCTCGCTGCGCGACCGGCTGGAGGACGGCACCCCCTACCTGAGGGCACCCGGCCCGGACGGACATGTTCCGCGCGACAAGGACCTGTTCGGCACCCCGCGGCGGCGGCAGCTGCTGCGGCTGCGGGCCAGGGAAGCGGACCCGCCCGGTGGGGAGCCCGGGAAACTGCTCGAGTTCAAGGACCCCGGCTACGCACGCCGGGTCATCGTGCACGCCTGGACCCAGTACGAGGTGCAGGCCGAGATCCTCGACTGGCTGGAGGAGCTGGTCGTCCACCCCTCCGAACAGGTGCGCGTGCACGCGGCCGCCACCGGGCTCGGGGTGCTCGCCGCCGAGTCCTACCGGACCATAGAGCGCCGGGTCCTGACCCGCTGGGCGCTCAGTGACAGCCCCGCGCGCCGCACCGCCGTCGCCTACGCGCTGGCCGTGGCCTGCCAGAACAGCTGGGTGAAGGAGCAGGCGACCGGCCTGGTCGAGGGCTGGTACGCCGACCAGGACCGCCCGGCGCTGCAGGCGACCGCGGCCCGGGTGCACGGTCTGGGCGCGGTGTCGGACCAGCCGGTCGGGGAACTGGCGCGGCTGCTCGCCGTGGACAGCGTGACGGTGGCGGTGGCCGTCGGGTCCGCGCTGGCCGACCTGGTGGCCGCCGACCCCGGCGTGACCGGGTCCGTGCTGGCCATGCTGCGCGGCAGGGCGGAGCAGCACCGCTCGAGCCGGGCCGCGACGCTCGCCTTCCTGATCGTGGCCGCGCAGGTCGTCGTGGAGACCAGGGAGGCGGAGCCCGACGCCGCGGTGCCGGAGTGGCCGACTCTGCTCCATCTCGCCCACCGCCGCCACGAGTTGCGCGATCCGTTCGTGCGGTTGTGGCGCTGCGCGCTGAACGAGTCGTTCTTCCACCACGAGGCGAAACAGGTGCTCCTGCAGTGGGCGCGGCTGGCGGAGCGGGACTGTGAGCTGCGCGAGCGGTTCCGCCTGCTGGTCGGCGCCATCGCGCACGAGGACGTGCGCTCGGGACGCATCCTGCGCGGCTGCGCCGAGGACTGGGTGCACCCGGACCGCATCGTGCAGCTGCCGCTCACCGCCCGCGTGGTGCGTGCGCAGCTCGACGTCGAAGGGGTCTGACGGATGTCTGTACGGCTGATTCTCAACGATCGCGCGATCGCCCGCGGTCAGGTGGGCGATCTGCCCGGCCTGCCGCCCGCGGTGGCGATCGTCTACCCCAAGGAGGGAGGCCCGTTCGAGGTCGAGAGAGTCCGTACCCGCACCGAGCGCTGGTTCGGCAGGGGCCGGCCCTGCTACGTCGTCGACCTGAGCGACCACCGGCGCCGGGCCAACGTCACCAAGACCCCGCTGACCTGCAAGGACGGTGGGCACCGGTTCCAGGCGACGGTCGACGTCGGCTTCCGTGTGCACGATCCGGTGGCGGTGGTCGCCCGCAATGTGCGCGACGCCCTGGCCGTCGTCTACGGCTATCTGACCGACCGCATCCGGCTGTGCGCCGCCCGCTTCGCCATCACCGAGGCCATGGCGGCCCAGCTGGCGATCAACCAGGAACTGGACCGGGAGATCCTGCTGCCCGAGGGCATCGCGATCTACCACTGCAAGGTCCAGATGGAGCCGGACGCGGCGGCCGCCCAGTACATCCGGGATCTGGAGGACGCCCGCAGGCGTGCCCGGCTCGGCGTGCACCAGCACGAGGCGAAGCTCAGCGAGGCCCGCTCCGAGGAGGAGATCGAGGACCTGCGGGCGGCGGCGCGCAGGCGCCGTGAGGCGGAGGAGCGCGCGGTGCTGGCCGGCGGGACGCTGGACTTCGAGAGGCTCATCCGGGAGCACCTGGTGCGGCACCCGGAGGACACCTCGCAGGCGCTCGCCCAGCTCACCCAGCTCCGTGCGGCCGAGGCCACCCAGCACGAGATCCGTGACCAGCGGCACGTCGAGATGGTCAAGTACCTGATCGAGCGAGGCGTGGTGCGCGAGGTCGACCTGCCGGGGCTGCGGCAGGGCGTGCTCGGCCCGAGCGCCGAGGGCACGGGAGTGTCCGGTGTGCTGGAGCGTCCCGATGCCGGCACCGCCCCGTCGTTCAGCTCCGGGGTGGTTCCCCAGCTGCCCGACTACTCGGCGTCCGCGCCGGCGTCCGCGCAGGCGGGCGGGGCGGTGCAGTGGGGCGGCGGCTCCGCGGCGGCCGCTTCCGCACCGCCGAACGGGCTGATCCCGGTGTATCTGGTCCTGGACACCTCGACGGAGTCGTCCGGCTGCCTCACCGATCTGCAGAACATGCTGCGGTCGGTGCAGACCGCGCTGGCGAGCAGCCCCGACGTGGCGGCCGCGGTGCGCCTGTCGGTGATCACCTACGCCGACGGGGCCGACGTGGTGCTGCCGCTGACCCAGGTGTCCTGGCGTACCGGAGTGCCGGGGCTGAGCGTGGCGCCCGGCTGCCGCTACCGGCCGGTGCTCAGGCGGCTGCAGGAGCTGGTGCCGCTGGAGACCGAGCGGCTGAAGGAGCAGGTCCCGCGGGTTCTGCGCCCGGTGGTGTTCTTCCTGGCCGTCGGCGAAGCCGAGGACGACGCCGAGTGGCCCGCGGCGCATGCGGACCTGATGGCGCACACGTACCACCCGCACCTTGTGGCGTGCGGCGTCGGGCGCGGGCGGGCCCGTGCGGTGCAGCGCCTGGCGTCGCGGCCCGAGCTGGGTGTGGTCGCCGTGGACGGAGCGGACACGGCGCAGTCGGTCGTGCAGTTCTCCGTGCTGGTGCAGCAGACGCTGCTGCACCTGGGGCGGAGCGCGCTCGCCGGCCGGATGGAGCTGCGGCTGGACTGCCCGCAGGGGCTCCGGCCGGTCGCCGGCGAGTGAGGAAGCGGAAGGGTCGAAGGGAAGAAGTGGGATGGCTGACACGCTGGGGCAGCTGCTGCCGGTGTACGTCCTCGCGGACGAGTCGGGGTCGATGACGCCGTACGTCGGCGACCTCAACGAGGGGATGAAGTCGCTGCACGTGGCGCTGCTGGGGGAGCCGATGGCGGCGGCCAAGGTGCGCTTCTCGGTGCTCGGGTTCGCCAGCGGTGTCACCGAGCGGCTGGTGCTGGCGGATCTCAGGAGCGAGGCCGAGCTGCCGCATCTGTCGGCGGGCGGCGGAACGGACTACGACGCGGCGTTCGGGGCGCTGCTCGAGCGCATCCCGCAGGACGTGACGACGCTGAAGTCCCAGGGGTACCGGGTGCACCGGCCGGCCGTGTTCTTCCTGAGCGACGGGCAGCCGACGTGCGGCGAGGAGTGGCGGCAGACGCACCGCCGGCTCGTCGACCGGTCCGTGACCCCCGCGGCGCCCAACATCATCGCGTTCGGCATCGGCGAGGCGCGTGCGGAGACGATCCTGTCCGTGGCGACGCAGCAGAACTTCGCGTTCGTGTCCCTGCCGGGGGCGCAGCTCGGTGAGTCCATCGCCCGGTTCTTCACCGCGCTCACCAAGAGCGTGGTCGAGTCGGGCAACGCGGTGGCGTCGGGGCAGGCCGAGCTGGTGGTGGAGAAGCCGGAGGGGTTCCGGCTCGCGATCGACGAGGTCTGAGGTGGAGGAGCGGGTGCGGCTTCCCTGGAGCAAGGACCGGGCGGGCCGGCGGCAGGACGCACCGGACCAGCCCTCGGACGAGACACGCGACGACACGCGGCACGTCGCCCTGGGCCCGCCGGCCGCCGGGCGGCAGCCGGACCCGCCGTACCAGGTGCCCGACTACGCGGTGCCGGACTACCGGGTGCCGGACTACCAGGTCCCGGAGTACTCCGGCCCGGACCTGACCGCCCCGGACCTGCCCTCTCCGGCCACCGGATCCGGCCCCGGGTGGGCGTCCTCCTCGCAGGGCGGCCCGGCGCGGCAGGGCACCGAGTGGTGGCACGGCCGGCCGACGCCGGGGTCCGGTGGCGGCCGGCACGCCGCAGGCCCGGGCACCTCCGCGCCGCCCCCGCCCCGCTGGACCGGTTCGGCGGCCCCGCCGTACACCGCCGCACAGGGACCGGGCCCCGAGCGGTACGGCACCCGGCCGGTGCCCGGCGCGCTGCCGCCGCAGGCCCGCACCACACAGCCGGACCAGATGCACGGCACCCCGGTGCGCCCCGCGGGGGCCGTGCCGCAGGGCGGCCGGGCACCCGCGCCGTCCGCGGCGGATCCGGCGCGGGCCGGCG
>NZ_BNBV01000054.1 GCF_014656135.1 Streptomyces thermodiastaticus
AGCCGGTGCCGCCCCGCCCGGCGCACGCCCCGGGCACCCCGGCGCCGTCCGCGCCGTCGCAGCCGTCCTCGCCCGCCCCCCGGTCCGCCGTCGCCGACTGGCTGGACGCGCCCCGGCCCGAGGCCGCGCCCGGCATCTTCCGCCTCGGCCACCGGCCGCCCAAGGGCGACGGGGACGGCCCGGAGCGCCTGCCCTCCCTCACCGTGGTGGGACTGCTGATCCCGCTCGTCGTGGCGCTGCTGCTGTGGTCGCTGTGGCGGCGGGGAGCCGTGCCCTACCAGGGGGTGCTGCTGAAGCTGTTCACCCCCGACGACTGGTGGTGGGGCGGCACCCTGTCCCCGAAGGGCATGGAGGGCAGCGAGGCCCGGGTCGTCTACGACGGCGTGTTCTTCGCCGTCCTGGTCTGGGCCGTCGGCCGGCTCGGCAGCTGGCCGGACGTCGCCCGGCACGTCGTCGGCCGCCGCCCGCAGCCCGCCCGCGCCCTGCTGGCCGCCGTCGCCGCGCTCGGCGCGCTCGCCCTCGTCTTCCCCGGCGCCTTCGGGGCCGGCTGGGACCCGGTGCCGGTCGTCGACCCCCTGTTCTCCCTCATCGCGCTGATCTCCGGCGGCTACGGCCTGTTCGCCTCCCCGCTGTTCACCGACGCCCTCTACGCGCTGATCACCCTGCTGGTGGTGTGGCCCTTCGCCCGCCTCGGCGGCTGGCTGCCGTACCTCAAGGAGCTGGCCGCCCGCCGCAAGGCCGCCGCCGACCCCGCCGCCGCACCGCCCGCCCGGCTGCCCCGCTCCCAGTGGCCCGACCTGCGGGACGCCGGCCAGCACCAGGCCGCCGACGTGCTGACCGCAGAGGTCGCCGGCGGGCGGATGAACGACGTGGACTGCGCCCGCGTGCACCGGGCCTGGGACCGCGCCCGGCGCGAGGGCGGCCTGACCGGCTTCACCGACACCGTGCTGCGTGACGGCGGCGCCGCCTGGACACACCCCTCCGGCGCCCGCGACCTGCCCGCCCGGCAGGCCCGGCACGACCTGCTCCAGCAGCAGGTCCGGCTCGGCCGCTGGGTGCCGGCACAGCGCGCCCCGAAGGCCTACCACGACGCAGGCGCCGCCCTCGGCCCGGACACGCTGGGCACCTCGCTGCTGGTGGTCGGGCCGCCCGGCTCCGGCAAGACCCGGCACGTGATCCAGCCGGTCACCGAATTCCTCGCCCTGCAGGCCCTCACCGGCACCTGCGCACTCGTCGCCGTCGGCGCCGCCGGCACCCCGCTCGGCCGGCACGACGCCTACGACGTGGTGATCCGCGTCGGCGATCCGACCTCCCCGCACGACCTGGACCCGTACGCCGAGTGCGACGACCCCGACGAGGCCGCCGCCGTCCTGGCCGAGGCCCTGGCCGGGGACCTGGACGCCGTCGGCACCCAGCGCGCCGTCACCGCGCTCGCCCAGCTGCTCGGCCCCTACCGGGCGGTGCACGGGCACTTCCCGCCGCTGCCCGTGCTGCGGGAACTGCTGGAGGGCGACCCGGGCGCGCTGGCCGCGCTGCGGGCGGGCCTGGAGTCCGGCGAGCACGCCGTGATGCGCCGCGAACTGGACGCGCGGATGCGGCAGACCGGCACCGCCGGGGACGTCGGCCCGGTCCTCGCCGGCCGGCTCGCGCTGCTCGACCGCCCGGTCTTCGCCGGCTTCCTCGCCGCCGGCGACCGCGCCGACGGCAGGCCGTTCTCGCTGCGCGCCGTCGCCCACCATCCGCTGCGGGTCCGCATCGAGCTGCCCGAGCACGGCCACGAGGAGGCGGCCCGGCTGCTCACCCGGCTGGTGCTGGCCCAGTTCCACACCGTCGTCCGGGACACGCGCCGCCCGCACTTCGCCTGCCTGGTCCTCGACGACGCCACCGGATGCGTCACCCCCGAGTCGGTGCGCCGCATCCAGCGGCTGCGGGCGCGAAACGCCGGGGTCGTCCTCGCGCTGCGCACCATCGCGGACGTCCCGGAGGCGCTGCACGGGCCGCTGCTCGGCGCGGTCGGCTGCCGGATGGCCCTGTCCGGGGTGACCACCTGGGACGGCAGCCGGTTCGCCCACGCCTGGGGCACCGAATGGGTGGAGACCACGGAGGTCGCCAAGCACACCGTCTTCGCCGACCAGCCGATGACCCGGGCCATCCACGCCCTGCGCAAACTGGTCACCGGCAAGGCGGTCACCACCGACGCCGTCACCACCAAGCAGGTCGAGAGGGAACGCTGGTCCGCCTCCCAGCTGGCCCACGAGGTCCCACCCGGCCACGCGGTGCTGTCCCTGACCAGCGTGGACGGCGAGCACGCGCCGCCGCTGCTGGTCGACCTGCGCGGCTGAAGCGGCCGGACGGAGCCGGCGGCCGGCCGGCACCCCGGCCGGCGGCCGGTGTCCGGGGTGCGGCCGGCGGCGGCCCGGGCCCGCGGACCGGACAGTGAGGCAGAATCGAGACAGGCCGTTCCTACGCGACGGCCAACCGATCACCTCGATCGCCGGACCGTTGCACACCTGAAGGCAGCATGCCCCCGACCCTCGCCTCGCTCGTCCACCACTCGGCGCTCAAGCTCACCGTGCGCGCCGGGGCGGACCGCCTGGACACACCGGTGCGCTGGGCGCACGTCAGCGAGCTGGCCGACCCCGTGCCCTACATGGAGGGCGGGGAACTGCTGCTGATCACCGCGCTGAAACTGGACGCCGAGAACCCCGAGGCCATGCGCCGCTATGTGCGGCGGCTGGTCGAGGCGGGAGTCGTCGGACTGGGCTTCGCGGTCGGGGTGAACTACGACGAGGTCCCGGCCGCGCTCGTCACGGCCGCCGAGGAGGCGGGCCTGCCGCTGCTGGAGGTGCCCCGGCGCACCCCGTTCCTCGCCATCAGCAAGGCGGTGTCCGCGGCGATCGCCGCCGAACAGTACCGGGCGGTCACCGACGGTTTCGCCGCCCAGCGGGAGCTGACCCGCCAGGCCCTCACCGCCGGCCCCGAAGGGCTGCTGAGCGCGCTCGCGGCCCAGCTGGACGGCTGGGCCGCCCTCTACGACGCCTCCGGCACCGTCGTCGCCACCGCCCCGGAGTGGGCCGGCCGCAGGGCCGCCCGGCTCACCGCGGACGTCGAGCGGCTGCGCGAGCGGCCCGCGCCCGCCTCCGCGGTCGTCGGCGACCCCGGGACCGAGGACCGCGTCGAACTGCACGCCCTCGGCACCGGACGCCGCCCGCGCGCCGCGCTCGCCGTGGGCACCGCCGCCCCGCTCGGCACCGCCGAACGGTACGCCGTGCACTCGGCCGTCGCCCTGCTCACCCTCGTCACGGAACGCTCCCGCTCGCTGCACGCCGCCGAGCAGCGCATCGGCGCCGCCGTGCTGCGCATGCTGCTGGCCGGGCAGGTCGACCACGCCCGCGCCGTCGCCGGCGACCTGTACGGCGGCCTGCTCGACGCGCCCTTCAGGATCCTGGTCGCCGAGTCCGCCCCGGCGTCCGCGGCGGCCTCCGCGGCGCGGGCGCACACCGACGGGCACACCACCGCCGAACCCGCCGCCTCCGCACCCGCCGGCACAGCGGCCGCCGCCGGCCCCGTGGGCGACCCGCTCGCCGAGCTCGGAGAGGTCGCCGAGGCCGCGGCCGCACGGGCCGGCGAGGCGGTCCTCGTCGTCCCCGACGGCGGGCGTCTGGTGGTGGTCGCCGCGGACGGCGGAGCCGCGGTCACCGCATGCACCGAGCACGCCGCACAGCTGGAGACCGACCGGGCCGCGACCGCGTCGGAGCAGCGCACCGCCGACGGGGACGAGCTGATCGTGGGCCTGTCCGCACCGGCCGGGCCGATCGCCGCGGCCGCCGCCTACAAGCAGGCCGAGCAGGCCCTGTCGGTGGCCCGGCGGCGCGGCCGGGTACTCGTCGAGCACGAGCAGATGGCCTCCGGCTCGATCCTGCCGCTGCTCGCCGACGACGCCGTACGGGCGTTCGCGGACGGGCTGCTGCGGGCGCTGTACGAACACGACGCCACCGGCCGCGGCGACCTGGTGGCCTCGCTGCGGGCCTGGCTGTCCCGGCACGGCCAGTGGGACGCGGCCGCCGCCGACCTCGGCGTGCACCGGCACACCCTGCGCTACCGGATGCGGCGGGTCGAGGAGATCCTCCAGCGCTCGCTCGACGACCCGGACGTCCGCATGGAGCTGTGGCTGGCGCTGAAGGCCACGGCCGCGGACTGACCGGACGCCCGCCATCCGGGCCGGGCACACGCGTGTCCCCACCGCCGGTCGTACGACAAACAGGCGCACCCCCGTCCGGCACTGCTCCACCACGGACAAGCGCCGATCCGCCGCCCCCGCCCTACCGTTGACCGCGCAAGCACACACCCTCTAGCGGAAGGGCCGGGACTCGTACATGACTTCCACCCACGCCTTCTGGCTCGCCGGCCGCCAGGCCACCGGCGAGGACACCTTCGACGTCACCTCCCCGTGGGACGGCCGGCTGGTCGGGAAGGTCAGCGTGCCGACCGACGCCCAGGTCGAGGAGGCCGTGGCCGCCGCGCACGCCGTGCTGGACGAGTTCGCCGCCACCCCGGCCCATGTGCGCGCCGCCGCCCTGGACCACGTCGGCAAGCGGCTGGCCGAGCGCGCCGAGGAGATCGCCCAGCTGATCACCGCCGAGAACGGCAAGCCGGTCAAGTGGGCGCGCGGCGAGGTCGGACGTGCGGTGTCCGTGTTCCGCCTCGCCGCGGAGGAGGCACGCCGGTTCAACGGCGGCGAGGCCCAGCGCCTGGACACCGACCCGGGCGGCCAGGGTCGGCTCGCCGTCACCCGCCGCTTCCCCAAGGGTGTCGTCCTCGGCATCGCGCCGTTCAACTTCCCGCTGAACCTGTGCGCGCACAAGGTCGCCCCGGCCATCGCCGCCGGCGCCCCGATCATCCTCAAGCCGGCCCCGGCCACCCCGCTGTCCGCCCTGCTCCTCGGCGAGCTGCTCGCCGAGACGGACCTGCCGGCCGGTTCCTGGTCGGTGCTCACCGTCCCCAACGACCGGATGCCCGCCCTGGTGCAGGACGAGCGGCTGCCCGTCATCTCCTTCACCGGCTCCGACAAGGTCGGCTACGCCATCGAGGCGTCCGTGCCGCACAAGCACTGCACCCTGGAGCTGGGCGGCAACGCCGCCGCCGTCGTCCTCGCCGACTGGTCCTCCGACGAGGACCTGGACTGGGCGGCGAACCGCATCGCCACCTTCTCCAACTACCAGGCCGGCCAGTCCTGCATCTCCGTGCAGCGGGTGATCGCCGACGCCTCGGTCCACGACCGGCTGCTGCCGCGCATCGTGGCCGCCGTCGAGGCCCAGAACACCGGCGACCCGTCCGACCCGGCCACCGACGTCGGCCCGCTGGTCAGCGAGGACGCCGCCCGGCGCGTGGAGTCCTGGGTCGACGAGGCGGTGAACGCGGGCGCGAAGCTGCTCACCGGCGGCAAGCGGGACGGCGCCTCCTACGCGCCGACCGTCCTCACCGACGTCCCGGCCGGTGTCGCCCTCGCCACCGAGGAGGTCTTCGGCCCGGTCCTGACCGTGCAGAAGGTGAACGGCGAGGCGGAGGCGTTCGCCGCGGTCAACGACTCCAAGTTCGGCCTGCAGGCGGGCGTGTTCACGCACGACCTGCAGACCGCGTTCCGCGCCCACCGCGCCCTGGAGGTCGGCGGCGTCATCATCGGCGACGCCCCTTCCTACCGCGCCGACCAGATGCCCTACGGCGGTGTCAAGCAGTCCGGCGTGGGCCGCGAGGGCGTGCGCTCGGCCATGGAGGACTACACCTACGAGCGCGTCCTGGTCCTGACCGGCCTGGCTCTGTAGGGCCCTGCACAGCCGGTCCGACCGGTCGTGGACGGCGGCCCGGGTCCCCTCGCACGGGGACCCGGGCCGCCGCTGTTCCAGAGCGTTGCCGGACCAGGCAGCCCGTGGCTGCTTCTGCCGAGCGACGCGTCCCGCGCCATGATGGAACCAGAGGGGCACCGGCGTGGCCGGATCCCGGCGCCGCCCCCGGCCGGCTGGACTGAGGCGCACGGTGCCGGTGCCGAAGCGGTGGTGAACAGGTGATGCGGGGGCCGCTTCCGCATCATGGCCCGACCCCGGCAGGCGGCCGGCGCTCGGACTGCTAGGGAATCGCGATGGCGCAGATTGTGATCATCTCCGACTGTCCGCTCCTGAGGCGTGGCCTGAAGCAGGTCATCGACGAGGCTCCGGATCTGCGGAGCACCTTCGTCGAGCCGGCGGGGGAGTACGACGTGCGGCGCGCGGACGTCGCCGTCGTCAATCTCCACACGGGCATGCGGGATGTGCTCGGTCTCATCGCCCGGCTGGACAGACGCGGATGCGTGGTGCTCGTGCTGTCGCCTTCGGCGTCCCATGACGACCTGCTGCTGTCCATCGAAGCCGGGGCACGGGGATATGTGAGCCAGTCCGCGACCGAGAGCGAGTTGCTCACGGCACTGCGGACCCTCGTATCGGGGCGAAGCTACTTCTCCACCTCTTTCAACCATCACTGTCTCACCAAAAGCCGTGCCAATATCACGGCCCGGGAGCGGCAGATCATCGATCTGGTCGCCAGCGGCGCCACCGACCGTGAAATAGCGGTGCAGTTGAATATCAGTCAGCACACCGTCCATTCCCACCTCGACCGGCTGGCGAGCAAGACCGGTTACCGCCGACGCGTCGATCTGGCCCGCCTGGCGCTGCGGCAGGACGAGACCACCGGCATGCGTCCGGCGGGCTAGCTGTTCTCTCTGCGGAGGTTGGTGACAGCGCAGGTAGCGCAGGGGTAGTTCTGCCCACGCCGCAGGGTCGTTCTTCCTCTTGTCCGTGGGCGCCGCGACGCCCATGCTCAATGGTGGGTAACGGGTGAATTCTTTCACGCGTCATTCGACGAACTGAACAGCGCTCAGCGACGTAAGGCTGGATGGTCATGAGAAGAAGGATGTCGGCAGGTATCGCAGTGGCTGCGACCTCCTGCCTGGCGGCCGGAATGCTCGGCGTGACATCGGCGAGTGAAGCGAGTGCCGCACCGGTGGACAAGGTGCAGACAGCGCACGAGAAGCCGGCCAAGTGCTACAAGAAAAAGGGAAACGTCTTCGTCTGTTACAAGTACAAGGAAAAGCGCCGGGGTTCCAAAGTCATCTACGTGCCCATCATCGTGACCGTGCCGGCGCAACCCGGTGGTACAACACCGGGCGGTACAACACCTGGCGGTACGACTCCGGGCGGTACGACTCCGGGTGGCACGACTCCGGGTGGCACGACTCCGGGCGGTACGACTCCGGGTGGCACGACTCCGGGCGGTACGACTCCGGGCGGTACGACTCCGGGTGGCACGACTCCGGGCGGTACGACTCCGGGCGGTACGACTCCGGGTGGCACGACTCCGGGCGGTGCAGGCAAAATTGATCCCGGCAAGATAATTCCCGGCAAGCTTGATCCGGGAACTCTGGGTGATCGGGGCAATATCGGCGGGAAGATCGATCCAGGCAGCATCGGCAAGATCGATCTGAACAGCTGAGCCAGGTCCGGCTGACGGCGGTCAGGTCGAGGGCGGCAGGCCGGAGAAGGCGCTGCCGGCGGTGGCCGGCTGAACCCGCCCGCTCCCCCACCCGACAAACCGGCTCACGCCGGGTCCGCACCGTTCCCACCGCGGTTTCCCCGTGAGCCGGTGATGTCAGTGCGCCGCCGGAGCCACTCCGCTGCTGGCCCGCACCGTCAGCTCGGGCGCGATCAGCGCCACGTCGTGGTCCTCACGCCCGTCCAGCTTGGCCACCAGGTGCTCGACCGCGCCGCGGCCCATCTCCTGGGCGGGAACGGCGACCGAGGTCAGGCGAACCGAGGCCTGCACGGCGACCTGCTCGGGGCAGACCGCGACGACCGAGACGTCCTCCGGCACCGCGCGTCCCTGCTGACGCAGCAGGGCCAGCAGCGGTTCGACCGCCGACTCGTTCTGCACGACGAACCCCGTGGTGCGGGGGCGTTCGTCGAAGACGCGGGTGACGGTGGCCGCCACGGCGTCGTACCCGGCCGCGCAGGGCCGGTGCAGGACTCGCAGACCCAGCTCCCGGGCCCGTGAGCGCAGGCCGTCCAGGGTGCGTTCGGCGAAGCCGGTGTGCCGTTCGTAGACGGCGGGAGCCTCGCCGATGAAGGCGATGTCGCGGTGCCCGAGCCGCGCCAGATGCTCCGCGCACAGCGCGCCCGCCGCCGTCCAGTCCAGGTCCACGCAGGTAAGACCGGTGGTGTCGGAAGGCAGTCCGATCAGGACGCTGGGCCGGCTGGTATCGCGCAGCAGCGGCAGCCGTTCGTCGTCGAGCTGGACGTCCATGACGATCATCGCGTCGGCGAGGCCGCTGCCGGTGACCCGGCGGACTGCGTCGGGGCCCTCCTCGCCGGTGAGCAGCAGCACGTCGTAGCCGTGGATGCGGGCGGTGGTCGCCACGGCGATGGCGATCTCCATCATCACCGGCACGTACATGTCCGTGCGCAGGGGAATCATGAGGGCGATGATGTTGGACCTGCCACCCGCCAGCGCGCGGGCCCCCGCGTTGGGGTGGTAGCCCAGCTCCCGGATGGCGCGCTCCACCCGCTGCCGGGTGCCCGCGGAGATCGACCGCTTGCCGCTGAGCACGTAGCTCACCGTGCTCGCCGAGACTCCGGCGTGCCGAGCGACCTCGGCGAGGGTGATCATGTCGGCGTCCTCCAAGAGTGAAGCGCTTCGATCCAGAGAGATGATGCGCCTGGTAGAGCGCGGATCGCTCGACCGTAACCCCAGATCATCCGGACTGTCCAGCTGTCCGAAGCGCTTCGACACCGCACGGGTCCGACGTCCGGACGTCTCCCATCCTCCTCACCGCATCCTCTCCACCTCGCCGCGGCTGTGCCGCACCGTCTCGCCGTCCCCGCCGACGTGGGTCCGCTCCGGGCACACCTCACCCGTTCGGCCCCCTGCCGCACATGCTCCGGACCTGCCGCCGGGACAGGGCCGCCACCGGTGCTCACCGGCGGGTCGCGCGGGCGGGGACACCCAGGGGCCGCTGCGGCCGAGGTGGTGAGCCTGTACGGGATCGGGTACATACGAACCGGTAGGGCCGGTCGGTAACGTTTCGCCCCCACGAACCCCCGTATCCCCGTTCCCCCACGACCCCCGTTTCCTCGTTCACGAGATCCGTCGTGATCTCTCCCGCGGTGAGGTGACCCCATGTCCGCACCGACGACCAGCAAGCCCACCGTCACCGAGCGCGAAGCCCGTCAGGTGGCCGAGGCCGCCCGTGAGCAGGACTGGCGCAAACCGAGCTTCGCCAAGGAGCTGTTCCTGGGCCGCTTCCGGCTCGACCTCATCCACCCGCACCCGCTGCCGGCCGACGACGACGTGCAGCGCGGCGAGGAGTTCCTCGCCAAGCTGCGCGACTTCTGCGAGACCAAGGTCGACGCCGCCCGCATCGAACGCGACGCGCGGATACCCGACGAGGTCATCGCCGGCCTCAAGGAGATCGGCGCACTCGGCATGAAGATCGACACCAAGTACGGCGGTCTCGGCCTGACCCAGGTCTACTACAACAAGGCGCTCGCCCTGGTCGGGTCCGCCAGCCCCGCGATCGGCGCCCTGCTCTCCGCCCACCAGTCCATCGGGGTCCCGCAGCCGCTGAAGCTCTTCGGCACCGAGGAGCAGAAGGAGACCTTCCTGCCGCGCTGCGCCCGCACCGACATCTCGGCGTTCCTGCTGACCGAACCCGACGTCGGCTCCGACCCGGCCCGGCTGGCCACCACCGCCACACCCGACGGGGACGACTACATCCTCGACGGCGTGAAACTGTGGACGACCAACGGCGTGGTCGCCGACCTGCTCGTGGTCATGGCACGGGTGCCGACGTGCGAGGGGCACCGCGGCGGCATCACCGCCTTCGTCGTCGAGGCCGCCTCCGAGGGTGTCACCGTCGAGAACCGCAACGCCTTCATGGGCCTGCGCGGCCTCGAGAACGGCGTCACCCGTTTCCACCGGGTGCGGGTCCCGGCCTCCCACCGCATCGGCGAGGAGGGGCAGGGGCTGAAGATCGCCCTGACCACCCTCAACACCGGCCGGCTCTCGCTGCCCGCGATGTGCGCCGGGGCCGGCAAGTGGTGCCTGAAGATCGCCCGCGAGTGGTCCGCGGCCCGCGAGCAGTGGGGCAAGCCGATCGCGCACCACGAGGCGGTCGGCTCGAAGATCTCCTTCATCGCCGCCACCACCTTCGCCCTGGAGGCGATCCTGGAGCTGTCCTCGCAGATGGCCGACGAGGACCGCAACGACATCCGCATCGAGGCCGCCCTCGCCAAGCTGTACGGCTCGGAGATGGCCTGGAAGATGGCCGACGAGCTGGTCCAGATCCGCGGCGGCCGCGGCTACGAGACCGCCGCCTCCCTCGCCGCCCGCGGCGAACGCGCCGTCCCCGCCGAGCAGATCCTGCGCGACCTGCGCATCAACCGCATCTTCGAGGGCTCCACCGAGATCATGCACCTGCTCATCGCGCGCGAGGCGGTCGACGCCCACCTCTCCGTCGCCGGAGACCTCATCGACCCCGACACGTCCCTGCGGGACAAGGCGAAGGCCGGCGCCAACGCGGGTGTGTTCTACGCCAAGTGGCTGCCCAGGCTGGTCGTGGGCCCGGGTCGGCTGCCGAACTCCTACGCCGAGTTCCACCCGGCCGGCCACGTCGACCTCTCCTGCCACCTGCGGTACGTCGAGCGCCAGTCCCGCAAGCTCGCCCGCTGCACCTTCTACGCCATGTCCCGCTGGCAGGGCCGGATGGAGACCAAGCAGGGCTTCCTCGGGCGGGTGGTCGACATCGGGGCCGAGCTGTTCGCGATGAGCGCCGCCTGCGTGCGTGCCGAGCTGCTGCGCAGCCGCGGCGACCACGGCCGCGAGGCCTACCAGCTCGCCGACGCCTTCTGCCGCCAGGCCCGCATCCGGGTGGCCGAACTCTTCGACCGGCTGTGGACCAACACCGACGACCTCGACCGCACGGTCGTCAAGGGGGTCGTCGGCGGCGCCTACACCTGGCTGGAAGAAGGGATCATCGATCCCTCGGACGACGGGCCGTGGATCGCGGACGCCCGCCCGGGCCCCAGCGAGCGGGAGAACGTACGCCGCCCGATCCGGTAGGACCAGGGCGCATCCGGCCGGACGACGCCCGAGTCCAGCAGGCCGACGCGCGGGTGTGCGCCCCGGGTGGTGCGGGGCGTACACCTGGCTGTGGGATGCGCTGTCGGCGCACACCGGTGGTGCGGCCACAATGGGGGGATGACCGACAGTGCAGCCTCCCTCGCCGACCCGCACCTCGTCTTCGACCCCGCCACCGGGGACGGCCCCAAGGACGTGGTGATCCTCGGGTCCACCGGGTCCATCGGCACCCAGGCCGTCGACCTCGTCCTGCGCAACCCGGACCGCTTCCGGGTCACGGCGCTGTCCGCCAACGGCGGACGGGTCGATCTCCTCGCCGACCAGGCGCACCGGCTCGGCGTGCGGACCGTCGCCGTGGCGCGCGAGGAGGCCGTACCGGCCCTGCGGGAGGCGCTCGCGGCCCGCTACGAGGGCCGCCCCCTGCCGGAGATCGTCGCCGGACCCGACGCCTCCGCCGAGGTCGCGGCCTCCGAGTGCCACACCGTGCTCAACGGCATCACCGGCTCCATCGGGCTCGCCCCGACCCTCGCCGCGCTGGAGGCGGGCCGCACCCTCGCGCTCGCCAACAAGGAGTCGCTCATCGTCGGCGGCCCCCTGGTCACCGCGCTGGCCAAACCCGGCCAGATCATCCCGGTGGACTCCGAGCACGCCGCCCTCTTCCAGGCCCTGGCCGCCGGCACCCGTGAGGACGTGCGCAAGCTCGTCGTCACCGCCTCCGGCGGGCCGTTCCGCGGCCGCAGCAAGGCCGAGCTGGCGAACGTCACCGTCGAGGAGGCCCTCGCCCACCCCACCTGGGCGATGGGACCGGTGATCACCGTCAACTCCGCCACCCTCGTCAACAAGGGCCTGGAGGTCATCGAGGCACACCTGCTGTACGACATCCCCTTCGAGCGCATCGAGGTCGTCGTCCACCCCCAGTCCTACGTGCACTCGATGGTGGAATTCACCGACGGCTCCACCCTCGCCCAGGCAACCCCGCCCGACATGCGCGGGCCCATCGCCATCGGCCTGGGCTGGCCCGAGCGCGTCCCCGACGCCGCGCCCGCCTTCGACTGGAGCAAGGCCTCCACCTGGGAGTTCCACCCCCTCGACAATGAGGCGTTCCCCTCGGTGGACCTCGCCCGGCACGTGGGCCGCCTCGGCGGCACCGCCCCGGCCGTGTTCAACGCGGCCAACGAGGAATGTGTCGACGCCTTCCTGCGCGGTGCGCTGCCCTTCAACGGGATCATGGAGACCGTGACACGGGTGGTCGAGGAGCACGGCACACCCGCCGCGGGAACTACGCTGACCCTGCCGGACGTCCTCGAGGCGGAGAGCTGGGCGCGGACCCGGGCCCGGGAACTGACAGCGCAGACGGCCAGTACGGAGGCGCGTGCATGACACATCTGATGATGATCCTCGGCATAGTCGTCTTCGTGATCGGCCTGCTGTTCTCGATCGCGTGGCACGAGCTGGGACATCTCTCCACCGCCAAGCTCTTCGGCATCCGCGTGCCGCAGTACATGGTCGGTTTCGGCCCGACCCTGTGGTCGCGCAAGAAGGGCGAGACGGAGTACGGCATCAAGGCCATCCCGTTCGGTGGCTACATCCGCATGATCGGCATGTTCCCGCCCGGCGACGACGGCCGGATCACCGCCCGCTCCACCTCGCCCTGGCGCAGCATGATCGAGGACGCCCGCTCGGCGGCCTTCGAGGAGCTGCAGCCCGGCGACGAGAAGCGCCTGTTCTACACACGTGCGCCCTGGAAGCGGGTCATCGTGATGTTCGCGGGCCCGTTCATGAACCTCGTGCTGGCCGTCGCGCTGTTCCTCACCGTGCTGATGGGCTTCGGCATCTCCCAGCAGACCACCACCGTCAGCTCGGTCTCCCAGTGCGTCATCGCCCAGAGCGAGAACCGCGACACCTGCCGCAGCACCGACCCGCCCTCCCCGGCCGCCGCCGCGGGACTGAAGGCCGGTGACACGATCGTCTCCTTCGACGGTGTGCACACCGACGACTGGAACCGGCTGTCGGACCTCATCCGCGCCAACCCGGGCCGCGAGGTGCCGATCGTCGTCGAGCGCGACGGCCACGACCTCACCCTGCACGCGAAGATCGCCACCAACCAGGTCGCCAAGAAGGACTCCCACGGCCAGATCGTCGAGGGCCAGTACGTCACCGCCGGCTTCCTCGGCTTCAGCGCCGCCACCGGCATCGTCCGCCAGGACTTCGGCGAGTCCCTGACCTGGATGGGCGAGCGCGTCGGCGACGCCGTCGACTCCATCGCGAGCCTGCCCGCCAAGATCCCCGCGCTGTGGGAGGCGGCCTTCGACGGCGCCCCCCGCCAGCCCGACTCCCCGATGGGCGTGGTCGGCGCCGCCCGCGTCGGCGGCGAGATCTTCACCCTGGACATCCCCGCCACCCAGCAGCTGGCCATGGCGCTGATGCTGGTCGCCGGGTTCAACCTGTCCCTGTTCCTGTTCAACATGCTCCCGCTGCTCCCGCTGGACGGCGGCCACATCGCCGGCGCGCTGTGGGAGTCGCTGCGCCGTCACCTGGCCCGCGTGCTGCGCCGCCCGGACCCGGGCCCCTTCGACGTGGCCAAGCTGATGCCGGTGGCCTACGTGGTGGCGAGCGTGTTCATCTGCTTCACGATCCTCGTCCTCATCGCGGACGTGGTGAACCCGGTCCGGATCTCCTGACCACCCGTGCCGCGGGCAGGCGGCCGGCGCCCACGCGCCCGGCCTCCTGCCCGCGGCGCACATGCGGACGGGGTGTGCTGCCGGGCGGACGCGTGCCGTAATCTCGGATGCCGGGAGCCCGCCGCTGCACGGGCCCGGACCTTGAACCAGGACTTGGGGTTGCACAGCAGATGACTGCTATTTCACTCGGCATGCCGTCCGTTCCGACCAAGCTCGCCGAGCGGCGCAGGAGCCGGCAGATCCATGTCGGGCCGGTCGCGGTGGGCGGGGACGCACCGGTGTCGGTGCAG
>NZ_BNBV01000055.1 GCF_014656135.1 Streptomyces thermodiastaticus
CGGCACACGCCGGCCTGCTCCGCGCAGCCGGCGTGTGCCGCGGGCCGAACGTGTTGTCGGTGGTGGCGGCTACCCTCGCGGGCATGGCTGTCTCCACGTCCCCCGAAGCTCCGCTGCCCGTCGGCGAGGTCTCCCGGCTCATCGGCGGCTGGATCGACCGGCTCGGCGCGGTGTGGGTCGAGGGCCAGATCACGCAGCTGTCGCGGCGGCCGGGCGCGGGCGTGGTGTTCCTGACGCTGCGCGACCCGTCGTACAACATCTCCGTCTCCGTGACCTGCTACCGCGCGGTGTTCGACGCCGTCGCCGACGTGGTCGGCGAGGGTGCCCGCGTCGTCGTGCACGCCAAGCCCGAGTGGTACGCGCCGCGCGGGCAGCTGTCGCTGCGCGCCGCCGAGATCCGGCCGGTCGGGGTCGGCGAGCTGCTGGCCCGCCTGGAGCAGCTGAAGAAGGCGCTGGCCGCCGAGGGGCTGTTCGCGCCGGAGCGCAAGAAGCCGCTGCCGTTCCTGCCGCAGCTGATCGGCCTGGTGTGCGGCCGGGCCTCGGCCGCCGAGCGGGACGTGCTGGAGAACGCCCGGCACCGCTGGCCCGCCGTCCGCTTCGAGGTCCGCAACGTCGCCGTGCAGGGCGTGCACGCGGTGCCGCAGGTGGTGCAGGCCGTCAAGGAGCTGGACGCGCTGGACGAGGTGGACGTGATCATCGTGGCGCGCGGCGGCGGCAGCGTGGAGGACCTGCTGCCGTTCTCCGACGAGCAGCTGGTCCGCACGGTCGCCGCCTGCCGTACGCCGGTCGTCTCCGCGATCGGGCACGAGCCGGACACCCCGCTGCTGGACTACGTCGCCGATCTGCGTGCCTCCACGCCCACCGACGCCGCCAAGAAGGTCGTGCCGGACGTGGGCGAGGAGATGGAGCGGGTCCGGCAGCTGCGCGACCGGGCCCGGCGCTGCGTGCACGCGCTGCTGGACCGGGAGGAGCGGGGGCTCGCCCACGCGCTGGCCCGGCCCTGCATGCGGGAACCGCACCGCATGATCGACGAGCGGGCGGAGCAGGTGACCTCGCTGCTGGACCGCTCCCGGCGCACCCTGCGGCATCTGCTGGACCGGGCCGACTCCGAGCTGGCGCACACGCACGCCCGGGTGGTGGCCCTCTCCCCCGCCGCGACCCTGAGGCGCGGCTACGCGGTGCTGCAGAAGGCGGACGGCCAGGTGGTGCGCGACCCGGCGGAGGTTGCGGCCGAGGAGCCGCTGCGGGCCCGGGTGGCCGAGGGCGAGTTCACGGTACGAGTCGACACACAAGGGTTGGGCGGATGACGAGCAACACACGGCCGGCGGACGAGACGCTCGGCTACGAGCAGGCGCGGGACGAGCTGATCGAGGTCGTCCGGCGGCTGGAGGCGGGCGGGATCAGCCTGGAGGAGTCCCTGGCGCTGTGGGAGCGCGGCGAGGAGCTGGCGAAGGTCTGCCGGCGGTGGCTCGAAGGGGCGCGGGAGCGGCTGGACGCGGCCCTGGCCGAGGAGGCGGCGGCACAGGACGAGGACGAGGGCGGCGAGAGCACCGAGCGGAGGGCGCGGTAGAGGGCCCGCGGGCGGGTCGGCGGGGCTCCGGCGCGCTTTCGGGCGTGGCCCGGGGGCCGCTGCGGGACGGACAGGGTCCCGCGGGTCTTCCGGGCCCCGCAGCCGCCCGTCAGGGCCCCTGTGAGCCCCTGCGGCTGCCCGGGGCTCCGGCGCCCCCTTGCGGCTTCGCTCAGCCCTTCTTCAGCACCAGCGCCTCGGCCATCTTGGTCAGCTGGCCGAAGGAGGCCGTGCCGGCGACCACCGTGGTGGAGTTCTTGTCTCCGTCCCAGACGAGGGCGTCGTAGCGGCCCCCGGTGTAGCGGGTCCAGGTGCGACCGTCGATCTCCTGGGTCACCTTGGTGGCATGCGCGCCCTGGCTGGCGTCGTCGATGAAGTCCTTGCGCTTCTGCGTGGACTGCTCGACGGCCACGTACTCGCCCTCCGGATCCATGAATCCCAGGTGCCAGCGGTCGTTCTGGTCGGCCTGGTAGCGGACGGAGGTGGCCTTCCACGTGTCGGGCAGGCCCTCGGGCGCGGCCACCGGGTACGGGGCGGCGCGGCGCGCCGTGAGGAGTTCGACGCGGTAGTCCACCCGCTTGATGTCGGGAGCGTGATCGTCGTGCGGGACGAAGAGGTACACGACCCCTGCCGCGAGCACGACCACGGCCAGCGAAAGGATGATGCTGCTGACCGACTTCTGCTTGCCGTTCGAACCTGCCACGCCCTCTATGGTCGCAGGTGTCCGGGCCGCTCATCCGTGGGGTCCCCTGCTCATTTTGTCAGCCCGGGGTTACAGTCGAGGCCACACCCTCATTCCGGCCGTCGTCGTATCAGAAAGGTGCGCTCCGATGACCGAGCATCATCACTTGCCCTCCGAGCTGGAAGTTCCCGAGGAGGCTCCCGACCGCAACATCGCCCTGGAGCTCGTCCGGGTGACCGAGGCGGCGGCGATGGCCGCGGGCCGCTGGGTCGGGCGCGGGGACAAGAACGGCGCCGACGGCGCCGCGGTCCGTGCCATGCGCACCCTCGTGTCGACCGTCTCCATGAACGGAGTCGTCGTGATCGGCGAGGGCGAGAAGGACGAGGCGCCGATGCTCTTCAACGGCGAGCGCGTGGGCGACGGCACCGGGCCGGAGGTCGACATCGCGGTCGACCCGATCGACGGCACCACGCTCACGGCGAAGGGCATGCCGAACGCGATCGCCGTGCTGGCGGCGGCCGAGCGCGGCGCGATGTTCGACCCGTCGGCCGTGTTCTACATGGACAAGATCGTCACCGGTCCGGAGGCGGCGGACTTCGTGGACATCGACGCGCCGGTGTCGGTGAACATCAAGCGGGTGGCCAAAGCCAAGCGGGCCACGCCCGAGGACGTCACCGTGGTCATCCTGGACCGGCCGCGCCACGAGGGCGTGATCCAGGAGATCCGGGAGACGGGCGCGCGCATCAAGCTGATCTCCGACGGCGACGTGGCCGGCTCGATCCTGGCGCTGCGCGAGGGCACCGGCGTGGATCTGCTGCTGGGCATCGGCGGCACCCCGGAGGGCATCATCTCGGCCTGCGCCGTCAAGTGCCTGGGCGGCGTCATCCAGGGCAAGCTGTGGCCCAAGGACGACGAGGAGCGTCAGCGCGCGATCGACGCCGGGCACGACCTGGACCGTGTGCTGACCACCGACGACCTGGTGTCCGGCGAGAACGTCTTCTTCGTCGCCACCGGCATCACCGACGGCGAGCTGCTGCGCGGCGTGCGCTACCGGGCGGAGACCGCGACGACCGACTCGATCGTGATGCGCTCCAAGTCCGGCACGGTCCGCCGGATCGACTCCGAGCACCGGCTGAGCAAGCTGCGGGCGTACAGCGCGATCGACTTCGACCGCGCGAAGTAGCCCCTGCCCTGGCGGCGCCCCCGGTGCGGCGGGGGCGCCGCCGCACACCGGGTCAGCCGGCTATGCGCCCCGCGGCCGCGGCGCGCGCGGCCTTCTTCAGCTCCAGCTCCCGCCGGCGCCGCCGGGCCAGGACGACGCGGCGCTCGGCCGCGGTCAGCCCGCCCCAGACGCCGTAGGGCTCGGGCTGCATCAGGGCGTGCTCGCGGCACTCCACCATCACCGGGCAGCGCGCGCAGACCCGCTTGGCCGCCTCCTCGCGCGAGAGCCGTGCGGCCGTTGGTTCCTTGGACGGTGCGAAGAAGAGGCCGGCCTCGTCGCGCCGGCACACCGCCTCGGTGTGCCAGGGCGCGTCCTGGCTCCTGTTGCGCTCGGGCACCCGCTGGGCCGGAACGGCAGCTACCTGCAGGGACGAATGCGGCGTGTGCAGCACGGTCTTCTCCTGACGACGGCTTCGCGAGCGAGAGACGATGCGTCAAGGCCTACCCGCTGTGCGTGCGCCTATGCACTGGGTTCCAGACCGTACGGTTGGTCGGCCGCACTCGAGGGGCACACGAGGTCACAGATGCTTGCGCAGCTTGCCCTCGGCCTTCCGCTGCACGCGGTCGAGGATGTCCGCGATGCGCTTGCCCCGCTTGGGCCGCGCCTCCACGTTGCCGAGGACGGCCCAGCCGTCGACGTAGACCACGGGCGCGTCGGGCTCGGTCGAGTCCGCGGTCTCCACCTCGAAGTTGCCGAGGACGCCGCCGCCGGTGCCGCGCAGCGTCACGTTCTCCGGGACGCGTATCTGCACGTCCCCGAAGACCGACACCGCTTTGATCACCACCTGCTGGTACTCGAAGAGCGCCTCGCTGAGGTCGATCTCCACGCTGCCGAACACCGAGTACGCGTGCACCCGCTGCCCGGCACGCCAGCGGCCCCTGCGCGTGACCGAGCTGAAGACCGCGACCACGTTCTCCTCGGCCCGGACCGGGACGAGTTCGGGCCGAGGCGGCACCACGGTGAACGCGGCGCCCTGCCGCCGGCCGGCGGGCAGGTCCTGGACGAACCTCTCCAGCTCGCCGACCGTCTTGGCGTTCAGCACGCCGTCGACGCGCTCGGCGTGCTCCTCGGCGGTCAGGCGGCCCTCCGCCAGGGCCTCACGCAGGACGTCGGCGATGCGGTCGCGGTCGGCGTCCGAGGCGCGCAGCTCCGCGGCGCCGGCCGGGGCCGGCACGTCCGGCCGGGACTGCCGGCCCATCTCGCTCTGCTTCTGAAGGTTCACGCCAGCAGGGTACCCAAACGCGATAGATCGCGACTACCCCTCGGTGTGACCTGTGGACGGACGGCAGAGGCGCCCTGTGGACGGACCGCCGGGGCGATCCGTGGACGGACGACCGGGGCAGCCTGCGGACGGACGACCGAGGCGAGCCGTGGACGAACGACTGAGCGGGACCTCACAGGTCCGCCGACTGCGGCAGGTTCTACGCTGGTCGGAGCCCGCCGACGGAGGCGGGCGGCCGTCCGTGAGAGCGTCGGCAGCCGTGCGTCAAGTGAGGAATGGGCCGAGATGCCTGAATTCGCGTACACCGATCTGCTCCCCCAGGGTGAGGACACCACCCCGTACCGGCTGGTGACGTCCGAGGGCGTCTCCACCGTCGAGGGACCCGACGGGCGTACGTTCCTCAAGGTCGAGCCCGAGGCCCTGCGCAAGCTGGCCGAGGAAGCCATCCACGACATCCAGCACTACCTGCGCCCGGCCCACCTCGCGCAGCTGCGGCGCATCATCGACGACCCGGAGGCCAGCGCCAACGACAAGTTCGTCGCCCTGGACCTGCTGAAGAACGCCAACATCGCCGCGGCCGGCGTGCTGCCGATGTGCCAGGACACGGGCACCGCGATCGTCATGGGCAAGCGCGGGCAGAACGTGCTCACCGAGGGCGAGGACGAGAAGGCGCTCTCCCGCGGCATCTACGACGCCTACACCAAGCTGAACCTGCGCTACTCGCAGATGGCGCCGCTGACCATGTGGGAGGAGAAGAACACCGGCTCCAACCTCCCCGCGCAGATCGAGCTGTACGCCACCGACGGCGACGCCTACAAGTTCCTGTTCATGGCCAAGGGCGGCGGCAGCGCCAACAAGTCCTTCCTGTACCAGGAGACCAAGGCCGTCCTGAACGAGACCTCCATGATGAAGTTCCTGGAGGAGAAGATCCGTTCGCTGGGCACGGCCGCCTGCCCGCCCTACCACCTGGCCATCGTGGTCGGCGGCACCTCCGCGGAGTTCGCGCTGAAGACCGCCAAGTACGCCTCCGCGCACTACCTGGACAACATGCCCACCGAGGGCTCCCCGCTCGGTCACGGCTTCCGCGACAAGGAGCTGGAGGAGAAGGTCTTCGAGCTGACCCAGAAGATCGGCATCGGCGCGCAGTTCGGCGGCAAGTACTTCTGCCACGACGTGCGGGTCATCCGCCTGCCGCGGCACGGCGCGTCCTGCCCGGTCGCCATCGCCGTCTCCTGCTCGGCCGACCGCCAGGCCCTGGCGAAGATCACGCCCGAGGGCGTGTTCCTGGAGCAGCTGGAGACCGACCCGGCGCGGTTCCTGCCGGACACCACCGACGAGCAGCTGGACCAGGACGACGTCGTCAAGATCGACCTGAACCAGCCGATGCAGGCGATCCTCGCCGAGCTGACGAAGTACCCGGTCAAGACCCGTCTGTCGCTGACCGGCCCGCTGGTCGTCGCCCGTGACATCGCCCACGCGAAGATCAAGGAGCGGCTGGACGCGGGCGAGGAGATGCCGCAGTACCTCAAGGACCACCCGGTGTACTACGCGGGCCCGGCCAAGACCCCCGAGGGCTACGCCTCCGGTTCCTTCGGCCCGACCACGGCCGGCCGCATGGACTCCTACGTGGAGCAGTTCCAGGCGGCGGGCGGCTCGCTGGTGATGCTGGCCAAGGGCAACCGCAGCAAGCAGGTCACCGACGCCTGCGCCGCGCACGGCGGCTTCTACCTCGGCTCCATCGGCGGCCCGGCCGCCCGCCTCGCCCAGGACTGCATCAAGAAGGTCGAGGTCCTGGAGTACGAGGAGCTGGGCATGGAGGCCGTCTGGAAGATCGAGGTCGAGGACTTCCCGGCGTTCATCGTCGTCGACGACAAGGGCAACGACTTCTTCCAGGACCCGTCGCCGCAGCCGGTGTTCACCTCCATCCCGGTGCGCTCCTGACGACCTCGGCGGCAGCAGACAGCCACCGAAGACCGGCACCGCCCCCTCGCCCGAGCGGGGGCGGTGCCGGTCCGCCTCCACGGGAACAGCGGCCGCGTCGGGGACGCTGTGACACCTGGAGGTGATCGTCGATGACCGACGAGCAGACCGGGACCGAGTACCGCACCGAGCACGACTCCATGGGCGAGGTCCGGGTGCCCGCGCACGCCAAGTGGCGGGCGCAGACGCAGCGGGCCGTGGAGAACTTCCCCGTCTCCGGGCAGCGGCTGGAACGCGCCCACATCGAGGCGCTGGCCCGGATCAAGGGCGCCGCCGCGAAGGTCAACGCGCGGCTGGGCGTGCTCGACGAGGACGTCGCCCGCGCGATCCAGGAGGCGGCCGAGGAGGTCGCCGAGGGGCGGTGGGACGAGCATTTCCCCGTGGACGTGTTCCAGACCGGCTCGGGGACCTCGTCCAACATGAACGCCAACGAGGTCATCGCCACCCTGGCGAGCGAGCGGCTGGGCCGCGACGTGCACCCCAACGACCACGTCAACGCCTCCCAGTCGTCCAACGACGTCTTCCCCTCCTCGCTGCACATCGCGGCGACCGCCGCCGTCACCCGCGATCTGATCCCGGCGCTGGAGCACCTGGCCGCCGCGCTGGCCCGCAAGGCCGAGGAGTTCGCGGACGTCGTCAAGTCCGGGCGCACCCACCTGATGGACGCCACGCCCGTCACGCTCGGCCAGGAGTTCGGCGGGTACGCCGCCCAGGTGCGCTACGGCGTCGAACGGCTCGCCGCGTCCCTGCCGCGTCTGGCCGAACTGCCGCTCGGCGGCACCGCCGTGGGCACCGGCATCAACACCCCGCCTGGGTTCTCCGCCGCGGTCATCGAGGAGGTGGCCCGCGTCACCGGGCTGCCGCTGACCGAGGCCCGCAACCACTTCGAGGCGCAGGGCGCGCGCGACGCGATCGTGGAGACCAGCGGGCAGCTGCGCACCATCGCGGTCGGCCTGACGAAGATCGCCAACGATCTGCGCTGGATGTCCTCCGGGCCGCGCACCGGGCTCGCCGAGATCTCCCTGCCCGACCTGCAGCCCGGGTCGTCGATCATGCCGGGCAAGGTGAACCCGGTCGTCCCCGAGGCCGTGCTGATGGTGTGCGCCCAGGTGATCGGCAACGACGTCACCGTCACCACCGCGGGCGCCGCCGGCAACTTCGAGCTGAACGTGATGCTGCCGGTCATCGCCAAGAACGTGCTGGAGTCGATCCGGCTGCTGGCCAACGTCTCCCGGCTGCTGGCCGACCGCACCGTCGACGGCATCCTCGCCCACCGGGAGCGGGCCCGCGAGTACGCCGAGTCCTCGCCGTCCGTGGTCACCCCGCTCAACCGTTACATCGGTTACGAGGAGGCCGCCAAGGTGGCCAAGAAGGCCCTCGCCGAACGCAAGACGATCCGTCAGGTCGTGTTGGAGAGCGGCTACGTCGAGCGCGGCGATCTGACCCTGGAGCAGCTGGACGAGGCGCTGGACGTGCTGCGCATGACGCATCCCTGACGGCCCGTCCGGTCCCCGCTCGCCGCGCCGGCGCACAAACGACGCCCCCTAAGATCTGTTCATGGCGAAGGACGGAGCGACAGGGCACGTGTCCGTGAACGGCGCGACGGGCCGCTGGGCCGCGGGAACCCAGATCCTGTGGCGGTACCAACAGAACGGCGGCCGGCGTTTCCACATCGCGCGGCCGGTGACGGTGGTGCGCGACGACGCCGAGGTGCTGGCGGTGTGGATGGCGCCGGGCACCGAGTGCGTCCGACCGGTGCTCGCCGACGGCACACCCGTGCACGACGAACCGCTGGCCTCCCGGTACACCAAGCCGCGGACGGTGCGGCGCACCCGCTGGTCCGGCACGGGTGTGCTGAAGCTGGCCCAGCCCGGCCGGCCCTGGTCGGTGTGGCTGTTCTGGGAACCGGGCTGGCGGTTCAAGAACTGGTACGTGAACCTGGAGGAACCGCTGACCCGCTGGGCGGGCGGCGTGGACTCCGAGGACTACTTCCTGGACATCGCCGTGCAGCCGGACGGCAGCTGGCAGTGGCGGGACGAGGACGAGTTCGCGCAGGCCCAGCGGGACGGGCTGATCGACGCGGAACTGGCCGAGCGGGTGCGCGAGGCGGGCCGGTGCGCGGTGGAGGTGATCCGCGCCTGGGGGCCGCCGTTCTCCGAGGACTGGCAGCACTGGCGCCCCGACCCGGCCTGGACGGTACCGCCGCTTCCGCAGGACTGGGACCGCATACCCGAGCGGATGTCGTCCTGAGCCCCTTGATACGCCCCCGGGCAGGAAACGTAGGATCTTCCTCCGCAAGGGCGCAGGGAGGCACGGGGCAGGGCAACTCCCGCCCCACGCAGTCAGTCTGACCGAACGTCACCGAGGGGCGGCACGACGTGAGCGAGGGGTACGAGGGCACCAGGACCGGTGCCGGACATCCGTTCCGGGGGCACGTATTCCGGGTATCGGCTCTTCGGCGGGACCACCTGCGCGCCCGGCGCGCAGCCCCGGACGGATGGATGCGACACCCGTGACGGAGCAACCGACCTCGTTCGAACGCGCCCAGACGGGCGCCGAGCCCACGGACGCCCGTGGGTCGCTGCTGGACGCTCCCGAGCCGGCGCAGGCCTTACCGCTGCAACCGCGCCCCGCCGACGACACCCCGTGCGCGCCGGCGGCGCCCCCGGCGCAGAACGAGCCGTCGTCCGCCGACGACCGGGCGCCCGCCGAGCACACCCAGCCCGCCGTGGCCGAGCCCGACCCGCACCGTCCGCGTCCCGTGCCGGAGGGCATCCCGGCCCAGCCGGACGCGGCGTCCCGCCAGGCCGCGGCCGGCGACGGCACGGGCACGGACGACGACAAGGCGACGGACGACAAAGGCAGGACGGAGCACGACGGCGCGCGGCCGGAGCGGCGCACCGGCCGCGGTCTGCCGGCCGGCCGTGCGCTGCCGATGCGGCGGCAGGGCGACCGGCTGCGGTTCGTGGGCGCCGCCACCCGCCGCATCGCCCGGGGCATGGACCTCGACGAGATCGTGCTGGGGCTGTGCCGGGCGACCGTGCCGACGTTCTCCGACGCGATCCTGGTCTACCTGCGCGAGCCGCTCCCGGTGGGCGACGAACGGCCGGTGGGCCCGCTCGTGCTGCGGCTGCGCCGCACCGACCGGATCCCGGCGGAGCGCGACCCGGAGGTCGGGTTCACGCCCGCGCCGACGCCCGAGCAGCCCGCCGAGCTGTCCCAGGTCACCAACGAGCTGTGCGAGGTGGAGCCCGGCAGCGCGCTCGGCGAGGTGCTGCGCGGGGTGCGGCCGGTGTTCACCGACGCCCCGCAGGCGCACGCCGCGCTGAGCGAACTCCTCGGCCCGGACAGTGGCCTGAGCCTGCCCGACGGGCAGCGCACCATCCTGGCCCCGCTGCGCGGCCGACGCCGCGTGATCGGTGCCGCGCTGTTCCTGCGGCTGCCCGAGCGCCCGGCGTTCGAGCCGGACGACCTGCTGGTCGCCGCCCAGCTCGCCACGCACAGCGCGCTCGGCATCGACAAGGCGGTGCTGTACGGGCGCGAGGCGTACATCGCGGACGAGCTGCAGCGCACCATGCTGCCGGAGACCCTGCCGCGCTGCACGGGTGTGCGGCTGGCCTCGCGCTACCTGCCGGCCGCGGAGACCGCCCGGGTCGGCGGCGACTGGTACGATGCGATCCCGCTGCCCGGCAGCAGGATCGCCCTGGTCGTCGGCGACGTCATGGGGCACTCCATGACGTCCGCGGCGATCATGGGCCAGCTGCGCACCACCGCGCAGACCCTCGCCGGGCTCGACCTGCCGCCGCAGGAGGTGCTGCACCACCTGGACGAGCAGGCGCAGCGGCTGGGCACCGACCGCATGGCGACCTGCCTGTACGCGGTGTACGACCCGGTCTCGCACCGCATCACCGTCGCCAACGCCGGTCATCCGCCGCCGCTGCTGCTGCACGCGGGCGGCCGGGCCGAGGTGCTGCAGGTCCCGCCGGGTGCGCCGATCGGCGTGGGCGGGGTCGACTTCGAGGCGGTGGAGCTGGACGCGCCGGCCGGTGCCACGCTGCTGCTGTACACCGATGGCCTGGTCGAGTCCCGGCTGCGGGACGTGTGGACCGGCATCGAGCAGCTGCGGGAGAAGCTCCAGGCGACGGGCCGGCTCACCGGTCCCGACCATCCGCCGCCACTGGAGGCGCTGTGCGACGACGTGCTGGACACGCTCGGCCCCGGCGACCGGGACGACGACATCGCGCTGCTCGCGGCCCGGTTCGACGGGATCGCGCCCAGCGACGTGGCGTACTGGGTGCTGGAGCCGGAGGACTCCGCGCCCGGCCGGGCCCGCCGCCTGGCCCGGCGCGCGCTGGACCGCTGGGGTCTGGAGGACCTCAGCGACTCGGTGGAGCTGCTGGTCAGCGAGGTCGTCACCAATGCCGTGCGGTACGCCTCGCGTCCGGTGACGCTGCGGCTGCTGCGCACCGAGGTGCTGCGCTGCGAGGTCGGTGACGACGTGCCCCAGCTGCCCCGGCTGCGCCAGGCCCGGGCCACGGACGAGGGCGGCCGCGGCCTGTACCTGGTGAACCGGCTGGCCCGGCGCTGGGGTGCGACCCGGCTGAGCACCGGCAAGGTGGTGTGGTTCGAGCTGAACCGGACCTGACCCGCTGTGCGCCGACGGTGCCGCACGACGGCGAACTGCGTACGACACATCAGGGGCGCCCGGCTTCCACCGGGCGCCCCTGATGTGTCGTGTGATCCGGCACGTGCGCGGGTCTACCGGCTCGGCTGACGGCCCTCCAGCTGGTCCCGGTCGCCGAAGATGCCCCCGCCGTCGTCGTCGCCGTCGTCGGGCGGCTCGGCAGTCGACGACGCCGTGCCGCTCGGGGACTGAGAGGGCGTGTGGCTCGGCGACTCGGACGGCGTCTGGCTGGGCGACTCGGACGGCGGCGCGGAGGTCGTCGGCGGGGCGCTGCTCGGCGTCTGCGACGGCGTCTCGCTGGGCGACTGGGTGGCCGACGGCGTCCAGCTCGGCTGCACGGCCGCGCCCTGGGTGGTGTCCAGGTCGAACTTGCTGGTGGTGTCCATCACGCCGAAGGTGTACGCGGCCCAGATCTGCGCCGGGTAGCCGCCGCCGTTGATGCGTCCGCTGCCCGGGATCAGGCCCGTGGCGCCGGCCAGCGAGGTGTGCGCGTGGGTCTTCGCGTCCTCGCCGAACAGGCCCACCGAGGTCACCAGGTCGGGGGTGTAGCCGGTGAACCAGGCCGACTTGTTCTCGTCGGAGGTACCGGTCTTGCCCGCGACCTGCTGGCCGTGGCGCAGCGGGTTGTCCCGCACCGAGGCGCGGGCGGTGCCGTCGTCGACCACGCCGGTGAGCACCGAGGTGACCGTGTCGGCGGCCTGACGGCTGATGACCTGATCGCCGATGGGGTCCTCGATGTCCACGCTGCGGGACTTGTTCGAGGCGGACTTCAGGATGCTCGGGGTGACCTTCTTGCCGTGGTTGTCGAACGTGGCGTAGATCGCGGCCATCTCCAGGGGGCTGGCGCCCATGGAGCCGAGCGTCTGCGCGGGCACCGGCTGCATGCCCTCGGTGTCCATGCCGAGCTTGCCGGCGACGTCCATCACCTTCTGCATGCCGACGTCGACGCCCATCTGCGCGAAGACGGAGTTGACGGACTTGTTCATCGCCGTCTGCACGGTGATGTCGCCGTAGGAGACGTCGTCCTCGTTGGGCGGGCCGAAGCCCACCTTGGTGCCGTGATCCACGACCTGGCGGCCGCTGGTGCCGTCGTAGACCGTGTCGGCGTTGATCGGCTTGCCGTCCTGGGTGGTGGCGCCCTCGTCCAGGGCGGCGGCCAGGATGACCGGCTTGAACGTTGAGGCCGGCTGGTAGTCCTTGCGGGTGGCGTTGTTGTAGTAGTGCTTGAAGTAGTCCTCGCCGCCGTACAGGGCGACGACGCCGCCCGTCTTCGGGTCCACCGAGACCGCCGCGGCCTGGACGTCGGCGTCCACCTTCCGCTTCTCGGGGTCGAGCTTGCTGGTGAGCTGCTGCTTCACCGCCTTCTCCAGCGCGGCCTGCTTCTTCTTGTCGATGTTCAGGGTGATGGTCCAGCCCCGGCCGACGACCTCGGCCTCGGCCTCGGCCTGGGTGATGCCCTCCTGCTTCATCAGCTGGGCTTCCAGCTGCTTGTCGGCCAGGTCGATCAGGTAGCCCTTCTGGCCCTCCAGACCGGGCGCGCCCTGCGGCTCCTCGGGCACCGGGAACGTCATGGCCTGCCGCTTGGCGGCATCCAGCCAGTGCTGCTCGACCATGTTGTTCAGCACGTAGTCCCAGCGCTGCCGCACCAGCTTCTTGCCGGTGTCGCTGGCCACCGCCCAGTCGTACTGGCTCGGCGCCTGCAGCAGCGCGGCCAGGTAGGCGCCCTGCTCGACGGTCAGGTCCTTGGCGTCGACGCGGTAGTAGGCCTGCGCGGCGGCCTGGATGCCGTAGGCGCCGCGGCCGTAGTAGCTGGTGTTGATGTAGCCGGCCAGGATGTCGTCCTTGGACATCTTCTGGTCGACCTTCAGCGAGATGACCAGCTCCTTCAGCTTGCGCGTGACGGTCTGGTCCTGGTTCAGGTAGTAGTTCTTGACGTACTGCTGGGTGATCGTCGAACCGCCCTGGGTGCCCTTGCCGGTCAGCGTGTTGAGCAGACCGCGCGCGGTGCCCCTCAGGTCGATGCCGGAGTCGTGGTAGAAGGTCTTGTTCTCCGCGGCGACGAAGCAGTGCTGGACCGCTTTGGGCACCTGTTCCAGCGAGACGCTCTCACGGTTGACCTTGCCGGCGCGGGCCAGGATGGTGCCGTCGCTGTACTTGTAGACGTTGCTCTCCTGCTGCGCGACCGCGTTGCCCTGCGGCACGCCGACCATCATGTAGAGCACGATGAAGGCGCCGATGCCCAGCAGGCACACGCCGAGGGCCGCGCCCAGCAGCTTCTTCCAGGTGAACAGCCGGCGTATGCCGCCCTTGCCGTCCTTGCCGCGCCGAGCGGCGCGGCGCGCCGCGGCCCGGCCCGACGCGGCGCCCGCCGCCGACGCCCCGGCCGGCA
>NZ_BNBV01000056.1 GCF_014656135.1 Streptomyces thermodiastaticus
AGCCCGCCCCATCCCACGACCCGTCAGACGCAGCCCCTGCCCTGCCGGCACCCTCGCCGACGGTGCGCCGCCCGGCGCCGGCCGGCCGCCCGCACCCGATGTGGCCACCGCGCCAGGGCACGGGGTCATGGCGGCCGCAGGCACGGGTTCGGGTACGGGTCCCGGCGACACGGTGTCACGGCTGTGCACCGAAGCCGCCGAAACCGGGCCGGCCGGCCGGCGGTCTCGGGCATACTCCTGTGGCTACGTGACCGTAGGGGCAGGGGGTAGGGGTGCGCGGACGTGTGCTGCTGCCGGCAGCGGGGGTGCCGGCGGTCACCACAGCGATCACGGGGGCAGGGTCGTCCCGGCTCGGGCCGAAGGCGGCCGGCCCGGCCTCCGGCGTGACCGGCGGCACGGTTGTCCCGACCGGCCCGGGTGCCTCCCCGCCGGGCGTGCCGCAGTCACGGTGTCCGGCAGTGGGAGCGGCCGCATGACGGGCGAACCTCCGCGGCTGCCGCCGCTGACGAGCGCCGAGAGCGCGTTCGTCGACCGCTACCTGGCCGTCGTCGACGCGCTCGGCCGGGTCAACCCGGCACGCGCCCAGCACACCTACGGTGCACTGCGTGCCGCGCAGCGCCTGGTGCGGGAGGCGGAGGCGCTGCGCGATGCGCTGGCCACCATGCACGAACGAGGAGAGACCGAGGTGTTCAGCGCCACGCTCACCCAGGCGGTGCGCGAACTGGACGGCGTGCGCCGCACCCGGCGTCTGATCCTGCCCGAGAAGGACGAGCAGTGACCACCGACCCGCCACCTGCACCCCGCTCGCCACTGCCCCCTCTCCAGCGTGCGCAGCTGTCCCGCCACCGCTGAACCGGTGCCGCCGTACCCACGGCTGGTCCGGCCGGTCCGGAGCCCGCGCCCTCCCACGCGGCACCGTCCGCGCCTCCCGGACCGCCACCGGCCCGGTGCACCGGTCCGTCCGGCCCCGGCCGTATGGGAGCTGCGCGGCCCGCTGGATCCGGACGCGCTCGGCTGAACACCGAGCGAGCCGGTACGCCGCCACAGCAACGACACGCTGACGCTGCCCCACATCCTGATGGGCGGCTGGACGCTGAGCTTGCTCATCCGCGAGTGCGCCGCCCGGTGCGCGGCACGCCGCCAGGCGGTGGGCGTCGTGTACGTGCCTGTGTCCTGCGATCATGCAATTGCACGTACCGGCATGTGCTAGCGGCCGCTCGCGCCCGCTTCACCTCCCTGTTTGTTCTGATACCCGCAACACCCGCCCACCGAGGATCATTTCAAGCGCGTTTCCCGTACGGATTTGAGCGTTTGGGTTCGCAAGAAGAGATCAGCCGTGGCCAGCGCGTGACGCTACGGAAGCTGAGGAGATTTCGGAACGGGCGGCAACGAAAATCCGCTGTCCTGGGGCAACTATCAAATCGTCCCTCGGTGCGGTGTTTGCACGGATTCGATTATCGCACTGTGTATCGGTATGTTCACCCTCGGATGCGTGCGGGACCTCGTAACACCGGCGTCCAACCTTGTCCGAAGTCCCGCACGCCTCATTCCGACAACTCCTAGGAGGTATTGCCCTATGGGACGATGTACCCCCCGGTGTCGCCGGGTGAAACAGCCTTCCGGCCGCTTCGCTCAGAGCAAGCGTAATGGCCGTAACGAAAAGTTCCGTAACGTGAACCGATTCGGCAAGCGCGCCGCCGGCACCGCCTTCCTCGTCATTCCGTTCACCGGCTACCTGCTTGTCTGCCGGCCGCCTGTGCATGTGACGCTCTCCCCGGAAGCCGTCCCCGCCCTGGGCGGCGTGCTGTCGGCTGCGATGCTCGGGCAGCTCCGCACCCGCCGCCACAGGCGCTGAGGAGAGTCTGCGGGCGGGGAGGACCGAAAGACCGGGACTCCCCCGCCCGCCTTCCCACGCGACCCGCCCCGTGCAGGGGCCACGCTCCCCCGACCCGACGGGCGGCGCGTGACGAAACCCGGAAACTCCAGGCGCGACAGCCTCAGGCAACCCCGAGTCCAACCCGGGATGAACCCTTTTCGTCACGGAACGGAGGCTACCGTGAGTGACCGATGTGAGTACTGCGGCTCCCTTCTCGGCGGAGGCCCGGGGAAGGGCCGCCCCCGCAAGTACTGCGGTGATCCCTGCCGCCAGGCTGCCTTCCGTCACCGGCGCACGGGCACCGGCTCCGCGGACCACGCCTCCACACCGCGGTCCGCACCCGCACCGACCAAGCCCCTCCCCACGACACCTTCCGCCCGGCACAGTGCGGCGCCGGACCGCACGGCCGGCGACGAACTCATCTGCGAACTGGCCCGTGACGTGCAGGACGGTGCCCGCAACCTCGCGCGGCTGCTGCCGACGCTCGACGGAGAGGAACCACTGCACCGCATCACCCAGTTGCAGGAGCAACTCGACGGGCTCGCCGCGGCGGCGGTCGGCAGGGCCCGCTTCCGTCGCGTCACCTGGGCAGTTGTCAGTTCCGCACTCGACATCAGCGAGGACACCGCCCGCCACCGCTACACCGACCGCGCCATCCTGCGCCGCCTCGCCCGCTTCAACCGCTCCGGAACTCCCCTCACCAGCCTGGACGGCCTGTTCAGCACCACCGCACCCACCAGGCGCACGGACACCGCAGGTGACGCCGACAACAGCGGCGATTCCGGCGCCGCGGGCGGCGAGCGCAGCACCAGCGCCGACACGCAGCGATGCGGTCAGCACGAACGGACTCCCGCCGCCTACAACCGGCTGGCGCCGATCCTGTCCATGCTGATCCGCACCGCCCAGCTCACCAACAAGGAAGTCAGCCGCCGCATCGGCTGCTCCGCCTCGTACCTGTCCCGGATCCTGTCCGGCGAGCGCGTCCCGACCTGGGAACTGACCCGCAAGTTCGCACACGCATGCGGGGCCGACCCCGACGTCCTGCGCACCGTCTGGGAATCCGAAAAACTCAGCTGCCGCACCCCCTGGCCCAACTCCGACCCCGACCCCGGCACGCCGCCGTTGCCGGCCGCCGAACGGCTGCGCGCGGCCATACACACCCTGCACGTGCGCGCCGGGCGTCCCGCACCCAGCGACATCGCCGTCGCCAGCCGCTGGCTGTTCACCGCCGGCACCGTCGCCTCACTCCTCGAAGGCACCGTCCTGCCGCCCCGCGACCTGCTGCAGAACTTCGTGCTCCTCCTGGGCGGGGACGTCGACCACTTCACCCAGCTCCTGGACGACGCCCGCCGTGAAGCCGCCCGCAGCACCCCCCTGCTCCACACACCCGCCCCACCTGAACAACCTCCCGCTCCGCGCCTGCACGGCTCAGTCCCGCCCACCAGGCCGCACCGGACCCCCGGACCCGACACGGTGATGAAGACCTTCAGCAAAGTCCTCACCGAGGAGAGCGCCGTCGAAGACGGCCGCGCCCGACTCCTGCACAAACACGCCGAAGAGGGCACCCGCCCGAACAACGACCGCCGGCCGACCGCGCTCACCGACGCCCTGCGCCAGCGCCGACGCCTGCCGACCTCCATCACCCCCCTCGGAACACACTGAATCCGCCTGCTCCAGGCCACGGGAGACTCCCGGACCGTCCGGACCGTCCTCACCAGGAGCTCCAGCCTGCGTCACAGGGCAGACACCGCCGCCGGCAGGGAAGCACACATCAAGAGCCCGCCCGCGCAGATCGTGCACGCTCCACGTCCGAACACACCTGTCCGATGAGCGGGTGCCCCGGCCCGGCACCCGCTCCGCGTCGGCAACGGGCAAGGGGGAAAGTGGTTGTCGAGCGCCCGCGGACCGCACTGCCGCACGCCCGGGTGCGAAGATCCCACGCCGCCTCGACGGACGGCGACTGCAGGATGGACGGGTGCGCGCCGAGCGCCGGCGGGCTGCGGCGGCCACTGCGACCGCGCCGTCCGCTCACGGGTGAGCAGGCCTCCGGGCCAGCGGTGAGGATCACCCGGCCCGGAAGGAGGGTCCAGGCACAGGGTCAGCGTGGCGGCAGGCTTTCGAGTGTGAAGACCGGGCTGGTCAGCGGGTCGCCATAGAGATAGGTGTCCGTCTGGGAGTTCGTCACCAGCAGCCGGTTTCCGCTCACGGCGACGCCGGTGGTGGTGTCGGCGCCGGGGTAGGTGAGGGTGGAGACGACGGTGGCCCGCGTCGCGTCGCAGGACAGGTGCACGGTGTCGACCTCGTTGGTCACGGAGCGGGCGATGTAGAGGGTGTTCCAGCTCATGCCGAGGTCGGCGTCGGCGAGGACGTGTGCCTGGCCGATCAGTTCCAGGCCGCTCAAGCCCCACCGTTCGGCCAGGCCGTCCCACGCGGCGGATGGCTCGCTCATCCTGCGCACCTTCGCGGGTGTGCGGTCGTCGGTGATTCTTGAGCTGTCCCGAGTTCCGTAGAGTCCGGTGATCTTGTTTCAGGCGGACTGCGGGGTGGCTTCCTGTTGTCGCCACCAGTCGCGTTCGTACTCGGCGGGCGGTACGTAGTCGAGGGCGGAGTGGAGCCGTTCCTCGTTGTACCAGGTGACCCACTGGAAGATCGCCCGTTCGACCTGGTCGACGTCCTTCCAGGGACCCTGCATCTCGATCAGCTCGGCCTTGAAGGTGCCGTTCAGCGCCTCGGCCATCGCGTTGTCATACGAGTCCGCGACCGAGCCGACGGACGCGGCGGCTCCGATCTCGGCGAGCCGGTCGGTGTACCGAATTGACACGTATTGCGACCCGCGGTCGCTGTGATGAATGAGGCCGGAGTCCTTCTTGATCTTCCGTCTCCACAGCGCCATCTCCAAGGCATCCAACGGGAGTTCGGTCCGCATGTGGTTGGCGACCTGCCAGCCGACGATCATCCGCGAGTACACGTCCAGGACGAACGCCACGTATGCCCAGCCCGCCCACGTGCGGACATACGTCATGTCCGCCACCCACAGCTGGTCCGGGCGCGAGGCCGTGAAGTCACGGTCGACCAGGTCCGGCGGCCTGGGTGCCGATGGCTCCGGCACTGTGGTCCGCCGCCGCTGTCCGCGGATCACGCCCTCCAGGCCTAGCTCACGCATCAACCGCTGAACGGTGCAGCGTGCCACGAGGACGCCCTTGCGCCGCAGCGCATGGGTGATCCGGCGGACACCGTAGGTGCCGCCGGAGGCGGCATGGACCTGCTCGATCAGCGGCATCAGCTGCTCGTCGCGCAACCGGCGGGCCGACTTCGGCCGCTTCTTGCGCGCGTAGTACGCCGACTCCGACAGCCCCAGCACCCGGCAGGCGAACCCGATACCGAGACCCTTGTCCTTGAGGTGCTCGATCACCTGGTCGGCCTCGTCCGGGGACGGTCGAGTTCGGCCGCAAAAACACGCTCGCGGCCTTCAGGATCTCATTCGCCCGCCTCAACTCCGCGTTCTCCCGGCGGAGCTGCCCCAGCTCTTCCCGCTCTGCGGTGGTCAGCCGGTCGTCGCGTTCACCGGCGTCTGCCTCGGCCTGGCGGACCCAGCTGCGCAGGGCTTCTTTGTAGATGCCCAGGTCCTTGGCGACGTGCGCGATCGGCCGGCCCGTCGTGCGGACCTCTCGGACAGCCCGCTCACGGAGCTCGTCCGGGTATTTACGTGGTGCTGGCACTGCTCGTGGTTCTCCTTCGGGCCAGGATCATAAACCTGGCTTCAGGGACTCCACGAAGCCGGGATCAGCTCATCTGGCCGTGCCTCAGCAGGGCCGGGGGCGAGGGGCAGGCACGTCACCAGTGTGACCGCGGCACCGGCCGCACAGACCGTCCGCGGCCCCGTCGACTGCTCCAGCCGGTCGGGCGGCGTCACGCCCCACAGGAATCGCCCGGCCCGGGCGGACGACCGAAGCCTGCCTGTTGCCCGGCCGGGAGGCGATCCATCCGGTGGCCTGGTCCTGCGGGCGGGAAGATGTGATCAACAAGTCGTACGGTGACGTCACCTGGACGGGCGATACACCTGCTGAGGGAGCATCAGTGATGATGCGTAGAGGAAACACAGGCACGTGCCGAACGGAGAGATCGTGACCCGTTCCCTCATGAAACGGCGCCTGGCGCGCGCCGCAGTCACCGCCTGTTGCGCTGCTGGCCTGGCCATCACCCAGGCGGTGCCCGCACATGCGAAGACCGTCCAAGTACGGTTCGACTACGCGCATCTGTGGCAGACACCCGAGTTCAAGACCACCGCCAAGGGCAGCATCACGTTCAAGGTCTTGACGTGCAACCGGACGGGCCAGAAGATGACGGTCCTGCTGCGGCGCACCAGCGGCATCAACCACGACATCGGGACCCGCACCATCAAGTGCAGTGCCAAGCAGACGGCATCCTTCCGCAACGTTGCCGCGGGCACATACGAGTTCGAACTCGGCAAGCTCGACGACGGCAGGCACTTCCAGGGGCTCGCCTCCTACACGTTCACCGGCTAGCCCCACTCCACCCACACCGGCCCCCAGGCTGCGGCGGTCATAGGAAGGGCTTCCGGCATCGCCACGTCATACACATGCCACAGCCGCCGGCAATGATCGCCGCAACGCCTGGGGCCCGAATGATCATCGCTGGTCAGGCAGCCGCAATCGCCCGCTGCCTGACAACTCCCGTGCAGCGGGCTGAGAGGGCTCCTACCGGCCTACTGTCCGCGCCCAGACGCCGCGCAGCCCCGACCCTCCTTTCGCTCAAATCAGCCGCAGCCCGCCAGAGGGGGCGGTGAGCAGTTGGCAGCCGGTCCTCCCCGCGTGTACCCGTCGTCAACGCCCCGGTTCGATGCCCGGCGGCGAACACCTCGCGGGTCCCGGATCATGGCTCTGCGTCGACCCGTTGCTCGATGATCCGTAGTTCTGGATCGGAGCTGTCGAGCACGCGTCCGGGACGGTGCACCCCGCGGAGGTCATCGGCAATACTCCTTCAGGGCGCCTGGCGCGTCCAGAACCGGCCCGAACTCCTTGCTCCACTCGTCCCGTGCGGCGGTGTTCGGCACCCCTTGGAACACCGCGACCTCAGGGTCTCGTTCACCGCAGCATCCCCATCGCCCGGCCGGTCCGGTCACGGCGACGCCCCCGGCCGACACCGCGATCGACTCCACGACGACGTCATCCGGATCGTCCGGCTCGAAACCGATCGCCGTCCAATAGTCGTCGCAGCTTGCCTCGACGGTCAAAGACACCGCCGGAAGTCTGTGACGGTCCGTGAGAGACGTCCGGGGGCCGGTGCGACGGCCAGCAGTCCGATGTGGCTGTCACCGTGCGATGGAGCCATCGCGCGGAGCGCCGGCCAGAAGTCCGGGGCAAGGACCGCATCGAACTCGCAGAACAGCGCATCCCCGCCCGTGCTGGTGAGAACCTGATCGGGCGGCCTGGCGCGAGTGTGAACGTCCAGGTGACGCTCACGGTCGTCCGTGGTTTGCGAGCCCTTCCCCGTCAGTCGTCCCCGGCCCGGTCCGGCGCGGCTGGATCTACTTCCGCAACGGACGCTAGGCCACCGCGGCGGGGTCGTCGGCGATCACTGTGCGCAGGGCCTGGGAGGTGCGGTCGATGTGGCGGGCGAGCAGGTCGGCGGCCGCATCGGCGTCCCTGCGCAGGACGGCGTCGACGAGCTGCCGGTGTTCGCCGGCCACGTCCCGGTCGACGTCGCCGGCCACGGGGCGGGACCAGCGCCGGTACAGCGTGGCGGCGTCCCGCAGGCTCAGTGCCGCGGCCAGCAGCCGGCTGTTGCCGCATGCCTCCAGCAGGGTCTGGTGGAACTGTTCGTGCACGGTGAACCAGTCGCTGTTCGCGGTGCCGTCCGGCCGTACGGCGTCGAGGCCGGCCAGGTGGTGGTGTGCGGCGACCACGGCCGCCTCCCACTTGATGTCGCCGCGTTCGATGGCCCGGCGCAGGACCAGGGTCTCCAGTTCGATGCGGGCCTCGGTGAGCTCGTCGAGGTCGTCGAGGGAGACGGTGACGACGCTGAACCCCTGCTGGGGTGCGGCGTGGACGAGGCCTTGCTCGGACAGGCGGGTGAGGGCCTCGCGCACCACCGACTGGCTGACCGAGAAGCGCTGGGCCAGTTCCACCAGGCGCAGCCGCTGCCCGGGCCGCAGCACGCCCTGGAAGATGTCCTCGCGGATCTGCGCGTAGACGGCGCTGCCTCTCGTCGACTTCCCACCAGCCATGGTCGAACACTGTAGCAGCAGAACGACACGACCAGAAATTATCGTTAATCTGTTGCGTGAACGAGATTGAAGGCTAAACTTCATTGCCGACACCCCCGCACACCGCTCGACAGGGAGGCCTCATGCGCCTGGCAGACATCGACCGACGACTGGTTCTCAAGGGCCCGCAGGGCTACATCGACGTGGCCCGGGCCAGCGGCGGCCGCTTCGGCCCGGACACGCAGTCCGCGCTGGACGCCTGGGACGAGTTCTCCGCCTGGGCCGACACCTTCCTGGCGTCGCCGCAGGCCGGGAAGGCCCCCGTGACCGGCACGGGCCCGGACACGGTGTGGGGGCCGGTGGTCACCCGGCCCGCGCAGATCTTCGCGATCGGCTTGAACTACCGTGACCACGCCGCCGAGTCGGAGTTCGGCGTGCCGGACGAACCGGCGGTGTTCACCAAGTACCCCACGTCCCTGACCGGTCATGAGGCGGCCGTCACCCTGCCCGACGGCCAGGTCGACTGGGAGGCCGAGCTCGTCGTCGTCATCGGACGGCACTGCCACCGTGCGACGCGCGAGACCGCGTGGTCCTATGTCGCCGGGCTGACCGTCGGGCAGGATCTGTCGGAGCGCCGGCTGCAACTGGCGGGGCCCGCGCCGCAGTTCTCGCTCGGCAAGTCGTACCCGGGCTTCGCCCCGGTCGGTCCCGAACTCGTCACCCCCGACGAGTTCGCCGACCCGGACGACCTCGAACTGGGCTGCCGGCTCGAGGGCGGCGAGGTCCTGCAGAAGAGCCGCACCTCCGCCATGATCTTCGACGTCCCCGAGCTCATCACCCGCCTGTCGGCGGTGTGCCCCCTGCTGCCCGGCGACCTGATCTTCACCGGGACCCCGAGCGGCGTCGGCCTCGCCCGTACCCCGCAGAAGTTCCTCGCCCCGGGAGACGTCCTGGTCACCTGGGTCGAGGGCATCGGCACGCTGCGCACCACCATGGTCGCCCCCTGATCCGACCGCGAGACCGGGTGCCCGCCGCCGCCCGCGCTGTGCACGGCACCGCCTCACCGACATCCGAAGGAGCCACGAGCCATGTCACTGCACCGGCTGACTCACCTCGTCCTGGGTGTGCCGAACGTCGAGCAGACGTCCGCCTACTACACCGACTTCGGTCTCACCCCCGTCAACGACTCCTCCCGCACCGCCGCGGAGGGACACCACGCCACCCGCACGTTCTCCACCACCGACGGCGGAGAGCAGCTGCGCATCGTGCACACCCCGCGCCGCCGCCTCGTCGAACTCGGCGTGGGCGCCGACGACCCCGACGACCTCGACCGCATCGCGGCCTCTCTCGCCCGGCTGGACGTCCCCGTGCACCGCACCCCCGGCACGGTGACCGCCGTCGATCCGGGCACCGAGGTCCGGGTCCGCGTGGAAATCGTCCCGCGCCTGTCGCAGACCCCCACACCGACGGCCCCGTACAACGCCCCAGGGGCCACCCCCCGCCTGCACGAGCGTGCCCCCGGCGTCCTGCGCACGGACCCGGTCCGCCCCCGCAGGCTCGGCCACGTCGCCCTGGGCTCGACCGACCACGAAGCCTCCCAGCGCTTCTTCCAGGAGGGCATCGGCTTCAAGGTCAGCGACACGGTCAAGGACACGGCCGCCTTCATGCGCTGCTCCCCCGACCACCACAACGTGCTCGTGCACAAGGCACCCGTGGCCTTCCTGCACCACAGCTCGTGGCAGGTCGACGACATCGACGAGATCGGCCGCGGCGCCACCGCCATGCTGGCGGCCGACCCCGGCCGGCACACCTGGGGCCTGGGCCGCCACCACATCGGCTCCAACTTCTTCTGGTACCTCAAGGACCCGGCCGGCAACTTCTCCGAGTACTACTCCGACATCGACTGCATCGTCGACGACGCCCTGTGGAAGCCGAGCGTCTTCGAGGACAACGCCAAGGCCCTCTACTCCTGGGGTCCGCCCCCTCCCCCCTCCTTCCTCGCCCCCGAGGACCTCGCCGCCCTGATGACCGGCGCCCACGCACCAGCACAGTGAACACCCGCACACCCGGCCGCTCGGACCGCGGCCGCGGCCGCGCCGCC
>NZ_BNBV01000057.1:1903-5172 GCF_014656135.1 Streptomyces thermodiastaticus
CCGGGCACGCTGTTGGGTCCTGAGGGAACGAGGTTTTCCTCAGTGCCGGCCCCGGTGTAGGTCTGCGTGAGCGGGCTGTGACGGGTGGCTGGTCGTTGTTTGAGAACTGCACAGTGGACGCGAGCATCTGTGGCCAAGTTTTTAAGGGCGCACGGTGGATGCCTTGGCACCAGGAACCGATGAAGGACGTGGGAGGCCGCGATAGGCCCCGGGGAGTCGTCAACCAGGCTTTGATCCGGGGGTGTCCGAATGGGGAAACCCGGCAGTCGTCATGGGCTGTCACCCGCTGCTGAACACATAGGCAGTGTGGAGGGAACGCGGGGAAGTGAAACATCTCAGTACCCGCAGGAAGAGAAAACAACCGTGATTCCGGGAGTAGTGGCGAGCGAAACTGGATGAGGCCAAACCGTATGCGTGTGAGACCCGGCAGGGGTTGCGTATGCGGGGTTGTGGGATTGCTCTTCTGCGGTCTGCCGGCCGTGGGGCGAGTGAGAAACCGTTGATGTAGGCGAAGGGCATGCGAAAGGCCCGGCGTAGAGGGTAAGACCCCCGTAGTCGAAACGTCAGCGGCTCGCTTGAGTGATTCCCAAGTAGCACGGGGCCCGAGGAATCCCGTGTGAATCTGGCGGGACCACCCGCTAAGCCTAAATATTCCCTGGTGACCGATAGCGGATAGTACCGTGAGGGAATGGTGAAAAGTACCCCGGGAGGGGAGTGAAATAGTACCTGAAACCGTGTGCCTACAAGCCGTGGGAGCGTCGGACGTCAGCTTGCTGGTGTCTCGTGACTGCGTGCCTTTTGAAGAATGAGCCTGCGAGTTTGCGGTGTGTTGCGAGGTTAACCCGGGTGGGGTAGCCGTAGCGAAAGCGAGTCCGAAGAGGGCGTTTGAGTAGCACGCTCAAGACCCGAAGCGGGGTGATCTAGCCATGGGCAGGTTGAAGCGGAGGTAAGACTTCGTGGAGGACCGAACCCACCAGGGTTGAAAACCTGGGGGATGACCTGTGGTTAGGGGTGAAAGGCCAATCAAACTCCGTGATAGCTGGTTCTCCCCGAAATGCATTTAGGTGCAGCGTCGTGTGTTTCTTGCCGGAGGTAGAGCACTGGATAGGCGATGGGCCTTACCGGGTTACTGACCTTAGCCAAACTCCGAATGCCGGTAAGTGAGAGCGCGGCAGTGAGACTGTGGGGGATAAGCTCCATGGTCGAGAGGGAAACAGCCCAGAGCATCGACTAAGGCCCCTAAGCGTGCGCTAAGTGGGAAAGGATGTGGAGTCGCAGAGACAACCAGGAGGTTGGCTTAGAAGCAGCCATCCTTGAAAGAGTGCGTAATAGCTCACTGGTCTAGTGATTCCGCGCCGACAATGTAGCGGGGCTCAAGCGTACCGCCGAAGTCGTGTCAATCCAGCGTGATGCCTTAACGGGTGCTGGGTTGGGTAGGGGAGCGTCGTCTGCCGGGTGAAGCAGCCGTGGAAGCGAGTTGTGGACGGTTGACGAGTGAGAATGCAGGCATGAGTAGCGATTCACACGTGAGAAACGTGTGCGCCGATTGACCAAGGGTTCCTGGGTCAAGCTGATCTGCCCAGGGTAAGTCGGGACCTAAGGCGAGGCCGACAGGCGTAGTCGATGGATAACCGGTTGATATTCCGGTACCCGCTGTGAAGCGCCAAACATCGAATCCGGTGATGCTAAGCCCGTGAAGCCGCCTGTTGCCGTCTTTGACGGCAGTGGGAGTGGTGGAGCCGGTGGCCCGAGCTGGTAGTAGGTGAGTGATGGGGTGACGCAGGAAGGTAGTCCATCCCGGGCGGTGGTTGTCCCGGGGTAAGGGTGTAGCCCGAGTGGTAGGTAAATCCGCCGCTCATGTGAGGGTGAGACCTGATGCCGAGCCGATTGTGGTGAAGTGGATGATCCTATGCTGTCGAGAAAAGCCTCTAGCGAGTTTCATGGCGGCCCGTACCCTAAACCGACTCAGGTGGTCAGGTAGAGAATACCGAGGCGTTCGGGTGAACTATGGTTAAGGAACTCGGCAAAATGCCCCCGTAACTTCGGGAGAAGGGGGGCCAGTCCTGGTGAAGGGCCGTGCGTCTGGAGCTGGGGTTGGCCGCAGAGACCAGCGAGAAGCGACTGTTTACTAAAAACACAGGTCCGTGCGAAGCCGTAAGGCGATGTATACGGACTGACGCCTGCCCGGTGCTGGAACGTTAAGGGGACCGGTTAGCTGGCTTTCGGGTCGGCGAAGCTGAGAACTTAAGCGCCAGTAAACGGCGGTGGTAACTATAACCATCCTAAGGTAGCGAAATTCCTTGTCGGGTAAGTTCCGACCTGCACGAATGGCGTAACGACTTCTCGACTGTCTCAACCATAGGCCCGGTGAAATTGCACTACGAGTAAAGATGCTCGTTTCGCGCAGCAGGACGGAAAGACCCCGGGACCTTTACTACAGTTTGATATTGGTGTTCGGTTCGGCTTGTGTAGGATAGCTGGGAGACTGTGAAGCCTGGACGCCAGTTCGGGTGGAGTCGTCGTTGAAATACCAGTCTGGTCGTGCTGGATGTCTAACCTGGGTCCGTGATCCGGATCAGGGACAGTGTCTGATGGGTAGTTTAACTGGGGCGGTTGCCTCCTAAAGGGTAACGGAGGCGCCCAAAGGTTCCCTCAGCCTGGTTGGCAATCAGGTGTTGAGTGTAAGTGCACAAGGGAGCTTGACTGTGAGACCGACGGGTCGAGCAGGGACGAAAGTCGGGACTAGTGATCCGGCGGTGGCTTGTGGAAGCGCCGTCGCTCAACGGATAAAAGGTACCCCGGGGATAACAGGCTGATCTTCCCCAAGAGTCCATATCGACGGGATGGTTTGGCACCTCGATGTCGGCTCGTCGCATCCTGGGGCTGGAGTCGGTCCCAAGGGTTGGGCTGTTCGCCCATTAAAGCGGTACGCGAGCTGGGTTTAGAACGTCGTGAGACAGTTCGGTCCCTATCCGCTGTGCGCGTAGGAGTCTTGAGAAGGGCTGTCCCTAGTACGAGAGGACCGGGACGGACGAACCTCTGGTGTGCCAGTTGTTCTGCCAAGGGCATGGCTGGTTGGCTACGTTCGGGAGGGATAACCGCTGAAAGCATCTAAGCGGGAAGCCTGCTTCGAGATGAGGGCTCCCACCCACGTGATGGGGTAAGGCTCCCAGTAGATGACTGGGTTGATAGGCCGGATCTGGAAGCACGGTGACGTGTGGAGGTGACCGGTACTAATAGGCCGAGGGCTTGTCCTCAGGTGCTCGCGT
>NZ_BNBV01000058.1 GCF_014656135.1 Streptomyces thermodiastaticus
GGCTCCCGGTGTCGCCGGCGGACCCTCCGCTAGAGGTTGCGAAGTCCACTGAGCACCCTTTCGAGCAGTGTCACGTCTGGCTGGCCACCGGCGTTCTCGTCGCCGCCGGGCTGATGGATGGCGACCAGGCCCGCCTCCGCCAAGTCGGCGACGAGGATCCTGGCCACGCCGAGAGGAATCGTCAGGAGAGCCGAGATCTCGGCCACCGACTTGATCTCGCGGCACAGTTGGCAGATCCGCTGATGCTCGGGCAGCTGCCCTTGCATCTGGTGCGGTTGCGCCGTGGTGTGCACCAGTGCCTCGATGGCGAGCTGGTATCGAGGCCTGGTACGGCCGCCCGTCATGGCGTACGGGCGGACCAGGGGGTTGTTCGACGCCCCTGCGGGCGTCGGCTCAGGAGTGCGTCGCGGCGGCTGAACCGGCTCGATGCGCGGCGCGGCAGGCTGGTCGTACGGCGAAGGCCCGGGGCCCTGCGGCGCGTACGGTGGCCGGTACGGCATGGAGGGGTACGCGTACGGGTCGGCCGAACCGTCGCCCTGGCCCTGTGCAGGACCGTACGACCAGCTGCCCGAACCACTTGGGGGTGTTGCCACTCTTACTCCTCCTCCGACTGCGCCGGGCGCCCCACCGAGTGGAAGCCGCGTCCCGAAACCTTACGGCGCCGGGACCACAAGACGCACCGTCCGTCCTTCAGTTGAGAAGGCTGCCCTGCAGCTCCGCCCGCAGATCGGGGGTCAGGACCGTGCCCGCGCGGTCCACCAGCAGGGCCATCTCGTACCCGATGAGACCGATGTCCGCTTCCGGATGTGCGAGAACCGCGAGCGACGACCCGTCGGAGATGGACATGATGAAGAGGAACCCCCGCTCCATCTCCACAACCGTCTGATTCACGTTTCCGCCTTCGAAGATGCGCGAAGCACCGGCGGTCAGTGAGGTCAGACCGGAGGCCACGGCCGCGAGCTGGTCGGCGCGGTCGCGGGGAAAGCCTTCGGACATCGCCAGAAGGAGTCCGTCGGCGGAGACCACCACGGTGTGGGACACCCCCGGGGTGTTGTCCACGAAGTTGGTGATCAACCAGTTCAGGTTCTGTGCCGCCTGGCTCATCGGGCTCACACTAACGCTCCTGGTCGTAGGTGCTGTCAGGACCGAAGCCCTGGCCGTTCTTTTCACTTCCTGCGCTGCGTCCCCGCCGGACGCCCCGGTGCAGACTGCTCAGCCTTCCCCGGACGTCCTCAGGGGCACGGGAGACCTGTGGGCCGCCCTGCGGGGTCACGGTCGCGGAGCCCTCGACCAGGTTGGCCTTGGGCACCCGCAGTGGCAGGCCGGAGGAGGTCACTCCGCCCGCCTTCGGCTTGCGGAGCTGCGCGGCCTGATGCCACCGCTCGTCGTTGGCCGAACGCCAGCCGCTGTCGCCGTCGGACTGCGCAGCGGGGGCCGGCGCGTCCTGGCCCACGGGCCGCGTGCCGTTCGCCCCGGCCGCGGACACACCGCGGCGCGGCAGCCCGGCGTCGGTCAGCTCGTGGACGACGGAGGGGGCCGGTCCCGGACGGTCGAAGCCTACGCGCTCCGTGTCGTTCACGTCACCGGCCTGCGCGGATTCCTCAGCGTAGCCGTTGTGGTAGCCGCCGCTGGGCGGCCAGTCGTCCTGGTACGCCTGCTGCTGCGCGGCCCCGCCGTCGGCGTACGGCTCCCCGGAGCCCTGCTGTGCCGCCGCCTCCTGGTGGCCCGTCCCCGGGTACGCGTTCTGCTCCGCGTAGCCGCCCTGGCCGGTGTAGCCGCCCTGGCCGCCGTACGTGCCGGTGTCCGCGTAGCCGTTCTGGTCCTGGTAGCCGTTCTGCTCCGGGTAGGAGGCGTCGTGTGCGTAGGCGCCGCTGTGCGGCACGCCGCCGTCCGGCGCGTAGTACGCCTGCTCCTGACCCTGCTGCGCCTGCTGGTCGTACGCCGGCTGCTGCTCCGGGTAGGACGCCTGCTGGTCGAAGCCCAGGCCCTGACCGCCGTAGCCCCCCTGGCCGTCGTCGAACACGTGGTGGGTGCCGGTGGTGTCACCGGTATACGCCTGGTGGGCGCCGGTGGCCTCGTCCGTGTACGCCTGGTGGGCGCCGGTGGCCTCGTCCGTGTACGCCTGGTGCGTGCCCGTCGTGTCACCGGCGTACGCCTGGTGCGTGCCCGTGGCCTCGTCGGCGTAGGCGGTGTTCCCGGGTGCCTGCGCGGCCGCGTGCTCGCCCTGCGTCTGCGCCTCCAGGGCGGCCCGGCGCTCCTCCCGCTTGAGCGAGCGGCTGACGGGGTCCAGGTCGCGGATGTCGTCGGGGACCTCCGCGTACCGGCTGTCGTCGAAGCCCAGCTCGGCCGCGGTGCGCTGGGTCAGCTGGTCGGACTCCGCGCCGGCGAAGCGCTGCTCGGGTATGAGCTGCGAGACGGTGAACTCGCCGCTCTCCACCTGCTGTTCCCCGCCACCGCCGTGGGTGATCGCGTCCGGCAGCATCACCAGCGAGGTGGTGCCCGCCTGCTCGCCGGAGGGGCGCAGCTGGACGCGGATGCCGTGCCGGTCGGCGAGGCGGCCGACCACGAACAGGCCCATGCGCTGGGAGATCGCCACGTCCACGATGGGCGGGTTGGCCAGCTTGTGGTTGATGTCCGCGAAGTCCTCCGCGGTCAGACCGATGCCCTTGTCGTGGATCTCGACCATGATGCGGCCGTCGGGCAGCCGGGTCGCGGTGACGCGGACCTTGGTCTGCGGCGAGGAGAACGTGGTGGCGTTCTCCAGCAGCTCGGCCAGCAGGTGCACCAGGTCGGTGACCGCACGGCCGTGGATCTCTGCCTCCGGCACGCCGGACAGCTCGATGCGCTCGTACTGCTCCACCTCCGAGGAGGCGGCGCGCAGCACGTCGATCAGCGGGACCGGCTGGTCCCAGCGGCGGCCGGGCTCCTCGCCGGCGAGCACCAGGAGGTTTTCGCCGTTGCGGCGCATACGGGTGGCCAGGTGGTCCAGCTTGAACAGGTTCTCCAGCTGGTCCGGGTCGGCCTCGTTGTTCTCCAGCTCGGTGATCAGCGTCAGCTGACCCTCGATCAGGGACTGGTTGCGGCGGGAGAGGTTGGTGAAGATCGCGTTGATGTTGCCGCGCAGCAGCGCCTGCTCGGAGGCGAGCCGCACCGCCTCGCGGTGCACCTGGTCGAAGGCGCGGGCCACCTCGCCGATCTCGTCGGTGGTGGTGATCGGGATCGGCTCCACCCGGGTGTCCACGCGGCCGGGGTCGGTGCGGGAGAGCTGGTCGACCAGCATCGGCAGACGCTGCTCGGCGACGTTGAAGGCCGCGTTGCGCAGCCGGCGCATCGAGCGGCTCATCTGCCGCGCCACCAGACCGGCCAGGACGAACGCCGCCAGCAGGGCGATCACGACCACGCCACCGGTGACGAAGGCGGAGCGCTGGGCGTCACTGGCGATCCCGGCGGCCTCTTCCACCGCGCTGTCCGCCATGTCCGACTCGATCGTGCGGTAGGCGTCGAACTTGAGCGTGTTGACGGCCCACCAGTTCTCCGGGGTGATGCCCTTCGCGGCCAGCGCCTCGCGCTCCGACTTGTCGGTGGTCTTCAGCGTGGCCAGCGCGGTGACCAGCTTCTGCGGGTCGCTCGGCGGCGCGACGTAGTCCGGGTCCTTCGCCTTGGCCTGCCGGGCCATCTCGGCGGCCTTGGCCTCGATCTGCTTCTGCTGCTGCTCCAGCTTGTCCGCGTCGGCCTGGGTACCGCCGCCGATGTACTCCTCGAGGGCGACGTTCTCCAGGTAGGCGTAGGTGGACAGAGCGATGCGCTGGCTGGCCAGGTTGCCGCTGTCCGGGCCCGGCTTGGTCAGCAGGTGCATCCCGATGGAGCGCTCCAGCGACAGCGCCGCCTTGGTCAGCGACATGGCGTAGACGGTGCGGCCGTAGGAGGTGATGTTGCCGGTGCCCAGGCCCAGCTCGTTGGCGAACTCCATCAGCGGGTGGCCGACCTGGACGTAGCCCTCCTCGGTCTGCACGCCGGTGAGCTTGCTGGTGTAGGCGGCGGCGCGCAGCGAGCGCAGCTGGGGCTCGGCCGCGCGGAACACCTTCAGCCGGCGCTCCAGACCCGGCTTGTGCGGCATGTTCTTGACCGCCTGGTCGAACTCGGCGGCGGCCTTGTCCGTCTCCTGCCGGACCTTGACGACGCTGGGGTCGTTCCGGCCCTTGCCCTGCAGCAGGGGAGCGGCGGAGATGTCGCGCTCGTTGTACAGGGCGTTGGCGTAGGTCAGCGAGGCACGCACCAGCCGGGCGGTGTTCTCGGCGTCCCTCGCGTCCTGCCAGGTCTCGATCGAGCTCTTGACCTGGAAGCCTCCCATGACCAGCCCGACCAGCACGGGTATGAGCAGAATCGCGTTGAGGCGGGTGGGCACCCGCCAGTTGCGCGGGTTGAGGCGGTTGCCAGTGGTGGGGGCCGTCGTCGCCTCCGCGCCTGGCACGTGTGCGGGCGCCGCTCCGCGCGGCGGCGGGGTGAAGTTGCCCCGGGCCGACGGCGCGGGACTGTTCTTGCTTCGCCTCACTCGACCAACAACCTCTCGGCGGTCGGCACCAACGTCGTGCCGCGTGTCTTCGTGCCCTGTACGCCCGATGACGACGTCAGTTCTGCTGAGTACGTCCTTGACCATGGGGCAGTTCAGGCATTCCAGCACGTCGGCCAGCGGTCTTCCAAACAGCGGAAAAGATCGAGCCCGCGCGGGTAAGGGGAAGATAAAACGGTCATAAAGAGCGAGCAGCGTCAAATGGCGGGCGGATTGTGCGCATAGCGGCACCGAATGTGCGCGACGCGTGGCGGTACCCGCCGATTCCTCTGCCGAAACGTTATGAACAGCGGCCCCGACCGTGTCGAAGGACACAGCCGACGCCGCTTTGGCGCAGGACAACTTCCCTGTCGCCTCGCGGACTTGACCGCCGGGACGGAGCGGGCCGGCGGCCGGGGCGGAACGGACGCGCAGGTCACCGCAGTCGTGCCATGAGGGCGTGTTCGACCAGAGTGATCAGGGCTGCTTTGGCGTCGGCGCGGTGGCGGGCGTCGGTGGTGATGATGGGGGTGTCGGGGCCGATCTGGAGTGCTTCGCGGACTTC
>NZ_BNBV01000059.1 GCF_014656135.1 Streptomyces thermodiastaticus
GGGACTTGAAGAAGGGCGGCAGCCACAGGCAGTCCACGCCCAGCCATTGCAGATAGTCGAGTCTGGCGGTCAGGCCCTTCAGGTCGCCGATGCCGTCGCCGTTGCTGTCCTGGAAGGAACGGACCAGCACCTCGTAGAAGACGGCACGTTTGAACCACTCCGGATCCCGGTCCCCGGCGGGGGTGTCCTCGAAGGTGTCCGGAACGGGCTCATTGACGATCATGTGGGTGACCCTCCGATCCGCGGTGTGGACGGTCGCAGAACCGTGAACACGTGCGCGGGCCGCCGGCCCGGTTCCAGTCGCACATAGTTGGCCCTGCCCCAGTGATAGGTCTCGCCGGTGAGCTCGTCACGCACCGGCACCGACTCGTGCCATTCCAGGCCGAGTTGCGGCATGTCCAACGAGACCGTGGCCTCCTGGGTGTGGTGAGGGTCGAGGTTGGCGACCACCAGAACCGTGTTCGAACCGCGTCTCTTCGAGTAGGCGATCACCGCCTCCTCGTCGGCGTGGTGAAAATGCAGGTCACGCAGCTGCCGCAGCGCCGGGCTGCGCCTGCGGATGGCGTTGAGCTTGGTGATCAGCGGGGCGATGGTGCGGCCCTCGCGGGCGGCGGCGTCCCAGTCGCGGGGTTTGAGCTGGTACTTCTCCGAGTCGAGGTATTCCTCGCTGCCCTCGTGCAGCGGGGTGTTCTCGCACAGCTCGTAGCCGCTGTAGACGCCCCAGGAGGGGGAGAGGGTGGCGGCCAGGACGGCGCGGACCTCGAAGGCGGGCCGGCCGCCCTGCTGCAGGTAGGCGTGCAGGATGTCGGGGGTGTTGACGAACAGGTTGGGCCGCATGTAGGCGGCGGCCCGCCGCGCGCTCGTGGAGCCGGGCCCCCTCCTCCAGCACCACCTCCGTGTCCTGACCCGCCGGGATCTTGATCCGGGCGGCGTGCCGCCAGGTGGTGACCGGGTCGCTCCACGCCTCCACGTGATAGGTCCACCGGCCGGGTCGGTCGGGCGTCACGGTGGCGCCCCAGCGGTCGGTGCCGGGGACCAGCTCCCGCATCGGCGTCCACGGGCCGGGCCGGCCCTCCGGGTCGGTGAGCACCACGTTCGCGGCGACCGCGGCGTGCCCCTCCCCGAACACGGTGGCGGTGACCTGGAACGACTCCCCGGTCACCGCCTTCGCGGGGCGGCGCCCGTGCTGGACGACGGGCCGCACGTCGAGCACCGGGATCCGGCCGACGGCCGTGGCCCGGCCCGGACAGGCCCCCGGTGCGGGGGCGGGCGAGGCCGGCGTGCCGGTGTGCGGGTGGGCAGAGGGGACGGTACCGGTGGCCGGGGAAGCTGCCGAGTGGTGCGTGGCGGGCATGACCGCTCCTGTCCGCGTCGACGTGAGGTGGGCGGATGCAGGGGGAGTGGGTCCTGCGGGTGAATGCCGTAGAGGGATACCGCTGGAGCCTTCCCATCCTGTTCGGGTGTGCAATCCGGGGCGTTGCTGACTACTTGCGCGTATACCGGAACGGGCCCCGGCCGGACAGCAGGCAGGCCGCGTCATGGCCCACGCGGGGGTGAAGCCCCGGCCGCGGACGCGTCCGCACGGGTACGGTGCTGTGTGACGGGGCGCACAGTGCCGTGCGTCCTTCCCGCGACGCGCACCGTGCCGTGCGTGCGTCCATCAGCGAACGCGCCGAGGTGGAGTGTGAAGGCGATCCGTCGGTTCACCGTCCGTCCCGTTCTCCCCGAGCCTCTGCGGCCCCTCGGCGAGCTGGCCCGCAACCTGCGCTGGTCCTGGCACGCCGAGACCCGTGACCTGTTCCAGTCGGTCGATCCCGGGCTCTGGGCGTCCTCGGGCGGCGACCCGGTGCGGCTGCTGGGCAGCGTGCCCCCGGCACGGCTGGCCGAGCTGGCCGGCGACCGCCGCTTCCTGCGCCGGCTGACCGCCGTCGCGGACGACCTGCGCGACTACGTCACCGGGGACCGCTGGTACCAGACGCAGCCGGAGGACCGGCCCGCCGCCATCGCCTATTTCTCCCCGGAGTTCGGCATCACCGCCGCGCTGCCGCAGTACTCCGGCGGCCTCGGCATCCTCGCCGGCGACCATCTCAAGGCGGCCAGCGACCTCGGCGTTCCGCTGATCGGGGTTGGCCTGCTCTACCGGCACGGCTACTTCCGTCAGACCCTGTCCCGGGAGGGCTGGCAGCAGGAGCACTACCCGGTCCTCGACCCCAACGAGCTGCCCCTCACCCAGCTGAGGGAGGCCGACGGCAGCCCCGCCCGCGTCTCGCTGGCCCTGCCCGGCGGCACCGCCCTGCACGCGCGGATCTGGCTCGCCGACGTCGGCCGCGTCCCGCTGCTCCTGCTGGACTCCGACGTGGAGGAGAACGACCTCGGCGAGCGCGGGGTGACCGACCGGCTCTACGGCGGGGGCAGCGAGCACCGGCTGCTGCAGGAGATGCTGCTCGGCATAGGAGGGGTGCGGGCGGTGCGGACGTACTGCCGGCTCACCGGCCACCCCGAGCCGGAGGTGTTCCACACCAACGAGGGACACGCCGGGTTCCTCGGCCTGGAGCGGATCGCGGAGCTGGCCGACGCGGGACTGGACTTCGACGCCGCCCTGGAGGCGGTGCGGGCCGGCACCGTCTTCACCACCCACACGCCCGTCCCGGCCGGCATCGACCGGTTCGAGCAGAAACTGGTCGCCCGCCACTTCGGGCCCGACGCCGAGCTGCCGCGCATCGACGTCGAACGCATCCTGCAGCTGGGCCGGGAGACCTACCCGGGCGGCCAGGCGGACCTGTTCAACATGGCCGTGATGGGCTTGCGGCTCGCCCAGCGCGCCAACGGCGTGTCGCTGCTGCACGGCAAGGTCAGCCGGGAGATGTTCCGCGGACTGTGGCCCGGGTTCGACGCCGACGAGGTGCCGATCACCTCGGTCACCAACGGGGTGCACGCACCCACCTGGGTGGCGCCGGAGGTGTTCCGGCTCGGTGCCCGGCGGATCGGCGCCCAGCGCGCCGAGGACGCGCTCACCGTGGGCGGCTCCGACCGCTGGGACTCGGTCGCCGACATCCCCGACGAGGAGATCTGGGCGCTGCGCGGCGAGCTGCGCTCCCGCCTGGTGGAGGAGGTGCGCCGCCGGCTGTGGGCGTCCTGGCGGCAGCGCGGCGCCGGGACCGCCGAGCTGGGCTGGATCGACGGCGTCCTCGACCCGGACGTGCTCACCATCGGCTTCGCGCGGCGCGTGCCCTCCTACAAACGGCTGACGCTGATGCTGCGCGACCCCGACCGGCTGACCCGCCTGCTGCTGCACCCCGAACGGCCCGTGCAGATCGTGGTCGCCGGCAAGGCGCACCCGGCGGACGACGGCGGCAAACGGCTCATCCAGGACCTGGTCCGCTTCGCCGACGACCCGCGGGTGCGCCACCGGATCGTGTTCCTGCCGGACTACGGCATGGCGATGGCCCAGAAGCTGTACCAGGGCTGCGACGTGTGGCTGAACAATCCGCTGCGCCCGCTGGAGGCCTGCGGCACCTCCGGGATGAAGGCCGCCCTCAACGGCTGCCTGAACCTGTCCGTGCTGGACGGCTGGTGGGACGAGTGGTACCGGCCCGACTTCGGCTGGGCCATCCCCACCGCGGACGGCGCCTGCTACGACCCCGACCGCCGCGACGACATCGAGGCCGCCGCGCTGTACGACCTGCTGGAGCAGCGGGTCGCGCCCCGCTTCTACGAGCGCGGCCGGGGCGGGCTGCCCGACCGCTGGATCGAGATGGTGCGCCGGACCCTGGCCCAGCTGGGCCCGAAGGTGCTGGCCGGCCGCATGGTCCGAGAGTACGTCGACCGGCTCTACACACCCGCCGCGCACGCCCACCGGGCGATGGACACACGGGCGGCACGGGACCTGGCCGCCTGGAAGGCCACAGTGCGCGCGGCCTGGCACCAGGTGAGCGTCGACCATGTGGAGGCATCCATTCCGCCGGTCGAGTGCACCGGCGCGGCCCCGGCGGCCTCCGCCGGACTGGGGTCCACGCTCGCGCTGCGGGTGCGTGTGTCGCTGGGCTCGCTGAGCCCGGACGACGTGGAGGTGCAGGCCGTCGCCGGCCGGGTCGACGAGGAGGACGCCATCACGGACGCCACCGCGGTGGCACTGAAACCGGCGGGCGAGGCCGGCCCGGACGGCCGCTGGGTCTACGAGGGCCCGCTCCGCCTGGACCGCACCGGCCCCTATGGCTACACCGTCCGTGTCCTGCCGGCCCACCGTCTGCTCGCCTCGCCCGCCGAGCTGGGCATGGTGACGGTGCCGGCGCAGGACGCGGGGGAGGCGGCCGGAGTCCTGCTGCGCTGACGGCACGGGCGGCCGCGCACCGGCACCCGGCGCACCACCCGTGCCCGCACCGGCACCCGGCGCACCGCCCGTGCCCGCGGCGGCGTCGGTCCCGGACGGGGCCCGCGCACAGCCGGCGCAGGACGGCTCCGCACCGCCGGACGCGGGCCGTGTCCACCTCGTCGTCCGCGAGGTCCCGGCAGACATGCGATCCGGGACCAGGTGTTCCCCGCACACGCGGGCGGCCCCCGGAAGGGCGAGGCTCCTTGGGTTCTAGCGGTCCTCGCAACACCCGCGATCTGTGGGAGTTGCGAGGACCGTGGTCGTTGGACGGGATG
>NZ_BNBV01000060.1 GCF_014656135.1 Streptomyces thermodiastaticus
GTGGTGCTTGCGGTGCTTCTTGTGGCCCTTGTCGTGGTCGTCGTGGTCGCCGTGGTCGTTGCCCTCGTTGCCCTTGCTGTTGTTGTTTCCGTTGTCACCGCCCATGACGGCCTGGACGGGCGCCTGCTGGACGGCGGCGGGGGCGGCCTGGGGCTGGGAGGCCGGTGCGGCGGTGGCGTAGGTGATGCCGGTCGCGGTCAGTGCCGCGGCGGCCGCGATACCCGCGGTGATCGCATGGGAACGGGTGATGGCCATGGTGTTGCTTCTCCTGTCTTGGAACCAGAGAGTGGCCGGCTGTGTCGGCCGACGTGTGATTGAACGTACATACGCCCCCGGAACCTGTCATGTCGGGAATTTCGGAAGGGCCCGCCAGTGTGGTCCGAATGGATGACGCGCACCCTTGACGGGCCTTCCGGCGCGCGGCTGATGACATGTCAAAAAGTCAGCTCTGCAGAAGGATTGAATGACAATTGGTCCGACCGTGTGAATTCTGACGTCAGCTCACCTGTCGACGCATCGCCTGCGTGCGAGACAGCGGCGCGTCGCTGCTTGACAAAGCGGAATCAGCTGTTCCGTCGAAGGCTCACGGGGGTCCGGAGCCGGTGATCGCCCTGGCCCCTTCGCGGTCGCACACCGGCCGGGGGTGGTGACGTCGGTCCTCGGGTCGGCCCTGGTCGCAGTGCCCCGGCAGTCGGGGACGGGGCCTGCACGGGCACGCCTCGCAGCACCGACCGGACTGACGGTGAGGGGCCGGGACGGTCGTAGGGCTGGAGACAGCCGAGAGGCCCGGGGTCGCAGCGGTTCCGGGTTCCCGGAGCGGCGGTGCGCTGGGGCCCGGCACCCCCTGCACGTGGACGATGCGGACCTGGGATCGCACCGACAAGGCGTCCCCGCAAGCTCGTCCTGCGTCCTTCACCATGGGCCAGACGGCCATGACTGATCCGGCGCCCCGTGCATCCGGCGGTCCGGGCTACTGGAAGCCGTCTCCCCAACAGAGGTACGCACGTTCGGAAGTCGGCTCGTCGGTGTGGCCACGCACCGGTCCTGAAGGTGTCAGGCGCCGGGTGAACGGACCGCGCATCGTGCCGGTACGACCCGCGCCCGCAGGGCGTCGATGCCCCGACCCACCGCAACAACGCCTCGGGTGACCGCTTCAACGCCTCGGCTGTGAGATGGAGTTGACCGCCCTGGGAGCACCGCGGGCCACGACGGCCGCGCCCGGCCGCATGCCACCGTCGTCAATCCGCACTCACTCGCGCCCGAGCCCCGCCGACCGAACCTCCTGAGAGGGCGGCTCCACACCCTGTCTCCTCGCTCAACCGACCGCGTTGACGGTCTACTTGACGCAGCAGGTCGCCAACCCCGCTCTTGCTGCCGCAGCCGCACCTGCCCGACGGCACAGTCCTCGCCGGCTTGGAGAACTTTCACTTCACCGTCCCTCGGTACGCCCGCACCACGGAGCCTACGTAAGGGAGTTGACGCTCACCACGAGCCGGCGGCGGGCCGATTAACACACTCACGACGGACACGCCGGCCGGTGACATCACTCTCGCGAACGCTGTCTGAAACCGTCAGGTGATCACCGTGAGTGGTGTGCTCCTGCCGCACCACGGGCGACACAGCTCCCGCGTACGACGGGCCTGCCCAGGTGCTCGCCGAGGGAGGCTCGCCGGGTGCCGCACCGGTGCACCGCCCGGCGGACAAGGGCCTGGCCACGGCCTCCGGCACCGGCGGACCGGACCGAGCGTGGCACGGCCGGGGCCGACCGGCACCGCGGACGCCGCGGCGTGAGCACCGAGGTCGACATCACGGTGCACGTCACCGCGACGGTCGCCCTGCCGGTCGTCACCGGCGGCACGTATCAGCTCACCGGCCACGTCATCTGCCTCGGTACCCGGGACGGCAGAGTCCTGTACCGGGTAGGGGCCGGCCGGACCGGATTCCATGCCACGCCCCGGCCCGGTGACGGCCGCCCTGCAGGGTGACGGGCCCGCCGCGACGCCGATCACGCCCGCGCCACGGTCACCCGTCCGGGTGCGTCCGTTGGGCGAAGGGCCGGTCCGCGGGCGGCGCGGGTCCCATCCGGCCAACCGCAGTCCGTGCAGTGGGAATTGCACCATGCACCGACCCGTGAGGCGAGGCGCGGCGCACAGATGCGGCTCCCGTCAGAAGCTCGCGGGAGCCGGGGCCCGTCCCTAGGATGAGGGGACAGGCGCGTGGGTTTCCTGGGCAGCGGCCCGGTGAGCGTCCCGGCCGGGACGGCTCACGGGGCGGACGCCCGAACGCGAACCCCGGCCCGATTACGGCGGGCCGGGGTTCGGTGTCATGCGTCTGCTTGTAGGATCCCGGCCCGATTACGGCGGGCCGGGTTCTACATGCTTCCGCTCAGTCGGTGCTGCCAGGCGGCGATCAGTGGTCGCCCTTGCCGCCGTGGTCGCCGTTGTCGTCGTTGTCGTAGCCGTGGTCGTCGTTGTCGTGGTCGTGGT
>NZ_BNBV01000061.1 GCF_014656135.1 Streptomyces thermodiastaticus
CGTACTCCCTCCCAGGCGAACGGCACGACCGCCGGCCCGTCCGTGCCCGTCACCGCGGGAAGCAGTGCGTGCAGTGCTGCGTCCAGCAGCGCGGGATGCACCGCGCACCCGGCCGTGTCGGCCTGCAGCGCGTCCGGCGCGACCTCGGCGTACAGGTCTGCTCCGCTGCGCCAGAGCCGGCGCAGTCCGCGGAACGCGGGCCCGTAGCCGTAGCCCGCCTGGTCGAGCCGCTCGTAGGCCCCGCTCAGGTCCACCTCGGCCGCGTCAGCGGGCGGCCACACCGACAGAGGGCCGGGCGCCGGTGCGGGAGCGGTCTCGGGGGTGAGGAGCCCCGTCGCGCAGCTGGTCCAGGATCCGTCGAGGTCCGCCTCTCCGTCCTGCCGGGCATGGATCTCCAGCGGGCGGCGGCCGTTCGCGTCCGGTTCACCGACGACGACCTGCACCTGCACGCCGCCGCGCTCCGGCAGCACCAGCGGCGCAGCCAGGTCCAGTTCCGCGACGACCGGGCAGCCGACCTCGGTGCCCGCCCGTACGGCGAGTTCCAGCAGGCCCGTGCCGGGGAATACCACCACGCCGTGCAGGACGTGATCCGCCAGCCACGGGTGCGTGGCGAGCGACAGACGACCGGTCAGCAGGCAGGCGTCGCGGTCCGCGACGGGGACGGCGGCGCCCAGCAGCGGGTGGTCCGCCGCGTTCAGACCGAGTCCGGTGGCGTCGGCGGCCGGAGCCGGCGACGGCAGCCAGTAGCGCTCGCGCTTGAAGGCGTAGGTGGGCAGGTCCACACGGCGCCCGCCGGGGAACACGGCCGTCCAGTCGAGGCGGTGACCGGCCAGACGCAAGCCGGCGAGGGCGGCGGCGACGGTGTGGGTCTCCGGGCGGCCCGCGCGCAGGACCGGGGTCACGGTCGCGCCGTCCTGGGTGAGGCATTCCTGCGCCAAGGCGGTGAGCACCCCGTCGGGGCCGAGTTCCATGTAGGTGGTGACACCGGCGGCCTCGAGGAACCGTACGCCGTCCTGAAAGCGGACGGCCTCCCGGATGTGGCGGGCCCAGTAGGCGGGCGACCTCAGCTCGTCGGGGGTGGCGAGTTCCCCGGTGACGTTGGACACCACCGGGATGCGCGGCTCCCGGAACGTGACGCCGGACAGGGCCGCCTGGAAGTCGTCCAAGACGTCGTCCATGTGAGGGGAGTGGAAGGCGTGGCTGACCGACAGGCGTGTGGCCTTCCTGCCGCGGGAGCGCCACAGGGTGACGAGGGCGTCCACGGCCTCGGCGTCCCCGGAGACAACTGTGGAGCGGGGGCCGTTGACGCCGGCGACGGCGACCGCGTCACCGTAGCGCGTCAGTGTCTCGCGGACCTCGGACTCGGCGGCCTGGAGCGCCGCCATCGCCCCTCCCTCGCGCGCCGCCTGCATGAACCGGCCGCGCGCGGCGACCACGGCGCACGCGTCGACCAGATCCCACACCCCGGCCAGGTGGGCCGCGGTGACCTCGCCGATGGAATGGCCGAGCAGGTAGTCGGGGACGGCTCCGTAGTGTTCGAGCAGCCGGTACAGAGCCGTCTCGACGGCGAACAGCGCGGCCTGGGTGAAGGCCGTCTGGTTCAGCAGCATCGAGTCGGCCGAGTCCGGCGCGGCGAAGATGACCTGCCGGAGGGGGCGGGACAGCACCGGGTCGAGATGGGCGCACACAGCGTCGAAGGCGGCTCGGAACACCGGCGAGCTCCGGTACAGGTCGCGGCCCATGCCGAGGCGCTGACTGCCCTGCCCGGTCAGCAGGAAGGCGGTGCGCCCCCGCCGTGAGCCGGCTGCCGTCCCACGCGACCTCACGATGTGTACGACGTCCGCGGTAGCGTCCCCGCGGGCCAGGGCTTCCAGCCCGGCCAGCAGATCCTCTCGACCGGACCCGATCACCGCAGCCCGCTCCTCCAACTGCGCCCGGCCCGTGGCCAGCGAGAAACCCACGTCCACCAGATCGAGCTCCGGCCGCCCGACCAGATGATCCCGCAACCGGGCCGCCTGCGCCCGCAACGCCACCTCGTCCCGACCAGAGACCAACCACGGAACGACCGCACCAGCGACCGGGGACTGCTCGGCACCGACCGCAGCAGGGCTCTCCCCGGTGGCGGCCCCGGTCACGGGCTCCGGATCGCCCTCTTCGATGATGACGTGGGCGTTGGTCCCGCTGATGCCGAAGGAAGACACTCCCGCACGGCGCGGACGGCCCGCCTGCGGCCAGGGCCGGGCCTCGGTCAGCAACCGCACCG
>NZ_BNBV01000062.1 GCF_014656135.1 Streptomyces thermodiastaticus
CCCGCTGTGAGGAACGCTGTGATCAAGGTCGTCCGAGGCAACCCCACCCCCGAGGAGCTCGCCGCCGCCCTGGCGGTGGTCAGGGCGCGCGCCGCGGCGGCGGCCACGCCGCCGTCCGGCGCGCCCGCGGCACGGGACTCCTGGGCCGACCCGGCCCGCATCGCCGCGCACCGGCTGCCGCAGCCCGGTCCGACGGCCTGGGCCCGCACCTACTGGCCCGGCTGACCCGCCCGCCGCACGCGGCCGCCCGGCGGGCGCCGGGGCCGCGCGCGGCAACTTGAGTACGCGTACTCAGGCGCCGGCCCGGCCCGCCGCCGGACCATCGACACCATGCTGTGGTCCGACCCGGGAGACGAGCCGCCGAAGGAACTGCGCGACATGCAGACGATGCTGCGGCGGCTGGGCGTTCTCATGGCCGCGGCCATGGTGCTGGCGATGGCCGTGATCGGCCTGAGATGACCGGCCGGCCTGCCGTTCGGCCACCGGACGGTGGCGAGGTGTGCCGCCCGGCGCGGATACGCTGAACGCATGACTGACCAGCCGCGACGCCGACTCGTTCTCGCCTCCCAGTCCCCCGCCCGGCTCGGCCTGCTCCGCCAGGCCGGCCTGGCCCCCGAGGTGATCGTCAGCAAGGTCGACGAGGACGCCGTCACCGCCCCCACGCCTGCCGAGCTGGCGCTCGCGCTCGCCGAGGCCAAGGCGTCCGTCGTGGCTGCCCGCCCGGAGGTCCAGGGCGCCCTGGTGATCGGCTGCGACTCGGTGCTCGACCTGGACGGCCGGGCCCTCGGCAAGCCCGCCGACGCCGAGGAGGCCGCCGCCCGCTGGAAGGCGATGCGCGGGCGGGCCGGCACTCTGCAGACCGGGCACTGCGTGTGGGACACGGCGAGCGGCCGCTACGCCTCGGCGACCGCCTCCACGGTGGTCCATTTCGGGGAGCCGACGGACGAGGAGATCGCCGCGTACGTGGCCTCCGGAGAACCGCTGAACGTCGCCGGCGCCTTCACCCTGGACGGCCGTTCGGCCCCGTTCATCGACCGCATCGACGGCGACCACGGCAACGTCATCGGCATCAGCCTGCCCCTGGTGCGCCGGCTGCTGGCGGAGCTGGGCGTCGGGATCACCGAGCTGTGGACGCCGGCCGCCGACGACTGAGCGGCGCCCGCAGGCAACCGGCGGACCGGGTCAGGAGGTGCTGGGCTCGGCCGGCGGGGTGACGGGCGGCTGCGCGGCGTGGTCCGGGCCGGCCTCCTCGGCGTCGTAGGTCGTCAGCAGCAGCACGATGAGGCCGAGCACGACAACCATGAACAGGAACGCCGGCCAGCCCACCAGCCCCCAGGCGAAGGCGCCCAGCAGACCGTGCACCACGGCCGCGCTGATCAGCAGGATGCGTCCCAGGCCCGCCGGGCGGCGGTCCCGCACGGCCACCGCCGCGGCGGCCACGCCGCACAGCGCGAAGTAGAGCCCGAAGACCACCCCGCCGGCCTTCGACGAGGTCGCCATCAGGTCCGCGTCCAGGCCGGCCAGGGACATCTGCTGGCGGTGGACGACCTCGCCGAGGAACCAGTCGACCGCGGCGACGCCGAGCGCCTCGGCGAACAGGACCACCGTCACCAGCCATGCCACCGGTCTGCGCACCACCGGCCCCACCCACTTTCGACCCAGGCTCCGCCCGGAGCCGTGTTACCGCGAGTACAGTCCGACGGCGAGAACGCTACAGCGGCACCCCCCCCCCTTCGTGTTAAGGGTCCGGCGGGCGGTCGCGCCCAAGGTTCCGGGGGCGGCGGGCGCCGGGAGGGGGGTCCCGCGAACGGAGAAGAATCGTTGGGCCATTCGTAGGATCTCCACAAAGAAATGCGGCGGGCCGCAGCATCCCCTCACAGAGACCGTGACCACACCAAAAGGCTAGGGTTCTCCCGAGGAGCCCTGCGTACCACCGGTGCGACTTGGGCGTTTCGCGGGTCGAGCAAGCCTCGCATCACGCTCCGTGTGGGCAAGCTCACCATCGGGGACGGGTCGAAGTGCCGTGTCGGCTGTCCCTAAACTCGGCTTGTTTCAAGGAGGGAGCCTCAATCGTGCGCAAGGTGCTCATCGCCAATCGTGGCGAAATCGCTGTCCGCGTGGCCCGGGCGTGCCGGGACGCCGGGATCGCGAGTG
>NZ_BNBV01000063.1 GCF_014656135.1 Streptomyces thermodiastaticus
CAAGGTGCTCATCGCCAATCGTGGCGAAATCGCTGTCCGCGTGGCCCGGGCGTGCCGGGACGCCGGGATCGCGAGTGTGGCCGTGTACGCCGATCCGGACCGGGACGCGCTGCACGTCCGTGCCGCGGATGAGGCCTACGCCCTGGGCGGTGACACCCCGGCCACGAGCTACCTCGATATGGAGAAGGTCCTCAAGGCCGCCAAGGAGTCCGGCGCCGACGCGATCCACCCCGGCTACGGCTTCCTCTCCGAGAACGCCGACTTCGCGCAGGCCGTCCTGGACGCGGGCCTGATCTGGATCGGCCCGCCCCCGCAGGCCATCCGCGACCTGGGCGACAAGGTCGCCGCCCGCCGCATCGCCCAGCGCGCCGGCGCTCCCCTGGCCGCGGGCACCCCGGACCCGGTCTCCGGCGCCGACGAGGTCGTCGCCTTCGCCCGCGAGCACGGCCTGCCCGTCGCGATCAAGGCCGCCTTCGGCGGCGGCGGCCGCGGCCTGAAGGTCGCCCGCACCCTGGAGGAGATCCCCGAGCTGTACGACTCCGCCGTCCGCGAGGCGGTGGCCGCGTTCGGCCGCGGGGAATGCTTCGTCGAGCGCTACCTCGACCGCCCCCGCCACGTCGAGACCCAGTGCCTGGCCGACAAGCACGGCAACGTCGTCGTGGTCTCCACCCGCGACTGCTCCCTGCAGCGCCGCCACCAGAAACTCGTCGAGGAAGCCCCGGCCCCCTACCTGACCGAGGAGCAGACCGCCGAGCTCTACCGCGCCTCCAAGGCCATCCTCAAGGAAGCCGGCTACGAAGGCGCCGGCACCTGCGAATTCCTCATCGGCCAGGACGGCACCATCTCCTTCCTCGAGGTCAACACCCGCCTGCAGGTCGAACACCCCGTCACCGAGGAAGTCGCCGGCATCGACCTCGTCCGCGAGATGTTCCGCATCGCCGACGGCGAAGAACTCGGCTACGACGACCCGCCCTTGCGCGGCCACTCCTTCGAGTTCCGCATCAACGGCGAGGACCCCGGCCGCAGTTTCCTGCCCGCTCCCGGCACCGTCACCCGCTTCGCCCCGCCCACCGGCCCCGGCGTCCGCCTGGACACCGGCGTCGAGACCGGCAGCATCATCGGCCCCGCCTGGGACTCCCTGCTCGCCAAGCTCATCGTCACCGGCCGCACCCGCACCGAGGCCCTCCAGCGCGCCGCCCGCGCCCTGGACGAATTCCAGATCGACGGCATGGCCACCGCCCTGCCCTTCCACCGCAAAGTCGTCACCGACCCCGCCTTCGCCCCCGAGATCCACGGCCGGACCGGCCCCTTCCAGGTCCACACCCGCTGGATCGAGACCGAGTTCACCAACGACATCCCCGCCTTCACCTCCCCCACCGACGCCGACACCGACGACGACGCCGGCCGCGAGACCGTCGTCGTCGAGGTCGGCGGCAAGCGCCTGGAGGTCTCCCTGCCCGCCTCCCTGGGCATGTCCCTGGCCCGCACCGGCCTCGCCGCCGGCGCCAAGCCCAAGCGGCGCGCCGCCCGCAAGACCGGCCCCGTCGCCACCGGCGACACCCTCGCCTCCCCCATGCAGGGCACCATCGTCAAGGTCGCCGTCGAGGACGGCCAGCAGGTCCAGGCCGGCGACCTCGTCGTCGTCCTGGAGGCGATGAAGATGGAACAGCCCATCAACGCCCACAAGGCCGGCACCATCAAAGGCCTGACCGCCCAGGTCGGCGCCTCCATCACCTCCGGCGCC
>NZ_BNBV01000064.1 GCF_014656135.1 Streptomyces thermodiastaticus
ATCAGTGCGCGGAGGGCTTCCTTGCTGTCCACCAGCGGGTGGTCTTCTTGGCCGGCGATGGCGATGTAGGCGTTGCCTTGGGAAGACCCCTACTGCGCCGAAGGAAACAACTGCTACCGCCCGCTGGTGGACAGCAAGGAAGCCCTCACGGCGGATCCGAAGAACGCCCCGTGGTACGGCGTGCTGATCGACCGTAAGTTCCACTTCGAGGACAAACGTCCCCTGTGGCATAGTCAGTCCAGTTGATGGCGGTCAACCGATTGACCATCGACTCCGCCGAACCCATTCGCGTCACAGGTTCGCTCCACGGCCGCCCATGAACTGCATATCACGCGGTGATCTCACGAAGACCGGCAAGTGGGTCACGCCCGTTCTCTCTTACGTACTCGTTCCAGCAGGATGTGCATTTATCGGGAGATGCCAGAGTGAAGTAGTCCCAGAAGTCGAGCAGGACCACTAGCGCCTTGTCCAATGGGAATGCACCTCGCACCTGCTCCAGGAAGTGATTCTCGATCGTCACCTCCTGAGGGCTGATCGTGGCGGTGAAGGCGTTTCCGGTGAGGTCTTCCGGAGCGAAACCGGCGTCGGACTGCGCCAGCCTCACCAGATCGATCGCTTCCAGAATGGAAAGCCCGACAAGCTGAATATCTCCGGACACCCAGTGCCCCAAAACCTTGAGCTCTGCAGGTCCACTGAAGCGTGGCAGCTCGGAATCGTCCTCCATATAATACCGAGTGCGAATCATGTGCTTATCTCCTTCTTTTCTCTGCTTCGCCGAGCAGGGATGAGGACTTTCACGCGTGTTCCGCGCTCGTTCAGCCAGACCTCGAGGTCCCGGCCACCGAGTTCCCGCACCCCTTCGGCCCCGGCCACACGGGCAGGGCCGAAAACGGTGCCGGTCAGCCCCTCGACGATGCTCCGGTCGTCCAGGAGAACTATGTGGCAATGGGGAGGAACCGGCGCGGGAGCGGGAGGTCTTCGTGAGCGGCGCTCATGAATCTGACTCGGCAGGCACGTCCACCCATACCTCCACCCGCGCCCCGCCCGCAGTCCCCACATCGTCATCGCGCCCGCATCCACCTCCAGGACGTGGCGGGCGCGGAGGCGGGGCAGGCCCAGGCGACCCGGTCGAAAGCGCTGGCCACCTCCGTGATCGTGCCGCTCTGCAGCTTCCAGCCCTTCGTTGGAAAGGCTGGTCATGATGAGTTGCCACGGCTGTCCTGCAAGGAGGACTGGGATCTCGATCCCAAGCATTTCACCGACCTGCCTGAGCCCCACGACCTGTTCGACGTTCCCCTGGTCGACCGGTAAGCGAACGACAAATGATGAAGGAACCAGAGCGGTGCGCATGTGGACACGAACACGGTGTCGTGCTGTCCAAGCAGCGCGTCAACGCCGTCCAGAAATGCTGGCGCAGAAGCTGAACGACCCGGACATCACGTTCGACGTCCGTGGGGACGCCGAGGACTACCCCATCGCGGACAACTCCACCGAGGAGGGGCGCAGGAAGAACCGCCGGGTGGAGGTGACGTTCCCGCGTACGGAGCGCTGATCCCTACAGCAGGTGGTCTGCCCTCCCCGCCTTGATCTCGCGGATCAGTGCGCGGAGGGCTTCCTTGCTGTC
>NZ_BNBV01000065.1 GCF_014656135.1 Streptomyces thermodiastaticus
ACCGCCAGGGCGGCGGCGAGCTCCTCGGGGGTGGGGTTGCCTCGGACGACCTTGATCACAGCGTTCCTCACAGCGGGATGTTGCCGTGCTTCTTCGGGGGAAGGGTTTCCCGTTTGGTGCGCAGGTGACGCAGGCCGCGGACGATGTGGGAACGCGTGTCCGAGGGCGTGATCACGGCGTCGATGTAGCCGCGTTCGGCGGCGATGTAGGGGTTGAGCAGGGTGTCCTCGTACTCGCGGATCAGCCGGGCCCGCACCGCCTCCACGTCCTGCCCGGCGGCCTCGGCCTCGGCCAGGGTGCGCCGGTGCAGGATGTTCACCGCGCCCTGGGCGCCCATGACCGCGATCTGCGCGGTCGGCCAGGCAAGGTTCAGGTCCGCGCCCAGGTGCTTGGAGCCCATCACGTCGTAGGCGCCGCCGAACGCCTTGCGGGTGATCACCGTGATCAGCGGCACGGTGGCCTCGGCGTAGGCGTAGATCAGTTTCGCGCCCCGGCGGATGATGCCGTCGTGCTCCTGCCCGACCCCGGGCAGGAACCCGGGGACGTCGACGAAGGTGAGCACCGGCAGGTTGAACGCGTCGCAGGTCCGCACGAACCGCGCCGCCTTCTCCGAGGCGTCGATGTCCAGGCAGCCGGCGAACTGCAGCGGCTGGTTGGCCACGATCCCGACCGGGTGGCCCTCCACCCGCCCGAACCCGGTGAGGATGTTCGGCGCGAACAGCGGCTGGGTCTCGAAGAACTCGCCGTCGTCCAGGACGTGCTCGACGACGGTGTGCATGTCGTAGGGCTGGTTCGCGCTGTCCGGGACCAGGGTGTCCAGCTCCAGGTCCTCGGCGGTGACCGTCAGATCGGCCGGTTCGGGGTAGGCGGGCGGCTCGGACAGGTTGTTCGACGGCAGATACGACAGCAGCTGCTTGACGTAGTCGATGGCGTCTTTCTCGTCGGCGGCCATGTGGTGGGCGACGCCGGAGGCGGTGTTGTGGGTGCGGGCCCCGCCCAGTTCCTCGAAGCCGACGTCCTCCCCGGTGACGGTCTTGATCACGTCGGGGCCGGTGATGAACATGTGGCTGGTCTGGTCGACCATGACCGTGAAGTCGGTGATCGCGGGAGAGTAGACCGCGCCGCCCGCGCACGGGCCGACCACCAGGGAGATCTGCGGGATCACACCGGAGGCGTGGGTGTTGCGGCGGAAGATCTCGCCGTAGGCGCCGAGGGAGGCCACGCCCTCCTGGATGCGGGCGCCGCCGGAGTCGTTGATGCCGACGACGGGGCAGCCGGTCTTCAGGGCGAAGTCCATCACCTTGGCGATCTTCTGGCCGTAGACCTCGCCGAGGGCGCCGCCGAAGACGGTGAAGTCCTGCGAGAACACCGCGACCGGGCGGCCGTCGACGGTGCCGTAGCCGGTGACCACGCCGTCGCCGTAGGGCCGGTTGGTCTCCAGGCCGAAGTGGGTGGAGCGGTGCCGGGCGAACTCGTCCAGCTCCACGAACGAGCCCTCGTCCAGCAGCAGCGCGATCCGCTCACGCGCGGTCAGCTTCCCCTTGGCGTGCTGCTTCTCCACCGCACGCTGGGAGCCGGCATGGGTCGCCTCCTGGATCCG
>NZ_BNBV01000066.1 GCF_014656135.1 Streptomyces thermodiastaticus
CGGGGGTTTGTGGGTGTCTGGCTGGGATCTGAAGCCGCAGGGTATTTCGCATGTGCTGAAGACGACGGGTGAGTCGGCGTCGCATCTGGAGACGTATGCGAAGTCGTATGGGGAGCATCTGACGTCGGCGGCGACGCATGCGGGGACGATCTCGGCGGATGCGCCTGCTGGTGGCAAGGGGGGTGAGCAGGCGCAGGGGGGTCTGGTGGCGCTTGCGTTGTCGCAGTATGCGGAGCGTGCGTCGAAGGATCTGCAGTGGATCGCGGCGCGTGCGGGGAAGTCGTTGCAGGGTGTGGTGGATGCGACGACGGCGTATCTGCGGGGGGATGAGGAGATGGCGCTGGAGGCGCAGCGCAGGACGCTGGGTGCGCCGAAGGTGGACATGCCCGGTGGTGGCGGGAAGGCGGGTCGGGCGTGATCAAGCCGGAGGAGATTCCGCAGTTCACGGGTGATCTGGATGCGCTGGAGCGGGATTGTGCGGCGCTGACGAAGGATGCGGGTCATGTCCGGAGCACGGGCACGGACGTCCACAACCGGTTCCAGGGTCTGTCGGCGTATTACACGGCGCCTGAGGCGGAGCAGTTGTTCGCGACGACGCAGCCGGTGAAGGACCGTGCGGGGGCGTTCGCGGACGATCTGCAGAAGGTGTCGGGCGCGTTGTCGGGGTATGCGACCGAGGTGCGTCCTTTGGTGAAGAAGCTGGAGGATCTCAAGCGCGAGGCGACCGCGTTCGTGAACTCGGTCAAGGACGACGACGACTGGGAGTACGACGGGGACAAGGTCGACGAGCACAACCGGATCCGGGACGAGATCACGCAGACGGTCGCGGCGTTCTGGGCGGCGGAGCGGACGTGTCACAACAAGATCACGGCGTTGTGGCACGGCACGCAGATGGTGGCCGGGGACGGGTCGGACAAGAAGAACCAGTACGGGTTCAACGCGGAGGATCTGAAGAACGCGAAGCTTCCCTGGGGTGACCCGGTGGAGGAGAAGCATCACGCGTGGGAGATCGGTCACTGGATCAAGTCGTTCGTGTGGGACGGTCTGATCGTCGACGGTGTGTGGGGGACGATCAAGGGTCTGGGGACGCTGGTCGGGTTCGGTGGCTGGGAGGCGATGGGGCAGGCGTGGAAGGGCCTGGCCCAGCTCGCCACGGGCATCGCACTTACCGCGATCCCGGGTGTGGGGACGGCTTTCTGGGCGCTGCCGGACGACAAGCTGCCGTCCTGGATTCGTGATTCGCGCACGGCGATGAAGCAGACCGGCAAGGCGCTGGTGGCGTGGGACGAGTGGGGCAAGAACCCGGCCCGTGCCGCCGGTGCCGTCACCTTCAACGTCCTCACGACCGTGTTCACGGGTGGTGCGGGCGGTGCGGCTGCGGGCGCTGGCAAGGCTGGTGCGGTCGCCCGGGCGATCTCGCTCGCGGGCAAGGCGGGCCACTTCATCGACCCGATGACGTATGTCGCCAAGGGCGCGGGTGCGGGGTTGTCGAAGATCGGCGACATCGCCAAGGGCCTCAAGGGCGTCGGCACCATCGACATCCCC
>NZ_BNBV01000067.1 GCF_014656135.1 Streptomyces thermodiastaticus
ACCAGGCCGCGGAGCATGGGGTGGATGGCGTCCTCGGTCCGCAGCCCGGTCAGGTCCAGCCCGGTCGCCGCGACGGCCGCCTCACCCGCAGCAAGGCTCGCGTCGAACAGTTCCATCGCCTCGTCGGAGGCCAGCGGACGCACACCCAACCGAGCCAGCCGCCGCAGATCAGTGTCGGCGAGATGACCCGTCATCTCACCCGACTCCTCCCACAGCCCCCAGGCCAGCGACAAAGCCGGCAACCCCTGACCAGCACGATGAACAGCCAGCGCATCCAGGAAGGCGTTCCCCGCCGCGTAATTGGCCTGCCCCGCCGTACCGAGCACACCCGCGACGGACGAGTACAGAACGAAGGCCGACAAGTCATGCCCGCGCGTCAACTCATGCAGGTTCCACGCCGCATCCACCTTCGGCCGCAGCACCCGCTCCAACTGCTCCGACGACATCCCCGCCACCACACCGTCATCCAGCACACCCGCCGCATGCACCACCGCAACCAGCGGATGCTCGGCGGAAACACCCTCCAGCACCCCAGCCAACGCCTGCCGGTCAGCCACATCACACGCGGCAAACACCACCCGCGCACCCAACCGCTCCAGCTCCGCACCCAACTCCCGCGCACCCGGCGCCGCCGACCCACGACGACTGACCAGCAACAAACGACGCGCCCCGTGCTCCACCACCAGATGCCGCAGCAGAACAGCCCCCAGCGCACCCGTCGCCCCGGTCACCAGCACCGTGCCCCGATCCCACGCAGCAACCACACCACCCTGCCGCGCCACCGGAACCAGCCGCGGCACCAGCAACCGCCCCTGGCGCACCGCCACCTGCGACTGCCCGCAAGCAACCGCCCAGCCCAGCAACCGCTCATCGGCAACATCCAGATCCACCAGCACGAACCGGCCCGGATTCTCCGTCTGCGCCGACCGCACCAAGCCCCACACAGCGGCCTGCGCAACATCGGTGACACCCTCCGAACCCGCAGCCACCGCACCCCGCGTCACCAGCACCAGCCGCGAACCGGCGAACCGCTCCTCCGCCAACCACCCCCGCACCAGACCCAGCACACCGGCGAGAACACCACGCGCCGCAGCCCCCACGTCGGAAACATCCACCATCGACGGCAACCGCACCACCACCGCGTCCGGCACATCCCGCGGCAGCTGCGCAAGGCCCGGGACGGTCTCACCGTCCCCCACCACCACCCACCGCGATGCCCCCACCTGAGACGAAGACACAAGCGCGGACCACTCCACCCGCAACAGCGGGTTCGGGGAAACTGCACCCGCGGCACGCAGCACCTCCTTGGACAGCGGCCGCAGCACCAGCGCACCGACCGAGACCACCGGCATACCCGCCCCATCCGCAACGGTGACCGACACCCTGTCGGGTCCGTCCGCGGTCATCCGCACCCGCAGGGAGGTGGCACCGGCGGCATGCACACGTACTCCCTCCCAGGCGAACGGCACGACCGCCGGCCCGTCCGTGCCCGTCACCGCGGGAAGCAGTGCGTGCAGTGC
>NZ_BNBV01000068.1 GCF_014656135.1 Streptomyces thermodiastaticus
CTTGGGTTCTAGCGGTCCTCGCAACACCCGCGATCTGTGGGAGTTGCGAGGACCGTGGTCGTTGGACGGGATGATCTTGCGGGGTTGAGGGAGCGTTTCCTTGCGCGGCTGGATGCCGTGGGGAACGTGACCGTGGTGGCGCGCGAGCTGGGGGTGAACCGGAACACTGCTTTCGGCTGGGCCCGGAGGGCCGGACGGACCTCGGTGCGCCTGCCGCGCCGGCATCCCGGGCGGGACGAGTACGAGCGGCTTCGTGCCGCCGGTGTCTCCCGCCGGGTGGCGGCCCGGCAGGTCGGTGTGAACGAGCGCACGGCCAAGGACTGGGACTGGGGCGTCAAGAAGAGCCGCTCATCGCGCACCTATCCGGACGGGCGCCGTGTCGACTACGCCACCGGGACCGTCACGATGTCCGGTGTGATCACAGCACCGGTGGGCCTGACGGCCCTGGAGAAGCAGCTCCATCCGCGGTTCCTGACGCTCGCCGAACGCGAGAAGATCCGCGATCTGCGCGCGGCGGGGCGATCCCTGCGGGCGATCGGGCGGGCGCTGGGGCGGCCGGCGAGCACGGTCAAGCGGGAGATCGACGCGAACTCCGGCAGTGAGGGCTACCAGCCCTACGCCGCTCACCGGGCCGCCGCAGCCCGCAGACCCCGGCCCAAGGACCGCAAGCTGCTGCGTGAGGGACCGCTGCGCCGCTTCGTGAAGGACAAACTGCGCAAGCGGTGGTCACCCGAACAGATCTGCCACGCTTTGCACAAGGAGTATCCCGACGACGAATGCATGCGGGTGAGCGTGGAAACGATCTACCAGGCGCTGTACTTCCAGGCCCGCGGTGGCCTGAGACGGGAAGTCCAGGCCGCCATCCGCTCCGGCCGCGCCCGCCGCAAGCCACGCCGCGACCCGCAGCGGCGCACACCCCGGTTCGTCGACCCGATGGTGATGATCAGCGACCGCCCCGCCGCCGTCGAGGACCGGGCCGTGCCCGGCCACTGGGAAGGCGACCTGATCATCGGCGCGGGCGGGCGATCCGCGATCGCCACCCTGGTCGAACGCAGCACCCGCTACACCATGCTGGTCCACCTGCCGGGCGGAGCCCACGACGCCGAGACCGTCCGCGACGGGCTCGTCGCCACGATCCAGACCCTGCCCGATCACCTGCGCGGCTCCCTGACCTGGGACCAGGGCAGCGAAATGGCACGTCACAAGCAGTTCACCATGGCCACCGGCATGCCCGTGTACTTCTGCGACCCGGCCTCGCCCTGGCAGCGCGGCTCCAACGAGAACACCAACGGGCTCCTGCGCCAGTACTTCCCGAAGGGCACCGACCTGAGCGTCCACAGCCCCGAAGACCTCGAACACGTCGCCCAGGAACTCAACGGCCGCCCACGCAAGACGCTCGGCTGGGATACCCCAGCCGAGCGTCTACGTGATCTACTCACCACCTGAAACCAAGTGGTGTTGCGACGACCCCTTGAACCCAA
>NZ_BNBV01000069.1 GCF_014656135.1 Streptomyces thermodiastaticus
TCGGGGTGACTGGCGAGCTTCAGCGCGCGCCCGTAGTTCTTCAGGGCGACGTGGATTCCAACCGCCTCGGTCTTCGCTGCCGTTGGGCCGAAGCTGGTCCCGTACAACTTCTCGTCTCGTCCGAGCCTCGCCGCTGCGGCGTGCGCCTGTGAGATGTAGTCGTCGGCCGCGCTCTCGTCCTCCCGCCGCGACGCTGCCACGGCCGCGGAGATCATCAGCCGACCGTACGCGAGCAACTGCGGGCGTGACCCGTTGCTGAACGATGGCTCGATTGCCAGTGCCGCCCGCTCGGCCACGGCGACGGCGCGCGGCAACTTGGCGCCGCGCAGGTAGATCCACGACAGCGTGGACTCCAGTAGCGCCGTCATCACGGGGTCGTCGACTTCCCGCGCGAGGTGCTTCGCCGACGTGAGCGCGCTCAACGCAAGGTCGCGTTGCCCGAATCCGTTCGAGCAGGACGCGGCTACGCGGTAGGTGCTCGCCAGGATCGATCCCAACTGCTCGCGTTCGTTGCCCGTAGCGCTCGCGTACCTGACCTGTCCTTCCATGAGGACTTTGGAGGCGTAGCTACTGACCTTCGCCGTGTCGCTCGCCCAGTAGGCGTCCCACGCGCGGTCACGGGCCTCGCTCAAGTCCTCGACGGTGCTCGGGTCCTCGATGCCTTCCCACTCACCGAGGGCGCTCTCGTGCACGGCGTCGGACAGTTGGCGCAGGGCGGCGCGGTCGCCCTGGTCCATGCCCCGGCGCGGTGCCTGCTGCCCCAGGATCACGGATACGTCCGTGTTCAGCGCGTGGGCGAATTTGAGCAGCGAACCTACCGACAACTCCCCGCGGTCCTGCTCGGCTTTCTGCACCAGGGCCAGGGAAACCCCCGCGGCATCCGCGAGTCCCTGCTGCGTCAGATCGGAGCCCCGTAGGAGCTTGATGCGCTGCCCGTTCGTAAGGTCGGCCCAGTTGCTCACGATCACCCCAGTGCGTTTGCAGGCTGCTGTACTCCGATGGTAGGTCCCGACACCCGGGCGTCCGGGGCGAACGGAACAGACGCAAGGCAGAGGCACACCCGGCACCCGGCCTCAGATGAACGTTCCCGCCCCACGCCGCCCCGACACCGAGCGACCCGCATCACCGGTCACGGCGAGGGCACAGTGAGGGCATATGGCCCCAGAGAAACATGAAAACCTGCGGCAATCACCGAAAGTGTTTACCGCAGGTCAGAGCGATGATTCTGGCGTACGCGCAGGTCAGGCGATCATGGCCGGAAGTTCGTGAACTACCGCTGATGAACGGGTCTGACCTGCGCAGACGGAGCTAGGCAGACTTCGCAGGGCACAACGGGG
>NZ_BNBV01000070.1 GCF_014656135.1 Streptomyces thermodiastaticus
CCTCCGCTGTGCGGGCGGTGCGGAATCCGCAGAAGATCTGCCGCCGGACGGGGTAGTCCCAGTTGCGGAAGGTGCCCCGGCAGGCCACCGGGTCCACGGCGAAGGAACCACCGCGCAGCACCTTGTATTCCGGACCGAAGAACACCTCGGAGTACTCCTTGTAGGGGTAGGCCCGGAAGCCGGGGTAGGGCAGGAAGTCGCTGGCGGTCCATTCCCACACGTCGCCGATGAACTGACGGATGCCGAGGGGGGACTGGCCGGCGGGGTAGCTGCCGGCGGGGGCGGGGCGCAGGTGGCGCTGGCCGAGGTTGGCGTGGGCGGGTGTGGGGTCGGCGTCGCCCCAGGGGTAGCGGCGACTGCGGCCGGTCGAGGGGTCGTGGCGGGCGGCCTTCTCCCATTCGGCTTCGGTGGGCAGGCGGCGTCCGGCCCAGCGGGCGTAGGCGTCGGCTTCGTACCAGCACACGTGGAGTACGGGTTCGTCGGGGGGTACGGGTTCGGTGATGCCGAAGCGGCGGCGCAGCCATTGGCTGCCGTCGCGGTGCCAGAAGAGGGGTGCGGTGATGGTGTGGCGCTGGATGTGGGCCCAGCCTTCGGGGGTCCACCAGCGGGGGTCCCGGTAGCCGCCGTCGTCGATGAAGGCCTGGTAGGCGGCGTTGGTGACGGGGGTGGTGTCGAGGAAGAAGGCGGGGACGTGGCGGGTGTGGGCGGGGCGTTCGTTGTCCAGGGCCCAGGGTTCGGTGGAGGTGCCCATGGTGAACTCTCCGCCGGGGACGAGGACTTCGGCGGTCCCGCTGTACGGGGGTGCGGCGTCGGGGTCGGGTGCGGTCAGGGCGGGCGGGCCGCTGCGCAGCTGGTGGGTGACGAGCATGGTCTCGTCGTGCTGTTGTTCGTGCTGGGCGATCATGCCGAAGGCGAAGGCGGCGCGGGTCAGGCGGGGGCCGGTCAGGTCGGCGGTCTCCAGCACGCCGGTGACGCGGGAGCGGACCTCGGCGGTGTAGCGGCGGGCCTCGTCGGGCGGGAGAAGGGGGAGTTCCGGGCGTTCGGCGCGGGGGTGTTCGAAGGCGTCGTAGAGACTGTCGATCTCGGGGCGGATGGGGTCCTGGCCGCCGACGGCGCGCAGCAGCCACTGTTCCTCCTGGTTGCCGATGTGGGCCAGGTCCCACACCAGCGGGGACATCAGCGGCGAGTGCTGCGCGACCAGGTCCGGCTCGTCCACACAGGTGGTCAGCAGCGTGGTCCGGGCACGGGCCGCGGTCAGCGAACTCCACGCCCGCTCACGCAG
>NZ_BNBV01000071.1 GCF_014656135.1 Streptomyces thermodiastaticus
GTCAGCCAGTAGCTGTCCTGTTTGAAGGCGTAGGTGGGCAGGTCCACACGGTGTGCGCCCGTTCCGGCGAAGAACGCCTGCCAGTCGACCGGAACGCCGCGGGTGTGCAGCTGGGAGAGGCCGTGCAGAAGGGTGCGCAGTTCGGACCGGTCACGCCGGAGCAGGGGCACGGCGATGCCCGCGATACCGGCGTCCGTGGTGTCCATGGTGTCCGCGACCATCGGGGTCAGGACGGCGTCGGGCCCGATCTCGACAAAAGTGGCGGCGCCTTCGGCACGCAGAGCCTCCACGGCCTGGGCGAAGCGGACCGGCTCGCGCACATGCCGCACCCAGTACTCCGGATCGCCGAGCTGCCCCGGATCGGCCGGCGCGCCGGTGAGCGCCGACACGACAGGGATACGCGGCTCGTGGTAGTCCAGCCCCGCGATCGCCTGCCCGAACGCCTCCAGCATCGGCTCCATCAACGGCGAGTGGAACGCATGCGAGACCTCCAGCCGCCGAGTACGACGCCCCCGCGCCCGCAACTCGGCGGCCACCTCCTCCACCCCGGCCCGCTCACCGGAGACCACCACCGCCCGCGGCCCGTTCACCGCCGCCACCCCTACCCGGTCACGCCCGGCCAGCAGCGCCAGCACCTCCTCCTCAGCCGCTTCCACCGCCACCATCGCGCCACCCGGCGGCAACTGCTGCATCAGCCCCGCCCGCGCCGCCACCAACGCACACGCGTCCTCAAGCGTCAGCACCCCCGCCACATGCACCGCGGCGATCTCACCGACCGAATGCCCCGCCACCACATCAGGCCGCACACCCCACGACTCCACCAGGCGATACAGCGCCACCTCCACCGCGAACAACGCAGGCTGGGTGAAACCCGTCTCCGCCAACCCCTCACCGCTGTCGATCACCTCACGCAACGGACGCGGCAGCAAAGGATCCAGCACCGCACACACCGCATCGAACACCTCAGCGAACACCGGGAACGCCTCATACAGCTCACGCCCCATACCCGGCCGCTGCGCCCCCTGACCGGTGAACACGAACACCAGCCCGCCACCACGCCCCACCGAGCCCCGCACCAGGCTGCCGGCCCTCTCACCACCAGCCAGCGCCTCCAGCCCGGCCAGCAGATCCTCTCGACCGGACCCGATCACCGCAGCCCGCTCCTCCAACTGCGCCCGGCCCGTGGC
>NZ_BNBV01000072.1 GCF_014656135.1 Streptomyces thermodiastaticus
CACGACCACGACAACGACGACCACGGCTACGACAACGACGACAACGGCGACCACGGCGGCAAGGGCGACCACTGATCACCACCGTCGCGACACGAGTGACGCGGAACCCCGGCCCGCCGTAATCGGGCCGGGGTTCCGCTCTGAGGACCCAGCATCCTCTCCCCCCTCCCCCGCCCACGACACGATGGGATGAGCGAGATGAGCACCGCTTTGGTGGAGGACACCAGCGACGACCACTACGTCCTGGACATCCTCGACATCACCCTGAGCCCGACACTGCCGCGCCTCGGCCACCGGCTGCGCTGCACGATGGACGGCTACCTCAAGGAACCTGTGGACCTGACCCGGGTCAGCTGCAACGTCGTCATGAAGATCGGGCCGGTCAAGATGCTGGACCGCACCTACCGGCTGCCCGATCTCCTGGCCGGCATGGGTGCGAGCCTGTGCGGTGACACCCGGCCTGCCGCCGGCCCCTGGAAGCAGACCTGGGACCTGCAGATCCCCCGGGCTGTTCCGGTGGCCAGGCACCGGATCCTGCTCCGGGCTCGCACGGGCGACGGCAAGGACTTCCTCTCCTTGCAGATTCCCGTCGATTTCAGCCACCGGTTCCGTCCCTTCACACCCGGCGACCCCGCGGCCGCCTACAACCGCCCCGTGCCGGCAAGGGATCTCAGCTGGTCCCTCTGACGGCACGCCGCCTGCGGCACGTTCCGACGGCTTGTCAAGCACCGACACGCCGATAGGTGTGCGACGCCCCCGCACCGGTTCCGGGTGAAGACGTGTCAGCGTGCACGCATGTGCCGCCCGAGTCTGCGTCAACCCTGCGCAAGCACGGAAGGTTTGATGTGACCTCGTCCCGCACCGGTCCCGCCGGAGAGCACACACCTGGTCCCTCGATCGGCCCCGTACAAGCACACTTCCGATTCATCCGACATGACAGGTTCGGAGGGTGTGAGTACGTTCGATCACAGGTCGGCACACGCACCACAACCGACCCACCCTTCTCTGACTCTGAGACAGGAGAGGCAAGCTCATGATCATGACTCGCTCCCATGCGATCACCGCGGGTATCGCGGCCGCCGCGGCACTGACCGCGACCGGCATCACCTACGCCACCGCCGCACC
>NZ_BNBV01000073.1 GCF_014656135.1 Streptomyces thermodiastaticus
TCGCCGAGCGGCGCAGGAGCCGGCAGATCCATGTCGGGCCGGTCGCGGTGGGCGGGGACGCACCGGTGTCGGTGCAGTCGATGACGACGACGCGGACGTCGGACGTGGGTGCGACGCTGCAGCAGATCGCGGAGCTGACGGCGGCCGGGTGCCAGATCGTGCGGGTGGCGTGTCCGACGCAGGACGACGCGGAGGCGCTGCCGGTGATCGCGAGGAAGTCGCAGATCCCGGTGATCGCGGACATCCACTTCCAGCCGAAGTACGTGTTCGCGGCGATCGAGGCGGGGTGTGCCGCGGTCCGGGTGAACCCGGGCAACATCAAGAAGTTCGACGACCAGGTCAAGGAGATCGCGAAGGCGGCGAAGGACCACGGGACGCCGATCCGGATCGGGGTGAACGCGGGGTCGCTGGACAAGCGGCTGCTGCAGAAGTACGGCAGGGCGACGCCGGAGGCGCTGGTGGAGTCCGCGCTGTGGGAGGCGTCGCTGTTCGAGGAGCACGACTTCCGCGACATCAAGATCTCGGTGAAGCACAACGACCCGGTGGTGATGATCGAGGCGTACCGGCAGCTGGCCGAGGCGTGCGACTATCCGCTGCACCTGGGTGTGACGGAGGCGGGTCCGGCGTTCCAGGGGACCGTCAAGTCGGCGGTGGCGTTCGGTGCGCTGCTGTCGCAGGGGATCGGGGACACGATCCGGGTGTCGCTGTCGGCTCCTCCGGTGGAGGAGGTCAAGGTGGGGCTGCAGATCCTGCAGTCGCTGGGGCTGCGGCAGCGGGGTCTGGAGATCGTGTCGTGTCCGTCGTGCGGGCGTGCGCAGGTGGATGTGTACAAGCTGGCGGAGGAGGTCACCGCGGGTCTGACGGGCATGGAGGTGCCGTTGCGGGTCGCGGTGATGGGCTGTGTGGTCAACGGTCCGGGTGAGGCGCGTGAGGCGGACCTGGGTGTGGCCTCGGGCAACGGCAAGGGGCAGATCTTCGTGAAGGGCGAGGTCATCAAGACCGTGCCGGAGTCGAAGATCGTGGAGACCCTGATCGAGGAGGCCATGAAGCTCGCCGC
>NZ_BNBV01000074.1 GCF_014656135.1 Streptomyces thermodiastaticus
CTGCGTTTCTGGCTGGACCTCGGCATCGACGGCTTCCGCCTGGACGCCGTGCCGTATCTGTACGCCCAGGAGGGCACCAACTGCGAGAACCTGCCCGCCACGCACGCCTTCCTGAAGCGGGTGCGCAGGGAGATCGACGCCCAGTACCCCGACAAGGTGCTGCTGGCGGAGGCCAACCAGTGGCCCGAGGACGTGGTCGACTACTTCGGCGACTACGCCACCGGCGGCGACGAATGCCACATGGCCTTCCACTTCCCCGTCATGCCCCGCATCTTCATGGCCGTCCGCCGCGAATCCCGCTACCCCGTCTCCGAGATCCTCGCCAAGACCCCCGCCATCCCCTCCGGCTGCCAGTGGGGCATCTTCCTGCGCAACCACGACGAACTCACCCTGGAGATGGTCACCGACGAAGAGCGCGACTACATGTGGGCCGAATACGCGAAAGACCCCCGCATGCGCGCCAACATCGGCATCCGCCGCCGCCTCGCCCCCCTCCTCGACAACGACCGCAACCAGATCGAACTCTTCACCGCCCTGCTGCTCTCCCTGCCCGGATCCCCGATCCTCTACTACGGCGACGAGATCGGCATGGGCGACAACATCTGGCTCGGCGACCGCGACGCCGTCCGCACCCCCATGCAGTGGACCCCCGACCGCAACGCGGGCTTCTCCTCCTGCGACCCCGGCCGCCTCTACCTCCCCGTGATCATGGACCCGGTCTACGGCTACCAGGTCACCAACGTCGAAGCAGCGATGTCCTCACCCTCCTCGCTGCTGCACTGGACCCGCCGCATGATCGAGATCCGCAAACAGAACCCCGCCTTCGGCCTCGGCTCCTTCACCGAACTCCCCTCCTCCAACCCGGCCGTGATCGCCTTCCTGCGGGAGTACAAGGACGACCTGGTCCTGTGTGTGAACAACTTCTCCCGCTTCGCCCAGCCCACCGAACTGGACCTGAGCGCCTACGCCGGCCGCCATCCGGTCGAGCTGATCGGCGGGGTCCGCTTCCCCGCCATCGGTGAACT
>NZ_BNBV01000075.1 GCF_014656135.1 Streptomyces thermodiastaticus
GTCATGATGCCGCCCTTGGTCTCGATGCCCAGGGACAGCGGGGTGACGTCCAGCAGCAGCACGTCCTTGACGTCGCCGCGCAGCACCCCGGCCTGCAGGGCGGCGCCGACGGCGACCACCTCGTCGGGGTTGACGCCCTTGTGCGGGTCCTTGCCGGTCAGCTCGCGCACCAGGTCGGTGACCGCGGGCATCCGGGTCGAGCCGCCCACGAGGATGACGTGGTCGATGTTCTTCAGCTCGATCCCGGCGTCCTTCACCGCCTGGTGGAAGGGTTTCTTGCACCGCTCCAGCAGGTCCGCGGTCAGCTGCTGGAACTGGGCGCGGGTGAGCTTCTCGTCCAGGTGCAGCGGACCCTCGGGGGAGGCGGTGATGTAGGGCAGGTTGATCGTGGTCTCGGTGGCCGAGGACAGCTCGATCTTGGCCTTCTCCGCGGCCTCGCGCAGGCGCTGCACGGCCATCTTGTCCTTGGACAGGTCCACCCCGTACTGGCCCTTGAACCGCTTGACCAGATGGTCGACGAGGTGCTGGTCCCAGTCGTCGCCGCCGAGGTGGGTGTCGCCGTTGGTGGCCTTGACCTCGATGACGCCCTCGCCCATCTCCAGCAAGGACACGTCGAAGGTGCCGCCGCCGAGGTCGAAGACGAGGACGGTCTGGTCGTTCTCCTTGTCCAGGCCGTAGGCGAGCGCGGCGGCCGTGGGCTCGTTGATGATCCGCAGTACCTTCAGGCCCGCGATCTCGCCGGCCTCCTTGGTCGCCTGCCGCTGCGCGTCGTCGAAGTACGCCGGGACGGTGATCACCGCGTCGGTGACGTCCTCGCCGAGATAGGCCTCCGCGTCCCGCTTCAGCTTCTGCAGCACCCGGGCCGACAGTTCCTGCGCCCGGTAGCGGGTGCCGTCGATGTCGCCCTGCTCGGGGAAACGCCAGTGCGCGTCGCCCATGTGGCGTTTGACGGAGCGGGCGGTGCGCTCGACGTTCGTCACGGCCTGCCGTTTGGCGACCTCGCCGACCAGCACCTC
>NZ_BNBV01000076.1 GCF_014656135.1 Streptomyces thermodiastaticus
CACACCACACAACCCCGGCCCCGACCGGCCACCGGCCACGACGGACCACACACCCACCCGGTCACCGCCCCCGGCCGGCCGCACCCGCCCGGTCCCGGCCGCACCACCCACACCGCAAGGCCCGCAAGGAGACACACACCGATGGCACTGACCGCGAAAATCCGCACCCGCGACGGATGGGCCATCCCACACGCGGTCGTCACCGTCACCGACACCACCGGCACCCAGGTCCTGCGCATCCAAGCCGACCAAGACGGCACCATCCACGACACCACCCCCCTCAACCCCGGCCCCTACACCGTCATCATCACCGCCGTCGGCTACACCCCCACCGCCGCCACCGCCCTCGTCACCGCCAGCGGCCACGCCCACCTCGGCACCCACACCCTCACCCGCCAAGGCGGCACCGAACTCCCACCCCCCGGACCCTGGACCATCGACCCCGCCCACTCCACCATCGCCGCCACCGCCCACCACCTCGGCATCAGCAGCATCCACGGCCGCTTCACCGACTTCACCGGCACCATCCACATCAACCCCGACGACATCAACACCAGCCACGTCACCGCCACCATCAACACCAACAGCATCAACACCGGCAACACCCTCCGCGACCAACACCTCACCAGCCCCGACTTCCTCGACACCGAAAACCACCCCCACATCACCTACACCTCCACCCACCTCACCCCCACCGGCCCCGACCACTACACCTGCCACGGCCACCTCACCCTCCACGGCCACACCCGCCCCATCGACCTCGACCTCACCTACCTCGGCACCGGCCCCGACCCCTGGGGCGGCACCCGCGCCGCCTTCCGCGCCACCACCGAACTCCACCGCGAAGACTTCGCCATGAACTACAACCAGATCCTCCAAGCCGGCATCGCCGCCATCGGCACCACCCTCAAAATCGAACTCGACATCCAAGCCGTCCAAGGCACCACCCTCCCCACCACCTGAACCCCACCAG
>NZ_BNBV01000077.1 GCF_014656135.1 Streptomyces thermodiastaticus
CCGGTTCCGGGTGTTGGTGGCCGGTCGGGTGGCCTTGAGTGTGTGGTGCCGGTCGTGGCTGTGGCGTCACGGGCGGGTGCCTGTGGTGGCCTGGCCGGGGTGACCGGAGAGGTCCGAAGAGTGTCCCGGGGGTTGGTGCCCGGGTGGGGGCCGGCCGTGGCCGGCCCCCCTTTTTTTTGTTTGTGTGTGTGGGTTATTCGGTGGGGTGGGTGAGTTCGATGGTGTGGTTGTCGATGCCTTGGCCGGTGATGGTCAGGGCGGTGGCGACGGGCGGGTAGCCGGTGGCGATGACGGTGTATTCGCCGTTGTCGAGGTCGGTGAAGGCGTAGGCGCCGTCGGGGCCGGTGGTGGCGGTGGCGATGACGTTGCCGGCGGCGTCGACGAGGGTGACGCGGGCGTCGGCGAGGGGGCCGTGGGGGGCGGTGACGGTGCCTTGGAGGGTGGCGCCGGCGTCGAGGGTGATGTCGATGCGGGTGATGCCGGTGCCGGTGATCTCGACGGGCAGGGCGCGGGGGCGGTGGCCTGCGGCGTTGACGGCGACGGTGACGGGGCCGGGGACGAGTTCGGTGAAGGTGAACTCGCCGGTGTCGCTGGTGGTGCCGGTGGCGAGCAGGTCGCCGCGGACGTCGGTGACGATGACCATGGCGTCCTTGACGGGGTGGTTGCCGTCGGTGGTGCGGACGGTGCCGGTCAGGCCGCTGGTGCCGCTGAGGAGGATGTCGTAGGTGACGGGGTCGGTGTTGACGGCGATGGTGGAGGCCTGGGGCTGGTAGCCGTCGGCGGAGGCGATCAGGACGTAGGAGCCGGCACCGGGGGCGTCGAGGGTGTAGGAGCCGTCGGTCTGGGCGATGGAACGGCCCAGCTGGCGGCCGGCCAGGGAGATCAGGGTGACCGCGGCGTGGGGGACGGGGGCGTCCTCGGCACCGCGGATGTGACCGCGAACCGGCACCCCGCCACCGCTGCTGC
>NZ_BNBV01000078.1 GCF_014656135.1 Streptomyces thermodiastaticus
TCGGCCACCAGCCGCCACAGATCCTCCGGCGACCCCACCCCACCCGGGAAACGGCACGCCATACCGACGATCGCGATGGGCTCGTGCTCCTTCTCCTCGACCTCCTGCAGGCGCCTGCGCGCGTCGCGCGCGTCGGCGATGGCCCGCTTGAGGTAGTCGCGAAGCTTGTCTTCGTCAGCCACGTGCTCTCAGCTCCTCGGGATGGGATGGATGGCGGGTCGGGGTCAGTCGAGATCGTCGACCAGGGCAAACAGCTCCTCGTCAGTGGCGGAGTCCAGGTCGGACTCGGTCTTTCGTCCGGTGCCGGGACCGTTCGCCTGGGCGATGCCGATCAACTCCCGCAGCCGCGCAGTGATCTGTTCCAGGGACCCGTTGCGGTCCCCCTCCGCAACGGCTCTCAGTGCGGCCTCCAGCCGGTCGATCTCCTTCAGGACGACCGTGGCTCCGGAGTCGGAAGACGCGTCGTCCGGTGTCAGTTCCGTGGCGAGGTGGGCGGCGAGCGCGGCGGGGGTGGGGTGGTCGAAGGCGAGCGTGGTGGGCAGCCGCAGGCCGGTTGCCGCGCCCAGCTGGTTGCGCAGTTCCACTGCGGTCAGAGAGTCGAAGCCGAGGTCCAGGAAGGACCGCTCGTCGTCGACGTCGCCTGGGTCGCCGTATCCGAGTACGGCCGCCACTTGATTCCGTACGAGGTCCGCCAGCGCCCGTTCCCGCTCGGCGGAGGACAGCCCGGACAGACGCTGCGCCAACGGTGCTTCGGAGGGCGCAACGGCCTGGGCGGCGCGACGGCGCGACTGCGCACGGACCAGGCCGCGGAGCATGGGGTGGATGGCGTCCTCGGTCCGCAGCCCGGTCAGGTCCAGCCCGGTCGCCGCGACGGC
>NZ_BNBV01000079.1 GCF_014656135.1 Streptomyces thermodiastaticus
TACCCCAGCCGAGCGTCTACGTGATCTACTCACCACCTGAAACCAAGTGGTGTTGCGACGACCCCTTGAACCCAAGATCGGTCCGGGGCCTTTTGCCTGGTGCCCCCGGCAGGATTCGAACCTGCGACACCCGCTTTAGGAGTTCGATCCCAGTACGCTTCCGCTGCGGTCGGTGACCGATGCAGGGACTGGACAGAGTTGCTGATGTATGCCCCTGCCCGGCGTCGTTGATGTCAGCCGTGGATGTCAACCGTTCATCAGGTCCGGGTAAGGACAGAGTTCCAGCTCGGCGGTCGGACGGTCAGCCCACTTCCACCAGACGTGTTGATTGGAGCAGCCCCAGACCACACGGCAGGTGCGGCGGTCGTCCTCCTCGCGGTAACAAAGTGCCATCGCGCCGGCCTTCAACGGGCCACCGCACTGGGGACAGGTGGGTACAGACTTGGTCGGCATCCCTGCAACGTACTCCCTTGGTTCCGGCGGCCAGAGCCCTTGCCTTGGGAAGCTCGCGTTATCTATGGGCGGTTGCTGGGCTGACCTGTGGTGGAGCAGCCACGGGGGCTTATCGACCGGCGACCTGGTCTCCGCCGTTCCCCGTGGTTCCCCGCACGATCTGGCACGGTTCTGGCACGACCCCTTCGTTACGAACTCTCGGCCGGGCGGTCATTAAGGGGCCACGGGCTGGTCAATCGGTCGTCGACGACTGCCGAGGGTCAACTGCGGGCGATGAGGTTGCTGTACTTCTCTGCTGTACGGCTTGGGCGGCTCGGCGGGCACGAGCGAGGTTGTTGCGGCTGGTCAGGGTGTCGGGGTGGGTGTCGCCCAGGACCTGCTCGCGCTGGGCGAGGGTGGTCTC
>NZ_BNBV01000080.1 GCF_014656135.1 Streptomyces thermodiastaticus
CGTACTCCCTCCCAGGCGAACGGCACGACCGCCGGCCCGTCCGTGCCCGTCACCGCGGGAAGCAGTGCGTGCAGTGCGGCATCCAGCAGCGCGGGATGCACGCCGAAGCGGGCGGCCTCGGCGTGCCGCTCCTCGGCCAGGACCACCTCGGCGTACAGCTCGCCGTCGGCACCCTGCCACACGCGGCGCAAACCCTGGAAGGCGGGCCCGTAGTGGTATCCGCCCTCCGCCAGCCGCGGGTACACCTCCTCCAGCACGACCTCCGTGGCCCCGGCGGGCGGCCACACCACCAAGCTGTCGGGCGCGTCATCGCCGGCTGTCCGCAGCCATCCCGTGGCGTGCGGGGTCCACGGCTGCTCGAGGTCGGTGACCTCTTCCGGGCGGCTGTACACGCCGATCCTGCGCCGGCCGCCGGTATCCGGCGCGCCGACCATGACCTGTACCTGTACCCCGCCGCGTTCCGGTACTACCAGCGGTGCCGACAGGGTCAGTTCCGCCACCTCGGCGCAACCGACTTCCTCCCCTGCCCGGGCCGCGAGCTCGAGGAGGCCCGTGCCGGGGAACACCACCACGCCGTGCAGGACGTGATCCGCCAGCCACGGGTGCGTGGCGAGCGACAGACGACCGGTGAACAGCGTCTCCCCGCCTTCGGCCTGCCGCACGGCGGCGCCCAGGAGCGGATGCCCGGTCGAGACCATGCCGAGGCCGGACGCGTCGGTGATGCCGGCCTCGGGCGTCAGCCAGTAGCTGTCCTGTTTGAAGGCGTAGGTGGGCAGGTCCACACGGTGTGCGCCCGTTCCGGCGAAGAACGC
>NZ_BNBV01000081.1 GCF_014656135.1 Streptomyces thermodiastaticus
GCCGAAGGAAGACACTCCCGCACGGCGCGGACGGCCCGCCTGCGGCCAGGGCCGGGCCTCGGTCAGCAACCGCACCGCCCCCGCCTCCCAGTCGACATGCGGGGACGGCTCCTGCACATGCAACGTCCGCGGCAACACGCCATGCCGCATCGCCTCGACCATCTTGATCACACCACCGACACCCGCGGCGGCCTGTGCATGCCCGATGTTCGACTTCAACGACCCCAGCCACAACGGCTGATCCACCGGCCGGTCCTGCCCATACGTGGCCAGCAGCGCATGCGCCTCGATCGGATCACCCAGCCTGGTACCCGTCCCATGCGCCTCCACCACATCCACATCAGCGGAAACCAGCCCCGCACTGGCCAGCGCCTGCCGGATCACCCGCTCCTGCGAAGGACCGTTCGGAGCCGTCAGCCCATTGGACGCACCGTCCTGGTTGACCGCCGAACCACGCACCACCGCCAGCACCCGATGACCATTGCGCCGAGCGTCCGACAACCGCTCCACCAGCAGCAGCCCCACACCCTCCGACCAGCCCGTACCATCCGCCGCCGCCGAGAACGACTTGCACCGCCCGTCCGGCGCCAGACCACGCTGCCGCGAGAACTCCACAAAGGCTTGCGGGGTGGACATGACAGTGACGCCGCCGGCCAGGGCGAGGTCGCACTCGCCCTGCCGGAGCGCGTTGGCCGCCAGGTGCAGCGCCACCAACGACGAGGAACACGCCGTGTCCACCGTCACCGCAGGACCCTCGA
>NZ_BNBV01000082.1 GCF_014656135.1 Streptomyces thermodiastaticus
GGCCTCGTTGGTCATCTATCCTGCCGCACTCGACCTGCCGCATGCACTCGTGGAGTGGGTCACCATGCTCATCGTCACCCGTGAGGGCGACCGGCGCTGCAAGCTCCGCCCGTCTCAGCGCGCGATGGTGGCACTGGTGTACCTGCGCGAGCACACCACCCTGGCGAAGATCGCTGCCGGGTTCGGGATCAGCGAGTCCACCGCCCACGCCTACACCAGCGCGGTCATCCACCTGCTCGCCCAGCGCGCGCCGGGACTGCTGAAGGTCCCGCGCGAGGCCGGCCCCGACTTCGTCCTGCTGGACGGCACCCCCGCCGAGTGCAACCGGGTCGGCGACTCGCGCGCGGACTACTCCCACAAGCACCGCCGGCACGGAGTGAACGTGCAGGTGGTCACCGATCCGGAGAACCGACCGCTGTGGCTCTCCCCCGCGCTGCCGGGCCGAGCTCACGACCTGACCGCTGCCCGCACCCACCGCATCATCCGTATCTGCGAGCGCCAGGGCGTCCCCATCCTGGCCGATCTCGCCTACCAGGGCGGTGGCCCCTGGCTGACCACGGGCATCAAACGCAGGCCCCTGCAGGAACTCACCCCCACCGAGAAGACCGTCAACCGGACCCTGGC
>NZ_BNBV01000083.1 GCF_014656135.1 Streptomyces thermodiastaticus
TTGGCGTCGGCGCGGTGGCGGGCGTCGGTGGTGATGATGGGGGTGTCGGGGCCGATCTGGAGTGCTTCGCGGACTTCGTCGGGGGTGTAGGGCTGCTGGCCGTCGAAGCCGTTGAGGGCGATGATGAAGGGCAGTCCGCTGTTCTCGAAGTAGTCGACGGCGGGGAAGCAGTCGGCGAGCCGGCGGGTGTCGACGAGGACGACGGCGCCGATGGCGCCGCGGACGAGGTCGTCCCACATGAACCAGAACCGGTCCTGTCCGGGGGTGCCGAACAGGTACAGGATGAGGTCCTGGTCGAGGGTGATGCGGCCGAAGTCCATGGCGACGGTGGTGGTGGTCTTGTCGCCCGTGTGGGTGAGGTCGTCGATGCCCGCGGACGCGGACGTCATGACGGCCTCCGTGCGCAGCGGGTTGATCTCGGAGACGGCGCCGACGAACGTGGTCTTGCCCACGCCGAAGCCGCCCGCCACCACGATCTTCGCGGAGGTGGTCGCCCGGCTCCCGGTGTCGCCGGCGGACCCTCCGCTAGAGGTTGCGAAGTCCACTGAGCACCCTTTCGAGCAGTGTCACGTC
>NZ_BNBV01000084.1 GCF_014656135.1 Streptomyces thermodiastaticus
CCACAGATCCTCCGGCGACCCCACCCCACCCGGGAAACGGCACGCCATACCGACGATCGCGATCGGCTCCGTCGAGGAGAGGGCGCCTGCCTCGGCGACAGTGGAGTCGGCCTTCTCTCCCGTGAGTTCGGCCAGGATGTGGGCGATCAGCGCGGCGGGGGTGGGGTGGTCGAAAACGAGCGTGGTGGTCAGGCGCAGGCCGGTTGCCGCGCCGAGGCGGTTGCGCAGTTCGACGGCGGTCAGCGAGTCGAACCCCATGTCCTGGAAGGGCCGGTCGTCGTCGAGGTCGTACGGGCCGGTGTGGCCCAGGACGTCGGCGACGTGGGTGCGGACCAGTTCGGCGACCGCGCGTCGCCGCTCCTCGGGCGGCACGGCCGCCAGACTCCGGCGCAGTGTGGTCGTCGCGGAAGACGGGGCCGCGGTGGCGCTCTTCCCTGTGCGAGGGGCCGGTACCAGGCCGCGGAGCATGGGGTGGATGGCGTCCTCGGTCCGCAGCCCGGTCAGGTCCAGCCCGGTCGCCGCGACGGC
>NZ_BNBV01000085.1 GCF_014656135.1 Streptomyces thermodiastaticus
ACTTCAGCCGTGCCATGCCTCGCTCGACGGGTGCCCGGGCCCGGGCCGGCGCGCGGTTGACCGTGCGCTGGGTCACGGTCAGTTCACCGCCCGGTGGCCGCTTGCGCCCGGTGGTCACCCAGGAGCCGGCACCCTGGCAGGCACGGTCGGCCAGCACGGGAACCCCCTGGCGTTCGCGGATCCGGATGATGCGGTGGGTGCGGGCCGCGGTCAGGTCGTGGGTGCGGCCGGGCAGTGCGGGCGAGATCCACGGCACCTGGCCGGTCGGAGCGGTGATGACCTGCACGTTCACGCCGTGCCGACGGTGTTTGTGGGAGTAGTCGGCGCGGCCGTCGCCCAAACGGTCGCACTCGGCCAGGGTGCCGCCCAGGAGCACGTGGTCCGGATCGCTCTCGCGCAGGGCCTTGAGGAGGCCGGGAGCGGGCCGTGCGAGCAGGCTGATCACCTTCGAGGTGCAGGCATGAGCAGTGCCCACCGAGGTGCCGAAGCCTGCGGCGATC